>NZ_LDPV02000030.1 GCF_001038425.2 Ornithinibacillus contaminans
GGGAGTGTAATATAAACTGTGTAAGTAAGAGAGCGTACGGCTCTTACTTCGCAGTTTATTTTTTTATTGTTAAACTAAGAATATATGAATTGGGGAGTTGTTTCTAATGGCGAAATCGAAGCGTGATCCAAAATCAGTAGAGTTAGCTAATAGAATTATAGAACAATACCAACCAGAGTCCGTACAAGACATGCAGAATGCACTGAAAGACATATTTGGCCCTATGTTTGAATCCATGTTAAAAGGTGAAATGAACCATCATCTTGGCTATGATTCAAACGATAAAGGGGAAAAGAGCACAGATAACAGGAGAAATGGTTACGGAAAGAAAATCTTAAATACCAGTGCTGGGGAAGTGGAAATCGAGGTGCCACGAGATCGTGACGGCTCTTTTGAACCTCAGATCATCCCGAAACGTAAAAAAGATGTTTCTGAAATAGAGGACAAGGTTATTTCCATGTATGCGAGAGGCATGTCCCAACGAGACATATCATCTACCATTGAAGACATTTACGGCTTTTCTGTGTCTCATGAAATGGTTTCTGATATCACAGATACCGTGCTGCCTGATTTAGAAGAATGGCAAAGTCGTCCTTTAGATGAATGTTATCCTTTTGTCTTTGTAGACTGCATGTACACAACCATTCGCAATCAATACGAGACAAAAAAGTACGCTGTTTACACCATTTTAGGCTATACAATAGAGGGCAACAAAGACATTCTTGGTCTGTGGCTAAATGAAACAGAAAGCAAGCACAAATGGATGCAAATCTTTGATGAAATTAAAGCAAGAGGAGTCGAAGATATCTTCTTTATTTCTATGGATGGCGTATCAGGACTGGAGGAAGGAGCCCGCTCAATATTTTCTGACGTAGTCGTACAACGGTGCATTGTACACTTAATCCGTAATTCCATTAAGTACGTTCCAAGCAAGGACTACAAAGCATTTACAGCCTCTTTAAGAAAGGTTTACGGAGCTCAAAGTCTAAAGGCTTGTCAAAGCACTTTTGAATCCTTCAAACAACAATGGTCTGCCTACCCAGGTGCTATTGATGTTTGGGAACGAAACTTTGAACACGTTGAACAATTATATGAATATGGCAGTGCTGTCCGCAAAATTATGTACACAACCAATGCAGTGGAAAGTATCCATTCTAGCTTTAGAAAAGCAACAAAAAAAGGAGCATTCCCCAACGAGAACGCTCTGCTTAAAGTTCTATATTTACGAGTTAAAGAATTAGAAAACAAATGGGAAGGCGGTCATATTCAAAACTGGTCTTTAGCCATGAACCAGCTATTAACGGATGACCGATTAAAGGATAGGGTTCTCAAATATCTGAGTGTGCTTTTTAGGACTTACACACTTTATTTGACAAACCCGCCATTGCTTTTTTATTAGTTTTTTCAAAAAAGAGTCATAATTAAAGTCATTCCAGCACCATTCTGGCCTTGGGAAATCAAAAGAACAAAATCAGATAATATCAGCTAAATATCATGGGACTAATCCTCATACATAAATCATTTTTCTAATACAAATTATATTAACATTTCCCAATTAAGTGGTAATCCCTTTTTAGCATCTACCTTTATCTTTTTTCCTAGTATTAAATCGTAATATTTAGGTTCTAGTCCTAATCCAGGACGTACATTTCGAAGATTATTTTGAGTAAAAATATCTCCAGCCTTCATATCTTCACCAATATATAGTGATCGCCTACTATTTAGTGAAGCTTTTTCTGCTTCAGTCGGTCCATATTGGATTTTACCAATACTTTGCCAAGCTTGTTCAGTTTCATAAACAAGTGATTTTAATTCATGTGGTTCCAATGAAAAAGCAGCGTCTACTCCACCTTCAGCACGTGAAGTTGTAAAATGTTTTTCAATTACAGTAGCTCCTAAAGCAACTGCTGCAACAGATACTCCGACTCCCATTGTATGGTCTGATAATCCAACTTCTGTATTAAACAAATCCTTAAGATGTGGAATCGTAGCTATGTTAGAGTTTTCTGGTGTTGCCGGGTAATTACTGGTGCACTTCAACAAAATGATTTTATTATTATTTTCCGATCTGACCGCTTGAACTGCCTCATCCAGAACAGCAGATGTTGCCATCCCAGTGGAAATAATTATAGGTTTTCCAGTCTTTGCAACCTTTTTAATTAAAGGAATATCCACATTCTCAAAAGAGGCAATTTTATATGCAGGTACATTCAGTGATTCTAAGAAATCAACAGCAGTCTCATCAAATGGAGAACTGAATGCTAACATTCCAAGCTCTTGGCATCTCTCAAAAATTTCCTTATGCCATTCCCAAGGAGTGTAGGCTTTTTCATATAAATGATATAAAGATTGTCCTTTCCATAGATCCCTTTCATTGGAGATAAAAAACTCTCCAGTATGAACATCTAAAGTTATGGTATCTGGCGTATAAGTTTGTAGTTTTACTGCGTCTACACCAGCATCTGCTGCTAATTCTACTAAATGTAAAGCTCGTTCTAATGACTGATTATGATTTCCCGACATTTCTGCAATTATAAAGGGCTTTGTGTGATTACCTATTTCCTTATTACCAATTTTCATCATAAATAACTACCCCACTATTTCTTGAAGCCAAAGGTTAGGTTGTCCTTCGCTTTCAGTTATTTCTAATCCTTTTTGACTAACTCGTAGTAATTCTTGTTTACGTCTAGGCAAGGAATTTAATAGTTCTGTATAAGTATTAATTGTAACCTCTTCATGCCTTCCTAAATTAATTACAGCACCTAATTTTTCAGCTGTTATTGTAGTTTCTAATTGATTGTCTGCAATTATCGTGCTAGAAGATGGAAGTCCAACATAACATCTTTCCCAAGTTGATAATCCTCCTGCTCCAATAGAAAAATCTGCCTCACCCATCAATCTTGCCATATAATTTATTTGACAATGAAAGAAGTAGTTCTTTTCTAAACATATCTCATTAATGTTTAATTTATTTGGGTTACTACTTCCAACAACAACATTTATTTGGCTAAATTCTGTTTTTGTTTTTTCTAATGCTTCCAAAACCTTAAGCGTTTCATTTGTTAGATCACTGCCTCCCATAAAAACGAGGAGATTATCCAGCCTTCCTGAATGATGTTGATTATTCAAACGGGCTAGAATAAATTCATCACGCATAATTAAATATTTCGGTCCTAGAAGTTTTTTACAATGCCTAGGTACTAAGTTATCATAACGTATTTCATAATTAAAGACGACATTCTGATCCAGCAGAAGATCACAATCGTGTTGTCTATTTGCAAGATCATCAATTACAACTATTTTATTTGTATACTTTCGCATGTCTTGTTCCCATTTCCTATCTAGACAATAATGATCAACAATCAATATATCCGATAGTTCGACCTTTTGCACAACAGTATATCCTTTTTCTTCTACTAAACTAATTAGGTTCCCTGGTAATACTTTCATCCAAAACGTCACAAGATGCCCAATTTTTTTTAAACTGTCCGCAATTGTTAAACACCGCATCACATGACCACTTCCAATTTCAGTAGAGGCATCCGTACGTACTAATATATTCATTTAAATCACCGGCTTTTGTTCAATATGTTCATTCAATTTAGCGATTTCAGGATGGTCTAGTAAATACTGAATTACATCTGCACTAGAAACGTATAAATCATTAAAATGCACGGCAACGTTAGAAATTAAGTTATAATCCGCTTCTGTATCTAATGTAATTCTGAGTTTAGGGTATAAACGATTTAAAGGTACTTGATAAGCAACTCTTTTAAATTCATTCTTATTCTCATATGCATAAAAGGTTACGTGCTCCCGATGACGCTTTTCACTTCCATTCTCATGAATATACTGAAGGGCACGAAAAGAAATGACTTCTACTGCCAACCCTCTAGGTACATCACTGGTGAGATCAATAATATCTACTTGTTGTTCGTTCATTATAGCTACCATTTCAGATGCCATTTCATAATCTACAAATGGACAATCTGCTGTTATTCGAATAACATAATCTGGATCATGCTGTTTCGCACACTGAACATAGCGATCGAGAACATCATCCTCTGATCCTCGAAAACAAATTATATTGTGTTCATTACACCATGATTCAACAGAGTCATCATTTCGCCTTGTAGATGTGGCTACGATTACCTCAGCAATGCCCTCAATTTTCTTACTTCGTTCCGTTACATAGGTCAAATTGTCAAAATTACCTACGCGTTTTAAAACTTTCCCAGGTAACCGAGATGAACCCATTCTCGCTTGTATAATTGCAATTGTTTTCATTATTCCACTTCCACGTCAGGTATATATTTATGAAATTTACTACCTTTACTTATCCATTTTTCCTTCGTCATCTCATATAAAAATATATCGTGCCATTGATCATTTTTCTGAATATGTTTTTCAAAATAACCTATCTCACGCGCACCTTGCTTAGAATGCATCTTTCGTACTCCTACGTTCGATGCCATAACTTCGCCCATTAGTTTATTTAATGGTAATGAAGAAAATGCAAAGTTGTACATATAAGCTCCCAAGAATCCTGCTAGCATACCGTATTTATTATTTCCGATATAAAAGTTCCAATATCCACTTTTATGTTTCCAGTTTATATCTGTTATCGAGATATATCCAATTAATTCTCCTTTATACTCAATTACCCAATAGAAACCATTGGTATCTTCTTTAATAGACATATGCCATTTTCTTTGATTATCCAAATCATAAGGTATATCAGTATACATATATCTGGTTACGTCCTTACTAGAACGCCACTCTAAAATTTGCTGTAAATGTTCTTCCTTTATTTTTAACCACTTCATCATATAAGCACAACTTCTCTCGAGAAGGATTTTAAGAAATTTTGTCCGTCCCAAACTGTTTGAAACTCCAACGCTTTACCAATTGGTACAATACGATCAATTCCTCGAGTTCGTATCTGATTTATTACAGAGATTAATTCTTCCCTAGAATAACCAAAGTATGAAATTGTCTGATCTTTGTCAACTATTATTTTTGCGATATCCTCGGTATTTTTAAGATATTGCTCGTAAAAAAGTCCGCCTCCACAATGTCTTTCTCGAAAATCTGGGGTAATACTTTCGAACAAGACCCGAGAGAACTGTACTCGGTGATCTAGTTCTGTTACATCATCTTCGCCTGTTAGCCATAACCCAGTAGCAAGCTTCTGAACTTGTACGGCAGAATAGAATTCATAATTCTTATCTTTAACCACTTGTTCAACTGCATTCCAAAAAGTTTCTTTTGAATTTTTAACTGTATCTTGACACCCTGTCCACAAAATTAGTTTTGGTGAAGAGCATGCCATTTGATCAAACCAGAATGCGTCATTATAAAACTGTTCTGCCAGTTGTTGAAGCTCCTGATTTCTTAAAGCAATTACAGCTTCTGCATTTATTATTGACACTGCGAAACGATCTGGGAAAACTAGTTCGTTAGCCATAGGAGACAGAGGAATTTTACGTATTGTATTTACCGTATTATCTCCTCCCCACACAACACGGGTATGACACTGCAGACTTAATTTTTCCGTAGTATTATCTTGATGGGGATAGGTTAATACAATTGTTCTATCTGCAATCTCCTGATTATTAGAATTAGATAATTCCTCAAAAACAGCAGATAATAATATATTTTTTTGTTGCTGTACTTTACCAGATATTCGAATAATATTGCAATTACCTGCTAGTAAAGATAAAATCCATGAATAAATAAATATTGTATCAACATTAGAAGGGGCAATATGAAATACTATTCCCCTAGCTTTAATAAACTTATTCTTATTTTCTCTTTCCCATATAACTTGCAATTCAGCAATTTGTGATTTTCTCATCCAATAGCCTAGTGCTACAATTTCAGGATACTGTCTATATCGTATTAAACGCTTAGATAATGATTGAATAAACGATAACACATTAGTATTAAAAGGAGAAAGGGGGGACTTTGTTTGTAAATCCTCGATCGACTGCTCTGTGCCATTCTTTGGCCAATAAAAGTGCATTAGTTTTCCCCTCCTTGATCATAAGCGAATGTATCACTGCATCCCCTTAATTCTGCTTTTGGAATCCTTCCAGATACAGAAAAATACTTACCTTTCCATCCACATAAACAATCATCCTCTCCATGAATCGTTCCCAAGTCCTCTGTAAGTAAACTATGACCTGGGTAACTCTTCGGAAGGGAGCTTACTACCTGAATTAAACCTTGCTCACCATGTGGTAGAGGCACTAATGTGATTGGATCTCTAATTATAATATCGGCATAATTTGGTGTATGTAGATACCCATTTTCACATTCTACGAAAATAGAACCAACCTGTTCCACCATTCCATAGTAATTATGCACCTCCTGGATACCTAGTACACGCTTAAGTTCGGAATTAAATATATGACGATCAACAGATTCAGTTCGTAGCTTTTTCCATCCACCACCATGTATTAAGGTACTGTCTCCAAACTCAATATCTATACCTTTTTCCTTAGCTTCCTTATACACATATTTCCATATCATAAACGTAAACCCAAATAATAATAGTCTTGTGCCTTTATTTTTAACTACATATTCTTTTAACCCTTCCCAGTCCACGGTCATATCATCATTAAAGGCGTAAAAATGCTTCCTACCAAAGTTAGCAAAACCTAATATTCCAGCACCTCTTGCACTAAAAGAACGTCGGTTTTTTAGCACTGACTTTGAATCCAAAATAATCATAGGTAACCTAGTGTTTCCTAATACTGGCCTCATAACCTCAACCAATGCTTTAGTCTGATTGGCGGAAGTCTCTTTATCTAAATAAATTTTGGACACCTGTTGGCCAGTTGTGCCACTAGAAGTAAGGACTTTAACAACTTCTTCCTTGTGAACAGTTACAAGATCCATTAACTTGAATAATTGAACTGGTAAATATGGGACTTCTTCTATGGTAGCTGCCTGTTTTATTCCTATTGATTTATTAATCATATTTTTATAAGCATGATTATTATTTATATGAAAAGAGGTTAATTGATTTAGTTGATATAGTAATTTTGACTGTTTTTCTCGTTTTTCTAAATCATATGGAAAAGTCATTGTATTACATCCTTTATAGATCGATAGTCAGTCTTTCCATTTGCCAATCTTGGAATTGACTCAACTACATAAATTTTATAAGCTGATTTATGTAGTTTATAGTTTTTTTCTAAACATTCCTTTATATCAGAAACAGTATCTTCTGTTTCTACTGCAACGAGTAGTCTGTCATCATTTCCTATACATGCAACAGCTTGTCTAGTTATAGATTCCAGTTTTCTTTCAATGTCATCCAAATTAATACGTAGACCAAAAAGTTTCACGAAACGCTTCATACGCCCTGTAATATAGTAGTAACCATCTTGATCTACCTTTGCTTTATCCCCAGTATATAATAATCCATGACATTCATCCTCTTTTTCTAAATCTTCCTTGGACTCAGCGTAACCCATCATCACATTCTGACCTGTATAAATCAATTCACTTGTTTCAGATTCAATCTTAAAATTTCCACCAGGAATTGGAATACCAATTGAACTTGGCTTCTCCAATATGGCCTCTGATGGAACATAAGCCATCCGAGGCGATGCTTCAGTTTGTCCATACATAACAAAGAATCTTTTATCATTTTGTAGAGCATACTCACCAAATATTTTTACAAGTGCTTCGTCCAAATGTCCACCAGCTTGGGTTAATGTAGTTAAATCTGGAAGATCCATATTTAGGAATCCTACTCGTCGAAGCATTTGATACGTATACGGTACTCCTGATAATGAAGTTGCTTTATATTCTCTAACAAATTTCCAAAATGATCTTTCCATAACGCTTTCATCTGTTAATAACACAGTCGCACCGACAAGTAAATGACTATTAAGAATGGAAAATCCATAAGAATAGGATAATGGCAAGTTAAGAATTCCTCTATCTTCTTGTGTAATATCCAAATATTCAATGATCGACTGTGCATTAGATTGGATATTCGAATAAGATAATCGTACAAATTTCTGACTGCCGGTTGTGCCTGATGTACTTAGTAAAACAGCTAAGTCAGGATGGATTTTATAGTTTACGTTGTCTATTCTAGCTCTTAATTTCTCTTGTTCTAATTTATACCCTTTAATCTCAGTATCTCCAAATATCCACTTAGGTTGATATTCTTTTATAATTTTTTCCAATAAGGAATTCTCTATGTCCTCATTTAATAACATAACAGCATGACCTGATCGTAAGGCAGCTATATACATGACAACTATTTCATAATTATTTTTACATAACAATGTAATTAATTGTTTATCGGTTTCATCATTTCTCAAAACTTCTTGAGCAGCTTCGACATCCTGAAAAAAATTCGTATATGTTTTTGAATTTGTTTGTGTAATTATTGCAGTATTTTCTTTTTGTAGATTCTCCCAAAGATACATGTATACAACCCTTTCCATTGGAAAAAGCATGGTTAAATAACCATGCCACCATCCACTCCGATGACTTGACCTGTTACATAAGAAGATAAATCAGACATAAGGAAGACTATTACATTTGCTATTTCTTCCGCCTGTCCAAATCGATTCATTGTAATTTTGCTTAAAACTTTTTCTTTTTTATATCCTTCATAATGCTTTGTTAAATCTGTATTGATAAATCCTGGTGCTATAGCATTCACTCGAATACCTCGTTCGCCCAATTCTTTTGCAGCTGATCGTGATATTCCAACAACCGCAGCCTTAGTGGCCGAATATCCTACACTGCCTTCAGCTCCATTTGTACCGATAATAGAACTTATATTCACTATAGATCCCTTTTTTTGTTTTAACATCAATCTTGATGCTAGTTGTATATGATTTAATACCCCTATTACATTAACATCTAGCATTTCTTGTAATGATTCTTTTGGTAACATACCTGATAGCGCTTCATGCATAATGCCTGCATTATTTACAATACCATCTAAATAACCGAATTGCTTTTTAATCTGTTGAAAAGAAAATCTCATTTCAGACTCATCACGAACATCATAGATAACCTCAAAAGGTTGGTAACTAGTTAAATGTTCAATCTGATTTTTAGTTTCTGTTAAACTTTCTTTCGAGCGACCATGAATAATAACTCGTGCCCCTTCTTTAGCTAATTGGACAGCGGTTGCCTGTCCAATCCCACGGGAAGCACCTGTTATTAAAATTATTTTTCCATCTAATAACATATGGTTATTCCTTTCTACTCAAAGAAAATATCATATTTTGTTAATATTTCCTTTGTTTTAGCAAAAGAACTAATATCTAATACATCATCTGTATCTAGCATGATGTCAAACGTATCTTCAATTTCAGCAATTAATGCCATATGTCCTACTGAATCCCATTCGGGGACAGAATTATAAGTTAAGTTATCTGTAACAAGGGATAAATCAAGTTCTAAGGATTCTGCGAAAACTGTACGTAATTTTTTTGTGTTCATTAATTAAATAATTCCTTTCATCCATTTATTCCAATTTTATAATAGTTTCAATCCCTATAAAAATCTTTTCAGAGCTGTACTCCTATTTTTTGACCAGGGTCTTTTTTTCTTGTCTCTCCCCTTAAGACTTTTAAGCATTTTCCAATAGAGGATCATTAAGAGGAAATATTAAATTATTATCTTGAAGTTTATGAATTCATTATATAGATATATTAAAAGGGAGTGAAGATATTTTATCTTTATATATATCTACTTCTACCAAATCAATTTGCATTTTTTTATATAACCTTATCCATTCGTAATGATCTATATATAATGTTTTACTCTGATGTATAAATTTATATTTAAACCATTGTAAATCAAACCAGTTGTTATCCTGAACTATATAAAAATCTCGGTAAAAATTTAAGCTATCTTTCAAAGTTCCCTGTAATTTACGACCGATGTTTTTACAAAAATTTACAGCTATATAGGATTCAGCTAACATTTCTTTCTCAAATGCCTCATAAATTGAAACATTATTTAGATTACGGAACTTGGTTACTTCATAATAGCGATCATCATTTGGAATATTCCAATATTTAAGTAAGTCTTCCGTATTACCTAACATCGCTAGATCACATGGATGATAAAGTCTGTACTTTGCTGTATAAGACTGAGGGATGATGATTCGGCTATTTAAACCATAAGATTGAACAACTTTGTTGTCAAAGGATTCACTCAGCAGAATACTAGCATCGAATATATTCTCCCTTAAAACTGCCATATCTGTACGTGTCTTTAAGACACTCTTTGCACCAAGTTCTGCTGCTTTAAGTATCCCTTGGAAAGTTGTAGCAATTTGTGCATTTCGGTTTCCTTGGCCATTCCAAGGAAGAATAGGATGTAAAAGGATATAGTCGACATACAATTCAAGTTCTTTTAGTACGCCGGTTGGTGTAGTTTCCCATGTTGATAATATTATATAATCATTTGGATATTTAACAGCATAATAATTCAACACATCTTTAGTAACCTTTTCATCTACTAATCCTTGAACCACTATTGCATTAGTTGACTTTGGGTTTCTCTGAATATGTTTATCTGAGATGTTGTATTGTATTAAATTTACCTTCTCCTGAAATTGTTCTTCAAATAATTCTCCGTAAAAAATAGAAACATAATCACCTAAAGTACCTATTTGTAGTTTTATCTCTTGAAAAAACAAGGAATAAATAATAATGATTGTATTAGATTTATCCTCATTTTTCAGTCTATCAGGACTATAAATTGGTATTCCTTTATAACTAGTTCCCCATTTTTTAGAATCGTTATCAACGATGTAGCTAATAGATAATGGTAATTCCAAATAGCACTCTTGAAAAAACAAGCCTGACCCCCATGCTATAATTTTTTTGTTTTCAAGTAATCCTTTCATTTCAATCTCCTTACTACCTTAAGGAATATTATTGCTTAATGGTGGCCCAGTTAATGATTTCGGAGTAAGTACCCAGATCTCTATATTCTCCGTATTCAAAAGGTACTACTGTAACTTTACGTTCTTGAATAAGGGTTGTGAGTGAATTGGTCAACATCATCTCCCCTTCACGTTCCTTATACTTGTTTTCTTCAACATACTGATGAAACCTCTCAATATATTCCTCTCCCCAAACCATAGAACCCCACATCCACTTTAAATCCGATTTCTTTGGCTTCTCTATTGCATACGTAGCTTTTTCACCTTCAAAGTCAACCATAGCAAATTTATTAGGTGTATCAGTTTTGAATAAGCCTAACGTGGCAGCTGTATTCTTTGTATGTTCATGAGCATAAATCATGTCATCTATAAAGCTATCTGGTTTAATAACCGTATCAGGCATTGCGAAGACAACTCTCTTTCCCTTTATTAGGTGGTAACTTTCATGAAGAGACTCGGGTAATGAACGGGGTTCCGGATGAATACAATACGAAAAATTCATACCAAATTGTTTCCCATTACCTAGATATTCAATTAATTCTTTCTTCTTAGGATTAATTGTAAAAATAAGATGCTCTATCCCAGATCGCTTCATAGCATCAATTGTATGCATAATAATTGGTCTATAACTCTCATTATGCACATCTGGGAACATCTCTTTTGAAAAAGGTAATCCTAACCTACTTCCCTTTCCTGCACTTGGAATTAATCCAACTGTTTCCACATTTCCTCATCCTTTATATTTATATTGTCATCTCGTTATTTGATATAATATTTGTCTTCGACTAGACTTGGAAATTTAACTACTGCAGTAGTCACATCGGTTAGAGCACAAAAATCGCTTACTTCAAATGGCTCATGCGTAATAATAGAACCATCTGTATATATAATATCATTCATTGAGATTTTTCCTGAGACAACAACTATTACTTCTGTTGCACGCTTGTGATAATGACTTTTTTCAACATAACCAGCTTTATGATTCTTCACAGCTACTTCAAAATCAGTCGTTTCCAAAATAGTTGGAGAAAAATCACCAATAAACCAGCCATTTTCCATATCAGATATATGATTAACTTTCATATTTTCTCCTTATGAGGAATGAATTAAATAAAAATTGTTGAAAACATATAAAAAAGCTAATTATTGGTATATATCTAACGTCCCCCATATGCATTCGTTTTTAAAATAGTTCAACTTAAGAATTCATTTCAATTCAATCATAAGATAGTTATAGAAATCTACCCTTTTTATTATAGGGTTTCTAACCGAACTCCTTACAATGCCATGATTTCTAAGAAATATTTATATTACAAACTATAAATAATTTTGTTTAATTCAACAAAATCTATTAATTGTTCCGCTCTTGCCTCCCAAGTGTGAGATTTCAAAACTTTTTTCTGACCACTGACAGCTACTTCCCACAGTTCGTCTGGGTTCTCAAGAAGATTTGTTATATTAGCTGGTACGCTGTCTAATTGTTTCCAATCATAGAAAAAGATGTCCTGTTTATCCTGAAATTCCTCCATATATACTTTACTTGGATCAGTGATTATTGCTGCACCATTTATCATTGCAGCAAAAACTCTCTCATGACCACCATCAACAAAATTATAATTTGTATTCAATACAATCTTTGCTTTTTTTAGTTTTATTAAAGTATCTGAAAAGCTACCTTCTCCATTGAATGTAAAAGATGACCATTTGGATTTCATCTTCTCCCAACCAATTCCATAGAGATCTATATTAAGATTATGTTGAGCTAATTGCTCTAAGAATGTATATCGCCTATATGCATGTACAAAAGAATCTACTAGAGGCATTAATAAATTCATCTTATTAATCTGTTCTTTACTCAAATCCATATTAAGTTCATTTAATACTGTTTCTAAAGCATTTTCGTAGGATAATAGATTAGATGACAAAACTTTGTCTGTAATATTGTCTAACAAAGATTTGATTGACGGTGCATAATTTTTCCAACCTCTTTCCGGTTCCCCTCTAAATGTACCAGTGAATAAGATAGAAATATCCCTATCAAGATATTTTTCTTTAGAATCAACATTTATATCATTACTTATTATTCTATTTCCACCAGGCATCCAAAGCATAGAACCTTTAATGTGTTTTTCAGGAAAATATGTCCTTAAAAACTTTAAATGGCTTCTATCTAAACAAGTAACATATAATTGATTCATTTTAGTACTTAGTCTCTCAATGTGAAAGTGAGGATGGTCAACAATCGCTGCTATATATGGAACATTTACAATATCATAAATACTTTTCCCCTGAGAAGTTAAATCAATCCCTATACCGTTGAAACCAAGTACAAAATCAGGCTTGTTATTCAATTCCCTATTTAGATTTGTTAGACTATATTTCTCCATTAAATCAATAATTATAACGTTATGTCCGGATTTTCGTAAGGCTGAACCCAATTGATCCACATGCAATCTTAAAGACCCATAATTAGATTGACCTTTGTATAAAATAATTCTTGCCATTCTATATCTCCATTCATGTTTTAATTTGTATTATATACTATTTTCATTAAAGGTCACATTCAATCTATTTATTCCTTAGCACCAGTATTCTTCTGACTATGGCGTATAAATTGTTCTAATTCTTTATTTCCTTGCTTGCATTGTTGTAAAAAATTCGGAAGAAACTTCAGCACTTCATTTATAACATACACCGAATCTATCTCACTATTTAATCGTTTTACTTCATTTGCTACATATTGAACCTGAACTCTAATATAAAATGACAAGAAATTTTTGTAATATATATTTTGATTTAATTGATTATATAATGAATTGAATTGAATAAGTAATTCTCCCACCTTTAATTGGTTTCGCAATTTATTATGGTCACCAAATGAATCACATAAAGCATCAAATTTACTGATAATATTATTATATTTATCCATGGCTTTATATAGTTCTTCCATTTTATTGTCCATTTCAGTTTTACTATATGAATTATGTGATTTCCACCATAAATCGTTCTTTTTTATTGGTTGATTTATTGTATTTTTAATCACATCTTCAATTGGTTGAAAAGGAACTCCTTCAATTTCTGCCCCACCCTTTGTAGTATTAATGAACGTTGTACCTTTAAAAATCTTAGTCAATTGTTCTATACTTTCACGCATATTATTAAACCCTATGTTCGTTTTAATTTCATTTCCATATACATCAGTAGTCTTAAGAGCTTTCCCTAACTTCTTTTTATCCACTATTGAATTTATATGGTCATATTCAATACCCTCTGAATATAATCGATCATATAAATAACCTAGATTTTGTCCTGCAAAAATAATTGGATTTGCACCTAACTTGTTTAGGATTTGGAACGTCATAACAGCAATTGAAGGAGAATCCATTACAATGTCTTGTTCTATATTCAATTGTTCTCTTAAAAAGTAAATTGATGATCTATCCTGAGATGTAATAAAATGTACTTTCGGACCCTGATAATTAGTTAATGTTTCATATCCTACGCTCGAACCAAATACCATTGGTATATAATCAATATTATTTTCAATCATAAGTTCAAAAACCTTATGATTCATTTTTCCTGGGTCATACGTACATACTGCATCTGGCAATACGTCATAAGAAATTAAACTATTAATTGCTGAACCTACAGAAAATATGTTTGCCAACTTTTTTTCCTTGATATATCTAATATGCTCAATATCCTCTGCTAAGGAAGGACCTGCCGAAACAATTATTGCAGGTTTTCCAGCAAATTGCGAATGATCAATATCCCTCAGAATATTTGGAGTTTCTAAAACTTCTTTGAAGTTAAGCAAACTATTAATTACCCATAATTTTTGAAAACTAACATTTGTATGCAAACCTGCACGACGAACTCTTATAGCTTCCGTTATCTTAGTACGAAAATGTTGAATTTTATCTTTAACAATATTTTCATAGCTAGGCAAAACAATAAGACGTATATCTTTATTATTTGTATTAAATTCTTCCAAATATTCGTTTGATTCATTAATGTGTGAATGTATATATAGGTGCTCAATTTTTTTAGTTATAATAGATTCTAACAACTTATGCTGAGTCATTTTATAAAAGATTTCAGGTGATGGCTCATATAAAGAATAACTATTATTAGGAAAAAGTTCCTTGAACCTTTCAACATGATAACCCATACCAATCCCATAAAAAAAGACATGGGTATCTTTTTTTATCTCATCTCTATGTGCAGCTATTATTCTTTCAGCTTCATGTACTGGATCATACGCACTATGAACCATTATACCTTTATTATCTTCAATCAGATAACGGATAGTTTTTTGTCCTGATTTCGAATTTAATATTTCCAAATTATTACAATCTAAATACTTCCCATACTCCAAAAAATACTTGCGAATTTGCGGAAAATGTTCTCGCAGTAGTAAAGTATTATCAATTAACATTTCTTAAAAACTCCTCATCTTTAAGCGATGCTGCTAATCGTTTTTGTAGTTCCTCGTACGCGGGCGTTACTTCATAAGTTAAAATGTCAGAAATCAGCACAGTATCTTTGATTTCAACACCTTCGATTAATTTTACAAAATTCTCTTCACAAGCTTGGAAACTCTTTTCAATCTCATCCCAATGTAAAGGTTGTTGTATTGAAGACTTAGTAAATGAAACAAACTGTAGTATTAATTGCATTCCGTCTGCTAATTGATCAATTCCCTTCCAGGTTTCTTTAGTAAATTTTTCATAACTTTCATCAGCTAACTTTTTAAGAGCAGGAATAGCTCGTAATAAATAATCATTTACAGAAGTCATGGTTTCCCAAATCATTACTTTTGTTTTTCTAAGAACTATCTCAACCGTATTAATATCATATATCCGATCTTTTAAATACTCCTCATGATTTTCATATACTTCTATCCCATCCACGGTTAAATGACTAAACACCACATTTTGTCTCTTTATAGAATCATTTATCTTCTCGAAAATAGTGTTAATAGCTGTATAATCATTATCTATATTAAGTTCCACTTCGTTATATATTATTTGCATGAGATCCTCCTGTTTATAAAACTTTACATCATATATCATTAATATCGGCAGATAAGGAACTAATTCAAGTCAACTAGTCAATTTTATATCAATTAGGAATGATTGGTATGTTTCTTATGTTAAAATTCAGTTTAAGTTAATTCTTTAAACATCATTATAATAATGTATAAGAAATCAATAAAATATATCCAAATTAGAATAAAGTCAAAAATATATAAATCTAGCTATTTATAGTACGAAGATATAGTTAGCAATTAATTTAGAAATAGAAACTATAAAATTTACTTGATTTACAAAATGATCTACTTAAAAAATCAAGGTAAAATATAGTGTTATAGTAAATTTAATATGATGGATAGATTATTCTACAGTATACGAATTCAGACAATGAAGATTACGTACGAAAAATATGTTTATAGGCTTTTAAAAAAGACCCTAGCAATTTTGCTAGGGTCTTTTTTAAAATTAAAATTTAACGAAGTAATTGTAATACTCCTTGAGGTTGCTGGTTAGCTTGTGCTAACATACTTTGAGCAGCTTGATTAAGGATGTTATTCTTAGTGAATTCCATCATCTCTTTCGCCATATCAACGTCACGAATACGAGATTCAGCAGCTGTTAGATTTTCTTGAGAAGCACCTAAATTGTTAATAGTATGCTCTAAGCGGTTTTGTACAGCACCTAAAGCTGAACGTTGTGTTGATACTTGCTTAATTGCCTCGTCAATAGATTTAATTGCGCCGTCAAATGCCGCTTTACCACTTGCACCGGCAAATCCAGAAACGCTAAGTTTGTCCATAGTTACTGCACCTGAACCACTAGCAAGACCAAGTCCAGAAGCTGCCATACTTTCAATGTTTACACTTAATTGTTGTCCTTCGTTAGCTCCAATTTGGAATGTAAGTCCTTCTTTATTCGTTCCTGATACAGCATACGAACCATTAAGTAATGTCTTACCGTTGAATTCAGTACGAGAAGAAATTCCATCTAGTTCTTCTGAAAGTTGATCAATTTCATCTTGAATAGCTTGTAAATCATCAGCTTCTTGAGTACCTGTGTTACCAGCTTGAACAGTTAATTCACGCATACGTTGAAGAATAGAATGAGATTCGTTCAAAGCACCTTCAGCAGTTTGGATTAAAGAAATACCATCTTGAGCATTCTTAGAAGCCATTTCTAATCCGCGGATTTGTCCACGCATTTTTTCTGAGATTGCTAGACCGGCAGCGTCATCGCCGGCTTTGTTAATACGAAGACCTGAAGAAAGTTTTTCTAAAGAACTTTGTGTATTTCCAGTGTTTACACCCATTTGACGGTGTGCGTTTAATGCTGAAATATTGTGATTGATAATCATGTTTTCCTTACCTCCATGTAAGTAGTTTTTTATTTTAGCGAGCCACATCCTTATGCCTCGCATGTATAATAACTCTATGAGTTATTAGTTGTTTGATAGTTTAAGGAGTTTCCACTCCACACTGTTAAATGTTCGGCCAAAACATTTCATTCATCGCGATGATGTATCATTTATATCGGCACAATAAAAAGATGTTTAATCTTTTTCAATAAAAATTTATTCTTTTTTATCGGTAGCTGTAAACCCATTTGTAAACTACTGGTTTCTAGGCAAAAAAATAAGCCCCTGGCACAACAACCAAAGACCCATTCCACAACTATTTAATTCCCAACCAATTTCTCCCGCTTCTTCTCAATCACCATCCGATTCAAAATCTGATACAAAAGCTCACGTTCCTCATCAAAAAGACTCGTGAACTGTACACCGTATCCGAATTTATTTTTTTCTGGATAGGTCTCCTTACGTACCAATCTGCCCTTCAGAATAAACATACTATCGCGTAAGGTAAACCGGATTTTGATCTTGAGATCATCTAGTATTGGATACTCATGATTACAAACAACTTTTACACCGCCAGCGCTAATATTCTTCATGGTGCCATTAAAGAACTTCGGCTTTAATTCCTCGTTTTCCACATCAAGAAATTCAACAAAACAATATACATCTTCTAGCGGAACTCGAAAATTTTCTCTGAGATTTTTACCGGAATGATCGCTTGACTCCTCATTTGTTTCATTCGTAGCTGCGGATTCTGAATGGGGACTATGAAAGAATTTTTTTATGAGAATAAATAATGACACTAATAATAGAAGAAAAACAACAGCCAGAATAATGATATAAACTCTAGTATCCATTGAAACACCTCATTTCTATCTAAATTATCGGTTTACGATTAATTTCATTTAGAGACTATTACCGTCATATAAAAGAGGAGAACCCCAAAGAATAACGGTTCTCCCCACAATCCAGTCCCAGTTTTCTTCGGTAGCTAGGCTGCCATAGCACATTTAACCTTAGGCCCTTTGCTTTGCGTCCTTACCTTTCGATAAGTTTGCCTTTTCGTAAAACCTATACGTCTAGTGCCATTATACTAAAAACATTTCCATAATTCGACAATATTTTAATAAAAGTTGTAAATTATATCACATTTTACTGAAATCCATCCTAAAGACCTACCCATAAACCCCGATAGGTAGTCATAAAGACCTAATCAGTTATTGATTTTACTTAGAAAAAAAGCACGCTAAAAATAGCATACTTTTTCCTAACCATCATTTTTATACCAACAACTTTCGATCCTTCCGATTCGTAAACCGCATGAAAATCATCAGCGATAATAACACTAGGATCATCAACAATAACGATAATGCCGCACCTAGCTGCCAGTTCATCTCCACTAAAAATGCATCACGAATGACATTCCCAACCATCAGTAATTTTCCACCAGTAAATAAGTCGGTCACAACAAACACACTAATCGATGGAACAAACGTAATGATAAACCCAGCCAAGATTCCAGGGAATGTTAGCGGTAGTGTCACATGTAAGAAAGTCCGAACTGGCCCTGCCCCTAAATCCTCTGAAGCCTCTAAATACGTTTTATCCAGCTGTTCAATCGATGAATAAATCGGCAATATCATAAACGGAAGGAATCCATACACTAAGCCTAAGATAACACCACCAGGTGAATACATTAAGGACAGTGGTTCTTCTATAATTCCTGTATCCACTAGGAAATTATTAATAACGCCATTATTATTCATCAGGATAATCCATGCATATAAACGCACCAGTAAATTAGTCCAAAACGGCACCATCACTAGTAGCAACAATAAATTTTTCCACTTACCTGCGTTGGCGATAAAGTATGCAAATGGATAGGCAATGAATAAGCAAATTAAGGTCGCAATAAAGGACCACCACAGTGATTGCCAAATGACTTTTGCATAAAGCGAGCTAAACGCTGCACTGTAGGCTTCCGTACTAAACTGATAAATTATTGCTCCAAAATCACCATTCGTTGTGAAGCTGATGACGCCAATAAACACCACTGGTATAACTAAAAACAAGGTTAACCATAACAGACTAGGGGATAACAGCATATATGCTTGTTTGAAGCTTCTTCTCATTTAACTTCTCCCCCTTTTCGCATTCGTAAGCCCATGATCACGACTACAATTACCAAGATTAAAATAATAAACGTTGATAATACATTTACTTCTGGAGAAACACCTAATCGAACCATCGAGTAAACTAGTACTGGTAGTGTATTATCGCCAGGTCCGAGTGTAAAGAACGAAATAACAAATTCATCAAGTGATATCGTAAAGGCAAGTAACGCTCCAGCTAAGATTCCTGGAAAAATAAGTGGGAATGTCACCTTCCAAAATGTTTTCCATTCGTTTGCTCCTAAATCCTTTGCAGCTTCTTCTAGAGATTTATCAAACGAAGATAATCTCGCTAGGACAACCAGCATGACATAGGAAATCGTAATCGCAACATGACCTGGAATCGCCGTGTTCAGTCCTAGTGACATGTTTAAGATTCCATATATCGCAAGTAGGGCTACCGCGACAACAATATCAGGAATGACAACTGGAATATAAAAGAGAAATTCCACTGATTTTTTCCCAATAAACGTATAACGATGTAGCGCCAGTGCGGCTAGTGTTCCTAAAATAGTGGCAATAATGGTGGAAACAACCGCCAAATAAAGACTATTCATCGTCGCACCTATCAACTGACTGTTTTCAAAAATGGAGCTATACCATTTTAGGGTGAAGCCAGTCCAGACGGTTCCTAGCTTGGAATCATTGAATGAATAGATAATGACAAAAAGAATTGGGATATAAAAGAATAAAAAGACGAGTAGTGAAAAGGAAAACAAAATCTTCTTCGTTCGTTTTCTCACATTTTCCACCTACCTTCCCTTGTTAAAAATATAAGCTCTGCTAGAATTCAGACAGAGACCAGTTTATGTATAAAGAAAGGAGACATCCCAAAGAGTGTCTCCTTTATGCAATTCTAATTTAATCTACCTTTGCTTCTTGGAACAAACGGTTCATTATTTGTGTACGATCTGCATCAAGTGGTAGATTCCACTCTGTTTTTTTGATAATTTCTTCTGGGAAGTTTATTCCCGGGCTATTTTTGATTTCATCTGGTAAGATTTTAACTGCTTCTTCATTCGGATTACCATAAGGAATAAACTCTGATAACTCTTTACTTACTTCCGGACGTAGCAAGTAGTTAATAAATACCTCTGCAGTGTATTTATTCTTCGCCGTTTCCGGGATGACCATCGCATCTAACCACACGATTCCACCTTCTTCTGGTAAAACGAAATCTATGTTAGGATTTTCTAACCAAGCTGTTGCAGCTGCACCAGAATAGCCATGCGCAATCCAAGCTTCCCCACTTACTAAACGATCTGAAGGTGTTGCATCAAAGGCTAATACATTTGGTACTAATTCCTTTAATTTTTCTGCACCAGCTTCTAATTGTTTTTCCGTAGGATCGTTCATATCATTTCCTAACAGTTGTTGAGTCATGTTCGATACTTCTTTTGATTCTTCTAAAAGAAGTACTTTACCTGCATATTCTGGGTTCCATAAATCCTCCCAGCTAGTAGGTGGCTCTTTAATAAATTCTTTGTTATAAGCAATTCCGTCATAGCCATACATAAATGGCACGGAATATTTATTTTCAGGATCAAACGGCATATCTCGCCATGCATTTGCGATATTCTCGTAATTAGGAATATTATCGAAATCTATTTCCTGCAATAAATCATTTTCAACCATTTGTTTCACATAATAATCAGATGGAAACACCAGGTCATAAGCAACTGTTCCGCTTTGTACCTTTGTCAGCATTTCATGGTTTGAATTATATGTAGAATACACAACGTCTACTCCAAATTCTTTTTCAAAACCATCAATAACTTCCTGTGGAATATATTCACTCCAGTTAAATACAAGCAGCTCATCACTTAATTCCTTTTCCCCACCTGCATTATTGGCATCATCATCTGATCCACATGCCGCAAGAAATACAATCAACATACTAAATAATGCAAACACAAAAAACTTTTTCAATCCTTCCCATCTCCAATCATAAAATTATAGTCTATGTTATTTTTTAAGAATAACCGCATTTTTAGGACTCCAGCTTACAAAGACATCATTAGTATTCGTTAAATCAGCGATTTTATCATGTGCCTCATGAACGGTAATTTCTTTTCCATTCGGCATACTAACAACAATCTTTGTGACAGATCCCACGTATATTTTCTCTTTAAAAGTACCCTTCACATTGACAGATCCATCAAATGGCGTGTTACTAACTTGCATTTTTTCAGGACGAACCGAGATAAATACTTCTTCGTTTAACGTCACATCAGCTGTATTCGGAATTTCAAAGCTTTGTCCATCAAATTCCATCGTCGCAGATTCTCCATTTAAAGCAGTAACAGTACCTTCTAAAATATTGGTTTGGCCAATAAAGTCTGCGACAAATCGTGTCTTTGGCTGCTCATATATTTCATAAGGAAGACCAATTTGCTCGATTTTACCACTATTCATAACGACAATTCGATCAGACATAGTTAAGGCTTCTTCTTGATCATGTGTCACGTAAATAAACGTAATGTTTAAGGTCTGCTGTAAGTGTTTCAGTTCTAACTGCATTTGTTTACGCAGTTTCAAATCTAATGCTCCAAGTGGCTCATCCAAAAGCAATACCTGAGGATTGTTAACAATTGCACGAGCTATAGCAATTCGTTGCTGCTGTCCGCCACTTAATTGCTTCGGCTTACGATTCCCAAATGCTTCTAACTGAACAAGCTTTAATGCTCTTGTCACACGCTCTGTGATTTCGTCTTTGCTAACCTTTTTCATCTTTAACCCAAATGCCACATTATCAAAAACATTCATATGTGGAAACAGGGAATAGCTCTGGAACACTGTGTTCACTTCACGTTTATAAGGCTCCATCTCATCTACTTGCTTCCCATTTAATAGGATTTTTCCATTCGTTGGCTTTTCAAAGCCCGCTATCATGCGTAGCGTTGTCGTCTTACCACAGCCAGATGGACCTAGTAAGGTCAGAAATTCCCCGGCTCTGATATCTAAATTCAAGTCATCCACGACAGTTGTGTCATCGAATTCCTTCGTCACATGTTCCAATTGCACCATTTGAACACCCAACATGCATCCCTCCATTTCCGTGAGTATTTCTTACTATATGTATCGAACAGTTATGTATTTTAGCGAGTCTACCATACGTTTTACTTTTTCCTGCCTGCGCATAACTATTCTTAGAAAAAAGAATGACAATCAGTCATAATTTTAGGCATTAAAAATACACCCTTCTCTACCAGGTAAAGGATCCCATTTCATGTAAATGTCCTTCCCCGTTGGGTGCGTACTGTTAAAGGTGAAACTATATGTAATTTCATGGTTTACAGGCAATAACTACTAGCGAAAATGCCATCTTTCCTTTCAAGGCAAATATATGAGTAAATCCTTGCTTCTATCACGAAATCGCAATAAAAATTTAACAAAATCTATTTTACTACAAAAACCACAAAATGTGTAGAGAAAAATTGCAAAAGTCACCAGGAGCAAGCACCGTGCAAAAGAGGTGCCTGTCACTTCCCGGTTTTTGTCGAATTGCGCTGGGAAATTTACTTGTGTAGCTAGGGATTTCAAAAGCGGAGCGAGGAATCCCGAATGTCGCGTGAGAAGTCCCGAACTCGAATAAGGAACTCCCGAAACACGGAGGAGAAATCCCGAACCAAATCCGGAATCCCGAACCAGTTCTTAGTTAACCCGAAAGCAAACCGATTTGTGCCGAACTTCCCATAATATATCCCGAAGTATCCTCATGTTATGCCGAACCTAAAACATGTGACTACTCACCAGCAACATTCTAATCGATAACGATTGCTAGCACACGCTCGGGCACTTTACTTTTATTTACCCCCCCATTCCTCTATACTAAGTACGACGATTATATAGGAGGAATTTATTATGTCTGAATTAAAACAATTCAACCTTGCAAGAACTTCATTACTTACATTTATTGAGGATTTAGATGAAAACATTCTTGATCATCAATTCAAATACTTTGAAAACACCATGCGCTGGGAAATTGGTAATACACTATTTTTTGATGAAAAACTATTATTTGTTAGCCAAAAATCGAAAAGCATTCCTACTGAATATGCTGAGCTATTTAGTTCGGACATTAAATCATCTGATTGGAAGATTACCCCACCTACACTTGACCAATTAAAAGAAAATTTACTCGTTCAGCAAAACCGAATCAACAGCTTCGATGAACTTTTCTGGAAATCAAACGTAAAATTCAAAGTACCGCATAGCCATGTAGAAACACACGGAGATCTGTTAATCATGCTCGCACACCGCGAAGCAGAAGTACTAGGAAAATTAAAAGCAATGAAACAAGTATACGAAAACGAAAAATAAGGTGCCTGTCACCACCCGATTTTTGTCGAAAAATAGATTAGAAAAATCCTAAAAAAGCTAGCGTTTCTGTTTTAGACATTCGAAATTATGATATATCAAAAATAGAAAAACCGAGTGGCGGCAACCATTCGGTAGTAGCAATTCTAAACCGCAAAAAGCGGTTGACTATGACTAATAGATAGAACATGGAAATAACCGCCAACACCACAGTAGTGGGGGCGGTTATTTTCTATTTATCATGACGAAAATCGTAACAGCGACTGTTAAAGCCTATACCTATTGGACTTCCCTTCAAGGTTCTTTTATAGCAAAATCACATTGCCCAAAATTCACTCTTTATCTATAAAAAACCTCTTATGCTCCTCCGCCAAATCCAACAATCCAAACTCCCGCTTCTCAATCAACTTCATCAACCGCTTCGCTTCATCCCATGCTAACTCATAATCCGCCCGATCAATAACTCCCTTATTTAAAGCATCATCAAGCTCATCTACATCTACTAAAAAATGCTCGCCTGATGGCAACACAATAATATCCAAAAACAAGTCATCCATCCACGGAATGCCTTCCTCTAAGCCCGTTTCAAGGCAAATATCAATATACCACTGCACAATTTCCCCATCCGCATCAAACATCGTCGTAACGCAATACTTTTCACCACTAGGAAACTGTTGTAGCCACCAATAGCCATCGTCCACAATACATAACTTCTTCTCCCCATAATTTACATGCAATGGTTCTCGAACCTCAACGGTGTGGAGTAAACAAACATAACCTCTGAATTCTTCCGTATCAAAATAAGATTGCGCATAATCACGTTTAATGATTCGTTTCCAATCAGGGCGATTCCCATATCTTCTTTTCAACACCACAACCATCTCCCCTAAAAATAACAACGAATTAGATTATGTAGTCTCGGCCGTAGCCTTAATATCGCTGGTTTTCTTCCAAAATGCACGCGATTGGTTAACAGAATCACATGCAACTCCATTTCCGGGTCAAACCATATACTAGTTCCAGTAAAACCCGTATGACCATATGACATATCGGAAAAATAATCCCCACAAGATGAATAGGTTGGACTCTTCAATATCCAGCCAAGCCCACGATACTCCTCATCAAATGGTGTATAATTTTTCCTCGAAAGCCGCAAACCCGCTTCCGATAAAATTCGCTTCCCATTGCAAATCCCATTCTGTTCTATCATTCTAGCAAACGTTGATAAATCCTGAATAGTGGAAAAAAGTCCAGCATGCCCACTAATGCCACCCATTGATTCAGTGTTTTCATCATGGACAATACCTGCTTTATAGCCTTGTAGCTGTTCACTATACTCCATCACCGCATATCGACTTTTATCAAAGGTAGGATTAAAACCCGTCTCCATCATCCCAAGTGGTGCAAAAATCTCACGTCCAACATAATCCTCAAAGCGCTCACCAGTAATCACTTCAATCACGTGATACAACGTAATTAACCCAAGATCACTATACACCACCTTGGAACCACTAGCATTTTTCAAAGGCTGGTTACAAATCCGATCTAGTATCTGGTCTGCATTCAACTTTTCTTTAAAATACGCTATATGTGCTGGCAGTCCTGATGTATGGGTTAGCAGATGCCGAATTGTCACTTCCTCTTTTCCTCGACTGCCAAATGCAGGTAAGAAGGAAGCAACACGGTCATCTAGTCGGAGTTCCCCCACATCCATCAGCTTTAACACCGCAGGTAACGTAGCCACAACCTTCGTTAACGAAGCCAAATCAAAAACCGTATCCAGTTTCATTGGAGCTTCTGCTGGAAAAACTGACCGGTAACCAATCGCCTCCTGCAATAACACATTCCCTTGATAGGACACATGAATCACGGCACCAGGAATATGATTCAAATCGACTTCCTTTTGCAAAAATCGCAATACCTTCTCCCGCATTAGCCAATCTCCTTTTTATATGCTTTATAGCTCTTCCAAATGTCATAGCCCAACTTCTTATAAAAGTCGATAATACCAGTCCAGTCAATAATAATATCCGTCACTCCACGCTCCCGAAGAGCAGCCACTGCTGCCCGCACGACAGCCAACCCGTAGCCATTCTTCCGCCGAGAAGCAGCAACACCAAGTGGTCCAATTCCACCAACCGTATCGACATCAAACAATGGTGCCCAGTTAACATTTCCCATCATTATAGGTGACAAAGCATCATTTATCCGGCAAAATCCAATAATTTTCCCATTCTCCTTCACCACGACAAACTCCCTGCCAGTGCCACCTTTTTTAAAATAATGCATGGCTTCATACTCCCATCTACCAGGAAAGCAACGGTGCATAAAATCTAATAATGCGTCCTTTTCTCCTTCCTGTAAAAGCAAAAATTCCACATTTTGCATCGCTGGCCATGCAAGCTTTTCGCTAGCCAAATACGTACACTTCATATCATAATCGGTTACATAATGCTGGTAGTCTCGTTTTTCAAACCACCGTGCCGTTTCCTTATCCTCACTTGGTACACCAGGAAAATAATGATACGTATCTCTGCCTAACGTAATCCCCTTCATTCCTTTTTCCTTCAATACCTCTTCCGCATGCCTAAGTAACAGTGTACCAATCCCTTGCTTTCGATACGCTGAATCAACTAACAGTGCTTGAATCCAGCCAATATCATCGCGCATTTTAACTGGCGTTTCTTCCTTTACATATTTCACAATAACAAAGCCAATCACACGATCTTTCTCATTAACAACTATCCGCGAACCACCATACGAAATATTTTCATCCAAAAAGCTATTCTGCAATAATAATTCCTTACGCATTGGAAAGCGTTCCTCTAATTCCTTATTCCATAATGCTACTAGTTCTTCTAGTCTAACACTCCGCCAGGGCTTCAATTGCATCCCATTTCCTCCCATCTAATAAAATAAGCCAACCCAATTGAGTCAGCTCTTCCTATGTTGTCTTACTTCTTCTTATCATTCATCGTTATAAAATTAATTGCATCACGCGTCACATCAATGTACTCTACGGTCTCCTCATATTTCAAAGTCGCAACACGCATAAACAGGATATCAATGACCTGTAGTTGCCCAATTCGTGATGATGTTGCCCCACTGCGAAATGTCGGTTCCCGCGTTGCTGACGTATACAAACGAATATCAGCATGATCCGCCACCTTAGAACTACCATATTTCGTTAGACTAATTGTTTTCATGTTTTTCATCTTGGCAAGCTCTAATATCTTTGCAACCTCTTTCGTTTCACCCGAAAACGAAATTCCTACCACGACATCATCCTCATCACCATTTGCAACAAGTGTTGCCGCCATATGAATATCGGAAAATGCGTGGACTGTTTTGTTGATTCGTAAAAATTTCTGCTCGGCATCTTTCGCAATAATCCCAGATGCCCCCACACCAATAAAGTGAATTTTCTTCGCATGTAATAAGAGATGAACTGCTTTTTCCAGCTCATCCGTCCTGAGTAGTTCAGCAGTTTCACGAATCGTTTGGATGCTATTGTTCGTCATTTTATCAATAATTGCTTGCAACGGTTCATTTGGTTTAATATCTCGGAATCCCTCATTCGTTGTCTTTTGGATATCTCCAGCAATACGAAATTTCAAATCTTGAAACCCATTTAAATCAAGCGATTTACAAAGTCGTATAACGGCAGCACCACTTGTTTCACTTCTTTTGCCAAGTTCTTGAACAGTCAGCTTGATCGCCTCTTCAGGATGGCTAATGATATACGATGCAATCTTTTTCTCTGAGGGAGGCAACGTAGGTAACATCTCCGTTAACATCGTTAAGCCGCCAGTCATGTAAGACATGCGTTCAACTCACTTTCTCTATTCCCATTAACATTCCAGTTTCATCACATGAAATGTTCTAGTTATTTCAAATCCAGTTTTCAAATACAAATGTCCTGCTGCACTTTTCTCCCCAGTCCATAAAAACCAAGCATTATGCAGCCCCTCAGCCTTCATGCGGAATAAACATTCATGAAGCAAAAGCTTTCCAAGTCCTTTCCCTTGCTGCTCTGGATCCACACCAAACGGACCGAACCGCTCTCCAACACCTTCATACCCACCATACAAACAAAATCCTACCAATTTTTCCTGGTGCCTAGCAATTAGAATTCGCTCTAGTGGTAAAACCTGCAGGATTCCTTCTCGAATTGCCCTACCCCAATCTGGGTTAAACACTTTGTTCGCAAATTGAATTACTTCATATAAATCCTTATCCTCTGCAATAGAAAACGTATATCCTTCCGCTTCTCGCTTTGTTTTGAGCTGTTGAATATCCTCTGTCATATAAAAATCTAGTAAACTAAGGTCCATTGCAACCGGAGAATATAGTCTAGTAAATCCCTGCTTTTGCAGAAACTGATAGCCCTCTGGATAAGTAGCTTCATCCAATCCCGGTAAAATATAATTCGGTGCATAGGAAGAAAAGAATATACTTTTTCTACCATTCTCTTTTAAAAATTTTACCACATTTTGGAATAGATTTGTTCCAATTCCATTGTTCTGATACTTTTTCGCCACAAAGAAAAACGTAATCCAGCCACTATCTTCTTCCAGATCTGTTCCTATCATCGGGAGTAATCTTCTTAAGCCATATACACAACCAACCAGTCGGTCCTCATCATAGGCTAACTGTAATCCTTTTGGATCAAAGTTTGCATCCAATAAAACTAGATTCCGAAATCTACTAGCAGTTATCGGATCCTTCGGTAGACAGCTATTCCAAAGCGCAACAATGTTTTCTTCATCACCTGACTGATAACATCGGTAAGTGATCATGTTAAACTCCCCTTTTTTCTGCAATGTCAATTGCTTTTCGAACAAAACCATTTGCATCAAGAATAGCTTTCCTTGCCACGTCCACTGTAACCCCTGTTTTAATCATGACAATCGCAGGCTTTACTTCATTCTTCGTTTCATCCAATGTTTTCTTCGCATGGTCATACGGTACATTGGTGATTGTCGATACGATATTAATTGCTCTTTCCTGTAATTTGTGATTACTTACCTTCACATCTACCATCAAATTTTCATACACTTTACCGATTTTAATCATCGTTGCGGTGGTAAGCATATTAAGAACCAGTTTATGTGCGGTAGCTGCTTTCATCCTTGTCGATCCTGTAATCACCTCTGGACCAGTTTCAACCTCAATCGCCACATCGGCAAATTTGCTAATAACAGCATTTTTATTACTCGTCAAACTCACTGTTGATGCACCAATTCCCCTAGCATATTGAAGTGCCCCAGCAACATATGGAGTACGTCCACTTGCTGCAATCCCAACGACAACATCTATCTCGGTTACACCGCGTTGCCTCAGGTCATCTGCCCCCAATTGTTCACTATCCTCAGCACCTTCAACCGCCTTTTCAATTGCTCTTGTACCACCAGCCATAACCGCCTGCACCAAATCAGGTGGTGTACTATAAGTCGGCGGACATTCCACCGCATCTAAAATACCTAGTCTACCACTTGTTCCTGCCCCTACATAAAATAACTTTCCACCATTTTTCAATGAATCGTAAATTTTATTAACAGCCATTTCAACAACCGGCAATACCGCTTGCACCGCCAATGCTACCTTCTGATCTTCCTGATTAATAACCGTTAATATATCAGAAGTAGACATGCTATCAATCGTCATCGAACGCTCATTTCTCATTTCTGTCATCAAAGCTGATAAATTATTCATTTGCATACCATCCTATTTCACTTCATCCCATATAGCATGAAGTTAATTTAGTTTCCTCGTGTTTACTGTTTACTACAGTTCATTAATTTTCCGGCTGATATGTTAGGATATCTACTGATATTTCTTATTCCCTGCTGATATCCGGCCATACCTACTGATGTTTCCCATTCCCTGCTGATATCCGGCCATATCTGCTGATGTTTCCCATTCCCTGCTGATATCCTGCCATTTCTACTGATACCGCCCAAACCCGATTATTCCTTCACGCCACCCAAAGTCAATCCTTTTACAAAATGACGCTGGAAGAAAATAAATACGATGATCATTGGAATCGAAGCGATAGCAGCTCCACTCATGAGTAGCTTGAAATCTGCTAGATTAGCATCCTGTAACGTTTTTAGTCCAACCGGTAATGTATACAATTTCGCACTATTTAATACGATAATTGGCCATAGGAAGGAGTTCCATACGTTCATAAATGTAAATATCCCTAATGCTGCTAATCCTGGTCTAGCAAGGGGTAAGACAATACTCCAATACGTTTTCCATTCACTTGCCCCATCGATTTTAGCCGCTTCCAATAATTCATCTGGAATCGAGAACATGAATTGCCGCATTAAAAACACCCCAAATACCATCGATAAATCCGGTAAAATTAGCGCCCAATGCGTATCCATTAAATTTAAATCACGGATCATAATGAACATCGGAACTAGCGTTACCTGTGATGGGATCATCATGGTGGAAATAATTAACCAGAAGATAAAATTTCGTCCCGGAAACTTCTTCTTTGCTAGTACATATCCGGCCATCGAATCAAATAATAGTATTCCAATCGTCACCACTACACCGATGTACAAACTGTTAATAAACCACATTCCCATATTATTTTGCTGGAATAATCGTTTAAAACCGGAAAACATATCGGTTACAATTTTATCCATCACGTCACGGTGATAGGCTTCTTGTTCCGTATCCCCTATTTTTTCAGCTTCCCTTGCTTTTCCCCAATGCTCAAAATACTCTGGTATTCCAACTGGAAACATCTTTGGTGGATTGGCATTCACATAGGAAGTCGGACGATCTAGCTCCTCGTCCTGATAACTACTTAACTGAACAGAAGTACTAAACACCCAGTACAATGGCAAAAGGGAAATAACAGCTGCCGAGATTAACAATATATAGACAATCGTCTTCTTCAAACTAAATCGCTTATTCATGTATTTCCCTCCTACTCGTCATGGCGTAATGCTCTGTATTGGAGAATTGATACCACTAAAATGATGAAAAATAAGACAACAGATTGTGCCGCAGCCAAACCAAACTCAAAATCTCGGAAACCAGTTTTATAGATTAAGTGCACTAATGTTTCCGTTGCATACCCAGGACCGCCACCAGTCATTAAAATGATTTGCGTAAATACCTGGAAGGAACCAATCGTACTTAGTAGCGTTAAATACACCGTCGATGGCTTTAACATCGGAATTGTGATTCGCATCCATTTCTGAAATGCATTAGCACCATCAATCGTTGCGGCTTCGTATAAGGAATCAGATATGGAGCTCATCGAAGCTAAATATAAGATAATCCCAACACCAAATGGTATAAGCATTTGCATAATAATAATTGCTGATAAAGCTGAATCTGTTTGACCAAGCCAGTTAACCGAATCCATCCCAAACCAACCGATAACATGATTAAATAAGCCAAACTCATAGTTATACATCCATCGCCATACCATCGCAATGATGACCATCGATGTCACTGTAGGTAAATAGAATGCCGCTCGGAAAAAGCTTTGCGCAAACCTACCTAACGAATGAATGAGCGATGCAGCAATTAAAGCGGTAATAACATTGAATGGTACCGTTATTACTGTATAGATGGATGTATTGAGAAGTGCTTTCTTAAAGGCATCACTTTCAAACACCTGCATATAATTAGCAAACCCAACGAATACGTTCGAATCCATAATGCGGTATTCTTGAAATGATAAAACAAACGCCCAAACAACCGGTATGGCGATAAAGATAACAAATAACATTAATTTTGGGAGTAAAAAGAGGTATGCTGCATAGTTTTTTCGCATCAAATACCCAGTTCTTTTTAAACTCTTTCCAGCACTTTTCATTGAATTTTTAATTGATGTAGTAGATCCGTCCAAATTTCTCCCTCCCCGCTGTCCTTTTCACTATGTAAAGCCTGATAAAGAATTACCAATATCACTATCCGATGAAGAAAAGCTGGTAGACTCTGGAATCCCAAAGTCTACCTTTCATCCCTACTCTAGCAATGCTTCCACCTCAGGTTTAGCAGTAGCCATTGCTTCTTCAGCGGTTTTCTCACCGTTAAATACAAGCTGCAATTCACGTTGAATAATTTCATCAATCTTCTTCCACTCTGGATGACGCGGTAGCATCACCACTTGTGAAGACATTTCTTGTGCACGTGCCATTTCTGGATTATCTGCATATGGATCTTGTTCTGCTGCACTAATGCGAGCTGGGAAGATACCATACTCTTGCGCCATTAGGAATTGCTCATCTGTATCAGAAATGAATTTCATGAACTCCGCGACAACTTCCTTCTTCGCATCACTTTCTTGCTTAAACATCGTCCAACCACCGACACCACCAATTGTAATTGGCTCTCCGGTTGAACCAGTTGGATAATTGGCTACCATAAAGTTAGTTGGATACGCGGATTGAGCAGATGTAATCGCCCAAGTAGCCCACGGTTCCATTGCTACAGTACGTTGCTCTTCACTTGCCCATGCTTGGAAGGTACCTCCAACATCAGCACCACCCATTGAAACTGGGGCAACACCATCCTCAAGCTTCAAATCTGCAAGTGCTTGAATAGCTTCAATTGCTTCGGGTGAATCAAAGGTAAACTCCGATAAGTCATCACTTAAAGGCTGTGCTCCATTCATGTAGAAAAATGGCCATGCTTCATAATAGCCAGGCATGATATACGTCGAAAATCCATAAACATCCATTTCGCCATCACCATCACGATCAAATGTTAATTTCTCAGCTGTTTCAACGAATTCATCCCAAGTCCATTCTCCATTTGCAGGTGGTTCCACACCAACCTCTTCAAACAAATCTAAGTTTAACAACATCGAATGAACGGTTAGTGAGTTTGGAATACCGTATAATTTATCATTGTACGTATACGCATCAAGTGCATTGTCATAGAAATCACGTAACTCATCCTCTGTAAAGAAATCATTCAGAGGCTCCACAACACCTTGTTCGATATGATCAATGCTCACAGCACTTCCACTAATATCCACTGGTGCAATATCTGGCCATGATTGACCGGCAATATTAACCCCTAGTTTATCTGGCATCTCAGCCCAAGGAACCTGTACCAACTCAATCTCTACCCCTTCATGAGCAGCTTCAAATTCCTCAATTTTTTCTTCTAACCAGAAATATTTATTCCCTTCACCATCTTCACCAGATGTATCCCCCTCTTTTGCCCAACGAGGTCCATCCCAGATTGTAATCGTTCCAGTCCAGTTACCATCTGCATCTGTCTCACCAGATGAATCATTGTTACAGGCACTTAATACAAGTACACATGCCAATAACAGCATCAAAAACAGTTTCATTTTTCCTTTCATGGTTACTTCCCCCTACTGTTAATTTTCAATCGTTCAACAAAAATGGATGAATGCTTGAAATTATTCACCTCCTTCAGCAGACCCCCATGCTACTTTTCCCATCATGACTTTCGATTCTGCCCCAGTAGCTGCTGGTAAATTATTCGTTCTTTTATTCAAATACTGATAGCCTAGCAACGCGAAAACCATTGCTTCTTTTGCATCAGCAGGCATCCCAATGTCATCGGTTTTATGTACAGTTATCATTTCTGGCATGTGCCTTTTAATAGCGTTCATTAATGTTGTATTATTACTACCTCCACCACTGACAAAAACCTCCCGAAGCTTTACTTGCATAGCATAGCGATTTAGTTCATTTGCCAGTGTAACCGCAGTTAATTCGGTAATTGTCGCAATTCGGTCTTCAAAACTAATCGACCGTTCCTCCGCCTCATCCCAAAGTTTACGGGCATATTCCTCCCCGAAAAGCTCTCTTCCAGTGGACTTCGGTGGTTGCTGTGCATAATACGGCTCTAGCAATAATTTCTCCAGCCATTCTAGGTTCGTTTTGCCTTTTGCCGCGATGAAGCCGTCTTTGTCATAAGCTTGTTTACCATTCGTCATTCGTTTAGCAAAATAATCAATAATCATGTTACCAGGACCTGTATCATATGCCTGAACATCAGACTCCTTACAATTTGCTGGTAGTACCGTTATATTGGAAATTCCACCGATATTCACGAGCACACGACCAATTGCTTTTTCACGAAATAATAGAAAATCAGCATAAGGCACAAGTGGTGCTCCTTGACCACCAGCAGCCATGTCTCGTGTTCGAAAGTCTCCTACCGTTGTAATACCAGTTCTTTCGGCAATCATACTAATATCCCCAATTTGTAGTGTAGCTGTTACGTTCTCACCAGCTATATCAATCCCAATGGGCTGATGGTAAATGGTTTGACCATGGGAACTAATAAAGGCGATCTCTTCCCTTCGAAGACCAGCACCCTGTATCCCTTTTAACGCTGCATCTGCATATAACTTACCCAGTAACATATTCATACTTGCTATCAGTTGGATCGTGGCACTAGTCAGATCGCAAAGTGCTAATAGGTGCCGCTTAATGTCAGCTGCATATGGAAAGGATTCAAAATACGTCAATTCGAGCTGGATCGTTTCTTTCTCTACTATCCTTACGACAGCTATATCTATACCATCTAAAGAAGTACCTGACATAATTCCGACTGCATAGCAATCATCTTGCTGCATTGGCATCATTATTCTCCCTTCTTCTCAGGAAGCGTTACTGGTAGTTTTCCTTTTACAGTCACCTTTCCAAATACTGCTTCCACTGCTACCTTTAGTGCTGGTGCTGTAAACTCGTAAGTGGCAATATATGCTGGAACATCTGGCAAATATGAAATATCATAGGGACTTCTTGTCGCAATTACCACGATTTGTGGATTTTCTTGAAATAGCACTTTAACCAGTTCGATTTGTTTGTCTCTTGGCTTTACCGAAAGCGTACCTACGATAATGGCTTGGTAATCCTTTGCAATTAACTTAAGATTGCTTATCTCTTCAGCTGTTGGCGGATTGGAAAGCTCAAAAATCTCGGTATTTTCATGTAGTTTATGTACAGTTTCTCCGAGGGAAAACGTCGCATAGCGCTTATCCTCTACTTGCATTGCATAGCTGTTTTCAGGGTATACGACCAAAACACGACTATCTTCTACAAGATTAAGTGGTAGTAGCTCTTGCTCGTTTTTCACCAAAGTAATGCCTTGCTTGTAAAGTTCAAATGCTTCTACTTCATGAAACTTACTGCCAACATCGGTTGGCACGACTGGGGTAGCTGCTAGTGGAATATCCTCCCAGGTTAAATAGTCAGCCTTCAATCGCTTCACACGTTCATAAGCTGTATCTAATTCTCCTTCCGTAATTTCACCAGACTGGACTGCTGCTTTGACAAGACTTAATGTTTCATATTGTCTGGATTGAAGATGCGAGACCATAATCAAGTCTACTCCTGCTTTTAAGGCGGCAACTGCCCCTTCTGCCGTACCGATACCTTCTGAAATTGCATTCATCTCCATGCAATCAGTTGTCACTACGCCAGTAAACCCTAATTCTTCTCTTAACAAATCTGTAATAACCTTTTTTGATAAGGTGGCTGGTACACCTGGCTGTTTTTCAATCGCAGGAAAATATACATGTGCCGTCATCACCGTATCTGCCCCTTGTTCCATCACCTCGATAAACGGCTTCAGTTCAATCTGCTTCAACCGTTCCATATCATGGGCAATCGTTGGTAAATCGAGATGTGAGTCAACATTTGTATCCCCATGTCCCGGAAAGTGCTTTAAGGTGGTAATAACGCCAGCATCCTGCATCCCTTTAACTGCCTGTTTACCAAACGCAGCAACCATCTCCGCAGATTCGCCATAAGATCGCACGCCAATAACTGGATTGTCTGGATTATTATTCACATCCAAAACAGGCGCCAAATTCCAATTTATCCCAAGCGATTTTAGTTCACGACCAGTCAAGAGTCCTGTTATATAAGCATTTTCACTTCTACCTGTTGCCCCAAGTAACATAGAACCCGGAAAGATAGTAGCCCCTTCTCCTAGCCTACGAACAACACCATTCTCTTGATCTATACAGATGAGTAACGGTTGTTTATGACCCGATTCTTTGGCTACCTTTTGTAATTCTGTCGTTAAAGCAAGAACTTCTTCTGTCGTACCAATATTTCGCCCAAAAAGAATTATGCCACCAACATGCTGTTGCTGAATAAGCTTCTTTATCTCTGGTGTTGCTGTTTTTCCTTTAAAGCCAAAAACCATTAACTGGCCAATCTTTTTATCAATCGTCATCTCCATGACCTATACACCGCCCTTTTTCTATAGCTCAAATCCCGGAATAGAGCTTCCTTTTCGCGTGTTGCTGCCAATTGGGAACTTCAATGTTTGCCCATAGGTTGTTCGCATTAAACAGCCTCTCATGGTTCCAAGCGCTTTATAATAGTCATAGTAACGGAACGAAGTGGAATTCATAATAAACCAGTATTGAGATAATGCTTCCAGATACGTATCAAACTCTTCTGAAACATCAACATAAATATCTGGCTCATAGCCCTGCATATCCTCCCAGTTTTCACTATGAAGCATTCTTGATAACGAATGTGGTGGTAACCCATCGATATCAAACCCTGGCAATGCCGCCTTTAACCATGCTGCCTGTGTAATCTTTGGACAAAGGGCATGATCGGGATGCATACTATTTACCCAATGAGTAATGACAATCGTTGGCTTTAGTTCCCGAAAAAGCTTGGCTACAGCTGTTACTGTTTCTTCATCTTCCTTCAACTCTGCATCCTTATAACCTAATGTAATGCTTTTAGCCCCGAGTATAGCTGCCGCTTTTTCTGCCTCTTTAATTTTTTGTTCCCGATAATCCTCCACCGAAATATGTGTAGGATTTCCCTTTTCCCCTGCAGTTAAATGTAAAAATGTCACCTCATGTCCTGCTTTTGCATATTTATGGGCAATTGCGCCTGCCTGAATCTCAGCATCCCCACAATGAGCACCAATTACCATTACGTGATGTTTTCCATTCATGTCTGCACCTCTTCCTATGGATATGACTTGATGTAATCGCTTACATACTTTTTTTGAGCGAAATAAAATACCTTATCGAAGCCTTATAGAAGAAGAACTTATATTTTCTGAATAATGTAACACTATCATTATACAATAAATCCGATAAATTAAAATACTAATTCATATTTTTTTATATTTTTTCGGTCTAATATTTCAAAAATATCGTATTAAACAGGACTAAATAGCTATAAATTAACGAAAAACACATCTTTTATCCTATTATCTGAAAGAGGATTCTTATCATTAATGTTGAATAGTAACTGTGTAAGCGCTTAAAAAATGGAGGTGTTACACATGTTAAGAAAGGTTAGTTTGATTTTTTTCGTAAGTTTACTAGTATTAGCAAGCTTTTTTAGTAACCATTTGTCTAGTTTTGCAGACAGTCCCACACAACAAATACGTATTGGTGTCGTACCATCTACTGAGTCCATTACCATCGGGAGTAATCAAGATTTTACGATTACGGATAAAGAAACAGGCGCAATTATTTACAGTGGTACTAGTGAAACGGTACAAGTTGAGCTTTCTCAGGCAGCATCTGTGGAAACGAATTACTGGCTGCAAACAGCTTGGACAACCAATGTCCCTTATATGCAGGATTGGTTAAATCGAGCAGAAATTGCTGGCTATGACACGTATGTGGAAGACTATAATAATGGCTGGCGTTTATTAATTGGTAAATTTCCTGCTAATGCCGGTTGGGGAGAACGAGAAGCTTTCCGCCAACAAATGATTGCTCAAGGGTTTGCTGCAAGTGATGCTTATTGGCGGTTAATAACCGTCTCATCTGGTGAATCAGAATTCCGCGTAATTGCAGAGGATTTTGAAACAGTTGTCCCCAATGCAATTCAGATTAGCTCCGAAAATGGATTCATTAAGATTGACGGAAAACAATACCGGGGAATTGGTGAAGTTGCCTTTAATAGCAGTGGTACACTAGCAGGTATTAATGAATTACCACTGGAGGAATATTTATATGGGGTTGTACCTTTGGAATTGCCACCAAATCCATATGGCGAGCTAGAAGCACAAAAAGCACAAGCCGTTGCAGCTAGAACTTACGCCATCTCTGGTCTAGGAAAGCGTAATGCGGATGGCTATGATTTACTCCCAACTACTTCTGATCAAGTATATGGGGGCTATGATGCGGAACAACCCGTTTCCACCCAAGCAGTCCAAGAAACCGCTGGGGTTGTTGCAACGTATAACGGTGACTTAATTAGCGCAGTCTACCATTCAACCTCAGGGGGATTTACAGCAAATAATGAAGATGTATGGAATTCTGACCCTGTGCCTTATTTGCGTGGAGTACCAGATTCGCAACGAGGAAAATCCTTCGAGCATGTACCAACCCTTGCAGTATTCAAAAACAGTGCCAATCCAAAGGCACTACGCGCAACAAGAAATGGTGACTTTGAAGCAGACTGGTCTCGCTACCATCGTTGGTATTTTGAATGGACAAAAGAAGAGATTAGTGAGGTGCTAAGTGACTATTTTAGCACCGATGTTGGAGAAGTCTATGAAATTAATGTGGTAGAACGTTCCAATTCCGGTAGAGTTCTAGAAATTGAATTCATAACAGAAAACGGTACCTTCTATGAATACAAAGATCAAATCCGCTGGGCATTAAAATACATTAATGCCAATGGCGCACAAAGTGTTTTACTCAGCACCCTCTTCTATATAGAGCCGGTAAACGATAAACGAACTAAAGAACTAACTGGCTTTGAAGTTTATGGCGGCGGCTGGGGTCACGGTGTCGGCATGTCACAAACCGGTGCAATGGGCATGGCCGTTAAAAACCGTACCTATGATCAAATTTTAAAGCATTATTATCAAGGGATTGAGTTAGAAGTATGGGATTAATGGTTTGAGTTAAAGGTAAAATTAAGGCTGGGGCATAAGCAAAATACGACCAACACTCAAATTTAGTGTAGGGCGTATACGTAGGTCCGGTGGGAAACTGGTAAGGTGGATACCCCAAAGGAGCAAACACCTGCCGCTAATTGCTTATGTCCAGCCTTGTTTATTTCAATCGAACCTTCAAGGCTTCTATCAAGCCTTCATCAGGAGTTAAACCAATCATGTTATAGGCAGCAAACACACTCCCCGCAACTGGTGGTAATTCAGGCAGCATAATCGCAATGGATGAACCCAGATCCTGTAGTTCCTCCCGGAGTAATACCGGAATAACACGCTTTGCTTGAAAAACACCACCACAAAGCACGACTGGAACTGGAGCAACTTCATCGTCATGAAATAATTTTCGGTATAGCACGCGAATACTGTCACCAACATCGGAAACGACTGCACGAACAATCTCACTTGAGACTTCATCTCCCTTTTCAAAAGCTCTCAGCACTAGTTCTGATACTGGAGCTATCTTAACTTTCGGATTATTAGCTTGATAGATTTTATCAATTAAGGAACGAGCATTATGAACCCCAAATCGATCGAAAAGTAGTTCCACTAAAATAGTGTCTTTCCCTCGACCATCCAGTCGTTTCAGAGCTGCACTTATCCCTCGTCTTCCAATATCATATCCGCTTCCCTCATCACCTACTAAATATCCCCAGCCACCAACACGATCCTGTTTCCCTTGACTAGTTATTCCATAGGTAATGGAACCAGTGCCACATATTTGAACGATGCCCGGCTTTCCAATTGTCCCGGAATACAATGCATTCAATGCATCGATTTCAACGCGAACTTCTGTGGTGTCCCCAACATATTTTAGTAGCAATCCTTCTAAATACTGCTTGGTTTCAGGACTCCCCGCACCAGAGATTCCTGCAAAAACAGCGTGTACCTCAGTAACTGTTATTTTCCGCCTCAAATCTCGAAAAATACTAGCAATCGTTTCCTCCAATTCTTGCTTCGATATCGTATTCGGATTGGTTGTTCCATATGTAGTACACATGTAAACATTCCCTTTTACATCGGCAACGACCACATCTGTCTTTGTCCCGCCGCCATCAATACCGACAACATATACCATCCTATTCACCTACTAGTAGAGTAAATATTTTTTTCTAATCGTGATAAATTCCTGTGCCGATGCCGAGAGCGACTCACGGAACGGCGCTGTATTCCCTTGCTCTACCTGATGTCTTAAATCATCTGTTCCTGCCAACAAATCGATAAAGTAGCGATTTGCTTTTCCTGCTGTTATATACGAAAACTCATCTGGGTAGCATTTGGCTAGTGTTTCTATCAAGTAAATTCCAATCTCAAATGGATTAATAATTCGATTAGCTAAATGTACCTGTACACCTTCACAGACTTCTCCCGCATGCTTGGAATACATCGGTTTAAACACTGTTGGGCGGAATAACACTCCCGCTAATGAAAGATTATTTAATTCGGTCGCTAATTTTCGTCCATCTACAAATGGTGCTCCGATTACTTCGAACGGTCTTGTTGTCCCTCTTCCTTCTGAAAAGTTAGTCCCTTCCACTAGACAGGTTCCAGGGTACAACAGACACATATCCATCGTCGTTGTATTCGGCGTAGGAGGCACCCAAAATAAATCTGTCTCATCAAAAAACATCCCCCGTTGCCAACCTTCCATTCCAATAACCTCGAGCTCGCACTCGATACCAAATTCATGCTTGAATAATACAGATAATTCCCCGATTGTCATCCCGTGTCGGACTGGCATAGGATATTGACCAACAAACGAACGGAAACGCTCTTCTACCAAATTTCCTTCAACTGATACACCATTAATCGGATTAGGACGATCTAGTACGATAACTTTTTTACCCATTTGCCCACAAATTTTCATCACATTTGCCAATGTATAAATAAACGTATAATACCGTGTACCAATATCCTGTAGGTCACAAACCATTACATCAACATTTTCTAGCATTGTGGTATTTGGTTTCTTATCCTTTGTATACAAGCTATATATTGGTACTCCCGTATACGAATCAATGCTGGAATCAACATGCTGGCCCTCTTGAACCTCTCCACGAAGACCATGCTCTGGTCCAAATAATGCCGTTAGTTGAATTGCGTCATGCTTATAAAATAAATCAATCGTTGCCTCAAGCTGATGATTAACCCCTGTTAAATTGGTTAACAGCCCTACTCGCTGCCCCTTGACGATGTTTGTATGCTTTTCAAGAAAAACCTCTAAGCCTACCTTCACAACACCACTCCCCAACAACTGTCTGAATTCATGTCTATCATACCATAACCAGGTCAATAACAATCGTAATTTTCAGTCACCTTATACATAACTGAAAGAAAGCATAAAAAAGAAGCCAAAATTGGCCTCTTCTAATGTTTGCTCACAGAATCCCGATAAACGATTTTATGTGGAATTATAATTCGTTTCGCAGGCTCATTTTTATTTATCGTTTTTTCAATCAGTACTTTCGCTGATTGAGCACCTAATTCTTGAATATGAATATCGACAGTCGTCAAGGCCGGTCTAGTAATCTCCGATAAGTAAACATTATTAAAACTAACCATCGAAACATCCTGCGGGACACGGATACCAGACTCTTCTAATCTACTTAACATTCCTAAACTGATTAAATCATCACTGACTACTAAGCCTGTTGGGATTGTTTCCAGGGAAAGTAAATGCTCCACTGCTTCTCGTCCACCCGATTTCAAAAACTGCGTGTGAATTTTATACGACTCCTGATTCGGAATTCCCGCTTCTCGTAATGCAGCTTCATAACCACCTTCACGTTCGCGCGTTACTAGCAACTCGCGAGAACCACCAATAAAGCCTATTCGTTCATGCCCCATTTCAATTAAGTGGGTTGTAATTTCCTTTCCAGCCTTGAAGTTATCATTATCCACATGGGTAATTTCTGTCTCAAAGCGGTCAGGTTTTCCAACTATGACAAACGGAAATCCCTGTTCACGTAAAAAGTTGGTCACCTTATCTTCTACACGAGAATAAAGTAAAATCACACCATCTACATAACTGCCATAAACCATTCGTTGAACTTCCTTAAATATTTCCTCCTCCGTTTCACCAGTCGAAAGAAACATTGAGTATGATACATCATGAATAACAGAGCTAATTCCTCGAAGTATTTCGGGGAAAAATGGATTTTGCAAAGCACGGTTTGCAGAAGATGGCATAATAACACCTATTGCTTTAGTAGACTTAGCAACTAGATTACGGGCATTAATATTCGGATGATAGCCTAATTCCTTCATCATCCTACGCACTTTTTTCTTCGTTTCTTCACTTATTCTAGGATTATTGGCAATCACACGAGAAACCGTAGAGGGTGATACACCACTTGCTTTTGCCACATCTTTTATTGTTACCATTTAATCACCCTCTAATTTACATTTTATCTTGCTATATTCTTCGATTTTTTCATGTTTACCACTTAAAAATTCTGTTTTAGTTCAACTCTTCTACATGATTTCAAGGTATGCAGACTGATCGTTTTCTGTCTGATTTAAAACCCTTACATTTACTTTATCGGCAGGTTACTTAATTTCTGAATCTGGCTTCTAAAAAAGCTATCCATACCATTTTAAAAAAGCAACCACATCGTAACAGCCTACACCAAAGTTGGTACATCATCAAATATCCCACATAATCGTATCTAAGCAGTAAGGGGACAAACTATTTTTGCCCCCTTTTTCCTAACCCTATTTAACTAGTTTATAAACTCTAGCTTCATATGGTTTAAGTATATTTTCTTTATTGTCATCGTAGTTACTTAATAATAACTCTTTTCGAGTATTGACGAATTCAGCTGGGAAGTCAAATACTACCTCTTCTTCAAATAAATTTGTCATAATTAATACCGCTTCATCACCTAAGGTACGCTTATACGCATAAATTTGATTGTGTTCTTCCATCACAATATCGTAGTTTCCATAGATAAGAACAGATTGCTCTTTTCGTAATTGGATTAGCTTTCGATAATAATGATAAATAGAATTTGGGTTCTTCATTTCGCTTTCTACATTGATTTCTGTGTAATTCGGATTTACCTTCATCCATGGTGTTCCATTAGAAAAACCTGCATTTTTCTCAATTGTCCATTGCATTGGTGTTCTCGAATTATCGCGACCTGTTTTCCAAATGACTTCCATGATTTCTAATTCAGGAGTTCCTTTTTCCAATTCATGAAAATAATAATTCCGCATCCCAACATCATCGTAATCATCAATCGATGGGAACTGGACATTGGTCATGCCGATCTCCTGACCTTGATAAATAAATGGTGTCCCTTGCATGAGAAAGTACATAGTAGCTAGACATTTGGCAGATTCTACTCGATATTCCCCACTGTTCCCCCAAGTAGAAACTGATCTTGGTTGGTCATGATTTTCAAGGAATAGAGCATTCCAGCCTACACCTTCAAGTCCCTTTTGCCATTTAGTCATTGTCTGTTTCAATGCATGGATATCGATGCCTGTTTTCGTATTTTTTCCCCAGAGGTCTAAATGTTCGAATTGGAAAATCATATCGAACTTCCCGTTTTTCTCTCCTACCCATTCCTCTGCTTGCTCAATACTTACACCATTTGCTTCTCCAACTGTCATAATGTCATAGTTCGCAAAGGTTTTCTGCTTTAACTCTTCCAAATATACTTGAATTCCTTCACGGTTCATGTGACCATCAAAGGATGGAACATATTGCTTATTTTCTGGGTTTGGTAAATCCGGAAATCCTGGAATCTTTTTAATATGGGAAATCGCATCCACACGAAATCCATCGATACCTTTATCAAGCCACCAATTTACCATATTATATAAATCATTACGAACAGCTGGATTTTCCCAGTTTAAATCGGGCTGTTTCGTAGAGAATACATGTAGGAAATATTCATTTGTTTTCTCGTCATATTTCCATGCGGAACCACCAAATATAGATTCCCAATTATTCGGCTCCTTTCCGTCCTTACCAGGATGCCATAAATAGTAGTCTCTGTAAGGGTTATCCTTGGAAGAACGTGATTCGATGAACCAAGGGTGTTCGTCTGATGTATGATTAATTACTAAATCCATGATTAATCTCATATCACGTCGGTGTACCTCGGATAAAAGCAAATCAAAATCCTCCATCGTTCCGAATTCATCCATAATAGCTTGATAATCACTTATATCGTAGCCGTTATCATCATTGGGAGATTGATAGATTGGGCTCATCCAAATGACATCGATACCGAGATTTTTAAGATAATCAAGTTTTGAGATGACGCCTTGGATGTCGCCGATGCCATCTCCGTTTGAGTCCATAAAACTTCGTGGATATACTTGATAAGCGACTGCTTCCTTCCACCATACTTTTTTCATGAAAATTCTCCTTGCTAATCATATTCTTGTTGATGAAATATAGCTATCGGAAGTGGGGTCAGTTTTTATACTGACCGTTGGATTCCTGTTTATAAATAGAATGTTTTGTTTGCATTACTGTTACTTGTATTCGTTAGTCTCTTCTACAATGTCTTCGCTATCGTGAAAACGTGTTTTGGCGAATACAATCAATAGCATGATAACAAAGCCAAGTGTTTGGGTCATAATCATAACGATAATGTCGAATTGAATGAATCCTATTATCAATGCGATAACTGTCGATAGTCCAATGGTGTTCACGATTAGATTTACCGATTCTTTATATGTCTTAATTGATGAAAGCTGTCCTTTTTTGGTTAGGTACACAAATACTGCCGCACCTAAGCAAATGAAAACGATGCTTACTAGTAATAAGATAAATACCGACATCAATAAGCTTCCAACAATGAAGCTCTTGTTTTGAATAAACCATTGCTCCGAGATTTTCGTCTGTAAGCCTTCCACACTAGTTACGCCATCCATAGAGAAATCCTCTGTGTACATTACTCGTGTAACAGGATTGTCTCCTTCCTTGATGACAAGTTCATTCTCTAAGAAAAGTAGCGCATTTTCCTTCTGTAATGCCGACCTTTCCTCAGCATTTGATACATTTCCCCCAACAACGCCATTCTCACGTTCGAAATAGAATTGCTGGTTCGCTATCATTGCTCCCTGTGAAAATTCCACTTCCTGTAATGCGGTTACAACAGATTCGTCCACTAGCTCAAACGCATTCGGAAATGTTTCTTGAACCGGATAAGAATCCATTTTTGCAAGATTAATCGATAATGGAATCATCATTAACCCATTCAGAAATAAGAAGATGATAACTATCTGGAACCAATTTAATTGCTTTCTGCCCTTAAAGATGTTCGTCGGTGTCGTTATGCTTTTAAAATAGTTCAGTGGAAATATATCTGTTCTCATGTATTCACATCATTTCTATAAAATTAACTCTCATGCTGTATTACTATCCTTTAGTTCCACCAGAAGTTAGGCCAGCAACAAAATGCTTTTGCAGCATAAAGAATAATACGGAAATTGGAACTGCAATTAAAATCGCACCCGCCGCAAACAATGCTACTTTTTGGTTTTGCGGGTTGTTAATAAAGGTTTGCAGACCTATCGCTACCGTATAATTTTCTGGTGTACGAAGCAAGAACTTCGCAAGCATATATTCACCAAATGGTGTCATAAACGCCCATAAGGATTGCACAGCTATCATCGGTTTTACTAGTGGTAATACAATTTGTGCAAAAATCCTTAAATGTCCAGCACCATCTAACTTAGCCGATTCATCCAAATCGTATGGTACTGTATCGAAGTAACCTTTCATTAACCAAGTATTCATCGGAATACCGCCACCTATATAAAGGAACATCAGGAACCAGCTTTGGTCTAAAGCACCTAACAGTAACGCCATAACATAGAACGCCGTTAATGCTGCGGTAGTCGGTACCATTTGAACGATTAAGAAGAACATTAAACTCTTTTTACGACCAACAAAACGGTATCTACTATACGTATAACCTGCTAATGTAATTACTGTTACTTGGACTACCATTGTAACCAATGCGATAATCAACGTATTCCAATACCATTCCCCGTACAATGTCTCACTAAAGAGTCGACTAAAGTTACTTAACGTCCAATTTGCATCAAAGCTTAAATCAAATGCGGTTAGATTTCCAGCCTTAAATGCTGAGCTTGCCGTAATTAATAGTGGATAAATAATGATTACGGCTAGTAGAATTAAATAGAAATACGTAAATAGTTTCGTAAGCAACCGGGAGGTTTTTTGGGACTTCACTAATTTGCTCATCATTAATCCCCCATTTCAAATGCTTTCGTTTTCTTAAAGATAATTAACGATATTACAATGACAAACATGGAAATAAACAAGGTTACTGCCGACGCAACAGAATATTGCGGTGAAGTTCCTGTTGTCAATTTATAAATCCACGAGATTAAAATATCCGTTGATCCAGCACCCGCACCGATACTTCCTGGACCACCCTCATTAAATAGATAAATCATAGAGAAGTTATTAAAGTTACCTGTGTATTGCGTAATGAAAATTGGTGCCGCAATCATGAATACTGTAGGCATGGTAATATGTCTGAATCGTTGCAGAACACCCGCTCCATCAATTCTAGCTGCCTCATATTGTTCCTCAGGAATGGACTGCAATATACCCGAGACAAGTACATAAATGAACGGAAAGCCTAGCCAGCCCTGTATCATAATAATCGCAATCTTTGTCCAAAACGGATCCGTCTTCCATGGTAAGCTACCAATATCAACGAATGGAATTAACGCATCAATCAATGGAATTACTTGGGTATTCATTGCTCCAATACTATCATTAAACATGTTTGAAAAACTCATAATTGTGATAAACGCTGGAACTGCCCACGGTAATAAGAAAATAATTCCGAATAACCGCTTGAATTTAATAAACTTTTGATTCAGAACAACGGCGGTAAATACACCAATTGTTATCTGAAGTGTTGTTGCGGCAACAGTCCAAATGACTGTCCACCCAAACACTGCCAAGAATGTATCACGATAGGAGCTTAAGAAAAAGATATTGGTAAAGTTTTGAAAACCTGCCCAATCAATAAGCTTCGCTGGTGGAATATGATAGAAGTCATAATTCGTAAATGCAATAAATATCGTTACTAATACTGGGAATACAATTGCGAAAATCATGGCAATGTATGCCGGAATTGTAAATAAATAAGGGAAACCATGATCTGCAAGATTTAACAGAATTGATTTCGTTGAGGTATTAACTTTTTGCGTTTCTACCCATTGTTTGGCAACCTTTTTTGCATCATTAATATTAATGGCATAAAACAATATGAATAATAACAAAACTAATAGCTGTAATGAACCTTCAATTAAGATAAATAGAGAGTGATCGACACCTGGTGTACTACCAAGAGTGATTAATCCTACTAATGCTTCCCCTCCATAACCAATCATCTCTACTATAAACAAAGCAAAAATGAGTAGAAATACAATTCCTTTAAACAGCTGTTTGTTATATAGTTGGCCCAAGCCTGGAATTATAGAGAGCAATGTTGCAGTTCTCACACGCTTTTTGTCAGTTTCTTTATACTCCACAATAATCTCACTCCCTTTAAAAATAAACTGAGGCAGAGAAACGTATCTCTGCCAAAGTTTCATTTTACATTATTAGTATTTTTGAGAAATGTTTTCACTAATAACGTTCACTGCATCATTTGCTGCTTCTTCTGCTGTCTTATTACCAGAAGCCGCATCAAACATTAATGTTGCTGCACCAGTCCAAACTTCGGCCATTTGTGGAATGTTTGGCATAGGAATTGCATTATTATATTGGTTGATTACTGCAGTTGTTAGCTCATCTCCTGCTTCACTAACTGTAGCTCTTGTCATTTGGTTCGCAGGAACTTCACCTTTATCATCATATAATTTTTGTTGATTTTCTTGATTTGTAACAAAGTCTAACCATTTAGCAGCGGCATCTGCATCTTTCGCATAAGCACTTGCAATCCACGCTTTACCACCAGCAAATGGTTGATATTCTTCACCATTTGGTAATGTTGGGATCATTGATACGCCATAGTTCACACCAGCTTCTTTGTAGTTAGAAGCAGACCATGGTCCACCAATAATTGCAGCAGCTTTACCAGTAGTAAATTGCTCATCAATAAAGTTACCAGCAGTTGTTGCATCTAACATACCTTGTGGCCATTTATTGAACCATTCTGTTGCATATTCAATACCTTCAATTGCACCATCTGTGTTTAACCCTACATCTTCAGGGTTTGTTCCATTCTCACCAAACACATAACCACCATAAGCAGATAGTAAACCGTATGTGCTATAGAAATCCAACCAGTTTGCTAAGAATGCTGTGCTTCTTCCACTTTCAGATTCAAATGCAAAACGGTCATCTTCCGTTAACGCTTCCAATTCTTCGAAAGTAGCTGGAGCTTGATCAATTAAATCTTTGTTGTAGTAAAGAATTAGCGATTCAATTACGAATGGAGCTCCGTAAGTTTTGTCATCTATTGTAACTTGTTGCTTATCTAAATCATCATAACGACCATCATCTGGGAATGCATATTCCGCAAGATGTCCTTGTTGCCCTAAGTTACCTACTCTATCATAAGGAGCAATCATAACATCTGGAGCTATTCCAGCTGGTCCATCTAATGGTAACGCTTCTAGAGTTTCGAATAAATCTCTTTCTGTAACGGTAACATCAATACCAGTTTCATCTTCAAAAGCAGGAACAAGCTCATTAACATAATCAATATAACCTGCTTCAACTCCGATTTCTAATGTGCCAGCACTTTCTCCACCATCTGTAGAGCTATTGCCTTCTTCCTTATCCCCGCCACAAGCTGCTAAAGCGAATAAACTAACTAACATAACGATTAAAGCGAATTTTTTCATAATAAGTAATCCTCTCTTTCATTTTTAGTTAAATCCTTTAACTAGAAGCTTCTATTTTTATTAATCTGTAAAACTACTAATCTTGTAAGGCACATGCTTCTTGACATTTTTTAGTACCGCGAAGGATATCTATTTTTCTATCATCTTCATTTGGTAACCAAAATTATATCAATCACCATAAGCTTCCCCCTTTTATAATTTGTTTCACGATTAAAGTGTGAAAACGTTTGCGCAACCTTACAAAATTATTGTAACGGTTTTATTTAAAAAATGCAATCGTTTTCATAAATATTTTTTTCTTTGAAACTTGTAGTTGACTTTCTAAAACGATTGCCTTACATTAATGGTATAACTTGAGGGCAATGCATTGTTCGATACAACAACCCCGTTTACTACTACAGTAAGCGGGGTTGTTTTTTTCATTAGTAAACTACTATCATTTAAAAAGGAGAAGGATAAGATGATTAAAGAAGCAATTTTCCACCGTCCAAAAAACAACTTTGCCTATGCGTATGACAAGGATACCTTGCACATTATGCTTCAATCGAAAAAAGACGATTTACAAAGCGTAGAGCTTCTATTCGGTGACCCATATGACTGGGTTAATGAAAAATGGCAAACCCAACGTAGGCCTATGAGAAAATCTGGTTCAACATCTCTCTATGATTACTGGACAATCGATGTCGAGCCCGAATTCCATCGGATGCGCTATGCCTTTGCATGTATAGATGGAGAAGAAACCTACTTCTATACGGAAAGAGGTTTTTTCAATACTGCTCCTGCTGACATCGGAAACTACTTCTGTTTCCCGTATCTTAATAATGTTGACGTTTTTTCTGCCCCGACTTGGGTGAAAGACACGGTATGGTATCAAATTTTCCCCGAACGTTTTGGCAATGGGGATGAATCGATAAACCCAGAAGGAACTTTACCTTGGGGTAGTGCAGATCCAACACCAACGAATTTCTTCGGTGGTGACTTCCAAGGCGTTATTGATCACCTTGATCACCTTGTTGAATTAGGGATTAGTGGTATTTATTTCACACCAATCTTTAAAGCCTATTCCAATCATAAATATGACACCATTGATTATATGGAAATCGATCCACAGTTTGGTGATAAAGAAACGTTTCGCAAGCTGGTTCAGGAGTGCCATAACCGTGGTATCCGTGTCATGTTAGATGCTGTATTTAATCATAGTGGCTATTATTTCCCAGCATTTCAGGATGTTTTAGAAAAGCAGGATAAATCCAATTATAAAAATTGGTTCCATCTTTGGGACTTCCCAGTTGTAACGGAGCCAAAGCCTAATTATGATACATTTGCTTTCACACCTTTCATGCCTAAGTTAAATACAGAAAATGCTGCGGTAAAAGCATATCTCTTAGAAGTTGCTCGCTATTGGGTGGAGGAATTCGATATTGATGGCTGGCGTTTAGATGTAGCCAATGAAGTCGATCATGCTTTCTGGAGAGAGTTCCGGAATGTCGTCAAAAACGCAAAGCCTGATGCTTACATCTTAGGGGAAATCTGGCATGACTCGATGCCTTGGTTACAAGGGGATCAATTTGATGCCGTTATGAACTATCCGTTCACAACTAGTGCAATCGATTTCCTAGCGAAGGATTCCATTACTGCCACAGAATTTGTGGACTCCATTGTCAATGTGTTGCATATGTATCCTAAAAATGTCAATGAAGTAGCGTTTAACCTGTTAGACAGTCACGATACACCTAGGATTCTTACACTAGCAAATGGAAATCATGACCGCGTAAAGCTATTGTATTTAATTCAGCTTAGCTTTATCGGATCACCATGTATTTATTATGGTGATGAAATCGGCATGGATGGCGGCCAAGATCCCGGCTGTCGAGCTTGTATGGAATGGGATATCGCAAAACAGGATAGAGTGTTATTCACGTACGTGCAGACATTGCTAAAATGGCGAAAAGAAGAATCCGTCTTCGGGAACCATGCGGATATCCGCTTCATCCACGCAGACAATGAAAAGAATTATGTTATTTATGAGAAATTCAATTCCGAAAAACGTCTTATTTTCGTCGTAAATAATAGTGCGAACGAAATTGAAGTGCCGGTAAATCAAGTATTAAAGACGGATAAAACGGTAGTTGAATGGCATGTTGAGAACGATACAAAACAATCGGTACAAGTATCTAATACGATTGCTGTTAACGGTCTTGGCTACAGGATATTTGAAGTATAATATAAGGAAAACACCCATAATCGACTCAATAATTATGGGTGTTTTCCTTATGGTTTTACCTTTTTCCTTTTGACTATTAAGAAAACTATACCAAGAATGATGACTAGTCCCCCTGTTCCTACAACCCAACTAGTCATTCCCATTAACTGTGCTTCCTCATCTTCTATAACAAAAATTTCTGCTGATTCACTTGATGTACGAATCACATATCCATCAGAATTTCCCGAAATGATGCCTTCACCTAAAACTGCTCGCAATTGTTGATTCGCTTCAATCATATCATTTGTCATAGTAACGGTTTGATCTGCCGTTGTATTGTTGATCGCTACAAGCATACTTTGCTCAGCATCGCTCCGTTTAAATACTGTCATCCCTGCTTGATCAAGTAATAATTCATAATCTCCCCGAGATAATGCAGGATACTCCTGACGAATCTTACCTAGCTCAGAAATATACGAGACCAGTTCATGGTCCTGAAATTCCATCATCCTTCTGTTATCAGGGTCTTCTCCACCATCCATAGCGATTTCGGTCCCATAGTAAACAATTGGGATACCGGGGGCAGTATACAAGTACGTTAAGGCTTGCTTTAAACGAGATACTGGATCTTGGTCTTTCTCAATAGCTAGTCGTGTAAATCGTTTGTTATCATGATTATCAATAAAATTCCCAAGAATAGAAGGGTTCTCGTAAAGTACCGCATTTCGTTGCCAAATCCCATTCATGTATTTACCAATTGCTTGGTCAGGACTACTAAAAATTCGAGTTGCTTCATTGTAAAATGGATAATCGACAAAAGAATCAATCCCAGTTTTGGCATAATCGGCAACATACGTAGGATCATTATGCCAAACTTCACCGATTAAGAAAAAGTCCTCTTTTACCGCTTTTACTTCCTTCGAAAAATCCTCCCAGAAATCTTTTGGTACATGCTTTACAGTGTCTAACCGGTACCCATCGATGTCTGTTTCCTCAATCCACCATTTTGCCATATCAAGTAAATATTCTCGCACTTCCGGGTTTTCCTGCGCTAAGTCCGGCAATCCTGCTAGTCTACCAGTCTCTATTAAGTTTTGGTCATTAGAATTTAAGATTGGCTTATCTTCATGGAACCAGTCATGTTTGTCTGGATCACTTAGCCATGGATGCTCATAACCAGTATGATTTACCACTAGGTCCAAAATAATTTTAATGTCCCTATTATGTGCCTCTTGGACGAGCAATTTAAATTCATCCAATGTGCCAAAATGCTCTTCTACCTCGTAGAAATCCTCTGTCCAGTAACCATGGTATCCTTTTGCTTCATTGTTAACAATTGGCGTTAACCAAATTGCTGTAAATCCCATTTCCTTTATATAATCGAGCTTTTCCATTATTCCTTGGAAATCCCCACCATGATAGGCGCTTGGGTCACTGGAATCTACTTGATAGTCATTCGCTGTATCGCCATTATTAAAACGATCGATCATCACAAAATAGATAATTTCATCCTGCCAAGTACTTGCTTTTTGTTCAGCCGCATGGACTGGCGCTACACTACCAATTACTAACAATACCAAAATGAAAGCGATTAACTTTTCCCACATAAAAAGTCCCCCCTGCTATACTCCAAATCATTCTATCCTATTATTCTTTATTTGTGTACTGGCAAAGTATAGTATACCTATAAAAATAGGATAGAGATGACTTACAAGAAGCCTTCTCTACCCTTAATTACTAGCTATTTTTACTTTTGAACGAAATACTATTTTCTCATCCCGCTTACGTAAACCTTCGATGTAAATCATTTGATTTTCAACGGAAGATAAGTCCTTCTTCAAAACTAATGTGTCTCCAGGTAACACCTCGTTTAAATAATTCACTTCTATAGAACTTATATGATAGACTTGGTGCTCCTCTACTGAAAAACAGTCCATCATATAATCCACATATCGAGAATTATTCAAGTGACCATTAAAGTCAATATCACTATACCCAATCGTTTTTAGATAGGCTGTGTCTAAGTTTTCCGAACCCTTTAGCTTACCAAGTGTAATATCCATTGCCCTTTCCGTGACGACATACGGATATTGAAGTGAAATCGTATCACTTCGTTTTAACCTACGTTTTGCAATATCCATTACCACCCAAACTGAGACCGCTCGAGCAATAATTTCACCTTGCTGATCTCGCACAAGAAAATCACGTTCGAATTCGAGTTTCCCCGGTTCTAATGGCCATGTTTCAATGGTGATTTCCTCATCTAATTTCGGATTTCGGATAACATCCACTCGAATTTGCATTAAGATCCAAGCAACCCCATACTTCTGCTCCAGATCTTGGATACTTGCACCGAGATTTTCAGCGGCCAAATTCGCTACATCCTGAAAATAACCAAACAACGTACTTAGTCTTAGCTCCTTCTTTAAATCAACATCCCGTAAATCAATATGATAGTTCTTTTTGTAAATCATTGATGGTTCCATCTAATCGCTCCCAAAAACAAAAATAATATCGAATGAACTATATCTTATCCGCTAAGTCAGCACTTTGAATCTTTACCGTGTTTATTCTCCTATTTTTATATTTTTCAATCTGTAAATCTCTTTGCAAGTCTTGATTTTCTACGATTAAATTATTCTTTTCATATGTAAGCTTCTCTATCTTATGTTCTAATTCGGCAATTTTATATAGTGCTGGTTTTGATAGAATTGTATCATTACCCTTATCATACTCTTTTTCTAGTATATGGTTAACTTCTATTTCTTTTTGCAGCTGCAGATTTTCATCTTTTAATTGTACATTTTCTTTTTTTAGTCGTTTCAGTCTCTCCTCCAACGCCAAAACTCTGTTATCGTCATGAACCGTATAGATATTCTTGATTTCCCGATCCATTTGGTTATGTATTGATTGCTTCATTATTTCTTGGTCGTTTATTTTTTTTCCATTACTCTTAATGATAGACCTACCAGTTGATGAGATAGCGAAAAGTTCAGGTCCGACCTCAATAATTAATGTTTGTTGTTTCATCATCTCGATTAGTTTGCTAAGTGTGATTTTTTCAATATCAAGTTTAGCTAGTAATTCCACCATTTGTAGGGGTCCATTAATTTCTAATAGCTTTAAGAGCATGGTTGATTTTTCGGTATTCAAGGATTTCACTTCCTTTTTAAATTCAAAAAAACATAATACAACTATAAAATAAATGTAACCTGACAGCAACACTACCGTTCAAGAAGGAAAATAACAATGAAAAGCGAATAAGTAATGTAGAAGACCTATAATTTATACACGCTTAAGGAGATGGATGAGAAGTGACACGTAATTCTACTGGTTATAATTACGATATACAGGGTCAGCAGTATTCTAGCTACCGGCAAACAGACCCACGTATTGAAGAATATGTCCACAAAGCACTCGGTTCTGCAAAAACTGTCTTAAACGTTGGTGCAGGCGGAGGGTCCTATGAACCGAAAGACCGCTATGTTGTGGCAGTTGAACCCTCTGCTACGATGCGCGCTCAGCGGATTCAACATAATAAAGCACCTGCCGTCATTGGAACTGCGGACCATCTACCATTTGACGATTATTCATTTGATGCGTCTATGGCAACTCTGACCGTTCATCATTGGCCGAATTTAGAACAAGGACTAACCGAACTTAGAAGAGTAACGAGGGATCAAGTGGTTATCATGACGTATGATCCAGATGCATTAGATGTATTTTGGAACAGTCATTATTTCCGAGAATTAGTGGAAGTCGAACGATCTCGTTATCCTAGAATAGAGAAAATATCCGAAATCCTTGGTGGAAGAACAGAAATTATTCCTGTCCCTATTCCACTGGATTGTGTCGATGGCTTCCAGGAAGCTTTTTATGGTAGACCTGAAGCTTTTCTTCAAAAAGAAGTCCGGCAGGCACAGTCTGCCTGGGGGTTCCTATCCGAAGAGGAAGAGAATCGACTTGTGAAGCGATTAGAAGATGAGTTGAATTCTGGCATGTGGGATAAAAAATTTGGTGAACATCGAACAATGTCGCGCTTCAACGGTGCACTTAGACTAGTTGTTTCTACCCCTACCAACTAACAAAAAAAATGCTAGCTCTAGAAATATTCTAACATTTCAGAGCCAGCATTTTTTGTTAGTTCAAGCCTTTCATAAACTTCTTAAGCTTTGGCGAGAACAGATATAAAACAATACCTAATACAATTGCGATTCCACCAATGACACCGAAATAAATAACTTCTGTGTCCGGCTTATAAAAACGTACAACCTGTGCGTTAATTGCTTGTGCAGATGAGTTAGAAAGGTTCCATAGACTCATCATTTGTGCTGCAAAGGCAGCAGGTGCAAGCTTTGTGGAAGCAGATAGTCCGACTGGTGATAATAGTAATTCACCAAGTACAACTAGGAAGAAACTTAATACTAACCACATTGGGCTAACTAAGCTTTCCGTTCCATTGAAATACGCTGGGAATATCATCACGATGAATGATAATCCTGCGAAAATTAGACCAAATGAAAACTTTTGAGATACTGATGGTTGTTTGTCACCTAACTTTATCCACATTCCAGCAAATAATGGTGCAAACATAATAATGAATAATGGGTTAAGTGATTGGAACCAAGATGCATGTAATTCAATTCCTAAGAAGTTCAGATCAGTACGTTCATTTGCGTATGTTGCAAGAATTGTTGATCCTTGCTCTTGAATAGCCCAGAATACCATCGCCGCGACGAATAATGGGATATATGCCAACAAACGAGATTTTTCCTCAGAAGTCGTTTTAGGGCTACGGAACATAAAGATGAAGTAAACCGTCGGAATAATAACACCCAGAATACTAATGAAGAAAATAACACGTTCAACTGATAACCAACCACCAGAAATACCCATCCAGCCGATAAGTCCTAACACAACAACTGCCGCTAGTACTATCTTTGCAATACGTCCTTTTTCTTCTTTCTTTAGTGGATTTGGAACAAATGAACCAGCTAAACCTAGATATTTCTTACGCGTAATTACATAGACAACTAGACCAATTAACATACCAATTGCCGCAATACCAAATCCTAAATGGAAGCTTACTCCCTCACCAAGTGTACCAACGATATATGGTGAAATAAAGGCACCCATGTTAATACCCATGTAATAAATGCTAAATCCAGAATCACGACGTGGATCCTTCTTGCTGTAAAGATCTCCAACCATACCTCCAACATTCGGCTTCAGTAATCCTGTACCAATAATGATGAATGCCATGGATATAAATAAACCAGGAACTCCAGCTGGTAGCGCTAGGATGATATGACCGACCATGATAAGTACTCCACCATGGAATACGGTCCTTGCAGTTCCTAGAACACGGTCCGCAATCCAACCACCGATAATACCAGACATATATACAAGCGATCCGTAAATCGCCATAATAGAGTTCGCAGTAGTCTGATCGATACCAAGTCCACCATCTGATACTTCGTAGTACATGTAAAATAGAAGGATGGCGCGCATTCCATAATAGGAGAAACGCTCCCAGAACTCAGTAAAGAATAAAGTCGATAAACCTTTTGGATGACCGAAAAACCCTTTTTGCGGGATGGTTTTTAGCATGGCATCCTTATCTTGTTGATTCATACGTATAAAAGCCTCCTGATTGTTGAAATTCCTTAAATAAACTGAAAACTCTTCTCAAGCTGACTTTTCCCATTCTAAGACATATTTTTATTCACGTAAAGGCTTTAAGGAAAAGTGAAACTGTTCTAAAAAATAGCAAGATAACGAATGATTTTTATGTAAGCGATACAACAGTTAGTATATCCATCTTTTACAATTTATTGTGATGTAAAATAATGGATTTTATCATAAAATATTCTAATAATGTGATTATTTGAATATCAATTATCAAACTGTTTTACCGGTGAAGAAACTCGATTAACAGGAAAAAATGATATGATATAGAGAGATTATTGATAAAGGAAGTGTCCCTTCGTGGAATTACAAACTATCCAACAAATACTTAAAGAACGTGGGTATGGAGAAGCAGCAAATCTTTTGACTAAATTGAAAAATAAGGATGAAATGCATGTATATATGCTTCAAATTTTCGAGCTATGTAACATAGCGAATAATAGCAATCTAACAGATGCTAGTAAAATTCTTCATGACCAAATTTATGCCTTAACAGTGTTTAAACCCGAATTTGCATATAAGCTGCAGCTAGATTTTTTAACGATATTAAAAGACTTCGTAACAACAACTGACCATACCACTGCCATTTATCTTTCTGATTCTGATAGGGAACAAGTTATTACATTATATCAACAAGCAATGCATGGTGATTCAGAAGCACAGCTTGAACTAGGAGATTTTTATAAACAAATAGGGCATAACGATTGGGCTTTCACATGGTATGAGTTTGCTGCTCTAGCAGGAAATGCCGATGCATTATATTGGTTGGGAAATCTCTATTATGATGGTGATGTTGTCGCACAAGATCTCGAAAAAACGTATACCTGTTATCAAGAAGCTGCTCAGAAGGGACATCCAGATGCCATAAATAATTATGCTGACATGTATCTCCGAGGGGAGTACGTGGAAAAGGATGAAAAACGAGCACTAGAATTGTTTACAGTTGCCGCAAAACATGGCGTTCCTGAAGCGATGTACACATTAGGGTATATGTATGAAAACGGAGTTGGAACAGCCACGGACCTAGAAAAATCAAAGGAATGGTTTATCCAATCTGCCCTTCATGGAGATGTGTTTGCCGCCAATCGACTTGGTCATGAGGCAATCGAAAATGGTAACGGAGAAGAAGCTATTGATTGGTATAGGATGGCTGCTGATCGAGAAGATTCCTACGGTGAATTTAATCTTGGTCTATGTTACGAGGAAGGAATCGGTACACCAGTCAATATAAAGAAGGCGAAGTATTGGTATCAGAAGGCAGCATTAAAGGGTGATAAGCAAGCTAGGGAACGATTGAAGCAGCTGTAGTAAGCTTTTTATAGTAATCCCCGCTACAACAACTACGTTTGTAGCGGGGAATCTTTCGTTATTAAACGTTATCAAAATCGTATGCTAATCCTGTTAAAAATTTATACTAATTGTTGATAATAATACATGATATTATCAGGTTGAATACTGTCTACAGCAACTTTATTTTTCTTTTCCGCTTTACATTTCAAACATTGATGAACGATTTGATACCCCTTTTTAGCATTATAAGAAATATCAATTGGCATCATCATCCCACCACAAGTTGAACTCCTGTCACCCGGCTTGTCATCCAAATGCTTCGAATACAGGCAGTGCGGACAATGATTGCGATAACTTCCATTTGTTAACGGTAATACTTCTAAACTACAATTCTCACAAATAAAACTAGTATTTTCTTCTCTTCTTCTACCCAAAACATATCCTCCTAGATTTAATATTTCAATCTAGAAGAAAGGGTTCAGTTTTGTTTTCCTTAACAAGGTTAAGTCCTAGGCTTTACTGTACTAGTGACAAATTCACCGCCATATTCTGTACAGCGATTACTTCTATTTCCAGCTTCAATACAGCATATTTCATCTGTATATCCGGACCACGACCAATTTTGTGTATTTATATTGGCCACTGTAAGACGGATTACCTCCACCTTCCAATAGTACGTGTATGTGCAGTATCACTAACGTTGGCATTCTTCCCCTAGTTTTGGGTAGTTTTCATTTTAAATTTCATTACATAATCACCTTAATTACAGGATTAGCATACGTAGTTTCATTATAGAAGTTGCACTTGAATGTTACAATACAGGAATGCCTATTACGTTAGTCATAAAATATTAATGGTACAATGTTCTCGTACGAAGAAAATTATCGTTCTTGTTACAATGGCTGAATTAATATAAGATGGGAAATCTAATGTAGAAATATATAAGAACATAATGGATGTGATATTCTTGAATTCAAATCATCAATCTAATCATTTAATCACTGAAAAATCCCCATACTTACTCCAACACGCCTATAATCCCGTGCACTGGTATCCCTGGGGAGAAGAAGCATTTGAAAAGGCAACACAAGAAAACAAACCAATCTTTCTCTCTATTGGCTACAGCACTTGTCATTGGTGTCACGTTATGGCTCATGAATCTTTTGAAGACGAAGAAGTAGCCGCTATATTAAATGACCATTACATCGCCATAAAGGTTGACCGGGAAGAGCGACCAGATGTTGACTCCATTTACATGAAGGTTTGCCAAATGATGGCTGGACATGGTGGATGGCCATTAACTATTTTTATGACTCCTGATAAAGTGCCATTTTATGCTGGGACCTATTTTCCGAAAGAAAGTAAATACGGTCGCCCTGGCTTAATGGAGGCTCTAGTTGAATTACATAAGAAGTACACCACAGATCCGGAGCATATAGCTGACGTAACGGAAAGTGTCAAACACGCTTTGGATAGTACAACGAGAGCAAAAAGTACGAAACGTTTGACCAATGAAACGACCGAACAAGCCTATCTTCAATTAGGAAAAAGCTTTGATTTCACCTATGGTGGATTTGGTGAAGAGCCGAAATTCCCACAACCGCAAAACCTCATGTTCCTACTGCGTTATTATCATTTTACTGGTAAAACACCAGCCTTAAAAATGGTGGAAAGCACTCTGCAGAACATGGCTGCTGGTGGGATATATGATCACATTGGGTTTGGTTTTGCTCGTTACTCCACGGACGAGAAATGGCTTGTTCCACATTTTGAGAAGATGCTGTACGACAATGCCTTATTACTCATGGCTTATACGGAATCTTATCAAATCACGAAGAATCCGTTTTATAAGAAAATAGCAGAACAAATCATAACTTTTATCCAACGAGAGATGACAAGCACTGAAGGTGCATTTTACTCCGCAATTGATGCAGACTCAGAAGGGGTAGAAGGGAAGTATTATGTGTGGGAGGATGAAGAAGTATATGACATCCTTGGTGAAGAACTAGGTGAGCTTTATACAACAGCTTACGGAATCACCCCCTTTGGTAATTTTGAAGGAAAAAATATCCCAAACTTAATTCGTTCCAATCTGGAAAGTACTGCTAAATCATTTGATTTGACAAAAGAGGAATTAGAAGCTAGGCTTGAGCAAGCCCGAGTGATGCTTCTTACCGAACGTGAAAAGCGCATTTATCCACATGTGGATGATAAAGTGTTAACGTCGTGGAATGCGATGATGATTGCAGGGTTAGCGAAGGCAAGTACGGTTTTTCAAAACAAGGATTACTTAACGATTGCCATCAATGCAATTCAATTTATCGAAGAAAAGCTGTTTAAAGAAAATCGTTTAATGGCTCGTTACCGAGATGGTGAAACAAAATACGCTGCCTATCTTGATGATTATGCTTTTCTAGCTTGGGCTTACCTTGCGTTATACCAAGCAACTTATGAACTCGATTACCTATCACGAGGAAAATCGTTAGTAGATAGCATGATCAACTTATTCTGGGATGATGAAAATGGTGGGTTTTTCTTCAGCGGAAAGGAAAATGAACAGCTCATCTCTAACGATAAGGAGATCTATGATGGGGCTATTCCATCTGGTAATAGTGTCGCTGCTGTCGTACTTTCCCAATATGGTTCCTTGACTGGAGAAACAAAGTATTTGGATCTACTGGAGGAAATGTATTTCACTTTTTATGAGGATATTAGCAGACAAGCATCGGCTGGAACCTTCTTCATGCAAGGGTTACTATTCACAGAGAACCCGACAAAAGAAGTGGTTGTTATTGGGGGAACAGACGCATCTCGCCAGGCCGTAATTTCCCAATTGCAGCAGGAGTTTATGCCTGATGTAGTATTCCTAGTAACTGAGCAACCGGATCAGTTTAAACCAGTTGCTCCATTTGCAGCAGAATACTTCAGTATTGAAGACCAGACTACGATTTATATATGTGAGAATTTTGCCTGTCAACAACCGACTACTAATATCGATCAGGCACTTACGTCTATATTGAAGCAAAAATAAAGCGTTCAGTTATAATGTATACAAAAACCATAGAACCCCGTAGTAGTTTACAGGATTCTATGGTTTTTGTTTACTCTGCAGACATTCGAATTCCAAGAGGATTAAGCAAAGTATTCCCTAATGGATTCAAAATCGTATCTGTTACGGGATCCAAAATAGATTCCTTCACAGGATTTAAAATATTCTCATTGACAGGATCAAGAACTGGATCGAGTAAGTTTTCCTTCACAGGGTTTAACACCTGATCCTCCAAAGGGTTCAAAACGCCTTCTTTAATTGGATTTAAGACGTTATCCTCTACTGGATCCAAAATATTTTCTTCAATTGGATCTAGAATGTTCTCCTCCACAGGATCTAACACATTCTCTTCTACCGGATCTAAGATGTCCTCCACCAAATCCTTATCGGATGATTCCTCATCTTCATCGAGTCCAATTAAATTTAGCTCATCAAGTAACGATTCTAAGCCGTTAACTTCTTTCTCGACCTTTTGCTGTTCAGCAATCAGTTCTTCTTCACTCGTTTTCAGTTGTTTGTAGTCTTCTTTTTGCTCTTTTAGTTCTTCCTTCAACATGCTAATTCGTTCATGGATTGCTTGTAGTTCTTCGGCTTCTTTTTCTGATTCTGCCGCTATCCGCGCCGTAGCATCAATTGTTTCTCCTGCCTCCTGTTGCTTGGCAAGGAGTGACAATTGTATATAAACGTCTAGCTGTTCCTGGTCAACCGCTTGTTCTTCAATCAAATTCTCCATTTCTGCCAGTATCGTCTCCATTTCTGGAATCATTTTTTCGGTACCTGCTAGCATTTCTTCCGCAACCCCTAAATCTTCCGTTATACTTGCGGTGCGTTCTTGAAGTTCTTCAACGCCTGTCGTTATCGCGTCTACTGACGGAAGTATTTGATCTATACCTAGCTCCGGCATGATCGCATTATTCACTTCGGCGATTTTTTCCAGGAGTGTTCCGGTGTAATCCTCAATTTGAAGTTCATTCAACCTATCCAGAACGGTTGTTAATAAACCTTTCAATTCGCTTAAGTTGTTCTCCTGTTCCTCAATAAGATCAATAATTTCCTTTATCTGTTTATCACGTTCAGCTTCATCCTCCGAGCCATTTAAAAGCTGCTCAAGTTCTTCTTTACTAATCAGTGAATTATATTCTGGCAATGCGCCACATTCGGTACCGTAACAAGTTTCAATGGTAGCTCCTGATAAAGAGATATTTTCAACAAATTGCGCTTCTACGTTCATGACCACATTTTCCATACAAATCCAGCCAAGCTGACCCGGTTCACAAAGACCACCAATATTCGGTAGTTCATGATTTACGGTTTTTGCATTTAAATTTTTTACTGGGATTGGACCTGATGCATTTATTTTAATCACAAGTGGTTCGAGACCTTCTCCTCGTTCAAGAACCTTCGTAATGGTTAGACCGGAAATGTTCCCTTCCCAAATGGTAATATTTCCAGTCAGTGCTCCAACTAAATCCATCGATCCGTCTACCTTTTCTGTTTCTATAATAAAACCACCGCTATTTTCAGAGGTTGCCTCCACGGCATCTGCCGCTTCCGTGATCCGTTGCTGAAAAGGAGCGGCAATACTTCCTAATAATCCAATCAAAATGAAACCTATATACACCCATCGTCTATGTTTCCGTTTGGTTTTCATATAAATTCTCCTTGCCTTTAAAAACTCCTTTAGACCGCTTCATTAACTTCTTTTGCACTTTTTATATCTCGATTTCGTTTCCATGTATCCATGTCTATTTCTTCCTTATCCCAAGCAATAGCCAATGCACCTGCAACGATCCCGATAATTGTTCCAATTAGGAATCCACCTAAAGCACCCATTACGGATAATATCGATAAAAAGATCGTAGCAATGCCAAAAACAGTAGAGAATTGCGGATAAATATAGGTACACACCCCTAGAATTATCACCAGTCCACCAAAGATGAATCCAACAAACACGAGACTTCCCGGAATAAATGCAATCGCATATAACTGTAATGGAATGTATAGAATCATTAATCCGGCTAATACCGTTAAAGTAGCACCCCAGAATGGACGATTACTTCGCCATTGCTTAAACTTACTCCCATCGATTACTTTCTCAAATTTCCGTTCCTGTTTTGCTTGTTTCTTTTGCGTCCTTTCCTCTTTTCGACTCATCTGGATTCCTCCTTTCCTAATTTCTTTTCCAATTACTTTCCTGTCGTCATGTCTGGCCCACTAATTTTTTCAACCGATATTTGGGCACCGTCAAGACTAACGACTGATTGGAAAAGATAGTCGGTTACAATTTTGGCGTCCTTAATCGTGATTGTAGATGCATTTTGTGACCAATTCTGTGCGAATTCGGAGGTATTTTGTTCTAGAATTTCTAATTCATTAAAGCTTAAATCGGCCTCAATTAATCGCGCATCATGGATTAGTCCTGTAATATTGGTTGGACCTGATGCACGGACATGAAATCTTACCCAGCCAAGTCCCGGTAATTCAAGGTCTTTATAAATATGCAAATTAGTAATTTCAACTTTATCCATCTTGTTTCGAACCATTGCCGCTGCATCTGAATTCCCTGTTTCTCCTACATGTGGTAACAATTGAAATTCAGTACCATTTAGTTCATCAAACTCAACATAAAAATCACCAATCCCACCAAGCGGAAGTGCAAAAGCAGTTCCAGTAAATCCAAATACCGCTATTAAACTAGCAAAGCCTAAAAACCCTGCAGCAAATGCAATAAAGAATTTCTTTTTCATCGTCTTCCCAACAATTAGTTTTTGTTCCTTCATCCTACTTTCACCTCGTATTCTTTTTCGTGTGCTACTTCCCTACGAATATATTTCGCACTACACCTCCCAAATACATTAACCCCATATGATAACGCTTACACTAAAATAGCTATTCACATTGCTAATACTTGAATAGCATTCAACAACCACTAGCTTACTGTTTAATCTTATTTTAAGTCGGAATTTTCAAAAATAACACCCTACAATAATAGGCTTTTTATCTGGAGAATCGGTTAGCCAAACCCTACAGACGTCTTCCAATTTTTTATATTAATTCGTAAAAGGTCTTAAAATTAAGACTACTTCCGAAAATATATTACTATAAGGAGATGCTTTTTCGTCCAAGTGATAAACCAACAATCACTTGAATAAAAATGATAAGAGCAATGCGGTTTATCCCGGGTTACTGTGGCGTTTTTGACATCCTTTATCGATGTTGATTTTTAAAAGAGGATTTTACCTTTTTTGTTGAATTATCAAGGAAATAAGTGGTTTTATTCATATGATACTTACGATTATCTCGAAAGGATGAAAATCAATGCCCTATACATTAGATGAACAAATGAATAATATTTTTCATAATGGGCTACAGCTGATTCAGCAACAGGAAATGGAAATTTTGGCAGAGTGGGATATGATTATTGCTCAGTTTAACCGTACCCAAAATCGGTCCTCAAAGAACCTAGAAGATACCATCCATTATTTTTCGGACAAATTATTTCATACAACCTTCCCTCAACAAAAGGTGAGTCTATCCTTTCAAACAAATAAATTTATCATCACCTTACTAGAAAATGCTGTTCACAAGGTTATTCAAAACAATGAAACCTATTCCCATAACAATCATCAAGCGGTACAATACGTTTTTGTTAAATTAAGCGAAGACATCCTCTCACAGCCATATCAACAATACTTTGCTATCGATTCTTTTTTAAAAAATCTCGTTGCTTCCAATCAACTACCCATCGAGTGGACTGCCATCGTATTAAAACGGAACCATCAATTTGTCGTCGAAAAATGGTTCAACCAGATGAGCCAAGATCTCCTACTTGGTCATGATGATCTAAAAGCAAGCACGATCTATGGTTTATCCGAGTTATTATTAAATCAAATGTCCCAAGAGGAAAAACGGAAATTCGCTGTCTTTCCAGTACCCTATGAAGATATAACCATCTTAATCTGCGTCTTAAAGGATGATAGTACACACGTTGTTCCATTTATATCGTATGCATTACAAATCTTCCAAAATGGAAAAGAATCCTTTACCGTAACCAAACAGGACCAGCAATGGAAGGACTCTGTCATCATGTTTCACGAAACGGTCATACGGTCGCAAAACTTTACCGAGGCGGTTGAAAATATTACCGCTGGCTTTGTCAATTATCTACCATTTGAACGCTGTGCCTTATTTTCCTATTCCGTGCAAGAACAAACGGGTTTTGGACTATTTGGACATCATCTAGATAACAAAGCAATTCAAAATATTACCGAGGACATTAGCAATCTACCAATCATCCAAAACAACCTACAAATACTAGAGCTATTTGGAAAAAGTCTGGATTACTTACAGCCAATTTATATCGCAGATGCATCAATGGGCTTACCAGATCACTATATTAAACAGTTCGATTTGCGCTCCATTATCATCGCGCCAATTTTTCTAGCATCTTCTAACAAACTATTAGGCGCAGTCATTCTTGATCAAGGTCCTGGTAAATCCTTTAAAGTTGCCCAAGAAATATTCTCTGCCCTCATTAAATTCGGGCAAAGCGCTGGTGAAATTCTAGCAAAATATTCATCGGATATAGATGGTGGTAAAACACAATCCGCTCGTTTTCACCTTTCCCCACGCGAGCTGGAAGTATTGCAATTAATGGCAGAAGGATATTCCACTACTGAAGCAGCAGGGATTCTAAATTTAAGTGAATACACCGTCCGAGATTATGTCTCGACCATCATGCAAAAAATGGATGCCAAAAACCGAACCGAAGCAGTAGCACGAGCATTACGAGAAGGATTAATTCAGTGAAGAATAAGGAGCAGCATGTGAACTGCCCCCTGTCAAGTAGACAGGTAAAAAAACAAATTTTTTGTGCCATGTATGAATTCCATGCATGGCTTTTCTTATGCTGGAATTCTTAGCCCCATCTTCAACGTCACGCGCTTTGTATTATAAAATTCAATATAAGCCTCAATATCTTTTTCTAATTCTTCAAATGTGTTATAAGTGGTTAATCGATACATCTCTTCCTTGATGATCCCCCAAAAATTCTCCATTGGACCGTTATCAATACATCTACCAACACGTGACATGCTCTGGATAATTTTGTGTTCTTCCACAAAGTTTTTAAATCCATGGGAGGTGTATTGAAAGCCACGATCACTATGAAATAATGTCTTCATTGGAATAATCGTATCTTTAATCTGAGTGACCGTATCACGTACTAAGGCATTGTTATTATGTCGTGATAATTTATAGGCTACAATTTTATTTTCACCATAATCCAAGATGGCACTTAAATATGCTTTCGAATGAACTCCGTACTTGAATTCAGTGACATCTGTTAATAATACTTCCATCGCGTTATAGTCGGCTTGGAATTTTCTATTTAAAACATTTTCAGCTATATGTTGCGGTTTATGTGGCTTATAGGT
>NZ_LDPV02000031.1 GCF_001038425.2 Ornithinibacillus contaminans
ATCAGAAATGTTTCACGCGCTCGACTTGCATGTATTAGGCACGCCGCCAGCGTTCGTCCTGAGCCAAGATCAAACTCTCCAAAAAAGTTTGTCTATAATGGACACCAATCCATTATAGGAAAGTTCTTAGCAAAGAAGCGCTAGCTTCTGTATTTCTTTTAATAGAAAAAACAGAGTATGTTTTTTCTTGACATATTGGTTGTTTTGTTCAGTTTTCAAAGAGCAAAATAATCATTTGTTGTTTTAGCGACAACTTTTATATCATAACATGCTGTCGATATTATGTCAACAACTTTATTCAACTAAAATTGTTCACCTTCGCCAACTGACTCATCAGCGACGTATTCCAATATACCACGTTAACACGAATTATGTCAACTAGAAGTTTACATTTTCATAAAGGTATTTCTACTGAAGTTCAGTATCAGTAGAATACACATATTACACCCATTATCCATAGTAGTCAATGAAATACACTTACCATTTTTATAACACTTTTATTACACGTACTAATTATATTCCATTCGTGTAAGGAATGTTCATCTAAATTCTGTATAGTATTACTAAATCTACAAATCCTATTCTTATTACCATGGAAAAAGGAGATACTATGAAAAAATTACTTTTATTAACTCTACTATTATTTCTATTAATAAGCTTGGGTGAATATGTCCTCCTTGCAGAAGAAAATAATAATCCCGATCTTCAACTAATAAAAACATATGAGGAGGATGTCACCGGAGATGGATTAAAAGAAATAATAGAACTGAAAGGGGTCCTCTTCTCACCTGACTCAACGTATTATCGCGATATTGTTGCAATAATTACTTCTTCGGAAAATCAGGTTTGGGAAATTCCTTATATGGGTGGATATGAACCTACTTTAACGTTCATCGATTTAAATCATGACAAGGTAAATGATATTTTCTTCCAGAGTGCAACTGGTGGTAGTGGTGGTCTATATCAATATCATCTTCACACATTAATTCAAAATAAACTCTCAGAAATTCCTTTACCAGAACAACCTTTTGTTAAAGGAAAGTTTCTAGAAAACTTTAAAGTAGAGGTTACCATTTCGCCAGACATGGAACCAGCGATTGTTGATGTCTCCAATCGCGCGGATGACTATATACGACTGGGCATTTATAGAAAGGATGGTAAGCTGTTAAAAGAAACATCAGCTATGGTGGATCCAATTGCCTTTTTCGAGCCAAAATTAATTAGTAAGAGTAAAGGCTATGGATTAAAAAGCTATCAACAAGTAAGTGGTGCTTATCATGCAGATCAACTCGGAACCATAGAATCCTTGTGGTACTTTGATCGCGATAAATGGATCCTATTAAAAACACAATGGATGCCAAGTGAATAATTTAGTAATTAGAAGAGCCAGGGACATAAGTACTTTTGACAAGATAAAATCCGGGTTTGCGCGTAATACCCAATTCGGGAATATACTCCACTGAATTCGTGCACTGTTCGTATTTATTATCTTTTCATTTTACTTATGTCCCTGGCTCTTTGTTAATTGGCGACGATATTAACTAACTTGCCGGGAACAACAACTACTTTACGAATTGTTTTTCCTTCTATCCATTCTTGAATGTTTTCATCTTCAAGTGCCATCTTTTCTAATTCTTCCTTCGATATATCCTTAGCAACTGTAAGTTTAGAACGAACTTTCCCCATTACTTGGACAACAATTTCCACTTCGTTTTCCACTAGTTTTGATTCATCATAGGTCGGCCACGTCACATAAGTTATGGTTTCAGCATGACCCAAACGATTCCATAATTCTTCTGTTACATGCGGTGCGACTGGTGAAAGTAGTTTCACAAAGCCCTCAACATAAGCCTTTGGCAATTTATCCGCTTTGTAGCACTCATTAATAAATACCATCATTTGTGAAATTGCCGTATTAAAATGAAGGTTTTCAAAGTCCTCCGCAACCTTTTTCACCGTTTCGTGATAGACTTTTTCCAGCGAATCATTTGTATCCTCAACAATATTATCTGATACAGTTCCATCTTCATTAATAAATAGACGCCAGACACGATCAAGGAAACGTCGCGCTCCATCTAATCCATTTGTTGACCAAGCTACAGAAGCATCTAAAGGTCCCATGAACATTTCGTATAGACGTAGTGTATCTGCACCATGAGAAGCGATAATATCATCTGGGTTCACGACATTCCCTTTTGATTTACTCATTTTTTCATTGCCTTCTCCAAGAATCATCCCTTGGTTGAATAGCTTCATGAAAGGTTCTTTTGTCGGGACTACCCCAATATCGTATAAGAACTTATGCCAGAATCGAGCATACAACAAGTGAAGTACAGCATGCTCTGCGCCACCGATATAAATATCAATCGGAAGCCATTTTTTAAGTAGCTCTGGATCAGCTAACTTCTCACTATTGTTCGGATCGATATAACGCAAGAAATACCAGCAGCTTCCTGCCCATTGCGGCATTGTATTCGTCTCACGTCGTCCTTTCATACCTGTTTTTGGATCGACTACATTTACCCAATCACTATTAGCAAGCGGTGATTCGCCAGTACCAGAAGGTCTAATCTCCGTCATGATTGGCAGTTCGACTGGCAATTCTTCCTCTGGAACAGCTGTCATCGTACCGTCTTCCCAGTGAATAATCGGAATTGGTTCACCCCAATAGCGTTGTCTTGAGAACAACCAATCGCGCAAACGATACGTTACTTTTTTCGTCCCAATAGCATTCTCTTCAAGCCAAGTAATCATATTCGTAATAGCTTCTTCCTTATTCAATCCATTAAGGAATTCAGAATTCACATGTTCCCCGTCGCCAGTATACGCTTCTTTCGTAACATCTCCACCTGCCACTACTTCTACAATTGGCAAATCAAATGTTGTTGCAAATTCATAGTCACGCTCATCATGTGCTGGTACTGCCATAATGGCACCTGTTCCATAAGACATTAGCACATAGTCGGCAATCCAGATTGGCATCTTTTGTTGGTTTACCGGATTTATTGCATAAGCGCCACTGAAAACTCCTGTTTTATCTTTCGCCAAATCAGTACGTTCAAGATCTGATTTTGTTTGAACTTCTTCCAGATATTTTTGAACGGCTTCTTTTTGTTCTGCAGTTGTAATTTTTCCGACCAACGGATGCTCTGGTGCAAGTACTGCATAGGTTGCGCCAAACAATGTATCCGGTCTTGTTGTAAAGACAGTAAACTGTTCATTATGACCATCAATTGCGAACGTTACCTCGGCACCTTCCGAGCGTCCAATCCAGTTACGCTGCATGTCTTTTAGACTTTCAGGCCAATCCAACTCTTCTAGATCATCCAATAGTCTATCAGCATATGCCGTTATTTTTAGAATCCATTGCTTCATAGGTTTACGAACTACCGGATGACCACCACGCTCACTCTTACCATCGATAACCTCTTCATTCGCAAGTACTGTTCCAAGCGCTGGACACCAGTTAACAGCTACTTCATCAATATAAGCAAGTCCTTTTTCATATAGCTTTGTAAAAATCCATTGTGTCCACTTGTAGTAATTGGGGTCTGTCGTATTTACTTCACGATCCCAATCATAGGAAAAGCCAAGTTCCTGGATCTGTCTTTTAAACGTATTGACATTGACTTGGGTAAATTCACGTGGACTATTTCCCGTATCTAAAGCATATTGTTCTGCAGGAAGCCCAAATGCGTCCCACCCCATTGGATGAAGTACTTCATATCCTTGCATTCGTTTCATTCTGGAAAGAATATCCGTTGCAGTATATCCCTCAGGGTGTCCAACATGCAACCCCGCTCCAGACGGATATGGAAACATATCTAATGCATAAAACTTTTCCTTATTTGATGCTGAATCAGTCTTGAAAGTTTTATTTTCAAGCCAGTGCTTTTGCCATTTCTTTTCGATTTCTTGATGCTTAAAGCTCATGTCAATTCCTCCTTTTTCTATCGATAAAAAATAAAAAAGCCCCTCGCCCCTAAAGAAGGGACGAGAAGCTATATTTCCCGCGGTACCACCCAAATTAACGAAATAAATCGTTCACTTGTATCCTTAACGCGGATTAACGGCAGAAACTACTTCGGTTCATTCCTGCAACCTTAAAGGCGAGTTCGTAATCGTTCAGGGGCAATTCACACCAACCATTGCCTCTCTTGACCTGAGCCGTCTTACTACTACTCCTTCGCATCGCTTTTTCGATTATTTAAATTGATTTTAAAGAATAGTTCTAGCTTTGTCAAGAATTTCCTGATTTATACAAGTATTATATTTTCGAGAACGAACATGGCTATCTTTTTCATTTTCGAAATACAATGTTCCGTGCTATCCTTATATCAGATTGATTTACAGCATAAGGAGTCTAATACAAGTGAAAAGTATTCTAAAATATTCGCATTACCTATTAGAAGAAATTATCAAGCCTGGTGAAACAGTAATTGATGCAACATGTGGAAATGGTAATGATACATTATTTTTAAGTGGATTAGTTGGAGAAACTGGTGAAGTAATAGCTTTTGACATCCAAGAACAAGCGATTGACAATACAGACCAATTACTAATGGAGAATCATTGTTCCAATGTTTCCCTCGTACTAGATAGTCATGCAAATGTAGAAAATTATTTATCGAAGGATTTAGAAGGAAAAATAGGTGGTGCCATCTTTAACTTAGGATACCTGCCGAAAAGCGATAAATCGATTATTACACAAGCAGAGTCTACAGTGAAGGCAATCGATACAATCTTAGGATATTTAAAGCATGAAGGTCGTATCATTCTTGTCGTGTATTATGGCCATGAAGGTGGCGAGGATGAAAAAAACGCAATTCTGAAACACGTTATGTCATTAGATCAAAAGCAATACAGTGTCTTACAGTATGGGTTTATAAATCAGAAAAACAACCCACCCTTTATTATTGGGATTCAGAAAAAATAACATACAGGAGGAAATGAAATGATCCATCCGTATAAAAATAGCACCCCATCTATTCATCCAACTGCATTCATTGCAAACGATGCGGTCATTGTAGGAGATGTGACCATCGGAGAAGAATCCAGTGTTTGGTTTAAAACCGTCATTCGTGGTGACGTTGCGCCAACAAAAATAGGAAGTAGAGTAAATGTCCAAGACCTATCTATGCTTCATCAAAGTCCGAATCGAACACTACTTTTAGAAGATGATGTAACGGTAGGTCATCAGGTGACACTACACTCTGCTATTGTCCGTAAAAACGCATTAATTGGTATGGGTTCCATTATTTTAGATGGTGCTGAAATTGGCGAAAATGCTTTTATTGGCGCAGGAAGCCTTGTACCTCCTGGCAAAAAAATCCCGCCCCATACATTAGCACTTGGTCGTCCTGCAAAAGTTGTACGCGAGCTGACTGAAGATGACTATAAAGAAATGGAACGAGTACGGAAATCGTATGTGGAAAAAGGACAATACTATAAGAATCACACTACCCTTGGCAAGACATTATAACTTTATAAAAATATGAAAGTCACGATCAGAGCGATCGTGACTTTCATATTTTTATTGATTAGTCTGTTCCACTAATGCAGCAACTTTATCTGTCTTTTCCCATGGAAATTCGATATCTGTTCTACCAAAATGCCCATATGCTGCAGTATCCTTATATATCGGGCGCTGCAAGTCCAGCATTCGGATAATTCCTGCTGGTCGCAAATCAAATATATTACGCACCGCAGTTACTAATTCCTCTTCGCTCACGATACCTGTGCCAAATGTATTTATAGAGATAGATACTGGCTCAGCAACACCAATCGCATAGGCTAACTGTACTTCACATGAATCAGCAAGCTTTGCAGCGACAATATTTTTGGCCACATATCGAGCAGCATAAGCAGCCGAACGGTCAACCTTAGTCGCATCTTTCCCACTAAATGCACCACCGCCATGGCGTGCATAGCCACCATACGTATCCACAATTATTTTTCTACCAGTTAATCCAGCATCACCTTGTGGACCACCAATTACAAAACGACCCGTTGGATTGATAAAATATTTCGTTTGGTTATCTAATAAATGTTCAGGAACCACTGGCTTAATAACATGTTCGATTAGATCTGCTTCGATCTGTTCGAGTGTAATGTCTTGATGATGCTGTGTTGAAATGACAATCGTATCCACTCGTACTGGTTGATCCTGCTCATCATATTCAATGGTTACTTGTGTTTTTCCGTCAGGGCGTAAGTATGGAACCGTATTATCTTTTCGCACATCAGCAAGGCGCTTCGATAATTTATGCGCTAACGATATTGGTAACGGCATTAATTCCTCTGTTTCATTACAAGCAAAACCAAACATTAATCCTTGGTCACCTGCACCGATTGCGGCGATTTCACCCTCTGTCATTTTCCCTTGACGAGCTTCTAGCGCTTGGTTTACGCCACCAGCAATATCAGGTGATTGCTCATCTATTGCCGTTAAAACAGCACAAGTATCTGCATCAAACCCGTATTTCGCACGGGTATATCCAATATCCTTAATCGTTTGTCTTACCACTTGTGGGATATCCACATAGGTTGTCGTAGTGATTTCGCCAGCCACTAATACCAAACCTGTTGTTACGGTAGTTTCACACGCTACACGTGCTAATGGATCCTTCTTTAAAATTTCATCTAGAATTGCATCCGAAATTTGATCACAAATTTTATCTGGATGTCCTTCTGTAACTGACTCTGAAGTAAATAATCGACGATTTTTAGCCATTTGGCTAAATCCTCCCTTTATTATATTGGTACGGAACTCTAATGTTATCAGTATATTATCCCAATCAATTAGATGCCATTTAAATATGTCAAATGACCTAGTTGCTTTGTGCATGAGAATATTAAAACACTTTTACCATGCAAAAAAGCCTTTCCTTCTACATGAGGAAAGGGATTGATTATCAGCCTTTCGCTCTTATTGTTCAAGGAGTTTTCCTTGCATCAGGTAAGCACCTTTTCACCGCAGTGATGGTTGCTGGGCTTCATAGGGTCTGTCCCTCCGCCGACTCTGAATAAGAGAGTGTCCGCTCATTGTTTAGGTTACCCGAAGCAATTAGCGAATGTCAACTGTAATTGATTTCGAGTCACGTAATTTTTCTAAAATAATATGATAAAAAACGATGATTAGTATGGACTATTTAAATTAATATGTTATACTAATTAAAGATTTCAGGAAATTGCTGTATTGGAAAGGATATCTTTCCTCTATAATTCTGGTTAAAAGGAAGGTAATTTTAATGAATTCGGTACTTAAAGCTTCACTTCTGGAAGAGCTTCTCTCCCAAAAAAATGTTAATCATAATTTATCGATTGCTAGATTAGTTGAAAAAGTACTAGCAAAAAATGAAGGTGTCTTAACAGATACTGGTGCTGTACTTGCTACGACTGGAAAATATACCGGTCGTTCGCCACAGGATAAGTTTATTGTTATGGATTCAGTTTCTGAAGGAAAAGTAGACTGGGGAAATGTGAACCAATCGATTGATGAGGAAGTATTTGAACGATTATATACGAAAGTAATCACCCATTTAAAGAAAAAAGATGACGTCTTTGTATTCAACGGATTTGCTGGAGCTGACCATACGTATCGACTACCTATTCAGGTGATAAACGAGTTTGCATGGCATAATTTATTTGCTAAACAACTTTTTATTCGCCCGACGGAAGAAGAACTTGTCTCGCACGAACCCGAATTTACCGTAATTTCAGCACCTACTTTTAAAGCTGATCCGACTATAGACGGCACAAATTCAGAAGCTTTTATATTAATTTCGTTTAAACATAATGTTATTTTAATTGGTGGAACAGAATATGCAGGTGAAATTAAGAAGTCTATTTTCTCCATTATGAATTTCTTATTACCAGAACGTAATATTTTGCCGATGCATTGTTCCGCTAACGTAGGAAAAGAAGGCGATGTCGCGCTATTTTTCGGTCTCTCTGGTACCGGTAAAACAACCCTGTCAGCAGACCCCTACCGCCAGTTGGTTGGCGATGATGAGCATGCATGGAGTTCTAGCGGGATCTTTAATATCGAAGGTGGATGTTACGCAAAATGCATTAATCTTTCCGAAGATAAAGAACCACAAATTTTTCAAGCGATAAAATTTGGTTCTGTATTAGAAAATGTTGTCATGAATGAAGAGACACGTATACCGAATTATGACAATACGACCTTAACAGAAAATACACGCGCAGCGTATCCGTTAGATCATATTGATAATAGTGTCAGTCCAAGCATCGCTGGTCATCCAAATACGATTATTTTTCTAACGGCAGATGCCTCTGGTACACTGCCACCGATTAGTAAGCTTTCCAAAGAACAAGCAATGTATCACTTTTTAAGTGGCTATACAAGTAAACTAGCAGGAACAGAAAGAGGCGTCACGGAACCAGAGGCAACTTTTTCTGCATGTTTCGGGGCACCGTTCCTTCCGTTATCGCCTGCAACCTATGCGAAAATGCTTGGTGAGAAAATTGACCAGTACAATACGAATGTATTTTTAATCAATACTGGTTGGACTGGTGGCTCCTATGGAATTGGTAGCCGCATTAAGCTCTCATACACAAGAGCAATGGTTCACGCAGCCCTTGAGGGTGAAATGAACCATGTTGAAACAACAACAGATGACGTATTTGGATTGCTAATTCCAACCCATGTTGCAGGTGTACCCGACGAGGTACTCATCCCTAAGAACACTTGGATAGATCAACTTGCATATGAAAAACAAGCAAAGGAACTTGCATTGAAATTCCATGAAAACTTTAAAAAATTTACTAATGTCAGCACCGAGATTGCTCAGGCTGGCCCTGCCTACCATTAAGTTAGACAGGTAAACGCTGTACCTCATCCCAAGAGGGTTATTATATTAAAAGTAGCATAATTTTGTTACTTACCATAATTGACCGACCTTATTTATAGGTCGGTTTTTTCACGTTCTGTTGATAGCATGTGGTGGTGCTGGCCCGGGTATCAGCAGCATTTCCCGACCATCTGCAACGTTCCCCCTCTATGCCTGCATTCTCTAGCTAGGCGTTCACACATTTTTCGCCCATTGCATAGACTGTTTTGACTAAATACTTGTGACCTGAAGGGAACGAACAGAATGAGAAAAATAACTTTTCTAGCTATCACCTCATGTGTGATGCTTCTTATTCTTTCAGCATGTGGTGGTTCAAGCGAGAACACTACGATTAAGTTAGGAGAGGTGACCCGCTCGTTGTTCTATGCACCACAGTATGTTGCAATCGAGCAAGGATTTTTTGAAGAAGAAGGTTTAGAAGTGGAGCTACAAACTACTTGGGGCGGAGATAAAACGATGACAGCACTATTGTCAGATGGGATTGATGTTGCACTAGTCGGTTCTGAAACATCCATTTATGTATATGCACAGGATTCCAATGACTATGCAGTTAACTTCGCACAACTTACTCAGACAGATGGTACCTTCCTCGTTGCCAAAGAAGAACTTCCTAATTTTAACTGGGAGGATTTAAAGGATAAAGACTTTCTCGGACAACGCAAAGGTGGAATGCCACAAATGGTTGGCGAATTCGTCCTGAAACAGAATGGGATTGACCCTCACAGTGATCTAAATTTACATCAAAACATCGAGTACGCTAATATTCCAGGCGCATTTTTATCTGGTGACTATGAATATGTACAATTATTTGAACCAACAGCAAGTGTATTTGAAAAGGAAGGCAATGGTCATGTCATTGCATCGTTTGGAGAAGAGTCTGGTCAAGTACCATATACCGCATTTATGGCGAAGCAAAGCTATCTCGATGAAAACAAAGAAAACGTGGAAAAGTTCACCCGTGCGATTTATAAAGCACAACTTTGGGTAGAAGAAACAGATTCTGCTGAAATAGCAAAATCCATTCAAGGATATTTTGAAGATGTTGACTTAGACATTCTAACCACATCCATCGAGCGTTATAAGAATCAAGATTCCTTTGCGACTGATCCAATTTTAGAAAAAGACGAATGGAATAATTTAAAAGCGATTATGGATGAAGCTGGCGAACTACCAAATGGCGATATTACTTATGAGGATCTAGTTAATACAGAAATAGCAGAGGACGTTATCAATAACTAAGGAGTGAAAACCTTGTCCTTTCTAACCTTAGAACATGTAAATCATCATTATTTTACAAAAGATAGTTACACGAAAGCTTTAGAGGATATCTCCTTTTCGGTAAAAGAAGGAGAATTTATTGCATTACTGGGGCCAAGTGGTTGTGGCAAATCAACCATACTTTCCATCGTTGCTGGAATCATGGAGCATACGTCAGGAAAAGTCCTTCACAACAATAAGCCTATTACAGAATCAGGTTTAGCAATTGGCTACATGCTACAACAGGATTATTTATTTCCATGGAAAACTATCCTAGACAATGTGTTACTTGGTCCAACCATCCAAGATACTGTGAATGCAGAAATAAGCGAAAAAACAGAGCAGCTATTGGCAGAAGTTGGTCTTGATAATGTTGCCAATCAATATCCAAGTTCACTTTCTGGTGGCATGCGGCAACGAGTAGCACTTGTTCGGACATTAATAACAGATCCTAAAATACTTCTACTAGATGAACCCTTCTCTGCACTTGATTTTCAGACGAAGCTGAAATTAGAAGATCTTGTTTTTAAGCTGTTACATGCCTACAAAAAAACAGCGATTTTAGTCACTCATGATATCGGAGAGGCGATTGCAATGAGTGATCGAATCATTATTATGGGCACAAGCCCTGGAAAAATTGTCAAAATAGTGGAAGTACCAATTGAATTACGAAACGAAATGCCTTTTCTCGTGCGAAGACATCCAAAATACCAACCTATATTTGATAAGGTCTGGGAGGAGTTAAATAAAAATGAATCCCATTCCGATTAACACTATTTCGATTGAAAGGGGGCTTTGGTAACATGACCAATAAAGAAGATCAATTATTACTTGAGAAGCATATCCAGACTCAAAAGCGTGAAAAACGCATTGTCCTCTATTGGCAAGTGATCATTTTACTAGCATTTTTTGGACTTTGGGAACTAGCCAGTAGAATGACATGGATTGATCCATTGCTATTCAGCTCTCCTTCAAGGGTTTTTACACAATTAGTTACCAAGTTTTCAGATGGTTCCATGCTTTCACATGCACAAGCAACGTTATTCGAAACTGTTCTTGGATTCATTATTGGAACAGTGCTCGGAATTCTAATTGCTTCCATCCTGTGGGCATCAACTAGATTTTCTAAAATCATGGATCCTTACTTGGTAATCCTCAATGCAATGCCAAAAGTAGCATTAGGTCCGATTATCATTGTTGCTTTTGGACCGGGGTATTTTTCTATTATCGCCATGGGTGCCATTATATCGGTTATCATTACCACAATTGTCGTTTACACCGGCTTTCGAGAAGTAGATCCAAACTATGAAAAAGTACTAAAAAGCTTCGGTGCGACTAGATGGCAATGCTTTAAATCCGGCGTATTTCCAGCTACTCTACCAGTTATGATTTCCACATTAAAAGTGAATGTTGGTTTATCATGGGTCGGTGTTATTGTAGGTGAATTTCTTGTATCAAGAGAAGGATTAGGTTACTTAATTGTTTATGGATTCCAGGTATTCGATTTTACCCAAGTGATGGCCAGCTTAATCTTAATTGCAATCTTCGCTGCCATTATGTATAAAATTGTGGAGATGATCGAGAACTGGTTGATTAAGCATACAACGTAATAGCAGAAATCCATTAGAAGCCTAATTGCATAAAAAGGAGCATCGTCTAAAAGTTGACGATGCTCCTTATATGACTTTGGAATTTTAGGCTATACTGATACATACTGATTGACGATTTCCAAAAGGTAGTCAGATTCTTTTTCAGGTAGACTTTCAGATAGTCTTGCCCCAGCAATAATTGGAGCCCATTGGAATACTTCTTCCTTCAGCATGCCACTCTTCTCACAATATTGGTTAACATAGAGAGTAGCTAAATCCATGGAAATGAATGAGTACAGCAGATAGGTACGATAAACGTCAGCACTTATAGTTCCAGCACTAGAATCAACCCAATCGATAATGGTCACTTGTTGATCTGATAATAGTAAATTAAATAAATGATAATCTCCGTGACATAGCTTCTGGTCAAATGGCATAGAATCCAATTTTTGAAGTAAAGCAATCTTTTGGAGTTTAGTCAATTTATTAGCGGATTCAAGTTGACGTCTTAGTTTTCCTTCCATCGGCTCCAGTGTAGTTGCTTCTACGGAATGAATCTTTTGTTGAATAGAAACAGAAATACCCATGTAATATTCTGTTTGATCCTTGTTTTCTAATGCGAGCTCTCCAAATGTTCTACCTTGAATATATTCCATTACGATAGCTTGTTTTTCATCGACTTCTGTTATCTCCAGTATATTTGGAACAGGAAGACCACAATCAAATGCAAACTGTTGCTTATTCGCCTCATACGTAGCTTCATTATCCGGTAAATAATCATGATAGATTTTGATAATCTTATCTTCAGAAAGATAGATTCTTGCCGTATTTCCGCTGGCGATTTGCTTACCTAAATTCATCGGTTATCACTCCGTTTATCAATCACTTTACCTGTTATTTTACCATAATTTTCTAACTATTATAGTTATCAATATAGAAAAACACCTCAAAGGTTGTTTCGCACAATTTTTGAGGTGCACCACCAAATGGTCTTATTAACGGTTACTTACCTAGCATTCCTTTCACTTTCTTCAGACAATGCGTTAACACATCATCCTTCATAATAAAACTATATCCCTTGTGATATTTGACGTCCTTTGGTATCGAATCAAGTAAGACAGGTCCTTCTGTCTCGTAGTATGTTTCTTGCTTTGGCAAGCTCCCTACTTCTGCAAAATAAACATTCTTAACAACCTGATTCGCTTTACCAGCAACATGATATTGTCCGAGGTAATGCAGTTTCGTGATGACTCCACCGGTTTCTTCCATCACTTCACGATGGGCTGCTTGTTCAGGTGTCTCCCCTAATTCAATTTTGCCACCTGGGAACTCCAATCCCCGGTCCTTATGTTTTGTAAGTAACCATTGGTTGTTATAACGACAGATAACCCAAACATTTTTGGGGTTACCTGAAAATGGATGATCTTGAAATGAGAGTTGGATCTCATTATTGTAATAATCTCGAAATGTTAACATATGTCAGCTACCTTTAATTCTACTTTCTACATCAATGATGTGATATCTTTGTTAATTTCCATCCTTGGTTTTCTAGCGTAAACTCAAGCTCTATTGTATATTTTCCATACATGGCAGTGTCGTTTTCTTGTTTAACCAAGGCCTTCTGATAATCTAATTGTACCACATCATAATCATTCTGTTTATCAAACCATGGTGGAGTTTCCGTAGGGACGATATATAAGCCTTCAATTTCCTCGTAAAAATAGTAGTCGACATAGTCTTTGGCAGCCTCTTTGGTAGAAAACGTAGCAAATTCTTCTAGCAATTCATCTTTCGTATCGTAGTTTTTAACCCGGTAATTGTCATCAATGTCCTGCAATATCGTACTCATGAACCGATCCGTCAATCGTATGATCTCATCATGTGTAATCGTTGAATCCGTATTCTTATTATGGGCATCACCTTCTAGTTGCTGATTAGCACTATTTTCACTCGCTGATAATGGTAATATATAAGACAACCCGATCCCCATTAGCACTAGTATGATGGCGAAACTACCTACTCTATTCAATCCAATACCCTCCTACGACCTACTAGTATTATCACTTCCCCTTCCTGTTTACTACTAAACAATAGAAAAGGAATAAGATATACTATCCTATTCCAACTTCTAGCTACATATGATTTTCTCCTAAAATTCCGATACTCTCAATATGCTCTCGCGTTGCATCATCACCCAAGTCATGTAACAGTTGATACGTCTCTACTAATTCCGAATCATAGGCATCATTAGACTGATCATTATGATAGGGCATAATAGGAACGTGTGCACGCCAGTAGGTACGATTAGCTGATTCTCCCATATTATCCAATTTCGCTCGAAGCATCACAATCTCGTCAGCTGTTGCATGGATGGTAAAGCTATCATTATTATCGTATTTTATTTGCGATATTTCCCCACTACCAATATTCACATAATACTTCTTTTTCTCCATAACACACCTCCTAGTCTTAATTTGTCTAAAAAAAGGAAAAGCATGTATGAAAGGGGCGTTTTGAACTGCACACTTCAAGTTTATCCTATAAAAAACCTTGAACTACTCACCACTTAACACCTTTTCGGGTTGTTTGAAGATTGGACTTGTCCTGTTTGCCACAACCATCACGATAGCGATATAAAAGCCAACAAAAATATATCACCAACCGACATCCATCTCCCCCTTACCATTGGGCTTGAAGAGGGAGTCTTCTGTCGGGAAATGATAAAAACAGGCAATTCCCCGCTATTTTGTCAGCAGGAAATTGCCGATAGGATTAGTTGTCTTGGCAACTCTTGTATCTATATCTTAGTAGGCGTTCGACTTTATTGCTCTAACAAGTCACAAAGTTTATTTCGCACTAGCTTATTCGAAGCATTTCTCGGTAACGATTTTACCATATGGATCTCTTTTGGAATCTTATAGGCTGCAAGTCGCTCTTTTGCATAGGCAAGGATTTGCTCAATCGTAACTGACTGATCATGTACGACTACAAATGCCACTGGAACTTGCCCCCAAGTCTCATCCGATCTACCAGCAACACCGACTTCAATAATCCCCTCAAATCCTGATAAGACACTCTCAATTTCGGACGGATAAATATTTTCGCCTCCGGAAATAATTAAATCTTTCCGGCGATCCACGACATATAAATAACCTTCCTCATCTACATAACCTAGATCTCCAGTAGATAACCATCCATCTTCAAAAGCCTTGGTTGTTGCTGTTTCATTATTAAAATAGCCGCGTGTAACCATTGGCCCTTTTACAAAAATTTCACCAATTTCATTTGGTACTTTATCCTTTATTTGTAATTGTGCTGGAAATAATGGCTTACCAGCTGAACCAATCTTCACTAGCGCATCTTGTGGACTTAGTGTAACAATTTGTGAAGATGTTTCCGTCATTCCATAGGATTGAAATACAGGAATATTACGCTCCTTCGCTGTCTCTAGTAATGGCTTTGGAGCTGGTCCACCACCTAATAACATACAGCGGAAAGAATCAGGAAATTGATTTTCTCCTAATGTATTCATAATTTTTTGCAGTAATACCGTTACAACAGAAACTATCGTAACTTTTCTATTGATAATGGCATCAACTACGATTTGCTCATTAAACTTCTCCACTAAATACACCGGCATGCCATAAATAACACTTTTTAGGAATATTGATAAGCCACTCACATGAAAATAAGGTAAAACAGCGAGCCACTTATCTGATTTTGATAAACCGAGATTTAAAGCAGATCCAATTGCACTCCACCAATGATTACCATACGTGTGAACAACACCCTTAGGATGACCAGTTGTACCCGAAGTATAAATAATGGTAAATGGATCATCTAAGTCTAGTTCGGTCACAAGGTCAACTGTTTGTGGAATTAATTTTCCAACTGTTGTAAAACTCTTTACCTGTTCCACTTGTAATGTTTCTGCTTTTTCTAGCAACCTATCCGAACTAATTACGATAGATACGTTAGCATCCTTTAGCTGGTAATCTAATTCAGATGTCGTTAATCTTGTGTTTAATAATACAGATACGGCTCCAAGAAAACTTAATGCATGTATGGTCACTATCATCAAGGGATTATTATCCGACAGAACACCAACATGAGCCCCTTTTCCGATTCCTAATCTAGCTAGTTTTCTGGCAAACGTTTGACTCTGTTCAACTAATTCATTAAACGTTATAACAGTTCCATCAACTAGTTCAATTGCTGGTTGATTTGGCGAAAGTGACGCCTGCTTCACTAACCAATGTGGAATAACCTCAGCCACCTCTAAACACCTCATTTCAAAAACGATAAAACCTTTGCTCTTAAAAGCAAAGGTTTTTCTCATAAGTTATATTACCAATCACGGGAAACGAGGGAATTGATCGAAATCTGGCTTTCTTTTCTCCTTGAAAGCATCTCTTCCTTCTTTTGCCTCATCCGTTGTGTAATAAAGCAATGTTGCATCTCCACCCATTTGCTGAAGACCTGCAAGACCATCTGTATCTGCATTAAATGATGCTTTTAAGAAGCGTAATGCCGTTGGTGATTTTTCTAAAATTTCTTCACACCATTGTAGTGTTTCTGCTTCTAATTGATCAAGCGGAACTACTTTATTTACTAAGCCCATTTCATACGCTTCATCTGCATTATACTGACGGCAGAGGAACCAAATTTCACGAGCACGTTTATGACCAACGATACGAGCTAGATAGCCAGCACCATAACCAGCATCAAAGCTTCCTACTTTTGGTCCAGTTTGACCAAAGATTGCATTGTCCGCAGCAATTGTTAAATCACATACGATGTGTAGTACATGACCACCACCGATGGCATAGCCTGATACCATCGCGATAACCGGCTTCGGAATCGTACGAATTAATCGCTGTAAATCTAATACGTTTAAACGCGGAATTTGGTCTTTTCCGACATATCCGCCATGTCCACGTACTGATTGGTCACCACCAGAACAAAACGCTAAATCACCTGCACCAGCTAATACGATAACACCAACTGATGAATCGTCACGTGCATCTGCAAACGCATCAATCATTTCATTTACGGTTAATGGCGTAAATGCATTACGCTTTTCTGGTCGATTAATGGTTACCTTCGCAATACCATTATATTTTTCGTAGATTATTTCTTCGTAATCTCGAACTTTTTCCCATTGTACTGTCATGGAAATCCTCCTTATAGTAACTATGTATTGAAAATAGAAACTCGCATTCGCTAATTACTAGCGATCGCGTTCGTTTTATTTATGCCAGCAGGAAGGATTCTTATCCTTTCCCTTCAGCTAAAATAAACTTCTCTACTATTTTACCAAAAAAATCTGGTTGTTCCACATGAATTGCATGTCCAGCATTTTTTATGATCGTTAGATTGCTATTTGGCAACAATTCATGCATGCGTTTATTAATGGTAACAAATTTCTCATCCAGTTCACCAACCACTAATAATACTGGTTTTTCAAAAGTGATTAGCTTCAACCACCAGCTTGGTTGCCTACCAGTTCCCATTGCTCGTAGTGATAATGCTAACCCTTCAGCTGTTTGGGATAGCCTTTCCTCGCGAATAGTGTTTTGCACGTGCTGCGCTAGCTTTTTTTGAGAAATAAATAACGGAATAGCTTCCCAGAAATCCACAAACGACTCTATTCCTTCTTGCTCAAGTTTCTTCGCTAATCGTTCATCATTTCTTATTCTACTATCACGCTCTTCTACCGTTTCGAGTCCAGGTGACGCACTTTCTAATGTTAAGGATAGCAACTGTTCTGGATAGCACATCGCATAAGACAATGCTGTTCTACCACCCATGGAATAACCTAACAGGTGAAAGGAATTTATCCCAATTTCTTGAAGGATAGCGCGAATTGCCTGACAGCATTGTTCCATAGATACTTCAGCTGAACTTGTCTTTCCATGACCTGGCAAATCAATGACAATGATTTTAAAAGCTGCTTGATAATTCGCAATGAAATCAGACCAAGTCCGCGAACTACTGGTAAAGCCGTGTAATAGAACAACCGCTTCTCCATCACCATGTATTTCATACCAATAGCTCACTCCAGAATATGTTAATCGCAAGCAATCACCCGCTTTAAAATGTCCGCTTCGATTGTTTTCCATAACCTTCTATGCCAATCAAGATTCTGCTTCCGTTCAGTTCTCACTTCGACAACGGACAACCCTTGCTCGCTATAGCTTGTTCGTAATGCCACTGCTAGCTCGCTCGAACTCCTTGGTGCATGATAAGAACCACCGTACATTTCGATTGCTTTTTGAAACTCAATATCCACTGGAGTTCCAAATAAGGCTTCAAAATGCTTTTCCTGTGCTGCTTGTGGTAAAAACGAGAAGATACCACCACCATTATTATTAACCAACAGAATCGTAATATTGAGCTGATAATGCTTTGCTGCTAATAAGCCATTCATATCATGATAAAAGGATAAGTCTCCGAGTAACAGCGTTACCGGCTCACCCGATGCCGCTGCTCCAACCCCACTTGATACCATTCCATCTATCCCATTAGCTCCACGATTGGCCAATAAATTAAGCCGTTTATCCGAAGCAAGCAAAAACGTATCTACATCTCGGATCGCCATACTATTTCCAACATAGAGACTACTCTTATCTGGAATTACCTGCAGTAATTGTTTGACTGCATCTCCTTCCGTTATGACAGCATCTGTGGCTTCCGTTACATGTGTGGTTGTGATCTTATTCATTTCTTGCCATTTATCAAGCCATGCTGAATTCTGCGCACTATTAATCGAACCTACCTCTACTAAATCCGAACAAAGCATTATCGGATCCGCTATAATAAACTCAGTAGAATTGCCTACTGGCTCACGATATCCATCATGTGATTCGACAACATATTGATTTACATCTTGATTTTCCTTCACATAGGACATATACGCTTTTGATACCGGCATTGCCCCAAAACGAATGATGAAGTCTGGTTTTAACGCACGACGAATTTCCTCATTCCGTAAGAAAGCATCATAGCCTTCGATGATATTCCGCTTCGAATGATGTCCTGTTCGAACTTGAGAAAGGGGATCCGCTAAAACAGGTAACCCGAACGCTTCAGCAAATAGCGTAACCGCTTCAGCGAAATCGTCATCCACCTGTGGCCCACACACAATAACACCACGAGCATGTAGACTTAGCTTAGCTGCCAAATGGTGTACCAATTCCTCTGGCAGTCTCTTTTTCCCTTCATACCAAGAAGTATAGGGCGTTCTAATCGGTTCTCCCCATAAATGTTCTACTGTAAAGTCCGGAACTAATGGTTCTCGAAAAGGAAAATTCAAGTGAATTGGGCCTGGATTACCAGATATGGCTTGATTAACAGCCCGAGCCGCTTTTGTTCTAGCATAAGCCAGCATGCCGCTCGTTGCTTCAGGTAATGCCATTTCATGAAAGTCCTTAACATAATCTCCATACAATTTAATCTGATCAATGGCCTGTGGAGCGCCAACATCTCGTAACTCATGTGGCCGGTCAGCAGTTAGTGCAATTAATGGAACTCTACTTTGATGCGCTTCTACAATCGCTGGGAAATAATTCGCTGCCGCTGTACCAGATGAACAAACAAGCGCCACTGGGCGATTGGTTTGTTTGGCTAGCCCTAATCCAAAAAAGGCTGCAGAACGTTCATCCACAATAACCCATTCCTTAATAGCTGGATGCTCAGCAAAGGTCATTGCAAGTGGTGTTGACCTAGATCCAGGGGAGATGACAACATCAGTTAATCCACTTTTGGAAAGTTCATCTACAAAGTTTGCTACATATCTTGTTAAATCTTCTGTGTGATTCATGGTTATCCCCCTAGTACTGTTAACATCGGTAAAAACTTAATACTTGTTTCTTCAAATTCCGCTTCTGGATCCGAATCTGCTACCACTCCGCATCCTGCGAACAAGGATGCCTGATTTCCCTGTATTAAACCAGAGCGGATAGCAACTGCAAATTCACCATTTTGATTACTGTCTATCCAGCCAATCGGTGCACCATACCAGCCTCTTTCTAGTAATTCTTCTTCACGTATAAAAGCCAGTGCTGCCTCTCTTGGTTCGCCTCCAAGGGCAGGTGTTGGATGTAATGCTTCCACCACATTAAAAATACTGGAGCCTGCTTTAAATCCTCCTCGTACAGGTGTATACAAATGCTGGAGGTTACGTAATTTGTATAAGACAGGCTTATCTGGCACTTGAATCGTGTCACAAAACTTCGCTATAGAAGTTTTTATCATTTGTACAACAAAATCATGCTCCTGTAAGTTCTTCTCATCGTGCAACAACGCATATCCGATTTTTTCATCCTCTTCAGTTGATTGGCCCCTAGGAGCAGTCCCAGCAAGACAGGTGGATAATAGCTGATTCTGTTCCACTTTGACAAGCCGTTCCGGCGAAGCACCAATGAAGCAGTCATTTCCTTGTTCGAATGCAAATATATAGCTAGTTGATTGTGTCTCCACTAATCCCTCTAACACTGCTGCGATATCTGCCTCATTAGAGAGTGTTAATCGTAATTCCCGCGCAAGGACAATTTTCTTTGCATGTCCCTCTGTAATATAACTGGTTGCTTTCTGAACAGTGCGCTTCCATTCCTCTGGTTGAATCGCTTCCCGTTCTTCAATATGTAACGATACTTCATTTACATTCTGTTGCGTATACAACATTTCCTCTTTACGCTTCAGTTGATTATATATTTCAGAAGGGTTATCCTCGCTCGATACCAGCGTCGTAATGGTTACATAACAACTACCTTTATCCTTTATTAGCGTGAATTCTGGTATTCGAAGTTCACTCGTTGCAAAGTGCCTCCATAAGTCCGACTGCTTTTGTAACGGATCAAATGCCATGCCACCTATTGCATTTATTCCTGTACCCGGTGTTTGATAAGGGTTATAAATAAATGCGTTCCGTAAGACGTCATTCCATTTTGCTTCTAGCTGTTTGGCAGCCGCCTTCTCAGACACTAATGAAAAGACTGTTCCAAATCCAACTAAGGTAAAATCATCAAGGGAACTCTTCCAAAATGCACGATTCGTTCTTAGCTGTTCCCCCGCTTTAAACAATTCGATTGGATCAATCGTATCTATTTCTTTCGTATAACTAACAAGTCTTGTTTCAGAGGATTTAAGACTTTGAATAGCTTTTATTAGTGTTACTTCTAGTGATTCCTCTTTCACCTTAACCATTAGGAAAACCTCCGTTACGTACAAACTAACTCCATTATATTCTATTCCCTTTTTACTAGTTTCTCAAGGAATCCACCATTTACCACTGAAATCTAATCACAAGCAGAAATCTTCTTCCCGCAAAAAACTTGCTCCTTCATTGACACCCCAATCCTTTTTGCCTAAACTTAAATAGGATAAACACTGAGAACTTTAGAGGGGATAACACATATGGGAACAACGAATAAAGATTCAATTAAGCAAGCATTAAACGAACGAGAAGGCTTCCAAATATGGTGGCGACTACTTCGCCCACATACGCTAACAGCATCCTTTGTTCCTGTCTTTGTTGGAACGATGATAGCATTGAACAATGAATCATTTCATATAGTAGTTTTTCTAGCAATGCTTATTGCATCCATGCTAATCCAATCAGCTACCAATATGTTTAATGAATACTATGATTTCGTTAGAGGGGTCGATACAGAGGAATCAGTCGGCATTGGTGGTACAATCGTACGTGATGGAATTAAACCAAAAACAGTACTTACACTTGCACTTGTGTTTTATGCTGTCGCTCTTTTATTGGGTGTCTACATTTGTATTATGTCTAGCTGGTTAATTGCCGTTATAGGACTTGTTTGTATGCTGTTTGGCTACTTCTATACCGGTGGTCCACTACCAATCTCCACAACACCACTTGGAGAAGTATTTTCAGGATTACTGATGGGTACTGTGATAATTGGAATTAGTTATTATGTCCAGACATTAATGATCACAGCTAATGTTATAATTATTTCCATACCAGTAGCGATTTTCATTGCATGTATTATGCTTGCAAACAATATTCGCGACTTAGATGGCGATAAAGCAAGTGGTCGAAAAACACTTGCAATTCTTTTAGGTAGACCATATGCGATTCGTTTTTTAGCTATTCTGTTTATTATTGCTTTCGGCCTTACGTTAATTTATACCGTAATTGGTCTATTACCACTATGGTCGCTTATTACACTTCTTGCGGTGATACCTGCAATTAAAGTCATTAAAAATTTCAAAGGCAAAACACAACCTCTTGAAATGATGCCAGCAATGAAATTAACTGGTAAAACGAATACGATTTATGGCATTCTATTAGGAATTTCTTTACTGCTTCATTATTTCATCTAAGATAGGCTAAAAAACCAATTAGTTGGAGGGGAATTAGATGGAATTTAAGAATACATTAATGGAGTCACTTGGCATTGAGGTAGTGTCATTAGAAAAAAATCTTGTTGAAATGACGATGCCAGTAGATAGCCGTACTCATCAGCCATTAGGATTTTTACATGGCGGGGCTAATGTGGCACTCGCTGAGTCTGCTGCAAGTATCGGAGCATGTCTACATGTGGATCTCAACCAGTATCATGTATTCGGGATTGAAATCAATGCCAATCATGTCAAAAGCAAGCGCGATGGCATGGTAACCGCAAAAGCAGAACCAATCCATATCGGGAAAACAACTATGGTTTGGGAAGTGAACATTCGTGATGAAGAAGAAAACCTACTTTGTATATCACGATGTACCATCGGTATTGTACCGAAAAAAAGCTAATCCTTTTTTCAATGAGGATTAGCTTTTTTCGTATTATATAAATTTTGTTTGTTGTTGTTCAATCCAACGACGTAATTTTATAAAGATCGGTATGAATAATAACCCGACGATAATACCTTTTATGACATTGAATGGCAAAATTCCAACTAGAACTGTTCCAATCTTGGCAGCGGAAGTCATATCTCCCCAGCCCATCATAACAGCATATACCGGTAGTAACACGAAATAATTAAATACACCCATACCTACTGCCATAATAATCGTTCCCGTTACAAGACCTGATACAATACTTTTTACACCTTTGTGATAGCGATGATAAAGTATTCCCACTGGTAGTACAAACAGTGCCCCTGCTAAAAAGTTAGCAGTTACCCCAACGATTTCGCCTCCACCGATTGCTAAATATAATACATTTTTAATCGCAACTACGATTAAACCAGCTAATGGTGAAAAGATTAGCGATGCCATAATGGCAGGCACATCACTAAAATCAATTTTTAAATAGCTCGGCAAAAGTGGTAAGGGGAAATTAATAAAGAATAGCAATAATGAAATTGCCCCCAGTAAAGCTAAAATGATCAGTCTTGTTAAATTTGATGATTGCTTGTTTGTTCTTTGCATCATCGTTCTCCTCCTTCATCTAATTATCGATTCACATCTTGTGATGAAGGAGAGCTATTCCCACAAATTTAAAAACCCTAAAGCGCGACCTAATCGGGGCTTTAGGGTTATCATTCATAGGAAATAAAGGCGTATTCAAATACACCAATAAATTAGCTCGACATCTTCTCCCATCCAGACTTTAACTGTCGGTCCTGGACTCACACCAGGTCAACCGTTTGAATTGATCAAACAGTTCACGGACTTTGAACCTTCGTTCATTACCGTCGGTCGGGAATTGCACCCTGCCCCGAAGATGGAATCGATATTTTATTGTCACTAATTATTATACATAGCGTATATCGGTTTGAAAAGGGATTTGCACTTTAAATTTTTGGTGAGTAAATTGCGTAGTGGTTTAACCATATTGATCGTCTTCAATCAAAAAAGGTGCAGAAGCCGAAGCTCCTACACCTTTTCCCAAAACTTTTAGATTGAATACTATATTCCCTCTCAAAAGCGTTCGGTTTACTCACTCACATTAATGTAAAGTTTACCTTCTGCTTGTTCACGGGTTTCGTTACCGAAGTCATCTCTGACTTTCACCTCGATGACAGCTCCATCTGCTTTTAGATTGCTTGGTGCTGTCCAGTAACCGACATAATGGCCATCTGAAGTTTCCATTAATGGTAACTCAGTTGCATTTTGAACAGTAACACGGTCACCAAGATTTGTTAGTGGCATATGGATGACGAAGGTTGCCCTTAGATCAGCCTCACTATCAAACTCAATCTTAACCGTTTCACCAGCTTGTAACGTATGATCCTCTGCTGGTGTTAGATTTTCAATTTCTGGTGCTGTATAGTCAGCTAGCAAGGTTACAGATTGAGTCGTTGTATTACCAGCTAAGTCAGATGCTTCTACTTCAATCGTATTTTCACCTTCATCAAGTAGAATACGTTTCGAATAGCTTCCATCCTCAACGGTTGCTAGTTGTCCATTTACTTTGACAAAATCTAGGTTTGCATCATCAACTGTACCTTCAACCGTAACTGTTTCACGATTCGTCTTGTCACCATCTGCTGGACTATCAATCGATAATTCTGGTGCAGCTGTATCTAATGTCACAGTTACTGCCTCTGATACGGTAGCTTCCTCACCATTTGCAAATGATGCAGCAGTAAAGACGTTTTCACCCTCTGACAGTTCTGTGTCAATTGCGAAGGTACCATCTTCACTAACCTCAGCACTTCCGACTTCTTCACCGTTATTGGATAGCTTAACAGTAGTTGTAGGAGATGCATTTCCTTCTACCGTTACACTTGCTTCATTTGTAAATAAACCATCTGTTGGTGAAGTGATTTCAGGTGTTTCTACCGGATAAGCAATTCGTGCTCGAATCATGTAGTTACCTTCAATTGCAGGTGAAGCACTCCATGCACCACCAACTAATTGATAGCTTCTTCCTGCATTTGTGCTACTTTCATCAGTTGCTAATCCTGGTGAATTTGGATTTGGATCTGTTTGAATATAAACCATATAGAAGTCGCCATCTACTTGGATATTTTCCTCACGTAAGTCGACTACGGTCCATTCATCTAGACTTCTGATTGCTTCAGCATTAATAGGTCCGGCTAATTTTTCACCAGGAGTTCCATCTGGACCTGAAGCATCCCAAACTTCAACAGCAAAGTTTGTTCCACCCGGAAGTGGCCAATCAGTACCATGGAATTGGAATACACCGTCTGTAACCAGTGCACTCTCTTGACCTTCTGGCAAGGACATTTTCACAGCCCAACCATTACCTGCATCATAGAATGCTCGTGCATTTTCAGCTGTACCATCATCATAACCAATTTCTCCACCAGGATATGTGAAATATGGTTCAAGCTCAACATTTAGTTCCTTATCGGAATCAAATGTTACTTCTATTTCCTGTCCATGATAATCTCTTGCTACTACTTTAAGGGTATATGTTCCCTCATATGCAGTAAGCGAGTAATTACCATTTTCATCTGTTACAACTGGCTCTACATTGGCATCTTCCACCAATAGCACCGTAGCACCTTCAATCGGATTACCCGACTTTTGGCTAGTAACAGTACCTGTCACAGTTGCTTGTGGTAACTCCTCTAAATTGAAGTTAGCTGTAACACTTGCATCAGCTTCAAGATTTACAGATTGTTCCTGTGAACGGAATCCGTAAGTTTCTGCTACTACAGTAAATTCACCAGCAGGATGTGTTAACGAATACGAACCATCAGCTGGATTGGTTTGTACGGAGCGACCACTTTCTAGAACACTTACTTGTGCTGCAAGTGGTAACGCCATTGGACTAACTTTTTCCACCTTTTCCACTTCAGCCTTCTCTTTAGAAGCAGCTCCTTTAGCTAGTGAAAGCTTCTTCGCAGATTCTTTTGCTTTTAAGTTGTTTTCTTGCGTAATTTCTTTTCCTTTATCTTTTGCTAATGCTAACGATGTATCTGATAAAGCAACATCGTCAATAAACCATCCTTCACGTACTACCGTAAAGTCTGAAGTAAGTTTAAATCCGATATAGACACGTTGACCACTATATTCAGATAGATCTACCTCAGCACTTTCCCAGCCAGCTGTGTCACCACTGTATTCTACTAATTCCGTCCAGTTCTCACCGTCTGTTGAGATAACCACATAACCAAAGTCATATGCAGTTCCTGAACTATACATTTCTAGGTTATGCCATTGCTGGAACTGTAAGAAAGCAGGACCTTCTGGAAGATCAACTGGCGGCATAACTAACGTTGCATTTGCATTGTTTTCATATGTGTTATCTAAATCTGTACCATAAGCTTTTGCACCTGAGAATGCTTCCCCAGGGCCAGATACAGGCTCGCCCCACTCCCATTCATCACCTGCACCAGAAGAAGTCCAACCTGCTGGTGAGGATTCGAAATCTTGGAAGTAGCCTGTAGTAATACCCGCATTTACAGGGATTGAGAATTCATCACTCTCTACTGGGTTATTACCAAAATCAGTCACGGTAAATTTATAATTTAATGTGCCAACTTCTAATTCCTCTCCAGGAATAGTGGCAGCAAATTCACCAGACTTATAGTCACCAGATTCTTGTGCAGCCTCAACAGTTTGCCACTCGCCATCGTTGCTTTGATAGCTTAGCTCTACTGAAACGACCCCAATATTATCTGATACAGTTGCCACCAAATCTAAGTCCATTCCAGCAAATGTTTCGGAAGGACCACTATGTTCGATAGTAGGTGCTTCTGTATCTTCCCCGTCCATTGTTACTTGACCTTGAATCGTACCAAGACCATTTACAACGGAAGAAACGGCGTCATATGCATTAACTAGACCCCATCCAAAACCATTATTTGGTGATTCTGGATATTCACTATCGGTTAATGGTATTGCCGTATCTGTTAAAATTTGTTCAATATCATCAATAGATAACCCTGCATTAGCTTGTAGCAATAGTGCTACAACACCAGATACTGCAGGACCTGCCATTGATGTACCATTCCAACCACCCTCATAGCTACCACCAGGAACAGAAGAACGAATATTCACCCCTGGAGCAGAGACCTCTGGTTTGATTTCTCCATATGGAGATGGGCCTTCTAATGAGAAGCTAGCTAAATTATTATTTATATCCGTTGCACCTGTTGCAAAGGATTCTGGATAGTTTGCTGGTACCGCAACTGAACCAGGACCACCAGGATTAAATAAATCTGTATTACCAGCTGAAAACTCTGGGAAAATTCCAGCAGCACGCCAAGCGATGACAACATCTCGGTACCATTCATCAAGACCAGGGCCGCCTCCCCAAGAGTTATTAACCACATCTGGCGCCATAGAAACATCTCCACCTGGAGCTAGCATCCACTCACCAGCATTCAGGATTGGTAAATCTGCGCCACTACCACTAGCGTCAAATATTTTAGCTGCAATAAATTTAGCACCTGGAGCCACACCGATTTGGTTGGAACCATCTGGCTCACTACCTACCATTGTGCCGGTTACGTGTGTCCCGTGGCCATGATCGTCATATGACTCTGTTTGACCAGCAACAGCATCATAGAAGCTATACGTATGGTCTACTTCACCAGTTGCAGCATTATAACCGCGATACTTTTCTTTCAATGCTGGGTGATCCCAATCAGCACCAGTATCAAGACTTCCTACAACGATTCCAGATCCATCAAATCCCATGTTCCATACTTGTGGAGCACCAACTCTGTCAATGTTCCACTCGACATTAGCAATCTCGGAATCTGTTGCTTTCGCTTTCTCATCAACTTCTACTTCAAATAATTTTCTTGTTTCGTTTTTAAGTAGCTTTTCTACTTCTGGAAAGCTAGTTAACTTTTCCGCCACATCTTTTGTTGCGGTTACACCAATACCATTAACAATATATAATGGATCAATGTTTTCGACATTCCCTTTAGCTGCCTCTTCTTCCAGAAATGCCATGACATTTTTTTGTGATTCGCTAGCAGTAGTTTTCAATTCAGAAATTACTGCTGAACGCTGTGCAAACTCAGCATTAAATGCCGAAAGATTAGCCTTTTTAGCATTCGCCTTCGCTTTATTTGCAGCTTTCATTACATCCGCTTTTTCCGAAAACTTAATAATAAAAGTAGCCTTATCGTTTTTCTCGAAGTCACTTGCTACTCGTTCTGTTAATTTCGCTGCGTTAGTCGATGCCTTTGCAGAACCATTTAAGCTCACATTGGAACCAGAAAGAGATTCAGCGGTTGCCATCATCGGTGTTATTAGGCTAAATAGCATTAACACGATCGCAACGATACTAAACGATCTGACTTTGTTGCGTCTTTTTCGATTCATTTTCAATCCTCCCACCATATTTTTGAGATGTATTACGTACTACTCTTCTATCCCCCTTTTCTAGAAAGATTGCAAAGCTGTATAAATCTGGATGGTCGCTTTTTGGAGGAATCTAGTTGTTATATTAACTTTGGAGGAATCTAGTTGCTATATTAACTATAGAAGATAGAATGGCGAGATGGTGTCGAAATAAGGTATCAAAAATATGAATATTTAAAAATAATTACTTTGGACTAGTTCCTACCTTTTCGCAGTAGGCATAAAGAAAGTATTAAATTGCCCATATTCATGAAATTTCCACAGAATACCTGATTATCCGTCAAGTGGAACTTTCTCTTTACTAAAAGAGGAAAGAAAAATAAATCAATAGCACTATGTAGCGTTTTTAAAAACTAGCAAAGTTATACTAGTTTACGTAATAGATTGTTAGTTTCGTTAAAAATAATGCAAAAGGTTGTCCTTTATCCCCTTAAATCCCTATATTTAGTTGGTACAACCAGTGACCAATTTCCTTATTTTTCACGCATCACGTGTTTAACGGCTGTAATCTTTACTGCTAATCACGCAGCAAATGATGTCATTTTTCGACAAAAAACCCCAAAACCTTTGAGCGGCTTTGGGGTTGCTCCGAGCTTTTTAATCCTCTAACGGATTTAAACTCTCTTCACCTGTTAAATTTGCAATCATCGTAACCAATAGTTCAATTTCTTGATCGATATCGGCGAGGCTTACTGTTTCAACTGGTGAGTGCATATATCGAAGCGGAAGTGAAACTAAAGAAATAGGCACTCCGCGACCAGTATAACGCATCTTATCTGCATCTGTTCCAGTTGAACGTGGTGTTAATTCGTACTGGACGTTGATATGTAATTTCTTCGCTACTTTCTCCAATAATTGATTAATTTTTCGATTAATCGGTGCACCTTTTGCTAATACAGGGCCATTTTCAAGGCGAATATCACCATACTTATTTTTATTGACACCTGGATAATCCGTTGCAAACGTCACATCACAAGCAATTGCCATTGTCGGTTCAATCCCAGCCGCAGCAAAATAAGCGCCACCCATGTTGGTCTCTTCATTTACGGTACTTGCAGCGTACACCCCAACCTGACAGCCTCGTTTTTTTAATTGGCGAAGCACTTCAGCAACAATAAATGCTCCAGTTCTATTATCTAAACCACGTCCTGAAATATACCTGTCCATCAAAATTTCCGGTTCTGTCTGGTATACAACTAAATCTCCAATTTGCACATACTTCTGAGCTTCTTCCTTTGACTTAAACCCACAATCAATAAATAATTCCTCTAAATCAAAGTCTCCCTTTAAACCACCATGATGCTGCGCATTAACACCAATGACTCCTGTGACGGTTTTTCCATAACCCAATACTTCTGTCTTCATTCCAACAGCTGCCTTTGGATTTATGCCACCCATTTTATCAAAATGCAAAAAACCATTTTCATCAATACGATTAATGACTAGCGCTATCTCATCACAATGACCTGCTAATAACACTTTAAATGGAGCTTCAGGATTTAATACTCCGATAACATTCCCAGCATTATCTGTTCGCACCTCATCTGCAAAGGCTTGATAATAGGCAAGCATTTTCTTTTGAATCATCACTTCATCACTTGATGGCGATGGTGTCTTAAGTAAGGTTAATAAAAATTCTCGATTTGTCTTATCCAAAATGGCTAGCTCCTTTTTCTATTTAGTATTTTCTACTAATTATCATATCAAATTACATTTTCGTAAGCACATTTATTTACCAAAAACAATTGATTCTTTACACTAAGCATAAAAAGGAGGAATTTGAAATGACACTTGAAAATTGGTTTGACAAAGCAATCCCTTCCGAGGACTATGTAAATGCAATGGAAACACATAAAGACAATCTGAATCATATTTATAATAACTTTTCTGTGCCAGAGGATACGGAATTCTTCCAGAATGTAAAAGAAAAGAAACTCCGGGCAATTGTACTGACAGAAGATTGGTGTGGAGATGCTATGATGAACATCCCCATCCTCCTTAAAATTGCTGAACATGCAGCAATTGACGTGCGAATGTTGCTACGCGATCAAAATTTAGAACTAATGGATCAGTATTTAACCAATGGGACCTCTCGCTCGATTCCAATTTTCATCTTCATTGACCAAGCAGGAAATGAAGTGGCAAAATGGGGACCACGTGCAGAAACAGTTCAACAATTTGTAGACGAGATTCGTGCCGATTTGCCAGCTAAAGAAGCAGAAGACTATCAGGAAAAATTTCAAGAAATGATCACAACGATGACGAAAACCTTTACAACCAATACAGCACTCTGGGATCAAGTATATACCAGTATTAAACAAACCCTATTAAAAAGCTAAATGAATGTTGACGAGACATACATTAACTGATAAAAGAAGAACATTGCACGATTCCCAAAGCGGGTATGTGCAATGTTCTTCTTTTGTCTAATCATAAATACTTATGTCGCATCCTTTTTATATCGTCGTAAAAATGGTACATACTACAAATACACGACGTCAACTATTGGGTGAGTACATGAATCTTGAACTATTTAAGCACGTCTATTTTCGTTTACCAAGACTTATCCGGATAATCCTTACACTTCTTCTCGCCATGCTCTTATTTGGTGTAACAATTCATCTCATCGAACCACAAACATTCCCAACAATTTTTGACGGAATTTGGTGGGCATTTGTGACAGGTTCGACCGTTGGATATGGCGATTATATCCCTTTAACAAGATTAGGTAGGATTATTGCTATACTGCTAATACTGACTGGTGGAGGATTAATTACCTTCTATATCACCGTATTTGCAGCTTCCATCGTACAACATGAACGAAACCTATCTGATGGAAAAGTCGCTTATAAAGGAAATCACCATATTATTTTAGTTGGGTGGAATGAACGAACAAAAATATTAATTGATCGAACTATCCAGCATAGTCCGAAGACAGAAATCGTACTCATCGACCAATCCCTTTCCTATCTATCTTATCAGCTGTACAAAATCCACTTTATTCATGGTGATCCAACAGATGATTATTATTTACAAATGGCTAATATCCAAGAAGCAAGCAAAGTAATAATTACCGCTGATAATGAGCGAGACGAAAAACAGGCCGATAATCATTCCATTCTGACTACAGTTGCCATTAGAGGGAATAATAAGCGAATTCCAATTATCGTTGAAATCCTGTCAACTAATCAAATCGACAATGCTATTCGAGCTGGCGCAACAACAATCCTTAGACCCAATGATTTTATGAGTTCACTACTCTATCACGAGATATTTAAAAACAAATCAAGACCATTTGAATCTGTCTTACAATTACTAGCTAGTCAACAATTTCGGCAATATAAACTTCCAGAAGCTTATCATTATCAACCTTTTATAGAAGTTTTATACGCACTTCAGAAAACAAATCACTTATTGATTGGTATCATACGTGACGAAAAATGGATACTCAATCCCGATAAAGAAACCATCCTTCAACCAGAAGATATCGTACTTACATTAATCTCTTGGGATTAAGTATATTTTTGCCTCATGCCAAATTGTATGGTAGAATAATTACTTGCGTGACAAGAAACGAAGGTATAGGAGATGTTCAGCATGACAGACAAGTTTGAAACTGGTCAAGTATTAACAGGTAAAGTTACAGGTATACAACCATATGGTGCATTTGTTGCACTTAATGATGAAGTACAAGGATTAGTTCACATTTCAGAAGTTACTCATGGTTATGTGAAGGATATAAATGAGCACCTAACAGTAGGTGATGAAGTATCCGTTAAAATACTAAGCATTGATGAAGAAAAGAATAAAATTTCTCTTTCTATCCGTGCTACAGAAGAAACACCACAAAAACAAGCAAAACCAAGACAACCTAAGAAAGCTGTAAAACTAGAAGAAAATACTTCTGGATTCAATACACTTAAAGAAAAACTTGAAGAGTGGATTGAGCAATCAGAAGATCGTGGATCATTTAAAAACTAATTTTTAATTCCTATTAGAGGTTTCCCCTATCAACATTACCAAGAATGTAATATTGATGGGAGAAGCCTTTTTCTTTTCTAAAATAATCTCGTTCTTGATTTCATTACGTTGCATCGGGTAAAGTAAGACTGTACAAATAGAAACCGTAGCACAAGGAGGACAACATGACACATATCCAATTTTCGTATCAAAACGCATTAGATTTTTTTAATAATGCCGAATTAGATAATTTAGCTAGCTATGTAACGGTTGCACATGACGCAATACATAATAAAACAGGCGCAGGAAATGACTTTTTAGGTTGGGTTGATCTACCACAAAACTATGATCAAAAAGAGTATAGCCGAATAAAAGCTGCAGCAGAGAAGATTAAACAGGACTCTGATATCCTACTTGTCATCGGGATTGGTGGATCGTATTTAGGTGCTAAAGCAGCAATCGAAATGCTAAACCACTCATTCCAAAACCTACTTTCCAAGGAACAACGGAATGCTCCACAAGTGATTTTTGTTGGGCATCATATGAGTTCTACCTATATGCAGGAATTAATGGATGTACTGGACGGAAAAGACTTTTCCATTAATATTATTTCTAAAAGTGGTACAACGACAGAGCCAGCTATCGCCTTCCGTATTTTCAAGAAACACTTAGAAGAAAAATATGGCAAGGAAGAAGCAAAATCTCGTATTTATGCGACAACTGATAAAGCAAGAGGCGCACTTAAAGGAGTAGCTGACGAAGAAGGATATGAAACATTCGTTATCCCAGATGATGTCGGTGGGCGTTTCTCTGTCTTAACCGCAGTTGGCTTATTACCGATTGCAGTTAGTAGCGTTTCAATTGATGACATCATGCAAGGTGCTCAAGCTGCAATGAAAGATTTAAATGAATCTTCTTTAGACAAAAATATCGCCTACCAGTATGCAGTCACTCGTAATGTCTTATATAACAAAGGAAAAACGATTGAGATGCTCGTTAATTACGAGCCGGGTTTACAATACTTTTCCGAGTGGTGGAAACAGCTTTACGGAGAAAGTGAAGGGAAGGATCAAAAAGGGATTTTCCCTACTTCTGCTAACTTCTCAACGGACCTCCATTCATTAGGTCAGTATATACAAGAAGGACGTCGTGATTTATTCGAAACCGTCATTCATGTGAATCAATCGAAACATAATGTAACCTTAGAAGCTGAGGAAAAGGATTCAGATGGACTTAATTACTTAGCAGGGAAAACAATTCATGAAATCAATGATAAAGCATATCAAGGTACCTTATTAGCCCATACCGATGGTGGCGTACCGAATCTAATCATCGATATACCTGCACTAGATGCCTATACGTTTGGATACATGGTCTATTTCTTTGAAAAAGCATGTGCTCTAAGTGGATATTTATTAGGTGTTAATCCGTTTAACCAGCCGGGTGTAGAAGCTTATAAGAAAAACATGTTTGCCTTATTAGGTAAGCCTGGATTTGAGAAAGAGAAGGAAGAATTAGAAAAACGATTGAAGTAATAAGGAAGAAGACAGCTCACCCTGACGTGAACTGTCTTCTTTTTAATTTTGGATTTTCCATATTCCATTTACCTTTTGAAGTTGTACCTTGGTATGTATAGTAAGGTCCCTACTGACAATAGATACAATGGCTGTAGTTTCTGTTGGATATTCTGTCAGAGCATAATTACCGCCTCGGTAGTATGACCAATCTATCGTAAGATTTTCCTTGATGGATGATTCCGGATCAAGTAATAATAAGCTATACGTTTTCGTGTCCTCTTTTACGTATGCATATGCAAATAAGGATACTATATCAAGTGGATCCAGTTCATTTAGAATAGTTGTATCTAAAGTGTTGCTATAGTCTTTGTAAACAGCCCCCATTCCCGGTTTATACGGCCAACCCTCTAATGTGTATATATCTTCATATTTTACATTTTCGAATCTATTATCAAATAGAATTTTAACAACATCACTGTTTAAAAAATTTCTATTAATAGCCGTAGCTTTAACCCAATTATTTTCTTCCCATTCTCGTAAAGTACTATTAATCGGCTCCCAAAGGATAGAATCTTTATGATCCTCAAGAAACTGGAAATACACTTCTCTATTGCTTTCACTAACTTGGTTATTTTCGTCATGTAATTGTAAATAGCTCTCGAGATGTCTAATTACGTCCCAATATAACCTTTCACGAAAATACTCTGTATACGTATCTCCATAATTTTTTAACAGGCTTTCCACTTCTAATAGAAGTTCACCATTGTACTGCCAATCGTCCCAATTCAATGTTGCTTGATTCGAGAAATAATCAACATATGCCAAATATCCTTCGCCATACCCCGCCTGTTCAAATACTGGTTTAAGAGCATCATAATCCACTTTTACTAGTAATTGTTTATATTGCGAATCCTCTGCTAGTGTATACCCTTGCTCATTCAATATCCGCAGAGCTTGTTTAATTTCTTCTGATCCCTTATAATTTTCAACATTGTCCTGATACTGAATCACCGTATCATATTTTTCAACTGGAAGTTGCCCAACAACTTGATCTATATATTGTTGTAAATAACTTTCATACATTGATAGAATGTTAATCAGTTCCACTACTTCATAATTTTTCTCTGGATTTGTTGAATCTAGCTCTCGAATACGTTGGGACGGTAACATTAGTAACGTATCGATATAATTCTTTGCTTCTGTTACATCACTTAAAAATGAATCGCTGTATCCTAGCATTTCCTCAAACATAGACTCAATTTGAATGATAGTAGGAAAATTACTAACATCCTCTAGCCCTAGTTCGTTTGCGAATTCTTCCTTTGCTAATTCGAAATGTGCAACAATCTCTGGATCCAGTTCTTTCGGTTCTTCCACGATTTCAATCGTTTCTTCATCTTGCTGAACAGATGAATTCTCTGTTTCACTTATAGCTTGTTGTTTCTGATTCTCTAAATAATGCAAAGCAATGACTGAAAACAATAGCAAACTTACCACAACCGCTACCTGTGGGATATATTTTTTCCAAGATTGGTTACTTATCGCCTGTTCTGCTTTTAAAATAACCTCTTCTTTGTTAGCAAAATCGGGTAGCCGCTCATACTCATAATTCATATCGAGTAGCAATTCTTCCAGGTGATTCTCATCCCTAATATGTAGAGAAACTTTATCAAGACTTTGTTGGAATAATTTCCTCGCTCGTTCCATTACCTTGTTTAATGTTTCTGTGTTGAGTTTTAAGATAACCGCTATTTCCGCTTCCGTTTTCCCATGAAAATAATACAAGATTAATGGAATCCTATATTTCATATCAAGCTTACTTATATTAGTATGAATGACGATTTGCTCCTGCTTTTCAAAGTAATACCCGTATTGATCATAAAGCTGTTCGTCACGTGATATAGTCATATATTTCTTCTCTTTTTTCTGCTTTCGAACATAATCACGCGCAGTATTTATTAATAGTTGGTATAACCATGTTGACAATGTACCATCCTGATACCGATCAAATTTTCGATAAATGTACGTATACGTTTCCTCTACGGCGTCTGCAATCTGATCAGGATCCACACCAACCTGAAATAAATAGCGTTCTACATACGATATGTAATGCTCCACAAGCTGTTTTAATGCTTCTTGTTTGTCTACTTTCATATACTGAATAATCTGTCCCTCATCCAAGACATTATCCCCCTTTGTGACAACGACTGCCCTTTCTATGTAACGTTTATCTCCTGGTGAAGGTTTCAAGAAGCCACTATTTTTTTAAATTTGTATGTTTATATTTATTGTAACAGGGTATAACTAATAACGTAAGACTTTCTCGTATTCCCCCTGTAGGCAAGGCGTATTAAAACGCTTTGCTTTTTTTTGTGCTTATTTTCTTAGGTTTCGTTATAATGGCTATAATAGAAAATTCGGGAGGCGAGAATAATGGGAATATTTGAGGTTGTTCATGATCGTAAAAACACACGATCTGTGAAATGGGATATGTTAGAAACCGTATTTCAATCAGGGGATGTCTTACCAATGTGGGTTGCAGATATGGACTTCCAGGCACCTGAAGCAGTTAATCAAGCATTAATAGAACGCGTGAAACATGGTATTTATGGCTATACAGTATTAGACATTGAAGTAAAAGCTTCCATTGTACAGTGGATTTCGAGACGACATCAATGGCAAATAGAAGCAGATTGGCTCAGCTTTAGCCCTGGAGTTGTTACAACTTTACATATGGCGATACAAGCACTAACCGAACCTGGTGATTCAATATTACTACAGACGCCTGTTTACACACCATTTTACGATGTCATAGAAGCACACAATCGTACGTTAGTTAGAAGTCCCCTTGTATATAATGGGGATTATTACACAATAGATTTTCACGACTTAGAGGAAAAATTCAAGCAAGGTGTAAAAGCTTTTATTTTATGTAATCCCCATAACCCTGTCGGACGGGTTTGGAGAAAAGAAGAATTAGAAAAAATCGCACAACTATGCTTGGAATATGATGTCCTCATTCTCTCGGATGAGATACACTGTGACCTTACTTTTCCAGATTATCAGTATATTCCTTTTGCATCGTTATCAGAGGAAATTGCTGATCGAACAATCACCTGTATGGCACCATCAAAGACTTTTAATTTAGCTGGACTCCAAGCCTCATATGTAGTTACATCAAATCAAGCCCTACGAAAAAAACTAGACGAGCAATTTTCGAGTCAAGGATTTCATGGCTTAAACATGATGGGAAGTACTGCTTTGGAGGCAGCCTATCGTCATGGAGAGGAATGGCTAGACGAGCTTCGTATTATTTTAGCGGAACATAAGAAATACGTTATCGATCAACTTGAAACGAATACTGATTTACGTGTTGTACGTTCTGAAGGTACCTACTTATTTTGGATTGATTGTAGCGCACTCGAACTAGACCATAAACAATTGAACAAATTCTTCATTCAAGAAGCTCGTGTTGGATTAAATAGCGGATTTCAGTATGGAGAAGAAGGTGCGCAATTCATGCGTATGAATATTGCTTGTCCACGTACTACTTTAGAAGAAGGTGTAAGTCGTATTATCCATGCTTTGAAAAGTTAAAGCGATGAACTGGGACATAAATAGTTACTTATGTCCCTGCCATCCTTATCGTAAGAACGCATTAATTAACGACTAGCTCAGCTATTTATTCTTCCTGTTTCTCATTAAATTCGGTCGGGTCTGTTGGTGATTCAGTAGATTCTGATTTATTGCCGGATTTAATCTCACCACACAAAATCCGTGCACCTGTATTTCCACTTGGCTGGCTAACACCATCATCTTGTGTCTCATCGACGATCAAAGAGGTTCCTTCTCCTCTGAGCAAGGACATCTTCCCCTCTTTTAATGTTGCACCGGGAAGCATTAATTCTGCATCAACTAGACCACCTGCATCTGCTTCGATATTAGGCAAATCTCCTAGGTGAGCACCATCAGGATGCATTAAACCATGTTCTTTTCCCTCTGGATCCAAATGATTCCCAGCAGTTTTAAAATCTGGTGCTTTACATTTCGCATATTCATGAACATGTACTCCATGGAACCCAGGTGTTAGACCTTCTAATTTCAATTTAATTTGGACCCCATCTGGCTGCTCTAGAAGGCGTGCGGTTCCAACCATATCGCCTGATGTGTTATACATATCTACCGTTTTCGTTGTTTCAGCGGTACTTTGACAGGATACCAATAAAACAATTGATAATAGGAATCCAAGTCTTAATCGCATTTTCACTACTCCTCTATCCTCATTGTAGGAATAGTATTTGCCAAAAACAGTTTGATTAACAAAAAAAAAATACCTGCTCTAAAAGCAAGTATCGTTATGATAATGGCTGATTATGATCTTGTTTACTGATTTGCTCATGGTATTGATGTTCAAATTCTTTCTCTTGTTTTTTGGAGTGCTTATAAAATACATATAATGCGACAACTGCTCCAATTACAAAAATAGTAAGTGATATCGCTGCAGGTATGTACTCTGATTTATCCTCTGGAAAATACAAAAATGGCATCATATTTCTTCACGTCCTTCTTTCCAATAAGTATACCAAATTATAATGGATTACTAAACCGTTCTATTTAAATGTTCGCCAATTTGTTAAAAATTTGGCACAATGAAGAAGAGGGGGTTGGCTTATGCATCTTTTTTCGATAGGTAATCTTGTGAAAACACCATACAAATCTGGCATCTATATTGGGGAAATTATTGAAGACCGAAGCGATAAATTTCTCGTTAAAATCTTAGCAGTTGAAAAACATCCGATCCAAGGGGATTTGCATCACCCCAAGCAGGTTGACGGAGTCCTTTTTCACGAAAGGAAAGCATTAGCACAATATGAGAAAATTAATGTGTTAAAGGATATCGTTACACCCTATGAAGAAGATGCTATTCCCGACTATGGCGAGTCATTAAAACGTGCTGTCACCACATATCGCGAGCAATTACAACGTAAAGAAGGTGCCTATTATACACAGGCATTACATGCACTCGAAACAGTAGAAAAAAGCTATTATATTGGGCGCAATTACTAAAATCAAAAAAATAAAGCCAGAGACATATGCTCTGGCTTAGCCTTACTCACCTAAATTTTCTTTAATAACGTCTGCAATTCCTTGGATTGCTTCTTCTTCGTCACTTCCAGTTGCTGTTACAGTAATCTCCGCACCTTTTGGAATACCTAGTGACATAACACCCATAATAGACTTTAAGTTAACGGTTTTATCATTGTATGTCATTTCTACTTCTGATTGATATTGACCCGCTTTATTTACTAATAGTGTTGCAGGGCGAGCATGCACACCTGTTTCTGCAGTAATCTTGAATGCTTGTTCTTTCATAAACTATTCATCCTTCCAACGTAAGATTCGCTTGTACAAATTTTATGTACTTTCCTCTCAATTATTCAGTGATCAAATCGTGAATAATTGAACTTACCTGTATTATATACAATTTCTTTTGGTAATGAAACTAAAAAGTGTAATTTTATTGTTTGTCTTTAGTGTATGGTTGTGATAACTTTATTTCTAGTAAGCGTTTTAGGAGGAAAAAAACATGAGTGTACATATCGGTGCAAAACAAGGCGAAATTGCTGATAAAATTTTACTACCAGGGGATCCATTACGAGCAAAATATATTGCCGAAACCTTCTTAGAGAATGTTACACAGTACAATCAGGTACGTGGTATGTATGGATTTACCGGGACTTATAAGGGTGAGCGCATTTCCGTTCAAGGTACTGGAATGGGAGTTCCCTCAATTTCTATTTATGTAAATGAATTAATCCAAAGCTATGACGTACAAAAATTAATACGCGTTGGAACCTGTGGTGCCATCCAAAAAGATGTAAAGGTTAGAGATGTTATTTTAGCACAGGGATCAACAACTGATTCACAAGTAAATCGAATGATTTTTAATGGAATTGATTATGCACCACTAGCTGATTTTGAATTACTAAGAACAGCTTATGAAGTAGGAACTGCAAAAGGCATGAATTTACGAGTTGGGAATGTCTTTACTAGTGATACATTCTATCGTGAAAATGCTGCTGAGATAAATGAATTATTAGCAAGATATAATGTCCTAGCAATTGAGATGGAAACGACAGCATTATATACACTTGCAGCGAAATCGAATCGCCAGGCACTGTCCGTTCTAACCGTTTCTGACCATATTATCACTGGAGAAGAAACAACTGCTGAAGAAAGACAAACAACATTTAATGAAATGATGGAAATTGCTCTAGAAACGGCAATTAAATAGTCCATTAAAAGCGTGAAACCAGCCTCCATTTAGTGGGGTTGGTTTTTTTATTGTCACCCTTAACTTGCTTATGGTTGACAATTATTTTTCATCTTATTATTCTAAAGATAATGAGAGGAGTAAAATGATGAAAAATATACGTCCTGTAGAAATAACAATCGGTGCATTATTTGTCTGTTTAATGGTGATTGGTGCCAACATTACAGTGTGGTTTCCTTTCCTTGCTGTACCAATTGGAGGCACATCAGTTCCATTGTCTCTCCAAACATTTTTTGCTATTTTAGCTGGCCTTATGCTTGGAAAACGGTTAGGCAGCTTTGCCATGATTACCTATGTTCTAATTGGTGTCGTTGGTGTTCCAGTTTTTGCGGGGATGCATGGTGGACCGATGCAATTATTGACACCGACTGGTGGATTTATAATTTCGTTTGTTTTCACAGCATTTGTCGCTGGATGGGTTGCCGAACGTAAAACACTGCCTAATTTATCTCGTTACCTACTTGCCTCCATACTTGGGCTAGTTATAAATTTTGCCTTTGGTGTTACTTTCATGTATGTTGCAATGAATGCTTGGCTTCATTTAGAAATTTCCTACTTAGCAGCATGGATTGGCATGGTACCATTTTTGGTAAAGGACTTTGCATTAGCATGTTTAGCTGCATTATTTACTGCTAGGGTAATCAATCGCCTACCAATGAAATGGAAAACGATAAACGCTTAAGCGCATTTCCCACTTTCTTTTTGGATAATAACGTTAAAATCATATTATATTTTCCTTCGGTTATGATAAAATAACGACATCATTAGGTTTTTCAATTTTGAAGACATAACGGAAAGGAATTGGCTAATGCATTTAATTTCGAACTACCCTCTAACAGCAGCGCTCACCGCCATTATCTTTGCGCAAGTTGTTAAGATTCCGATTCGCCTGATTGCGACTCGTGAATTCATGCCTGGTCTTGCGTTTAGTACTGGAGGGATGCCAAGTAGCCATTCTGCTGCCGTGACAGCACTGTCAACAGCAATTGGACTAACAGAAGGGTTTAGCTCCACACTATTTGCAGTGGCAGCAGTGTTCAGTATCATAACGATGTTTGATGCATCGGGGGTTAGAAGACATGCCGGTGAACAGGCGACCGTGCTTAATCGACTAGTCAAAGATTTCCAAGTCCTCATCGACGGAGCTAAAAATTGGGAGAAAAAAGGGAACTATGAAAAACGAGAAGATTTAAAAGAGCTACTAGGTCACCAGCCAATAGAAGTTTTCTTTGGAGCCCTGACCGGCATTATTGTTGCCATCGTACTCTTTCAGTTATATTAAGAGGCTGGACAAAAGGTATTCCAAGATAAAATTTGAACGTCGTGCACAATATCCACTTCGAATATTAGTGCACGACGTTCGTGTTTAATTCATAATTATATTTCTTTTTTCCAGCCTCTTATTCATTAACTTTTATTTATTTGTTCTCGAAATACCTGTAATGCTTTATTTTCATTAAGATTATTCAAAACCTCTTCAGATAAAGTCCCTTTTCCCTTTTCCAGGATGTAAACCTCAACTTCACGTTTACCCCATTTGCTGTAAACTTCGTCAACTGTATCAAAGTATAGATCTATTTTATGATCATTGATAGCGCTACCTTTATCAGCAACTACACCAAATCCATAATCAGGTATCCATAAAATGGTACCAATCGGAAAAACATCTAAATCTGCTGCTATGGTTGAATATAAATCACGTTTTACCTTCACACCGGAATACGTGAGACCATATTGTGGATGATCTGGTGTTTTGCCTGTTGATTCCACACCAGCCGTGTAGCCTGTAGCGATAACAGTAGCAGTTGGGTAATTTTCAATTTCCATTGCCTCTTCTACTGATTTTGGCCCTTCAATATGTTCACTGGATATATAGTGTTGCTGTTGTTTACTATACAATAAATCCTTTTCCTTCAAAGCTATCTTTCTATGTTCTGCGGGGTGAAACGTATATTCCCGCGAAGAAGCAACATGATCCTGCTCAAATCGTACTGCAATGTCAGCGTACGTGACATTAGAAATACTGGAAATAGTCGTCCAGAATGCTAATATGAACAGAATGGACATGCCCATTCTTCTTATAATTTTACTGATTTTCAATAATAACACCTCTCTGGATGTCATCATTTCCAATCTAGTAAGATTTTATTCATGTTGAATAAGGAATGGATTTAGCTAGAATACTATTAGAACATCTGATAACCATTTTTCCGTAAAAATTTTATGACAACTCCTGATACAATCGTACCTACAAATCCTGCTGATAAAATAACAATATCAGCTGGCGTTATCGACAATAATTCAGAAAATCCCTTTGAAAACGAAGCTCCTGGAGCTTTAAAATAATCTCCAATCGCGATTTTATCGACAATAAATAAGACAATAAATGGATAAATAAAGGCCATTAACCATGTTCTTCTAAGTAACATATTTAAAATAAAGGCGATTCCAAAAAAAATCACAAAAAACAATACGATGGAAACGACGAATTGTATCAAATTTATTCCCCTCTTCTTTTACACAATCATTCAAACACAATTTTATATTCAATTCATAAAAAAAGCAAAGACGAGTTCCTCATCTTTGCTTTGTCATCTTCTTTTATTTACTTGTATACAAATTAATAAAAGAAATTAAATTTACCTTTTTTCAGAACTAAGCCGATTCCGCCTAGTTTTAATAGATAACGATTATCACTCATTTTCTTCATGAAAGTAGCTTTCCAACCGAATAGCTTCTTGTCACCGAAGACAACACCCATACCATCAGTATGGCCAAGTGAAGCAAGTGTACCTTGTGAATTGTATTCGAAACCTTCTAGCTCGCTATGCCCTTTTACAAGTGCAACAATATTATGTGCAACTGTTGCAGATTGTTGAATAGCGATTTGTGCTGTTGGAGGGTAAGGACGTTCACCATTCATAATTAGTGCACAATCTCCAATTACAAACACGTTATCATAATCAGGTGCACGCATATCGCTACGCACTTGAATTTTTCCACGATTTGTTTCAAATCCTGACTTTTCAACGATGGAGTTAGCTTTTACACCTGCAGCCCAAACTGTTGTTAAGGTCGGGATTTCAACTAGCTTACCATCTTTTTCGTAGACAACTCCATCAGGTTTACTTTCCTTAAGCAATGCACCAGTAATGAATTCTACGCCACGAGCTTCTAATGAATTCATTGCGTATTCCACTAATTCAGGATCAAATCCTGGTAATACAGTTGGAGCACCTTCTAAGTTAATGATTCGCACTTGAGACTTATCAATATCATATTCCTTACATAATTCCGGAATACGGTTTGCTAATTCTCCAACGAATTCGATACCTGTGAATCCGCCTCCACCTACAACAATATTAAGTCGCGCAGGGTTCTTTTCTTTTTCATTATGATATTGTGCAAAGTTGTAATCTAAATGTTCTCTAATAAGACGAGATGTATTAATATCATTAATCATGAATGCATTTTCTTCTAATCCAGGAATACCAAATGTTGCTGGTTCGAACCCTAGTCCAATAACTAGATAGTCATAGTCTAATTCGCCATTTTCAAGTTTAACTTTCTTTTCTTCTGGCTTAATCTCAACAACCGCATCCTGTACAAAGTTAACTTTATGTGGATTCACAACATCTTTAATTGCGACTCTAGCTTGATCCTGATGAACAGTTCCAGCTGAAACCTCATGTAACCAAGTAGTTTGATAATGGTAGTCATTCTTATTCACTAGTGTAATATTTGCTTCATTTGAACCTAATGACTTCTGTAGCTTGACAGTTGTCATCATTCCCCCATAACCAGCACCTAAAACAACAATGTTAGGCTTTTTCATTCATAATCACATCCATTTATTTGTTTTTTATTACTTTTGAGTATGTGACAACTTTCACGTATGAATACAAAAAAAGAGATAAAGCCAACATGGCTTGTCACATATTCGTAATATATTATCCAACCTATATGATAGACCTTTTAGTAATTATTTTCAACCCTAAAAACAATTTTTCAACTCTTCCTAAATACTTGAAGACAAAGGAATTACAAACAATAGGGTTTTATGGTACGATGTTAGTGGAATTTTGAATTGCTAAAGGAGGTAGTTAATGTGTCGGAAAAGCTATATGATGTCACGATTATTGGCGCTGGTCCAGTTGGATTATTTACCGCCTTCTATGGTGGAATGCGTCAAGCTAGTGTTAAAATAATTGAAAGTTTACCACATACTGGTGGGCAATTATCTGCCCTATATCCAGAAAAATATATATATGATATTGCAGGATTTCCTAAGGTACGTGCACAGGAGCTAGTGGATAATTTAGAGAAACAAGCTAGTATGTTCGATCCAACCATTGTTCTTGGTCAATCCATTGAACAGGTGGAACGATTAGAAGATGACTCGTTCCAGTTAACGTCAAACACTGGAGAGGTTCATTACACGAAGACGATGATTATTACTGCTGGTAATGGAGCCTTCCAACCTCGCCGTCTCAACATTAATAACTCTGAGGAGTTTGAAGGTGTTAATTTACACTACTATGTGAAGGACATGAATCAATTTAAGGATAAAAAGGTTGCCATTTTAGGTGGAGGAGATTCAGCGGTTGATTGGGCACTTATGCTGGAGCCAATCGCGGAAAAAGTTTCGCTTGTACATCGCCGAGATGAATTCCGTGCGCACGAGCATAGTGTAGAGCAACTAAAGAATTCAAGTGTAGATGTTATAACACCGTTTACCCCAACTGAAATTGTAGCAACAAATACAATTGACGAAGTACTGCTTGAAGAAGTCAAAGGGGAACGAAAAATCACATTAGAGGTTGATGATGTAATTTGTAACTATGGCTTCATCTCTACATTAGGTCCGATAAAAGACTGGGGACTTGAAATCGAAAAAAATAGTATCGTTGTGAATACGAAAATGGAAACCAACATTCCTGGTATTTATGCTGCTGGAGATATTTGTACATATCCTGGTAAGGTGAAATTAATTGCTACAGGATTTGGCGAAGGGCCAACTGCTATCAATAATGCTAAACAATATATTGATCCAAAAGCCCGTGTACAACCTAAACATTCAACTAGTATGTTTTAAAATATAAAAGCTAGAATACGGCTTACGTATTCTAGCTTTTTTTTAACATTCGCCTGGTGTTCCTTCTCTGTCTTTTGCGCGGAAGGACGAGCCACAGCCACAGGATACAATTGCGTTCGGATTATCGATACTGAATCCGCCACCCATCATATTCTGCTTGAAATCTATTTTAGTCCCCTCAATGATTGGAATATCCTGTTTAAATATAACCACCGGGACACCATTAATATCTTCTATTAAATCTAATTCTTCATTAACTTCTTCATCAAATCCGAGTGAATAAGATAATCCGCTGCAGCCGCCACCTTTTACCCCAAAACGCAGACGCGCATTTTCAGATTCGTCCTTCATCATATCCTTGATTTGAAGACTTGCACTATCTGTTAGCGAAATAACCATCTTAATTCCTCCCTAAAAGATTGCTTATCCTTATTATAAGGACACTAGCATATGCTTTTCAAATAAAATGTTTTACTAAGTTAAAGAAAATAATAACTTCCGGTTGCAATAACTTCTGCTCCACCCGTCATCCAAACAAAACCATCATCATCCCACTTAATTTCTAAATCTCCCCCCTGCAAATGAACCGTAATGGGCTTTCCATTTGATGCAAAACCATTTAAGATTGCCGCCACTGCTGCAGCGCATGCCCCAGTTCCGCAAGCTTGAGTCACACCAGAACCTCTTTCCCACACACGAAAATTAAGTTCTGTCTCATTTACTACTTCCACAAATTCAACATTCACTCCTTCTGGAAATCGAGAATCTTGTTCAATGATTTCGCCCAATTCATATAAAGGAGCTGTTGTAATGTCATCCACGAAAAAGACAGCATGAGGGTTTCCCATGGATACAGCTGTTAGTCTTAATTCTCGATTGGCAACGTCAAATGGCTTACTTACTATGCTCTCCCGTTCTTCACCACGCATTGGAATAAGCGAACGCTTAAGACGTGGCTTACCCATATTGACTGTGATTTCTGTAACAGAGCCACCATTCGTTTGAACAGTTGCATCCACAATTCCGGCCTTCGTTTCGATTTGAAAGTCACGCGATTTTACAAGTCCTTGTTCAAAAGCGTATTTAGCCGTACAGCGGAGGCCATTCCCACAGGTGTTCCCTTCTGAGCCATCCTTATTAAATATTCGCATGCCTACTGCAGCTACCGTACTAGGGTGAATCAAAATTAACCCATCTGATCCGATGCCCGTATTCACATTGGAAATTTCCCTAGCGATGGCTGGTAAACGTTTTTCTTCTATTTCAAATTGGAATAAATCAACATAAATATAATTATTGCCTAAGCCATGCATCTTTACAAAAGGTATTTCCATTTAACAGCCTCATTTCATTTGTTCTAATAATGGTACATGATAATTGGTAAGCTCCGCATAAATATCTTTTAATCTTGGAATTCCTTCTGCAACCATTTCATCATTTACAAAAACAATGGGATAAAACATATCTTCTTCCACCATTTTTTCAATAAAATCACGATGTTTTTTCAATTCCTGTGATTCATTTATATCAACATATTCATATTCAAGTTGGTCTACCTCATACTTTCTTGCAATAGCAGCCTGCAACCATTCATACGTATCCTTAGAACTCGGAGCACCGACACAGCTTGCACAAATCTGTTCAGCACCATATACTGTGATAATCACTTTATCCTTATCCAATTCACAACCTCCGATTCCGAAATTTTCTTATAGTTTCTTTTATTTTACAAAAACTTTAACTAAAGATAAAATAATAATGATTATTAGTAGCTATGAATTTAACAATAGATTTTTTACCGAATTACCTTTATAATATAGATAGGAAAGGAGAAGATGGATAATGCGTGAACAAGTACAGGAAGTTTTAAATAAATTACGCCCATTCTTACTTCGAGACGGTGGAGATGTGGAGTTAATTGATGTTGATGATAATGGCATTGTACTTCTTCGTCTCATGGGTGCATGTGGAAACTGCCCAAGCTCAACAATTACATTAAAAGCTGGTATCGAGCGTGCATTAATGGCTGAAGTACCAGGCGTTAAGGAAATTGAACAAGTATTTTAATTTAAAATAGCAAAAAGCAGACAACTTGATTTGTCTGCTTTTTTTATGGAATACTCAAATCAATACATTAGGTAACTCCCTTTAGGACAACCATTGAATAATTGGTATATCGAAGCTTTTATAATCAACTTCCATCACATCATAAAGCTGTCCCAACCGCTGTTCGTAAAGCTTCTGTCTTTCCATATACCCCCTTAAGGCAACATGATACTGATCAAAATCATTCCCATAAAAGCACCTTTCAATAAAATCAAATAAATGGATAGGAAAGACTAATCGTGCATATAAAAGTCTCCAGCTAAAAACAGATAATGGTCGGATGGATTGATAATCACTCATAAACTTGACTACTTCGTCTGTAATTTTTTCATCATTTTCTAAAAATTTATACCGTATGAATTCGGCTAGATCCCGGCTAGGATGATCATATACTAACTCATCGGTCCAAATCACTGGTTCTACTAAATTTTCCTTATAGCGTTGAAATGTAAAAACACCCTGATCCCCATAATGATATCGCTTATCACTTTCACTCTCTTGTATATATTGAATAGCATTTTCACTTATTCCGACAAGATATGGGAGAACGTCAATCAGAAGGCGATAATAGTCAGTCGGGTGCTCTATTGCTTCTTTTTGTATTTTCTGTTCAAAGGCTGTTAACTTATTTATCCATAGGTTTTTCCACAGACCGTAGCTTGAGATTTCTTTCGGTTCATACGGATATGCTGCTGTTTTCTCATGAAACTGTGCAAGGGTCACACCATGAGAATCTCGCAGGTTTTCCTGTAATTCAGCTACTCGTAATACGAGGTAACGATTATCCTCTTGATTGACAAACCACTTATTATCATTAGTCGGTATTGGAAGCGCCGTATGATTATAGCCGTTTTCGGAAAGATAATAAGCAAGTGCCGCTTGCTCCATTTGAATCATTTCCTTGTTCGTAGCGTTAATGATAAAATAAGTATAATCTTGATCTCGAAATCCTGTTCTTCCAAGAACACTTACATAATCCTTCACATAAATATTATAATTAGTTAACAGTAATTCTTTCATATAAAGATTCCCTCCCGATAACCCCATTACTATAAATTGTATGAAGGAATCAGTTAATCTTAACCTGTAAAAGGAGAATCAATACAAAACATGGGAAAAAACTTAAATCAAAGTGAACTTGAACAAAAAGCGAGAGAATTATTACAGGAACGTGGTGTTTCATTAGAAGAGATTGCAGAATTAGTGTACTACCTTCAATCAAATTACCACGAAAATTTAAGTATGGATGATTGCTTATATAATGTAGACCGGGTTTTAGAAAAGCGAGAGGTGCAGAATGCCATTCTTACTGGTATTCAATTGGATAAACTTGCTGAGAAGAAGTTATTAGAGGAGCCATTACAAACTGCGATTGAAATTGACGAAAGCCTATATGGGGTTGATGAGATTATTGCTTTCTCCATCGTCAATGTTTACGGGTCAATCGGGTTTACGAACTATGGCTATATCGATAAACAAAAACCAGGTGTTTTAAAACGACTAAATGATAAATCAAGTGGTGAATGCCATACATTCTTAGATGATATTGTTGGCGCAATCGCTGCCGCTGCCTCAAGCAGACTTGCCCACTCATCTGCAGATGACAAATTACTTGACGATTAAAAAGATGCTGGGACATAAGTGTTAATGGTTAGATAAAATCCGAACGTTGGTGCACGATACCCGCTCCGGAATATACTTCGTTGAACAGTGCATTGTTCGTCCTTTTATCTTCTCATTTTACTTATGTCCCAGCCTGTTTTTTTAGTCTCGGAACCATTCACTTAAATCTTTTATAAAATAAGTTGGCTTAATTGGTAAGGATTCATATTCCTCAAACGGTGTAACACCAGTAAATACCATTAATGTATCCATTTCAGATTTAATACCAGCTTGAATATCTGTATTATAATTATCTCCTACCAAAATGGTATCTTCCTTCGTTGTACCTAATACAGCTAATGCTTCCTGTACGATGATTGTTTCTGGTTTACCTATAAACACTGGTTGCTTTCCAGTACTAAACGTAATAACCGATGTCATCGCACCATTCCCTGGAAGCAGTCCTCTTTCTGTTGGTAGAGCATTATCGCTATTTGTTGAGAAAAAGGCAGCACCGTTTCGGATTGCAATACATGCCTTTGCTAATTTTTCATAGGTAATGTCCCGGTCGATTCCTATTACAACAGCATCACAATTTTCATCATCTGTAATTTCGACACCTTCTCGTTGCAACGAATCAAATAATCCAACTTCGCCAATCACAAAGCATTTTGCATTTGGCATGGTTTGCTTCACATACTTGGCAGTTGCCATACTACTTGTAAATACCTCTTCTGTACTTGCCTCAATACCTAATTGTATTAGCTTTTCCGTTACTTGTTCTGGTGTTTTGGATGAGTTATTAGTTAAGAACAAATACGGGATCCCTTGTGATTTGAGAGTTTTTATAAAATCTGGTGCTTCCTCAATCACTTCATTTCCTCGATACATCGTTCCATCTAAATCAATTAGATAACCTCGGTAATTCTTCAATTCTAATTCTCCTTCAATATCATACCTAGCGTATTATTCTTCCGTTGTAAATGCGTTTGCTACCCCTAATTCATTGGTTAAATAATTTCTAATATGTAACGTAAACTGATTTAACATTGCATCATATTCCATAAGTGTTTCATGTAATTGCTTATAATCAACATGTAAATAATCGTTAACAAGCATTTTTCGAAGTGCAATAACTTCTTTATATGCATCACCTTGTGAAGTAGGGATGACTCTTTCATCAATTAAAATATCAATAATATCCTCATAGCTACCCGGATCACGCATAATAAATCCATCGATCATCATATTTCCAACATCAATAATCGCTTCCACTAATAGCTGCGCCAATCTCTCAAATGCCAGTTTTTCTAAAAAGGAATCTGTGCTAAAGGATTTTTTTTCAGCTAATAATTTTTCAATAAATTGTAAAGTTTCCTCTACCTTTTTGCGATCAACAAAATACATGATGTAACCTCCTGTACCGTCATGTGTTTATCATATCATAAAAAATTTCGACAATAAATTAGAAACGCCAACAAATGGAATAGTAGAATAGCAATTGTTGCAAAAGCTACTCGTAAAGAAAGGAATGAGGATGATGACTAAGCAGGATAAGAAGAAGCAATACGCCGATTTTTCCAATGTAAGGAGGAAGAAGAATTACTTAATTCCAGAAGAATTTCCAGAAGGTGCCTTTGGCTCTAGCATAAAACAGGATGAGCCAGTTCAAAGTAAGTCAACACCATGGCAGGAAGGGCAACAAAGAGACAGTGCATTTGTCTACCCTGATAGAGAACAACATGAAGATGTACCAAGACAAGCTGATGGCGCACATCCACTTCATGATTACGATGATGAAATTTAAGTTGACATATAAGTACATGAGGAGATTAAAGAACGAACAATGTACTAATTCAGCGTAGGGAATTTACGGGAATTCCTTGAAATAGAAAACCGTTTTTTTCTTCGTGTGAAATATCGCTGCTGAAGTGTTCCTTGGGACAGTGATTACCCGCCCACCGAATACATTTGTCCTGCAGGAAGACTGCCCTAGGTGAGACCACGGAAGAGCGATATATCTAAGGAGACTCAGCATCCGCCCGTGGTCAAGGTAGACACTGCGAGGTTCTTTCGAGCAGATGTCTCCCCTGTGCTGAATTGAAAGCGGAGTATAATTCCCGAAGCAGGTATAGTGCCTACACATTTTGTCCTGGCTGTTAATCTACTTTCTTTAATACAAAATAGGCACAGCCAAAATTACAGTATTCATATAAATAATCATCCAAAGCACCAATACGCGAGTCGTCTGTTGCTTTAGAATTGTGATCATGATAGAAGCCTTTTAACCGTAATTGCTCATATCCCCAATCACCCACAATAAAATCATATTTCTTCAAAATATCAGAATACCGTTCTTCAAGCACTTCTTTTTGAAATCCATCTTTCACATTCTCAATTAACTCATAATTTTTTCCAAATAGTTCTACCAACCAACTTCACCCCTCTTGCGTTATGTATAGTTTACCACATTTTTGCCAATATCAGCTATTCCGTTTTTCATTGCATGATTTCTTTATTATACAACAAACTACTAGTAATGTTAGTCTAAGCACTTTTAGCTGAGGAGGAACAATTTCATGAAGCGAATTTTATTGCTCAGTATGATATCCATAGGAATTTTTCTAACGGCATGCTCTCATACTGATAGCTCATCAGGAGAACGGGAACAAATGCTGGATGAGTTAGATCCAAATCGAGAAAATAAAACCCAAAACAATACAGACATGCAAGATAAGTTAGGATATGTCAATTATACAAGAGATCAAATCCAAGAGGATTCTGAGGAACATCATGTTGCCACATTAAATCGTATTGAAATGGCCGATATGATTGCACGTTTAATTCTGCGAAATGAAGGGTTTAATGAGGTAGCAACATTAGTTACGGATGCAGAGGTATTAATCGCCTACGATCGAAGTGATGAAGTAGACCGAGAAACCGCTGCAGAAATCGCTAGTAAAACTGCTGTGTCCGTCATGCCAGGCTATTTTGATGTATATGTATCGGATAATGAATCACTTATCCCTGATATTCAAAGCCTGCATAATTCTTCAGCAAACAACAAAAATTATCATAACACATTAGAACAAATTATCTCAGAAATGAAAAAATCCCCACAAGGTATTCAACATAAGGAAGACATTTCGGACTAACATCTCTCTGTTAGTCCGGTTCTCCTTTCCAAAAAAAGAGGTGAAAAACATTGTACACAAGAAGCATTCATTCCCTTTATATCGTACTAATTCTAATGTTCTGCCTATCCAATACTCCAGTAGAAGCTCAAGAACAAGAAACCGTATATGATAAGCGTCTGGCTCTCTATAAGAAAACGGCAGCATTAACACAGATTCCATGGTATTACATTGCGGCCGTAGATCAATATGAGCGGCAAATCTATAAGGATATAGAAGATGATCAAGTCATATCCATTCGTTTTCCATCTGATTTATGGTACGGTGCTGGGAACAATTCCATGGACATTAAAAAAATCGAATTCTTTGATGGAAAAGGAAAAGATGGTAACGGTGATAACAAAGCCGACCCATCCGATGGCGAGGATGCTTTATATACAATGGCTTCCTTTTTACAAGAATACGGCCATACTGAAGAGGATATTAAAATTGGCTTATGGAATTATTATAAACGAGACTTAACTGTCCAAACGATTAAAAATACGGCGAAAGTATTTAAGAAGTTTAACGATATTTATTTAACAGACCGTGATTTCCCTTTAGCGATTAATCATACTTATAGTTACCGAAATACATGGGGGGATCGAAGAGGGTTTGGTGGTAATCGAATTCATGAAGGAACGGATATTTTTGCTGACTACGGAACACCGGTGAAATCAACTACTTATGGTGTTGTCGAATTAAAAGGATGGAATCTATATGGCGGTTGGCGAATTGGCATTCGAGACATTTATAATATTTATCATTATTATGCGCATCTTGCTGGTTATCAAGATGGGGTGAAAGTTGGGCAAATCGTCAAACCAGGTGACGTACTTGGTAAAGTCGGCTCTACTGGATACGGACCTCCTGGCACCTCTGGTAAATTCCCACCTCATTTACATTATGGAATGTACAAGGACAATGGCTATAGTGAATGGTCCTTTGACCCTTATCCATATTTAAAAAAGTGGGAACGAATGGCAAAGAATAAAAACTAAGAAAAAGACTGCCTTAGATAAATCTAAGACAGTCTTTCGGCTTTATTTTGCTTCTTTTCCTTTTTTCACAGCATGCATAATACTTGCTGCTAAACCTCCCCAAACAATTACAATAGAAAGTATCATAAAGAAAATCCAACTCATCTTATTGTGCCTCCTTTGTAAGTGTTTCTTCCTCTTCTGCTGTAGATGGTCTTTTCCATTTAGTTAACGTTATAAGGACACCAACAACTAATGCTCCAATTGCTACTGCCCATCCACCCCAAGCAATAAATGCATCTGGATAACCTTCATAGTTACCATTTGGTGTATCAAATTCCTTCAATAAATTTTGCTTGAATAATCCAAACATCATATACCCTAATACGATAGGTGTAATAATAGATAAACAAATTGTCCACCAGCTACCTAAGCGAATATCTGAAATTCCATTTGCATGTTCTTTCAAATCCTTCAACTGCCTTAAAATCCATGCAATCAAGATAACTTCAACCAATCCCATTAAGGCAACACCAAATTGGTTAATAAAGTAGTCTGCAGCATCTAGGAAGTTTAATCCACCCTGCGTTGCAAATAAAATAGAAATTAGCGCTGATAATCCCCCACCAAATGCAACTGCTTTTGTACGGGAAATATTAAATTTATCAACAAGACCAGCTACAAACGTCTCTGTAATTGAAATTAATGATGTTAAACCTGCTAACACAAGTGATGCAAAGAATAAAAACCCAAATAACCCGTTCAATCCTGGGAATTGGTTAATAATTTCTGGGAATACCATGAAAGCTAACCCAACCCCACTACTAACCACTTCATCAACTGCAACACCTGATTGCCCCGCCATGTAACCTAAAATTCCAAATACACCAATACCGGCTAAGATTTCAAAGCTAGAGTTCCCAAATCCAGTAATAAAGGCATTATTGGTAATATCTGATTTCTTCGGTAAATAACTTGCATACGTAATCATAATCGCAAATGCAATGGATAAACTAAAGAATATTTGTCCATATGCTGCTACCCACACATCTGGTTCTAAAATCTTGCTGAAATCTGGAGTAAAGAAAGCTTGCAGTCCATCAATTGCTCCAGGTAATGTAATGGCACGAATAACGATAATAAGGAATATAATGACCAATGCTGGAATAAAAATTCTATTTGCAATTTCAATTCCTTTTTTAACTCCTTTAAATAAAACCCCTAATGTAATGACCCATACTAAAATCAATGGAATGAAAACGCCAGGGACAATACTTCCTACCTGACCAGCATCTACAACCTTTAAATAATCATTTAACAAGAAACCTTGTGTATCTGATCCCCAGCTCAGATTGAATGAAAATACGGAATAAGACATTGCCCAGGCAATAATAACCGAATAGTAGGTTGAGATTACAAAGGCAATTAGTACAGCCCACCAACCTATAAACTCAGTTTTCTTATTCATGCGTCTGTACGTAAGTGGTGCAGAACCTCGATACTTCTGACCCATTGTAAATTCTAAAATCAACAACGGAATCCCTGCTGTTAATAGTGCGAATAGATATGGCACGAGGAATGCCCCACCGCCATTTTCATAGGCTACCGATGGAAAGCGCCATATATTTCCCAAACCAATAGCAGATCCAACTGCAGCCAAAATAAAGCCTGCTCTTGTTCCCCACTGAGAACGAGTTTCCATTTAAAGACCTCCTCATCATTATATTCTTATTACACGATTCGTATCGGTAACAAGAATTTAAATATTCGTAATTACAGATTCATATGTATATTTTATTTTTTCTGAAATTACTAAACTTGTCTGTATTATAACGGTACTTTTTACCTGTGTCAAAGTATTTTTTAAATTTTCTATACAATATAACTTGTGGGTAACTATCTAAAAAAGACCTTTCAATTTAATGCATGAAAGGTCTTTTTAGGATCATTTATTTTGTTGAAAGTTTATGCACGATAACAGAAATTAAGACAATTAATACTAACGTGATAATTAAGCCTAGATATAGTTGACTCGTTAAGCCAATTAAGAGATAGCCGATTGCTGATGCTACTGCAACAATTAAGGCATACGGTAACTGTGTAATGACGTGATCAATATGATTAGAACCCGCACCTGTTGAAGATAGAACCGTTGTATCCGAGATTGGTGAACAATGATCTCCAAATACAGCCCCAGCCAATACTGCAGCTAGTGATGGGATAAGTAACGATACATCTGCAATGGTCATTACATCTGCCGCAATTGGTAACATAATGCCAAAGGTTCCCCATGATGTACCGGTAGCTAATGCCATGAATCCTGCTATGACAAAGAATAGTAAAGGTAATAGATTGGAACTAATGTTAGCATTTTCTACTACTTGCGCAAGATACTCACCAGTTTGTAAGGTAGAAATTATGGAACCAATCATCCAAGCTAATAATAATATATAAATGGCTGGCAGCATGGCTTTTATGCCTTCCACAAATACTAATCCAGTCTTGGCATCAGAATTTGCTTGCATAAGGTACATCAGCAATGCAACTACTACAGCTACGATACCACCAATAAACAAGGAAAAATTAACATTGGTATTTTCAAAAATAGATAAAATCGTAACTGTATCACCGCTTGCATTTGCACCGGTAATAAACATTGATAAAATCGTAGCTACTAATAAGGCTATGATCGGAACAAGTAAGTGATAAATTTTACCTTTCTGACTAGGTTCAAACGTATTCGTTAAATCCCCAGGCACTTTTGCACCTGCTGGGATAACCTCACCTGTCTCCTGTGCCAATTCCTCGTGTTTTCTCATCGGACCGACATTCAAATTAAAAGTTGCAACTAAAAATACGAGTACCAAGGCACCGACTGCATATAGGTTGTAGGGAATCATTTGCACGAATGCTTCTAATGGTTGTAAATCTGTTACCACTACCAAGCCGCCAACTAACCCTATTAAATAAGCACCCCAGCTTGATATTGGAGAAAGTACGGTTACTGGAGCTGATGTAGAGTCAATAAAGTAAGCTAATTTTGCTCGAGAAATACGATGACGATCTGTTAATGGTCGAGCAATTTGGCCAACAGCTAATGCGTTAAAGTAGTCATCAATGAAAATGATGATACCTAATATTGGTGCCATGAATTGTGCGCCTCTACGCGTCTTAATTCTGCTTATCATCCAATCCCCAAATGCCTTACTACCACCAGATGCTTGTAGAAATGCGGTCATCACTCCGAGTAAAAGCAAGAAACCAATTAATTGAAGATCCCCAATATTAAGTGCACCATCAGAAATAAAAATGCTATAAAACACCGACCATATTTCTTGTAGACTGCTTATTACATTGAAATCATGGATAAATAATGCTCCAACGATAATGCCAATTCCTAACGATAATAATACTTTTCTAGTTAATAACACGAGCACTAACATAATTAGTGCCGGAATAATGGAATAAATTGTTCCTTCCATCAAGAATACCCCCATTTTTATTATTTTTATTAATCTATGCTGTTCGTACATGGAGATACGCTTAAGAAAAAAATAGATTTTTCCACACAAAAAAACAATGACAGAAAATAACCCATCATTGTTTTACAATATACGTTATCCTCCAAATTGATCAGTAGTTCTCCATGCGTACGTTAGCATGACAGTCTGCCTCTTATTCAAAGACACCCCAGCAATAATAAGTTCGACCCTTATTACGCTTCGGCACACAAGCCTTTTATCAATCATCATCGTTGTCATTCTCCGATTGACTACTAATCTTGCATGCGCCTCTACCTCACCGATCTGACAAGGTAATTATTCAATTAATACAAATACTATACTAGATTATTCATCATTTTGCAAGTCTTCCTTTGGGACAGCGATGGATGGTCCATCAGTACTGTCACCATAAAACTCTGGTACCTCTCCCATAACGAGGGCCTTATCGATTAGGATTCTTGTACTCACAGTTTTTACATCCGTCATGAATGGAACAACAATTTGAACATCCGCCTCTACCTCAACCCAAATTGAGACGAACACATTATTGATGCCACCGTATTCTATTTCATCGACTAATTCTGTACGAACGCTTCCTGTTAATTCAAGGTTTACTGGTATTCTTGGTCCTAGGTTAGCTAATATCGAATTCCCTGTTGCTTGACCTATTGGTATTTCGATTACAGTTGGATCACGATCAACTAGTTCCTCTACTGTATCTCCATAAACTTCCGGCTTCCCAAGAGGATCGCTATATTGTGGAGGTGTACCTTTATTCATACTATGAAAAAATTCTTCAACTCGATCTGTAGCAGCTCGATTAATTTTATTTACAACGGACTGTTCCCAACCAACGATTGAAATATTGCCACCTTCATTCTTCTCGGAAATCGCGACGTCTTCAAATGTATATGCTTCAGCAAATTTCACTGCAGAATTAATCCCTCTAGTGGCAAATTCAGTAGTTTTTTGTTCCGCTACCTCCATAATGGTTGGTGTTATTTGTTCATCTATAAATTCTAAACTGATATAAGTAATCACAATAAATAATATAAAGGAAATCATTATGATATATCTTGATGATGGAGGTGACGTTCGTCTTCTTTTAAACCCCATTCGCTGCCTCATACCAAAAAACCCCCTCAAAACAATCTATGCTTGTTTGAAGGGGGTTAGACATGTTAATTTAGCGATTTTTAGCCGAGATTACATTTCGTAATCGTAATATTCAATTGATTAGACAAATCCACCGTATATGGTTCTACCGGATTATTCATCCCATCCTTTATAATACGAATAACCGGCCGATCACATAAATGCTTGTTTTGTCTTACAACAACACCTTGTCGCTGATCATTTAATTCAACTGTAATCCCATTCGGATACACAGCAACACTATTTTTAAACGCCTCGACCATTTTAATATCAAATTGGTCCACAGCTCCACTATACAACAACTCTAAGCCTTCGTGAGGAAGCATTGCCTTGCGATATACACGATTACTCGTTACGGCATCAAACACGTCTGCTACAGAAATAATCTGAGCAAAGGGATGAATATCTTTCCCTTCTAAGCCTCTTGGATACCCAGTACCATTTAATCGTTCATGATGTTGATAGGCACAATGTGCAATTACCGAAGAATAATTGTAGTTTTGCCTAAGTAGATCATACCCAATTGTCGTATGAGTTTTCATAATTTCAAATTCTTTTTTGGTAAGCTTATCCGGCTTTTGTAAGATATTCGGATCAATAAACACCTTCCCGATATCGTGTAGCATAGCTCCTTTTCCGAGGTCTGATAACTCCTTGGCATTCAATTTTAGCTCGGCACCAATAGCTAAAGCATAGATTGTAACATTGAGCGAATGCTGAAAAATATAATCGTCAGTTAAATAAACATCTGTTAATAACGTTAATGATTCTTCATGATCATTGATTTCTTCCATAATTCGCTGAATAATATCCGTTAAACTCTTAGCTTCCTTATCTAAAACAAAGGAATTTGACAACATCTCGCTTTTTCTTACGTCCGTAAAAAGCTGTTTCATCGATGAGGTTGCTTCATGTCGTAGTTTCTCTGATATTGCAGACTTCACAACAATATCCTTCGTTGCTTCATCTTCTATGTATACATACGTAATTCCTTGATCTTGTAGTCGACTAACAAGTCGCGCCGTTAAATTCATCCCTTTTTGGAGAAGGACTGTTCCATTATCGCGATAAATAGTTTGCCCTAAAATTGCTCCAGCCTGAATGGAAGTTGTACTTACTAGTCTCATTGTGTTCTCCTTACTAACTCATATAAAATACGGCATTTTTCGACAAAATACTATATTAAAATAGTACCAAAACTCGGATGAAAAAGCTATATTATTAGTTTCATATGAAAAATGAGCCAGGCACATACGTACTTATAACAAGATAAAATCCGAACTTGTGCGTAATACCCGCTTCGGGAATATACTCTGCTGAATTCATGCACTGTTCGTAATTTTTATCTTATCATTCTACTTATGTCCATGGCTCTTCCCATTATGATATTCGTTTTAATGCCTCTTTTCCGGTCATGCCTATTTCCCAACCATACTCCTTTGAGGCTTCTGTGATTTTTTCCAGTGGAGCTACTAGTAGTTCATCAATTGTGCGAACGCCAACTGCTCTTGCCGCAATTATATTTCGATCCTGCAATTTTTCATTTAATAAATCAACGTCAAGGGCTCCACACATGATATAACCAATTTCATTCGTGATCATGAGTAAATTAGTCTTTGGTAATTCAACGCGAATAGCCGTAAAAGCTATACCGTCCACTTCAAGGGGATTGATTGTAATCATAACCATTATACCTCCTTTGCGATGTACACTATATGTCTATGCAAAGAGGGGATTTGGTGTCACGCTGTAAAACTATTTATCCTTGGTATATCATCCGTAGTGTTCTTGTAACGTTTCTGCTAAATAATCTCGTATGAACGCTGGCAAAATATAGCGCTTCTTTTCTGATTTAGCAATCTCCGGTAACATCCTGCCAAAGGTGAAGGTATCAGCGGTTACCACATTGTAAAGCTTAGTTGGAATGATTGGTGAACCATTTACCTGCACAGTCTCCACATAGGTGTGACCCTGACGGTGTTGACCAGTCTCAACTTGTATACCAGAAAAAACCATATTACCAATAACCTTACCACGAAATCCGAATCCCTTTAATTCTAAGTCAATAAATTCAGCTGTATAGGTTGCTCGAATCACCTCGAGAAGTTCAGCACCAGACAGTTCAACCATACACGGATTGATTGGATGCGGACAGACACTATGAACGTCACCATAAGTTATCGTTCCCGCCTGGAACCCATCTAATAGAAGCCCAGAATTAAACATCGCACAATCTGCATTTGTTGCCTGATGGACCTTCTCCGTTAAACGTTGCATAATTGTCGTTGTTTTGAACCAATTAACCTCGATAGGTTCCTCAATCGTTACAACCGGCTTAGCTAAAATTCGATTCGATTCCACTTGTAGCTCGTTAAGCCTTTCTTCTGTTTGAGTATTCATTGGATAGTCCGAAATATCTGTTGTATAAGCTTCTTTTTTTACTAGCTTCTGTTCTTGATGTTCCCATGTTAGAATCACCTCACCAATATAATAGCAGTGCTTTCCAGCTGCAGTTATAATAGCTTGATTAACCGCTTCTCCTGTTCGTAGCAGATGGTGTGTATGACCACCTAAAATGACGTCAACATCTTTAAATCTTCTAGCGATTTCCTGATCCTCACTAATTCCTAAATGGGATAAGAGAACAATGATATCGGATGACTGTTTTAAGTCAGCAATATACGTTTCTAAACTAGCAAACGGATCTGATATGTGCCAATCTAATAGATGATAATAATCATTAAACGGAGCAGTTAATCCAATAATACCAATTCTAACACCCTGATTAGTCTGGATACGAACTGTCGGCTGCAACCAAGAAGGAGACTGTTCAGCTGTACTATGTAAATTCGCACACAGCACTTGAAAATTTGCTTCATCATACAAATGAAATAACTCGTTATGAGACAAGGTTATTCCTTCGTTATTCCCAAGCGTAACAAAATCATAGCCCGCATCATTAAGCAAGCTTATATTACCTTTTCCACGAAATGCCTCTGTAATTGGATGCATTCGATCCACATGGTCACCAATATCAAAGACATAATTGGGTTCATTTGCTACCTGATGCTTCTTTCTAGCTTGTTTTATATACTCCGTTACACGTGGCCACTGCGCAAAATTGCTATGTAAATCATTTGTATAATATAAATAGATTTTTTCTTCCATGTCATAAAACTCCTTATGATAATCCACTAATAATCATACGTAAGCCAATCAATATTAATGTTATACGTAATATCCATTCCAGTGTATTCCCGGTTAACTTCTGACTGATGAAGGCACCCAGCTTTCCACCAATCCAAGCTCCAGGTATGAAGAATAAAACATACTCCCATTCGATATGGCCTAAAGCAATATGTGTACTAGAACCAATAATACTTACAAAGAAAATCATAAACATTGATGTCGCTGTGGCAATATGTACCGGAAAACCGAATAATAGAATCATTGCTGGAACCATAATCGATCCGCCACCAATTCCGAATAACCCTGACAGTACACCAATAATAAGTGAAAGGAAAAATGCTAAGGAAACAGATACCGAATATGTATAGGTTTGATCCCCAACTTGAAAAGATCGAATCGATTTCGATTTATTAGTTTTTGGCTGCGGATCTGTTCGCTTGATGAAAAATAAACCAGATATGACCAGTACAAGAATACCAAAATACAACAAGAATTGATCTGTATTAAAAAATTGATTTAACCAGGAACCAAGAATACCACCAGGTATACTACCTGATAAAAATAATAAGCCGGTTTTATAATCGACTCTTCCCTTTTTATAGTATGACATAGTCGATGCCATCGATGTAAAAATCATGGTGATTAATGATATTCCTACAATTGCTTGTGGAGTAGCCCACCCAAATGCTGGCATATACTGATGTAATAGTAACAGACTTGGTATTAAAATAACTCCACCCCCAAGTCCAACTAAACTTCCAAGAAACGCTGTGAATATTCCAATAAGGATGCAAATAACAATTACCACGTATGTAACCCTCTAATCTGTTGTAAAATCGTTATCTCGATTTTAGCATTGATTCCGGAAGATTCCTACCAAGGACTATTTAAAGAATCATTTACATTTTTGTTTGCTTGCTAAGGGGTTCGGAATTTAAGTTCGAGGAGTTCGGGATAGAAGCAGCATTCTTCGGGCTTGTTAACCTTATGTTCGGGATATGCTCGCTAACATTCGGGATACTGATAGTGGTTCGGGATTAGTCGCAGGATGTTCGGGATATCTCCCGCTAATTTCGGGACTTCCGTCGGCACGTTTCTGGCACGTTAGTCTTCATACAATATAAAAATCCCAGTGCAATCATTGTTACACCGGGGTTTTATCAACAAATATATAGAATTATCCGATGGAACCTTCCATCTCGAACTTAATCAATCGGTTCATCTCAACGGCGTATTCCATTGGAAGTTCTTTCGTAAATGGTTCGATGAAGCCCATTACGATCATTTCTGTTGCTTCTTCTTCGGTCAGACCTCTACTCATTAGGTAGAATAATTGTTCTTCTGATACTTTCGAAACTTTTGCTTCGTGTTCTAAAGAGATATTATCATTTAAAATCTCATTGTAAGGAATTGTATCAGAAGTTGATTCGTTATCTAGAATCAATGTATCACACTCGATATTAGAACGAGCACCATCAGCTTTACGGCCGAAATGGACCATTCCACGGTAAGATACTTTACCACCTTGTTTCGAGAATGACTTCGAAACAATAGTAGATGATGTATTAGGTGCTAAGTGATGCATTTTCGCACCAGCATCCTGAACTTGACCACGACCTGCAATTGCGATGGAAATCGTGTTACCACGAGCACCTTCTCCTTTAAGAAGAATCGCTGGATATTTCATCGTTAATTTAGAACCGATGTTACCATCAATCCATTCCATTGTAGCGTTAGCATCGCATACAGCACGCTTCGTAACAAGATTATAAACGTTATTTGCCCAGTTTTGGATGGTTGTATAACGGCAATACGCATCTTTCTTCACAATGATTTCTACAACAGCACTGTGTAGTGAGTTCGTTGTATATACTGGTGCTGTACAACCTTCAACATAGTGTACAGAAGCACCTTCATCAACGATAATTAATGTTCTTTCAAACTGCCCCATATTTTCAGAGTTAATACGGAAGTAAGCCTGAAGTGGTGTATTTGTACGAACACCTTTTGGTACATAGATGAACGACCCACCAGACCATACAGCAGAGTTTAAAGCAGAGAATTTGTTATCAGAGTATGGAATAACCGATCCGAAGTACTCTTTAAATAGCTCTTCGTTTTCTTTTAAGGCAGTATCTGTATCCTTAAAGACAATTCCTAAATTCTCAAGATCTTCTTTTAAGCTGTGATAAACCACTTCAGATTCATATTGAGCAGAAACCCCAGCAAGGTATTTTTGTTCTGCTTCTGGAATTCCTAGTCGATCGAATGTTTGCTTGATTTCAGCTGGTACTTCATCCCATGTTCTACCTTGTTTTTCAGAAGGTTTAACATAGTATACAATCTCATCAAAATCAAGACCAGATAAGTCGCCACCCCATTGTGGCATTGGACGCTCATAGAAATGCTCCAATGCTTTTAGACGGTAATCTAACATCCACTGAGGTTCTTCTTTTAATTTTGAAATTTCTTCTACGACTCTTCGTGTTAAACCACGTTCTGTACGAAAAATAGAAACGTCTTTATCACGGAAGCCATATTTATACTCTTCTATTTCTGGCGCTTTTTTTGCCATGATATACCCTCCTTTTAGTATTGGTACAATCGTGCATTATTGTCCTTGTACACCCTTCTCCATAGCCTTCCATGCAAGAGTCGCACATTTAATCCGCGCAGGAAACTTGGAAACACCACTTAATGCTTCAATATCGCCTAAGTCCAGATCCGTTTCAATTTCCTCACCTAGCATCATATTGGAGAAGAGCTTTGACATTTCAAGTGCATCGGTAACTTTTTTACCCTTTACTGCCTGTGTCATCATAGACGCAGAAGACATGCTTATGGAACAACCTTCACCTTCAAACTTCGCATCCTTGACAATGCCATCTTCAACCTGCAATTGCAACTGAATTCGGTCACCACACGTTGGATTATTCATATCGATGGTTAAAGCATCACCTTCGACTACACCGCGATTTCTTGGGTTTTTATAATGATCCATAATTACCTGTCTGTAAAGTGTATCCAAGTTGTTAAAAGACATGACCGAAAAACTCCTTCGTCTTCAAAAGTCCGTCAACTAATATTTCAACGTCATCTTCTGTGTTATATAAATAAAAGCTCGCTCTTGCTGTCGCAGTTACGTCCAACCATTTCATTAGAGGCTGTGCACAGTGATGTCCGGCCCGAACGGCAATCCCGAATGAATCGAGTGCTGTTGCCACATCATGTGGATGTACATCACCTAAGTTAAACGTTACGAGTGCAGCTCGATGTTCTGGCCCGTAAATCTTAATATCTTCGACGCTTCGCAGGCGATCCATCACATAATCAGCTAATTTTTGCTCATGGTCTAAAATAGCATCCATGCCAATATCCTCTAAAAAGTCAATGGCAGCTGCAAGACCGATAGCACCAGCAATAATTGGCGTACCACCTTCAAACTTCCAAGGCAATTCCTTCCAAGTGGAGTCCTGTAGATTAACAAAATCAATCATTTCTCCACCAAATTCAACTGGTTCCATTTCTTCTAATAGCTCTTTCTTTCCATAAAGCACCCCAATACCAGTTGGAGCACACATTTTATGTCCAGAAAACGCATAGAAATCGCAATCCAAATCCTGGACATCCACTTTCATATGTGGAGCACCTTGTGCACCATCTACAACGAGTACTGCACCTTTTTCATGCGCTATCTTAGCAATTTCTTTGATTGGATTTATTGTACCCAATACATTGGAAACATGTGCAATCGATACAACCTTCGTATGCTCACTAACAAGATTCCGAACATCCTCAAGTGAGACTGTCCCATCCTCCTGTAATGGAATGTACTTCAATGTCGCACCTGTTGCTTTAACAGCCTGTTGCCAAGGTATGATATTACTATGATGTTCCATTGGTGTAATTAATACCTCATCACCAGGCTTTAAGTTCGCTCGTCCGTAACTATATGCAACAGTATTAATCGAAGTTGTCGTACCGCGTGTGAAAATAATTTCTGCAGTACTTCTCGCATTAATAAAACGACGAACCTTCTCACGTGCTCCTTCGTATTGATCAGTTGCACGTGAACCTAGTGTATGAACCCCACGATGAACATTGGCATTATCCATACGATAATAGTTTTCCACCGCTTCAATAACCGGTATCGGCTTTTGGGATGTCGCAGAAGAATCAAGATAAACCAAAGGATGTCCATTCACTTCCTGATCGAGAATCGGAAACATCTGCCTAATGGCTTTTACATCCATTAGTTTACTTTCCTTTCAATTACTTGCTTCAACTGTTTCTTAACAGCAGCAATCGGTAATTGTGCTACTACTGGATCAAGGAAGCCATGAATGATTAAGCGTTCTGCTTCCTCCTGTGTAATTCCGCGACTCATTAAATAGTAAAGCTGTAACGGATCCACACGACCGACAGAAGCAGCGTGTCCAGCTGTTACATCATCCTCATCGATCAGAAGAATTGGATTGGCATCTCCACGTGCTTTTTCACTTAACATGAGCACACGAGATGTTTGCTCATTATTGGAACCAGATGCTCCGTGTTCAATTTTACCAACCGCATTGAAAATTGAAGTTGCACTTTCCTTCATAACACCACGTTGTAAAATTTGCGCCTCAGAGTTCTTTCCGAATTGTGTAATTTTTGCAGTGAAGTTTTGAATTTGCTTGCCACGACCAACTGTTACAGCATTTGCATTGGATTCAGAACCATCCCCTACTAAATGAGTAATATTTTCAGAAACGGTATTTCCGTCATTCATTTGGCCAAGAGCCCAGTCAATCGTTGCATTACGGTAAGCAACACCACGACGGTTCACATAAGTCGTTGTACCAGCAGCAAAATTGTCAACTGCACCAAACGATATTTTCGCATTATCTTGCGCAATAACTTCGGTAATGATGTTGGCAACCGTTGCTTCTTCTTTATTATTAGAGATATAGTTTTCTACATAAGTTAGTTCACTATTTTCATCTGCCACAACTAATACATGGTTCACAAGAGCAACTTCTGGATCTTCTTGCCAGAAAATAGCTTGTAATGGTTCTTCGATTTGTACATTTTTTGGTACATATACAAAGATTCCACCATTCATTAATGCCGCATGTAATGCTGTTAATTTATGTTCATCAACCGATACAGCATCCTTCATAAAGTAACGCTTCACAAGCTCTTCATGATCGCGTAATGCAGTAAAAATATCTGTAAATATGACACCTTTTGCAGCTAGATCCTGATTTAACTGTGCAAATGCAACAGTATGATTTCGCTGAATCAAAAGATTTTCTGGTAGATTTTCTTCATCAAAGAAATCTTGAATTTCAGCTGGAAGATCTGTTAGCGAAGAAATCTTCTCGCCAGCTGCCGTATGCTTAAATTGTGTAAAATTCCACTTACCAATTTTCGTTTTATCTGGTTCTGGTAATTTAAGAGATTCTACTTGTTCTAAAGCATTAAGGCGTAATTCCTTCATCCAAGCTGGTTCATTATGTTCTTTGGAAAACTGTTCGATATAATTTCTATCATATGGTAGCTTTGTGTCAACAGTCATATTACCCCTCCTAACTCCTTAAGCGTTTTGCTCTACAGTTTCGTCTTCGATACCTAATTCTTCTTTAATCCAGTCATATCCTTCTGCTTCTAAACGATGAGCAAGTTCAGGACCACCAGACTTCACAACGCGACCTTGCATCATAACGTGTACATGGTCTGGAGTAATATAATTTAATAGACGTTGATAATGTGTAATAATTAAGCAACCAAAATTCTCGCCACGCATTTTGTTTATACCTTTTGATACAACCTTTAATGCATCAATATCTAGACCTGAGTCAATCTCGTCAAGAATAGCAATGTCAGGCTGAATTTGCATTAATTGAAGAATTTCATTACGTTTCTTTTCTCCACCTGAGAATCCTTCGTTTAGGTATCTTGTTGCCATGCTTTTATCAATTTCTAAAAAGTCTAGGTCTGCGTCTAAACCTTTAATAAATTTCATTAACGGGATTTCATCGCCTTCTTCACGACGTGCATTGATTGCAGAACGTAAGAAGTCAGAAGTAGTTACACCACTGATTTCGCTAGGGTATTGCATCGCTAGGAATAGACCAGCTCGAGCACGCTCGTCAACTTCCATTTCCAGCACATCTTCCCCATTAAGTAAAATACTTCCTTCTGTTACTTCATACTTTGGATGTCCCATAATTGCTGATGCAAGTGTTGATTTACCTGTACCGTTTGGCCCCATTACTGCGTGGAATTCTCCACCTTTAATGGTTAAATTAACACCCTTTAATATTTCTTTACCTTCAATCGATACGTGAAGATTCTTAATTTCTAATGTAGATCCTGCCATATTGATACCTCCATATATGAATATGATTTTTTATTAAGTTGAACAGAATAAAATCCATTCTCAATTTATTCTCATTACAATCTTATAGCATTTCGAATTTATAATCAACTTTTTTAGGTTATGTAAATATGCACAATTTATATAGGAAAAATAACGGTTATTTCCTGTCTTTTTTCTATTTATTTTATAGTTTAAAAAAGGAACTTGCTTCAATTCCAATTTAATTCTTTAATCCAAAAAGCTGGCACCTACTATGGGTACCAGCCTCCATCATTATTTATGAATTTGATTGTCTATTTCCGCTAACATATGCTTACTTTTTTCATACTCATCCTGCCGCCTTTGTTCCACCTTCATCCGATTATCCAACTTCCGGCAATAATCAGCATATCCCATATGGTGACGGGTTTGCATAGCCTTTTCCATTTCACTCGTATAAGTCAGTTTAATCTCACTAGAAATAGTGAATCATCCCTTTCTTTTTGTTAAAGCACTGCCATTTTAGCATGATATACTAACGGACACCAAACGGCATTTAACCTTTTATACCTTCATTCCAATACAAAATAACCCACCTCAACTAGTCAGCAAGCTTTATCAAAAACTTTTACGAAAATCCTCACAAATGCTAGCATATCCTTCATCAAGTACAAAAGTGCAAGCGCCCGGTTAGGGACATACGGACTGGGACTGCGATTACTCGCCCCACCGAAAACATTTGGACTGAGCCGTAGGAGATAAAGGAAACACGGCGACTGCAGAGAGCCGATGTTGATTATCGTACGGAGGTGAAGGAAGTCTGTTAGTCCCTGGGTGCTGGAGCTGGACGCGGCCGTTTAGGTGAAGACAAATTGTCCACAGTGTCTAAATTTATAATTTCCTAGGCATTAAAAAGCAGCAAACCCCTCAATAGGATTTGCTGCTTGGTTTGTAGTTAGTTATCGCCACCAACTGGTACGACTGAACCTTCATATTCTTCTAAAATGAAGTCTTGAATTTCTTGTGATTGTAAAACTTCCACTAAGGCTTTAAGATCTTCGTTTTCTTTATCCTCAGAACGAACCGCAATAACATTTACATATGGTGAATTTTCATCTTCAATGAATAATGCATCTTCTAATGGATTTAGATCTGCTGCAATTGCAAAGTTTGTGTTAATCGCAACTAATGTATCTTCTTCTGATGCATATAGCTCTGGAAGAAGTTCCGCTGCAAAGTCAGGTGTAAATACTAGCTCTTTCGGATTCTCGACAATATCATCAATTGTTGCTGATGCTTTTTCAACACTTTCATCTAGCTTGATTAATCCATTTGCTTCGAACAATGCAAGCACACGACCGTGGTCTGCTGTTGAATTACTTAGCAATACTTCTGTTCCAGTTGGAATATCATCTAAACTTGTAATTGCTTTGGAGTAAACACCAATTGGTTCAACATGGATACCATCAATATAATCTAGCTCATAGCCAGTATCTGCAATTGTTTGTTCTAGGTACGGAATATGTTGGAAATAGTTTGCATCTAATGTACCATTTGCTAAATCATCGTTAGGTAGTACATAGTCTTCATATTCTTCAATTTCAAGTGTTATACCTTTCTCTTCTAAAATCGGTTTTGCCTTTTCTAAGATTTCAGCATGCGGGACACTTGAAGCACCAACAACAATTTTATGTGCTTCAGTTTCTGAATTAGAATCTGATTCATTCCCTCCACAAGCAGCCAAGATTAATACGAATAAAATAGCAACAAAAGCAATACGTTTTTTCATCTATAATTCTCCTCTACTTTTTTATATGATTAACGACGAATGCCGTATCCTCCAAAATAATTAACGCTTATCTACTTTACTAGATAGAAAATCACCAATGAATTGAAAAATGAATACAATGATGACAATGACGACTGTACAGATAAACACAACATCAAAATCACGTCGCATAAACCCGTAATAATGCGCATAGTTTCCTAGACCACCTGCACCGATTACACCGGCCATTGCTGTATAACCAATTAAGGAAATAGCTGTTACGGTTAAACCAGATATTAATGCCGGTAAGGATTCAGGTAATAGTACTTTGAAAATAACGGTTTTCGTTTTTGCACCCATGGATTGCGCTGCTTCTACGACACCTTTTGAAACTTCCTTCAAGGCAATTTCCACCAATCTCGCATAGAACGGCGCAGCACCGATTATAAGTGCCGGTATCGCCGCATTTGGACCGCGGATCGTTCCAACCAAGAAATTAGTGAATGGGAATAATAGTAAAATGAGAATGATAAATGGTATCGCACGAAAAATATTGACTACTGCTGCGATAATAAAATTTATATATTTATTTTCCCAAAGACTTCCCTTGGAAGTTAGATACAATAGTAATCCTAGAATAATACCAAAAATCAACGTCCCGATAAGTGCTAAAACAGTCATATACAAGGTTTCTGTAGTGGCTTCCCACAAATCATCCAATTTTAAATTCGGAAATAGATTAGTTAGCATCTTGAATCACCTCCAATTGAACAGAGGTTTCGGTTTGAATATATTGGCTAGCCATCTCAACTTCTGACTGTGTACCAATTAATTGAACAACTAATGTACCATAAGCACCTCGTTGTGTTTGGGTAATTTTTCCTTGCAAGATATTTACTTCAATCTCAAATTGCTTTGATAGCTTGCTGATTAACGCTTGATTCGCAGATTCCCCAACAAAGTGAAGCTTAACCAGCTTTCCATTTGAATACGTCTCTCGTAACAATTCTAACTCGTCTTCTTCTCCACTACCCATAACTTGTTTCACAAACTTCTGGGTAACTTCCTTCTTAGGATGTAAAAATATATCGAGTACATCACCTTGCTCCACAACTTTCCCATTTTCCATTACGGCAACTCGGTTACAAATTTTACGAATGACATGCATCTCGTGCGTAATCAAAATAATCGTTAATCCTAGCTTTTGATTAATATCCACAAGCAAGTCTAATATCGAATTCGTTGTCTCGGGATCAAGTGCTGATGTTGCTTCGTCACACAGTAACACCTTTGGGTTATTCGCTAACGCCCTTGCAATACCAACCCGCTGTTTCTGCCCACCACTAAGCTGTGAAGGATATGCATTTTCCCTACCTGTCAATCCAACTAAATCAATCAGCTCACGAACTCTTGCCTTTCGTTTTGTTACTGGTACTCCCGCAATTTCTAATGGAAATGCAATGTTTTCAGCGACTGTACGCGACCAGAGTAAATTAAAATGCTGGAATATCATTCCGATATCCTGTCTTGCAATGCGCAGCTTATTTTTATTCATAGCTGTGATATCTTGGCCGTGGATAGTTACTTTTCCTGCAGTAGGTTCTTCCAGACGATTTAACAATCGAATGAATGTGCTTTTGCCAGCACCACTATAACCAATCACGCCAAATATCTCACCATTTTGAATGGTTAAACTAAGATCATCAACAGCGGTAATATCCTTTTGATTTAAACGAAATATTTTCGTTAATCCTTCAATCGATATCACATGCATCCCTCCTATACTTATCTTGTGCTAAAACCAACAAAAAACGCCTTTCTGCAAGAGAACAGAAAGACGTAGTAAATTTATCTTCACGTTCTCTCATCTTTCAAAGCTTTATGCTTTGAGGACTTGGCACCTTTTTCAAACACGAATGTTTGAAGGTTGCCGCGGTTTCATAGGGCCTTTCCCTCCACCGCTCTGGATAAGAGATATTAAATATTCATTTTTTGAACAAAACCAACTATAGCATCGAGCTAGGAAACTGTCAATACAAAATACTAGATTTTTAACTTTTTTCGTTAAATAATTCTGGCTTATATTGAAATAAATATTGATAAATATTTGGTATGGAATGAAATGCATAGATTTTCTCAGCCAACACATTGTTCTGTTTAATAACTAAACACGGAACACTCTCAATTTGATTCGCATGCATAAACTCAGGATATAACGAAGCATTCATTTCACAAAAAATCTCCTGCTGATGTACTTCTTCAATTTTCTCAAGCATCGTTCTAGCCAACTGACAAGTTCCACAAAAAGGTGTATAGATATATAGTAAATAGTTCTGTTCTTCCAATCGCTCTCTCGTTACTTCCAGCAAAAAATCACCTACTCATTACCCTAAACTATATAAAGTGGATTCACTGCAATCTGTTTTCCTAGTAGTAGCATCGCTAACACACGTTCCGGTGTCGCCGCTACCTCCCGATATTCACTACTCACATAAATATGCTCCGCATGTGGTAATTCTTGAGCCAACTGCTTACGGAGCTTCATGCCAGAGTGATCTTCATCCACTAAAATAAAGACTTCCTTATCATCCAACAGATAGGTTTCTAATAATTCATCAAAACGCTCTACATCAAATGTTCCATTCGTGCAAATAATCGTAATATGATCCTCTATGACTTTTTCAAGCTGTTTTTTATCTGTTAATCCTTCAACAATTATAACTTTTCCAGACTGATGTATCATGACAGATCCCCCTCAAGGTTTAACGATTAGGTAATCACGATTTGAAATTCTAAAAGCAGCATAATGCATCCCGTTGAGGCTTTGTTTCTGCAAAGAAAGCTGACTATCATTCCAAAAAATCCGGAATAATGCCAGCCTTTAAACTAGGTTGATATTAGTCTTGCTCGGTAAGCTCTTTATATGCTTCCGGTGAAAGTAATTTTTCAAGTTCAGCTTCATCTGAAAGCTCCAGTACAATCATCCATGCATTTTCATATGGAGACTCATTCACTAATTCTGGACTATCTTCAAGTGCTGTATTCACTTCTACAATCTTTCCACTAATTGGCGCATATAATTCAGATACGGTTTTAACTGATTCTACACTGCCAAATGGCTCGTCAGCTTTTACTTCTTCCCCAACTTCAGGTAATTCAACAAATACAATGTCTCCTAGCTCATCTTGGGCAAAATCAGTAATTCCAATACGCACTGTATTTCCTTCTTTTTTTACCCATTCGTGTTCTTGTGAATATAATAAGTCGTTTGGTAAGCTCATTAAAATCCCTCCGATAGTTGATTGTAATTTTACTATACAAGTTAACTCTATTTTCGGCTAGTATTTATGCTTATTTCGTTAACCATGTTTCTTGATAGTCAGCCTCTTTAAAGCCCACTGTAACGTTTTTGCCATCTGTTACAATCGGACGTTTAATGAGCATTCCGTCTGAAGCTAAGATGCTTGCCATTTCTTCTATCGACGCATCCTGTATTTTGTCCTTAATATTTAATTCTCGATACTTTGTCCCGCTTGTATTAAAAAACTTTTTAGCAGGTAGACCACTATTTTCAATTAATGTCATAATTTCCTCAGCTGAAGGTGTTTCTTCCACAATATGTATGCTGTTATAGCTGACGTTATGCGCGTCAAACCATTTCTTTGCTTTTTGACATGTCCCACAATTTGGGTACCAATAAAACGTAAGTGCCACCATATCTCCTCCTTTTCTACCAATATTCTACCATGATTCTTTTGTAAAGATAAGAAGAAAACTGGAGACAATCGTCGAAAAATCAATTAAAATTCACTATACTATAAGAATATGAAATTTCCTTAAGGAGCACCTATGCAGTATATTAATGAAATTCCTATATTAATCATTGCCATTACAATACTTGTTTACGTATTAATACGAACATTCTATCGAAAAAAACGTCATAAATCGATGTCTCTAAATCGCGAAATACTTTATCTTCTTTCAATTGTTTATCTCGAGTGCCTACTCTATTTGACACTTTTCCCCGGAAAAGGGACTGTTACGACGAATATGGCTTCAATAAACCTAATACCGTTTCAAACCATAAATCTATACCTTAATTTTCAAGGAAACGTATTCATTCAGTTGATTAATCTTGTTGGAAATATTGTTGTCTTCTTCCCAATTGGCATGTTACCTGTTCTACTTTGGCGAAACATTTCCGTCATTACAATACTATTGATCGGTATAGCCAGCACAGGATTTATCGAGCTTATGCAGTTGGTACTATCCGTATTGGGATTTATTTCCAGAAGTTTTGATGTGGATGATTTAATTCTAAATACATTAGGAGTTTTCATCGGATATTGCATGGGAATCACATTAAAAATAATCAACAAAAAGGGGGGCTGGGACATACGTGTTAATGGTTAGATAAAATCCGAACGTTGGTGCACGATACCAGCTCCAGGAATATACTTCGCTTTCCGCGGGGGCTGCTGAGCCTCCTCGCGCTGAAAAGCAGTGCGCCTGTGTCTGCTAGTATCGCTTCGGAGTATGCTTCCTCAGCGCAAGGGAACGAAGAAGGTTATTCAAGTAGCACCCTCACTGCGGGGGTCTCACCTTAGCCCTTCCTCCCGCAGGAGTCTACGTATATTCCCTACGCTGAATCAGTGCATTGTTCGT
>NZ_LDPV02000032.1 GCF_001038425.2 Ornithinibacillus contaminans
GCTAGACTTAGGATCTAGTATCTTCGGATGTGGGGGTTCGACTCCCTTCACCCGCACCATTTAAGAAATTTAACATTTATGGAGCTTTTGTTAAAAAGCTAGTAAGCTTTTAACAAATATAGAATGCGGAAGTAGTTCAGTGGTAGAACACCACCTTGCCAAGGTGGGGGTCGCGGGTTCGAATCCCGTCTTCCGCTCCATAGTATAATGTGCCGGGGTGGCGGAACTGGCAGACGCACAGGACTTAAAATCCTGCGGTAGGTGACTACCGTACCGGTTCGATTCCGGTCCTCGGCACCATAAAAGCGCCCGTAGCTCAATTGGATAGAGCGTTTGACTACGGATCAAGAGGTTAGGGGTTCGACTCCTCTCGGGCGCGCCATATTTCGGGAAGTAGCTCAGCTTGGTAGAGCACTTGGTTTGGGACCAAGGGGTCGCAGGTTCAAATCCTGTCTTCCCGACCATTAACAAAATACAAAATGGGGCCTTAGCTCAGCTGGGAGAGCACCTGCCTTGCACGCAGGGGGTCAGCGGTTCGATC
>NZ_LDPV02000033.1 GCF_001038425.2 Ornithinibacillus contaminans
TGAACTGCCCCCTGTCAAGTAGACAGGTAAAAAAACAAATTTTTTGTGCCATGTATGAATTCCATGCATGGCTTTTCTTATGCTGGAATTCTTAGCCCCATCTTCAACGTCACGCGCTTTGTATTATAAAATTCAATATAAGCCTCAATATCTTTTTCTAATTCTTCAAATGTGTTATAAGTGGTTAATCGATACATCTCTTCCTTGATGATCCCCCAAAAATTCTCCATTGGACCGTTATCAATACATCTACCAACACGTGACATGCTCTGGATAATTTTGTGTTCTTCCACAAAGTTTTTAAATCCATGGGAGGTGTATTGAAAGCCACGATCACTATGAAATAATGTCTTCATTGGAATAATCGTATCTTTAATCTGAGTGACCGTATCACGTACTAAGGCATTGTTATTATGTCGTGATAATTTATAGGCTACAATTTTATTTTCACCATAATCCAAGATGGCACTTAAATATGCTTTCGAATGAACTCCGTACTTGAATTCAGTGACATCTGTTAATAATACTTCCATCGCGTTATAGTCGGCTTGGAATTTTCTATTTAAAACATTTTCAGCTATATGTTGCGGTTTATGTGGCTTATAGGTATAACGCTTCCGGCGAATAACGGCTTTTAAATCTAATAACTGCATCAAGCGATAAACACATTTATGATTCACTTGAGCGTTTAGATAATGATTGAGATAGATTGTGATTCGACGATAACCATAAATCCCTTTATGATCGTCATATACTTTTTGAATGCAGCTGATCAAGTGTCGTAAGCGCTTCTCTGTTTTCGTCGGTTTCCGTTTGACCCATTTATAATAACCTGA
>NZ_LDPV02000034.1 GCF_001038425.2 Ornithinibacillus contaminans
ACCTATAAGCCACATAAACCGCAACATATAGCTGAAAATGTTTTAAATAGAAAATTCCAAGCCGACTATAACGCGATGGAAGTATTATTAACAGATGTCACTGAATTCAAGTACGGAGTTCATTCGAAAGCATATTTAAGTGCCATCTTGGATTATGGTGAAAATAAAATTGTAGCCTATAAATTATCACGACATAATAACAATGCCTTAGTACGTGATACGGTCACTCAGATTAAAGATACGATTATTCCAATGAAGACATTATTTCATAGTGATCGTGGCTTTCAATACACCTCCCATGGATTTAAAAACTTTGTGGAAGAACACAAAATTATCCAGAGCATGTCACGTGTTGGTAGATGTATTGATAACGGTCCAATGGAGAATTTTTGGGGGATCATCAAGGAAGAGATGTATCGATTAACCACTTATAACACATTTGAAGAATTAGAAAAAGATATTGAGGCTTATATTGAATTTTATAATACAAAGCGCGTGACGTTGAAGATGGGGCTAAGAATTCCAGCATAAGAAAAGCCATGCATGGAATTCATACATGGCACAAAAAATTTGTTTTTTTACCTGTCTACTTGACAGGGGGCAGTTCATAGAGTGGCTCACTATTTTTCCCTAAATAGTGAGCCACTGTTCGGATGTGTATCTAGCTCAAAACACTTATGCCCCAGTCCTTCTTTTTGATAAAGCATTCAACTTATGGTAGTCTATTACATATAATTCATATAAAACATAGTGGATTACTGTGAATTTATTTTATACTGGAGTTGAATTATATGGGGAGAGAGTTTCTCGAAATATTTGAGGAGTGGGCTGATGACTATGACAATAGTGTTATGGGGCATGATCCACAATATAAAGAAGTGTTTCAGAATTATGATATAATTTTGAAAGAAGTTACCGAAAGTGCTGCAGGAAACATACTAGAATTTGGTGTTGGCACCGGTAATTTGACAGCGAAATTACTTGCTGCAGGTCATATGGTTTTTGGTGTTGAACCTTCGGCCGCCATGCGTGAGATTGCTGTGGAAAAACTTCCAATGGTACAAATTGTGGATGGAGACTTTTTAAATTTTCCAAAGCCACCTTTTACAATTGATACGATAGTTAGCACCTATGCATTTCATCATTTAACTGACACGGAGAAACAAACTGCGGTAAAGGGCTTTGCTGAGACACTGTTACCAAATGGGAAGGTAGTTTTTGCTGATACGATGTTCCTAACTGCAGAACGAAAGCAGGCTAAAATAGCAGAAGCATACAAGCTTGGGTATCAAGACTTAGCAGAAGATTTGGAGCGGGAGTACTATCCAATTATCCCAATAATCGAGGAAATTTTTACCGATCACAATTTTGACATTTCGTTTAAACAAATGAATGATTTCGTTTGGTTAATCATAGCAACATATAAATAGAACAGTGAGGAGAGAATACGAATGAAGAAAATGAATGTAGAAAGCTTTAACCTAGACCATACGAAAGTAAAGGCACCTTATGTTCGGTTAGTAGGTGTAACAGAGGGAGCAAATGGCGATAAAGTGTATAAATATGATATTCGCTTTAAACAGCCTAATAAAGAGCATATGGAAATGCCAGGATTGCATTCGTTAGAGCATTTAATGGCCGAAAATATTCGTAATCATATGGATAATGTATTAGATATAGGTCCAATGGGCTGTCAAACTGGTTTCTATTTAGCGATTCTTAATAATGATTCATATGATGAAGTGCTGGATGTATTAGAAAAAACTCTTGAAGATGTCTTGCATGCTGAGGAAGTACCTGCATGTAATGAGGTTCAATGTGGCTGGGCAGCGAACCATAGTCTAGAAGGAGCACAGGAAATCGCTAAAGAAATGCTAGCCAAAAAAAATGAATGGCATGAGGTATTTTAACAAAGAAAAATTCAATGTTGTATAAGCTCTTGGCGCGAGCGAATTTCTAATCGGGCGCCTTGCGCTTTTCTTAACGAGGTGAAGTAAAATGGCGATTTATCATTCGCTTAATGAATTGATTGGCCAAACACCATTGCTTAAACTAACGAACTTCGCTATTCCAACTGGAGTTTCTATATATGCAAAGCTGGAATTTTTCAATCCCGGGGGGAGTGTTAAGGATCGTTTAGGTGTTGCGTTAATCGAGAATGCCTTGGAAACGGGTATGATTACTCCAGGGGGGACGATTATTGAGCCAACAGCTGGTAATACGGGAATTGGTCTTGCGTTAGCAGCCAGAGAAAGAAATATCAATGTTATTTTTTGTGTGCCAGAACATTTCAGTATCGAAAAACAGACCATTATGCAAGCACTTGGAGCGAAAATTGTCCACACCCCTCGTGAAGATGGGATGACAGGTGCTATCAAAAAAACGAATGAACTGTTAGCCAAAATACCAAATAGCTTCTCACCGCAGCAATTCGATAATGCCGCCAATCCAGCTACTTATTACAAGACACTCGCACCAGAAATCTGGGAGGATTTACAGGGGGAAGTGGACATTTTTGTAGCAGGAGCAGGTACTGGTGGAACATTCATGGGATGTGCTAGCTTTTTGAAGGAGAAAAATGAGGCGATAAAAACGGTCATTGTTGAACCAGAAGGATCTATTATTGCTGGTGGCAATCCTGGTTCTCATCGAACAGAAGGGATTGGCATGGAATTTTTCCCTCCTTTTATCGATACGTCTTATTTCGACCAAATTTATACGGTATCTGATGAGGATGCTTTTCGAATGGTGGAGTCCTTAGCTAAAAATGAAGGACTATTAGTTGGGAGTTCGTCAGGTGCAGCGATGGTTGCGGCGGTAAAAGAAGCACAGAAGGCAAAGGCAGGAACTAAGATTGTTACGATTTTTCCAGATAGTAGTGATCGCTATTTAAGTAAAAATATCTATCCACAGGTGATAAGTACGGAGGTATAATATGCGTTCAAAGACAAAGATGATTCATGGTGGAATTACACGAGACGAACAAACTGGTGCTGTATCAGTACCAATTTATCAAGTAAGCACCTATAAACAGGATGGTGTTGGAAATTTCCGTGGCTACGAATATTCACGTACAGGTAATCCAACACGCCATGCGTTAGAAACGGTAATAGCTGATTTAGAGAACGGGAGTCGCGGCTTTGCGTTTGGATCTGGGATGGCGGCGATCTCGACGGTAATGATGTTATTGGATGCAGGAGACCATGTGGTTTTAACAGATGATGTCTATGGTGGTTCTTATCGATTAATGACAAAGGTACTGAATCGATTTAACTTAGACCATACATTTGTTGATACGAGTAACATTGCAACAGTTGAGCATGCAATTAAACCAAATACGAAGGCATTATACGTTGAAACGCCAACAAATCCATTATTAAAAATTACCGATATAAAGAAGATGTCGGAAATCGCCCAAAAACATAACCTATTACTTATTGTAGATAATACGTTTGCTACACCATACTGGCAACAGCCGCTTGACTTAGGTGCAGACATTGTTTTGCACAGTGCAACGAAATATATCGGTGGGCATAGTGATGTTGTGGCAGGGTTAGTTGCTGTGAAATCAGACGAACTAGCAGACCGTATTCATTTTCTGCAAAACTCTGTAGGAGCAGTGTTAGGGCCACAGGATTCATGGTTATTAATGCGCGGGATTAAAACGTTAGCACTTAGAATGGAAGCGACAGAATCTAATACACAAAAAATAGTGGAATTTTTACAGGGACATGAAAAAGTGACAACTGTATTTTACCCAGGATTACCAGCGCATCCAGGACATGAAATTGCCAAAAGCCAGTCTGGTGGATTTGGTGGTATGATTTCCTTTGACGTTGGAAGTGGTGAACGTGCTGAAGAAGTATTAAAACGTGTTAATTATTTCACCCTTGCGGAAAGTTTAGGAGCTGTTGAAAGTCTTATTTCACTACCAGCTAAAATGACGCATGCTTCCATCCCTGCTGAACGAAGAGCAGAGTTAGGTATAACAGACGGATTAATCCGTATTTCAGTTGGAATTGAAGATAGTGAGGATTTAATAGAAGATTTAGCACAAGCATTGCGCTAGAAGAATGAAGAAGAGCCGGGAACATAAGTAAAATGGAAAGATGAAAGGAAGAACAATACACTGATTCAGCGTAGGGAAAATACGTATACTCCTGCGCGAGGAGGCTCAGAGCCCCTCGCGGAAAGCGACGTATACTCCCGGAGCGGGTATCGTGCGCCAACGTTCGGACTTATCTAACCATAAACACATATGTCCCTGGCTCTTTTGTCTTTAGGGGAAATTAAAGGAAAGTCGACAGCTTCCAACAAAAACAATCCACCTCCATTAAAATATTCATTTCGCTCCATTTAATTTATGTTAAAATAAACACCATAAACTAAAGAAGAGGTGTGCATGTATGAGTGAAAAAGCATTAGCCTATTTAACGGAAAACCGAGAACGTCTTTTACAGAAAATGTATGACTTTTTAGCAATTCCAAGTGTGAGCACAGATAGTGTACATAAAGAAGATGTAAGAAAAGCAGCAAACTTTTTACAAACCTATTTAACTGAAATTGGTTTTGAAAATAGCCAACAAATTGAAACACAAAAACATCCGATTGTCTATGCTGAATATACTCAAGCGGGTCCTAATGCACCGACAGTATTATTATATGGTCACTATGATGTACAACCAGTAGATCCGATTGAATTATGGGATAGCGATCCATTTAAACCTGAGGTTCGTGATGGAAGACTTTATGCACGTGGTTCAAGTGATGATAAAGGGCAGGTATTCATGCATTTAGCAGTATTTGAAGCCATTATGAAGACTGAAGGGAAACTACCTGTTAACGTAAAGGTTTGTCTAGAAGGTGAAGAAGAAATCGGAAGTGAAAATCTATATGGAATGCTTCAAGAGAAAAAAGAGCTCTTCCAAGCAGATTTTGCCGTTATTTCAGATTCTGGAATGGTTGCTAACAATCAGCCGACCATCCTTTATGGATTGAAGGGATTCACTGGAATAGAAATTTCTGTTACTGGTCCTGATCACGATTTGCATTCAGGAATGTATGGTGGGGCCGTACGTAACCCAATCATGGCATTATCACATATTTTAGCTTCGATGAAGAATGAAGATGAAGTGGTTTCAGTCAATGGATTCTATAATGGAGTAGAAGATTTGACCGAGGAAGAGCGTCGTTTAATTGCGCAGGTTCCTAGTGAGGATTTTATGAAAGCTACTGGAATTACGGAAACTGTTTCTGAAAAGGGGTATACACCAAAGGAACATACGATGGCAAGACCAACTTTTGAAATTAATGGAATATATGGTGGCTACCAAGGTGAAGGAACGAAGACCATCATTCCAACTTCTGCAACTGCAAAAATTACGTGTCGATTAGTACCAGGACAGGATCCGGAAAAGATTCAACAATTATTAATCGATCATATCAACAAAGTAGCACCAAAAGGAGTAACTGTCACCGTTAAAAAGGAGAAACTTTCCGCAAAGGCCTATAAAGTGGAACCCAATCATCCATTAATTCAAAAAGCTGCTGATAGTTACACGAAGGCATTTGGAAAAGAAACGGTTTACGTGCGAATGGGAGGATCTATCCCGGTGGTGGAATGGATTGAAGATATCTACAATATCCCAATTGTCTTATTAGGTTTTGGAACACCTGATGACCGTCTTCATTCCCCAAATGAGAGCTTTCCATTAGATAGTTATGACAAAGGGATGGAAACACTAGTCTATTATTGGTATGAAATAACGAATTAGCTTGGCGGGATGAGATTTTAAATATAGGGGGAGCCTTAGATGGAAAAGTCGGTAGCGGAGGTTTATCATTCTGGAATTCTGAATCGATTTCTACATGCATATGGATTAGATGAAGCGTATAAATTACTAGGTGACTTTGAAAACTATGTATATGAAGTATTGCGTAATGATACACCATATATTTTACGGGTCACACATAGCTCACATCGCACGGAAGAAGAAATCATGGGAGAGATTGACTGGGTTAACTATTTATATGCAAATGGAGCAAATGTTTCTGTTACTTTTCCATCTATTAATAACCAGTTAATTGAGAAGCAAATAGCGGAGGATGGTACCATTTTTTATGCGTGTCTCTTTTCGAAGGTAGTTGGAAAACAAGTTAAATCAACTGATACCATATATGAAAAACGTCTATTCCAAAGCTGGGGAAAAGAAATTGGCAAGTTACATCGTTTAACGAGTCAGTATAAACCGAAGCGGATGACGCGTAAACAATGGTATGAAGATGATTTATTTGCTATTGATCAATACATTCCAGCGGAGGAAACGCTCGTTATTACTCGTACAATGGAAATAATCGAACATGTAAAGAATTTGCCTAAAAAGCACTATGGACTCATCCACAATGATGTGCATAGTGGGAACTTTTTCTACGATGGAAAGGAAATCTATATTTTTGATTTTGATGATGCTTGCTATTTTTGGCATGTTTCAGATATAGCCATTCCACTTTACTATAGCTGTTATTCGCTATTTCCTGATGAATCCAATGAACAAGCAAAACAAGAGTTTGCGAACCGCTTTTTAACCGCATTCATGGAAGGTTATCGTACGGAAATAGAACCACCAGAGGGATGGGAGACGTTAATACCACTTTTTCTGAAGGTTAGAGACATCTTGCTGTATACAGCCCTTAATAAAAAAATAGCGCCACAGGATCGTAGTGACGTATTAAAGCGCAGAATGCAACAAATGAAGGACCGTATCGAACAACAGAAAGCAATAGTTGGGAATGAATAACATGTGGGGGTGTTCAGCATGAAAATTGCGCTTATTACTGGAGTATCAAAAGGGCTAGGAGAATCTATTGCGAAGGCATTTCTCGAATCTGGGATTAAGGTGCTTGGAATATCGCGAAACGAGAATAAGCGTCTCCGTAAAATCGCTGACAAAAACAATGTAAGTTATCAGCATTATTCCTGTGATCTCGCAAATATGTCAGGTTTAGAAGCTACTATTGAGCAACTAAAACAAGATATGGATAGCCACCGTCCTTCTTTATTGTACTTGATTAATAATGCGGCTATTGTTGAACCGATTAATCAGGTTCACCAGCTGGATAACGAGGCGCTCCTTTATCATTTTCAATTAAATACTGTTGCACCAATTATTTTAATGAATCAGATGCTACATTTTACGACTATCATTGATGCTAATTTTATCGGAGTAAATATTACATCTGGTGCAGCAGATCGTCCTATCTATGGCTGGGGTGCCTATTGCAGTTCGAAAGCAAGCATTAATATGTATACAAGAACAGCTGCTTTAGAGCAAGAGGAACAAAAGACCGGCCAAAAGATTATTGCATTTAACCCTGGTATAATGAACACCAATATGCAACAGTTAATTCGTTCAAGCTCCAAAGAAGCGTTTCGTGAAGTTGACAAGTTCAAAGCATATAAGGAGAAGAACCAATTGCGTGATACCGATACAGTTGGTGGTATTTTGATTGATATTTTGAATGACGAGGCGAGTATTGAGAACGGTAAAATTTATCAGGTAAATGAATATTTTTAGGATAGAATAGAAGGGGTATAAGGATGTAATCCCTTCTATTCTTTTGTTGTTAAAAGCTTGTTCCATACTCGGTGCTATGAACGGAATATACCAGGCACATCAAGCATAGGTTACCTAGCAGGTTGCCTATCAGGTAGGGTACAAATTACTGAAAGTATCAACGAATTATGGTACACTTAGGAAACGTAAAATATACTATAGTAGTTACAGCCTGAAGCTGATGAATAGAAAGGACGAAGAAATATGATTACTAGAAAGAGTACGCGTGAAATAGAACAAATGCAAAAGGCAGGAGACTTACTTGTTCAAGTTCACAAAGAAATTGCTAAGTTAATTAAACCAGGTATTACGACACTTGAAATTGATGCTTTTGTTGATAAGCTCTTGGAAGAACATGGTGCAATTCCTGAACAAAAAGGATACAATGGGTTCCCATATGCGACATGTGCTTCGATAAATGATGAGATTTGCCACGGCTTTCCTCGTGCAGAAGCATTAAAGGATGGCGATATCGTTACCATTGATATGGTTGTGAATTTAGATGGTGGATTGGCAGATTCAGCTTGGACATATGCAGTTGGGAATGTAGATGAAAAAGGTCTTCGATTAATGGATGTTACAAAAAAATCCTTATATAAAGGGATCGAGCAGGCACGAGCGGGTAACCGAATTGGAGATATCGGTCATGCGATTCAGGTATATGCGGAAGCAGAAGGATTTTCTGTGGTACGTGATTTCACAGGTCATGGAATTGGACCAACAATTCACGAGGACCCACTTATCCCACATTATGGCCTACCGAATAAAGGACTAAGACTGAAGCCAGGAATGGTAATAACCATTGAGCCGATGCTTAATGAAGGTGATTGGCCAAGTCAAGTTGATAGTAATAACTGGACTGCTAGAACCGTAGATGGTGGACGATCTGCACAATATGAACATACGATTGTGATTACAGAAGGCGATCCAATTATTTTGACTGAGCAAGACCGATAATAAAATATCATAGGACCTGTATCGAATGATACCGGTTCTTTTTTTATGGCTTTTGCCCGTACCGTACTTTTTCTATTACAAAAAATCAGTTATAATTATGAGAACTTTAAGTGGGGGAGAAATAGATGGAGACAGTAGAACAAAGCATAAAAAAAACTCCAACGTCTTTCGTTATGATTAAACGTGGGTTGGCAGTTGGTTTTCCTATCATGATTGGGTATATTCCTATCGCGATTACTTATGGTGTGTTAGCGAAGCAATCTGGAATGACGCTGATGGAAATAACATGGATGAGTATATTAGTGTTTGCGGGAGCAAGTCAATTTATGGGGGCAAATATGATTGCACTAGGGGCAGGAGCAGTAGAAATTATTATTGCAACCTTTGTTCTTAACTTTCGGCATTTTGTTATGAGTTTATCCTTCATGAATCGAATGCGTCCAGTTTCAATGAAGTGGAAGGTACCACTTGCATTTGGTTTGACTGATGAGACGTTTGCGGTGTCATCATTACATACGAAAGAAGCGAAAGAGGAGAAAGGCTATCTATTCTATTCGGCTATTACACTGACAGCATATTTATCTTGGGTAATCGGATCATTGTTTGGTGGGTTGTTAGGGGAAGTAATTCCAGAGACGTTGAGTCAAAGCATGGGAATTGCCCTTTATGCTATGTTTATTGGCTTATTGGTTCCTTCTGTCAAAAAGGAATTCCGTGTCGGGTTAATTGCAATAATTGCGATGCTGGTTAATGTGATTTGTTTGCAATTTATGAGTAGTGGTTGGGCTATTGTTTTTGGTACGGTTATTGGTGGCTTAAGTGGTGTCTATTTCTTGAAGGAGGCGAGTGAATGATTTTGTTCATAATAATTGGTATGTCACTCGTTACGATGATACCAAGAATTATTCCTGCTTTCGTTGTTGATAAATTGCAGTTTAAGGACTGGATAAATCGTTGGTTGAATGCGATTCCTTATGCAGCATTAGGAGCACTTATTTTTCCAGGAGTACTAACAGTAAATGCTGATAACCCCTACATTGGATTAGCTGGTGGAATTATTGCCATTTTGTTAGCTTATATCGGATTAAATGTAATTTTCGTCGTTATTGGTGCCATCATATCTGTTTTTTTAATGACTACTTTAATCTAGTTGGTGAAAGAACAATTCTATAAAGGTAGCTAGGAGATACGTAGAAGGTTTGGATTTAATCGTCCCAACTACACGTATACCCTAGCTTTTTCTTAATCTAAATATGGCTCAATATGAATATGGGTATGTAAAATCCCATGCTTGTTCGCTAATACCTGTTCTATTTTCACGGTGATATCGTGACTTTGCTGGACATTTAAGTACGGATCTACTTTAATCGTTACATCAAGAATCGGCTGATTACCGAGTGAACGCCCCTTAATGTCTACCACCTTTTTAACCTCTGAAAATCTAGATATCGTTTTATTAATCTCCTGTAATCGATCCTCATCGAAGGCATCGGTTAATGTCAGTGTGGAATCTTTAAAAATATCCCAAGCAGTTTTACAGATGATGAGTCCCACTAGGAATCCAGCTAATGGATCTAACCAAGATATCCCAAACTGGGCACCGATAATTCCAATAAAAGCACCGATACTAACGAGCGCATCGGAACGATTATCTTGTGCTGCGGCATGCAGGGCACTGCTGTTTATCCGTTTTGCTAAGCGAAGATTATAGCGATAAACAATATACATGATGATAGCTGCCCCGACGGCTGTCCAAGCAGTAAGTAGGTCCGGCTGCTCTAACTCGCTAATAAACAGCTTTTGTATTGTATTAAAAATGACCTGTAATCCAACAGCTACCATAATGAAAGCAGCTAAAAGGGAGGCAATCGTCTCTGCACGGTAATGCCCATATCGATGGTTTCGATCAGGTGGCTTTTGCGAAATTCGTAACCCAATTAGGATGGCTATCGATGCAATAACATCGGTAGAATTATTCAATCCATCGGCCCATAACGCTTCTGAACTACCTAGATACGCAATGATTAGCTTTGTGCTAGCCAATACTAGATAAGCAATAATACTTATCCATGCGCCTTTTTCACCACTTTTTAAATTATTGGTCTGATTCATTGAAATGCCTCCAAAAATACATGAATTGCTCCATGTATTCGAATAACCATTAACTGTTTCTTCTATACAAAAATTATCTAGATGTAGAAATTGCTTTATGTCAACCTTTACACTATAACAAAGGGAAATCGATGAGTCTAGAGAAACAAATAAGCGCTATGTAATATCAATTGCCATGATGTAAGTATCTTTCATTTGTCCAAAAAATATAACCGAGTTCTAGTTTGTACTTTTTGTAAAATCTGATTGCAATTATTCATAAAATTTAGGATAATGGAATAAAGGAGCAAAGGGGCGTATCCCATGAAAAAGGAAAAGGTAATTTATCGCTTTTGTCCGTATGAAGGAAAGGTCCTAAACGCTAGAAGAGAAATATCCTTTGAAATTCGTTTATCGTCACGATTATTATTAGATGAACTATGCTTTAATTGGAATAAACAAGTGCTGGAGAAAAAGTTAAACAATTCCATTGAAAAAGGGAATATAGAGGAGTTTAGAAGCGTTCGCGAACAATATTTACAGTATATTTGGGAATAAATGCTCACATCTTTCCATAGCCTTGCCTACGTTTGGTAAGGCTATTTTCGTGTAAGTAATTAAGAAAAGAAATTAGGGGGATTTTATGAAATTAGATAGTGATGTTCTAAAGAAACAAAATCGTCTATTGCTCTATATCTTACTATTCTCTTTACTACTTGGTTTAGGAGCGGAAGTTGTTGTGGGGGCACCAGTGGAAAATATGCTCGCACTGTCTATCGGTGGAATTGTTGGTATAGGGGTTATTGCATTTTTAAATGTAAAAGCCATGTATAGTCAGCTAGTGCCTTACATTGCTGTAGTATGTTTAACCGGTGTATCCCTTATTATTATGCTAAGCTCCGATTACGTAACAAATATGTTGTTTACCTTCTTTTTGTTAGCGGTTGCAGCGGTGTCGTTATCAAAAGCAGTATTAACTACTGGTGGTGCTTTAGGTATCGGGCTACTGATCTTTTTCATCCTTATAAAGGGACAAACAGTAGGATTTGATACGCGGTCAGCAGCTATTACAACGGTGTTTTTTATATTGATTTTCCTTGTATTATTCATTCAAATTAAGGTAACCAGAGGGTTCATCGCAACAATGCATCAAACGTTATCTGATATGGAATTAAAGACGAATGAAGAACAGATTCGTACGAAGAATGTCCAAGCAGGTGCTAAAAAGGTAAGAGAACAAATGACTATCATTGAACAAGATAGTAATCTGAACCGTAATCAAATAAAAGAAATGCTAGAAGGGTTTCAAGAAATTGCTAGAGCGAGTCAAGCTCAGGCAGAAACGGCAGCCGGAATATCAGAGTCAACCAATACAACCCATCAGTCTTTAGAAAAAATGCTTGAATCCTTCACGAGAAGCATTCAAGACGGGGAGGATTTAATTGGATTATCGACGAAAGGCAAGGGAACAATGGAAGCTTTGTCTGGTACACTCGAAAATTTTCAATTGTCCTTTCAAACATTAACGATGAATATGGAAAGTCTAGTTAACCGTATTTATGAAAACAATACCAACGCTGAAAAAATTCAAGCCATCGCGGAGCAGACAAATCTATTAGCGTTAAATGCCAGTATTGAAGCAGCACGGGCTGGAGAATATGGAAAAGGTTTCTCCGTTGTCGCGTCAGAAATACGTAAGTTAGCTGAGGTTTCCCAGCTAACAGCCAAACAGATTCGTGAAAATCTACAAATGATTGAAGCTGATGCACAAAGTACACAGAAAGAGGTCATTTATAATCAGGATCAATTACAAACAAGCGCAGGACATGCTTTATTAGCAACAGAAAACTTCACAACGATCATTGAGCAGCTGGAAGGTTTTATTAACTACCTACAGTATTTGAATAAACAAGCGAGTACGATAAAAGGTTCTTCGGAATCTATTGAGCAGTCAGTGGATAATTTGGCTAGCTTAATGGAGGAAACAACGGCAACAATTGAAGAATTGGAAGCAATTGTCGATGAGCAAGTAAATCGAATGGAGTATTTAGTTGTAGCGGTTGAAACGACTAATGAAGCGGCTGCTACCTTAGAACGATCTTAATAAACTTTACTTTTTCTTAACACTGGTTGTTTCGATAGTTTGCTATGCTATACACAAGAGGGGTGTGAGAAATGAAAGAGGACAGAAAAAAGCAAGTCAGCTGGATGTTATATGATTTTGGTAACTCTGCATTTGCAACCACAATGCTAGCGGCAGTTCTACCGATATTTTATGATACGATGGCGACCCAAGGTGGATTAGCCGATGGCTTGGCAACAAGCTATTGGGGCTATGCGAATTCGATTGCTGTACTAATTGTAGCGATTTTAGCGCCGATTCTTGGTGCCATTAGTGATTTTTCCGCTTCGAAAATGAAGTTTCTCCGTTTTTTCGCATTTATGGGGATGATTGCGAGTATACTATTAGCTTTTACCGGTGATGGGAATTATTTATTTGTAGCAATTATGTTTATTATCGGCTCCATCGGGTTTTCTGGTGCTAATATTTTCTACGATGCCTTTTTACCGGAAATAGCAGAGGAAAAAGACTTAGACCGTGTATCTGCAGGTGGTTTTGCATTAGGGTATGTTGGTGGAGGAATCCTGTTACTTATTAATGTACTCATGATATTAAATCCCGGCTGGTTTGGGATGGCCGACCAAATCGTTGCCATGAAGGTTTCGTTTTTGACGGTAGGAATTTGGTGGTTTGTCTTCTCGATTCCACTACTGAAAAACATTAAGGAAGAAAAACACGTATCTGTAAAACGAGATAAATCGTTTCTAACCATTGGCTTTACCAGAATCGGAAGTACCTTTAAGGAAATTAAACAATTCAAGCATCTATTACTATTTCTGTTTGCGTTTTGGTTATATAATGATGGAATTTCGACCATTATTCGTATGGCGACTATTTATGGTGCAGATATCGGAATTGGAACAAATGATTTAATTGTTGCGTTACTCATTACACAATTTGTAGGAATACCATTTACATTTTTCTTCGGGTGGCTAGCGAGCAAAATCGCACCAAAGAAAGCATTAATGATGACGCTGTTCATTTACCTAGGTATTGTCATCATTGGGTATTTCATGAATTCAGCTCTTCATTTTTACTTATTGGCTATTTGTGTAGGATTTGTACAGGGTGGTTCCCAAGCATTAAGTAGATCGATATTTGGTCGGATGGTACCTGAAAATAAAACAGGGGAATTCTTCGGCTTTTACGGAATATCATCTAAGTTTTCGGCTGTATTTGGACCATTTCTATTCGGTTTTGTAGGTCAGATTACTGGTGATAGTAGGTTTGGTATTTTATCATTAGTGTTCTTCTTTATTGCAGGTATTATCTTACTTAGCTTCGTAAACATTGAAAAAGGTGTACAAGCAGCAAAAAAACAGAATAACTAAAGTAATGAGAGCTGGGAGATAAGTATGGTTAAAATTGCTAATTTCCCAGCTTCTCTTGTACATGTATTTTGCTAAAACACTTTTTTTACAAAAGCGGTTTCGTTTTATACGATTGGCTCACTAAATTTGTTTTGTAAATCTAACTGAAGCGGTAAACCTGTGTCATAGGAAATATCCCCGATGATTTCTTCTAAATCTGAACGTGTTGATCCCCGATTTGACCAGAAATCCAACACATATTTCATAATTCCAATTGCTTCAATTCGTGCTTGTTCATATAAATCGATAAAGCTCTTTAGCGATGGTTCATTTGTAGCAGAATGTCTCCATGTTTTGTGCTCTACATTAAGATAATCAGTATGTACAGTAATAGGTTGATATGAATAGGAAGAAACCAACGATTTGAAAAGTTTATTTTTCCATCCATAAGGATCTGCTAATAGCTTTTGCGCAAGCTTCATGTCTTGAAATGCTTTTTTTATATAGCCCGAAGAGTTCTTAGCTATTTCTGGGTAGTGTCGAACAATCGCAGGATGCAAGAAATCGGCTATGGCTGTTCGTTGATGCTTTGTAAGGTGAATTTCTTTAGAGACGGGTGTTTTCCAGGTTTTTAAGTTTTTATAGCGTTCCATCATTAAAGTGTCAATGATCACCTCTAGCTTCTGATGCTTATTTCCGTCATACCCCGCGCGGTAATGCACATATGGATGTGTATTTCGGTCTAAAATATGATGAGTCATAAAAGCTAATACATAGGATTTAATTTCTTCCGATTTGTCTTTGGCAGAAATAATTAAATCCATTAGAAAATCACCACATTTTTTCGTGTGGAGTAAATTACCTATCTGGTGAACCGGCTCATCCTTTATCCATGGCCAAAAATTATAATAAAAGAAAGGATCGGGACCTTGTGCACCTAAATTCAAAATATAACTATGCTTTGGGATTGATTCTGGATGGCCAATGGCATCAACCACATCCTCGCAAAACAGCATATGTGTCCATATGTTAGGCATGGAAAGTCCTCCTGTCAATGAAATGTAAAATGTCTAGTTACTAGTATAATGGTAAAACGTATCAGGATGGATTACAATTTTGTGAATTTAGCGGAGAGATATAAAAAATAGGAGATGGCAGTAATTAAGGATTCGCATTTATTAAAAATTTGGTACAATAGAGAGGGATTATGTAAGTGAATTTAAACTGCTGAATAAGCAGGATTCGTAACAATAGGGGAGGAAATACATATGGAATATCGATTAGAACATGATACATTGGGCGAAGTGAAGGTACCAGCGGATAAATTTTGGGGTGCACAAACACAGCGAAGTAAGGAAAACTTTCCAATTGGTAATGAGACAATGCCAATCGAAATTATAAAAGCGTTTGCAATTTTGAAGAAAAGTGCAGCGAAAGTAAATCATGATTTAGGATTATTGGAAGCTAAAAAAGCGGATGCAATCGAATATGCAGCATTACAACTAATAGATGGGAAATTGAATCAGCATTTTCCATTAGTTGTGTGGCAAACTGGTAGTGGTACTCAATCGAACATGAATGTGAATGAGGTATTAGCTTTTGTAGGAAATGAATGGCTAAAAGCAGAGGGTAGTGATCTTACACTTCATCCAAATGATGATGTCAATAAATCACAAAGTTCTAATGATACGTATCCAACTGCGATGCATATTGCAGCAGTTTTAAAACTAGAGGATGAAGTACTTCCCGCTTTACAAACTTTAAAGCAAACGTTTAAAACTAAAATGGAAGCATTCAGTTCAATTGTTAAAATTGGGAGAACACATCTTCAAGACGCAACACCATTAACACTAGGACAAGAAATTAGTGGCTGGCATCGCATGCTAGAAAAATCTGAAAGCATGATTATTGAGAGCCTAAAATATTTACGTGAGCTTGCGCTAGGTGGTACTGCAGTAGGTACAGGACTAAATGCACATCCGGAATTCTCTGAACGAGTTAGTAAAGAAATTAGCAACTATACGAAGAAAGAATTTATTACGGCACCAAATAAATTTCACGCATTAACAAGTCATGATGAATCTGTCTTTGCTCATGGTGCATTAAAGGGATTGGCTGCAGACTTGATGAAAATTGCCAATGATGTTCGTTGGTTAGCAAGTGGACCTCGCTGTGGAATTGGGGAAATTACGATTCCAGAAAATGAGCCAGGAAGCTCGATCATGCCAGGAAAAGTGAACCCAACACAAAGTGAAGCTGTTACGATGGTTGCGGCACAAGTCATGGGAAATGATGCAACGATTGGTTTTGCAGCTAGTCAAGGGAACTTCGAATTAAATGTATTTAAGCCAGTTATCGCCTATAATTTCTTACAGTCATGTCAGCTACTAGCAGACAGCATGCTTTCATTTGATGAACGATGTGCACAAGGAATTGAGCCAAATCTAGATCAAATTGAAAAGAATCTAAATGATTCACTAATGCTAGTGACAGCTTTAAATCCTCATATCGGCTATGAGAATGCAGCGAAGATTGCTAAAAAAGCATATGCAGATAATGCTACATTAAAAGAGACGGCGGTTGCATTAGGTCTGTTAACCGAACAAGAATTTGATCAATATGTTAATCCGAAAGAAATGACACATCCTAAATAAGAACGAAAAAGAATCCTGCTTATGAAAAGTAGGATTCTTTTTTTTGCATGCAAAAAAACATGGGAGCGAGCCACAAATTACCAATGGTTATTTGTGATAAGATTTTCTGTTCTGTTAACAATATAGGTACAGGAGGTGATAAAACATGGCAAGCAACAATTCAAACCAATTACTTGTACCTGGTGTTGAACAAGCTCTTCAACAAATGAAATATGAAATCGCTTCTGAGTTTGGTGTAAACCTTGGTGCTGACACTACTTCTCGTGCTAACGGTTCTGTTGGTGGAGAAATCACTAAGCGTCTAGTTCAAACAGCTCAACAACAACTTAACGGAAAAATTCAATAATGATGGCATCTGGGGTGTATAGCCCTTTACGAGGGAAAGTCAAATCGACTTTCCCTTTTTAATTGTTACCATCCTGTTGAATAATTGTATTATTTACTAAATGCTAGAAATAATTCCCTATACGTTACAAAAATATAACAAAAAAAGAGGACCAATGGTACTGTGACTGTCCCGGTACGTTAGATTTTTCACTAACTTACCAGGGGTCACTACCAAATCCCTCTTTATGGATTGGATTTATTTAATTCTTTCTTCTGTATCTGCATCAAAGAAGTGTGCTTTATTCATGTCTAATGCTAAGTCAATAGTTTCGCCACCGTGAATATCCGAACGGGAATCAACACGAGCGATAAAATCTTGATTACTTACTTTAGAGTATAAGAATGTTTCTGCACCCATTAATTCGGCCACTTCAATTAAAGCAGAAATTTTTGTCTGAGGTGAGGATTCAATAAACACTAGTTCATCATGAATATCCTCAGGACGAATTCCTAAAATTACATCTTTATTGATATAACCTTTTTCTTTTAACAACTTCAATTTACCTTCTGGAATATTAATCTTCACGTCACCCATAACGAAGTCAGTTTCCGTTAATTTACCTGTTAAGAAATTCATGGAAGGAGATCCGATGAATCCACCAACGAACACATTATTTGGATTGTCATAAACATCCTTTGGTGCCCCCACTTGTTGGATAACACCGTCCTTCATAACGACAAGACGAGTAGCCATTGTCATTGCCTCGGTTTGGTCATGTGTTACATAAATTGTTGTAGTTTGTAACCGTTTATGAAGCTTTTGAATTTCAGCACGCATTTGTACACGTAATTTCGCATCCAGGTTAGATAATGGTTCATCCATTAAGAATACTTTCGCATCACGAACGATTGCACGACCTAATGCAACACGCTGACGTTGTCCACCAGAAAGTGCTTTTGGTTTCCGGTCTAAATAAGCTTCTAATCCAAGAATCTTAGCAGCGTTTTGGACGCGCTTATCAATTTCATCTTTTTTGAACTTCCGTAGTTTTAAACCAAATGCCATATTATCGTATACATTCATATGCGGATATAAGGCATAGTTTTGGAATACCATCGCAATGTCACGATCTTTCGGTGCAACATCATTCATTTTTTTATCATCAATGAATAATTCACCTTCTGTAATTTCTTCTAATCCAGCAATCATTCGAAGTGTTGTCGATTTACCACAACCAGATGGTCCTACGAATACAATAAACTCTTTATCCTGAATGTGCAGATTGAAGTCGTTTACCGCAATTACATCTTTATCGTACTTCTTTTGAATATGATTTAATTGTAATTCAGCCATGATAAAAATCCCCCTCTAATTTTGTAAGCGTTTTTATAACTAGTTTCAGTATAATAAATGAGTAGGATGAAGGAAATAGCAAACATGCACAAAGATAATAGAAGTCTTTGTGCATGTTTACTAGAAACTATTTAGCTAATAAAGCTAGGTAAACAGTCAGTGCTTGATAAAAATCTCGCACATCAATCCCTGTCCGCTCATAAAATTTATCAATTCGGTATTGCAGACTATTCCGATGCATGTACAGTTTTTTGGCTGCAACTGAAATATTTAAATTGCTTTCAAGAAAAACCTCCATCATATTGCTGAAATCTGAATCATGAAGAAATTCCTGTAAAACCAAACTACTAATATCTTGTTTAAAAGCAGGATCCGCTTGATCGATTAGAAGGTATGGAATTGCTTCTAAATATGTAATCACATTGCTTTCTGAATGCGCAAACGCAATTTGAGCACTTGAGGTGAGGTGGTGATAATGCTGCTTCATATTTGTTTGACTAGATAGGTATGGACCAATGAAAAAACGAATTTTCACATACAGATCACTCATTAAGATATCAATGATTTCGCTATACGAAATTGGTTCTTCTAGGTCACTTGGTTGTTGTTCAATGATAATACCAGTCTGTTCGTTTTCCCATAATATCGTAATATCCTTTGCGAACAGTTGATTAATCGCATCTTTAAACGCAATAGGATCTAATTGCTCTCTCGCAATTTCAAAATAAATAAAGCGAAAGGTAAAGTCAGAGCCCGACTGGATCGTTTCTTGTTGTACCCATGATTTCCACTTTTTTTCATCGGCAGACATGATTGGAAATAATGGCTGCAGCTGCTCTAAAAATGTATTGAGTAACAGTAAATCTTTTGCCTCAAGCTCGTCTTGGTGTATGCCAATAATCTCATTCGTATTCGTGATAAACCATTTATACTGATCATCTAAAGTAGTGGGAATCGTATCAAAATGTTGTAAGGATGGAAAAAATTCTTTTAGTTTAGCTATCAATCGGAAAACCTCTTTTTTATAGTCTTTTTTTCCATTATATCAATTGGAGTGTGGTTTAAAAAAAGAATTTAAATTATTTCGTAAAAAAGCTATCGGTATACAGCAAGCTATTGGTTTGTTATAGTGGGTGTAATCGTAATCAAGGAGGAATTTGTTTTGCCAAATATGTATGATAGTGCCTATGATTTAGAAAAGGCAATTCGTGAAAGTGAAGAATTTAAAGGATTAAAATCAGCATTTGAAGCGGTTATGAATGATGCATCAGCTAAAAAAATGTTCGAAGATTTCCGTGATACCCAAATGGAATTACAACAGAAACAAATGCAAGGTCAAGAAATTACGGAAGAAGAAATCGAAAAAGCTCGTGGTGTCGTAGAGCTAGTTCAACAGCATGAGGCAATATCAACGCTTATGCAGGAAGAACAACGCTTAAATCAAGTGATTAATGAAATTAGCCAAATTATTACAAAGCCTTTAGAGGAGCTTTATGGTTCACAACAAGGTTAATAATCGTTGATAGTAAAAACGTAGGGATACGCATTAGAATCCTTGCGTTTTTTTAATGGTTCATACCGTGTTGCAGGTTAAGGAAGGAATTAACCTGTTCAATAGCGAATAACTTGGATAGGAAGAATACTAAACAATTAGGGGGAGTAGCTATTGCGTTATGTACGGTATGAAAATAACCATTCCATTTCATCCATTATCTTAAACCGACCTGATCGATATAATGCACTAAATAAAGAGATGCTAGAAGAACTATTGGAAGTCGTTGAAGCAATTGAAAAAAATACCGATAATATCGTTCTGATTTTTGGTGAAGGAAATGCATTTTGTGCAGGTGGTGATATCGCCATGATGAAGGATTTTGACAATCAAGAGTTCTTTGATTCTGTGATGGAAACCATTGCTGCTATTGTGCGCAAGCTCTATATGATGCCTAAACTTGTTGTTTCCGCAATTCAAGGATCAGCTGCAGGATTAGGGCTAAGCTTAGCGCTAACTGCAGATTATGTTGTTGCACACCACGAAGCAAAATTAGGCATGTTATTTAATGGGGTGGGACTCGCGCCAGATGGCGGAGGGCACTTTTGGGCGGAGCAACGTCTTGGCACACAGCGAGCGAAACAATTTATCTGGGGGAATCCAAGGCAAGTTACAGGTCTGGAAGCTAATACATTGGGACTGGTAGATGTTGTAACAGAAGAGGAAGTTCGAACAGCAGCAGAAAAACTTTGCCAAATGCTTTTGGCTTCTCCAACAATCGCTATGCTGAAAACAAAAATGACTTATCATAAGCGACATTTAGACACATTAAATTACTACCTTGAAATCGAACAGCGGAATCAATGGGAGCTTCGAAATACGGAGGACCATCAAGAAGGTGTCCATGCATTCTTAGAAAAAAGGAAACCAGTTTTTAAAGGGAAGTAAATTAATAGGACGTAAAAAGGAAAAAATTTATATTGACAATTTTTTTTGAAAGGATTATGATAAGTTTTAATTTCATGATGGAAATGCGTGGAACTATCATAGTAGCTAGTACAATACTTGAAATGTAGAGACCTGGTGGTTGGTGTGAATCGGGCAAGATGTACAGTGAATTACAGATAGGGAGCTGATTAATCCGGTTTCGGCCGTTATCTAATACAAGCGAGCAGAGTAGTCTGCTAACTAGGGTGGTACCGCGGAGCTTCCGTCCCTTTTTTAGGGATGGAAGCTCTTTTTTTATTTCTATCATTTTTTTCACAAATACAATTTCATCATATAAAAGCAATGAACTATTATAGTAGTTTTACAATACTTGTTATGAGAGACCTGTTGGGTGGTGTGAAACAGGCAAGATGTAAAGCGAAGTACAAATGGGGAGCTGATTAATCCGGTTTCGGCCGTTATCTAATACAAGCGAGCAGACAGTAGTCTGTTAACTAGGGTGGTACCGCGGAGCTTCCGTCCCTTTTGGGGATGGAAGCTCTTTTTTTTATCCATTTTAAGGAGGATGTATGATGAAGAAGGAATTAACAGTAGTGCAAGCATTATTACCAATTATTACAATTATTGTTACAGCATCATTTGCTGTTTTCCTATGGGGAGCAAGTATGCACTTCCCATTGATCTTTGGAATAATAGTAGCGGTCGTCATTAGCGTTTTATGTGGATGGAAATGGGAAGAGATCCAAAGCCTGATGGTAAAAGGTGTTAGTCGAGCTTTGTCGGCTGTTTTTATATTAATGATTATTGGTACAATAATCGGATCATGGATTGCTAGTGGTGTTATTCCAACAGTGATTTTCTATGGATTATCATTTATTCAACCAGATGTATTTTTACCAATGGTTGTACTCGTAACGGGAATTATTTCCCTAACATTGGGGAGCTCTTTTACATCGATTGCGACTATCGGATTAGCGTTTATGGTGATAGGAGAAGGACTTGGTTTCTCTGCTGGAATTGTTGCAGGTGCAGTTATATCTGGCGCATTTTTTGGTGACAAATTATCTCCAGTTTCTGATACAACTAATATTGCACCAGTAGTAGCAGAGACAGATCTTTTTAGCCATGTAAAACATATGCTTTGGGACACGATTCCTGCATTTATAGTATCTATTATAATTTTTTGGTTTATGAGTAGCCCAGAGCAAGGAAGTGCTGCTGATCCATCGACGATTAATGAAATAAAAAATGGATTAGATGACTTATTCGTCATTCATCCATTATTACTTTTAATGCCAATGCTAACGATAATTTTAATCCTGAAAAAAACACCAGCCATTCCAGCATTAATCAGTGTGAGTTTATTAGGTGCGCTGATTGCAATCGTAGTACAGGGGTCTTCCATTTCGTCTATTATTCATACGATGACAAATGGCTTCTCGGGGGAATCTGGTGTTCCAGCAATAGATTCATTACTAAATCGCGGAGGATTATCATCCATGTTTGAAACAATAGCATTGGTAATTCTTGCAACTGCACTTGGAGGAATATTGGAATCAACGGGTGCTTTTCATGTTCTGACTAGAAAGATGTTGGAAAAAGTAAGAACAACTAGTTCATTAATTACATCCACCATTCTATCAACCTTTGTAGTAGCATTTACAACGGGAGAGCAATATTTATCAATCATTTTACCAGCAAGAACCTTTGTAGAGAAGTATAAGTCAATGAACATTGATACAAAAAACCTCTCTCGAGCGGTTGAAGCAGTCGGTACTGTAGGGATTAATCTAGTACCATGGAGTGTTCCAGCTGTATTTATTTCAGGTATGTTTGGAATTAGTCCAGCAGCGTTTATTCCATATGCATTCTTTGTTTTTCTTGTACCGATTATTAATGTGCTATTTGGAGTTACTGGATGGACGATTAGAAGAAAAGAATATGAGAATGAAAAAGAAGAAATTATTACATGAAGGAAGTCGCTATATTTTCTAAAAGCTAATGGTGTGTTCGTGATTTCTTAAATTAACCGGATTAGAATCACAAATGCATAAATACAGGAAGAGCCAGGGACATAAGTGAAATGTAAAATTACGAGCTATGCACTAATTCAGCGGAGTATATTCCCGAGGGAATTACGCGAACATTCGGATTTTATCTTGTTAAAAGTACTTATGTCACACGCTCTTCCTGTACACATTTATTACCGATGGAATAGAATTAATTTAGCATCCGGTGAAACACAGCGATGAGTGTGTTCGAGATAGCCTGCTTTTGTTAAACGTTCTTCGCCTAACATTTTTGCTTCTTGATCATTAGTTGCTTCAAACGTGTCATCCATTAATTTTTCACCAGACTTATCAAAAACAGTCAAAACATATGTCTTCATAATAATACCTCCTGACGCTTTCTTCATATGGTATATATTCGCTCTTTTCTTAAAAAATCCTTCTAAACAAAAAATATTTCTACGAACGTGCATTCGCTTCTTGTTTTTGGTAAAATAAAGCTAGTAGAGGAGGTATGATGGTGGAGAAGAAAATATCGTTTATCCATGCAGCAGATTTACATTTGGACAGCCCCTTTAATGGACTTTCCAATTTGAATGAAACGGTCTTCCAAGAAGTCCGTCAAAGTACATTTGTGGCACTTGATAATTTAGTAGCGGCAGCAATTGATAAAAAAGTAGATTTTGTCCTGCTCGTTGGTGATTTATTCGATAATGAAAGACAAAGTTTAAAGGCACAAATTAAACTACGAAATGCATTTCAAGCGTTAGAGCGCCATCATATAGATGTCTACGTATCCTATGGTAACCATGATTTTATAAAGGGGAATAGTTACCCTATCGTATATCCAGAGAATGTCCATGTTTTCCCAGATGAACAAGTGCGATCATTCACCTATCAAAAAAACAGCCAAGCATTAGCGGCAATTTATGGATTTAGTTATGAAAACCGTGCTGTTACGAATAAAAAGACAGCTGAATATCACATAGTGGATTCTACAATTCCATTTCATATTGCCATGCTACACGGTAGTATTGAAAGCAATACGGAGCATGACACGTACGCCCCTTTTCAACTTGGTGAGCTAACAAGGAAGCACTTTGACTACTGGGCATTAGGACATATTCATAAAAGACAGGTTTTGGCGGAGAATCCGTATGTGATTTATCCAGGAAATATTCAAGGGAGAAATCGAAAGGAAACGGGAGAGAAGGGCTGTTATTTGGTGGAAATATCAGCGAGTAACCAACAAGTTGAGTTCATTCCACTCCAAGCAATCCAATATAATCACGTAACTATCGATGTAACAAATTGTGACTCCATACATAGTCTTGAACCATTAATTAAAAACAAATTAACAGAGCTAGATACAGTTGTACCACAATTGATTGATTTAGCCCTACAAAGTAATGATAGAAATTTAATCAACTGGAAAAATGATAATCTAGTAGAGGATATCATTGAAATTGTGAATGAAAGTTTACTATTTCAGCAAAATTGGCTGTATATTTACCGAGTAACGATACTTGATAATACTGCCATTGAACCAAATCGTCTAAAAGGTGAACACTTTATCGGCGAATTATCAAACCGATTGGAAGAAGTGTCAATTAACGACTATCTAAGCGAATTATTTCAGCATAAAGAAGCTAGAAAATATATGGATGCACTTGCTGAAGATGAAGAAGAGCAAGTTAAAGAAGAAGCATTTCAACTATTGATTCATCAGCTGTTAAAGGAATGAGGTGAAAAGATGAGGCTAGTAGATGCAACCATATATGGTTTTGGAAAATGGGTAGATTATTCAATTGATTTTGGTGAAGATACATTTCTCACAATCTACGGTGAAAACGAATCTGGTAAATCAACCATACAACGATTCATCCTTTTCATGCTTTTTGGACTACCACCGAAGCAGCGTAAATTCTATCAACCAAAGACAAGTAGTAAAATGGGTGGGCGATTAACGGTAATTGATCAGGAGATTGGGAAGTATACAATAGAACGTTTAAATGATGTTCGAAATGGTGCGGCAAAATGTTATACACCGGATGGAAGTGAATATGATGAAGAATGGCTACAAGAGCGACTGCACGGCATGAATGCGACAACGTTCCAGGCTATCTTTTCCTTTTCTGCACTTGATTTAAGCGAAATTCAGCTCATGAAAGAGGAAGATATGGGGGAAGTATTGCTTGGAATTGGATTAACTGGCTCTACACATATTCATGCTATTGAAAAGCGTTTAGAGCAAAGACTTAGTGACTACTTTAAGCCATATGGAAAAAAACCAGAAATCAACCAGCAATTACAAAAGCTTGATACATTATTTAACGAGCTAACTGTGATGAAGAACGAGGAAGCAAGCTACAGGAACAAAAAAAACGCCATACTAGAATTAGAAACGGATATGGAGTCTATAAAAGAAACACTGCTACAAGAAAAGCTAGACCAACTTCAGTTAGAAAAAATGATTCAGGCAATCCCACAAATGGAGGAATACATCGGTTATCAACAACGATTAGCCGATTTCCCAGAGGAAATTCCTTTTCCAGAAGAAGGTATCGAGCGATTAGCAGTGTTGAAAGATAAGCTATTACCGCTGAAAAGTGAACAAAAGATTCTAGTCAAAAATAAAGAAACGCTCCTATGTGAAAAAGCGGAACTTGAGGAAGCGAATAATGCATTCCCATTAGAGAAAGTCCAGCAAATTCAATCGTTCCACACGACTTACAAGGGAAATAAGCAGGAGCTTCAACGATTTCAAGAGCAAATAAGTAAGCTGGATAATGAATTAAGCATACAGCTGTTAGAGTTAAATATTGGTCTTACGTTAGCAGAGCTTGAAACATTGGATCTCCCGTTTCATCTAGAGAAGCAATGGACGGACTTAAAGAATGAAGTGGAGCAGATCGAGCGGGAAAAGCAATCAAATGCGGAGAGTATTCAGCTTGCCAAAACAAAGCAACAATACTTACAGGAACAAATAAATGAATTAAAAAGCAAGCTACTTCCACTGGAACATAGAACGGAATTGGAGGCAGTTATTGCAAAACAGCAGGAAACAGTGCTACTGGAAAAAATGCAACACGACGCAGCAAAAAGGCAGAAGGCTTGGCAACATACGAAACAAAAAACGAATACGAGAACTAGACTTGTTTTAACAGCATGTCTAGTTGCCGCCATTGTTTTTACCGTACTATTATTTATAGCAGAGAATACGATGTTTGTTATCGGAGTAGTAGTCAGTCTCTGTATGGGAATAATCCAATGGATCTGGGGAAAGAAATCGATTAACGATATCGAATCCGTGCTCTTATCACTTCCTGATGACGGTAATACAAGTAGGATTTCAACTGAAGAATTACTTCGTGCGGAACAACAAATCCGAACAGATCAAGAATACAAAAACGAGATAGCGCTACTGGTTGAGCAATTAAAAGATACTGCGATTCAATCCACACAGTTTGATGAACAAAAAATAGTAGTGGAACAACGAGAAGCAAAGCTATTTGCAAAACTAGACGAACAAATTCACAGATATCCGTTTTTAGCAGCGCTAGATGTGGCGTATTGGCCGGAATTGTATCACGCCTTAAAACGCTTCGTTCGGAGTGCCCAACAAAAAAAAGAACTAACAGCCGAGCAGGATAAATTAAATAAGAAGTTAGCTGATTTTCATGATGTACTGGTTACGTTTTTTGAGCGCCATTATGAAACGGATAGAATACCCAAAACACTTATAGGCAAATTAGAGTTACTGGATGCAGAAATGGAAGCATATCAAGTAAGAAAAACACAGCTTTCCAACACAACAAAAGGATTAACAGCAATTCAGGAAAAACTTCAGGAATTACTGTTATCTATTGAAACGATTGAAAGTGAACAAAAGCATTTATTTAATATTGCCAAAGTAGAGGATGAAGAAGCCTTTTACAAACAAGCGAAGGAATTAAAAGAACAAGAGGAGTTAACGGTATATAGTGAGAAGCTTGCTGAGCAGCTTACATTGCTATTTTCCGGTGAAGAGTGGAAAGAACTTATTCAAACTAAACCAAGCCGAAGTACTGTTGAATTGCAGCAAGAAACGGTTAAAAACAGAATAGACAAGCTAGAAGCAGATTTAGAGGAGAAGCGTAAGCAATTGGCTACAATTACAGTGGAATTTAATCGTTTAGAAAGCTCGGAAGCTTATTCACAAACCTTGCACAAATTTCATGCAGAAAAAGAAAGGCTACAGAAGCTTGCTAGAGAGTGGGCAGTGTATAAGACGGCAAAAGAGTTATTATCGGAATCCAAGGACAATTACCGTGATAAATATTTAACAAAAGTAATGGATAAGACGAGCGAGTTCTTTTTTGAAATAACCGAAGGAAAGTATTTACAAGTCTATCCGCCGTCTGAGGACAGATTATTTACGGTCGAACATGTTTCCCATATTCACTACACAGTCAATGAATTATCGCAAGGCACAATGAATCAGTTATATGTAGCGTTACGTTTTGCAATCAGTGATGTCATGAGTGAAAACATGCCTTTTCCATTCTTAGTAGATGATGCATTTGTGCATTTTGACGGTCCTCGTATGAAACAGGTAAAACGACTGTTAGACCGTATAACCAAGAAACATCAACTTATCTTATTTACCTGTAAAAATGAGGTTGCGGGCGAATTCGACAGTTATAATCTACTCAAGTTGACAAATGCAGTTCCATTAATGGAAAAATAATGTTAAACTGATTTTTAGAAAACATATGATTCGATTAGGAACGATGTAGAGTTTGAAATGCAAGTAGATACTTCTTGCTAAGATGGAGGGACATCCATTGTCTGAAGATAACCACAGTAAAGAATGGGAAAAGTATGAAGAAACGATTGATAAGTTTATCCAAATAATTGCCAAAAACATGAACCTCTATGGTATTACATCATCGGTTGGAAGATTGTATGGTGTACTCTATTTCTCAGATGAGCCAATGACATTGGATGATATGCGTGATGCATTAGAAATGAGTAAAACAAGCATGTCCACTGGTGTACGAGCCCTATCTGACATGAAGATGGTCGAATCAACCTTCAAAAAAGGAATTCGAAAGGATCTTTATCAATCAGAAGAGGATTGGTATAAATCATTTACCTCGTTATTTGGCAATCGCTGGCGAAAGCATACGGAGTCCAATATTGAAGAGGCAGAGGAAACAATTGAAGAATTAAAGCGACTATATGAGTCAACAGATGATGCCGATTTAAAGCAACGCATTACTAATGATATGGATCGCTTAGAATATGCAAAGAATTACTACAAATGGTTAATGAAATTTATTCAGGTCATCGAGTCAGGAAAAATTTTCGATTATATACCGAAGAACGAATAAAAAAACAGATGGGATTGACACAAAAGGAAATGCACTCGGACGAGCTTGCTTTCAGTCGTCAATCTCATTTCTGTTAATGGGGAGGATTACCATATGAAAAGGGGAATTGGGCATCATCAAATTGGAGATTCCTTTGATGGATTTGTATTAATAAAAGAATCTGTAAAAGGGACAGCCAGCAACGGAAAACCATTTTTAACGTTAATGTTACGAGATGCTACCGGAGAGATAGAAGCTAAGCTTTGGGATGTAACTCCAGAAGATGAAGGACATTTTATCCAAGAGCAGATTATTCGGATCACAGGGGAAATTAACCAGTTTCGTGGAAAAGCACAAATGCGGATAAATTCGATTCGCCCAGCACAAACAACAGATGGTGTTCAGGTGTCTGACTTTATTGAAACTGCTCCAGTTAGTCGTGACGAACTAATGGAAAAACTAACAGAAGCGATTTTCGAAATGAAAAGTCCAGCATTACAACGGATTGTGCGAGCTATTATTAAAAAATATCAAGAACCACTATTAATCTATCCAGCAGCAGCGAAAAACCACCATGAATATGCTTCAGGACTGGCTCATCATATTGTTAGTATGTTGAAGATTGCTAGAGAATTAAGTGAGCTATATCCACAAGTAAATAAAGACTTATTATATGCAGGGATTATCGTACATGATATCGGGAAACTAAAAGAATTATCTGGCGTCGTGTCTACCTCCTATACATTAGAAGGAAAATTACTTGGGCATATTCCCATTATGGTCGAAGAAATTGGAAATACCGCAAAAGAATTAAAAATCGATGGTGAAGAAGTATTGATTCTTCAGCATATGGTGCTTTCACATCATGGTAAGGCAGAGTGGGGGAGTCCGACACCTCCCCTTGTACGGGAAGCAGAATTATTGCATTTAATTGATTTGATTGATGCTAAAATGAACATGCTAAACCGAGCACTTGAAAAAGTAAAACCAGGAGAATTTACCGAGCGATTGTTTGCAATGGATAATCGTTCCTTCTATAAACCAACCTTTGAAGCGTAATGAAAACATGACATTATCTCTTTCTCTTTTGCATATACATGAGGTAGATGCAATGGACAAGGGGGTTAGCAAGTGATTTTAGGAATGCCATGGTGGGTTCTGGTGATGTTGGTTTTTATTGTATTTAGTGGCTATATGGCATATCGAGCAATGCGAGCCGAAAAACAGCTTGAACTGCATTATATCGAACGTGATGGTCAGGTGTATATGAAGCGTATTGCTGAGGAGCGAGAGCAACGTGATAAACACAAGGAACAAATAACGAATTAGAAAAAGGCTAGTACAGTTTTCCTGTACTAGCCTTTTGATATCTATCTTAGCCTTTTGCTTCTTCTGTTTTAAATAGATCCTTGTAGTCATCAATCTTTACATCGATTTTAGCATCTTCTAGAAGTTTGTTCATTTTTTCTTGCACTGCTGTATTATCTACTTGTTCCATCGATAACTGACGACGAATATCTTCTTTCTTATCATCGAATGTTGGAACTTCAGTTACTTTGATAATGTGGTAACCAAATTCTGATTTTACTGGCTCACTAATCTCTCCAGCGTCTAATGCAAATGCTGCATCTTCAAATTCTTTTACCATTTTACCTGTTGCAAAGTATCCTAAGTCGCCACCGCTATCCTTAGAGCCATCTGTTGAATATTCCTTCGCTAGCTCTGCAAAATCAGCACCATCGTCTAACTTCTGTTTAACTTCATTAGCTGTAGCTTCATCTTCCACTAAAATGTGGCTGGCACGAATTTCTATTTCATTATTTTCTTTCATTTCGTTAAATTTCTTCTCTAATTCCTCATCAGAAATCGAAATGTCTTCAAATACAAGTTTTTCTTGTAAAAGGGTTTGGTATGTTTGTTCACGGAATGTTTCTTCATCAGGATAGCCTTGTTGTGCTAACCATGCAGTGAAATTCTCACCCTGTTCGTCTTTTGCGTCCTGAACAGCTTGATCAAGTTCTTCATCCGTTACTTCGTAGTTATCTTCTAATACTTTTATGACAACCATATTGTATAGCATGCTTTCGCCAATATAGTTTTTCATTTCAGAATAGAATTCTTCCTTTGTAATGTCTCCTGCTTTCGTTTCTACAACGACCTCAGAGTCTCCTTCAGCATTACAAGCTGTAAGGAAAAGGGTACCAGCTGCAAGAATAGCTGCGATTGTACGTTTCTTCATAAAATTACACTCCTAATCTTTTTGAAAACTTAATGGATTGACTATTGATTAATATACCATAGTTTGTACAAAAAATAATAGCTAAACATGGAATTACATAGTTTTTACACAATTACACGAGCGCATTTAGGACTTTCACATATGAGGATACAAGTAGGATAAGTATCATAATATTGGTTACACGAAAAACATTCGCCTGTTTTGCAGCATTCATTTCTAACTTCTTACATAACTTATCAGTCAATGAGTTAAAAATAAACAATATAATAAGTGCATAAAACAGGAAAATAATCATCATTCTTATAACCTCCTTTTATAGCATAAAATATATTAGAAAACATCACGTAGCATGATGAAAATTCACAGAACTAAATATATTACTTACTGTAACAAATATTTTACTGTCTGAATAGTAAAGATGTTAAAAATAATTAAAGAAACCTGTAGTGATTTACAGGTTTCTTAGTTTGCTTTTAATAGAATATCGAAGCCTTCATCGCCGTTTTCAATAAATGCATTTTTGGGTGCTTTTATTAGATGACGAATGTATAAGAAGTCAATAACCGAAAGGCCAATTTGGATCGATGTTGCAAGTAATAAATAAACATAGAAGCTTGGAACCGAGATAGATGCAATGATTCCAGGTATAGTTAGACAAAGTGTTGGCATTAGTGATGAAAGTATTGAAGAATACTTACTCACATGTGCATCAGTATAAAATGTGAAAATCGGCATCATTTTTTTGCGCTGACAAATTAATTTTATTCGTTTATTTAGGACAATTAATGGTAAAATATGCATGAACGAATGAAGCGTTGGTAATAGAATAATAGCAATAATAAATAAGATAATGCCTGATTCATGTAAATGGTTTCCATCATGAATCATGGATAATGGTACATAAAGGATAATAAACGCCATAAGACCAATTAAAAATGAAATAAATTGAATCCATTTCATACCGTATTGTTTATCTAAGTTGACTGATTTCCAGCAATTCATTTTATTGGTCCTCCTCTTCATTCACCTGATAAATAAGGTATTGCTAGTCTGTTAGCAAACCTAAGAATTACTTCCGTTTAACTAAAAGCCTTTTTGATAATAGTATCTTACAGAAGAAATTGCAATACCTTTTTTGAAAAAAAATGATTAAAAAATACTAACAATAAATCGTATTTTCTGACTAATAGAAGTGAATTGCATGAGGGAGGGGTATGGAAAGTGTGTGATGATAACAAATTAGCAGCATTTCATGTGCAGCTGCTGTTAAAAACGATTGATAGTAAACAATACCCTTTTACCAAACTTATAATTGAACAGAATATCACCAACGAGGAATACGATTCGATGTTTCAGATGCTTGAGGCTGCGAACCAAGAATACATGGAGCAAAAGGAGGAAGGACTCCTTAATTACTCTTCGTTATTACTTCGTTTTGTGGGAATGCTGAATAAGAAATTAGAAGCTACTGAAACCATTCATGCCTTGCGGGCAGAAGGATATTTTCCGGAACTGATGGAGGAATTTATTAAGCTCATCCAGAAAGAGCAGCTATTATAAGAAGCATGTACTACATAAATAACGCTCCAAGGCGAGAAGAAAGACATTTCATCTTACCTTGGAGCGTTATTTATTGCTTTATTTCAGATGCTTCTTTAAAGAAGTTATCTAATTGCTGGTGGAATTTGATAATAGACGCGAGCTTGTCGTGTAGCTGTTGGTTATCGATTGGGCTGTCCTGCGTGCGCAGTTTCGCCTGAATATCGACTAGTGCCTCTTTTTGATCCTCGGTAGCATCAATCCATTTTTTCATATAGAAACTCATAAATTGTTTAAATAACTGGGAGTTTGCTTGATATAAATCTTTTCGTACGCCTTTCTTCCAAACACGTTTTACAAGATTTAATTCCACTAAACTACGGACACTGGTACTCATGGATGTCTTACTTTTCCCTAATGCATCACTCATCTCATCTAATGTTAACGGATTTTCTTCCATATATAAGTACGTAAATAAACGCGCTTCTAATGGCGTTAAATCAAATAATTCAACTGTTTTTGCAAATTCAAGAAGAATTCCGTTCTTGACTAATTCGTTGCTGTTTTCCAACATGCAAACCTCCTAAAACTAGCTTATAACAAGGGTACAACAGTCTTTCTTATTTTTAAAATGGCTAGTTGGGGTGTATTTGGGAGGTATTTGGAGCATTTATAAGGAAAGCTAGTCTAAAGTACGTACAGTATTAACTGTATAAAAAATATAATCAAAAATAAAGGTATACACTGTTTGTCCAGTTCATATAAAAGGGTGTATAGTATTATAGTAAGGAAAAAGCGGCTGGTATTTTGACATTCTATTATTCTATGAATTTGCAGCGAGCGTATAACAGAATGATTTTTAAAAAGAGGTGAAAGATGTGCCGATTATTGAGGCAAAAAACCTATCAAAGGTATTTGGTAAGAATCCAAAACAAGCATTAGAGCTATTGGATCAAGGGTTATCCAAAGATGAAATATTAAAGAAAACAGGTAGCACAGTTGGTGTTAATCGAGCATCATTTTCTGTTGAACCAGGTGAAATATTTGTCATCATGGGGTTATCAGGAAGTGGGAAATCAACATTAGTCAGATTAATAAATCGTTTAATTGAACCAACGGAAGGAAGCATCTTAATCGATGGTCAGGATCTTGCGAAGATGGATAAAAAAGAGCTTCGCGCAGTACGACGTGAAAAGCTAGGAATGGTCTTCCAGCGATTTGCGTTATTTCCGAATCGCACTGTCTTACAAAATGCAGAATATGGTCTAGAGATTCAGAAGGTGCCAAAAGCAGAGCGAAGTAAAAAAGCAAAAGAAGCACTTGAAATGGTTGGATTAGGCGGTTATTTAGAGCAAAAGCCTGACCAGTTATCTGGTGGAATGCAACAACGTGTAGGGTTAGCGAGAGCATTAGCAAACGATCCAGAGGTGCTTTTAATGGACGAGGCATTCTCGGCACTTGATCCATTAATTCGTAAGGACATGCAAGATGAATTAATCGAACTACAATCAACAATGAAAAAGACGATCATTTTTATTACACATGATTTAGATGAAGCTTTACGGATTGGTGATCGTATTGCTTTGATGAAGGATGGTTCAATCGTTCAAATCGGAACACCGGAAGAAATCTTAGTGAATCCAGCTAACGATTATGTGGAACGATTTGTTGAGGACGTAGACCGATCGAAGGTATTAACTGCGCAACATATTATGAAGCGCCCAGAATCGATTAACATTGAGAAGCATGGTCCACGTGTTGCGTTAGAACGAATGAAGGAATCTGGTATCTCAAGTATTTTAGTTGTCGATAGCAAACGGAATTTAAAAGGTTATGTGACAGCTGATGACGCATCTGAAGCTAGAAAAAAAGAGATATCCGATATTAATGAAATATTACGTACAGATATTAAACAAGTAGAAAAAGATACAACAATGCAGGATATCTTTACTGTTGTGAATGGTTCACCAGTACCAGTCGCTGTCGTCGAAAACGAAAAGCTTGTAGGAATTATCGTGCGTGGTGCGGTTATTGCAGCGTTGGCGGGAGATAGTGAGGTGAACTTGAATGTTTAATACAATAAAAGAATGGTTTTCAGAAGGTATACCAATTAAGGATTGGGCAGAAAGTTTTACAGATTGGACAAAGGATACATTCTCCATACTATTTGAACCGATAAAAGAGCATTTAGGTAATTTTATGGAATGGTTCTCTGAAGATATTTTAATGGAAGTACCTGCAGCTATATTTATTATTGTCATTGCCATTTTAGCTTTCATTTTATCTGGTAAGAAGCTTGGCCTAACAGCATTTTCAATTGTTGGTCTATGGATTATTTATAATCAAGGGCTTTGGGAAGATTTGATGAGCACTGTTACACTGGTGCTTATCGCTAGTATTCTTTCTGTCGTAATTGGGGTTCCAATTGGGATCTTAATGTCTAAGAGTAAAACAGCAGAAGCAATTTTCAAACCAATACTTGATTTCATGCAAACAATGCCTGCATTTGTTTATTTAATTCCTGCAGTAGCATTCTTTGGAATCGGTTTGGTACCAGGAGTGTTTGCATCGTTAATATTTGCAACACCACCAACAGTTAGATTTACCAATTTAGGTATTCGTCAAGTTTCTAAGGAGCTAACGGAAGCATCTGAAGCCTTTGGTAGTACAGGTGCGCAGAAATTATTCAAGGTAGAGCTTCCGATGGCGAAAACTACGATTATGGCTGGTATTAACCAAACGGTCATGCTTGCATTATCTATGGTTGTTATCGCATCGATGATTGGTGCGCCAGGACTTGGAAAACAAGTGTTGACGGCATTGCAACGTTCTGATGTCGGTACAGGATTTGTAGCTGGTATCGGAATCGTAATCTTAGCCATAATTATTGATAGATTTACACAAAGCATGAACAAGAAATAATGCACAAAACTATTGGTCTGCTTTTCAGTTGAAAAGTTCCATATAAAATTTACAAAAAGGGGAGATTTATTCAATGTTTAAACGTAATTGGAAACGTCTAGGAGTTATAGCTGGACTTTCATTATCATTAATTGCCGCAGGGTGTTCTTCGGATGATTCTAATGGTGATTCAGAAGGTGCAACTGTTGGAGATGGACAGGAAATCGAACTTGCATATGTAAACTGGGATACAGAGATTGCCTCTACTAACGTAATTGGTAAGGTATTAGAGGACTTAGGCTATGATGTAACGTTAACTGGTCTTGATAACTCGATTATGTGGGAAGCTGTTGCCAATGGTGAAGCAGATGCAATGGTAGCTGCATGGTTACCTGCAACACATGCTAGTCAATTTGAAGACTATGGCGATCAAATGACAGATCTTGGGCCAAACCTTGAAGGTGCTAAAATCGGTCTAGTTGTACCTAGTTATATGGACGCTAACTCTATCGCGGACTTGACGGATGAAGCTGATATGAAAATTACTGGTATCGAACCAGGATCAGGTGTTGTAGGTGCTGCGGAACAATCATTAGAAGATTATGATAACCTAGCTGATTGGGAAGTTGTTACGTCTTCAAGTGGTGCAATGACAACTGCTCTAGGTGAAGCGTATGAAAATGAAGAAGATATTATTGTAACTGGTTGGTCTCCACATTGGAAATTCTCTAAATACGAGCTAAAATATCTTGAGGATCCAAAAGGAACATTTGGGGAAGCAGAAACAATCAATACAATGGCTCGTGAAGGTCTAGAAGAAGATATGCCAGAGGCGTATCAAGTACTAGATAACTTCAACTGGTCTTCAGAGGATATCGAAGCTGTTATGCTAGAAATCTCAGAAGGTACAGATCCAGAAGAAGCAGCAGCGAACTGGGTTGAAGCAAATCCAGACAAAGTAGCAGAGTGGACAGAAGGATTAGAATAACGATAATGAAACAGCCTGCAAACATTGATGTTTGCAGGCTGTTTTTTGAGTTAAAGTGTCTCAAGGACACTCTGGGGGGAGAACTAGATGAAATGTCCTTGATAGAGCTTCTAATAGACATATTGGGCGGTCAACCAGGTGAAAATGTCTTTGATAGAGCTTCTAATGGACATTCCGGACTGAAACTCAGCTGGAAATGTCCTTGATAGAGCTTCTAATGGACATTCCGGACTGAAATCCAGCTGGAAATGTCTTTGATAAAGTTTCTAATGGACATTTCGGGCGGGCAACCAGGTAAAAATGTCTTTGATAAAGCCTCTAAAGGACATTTTGGGCAGAAACCCAGGTAAAAATGTCCTTGATAGAGCCTCTAATGGACATTCCGAACTGAAGCCCAGGTAAAAATGTCCTTGATAGAGCCTCTAATGGACATTCCGGACTGAAGCCCAGGTAAAAATGTCTTTGATAAAGCCTCTAAAGGACATTCCGAACTGAACCCCAGCTGGAGATGTCTTTAATAAAGTGAGAATTCCGCAGCATCAGCAGACATGTAAACATATCAAAATACCAGCGCAAATCAAAATCAACAACTGAATCTAATCTCGTAAAGCGATCAAAAAAACCAGCACAGTCCCACTTGTGCTGGTCATAAATTCAGGATTATGCTTTTTTCTTATTGGCATTAACTTTTTCTTCTAAATCCTTTAAGCTCGTTTCAATCTGTTCCAAATATTGATGGATATTTTCTTGGTGTGGTTCTACAGATTGCTTCCATTCTGTGACAGAACTCTTCATCTCTTGAGTCAAATCCTTAATGAGATTGACCCCTTCTTTAGATGTTGCTGCGATTTGATTTTTTAAACGTAGACCATCAATTTTAAGGTTTTCAAGCAACTCTTTCCACTCTAAGCTTTGACTTTTAACCTTACTACGTAACTCTTTTCCGGATGCTGGTGTGCTTAACAGTGTTGCAGTTGCACCAACTAAACCTCCAACCATAATACCAAGAATTAATGATTTACCTCTTGCCATACTATCCCGCTCCTTTCCCGCTTATTATATTTTTTCCGGGTTCTCTCTTTTTATGTTAGATAATGCGTGTATTTATCGAAAAGCTGCTCAAGATACGAGCGATATGTATTTTCTAAAAAAATCCTCTGACATTTCTAACGCCAGAGGATTCTAATTTTGTTATGACACGGTAATTGGTCTGGAACGCTTCAGGATTTGTTGAACAATTGGATAGATGATAATCATCAATATTGTATTTAATCCTGCTGCAGGTAAGACCGCAGTTACGAATCCTAGTAAGAATACACCTTCCATTAAACCAATGACGTAAAGTGCTAAACCAAGGAATATAGATCCACTAATTAATGTCCCAATTGCTGTTAAAACTGGTGCACTAAATTTTATGTTCACTCTGTCTTTAATTAGGATAAATAGCGCGAAAAATACGAATGCGGTTATTGGTTTTTCTATTATGTTTGCAATTTGTCCGCCAGGTGCTTGGGTCGCTAATGCTGATAATACTCCTGTAGAAATTGCTAAAACAACCACATAATTAAATTTTGGAAATAACATGATTCCCAAGAACATCATCGCTAACATCATATCCGGTGTTACACCATAAATAGATGGCATAACAAAGTGCAATGCAGCACCAATCCCCACTAATAGTGACAAAATGACTAAAACTCTTGTATTCATTTTTACCTCTCCTCAGGCTCAAGCTAAGCTCAGCTCATATATTTTTGATTCCTCTACTGTACTCTTATTGTCAGTAGCAGAAACCTACTTAAATTATAACAAACTTCCATCTAAATTAAAAGTACTATTTTGCTTAAAATCACTGGATTTAGTTGATGTTTTGGTTGATTTCTCCGGCAATTTGTTGTAAATCCTCTGGGCTGTACTCCCCGCTATGAACAGTCCAGTTGGCAGAGAAACCGTCTGCTTCCTTGCTATAACGAGGAATTAAGTGAATATGTAAGTGAAATACAGACTGATCTGCTGCAGGCTCATTATTATTAAGTAAATTTAATCCTACTGGTTGATAGGTAGTTTTAATCGCATTGGCGATTTTCGGGACTCTAGCGAATAACGCACTCGCAACATCACTTGGTGTTTCATAAATGTTCTTCGTATGGGTTTTTGGAATAACTAATGTATGTCCTTTTGTAACCTGACTAATGTCTAAGAAGGCATATACCGAATCATCCTCATATACTTTTGCAGACGGAATTTCTCCAGAAATAATTTTACAAAAAATACAATCCTCATGTGCCATATCTACATGTCATCTCCTAACTGTTTTCTTTTATTGTAAATAGTGAGGTCGTCCTATGTAAAGTTTTAACCTTAAGAATGGCACATTGTCATCGTTGGCGACTGGGCTATCGTTAAATAAGAAACAGGCATCGCCCTAAAAGGGCGAGCCTGTTCTATGAAGAGCCAGGGCATAATACTAATGTGGGGACTTGTAATTACCGTTTTTCGCATTATATGCTACTCATCTGGTTTTACAAAAACCTTTTTGTTAGTATCCCTTGGCGTTGAGATGTGTTCTAACAAAAGGGTTTTATTTTCATTAGATTATCTTTCACCAACACCCCATTTGTTTGTAGGTTAACACATGTTTAATTAGTGAAGCATTACCTTTTCCAACACTAACACCTCATTTGTGTTAAAACAAATTGGTTTACAGTGAATCAACCCCGACTCTTCTTTACTATTTTGAGCGAATCCAGTAATTCTATACTTCACTTTCTAAAAAAAATGTCGAAAAACGTATGAGATTTTCTTTTGGATTTTAATGCTAAAAATGATACACTTTTTAACAAGAACTAGTAGGGGGCAAGCTTGTGGAACCGTTATTACAGATTGACAAATTGGTTGGGGGCTATACCCATAAAAATGTACTTCATGGCATTTCATTCGCCGTGAATGCTAATGAAATTGTGGGATTAATTGGACTGAATGGTGCAGGAAAAAGCACCACCATAAAACATATTATCGGCTTAATGCAACCGAAAAAGGGATCTATTTCAATTAATGGGAAATCATTTCGTGACGATCCATTAGCATATCGTAACCAATTAGCCTATATTCCAGAAATGCCAATTCTTTACGATGAATTAACCTTATATGAGCATTTGAAGTTAACGGCGATGGCGTACAATATTCCAGAGGATGTTTTTGAAAAAAGGTTGCAAATTTTATTAAAAGAATTTCGAATGGAGAAGAAGCTAAAATGGTTTCCGGTCCATTTTTCAAAAGGTATGCGACAAAAGGTCATGATTATGTGTGCGTTCTTGATAGAGCCACCTCTCTATATTGTGGACGAGCCATTTGTTGGACTAGATCCACTTGGTATTCAGTCGTATCTTAATTTAATGGAGCAGATGAAACAGAATGGTTCCGGGATATTAATGTCTACGCATATATTGGCAACAGCAGAGCGCTATTGTGATCGCTTTGTAATCCTCCACGAAGGAGAAGTGAAAGCACTTGGTACATTAGAGGAGCTTCGAGAGCAATTTGCGATGCCGACGGCTACTCTAGATGACTTATATGTTCAGCTAACAAAGGAAGATAGCCATGTTTAATTCGCATGAGTTTTTCATGAAGCGATTTAGGGAGCATTTAAAGGAGACAAGTCGTTATCTTCGCTATATTTTTAATGGGCATATTGCCTTTGCGATGTTATTTCTCATATCCGCACTAGCCTATTATTATCAACACTGGTTAACGGTCTTACCAGAAAATTTTCCAACTGCAATCATAATGGGAATTGTATTAGGAATAGTTGTAAGTCATAGTCCAGTGCGCACACTGTTAAAGGAACCGGATTTAGTATTTCTCCTTGCTGCCGAACAGAAGATGGGTGCTTATTTCCGTAATGCTCTGATTTATAGCTATGTTATTCAGCTCTATATCGTTGCATTAGTGTTGGCGGTATTTGGTCCACTCTATTTTGCAACATTTCCTGATCGATTAGGTAGTACGTATTTATTAACGTTTATAGTAGTGCTGGTGTTTAAGTTATGGAATTTGGTAGCGAACTGGTGGATGTTGAAGGTGCATGACCGAACCATTCGGTATACTGATCAACTGGCACGATTATTGTTAAACATTGCTGTATTTTATTTCCTAATTAGTGGTGAAATCCTAATAGCGGTTATTACCACGATTCTATTTGTGATCATCTTCATGTATGACTTAAGTCTTTCACGAAAGCAAGCTGGACTGTCCTGGGAGCTATTATTGGAGAAGGATCTAAATAGGATGCAATCCTTTTACCGATTTGCTAATTTATTCACGGATGTTCCGCATTTGAAAAGCCGAATAAAACCACGTCATTGGCTAGTGTCATTCGTTGAAAAAAGAATTCCGTTTGAACATAAGTACACCTATGACTACTTGTACCGAATAACATTCCTGCGTGGTGGGGATTATTTATCGATGTATATTAGGTTAATCATTATCGGAGGATTATTCATTTACTTTATTCCAAACGTATGGATGAAGCTTGCCTTTGCGATCTTATTCTTATATATGAGTTGCTTCCAAATGATGACACTTTATCAGCATCACCGTGTTATTATGTGGTTAGATTTATATCCTGTTGAAAAGGAATCACGGAAAAGAGCACTTATGAAGTGGCTATACCAATTGGCGATTGTCCAGACGATTTTATTTTCAATCGTATTTCTAATCATTCAATCGTATCTAGGTTTTGTGAGCACATTAGCTGCGGGCTTGTTATTTTCCTATGTGTTTATAAATGGGTATGTAAAGCAGAAGTTAGTATAGAGAGCTTGGGACATGAGTAAAATGAGATGATAAAAAGAAGGCACTAACTCAGCAAAGTAGCGAGTTAAGTGCCTTCTTTTTATTTAACTATAAACGCTTTTGTTCTAGACTAATCTTACATTACTTAAAAATTACTGGTATTCCACTGCTTTGAATCGCATCAAATATAGGTCCGTGGAAATTGCTTACATAAGCATTTTCAATGAGGGTAAATTGACTCCCATCATGAAAGTGAAAATCAAAGTATGCTTTTTCTCCTGGTATTGCCTCAAAAAAATCAACACGTTCGATTTCAGTCCATGCATATGTATTAGTTACTTCAAATGGCGAGGTTCTGTAGGATATCCCATTATCAGACAACTCAGTATGTGGTTTCGTAGCTAGGAGAAAAATGATACAACTCAGGAATACACATAATATCCCAATACCAATCGTCATTTTTCTAATTTTAAATAGGAAAGGAATCAACGCTGCCAACACTAATACTGCACATCCGATCGCATAAATCAAATAGCCTGTACTTGGAACAAAGACAATCCAAGTTCCGGTTGTCAAATACATACTATTTGCTATAAAGGAAGGAATGATGAGTAATAATATCGGTGATAAGAATAGAATCCCAATTGCTGTAGCCATAAAAAAATGTCTTGCTTCATAATTAGTGGACATTTAAAATCACCTGCATGTTATAAGTTTATTAGTACATACGATATACGATACGCCGACAAAAAAGATTTCTTTTTTGCTAGTTATGAAAGCATTAGTCTATTTCCGCTAAGATTGTTGCTGAAAGGCAAAGCAAGTGCTAATCATCGCCTTAGCTGCAACTGGCATGGCACGCTCATCAAAATCGAATCGTGGATGATGATGTGGGTAAGGATTTTCTTCCTTTCGTGCACCTGTGAAGAAAAATGCGCCGGGCTTTTCTAATAAATAATAAGAAAAGTCTTCCCCACCCATTACTGGAACGACTTCCTCTATTGTATTCACCTCAGGAAGTTCTTTCGTTACATCTAAAATAAGTTGCGCCTCGTTAGGGTGATTGATTACCGGTGGATACCCTTTTTCATACTTGAAAGTATAGGTGCAATTGTTGGCAATGGTTACCCCTTTAATAATCTTTTCCATTTCTTGAATAACCTGTTCTTGTATGTCACGGTTAAGATAGCGAACGGTACCAATTAATTTTGCTTTATCCGCTATAACATTAAAAGCATTACCAGCTTCGAAAATACCAATCGATAATACAGCAGTTTCAAGAGGGTCAATTCGTCTGCTAACTATTTGTTGCAGTTGGGTGATTAACTGTGCACCGATCACAATCGAATCTTTTGTTTCATGAGGATAAGCACCGTGTCCACCTTGTCCTTGTAGGTTAATTTCAAAGCGATCAGACCCAGCCATTAGAACACTCTTCGTTGTTTGGATAGTTCCAAATGGAGTTGTTGCCCAAAGATGTGTGCCAAAAACAGCATCTACTTGGTCAAGAGCACCTGCTTCAATCATTGGTTTAGCACCGCCTGGAGCGTATTCTTCCGCATGCTGATGGATAAAAACCAATGTTCCTGATAATTCTTCTTGGAACTCCTTCATTACTTTGGCTAGCGTTAACAATGTCGCGGTATGGCCATCATGGCCACAGGCATGCATCACACCATCTACTTTTGATTTGTACGGAACATCCTTTTCATCCTGGATAGGTAGGGCATCGAAGTCCGCTCTTAGTGCAATAGTTTTACCAGCCTTGCCTCCTTTTAATGTTGCAACAATTCCATTACCACCTATATTTTTTTGATATGGTATGCCCAATTTTTCATAAAAATCTGCTATGTAACGAGCGGTTTTATATTCCTGGAAGGAAAGCTCAGGATATTGATGCAAGTAGCGACGTATTTCAACCATCTCGGGGAATGAAGTATCAATTGCTTGATGAATAGCTTGGAGCATTTTCAATTCCTCCTATAATTTTTTTATTATTATAACATCTTTTTAATGTCCTGAAGAAATTAGTTTCCATAATATAGTTGGATAAGCTATGATAAAGTCATTAGTGATAGAAATCTAGGAGGTAATGGACGCGTTTATGAAACGTACTACAATGGGTATTTTAATCTTTTTAATGATGATGATAATTGTTATTGGCATATGGATAGTGAAGATTATTCATGGGGAGCTTCCCTATATTGATAAGTGGACACGAGCACTAGTGGATACTTTCCCAGATACATCCATTTATTCGTTTTTCCGTGTGGTGACGAACTTGGGATCAGAATGGTTTATGTACCCCTTCACAGCAGTTCTTGTTGTGTTTCTTGTTATCCTATTTCGGGATTGGTTACCAGCGCTGACATTGGGGGTGGGGATATATGCAACACACCAATTTAATAAGCTCATTAAACTATTGGTAGATCGAGAAAGACCGTCTATTCTAGTAGAAGCAAATGCGGAGGGGGAGAGTTTTCCATCTGGTCATTCGATGATACCGCTGGTCTGTTGGGGGCTTTTAGCATACTTTCTTGCCAAAAAGATACAATCAACCAAGGTGATGCTCGCTATTCAAATCATTTTTGCGTTACTGGTTATTTTAATAGGAATAAGCAGGTATGTCATTAATGTTCATTATTTAACGGACATTGTTGCTGGATTTGTATTTGGCTTTATTTGTTTGCTTGTCTTCATCTTTTTATATGAATTTATTCAAAGCAAACGAAAGACTCGGTCTTAAGGCGGAGGTAAAAGCATCCTGCAGATGGTTTTCCCGTTTTATTGAATTGGTTACGATATAGGTAACAAAAGACAATAGATGGGAGTAATCCAAATGGAAGCTGCTGTAAGCCAAAAAGATGTGAAGGTTGCAATATTTCATAATCGTAATTTTGTACTACTGTTAGTAAGTGCGCTGTTCTCTGCACCGGGCTATTATGTATACCTAATTGGTTCGGAATGGTTGATGTTGAATATAACCGATAATCGGTTTTATTTCGGGCTGCTGTTCTTTGTAGCAGCAATTCCTAGGTTAGTTCTGTTGGCTGTTGGTGGAATAATAGCAGATCGAGTGAATAGACGTACCATCTTGTTCTGGTCGGATTTTTCTCGAGCGCTACTCATTAGTGTATTAGTAGTGTTAATTTGGACAGATGCCGTTCAAGTGTGGCACTTATTGCTGTTGGCTGGTTTATTTGGCATATCGGATGCATTCAGTTATCCTGCCATGAACGCTATGGTGCCAACAATATTAAAAGAAGATCAATTACAGCGTGGTAATTCTTTTATGCAAATGGCTAATCAAATTAGTCCAATTCTTGGACCGGCTCTTGGTGGAACGTTGATTGCTTTACTTGGGTTTAAAGGTGTTTTTTCCGTAGCGATGGTAATGCTTCTTCTAGCATCCGTGGCAGTACTTTTTATCAGGCTACAGAAAGAAGAAGACGTGGTAGATGAAAAGCCGACACCTTGGGATGAATTAAAAGAGGGATTCAACTATGTACGTAAAAACGAGCTCATAATCTCAGTTGTTGTCGTGGCGTTGTTCATTAATTTCTTTTTCTCAGGACCTTTTGCGATTGGAATGCCGATTATTGTGAAAGATATTTTCAATGGTAGTGCTGTTAGCTTAGCGACGATTCAAACATCAATGGGAGTAGGAGCATTAGCCGGGGCAATTCTATTAGCTGCCATTAAACTAAAAAAGCCTGGGGTAGTCTTAATCATTAGTTTAATAGGGTTAGGTTTATTATATACAGCAACTGGCTTTTCAGCCAATGTCATCTTAACGGCAGGACTAGTCGCGATAATGGCTGTACTGATGCAGTTAATTAATATTCCGTTAATAACAATCCTGCAGCAATCGACAGATAAACGTATGCTAGGTAGAATGATGAGCTTGTTTATGACTGTTTCAACAGGCTTAATTCCGATTTCCTTTATCGCAACTTCTTCGCTAATTGCAATTGGAATCAGTATACAATTAATCATGATTATTAGTGGAATTATGATTGCCCTTATTGCAGTATACAACTTGAAGAATAAGAAAATACTTGGGATCAAATTTTCATAAGGGAGAGAAGTTACTATGAATGGATTTTTTCGCTGGCTGTTTGCAACAGTAATCATTACATTTGGTGTAATACTTGTTTTAGAAAATATTGGATTGATGGAATTAAATATGAAAAGTGCTTGGAGTTATATCTATCCATCATTCTTTGCTGTATTTGGATTAAAATCGATGCTAAGCAGAATGAGGAACCGTGGTGGAAGCTGGGCATGGGGATCGTTTTTCTTCATCTTTGGTTCACTGCTTTTATTAGATCGATTTGACATTATTACATTTTCGTTTAACGATGTTTTTAAGCTTTGGCCATTACTGATTGTTTATGTTGGATTTATGTTCATTGGTAAATCTGGTCGCCCAAAGGTTTATATCGAAACAGGTGATGGGGATACCGAAAAGGATGGTCATAATAGTTCCTTCTTTTCTGTAGGAAGTCATGAATATAATAAATTAAACTGGAAGGTGCAGCCAACAACGATGAAATCATTAGCCGGGGATTTCTACTATGATTTCTCAAAAGCATATATTCCAGAAAAAGAGATTCCTTTTTACATTAGTACACTTGCTGGTGATGTGCATATTCTGATTCCAGAGAATCTTGAATTTCAGATTAATGCATCTGTAAAGGCGGGGGAAATTGATATTGTTGGTCAATCGGTTGATGGTATAAATCGTTCCCTTAGCTTCATCACACCAAATTATGATTCAGCCACAAGGAAATTAGATATAACGCTAAAGGTAAAGGCTGGGTCGATACGGGTTGATTATGTTTAGGGAGGGATCGTCTTGAAAAATCGTTTTTCTAGTATTCGGTATAGCTATATCATTTCCCATTTAAACGGCTTATTCTTAACGACGGTGACTATTTTAGCGATTTTATTATCGATATTCGTTTTAATTAGTCCGGATTGGTTAACCTCAAATAGTATTTACCTATTTATTATCTTATATGGATTGATTGGATTTTTTATCTCGGTTTATGTTGGATTTCGCTCTAGTGGTGATATGAAGCAACGGATGGATTACCTATCTGTTCAAATTACTCAATTTGCGAATGGAAACTATCAGTCTCGTATTTATTTTAATGAAGGTGATGAACTAACGCGGATTGGTAATGAGTTGAACGAGTTGGGTGCAAAGCTGCAGAATCAAGTGAAATCCTTGCAACGATTAGCCGACGAAAAAGCTGAGCTTGCTAAGTCTGCGCATAAATCCGCTGTTATTGAAGAACGGCAACGAATTGCAAGAGACCTACATGATGCGGTCAGCCAGCAATTATTTGCGTTAACGATGCTTTCTGAAGCGGCTATTAAGCAGTTTGACCAGAATCCAGAATTAGCAAAAGAGCAGATGGTGGAAGTAGCGAATGGGGCCCTCCAGGCGCAAACTGAGATGCGGGCATTATTACTACATTTGCGCCCTGTTCATCTATCAGGTGATCCACTTCCAAAAGGAATAGAGAAGCTGGTCGAGGAACTAAAGCAAAAATCGCAGCTAGATTTTCAATTACATATTAGTGAGGAATTGAAGCTTTCAGAGGCGACTGAAGAGCATGTATTCCGGATTATTCAGGAGTCATTGTCCAATATTCTTCGTCATGCAAATGCAACGAGCGTCAAAATTGAAATTGCCAAGCGGTCGAATGAACTCTTTCTACATATCGCCGACAATGGAAAAGGGTTTGATTTACGACATGATAATGCGAAAAAAACATCCTACGGGCTTAAAACAATGAAGGAAAGAAGTGATGAATTAGGAGGAACCTTCTCCATTCGATCCAATATTGATGAAGGTACATATATTGATATAAGGATTCCTTGCTAGCATAGGGGCTTGTAAATATGATTTAACATGGGGAGTGGATACGGAATGATTCGAGTTATTGTCGTGGATGATCATGAAATCGTACGGAAAGGTATTATTGCTTATTTACAAACAGATCCTGACATAGATGTTATTGGGCAAGCAAGTAGTGGCTATGACGGGGCTAATTTAATTTTACAAGAGAAGCCTGATGTCGTATTGATGGATTTAATGATGGATAATGGTAATGGCATTGAAGCTACAAAACAAGTCATGCAGGAAATGCCAGCTTGCAAGATTATTATTCTAACGAGCTATTACGATGATCAGCAAGTATTTCCAGCGTTAGAAGCAGGTGCATTCAGCTATTTATTGAAAACCTCTTCAGCTGATGAAATAGTAGCAGCGATTAAGAAGGCCGCGAGTGGGGAAAATGTGATTGAACCGAAAGTGGCAACTAAATTAATGACGAGTTTTAGACGTGAACAGCGGAAACCACATGATGAATTAACAGAGCGGGAAATGGAAGTTCTCCTCTGTATCGGCAATGGCATGACCAACCAAGAGATTAGTGAACAGCTATACATTGGCATTAAGACAGTGAAGACGCATGTCAGTAATATCCTGGCAAAATTAGATGTTCATGACCGTACACAAGCAGCAGTTTATGTGCATAAAAATCAATTATCGACTCATGAGGGCTAGGCCCTCTTTTTTTGTTATTTTTAAAAATTCCTAGTATAATACTAGGGAAAAAGAAATTAAATATAAGGAGATTCCGGAATGGATCATTCGAAGAAATATGAGAATTGGCTACTTGGAATTTGGACAGTAGCAATTGTTGCTACGGCGGGAAGCTTGTTTTTTTCGGAAGTTATGGGGTATGAACCATGTAAGTTATGCTGGTTTCAACGGATTCTAATGTATCCGCTTGTTATCATTTATGGTACGGCTATATTCAAAAAGAATTTAGCAATCGCATTACCAGGCTTATTCATGAGTGGAATTGGCATGTGTGTTTCTACATATCATTATCTTATACAGAAATTACCTGCTTTAACAGACGCAGGAGGCGCATGTGGACTTGTGCCATGTAATTTTCAATACATCAATTATTTTGGGTTTATTACAATTCCGTTTTTAGCAGGGGTTGCTTTTATCTTAATCTTCGTTACCCATTTAGTATTATTAAAAAGAAAGTAGGGGAGCTACTATGCAAAAGAAAATATTAATTATTATCGGTGTCGTTGTTGTATTATTCGTTGCGTTATATTTTGTATTAGACTACAAAAATAATAAAGCTTTAGAAGGAAGTAATAATCCATATGGAACGAATGATTTGGATCAAGCAACAATCGATCAGTTAGATGATCCAAATTACGGAAATCAAATATTGCCGGATGAATTAGACGAAGCGGTGGAAAGTGGTGAGCCGTTGACAGTTTATTTTTACAGCCCAACTTGTGTACACTGTCAAAATACAACACCTATTCTTGCACCACTAGCAGAAGAAATGAATGTCGATATGAAAAAGTTAAATCTGCTTGAATTTAGTGATAAAGTAACACGGTACGGAATTACCTCTACACCAACATTGGTTTATTATGAAGATGGGAAAGAGGTTTATCGTTTAGTTGGTTCACAAACAGAAGATGTCTATACAGCATTTTTTGAAGAATATGTATTGAAATAAAGAACACTAATAGGAGCTAGGACATAAGGTGAATATACTTATGTTTTAGCTCCATCTTTTTACTCTTTTTCGACCATTTGATAGGTCGTTACAAATGGTCGATCGGCGAAATAGGCAGGTGGTGTTGTTTTAGCATGAGCCTTTTGAAAGCCCTCCGATTGTTTCCACTGTTCATAGCTCTCCATCGAATCCCATTGTGTAAACACGACATAGGTATTCCCGTTTAGTGGCTTCAGTAGGCGAAACGCTTGAAAGCCGGCTTGCTTTTCTACCTCTTGTCGTCTCTTTTTAAAGCTGTCCTCCAATATTGCTTTTCCTTCCTCTGTAACGGGTATGTTATTCATAACGACATAACCACTTTCAAAAATGTTGCCAGCGTGTACAACAATTTCGTAGGATCTTCCAGCCTGGAATATCGCTTGCTTTTTTCCTTCGTAATACGCTAAGTCATTTGAAGCGCCATTCATTAAATGCAGCTTTATGGCAGGATATTTCGCAGCAAGCTTTGAAAGAAAATCAATTGTACCGTTTGTCATAAAAGCGTTCATAATCATTTCCTCTTTTCTCACTAGATTTAAAATTATTATTAAAAAGGAATTCTTATTAGTTTAAGTTTACTACCAGGTATCGTATAATGATATTTGTCGGCAAGTTACGATTTCATCATAGGTTTCGGGAACACATTCTATTTTTATATCCATTGTACCGTATATTAATTGGATTTATAACCAAATCTTCTATTATATGAAGTAATATGGGTACGATTTGACTAGTAATTCGACAAAATACGGTTAATATTTCCCAGGCAATAATATAGAACTTTTGTGTTGAATTACTTGATTCATGCGGATTAGCAATGGTTGCACATGCGCAAAATTAGACAAATTCATGACAAAAGTCGTGTCTTGCTATACAGAGAAGTTTGAAATCGGTATAGTAGAAGAGGATGATTTTTATTTACGTTAATGGCTTATGCCAACTAAAATAACGACAAGGAATAAAAGGATGTTATGCTTAGGAGATTTAACCTCTTTGGAACGTCCTAAAAGGGTGAGAAGATGAAGCTTAATGACACGATTATTCGCGCTTACAAAGGTGAAGCAACAGCGTATACTCCCGCATGGTTTATGAGACAAGCAGGTAGATCACAGGAGGAATACAGAAAACTTAAGGAGAAGTATTCACTATTTGAAATTACCCATCAGCCTGAACTTTGTGCCTATGTTACAAGGCTACCGGTTGAGAATTATGATGTGGATGCTGCAATTCTTTATAAAGACATTATGACACCGTTACCTGCAATTGGTGTTGATGTAGATATTAAGAGCGGGATTGGGCCGGTGATTGATAATCCAATTAAAAACATCCAGGATGTTGAAAGGTTAGGAACAATCACACCTGAAGAAGATGTACCTTATGTGTTAGAGACGATTAAATTATTAACGGAAGAACAATTACAAGTTCCCTTAATTGGGTTTAGTGGTGCGCCATTTACCCTTGCTAGTTATTTAATTGAAGGTGGACCTTCGAAGAACTATGGTTTAACAAAAGCATTTATGTATAGTAATTCACAAGCGTGGTTTGCTTTAATGGATAAGCTTGCAGATATGACGATTACATATGTAAAAGCACAAATTAAAGCTGGTGTTAAAGCTGTGCAAATTTTTGACTCATGGGTTGGTGCGCTGAATACAGCAGATTATCGTACGTATATCAAACCTGTTATGCATCGAATTTTCTCGGAGCTACAGCAGGATGATGTACCATTAATCATGTTCGGTGTTGGAGCAAGTCATCTATTGTTAGAATGGAATGACTTACCGGTAGATGTTATAGGCCTTGATTGGCGAACGTCGATTGAAGAGGCTCGTAGCTTAGGTGTTACGAAAGTGCTTCAAGGCAATCTTGACCCTGCTATTTTACTTGCGGATTGGGATACTATTGAAAGTCGTACAAAAGCAATACTTGATCAATCGATGAAGGATGGCCGACATGTCTTCAACCTTGGTCATGGTGTAACACCAGACATTCAACCAGAAACATTGAAGAAACTTACTGACTTTATTCATTCGTATTCGAAACGATAAACGTTTGGAATCAAATATACTAAAGAGGTGTAGAAAACATGGAAAGAAAGAAAATTGGATTACTTGTGATGGCTTATGGAACACCATACAAAGAAGAGGATATCGAACCGTATTATACACATATTCGTCATGGAAGAAAGCCGGCTGAAGAGCAACTTCAAGATTTAAAGGATCGTTATAAAGCAATTGGTGGTACGTCTCCACTAGCTAGAATTACAGAAGAACAGACGAAAGCATTAGAAGCAAAACTTAATGCTAGCCAGGATGAATATGAATATAAGGCATATATCGGATTAAAGCATATTACGCCATTTATTGAAGATGCAGTTGCCGAAATGGGCAAGGATGGCATCAAAGAAGCAGTGTCACTTGTTTTAGCTCCACATTATTCTACCTTTAGTGTGAAATCATATAATACACGTGCACAAGATGAAGCAGCAAAATTTGGAATTAAAATTAAAGCAGTTGAAAGCTGGTATGATGCACCAGGATTTATTCAATATTGGGCAGAGCAAATTAACAATGAGTATGCAAAAATGACTGCTGATGAACGTGAAAAAGCAGTATTAATCGTATCTGCACATAGTCTGCCAGAGAAAATTCTACAAAACGGCGATCCATATCCAGATCAATTAAAAGAGACAGCAAAACTTATTTCGGAAAAAGCTGGCATTAAAAATTATGAACTTGGCTGGCAAAGTGAAGGAAATACGCCAGATCCATGGTTAGGACCTGATGTTCAGGATTTAACACGTACACTTTACAATGAAAAAGGGTACCGTTCATTTGTGTATGCTCCAGTTGGATTTATTGCTGACCACTTAGAGGTTCTTTATGATAATGATTACGAATGTAAAGTTGTATGTGAAGAACTAGGTGCGAGCTACTATCGTCCAGAAATGCCAAATGTGCATCCATTATTTATTGAAACGTTAGCAACAGTTGTTCAAAATCGAGTAAAGCGTGATGCGTAAATGGAAAAGAAATCAATTGTAATTATAGGCGGCGGGATAACTGGGTTATCCGCTGCCTATTACTTACAAAAAGAACTGAATACGAAGCAGTTACCGTACCAAGTGAAATTAGTAGAAGCGAGTGATCGTTTAGGTGGTAAAATCAATACCATTAAACGGGAGGGCTTTACAATTGAACGTGGTCCAGATTCCATTATTGCTAGGAAAAAGCCTGGGGTCAAACTAGTTGAAGAACTTGGTTTAACAGATCAGATGATTCGTAATGGAACAGGACAGTCTTATATTCTAGTACAAGGTAAACTCCATAAAATGCCGAAAGGAGCATTTATGGGGATTCCGAAGCAAATTGGTTCATTTCTTCGTTCCGATTTAGTGTCGCCTGCTGGAAAAGCTCGTGCACTACTTGATCTTTTCAAAGCGAAGGGGGAGGCCATGCCAGATCAGGCACTCGGTTCATTCCTGCGCAACAGATTTGGAAATGAGCTTGTGGAAAATGAAATAGAACCATTATTATCTGGAATTTATTCCGGTGATATTGATGACATGAGTTTAATGGCAACCTTCCCTAATTTTTATCAATTAGAGCAGAAGTATGGCAGTTTAATTAAAGGCTTAAAGCAAACGCTTCCTAAGCCTGCCCAAACAATCAGTAAGGCTCCAGCTCCAGGCGCGTTCTTCTCTTTTGAAGGTGGTTTGGAAACATTAGTTAACAGATTAGTAGAGAAACTTGATTCCAATACTATCATGCTTAACACAGCGGTGGAGCGTGTGGAGAAAATCGAATCAGAATATCACGTCAAGTTAACTAGTGGTGAGGCAATACGGGCTTCTGCGATTATTGTAACGACACCACATCCTACATTGCCAAATCTGTTTAATAATTATGATTTTATGGATGTGTTTTCGGATGTTCCATCTACCTCAGTTGCTAATGTTGCTATGGCGTTTGATGAATCGGCAATTAAGCAGGATATTGATGGTACTGGGTTTGTTGTCTCAAGAAATAGTGATTTTCGAATTACGGCTTGTACGTGGACCCATAAAAAGTGGCCATCCACAACGCCGCGCGGAAAAGCTTTAATTCGTTGCTATGTGGGTAGACCTAGTGATCAAGCTATCGTTGATTTGTCAGATGAGGAACTAATCGAGATTGTTCTAAAGGATTTAAACAAGACTATGAATATTACTGCTAAACCTGATTTCGCGGTTATATCTCGTTGGAAAAAGGCAATGCCACAATATACTGTTGGTCATTTAGAACGAATTGCATCTGTTCGAAAAGAAGCAAGCGAGCAATTACCAGGTGTATTTATAGCAGGAAGCTCTTTTGAAGGAGTAGGAATTCCAGACTGTATTGAGCAAGGTGAAAAAGCCGTAACAGATGTACTAACATTTTTACAATAACAAATAAGATGAGCCTGGGATATAAGTAAAATGAAAAGATAACATTACGAAAGTGCACTAATTCAGCGGAGTATATTCCCGAAGCGGGGAGTACGTGCAAATCGGATTTTATCTTATCAAAAGTACTTATGTCCCAGGCTCATTATCTTTAGAGGTCTTGCTACTTTTAACAAGTTTATGGCGAATATAGATTTAAGTAGTTATGTGTTATTATTCGTAGCTCTTTTCCAATTCATCAACTAACGAGCCGACGAATGCAACTGCTTCTCGAATAGCATCTGGCTTCGACATATCGACACCAGCTTGCTTGATTAACTCAAGTGGCTTCACTGTTCCACCAGCACGTAGCACATTTAACCAGCTCTCAACAGCGGGTTCTCCTTCTGTTTGGATACGTTTAGCAACAGCTGTAGATACGGTCAGTCCTGCAGAATACGTATATGGATATAGCCCCATATAGTAGTGTGGCTGACGCATCCAAGTTAATCCTGCCCCTTCATCGAATACGACAACATCGCCCCAGAAGTTTTCTAATGCTTCACGTTTTTGTTGTGATAAGACACTTGCTGTTAGCGGTGTGCCTGCTTCTGCTAATTCATAAACACGACGCTGGTACTCTCCTTCTAGTAAATGCGTGACAAAGTTATGATAATACGTACCTAGTAGTTGCGTAATGACCCAACGCTTCATTCGCTTGTCATCGGTCTTACTCATTAAATGATTTGCTAGAAGCAATTCATTAATGGTAGAAGGTGCTTCCACAAAATAGGTTGAAGGTCGAGTATTAAATAAGGATTGATTTTTTCCAGCTAGATAAAAATGACCAGCATGGCCAAGCTCATGAGCTAGTACAAACGCTCCTCGCATCGTATCAGTCCACGTAATTAAGATATATGGGTGAACACCATATGGGCTTGAACAGAATGCGCCGGTTGACTTACCAACGTTATCCGCTAAATCAACCCATCGATCATTAAGACCTTTTTCCATGATAGCTGCATACTCGGGCCCCATAACTTGTAGTGCTTCTAATATGACTGATTTTGCTTCTTCATAAGTTGTTTTTGGATTAAATTCAGGATCAAGAGGTGCTTTTAAATCACTGAATCTAAGCTCATCCAGTCCTAGTTTTTCCTTTTTAAGCTTCGCATATCGACGCATATGAGGAGCGAGTTCCTCTTGGATGACATTTAACTGGTTTAAATACATTTCTTTTGTTACCTGCTGTGGTGCAAGTAGCATATCGGTAACAGATTCATACTTACGTAGTTTCGCCATGGTAATCTGTTTCGTCACTTCTGTTGCATACGTAGCGGAAAAAGTATTCTTATACTGATTTAGTGTTTTAATAAAAGAATCATATGCATCACGACGAAGCTTTGTATTGGCCTCGATTTCGTAGCGATCCTCATATAAAGCAGCAGACATCGGATGCTCGTTACCAGCTTCATCAGTAATTGAATCAAAGACCATATCGGCTGATTTGCTTCGTATGTAGGTCATGTATGGTGCACCATGGACCTCACTTAAGGCTGCTAATGTCTCTTCGATTTCTGGTGAAAGTGTATGAGCTTTTTCTTCCAAAATATCATCTAGCATTTTTTTATAGGATTGTAGCGCTTTTTCTTCGTTTAGGAACTGTTCAATTTTTTCTGTTGGGATTGTTAGTAGTTCCGATTGAACAAAGGATAATTTTGCGCTAATACTAGCCATTGCAGAAGAGATTTTCGCAGCGTCACGTTGATTATCGGGATCACTGCCATCTGCACTAGATTTTAAGCTTGCATATGTACCCACTCGAACAAGTCGTTGTTGATAGCTTTCTAAGGTAGTAAGACAGTTTAGTAATGTTGCTGCATCATTTCCAAGCTTACCTTTATATTGGGTAATCTCAGTCACATCATTTTGTACAGCGTTAAGCTCACTTTCCCAAGCGTCAAAGGTTGGGAATAAATCGCTTAAGTCCCATTTTTGTTCTTCCGGTACTTCAGAGCGTAGTAGTCTTTTTGTCTTGGTAGTTGTCATTAAAATTCCCCTTTCCTAACGAGATATTTCGGTACTCTAAGTAATTATAATATATTTTCTGTGAGAAGGATATGATTTTTCAGATTTTTATCAAAAAAATACAGCTAAACCAATTAGCTGCACAAAAGTTGTGTCCTGTTAATGGAAAGCATACAATGGTGATGAATACATGATGGTAGTATTCCTTTATCCCGTATGAATTATCTAGCTGGGTGATCACATTCTTCACAAATATTGATGTAGCAATCAGACTGTTCGTTTATTTCTTGACCACATTGCTGACAGGTCTTTTTGGGAAGAGTACGGAAAAACTCGAGCACATTGGTAATCATAGGGATCCTCCTTTAATGGGATAATTATATTGTATTATAACAGTATGAAATTATGTAATTCTGTGTTACAACAAAAAAAAGAAATTGAGGTGCGTAAATTGAAAGTGTCTGTAATTGGTTATTGGGGTGGCTATCCTGCACCAGGAAGTGCAACATCTGCTTATTTACTTGAAAAAGATGATTTTACATTACTGATTGATGTTGGCAGTGGGGCTTTGTCAAGGCTGCAACAATATAAAGATATCATGGCGATTGATGCTGTCATTCTATCGCATTATCATTATGATCATGTTGCCGATATTGGCGTATTACAATATGCTTGGTTAGTACAGTCTTATTTGATGGAGCATCAGGATATTTTGCCGATTTATGGTCATACAGAGGACAAGGAAGGCTTCGAAAAGCTAACCCATGAATTTACAGAAGGCATTGCTTATAATCCAGAAGAAACATTGACAATTGGGCCATTTACGATTAGCTTTTTGAAAACGAAGCATCCAGTTCCATGTTATGGAATGCGAATTACGGATGGGGATAGTGTTATTGTGTATACAGCAGATTCAAGCTATCAGGACGACTGGATCCAATTCAGCCAAGACGCTGATTTACTCATCACGGATTGTAATTTTTATGCAGACCAAGATGGCACTGGTGCAGGTCATATGACGAGCCGTGAAGTAGGCATGATTGCTGAAAAAGCCAATGTGAACACGCTAATCTTAAGTCACTTACCACAGTATGGAGACCATCAAGATTTAGTTAACCAGGCAAGTGAAGTTTTTGATGGACGGGTTCTTCTAGCAGAGGAAGGTCTTACCTGGGAAAAATAAGGCAATTTCCTTTGCTTGTATGTCCCTTTTCGATAGAATTGTAGTAGAAAAATTAAATAGGAGGAGGTTTCATCATGAAATTTATCGATAACCAAGGTATAACAGATCCGATGGTTAACCTTGCAATTGAAGAATACATTTTACAGAACTTTGGGGAGAAGGATACATACTTACTGTTCTATATTAATAAGCCTTCGATCATCATTGGTAGAAATCAAAACACGATTGAAGAAATAAATACGGATTATGTGGAAGATAATGGGATTAAAGTTGTTCGCCGTCTTTCAGGTGGAGGAGCGGTGTATCATGATGAGCAAAATCTTAATTTCAGCTTTATTACGAAAGATGATGGAGAGAGCTTCCATAACTTTGCTAAATTTTTAAAGCCAGTTATTGAGGTGTTGAATGACCTCGGTGTTCCCGCGGAATTACAAGGTAGAAATGATGTTGTTGTAGAGGGGCGTAAAATTTCTGGAAACGCGATGTTCTCTACTAGAGGTCGTATGTTTAGCCATGGTACTCTAATGCTTGATTCAGAAATCGATAATGTCGTTAAAGCATTAAAAGTGAAGAAAGAAAAGATTGAGTCGAAGGGAATAAAATCGATTCGTAGTAGAGTAGCTAATATTTCGGAGTTTCTAGATGAGAAAATTTCCATGGAAGAATTTAAAGAGCGTATCCTAAAACATATCTTTAACGTAGAGGATGTACAGGATGTTCCGCAATATGTTCTAACAGAAGAAGATTGGAAGAATATTAACAAAATCTCCGAGGACCGCTATCAAAAATGGGAATGGAATTATGGTAAATCACCAGCATTCAACGTGCAAGCTTCACATAAATTCCCATCTGGTCTACTAGATGTGCGATTTGACGTGAAGAAAGGAATCATTGAAAACTGCAAGATTTATGGTGATTTCTTCGGTTTAGGGGAAATTCAAGACCTTGAGAATAACTTGATTGGTGTGCGGCATGAAAAACAAGCAATTGAAGCGGCATTAGCGGATATTGATGTGGCACATTACCTTGGGAAAATCACGAAAGACGACTTTGTTAATTTGCTTTATTAACGAGGGAGCAGCTCACTGCAATTGGTGGGCTGCTTTTATTATTGTTGAATTATTTACCACTGTGGAACTGTCTCCAGTAAATTTATTCGTATGAAAAGTCAAGAAACACCCCATACTAATGAATAGTACAAAAAGGAGATGGTTGTATGGCAAAGAAAGAAGTGCGTCCGGAATTAGATACATATACAATACTAAACCCAGATTTTTATGTGCCGTTAGACAGTATCAGTTTAGAACTGAAGGAAGAAAAAGAAGTTTTGCATGGAAATGGCTCTCAAATTCTAGAAACTGGGGAGTAATGGTGGATAAAACGACATTTTATTAGAAAAAAATCAGCTTTTACTATTTCAATTTAGCAGAACATTTGGTAGATTAGTAGATAAGCCTCTCCCTTTCATTCTGTATGAAAGGATGATTTTGATGCATGATGATTTTTATTCTCCATTACATGAAATTACCCCACTAACCTTAGCTGTAATTGCACAACGAGATCAGGAAGGAACGATCAATACATTTGTCCTAGAAGAAGAAGCCGAGTATGTAGTCGATTATTCTCCTAGTAAGCTGATTGATTTCGCTTGCAAGTTTTTTGGAGCAAGCCTGAAAGGCAGACAAGAAGGGACACGAGATATTTGTGGGATTACCCATAAAGCACCAATCTCAATTGATCCTTCTAGTGGCATGTATTTTTTTCCAACTACTTCTCCTACCAACGCGAAATGCTCCTGGATTGCTCATTCCCATATCGATCATGTGAATCGTGCCGTTAATCAATGCACCGAGATTGTATTTAAAAATGGCAAACGGATTCTTGTCGATACATCCTATGGTTCCGTGATGAATCAAATTCATCGTACGGCACAATTTAGGTATTTGTTGGATAATCGTATTAAGCATTTGCAGCAGCAAAAGATTGGTATTGCTCCAAAGCTTTCAACATAATTTCCTGTACAATTTCCCTTACCTTTTTTCGAATAACTGGGTTAAAGTAGTTTCGCTTTTCTTCTTTTCCTCTACATAAGAATAGATAGGAAGAAAAGGAATCGTTTTTATTGATTAGTATAACCTGAAGCTTTTTCTTTTCCATCGTTGCACGTAATTGTCTGCGTTCTGTTAGTGCGATAGAATTCATCTTCTCCAAAAGGTCGATATAGGTTTCTTTTATTTTAAAGGGACCCTTTTGGAAGATTTCCATATCCTGCCGAATCACAACAATTGCCATTGATAGAAAAAGAAAGCGAGTGGTCGTTGCTAATTCTTCATCTGTAAGATAGCGCATTAGTTACTCCTCCAAGTAAGAACGTTTGTTCTATTATACGTCAAAACGCTGGAAAAATACACAAAAAAAATCTGGAAAAATGAAAGGGTAGAGGCTAATTTTTCCAGACGAAATGGACAAGAGAGTCGAAGCACTTTGCTAAAACTTTTCATAATGTTTGATTTCCATTAAAATGAAATTAATATATAAATGAATTGGGTTTCTATTGGATGGGGAGATTTACTAAATGTACTTATTAAACATCATAACAGAATGGAAAACAGCCGTTGCGAATGACGAACTAGATCAATATATTATGGAATTATTGCAGGACTATGAGAGCTTAGGTCCGTTGCCAGGAATATTGCTCCCGTTTATTGAAGCATTTCTCCCCTTTCTGCCATTAGTTGTATTCGTATTAGGAAATGCTGCAGCATATGGCTTATTAGAAGGGTTTCTGTTATCGTGGGCAGGTTCTAGTTTAGGGGCAGTACTAGTGTTTCTAATTGTAAGAAACCTAGGCGACAAAAAAGTATTTGTTATCATTCGGAAAAATAACCAAGTACGAAAAGTTACTGGCTGGTTAGAACGGCATGGATTTGGGCCATTGTTTTTATTAATGTGCTTTCCATTTTCACCATCGGCCGTCATTAACGTTGTAGCGGGATTGTCCAATATTAATACCTATCAATTTATCTTAGCGGCAATACTTGGGAAATCTGTGATGATTTTTTCGATAGCTTATGTAGGATCAAGTATTGTATCATTCGCACAAAATCCGACTAGAACAATAGTTGTTGGTATTTGTATTGTATTGTTTTGGGCGATTGGTAAATTTGTTGAAAAGAAGCTTCAGCAAAAATCCAAACAGAAAGATGCTTCAGATTCAGAGGAAGTATAAGGAACTGGTTAGACAAGTGAAAACACAAAACTTCTGTCTTGTACAAGCATTGGTCAGAAGTTTTTTTCATTCTATTGTAGTGGAGAATCGCGTTAGGGAGGGGATACATAATGGGACTTCGATTTATCGTAGGAAGAGCAGGAACAGAGAAAAGCAATTATGCTTTTAACGAAATAAAAGAAAGTTCAACAACAAACCCACGAGGTGCCTCAATATTTTATATTGTTCCAGATCAAATGACATTCGAACAAGAATATACGCTTTTCCAGGATGAGGCGTTCCAAGGAAGTATTCGAACACAGGTAACGAGCTTCTCAAGGCTCGCTTGGTTGATTTTACAAGAAACTGGTGGAGCTACGAGACAATTTATTAGCTCTGTTGGTATTCAAATGATGCTGCGGAAAATAATTGAAGAAAAGGAAGACGACTGGCATGTTTTTCAAAAAGCGGTAGAAAAACAGGGCTTTTTAAGTGAGCTTGAAAAAATTATTACGGAGTTTAAACGATATGACGTAACACCTGAAGCATTGTTAATGCAAAAGTATCAGATCAATCAATATGCACATAAAGAGCCTGGCGAAGGAGCTCTAGTAAATAAATTAACAGACCTCCACTATCTATATGAAAAATTAGGTCAATCACTAGCGGATACCTATATTGATAGTGAGGATCAACTAACCCTTTTAGCTGAAAAAATAAAAGAAGCGGATTCCTTGAACGGTGCGGAAATTTATTTTGACGGGTTTCATCGCTTCACCCCGAAGGAATTAATCGTCGTTGAAACGTTGTTAAAGAAATGTGCACGTGTAACGATTACACTTACGCTGGATGAGATGGAAACAGGAGTGCTATCTGATTTGGATTTGTTTTATCAAACCAAGGAGACCTATCAGGTCCTGCGTGCGCTTGCTGAGGAAAATCAGATTTCAATAGAGGACACAGTAGTGCTAGACCCAGAAACGGGTGTATTTAACAATAAACCGTATTTTGCCCATCTTGAACGCTATTTTGATGTTCGACCAGCCCAAGTTTATGAGGGACAAGCACCGATACAGCTAGCAGAAGCGGTTCATCCTCGTGCAGAGATAGAAGGAGTAGCACAGGAAATATTACGTCTCGTTCGGGAAGAAAATTATCGGTATCGTGATATGGCTGTGTTAATTCGACAAACAGAAACATACCAGGATTTAATTTCAACGATATTTGAGGATTATCAAATTCCAGTATTTATTGATGAAAAACGGACGATGCTTAATCATGCCTTAATTGAATTTATCCGTTCGGCATTAGAAGTAGTGGACACAAATTGGCGCTATGATGCAGTATTTCGGATGCTTAAAACTGGATTTGTTCCAGTATCCGATGAAGAATATCCATTAACAAATGATGCGATTGATGAACTTGAAAATTACGTGATTGAATATGGAATTCGTTCGAAAAAGCAATGGATGGCAGAGTCCGATTGGATTTTCCAACGATTTCGGGGATTTGACCAATCTGTGCAAACCGACACGGAGAAGGAAATGCAAATACGTATTAATCATTACCGTAGACAAGTTGTTGCTGCACTTGCTACCTTTGATGAGCAAATTAGAGCGGCTTCGACTATTCAAGCGCTTTGTGAGATTACCTATACCCTACTAGAGCATATTCACGCTCCTGCGCGACTGGAACAGATGCGAGCCATTTTTGATGAAAATGGTCAATTATCAAAAGGGAGAGAGCAGGAACAAGTTTGGAACGGTATCATCAATTTATTTGATGAAATGGTAGAAATAGCTGGTGAGGAGGAAATGATGTTACCAGCATTTCGTGCGACGCTTGATGCTGGACTAGAGACATTGAAATTCTCCCATGTACCACCAAGTATTGATCATGTTATCGTCGGGACCATTGATCGTTCACGTATTAGTGGAATTAAATGCTCCTTTTTAGTTGGGGTAAATGATGGTGTGTGGCCGTTAAAACCGCCAGCAGACGGAATGATTAATGAAACGGAACGAGAGCTGTTAGCAACCCATGGAATGAAGCTTGCTGATACGAGTAAGCGTCAATTGCTAGATGATTGGTTTTATATGTATTTAGCCTTTTCGGCGGCGTCTGATTATATGTGGATTAGTTATCCGTTAAGTGATGAGGAAGGCAAGGCAAAAATGCCGTCACAGCTCATTAAACGAGTTCAAGAAATGTTCCCAGCATGTAAAGAGCGGATGTTGTTACAGGATCCGGATGAATTATATGAAGCAGATCGCTTTATCACATCACCTATTAAAACGAGATCCGCTTTAACGGCACAGCTTGCAAGAAGTAGAAAAGGGTATCCAGTTAAACCAATCTGGTGGAATGTATTGAATTGGTATATGGAAAATCATAAAAAATACGGCACCACCTATACGATATTACAAAGTCTGTTCTATAAAAACACACCTTCTGCTATTGAAGCGGATACGGTAGAAAAGTTATATCCAAAGCAGGTTTTAGCAAGTGTCTCCCGATTGGAAACCTATTATCGCTGTTCCTACCAGCATTTTGCGAAATATAGTCTCGGCTTAGATGAACGAAAAACATATAAGCTAGATGCACCGGATATTGGAAATCTGTTCCATGAAGCATTACGGATTATGACGGAATGGATTCAAGCAGAAGGGAAGGACTTTGCCCACTTAACGAGGCAGGAAACGGATGCTTATGCAGAACGGGCGGTAACAACGCTCGCTCCAATTTTACAACACCAGATTTTGCATAGTTCCAATCGCTATCAATACATTCAGCATAAGCTACAAAAAGTTATTGCTCGTGCGGCTTATGTCCTAAGTGAACAAGCGAGATTAAGTCAGTTTTCACCTGTTGGATTAGAGCTAGGGTTTGGCTCGAAGCGAGACAAGCTTGAGCCGGTGACCTTACAGCTGCCAAATGGGTATGAAATTATGCTTCGCGGTCGAATTGACCGAGTCGATAAAGCAATCAATGAAGAGGATCTCTATTTACGAATAATTGATTATAAATCAAGTGCAAGAGGTCTGGACATGGTAGAGGTCTATTATGGGCTTGCCTTACAAATGCTCACGTATTTGGATGTAGTTCTATCCCAATCAGAGCGCTGGTTAGGAAAAAAAGCAACCCCAGCGGGTGTGTTGTATTTCCATGTCCATAATCCGATGATTTCCGGTACGCAAAATATGACTGATGAACAACTAGAAGAAGAAATTTTTAAAAGCTATAAGATGCAGGGATTATTAATAAATCAAGAGCAAGTCATACAGTTAATGGACACGTCGCTAGAATCTGGAACGAGTCAAATCATCCCTGCAGGAATTAAAAAAGATGGTGACTTTAGTAAAAATTCAAAGATAGCTAGTGAAGAAACCTTCACTAGTCTTCAACAACATATTCACCAGCTTATGATGAATGCTGGGATAGATATGACAGAAGGTGCTGTTCACTTAAATCCATATCAACGAAAGCAACAAGTCGCTTGTACGCACTGTCCATTTCTTTCGGTATGTCAATTTGATACATCACTTGATTCAAATAGTTTTCGTAAATTACCAGAACTGAAAGAGGAAGAAGTGCTTATGAAAATCAGAGAGAAGGGAGGAGATAGCATTGGTTAAATGGACGAGGGAGCAGGAAGCGGCCATCTATACAGAAGGTAGTGATATTTTAGTTGCTGCAGCGGCTGGGTCAGGAAAGACTGCAGTTCTAGTTGAACGAATCATTCAAAAGCTGCTCAAGCAAGAGAATCCAGTTGATATTGACTCACTTCTTGTCGTTACCTTTACAAATGCAGCCGCACAGGAAATGCGTAATCGTGTAGGACAAGCATTGGAGAAAGCATTACAGCAAGATCCGTCTTCCGTGCATTTAAAGAAACAGCTATCGTTATTGCAACGGGCATCGATTTCCACCTTGCACTCCTTTTGCTTAGATGTGGTGAAGCAGTATGCATACTTACTTGATATTGATCCAGGGTTCCGAATCGCCAATGATATGGAAGCCGATTTGATGCAGCAGGATGTATTAGATGAATTATTTGAGGACTGGTATGGTAGAGAAGGAGAGGAACAAGAAAGGTTTTTCCAAGTGGTTGACCGATTTTCAGGTGACAGAAATGATGTCGACGTGGAAAAACTCGTGCTATCTCTTTATACTTTTGCCATGCAAAACCCTTGGCCAAGTGCTTGGCTAGATAAGCTAGCAGAAGTTTACGTAGTACCAGATGATTGGCAAGAGGAAGATTTGTCCTGGTTAGCGATTATTAAACGAGAGGTTCAGGACAATTTCAAAGCCATTGAACAGGAAATTAAGCTTGCCTTAACAGTAACACGTGAGAATGATGGCCCATATGGGTATACAGAAACAATCGAGGCAGATGCGGAAATACTTCGTGGAGCAGGGGCAGTACTTGACGATTGGGAAGAACTCCAACAATATATGAGCAGTCAAACTTTCCCTAGATTGGCTTCTAAAAAGCAAGAGTGTAATGAGGATAAGAAGACGAAAGTAAAGACGCTTCGAGATGGCTATAAAAAACGATGGGAAAAAATGAGAAATAACTGGTTTAACCGAAACCTTTCATCACATGTGGAGGATATGCGGGAAATAGCCCCTATTGTTAAATCTTTGACAGAAATTGTGAAGGATTTCATGCAACGATTTACTGAAGCTAAGCGTGAAAAAGCAGTTGTGGACTTTTCTGATTTAGAGCATTTATGTTTGCAAATTTTAATGGATGAATCGTCTACACTCATAGAACCACAGCCTTCAACAATCGCTAAAAATTTGCGCAAGCAATTTAGTGAATTATTAGTGGATGAGTACCAGGATACGAACCTGGTGCAGGAAACCATTCTTACCCTAATTAGTGATCGAACTGGACCAGGTAATATGTTTATGGTTGGGGATGTAAAGCAAAGCATCTATCGCTTTAGGCATGCTGAGCCTTCCCTATTTATTGAAAAATATAAGCGGTTTGCCAAAGAAGACCATGTGGCAACGCGTATAGACTTAGCAAGTAATTTTCGAAGCAGGGAGCTAGTGTTAATCGGAGCTAATTATATATTTAGGCAAATTTTAGATGAAGCCTTAGGTGATATCGATTATGATCGCGATGCAGAATTACGGTATGCCAATAAAATGTATGATTCATTAGCCTTACAAGAACCAAATCCAGAATTACTACTAATTGATCGAGAACAACCGGAAGCCCAGAAGGAGTCAGAAGAGGATACGGAAGAAAATTATCAGGATCTGGAGAATGCCCAACTTGAAGCAAGGGCATATGCGAAGCGGATAAAGCAGTGGATTGGTCACGGGGAAGCAACACCACTTCAGGTTGTTGATAAAGCAACCGAAACACAGCGTGATGTACAATACCGTGATATTGTCATTTTGCTTCGTTCTATGACCTGGGCACCAACTATTGTGGAGGAATTGAAGAAGCAGGGTATACCGGTATATGCGGAATTATCGACGGGGTATTTTGAAGCGATTGAAGTACAAATTATGTTGAATTTACTGAAGGTCATCGATAACCCGAGACAGGATATTCCGCTAGCCTCGGTATTAAAATCACCAATCGTTGGCTTAAATGAGAATGAGCTGGCAACGGTGCGATTAGCGGACCGCAAGAATACGTACTTTGATGCAGTCCAACAATATATTGCCAGAAACGAAGATACCATAACGCAAAAATTGAACCGATTCATCGAAAAATTAGAGCGTTTTAGGCTATCCTCTAGACAAGGGGCACTGTCAGAGTTAATTTGGCAAATATTTCGTGAGACTGGATATTTTGATTTTGTTGGTGGTATGCCAGGTGGTCGTCAACGGCAGGCAAACCTACGCGCACTATACGACCGTGCTAGGGGGTATGAGACAACTTCTTTCCGTGGTCTATTCCGTTTCTTGCGATTCATTGAACGAATGGAAGAACGTGGGGATGATCTCGGTGCTGCTCGTGCTTTGAGCGAACAAGAGGATGTCGTCCGAATTATGACGATTCATAAAAGTAAAGGGCTTGAATTTCCTGTAGTTATCGTCGGTGCCATGGATAAACAATTTAATATGCAGGACTTACGGCAAAATTACTTACTGCATAAGGATTTGGGTTTTGCTAGTAAATATATTGATCCTGTAAAGCGGATTACTTATTCCACGTTATTTTATCATGCCATCAAGGAAGAAAAGCAACGAGAACTATTGGCAGAAGAGATGCGTGTCTTGTATGTAGCACTTACGCGAGCTAGAGAGAAGCTAGTGATGGTTGGAAATGTTGCATCCTTCCAGAAAAAACAGGAGAAATGGCAATCCATTCTTGATCATTCAGAATGGATTTTACCAGCGCATTTCCGCATTCAATCGAAATCTTACTTAGATTGGGTAGGACCAGCTTTATTGCGTCACCATCAGACAGATGCACTTCGTTCTGAAGTATTACAGGATGTCGTATTAGAGGAGATTCGGATCGACCCATCTAAATGGGATGTAACGATTTTACATGGTAGTGAATTAACGAATATTGATGAAGCTACAGAAAGTGAAGACGTTAATTTACAAGAGACTGTTTCATACTGGCAACCAGTTGAAGGCGTAAATCCGGAGCTGGATGCTTTTGTTGAGGCACGTCTTTCCTATCACTATCCATATGAACAGGCAACACAGTCAAGAGCAAAACAGAGTGTAACGGAGATTAAGAGGCAACGAGAGATGAAGGATGAATACAGTGCAACTCAGCTTGTACAGCCTAACCATGCGCCAATTGTTAAAAAACCTATTTTTATGCAGAAGGAAAAGTCGTTATCAGCAGCAGAGAAGGGAACAGCAATGCACACGGTTATGCAGCATCTACCATTTGATCGACGATTAGACTATCACGAGCTTGTGGAGTTTGTGGAAAGTCTTGTGGAGCGTGAAATATTACGTAGACAAGAAGCGGATTCAATAGATATTGCTTCCATCGAAATATTTTTAGATACTGAGATTGCAGCACACATGATGCATGCCGAAAAACTTTATCGTGAGGTCCCATTTAGTATTACATTACCAGCGAAAGATGTGTATGCGAATTGGGAAAGTGAAACAAATGAACAGGTATTAATCCAAGGGGTTTTTGATGCAGTAATCCCGGCAGATGATGGCTGGATAATTCTAGATTATAAAACAGATCATATAGCCGGTGAGGTTACCGATTATGTTATCGATAAGCTTATTAATCGCTATAAGGTACAGCTATCCTTGTATCGACATGCATTAGAAACCATTTGGCAGGCGCCTGTACAGGAAACGTATCTCTATTTCTTTTCCAAGCAATTGCTAGTTAAGGTTCCAAAACTGTAAAATGACCAGGACAAAAGTGTAGTTAGCAAGTTTACTTTTGTCCTGGCTTTTCTTTATGCATTAGCAGTTTGGTTTTGGTCACTTATATCTGGGTCGTATGGATTGGAAGAACTGATTCCGGTATTGGTGTTGATAAAGTCACCTGTATTTAATGAGCCTGATCCGGCATTGGTTTTGGAGGTGCTTTTTGGAGACAAGTAAAAGGCATCACCAAAATTAACAACGCCGCCTCCAACACTATTAATCTTTATTGGTCCAACAATGGATGGCATGCAAATACACCTACTAGTCTAAAGAATTTACTTTACCATATGATACGAAGAAGGAAATGGTGTTTTTAATTCAAGTCATCATCTTCATCCTGTAGCATTCGAATATGCTTTAGCCTTGATTCAGAGTCAATGGACTCAATTCCTCCAAATTGTACGATTGATGATTCACCAACCCCGATAATCGATACATTTCCAACAACGATATGGGGATTATGATGGATAGTATTAGTGGTTACTGGAAGCTCATGCTCAAGCCAATGGGCAGGAAGCTGGAACAAGGAGAAATCGCTAAACTGTAAATCATGTGCCGTGTTCCAAACATTTCCTTCGCGTTGAATGGCTATCCCATTAGAACGGGGACGACAAATACTTGCATCACCAATTTGGAAGATAGAGCTAAAGGCAATAGAAGTAATTTCGCTTTCTGTTACGTGCACATAACGTTTTGGCATGATGATAACACCTCGATCAAACTGGTGATAGGGGAACAATATTCCCAACTACATACGATTCAGGAGGGGTGTCATAAAAGGAAGAAAGCTTAATTTCCTCCGTATCACCAATTAAGAAAAGGGAGGAAGCAGCAATTGCTTCAATGGAGACATTACCGACCGTTAATCCCCAATTATGCACTTCAAAATACATTAGGATTCTCCTTTTTGACTATCATTACCTTGCATATATTTTTGTAAGGAATGATAGATTTCTTTTTTGATATGATCTGAAATAAAAGCTTCTAATTGCTGTGGGGTTGTTAGTTGGTGTTTTTCTCTTGCTTGATTTTCATAGAAAGCAATTCGCTTTGGTAATTGTTTGATGATGTCCTCAACCATAGCATTTTCAGCATGCTGATCGATTGGTTTACTAGTCGGATTGGAAAAACTGCGTATCATTTCTGGTCCCTGCTCTTTTACAAACGCATTTAACGAGGGTAGTAGCTTCTGATTCAATGTGTTTGTAGGTAGTATTTTATTGGTATTTGGAATCCCTAAATCATCAATATTGGCTAGTTCATTCGGGGACAAACCTATGTGAAGCGTGCCATCTAATCGCTCGATTTTTAGCTGGTCAAAATGATATTCGATTTTATCAATCGAAGGTCCGCTGTTTTCTTGTAACTGCTTTTCGAGTTGGTTTATTTTTTCTTCTAGTTTTTTCATCTGTTCCTGTTGGCGATAGGTGATTTGTTGAAGCTCGGCGATATATTGATTCCACTCATACATATTCATACAGCGCTCCCCTTTTACTAAATCAAAAAAAGTTCCTACCACTGATCACAAAGACTGGCTAGAGTGGTCGTTACTTTTTTTATAGGCAGATACCTATGATTAGCTTATGCGTCTATGAAAAAAATGTGCTACTGAACGGGACTAAACAGTGGGACCAGTGGTAATTCCTCCTGACCAACGGGCTCTGCTTCCTCTGCAAGCTCGGTATGTCCCCCTGTATTGTAAATGTCAGATTGGGCCTGAATACTACCAGCACTACCAATTTGAAGCACAGATGAATTGGCAAGCGAGCCAATTTTTAAAAAATGTATATGAATGGATTGGTGAACGGTTATCCTCATGTGAATCACTCCAGTTCCTGTTAAGCAGTTGGTTGATCAATTTGGTCTTTGTCATAGACATACGTATTAGAATGGTTTAAATTAATTCGTAGTCCATCCCCCGTATTAAAAGACCCACCACCAGCATAGGTTTTGGCGGAGCTAGTAGGGCTCATCGAATAGACATCACCAATATTAAAAATACTAGATGAAGAGATGCTATTTACTTTAACAGCTCCAACTTTTGCTGGCATATGAATCCTCCTTATCAATAGTTTATGTATGGGCTAAAATTTGTTGAAAGCAATAAAAAGCGGTATGCTAATTTTTAGAGAGGGGTGGTCCCATGAATAAAAATAAGTTGAAACAAGAAGGAGAAAAATGGGTTAGGGAAGGAATTATCACAGACGATCAGCTAGGATCTATCTTATCGAGATATTCCAAAAAGGACCCAAATTTTTTATTACTATTGTTTGCGACGATTTTAACAGCACTAGGATTTATAACCTTCATAACATCCGATTGGGCACAAATTCCACATTATTCACGTGTAGTTTTAATTAGTATTGTTTTTATTAGCTTATATTTAGTTGGTCATTATTTGTACCTGAAAAAATCGACCTTACAAGGGATTAGTTTTATCATATTAGGATATATTTTATTTGGGATTGGTATGCTCTTGACTATCAACATATATGACATCATATTGACGAGTGCATGGCCATACATCATATGGAGCTTAGTTGGATTATTACTTTACTTTGTTTACGAGCACCGGTTCATGCTAAGTGTTGGATTGATAATCACAACAATTGGGCAGATAGCTAGTGGAATTGAGTTTGATTCCTTTAATGTTATCTTATTTTTAATCTTTCTTTTTGGTTATTTACACTTCGTATACCACCGGGCAAATTATTTATTCGGCTATATCTATGCCGTGAGTTTTTCCATTCAAATGCTTGTGCTTACATTAGTAAGTGAACAAGAATTTTATTGGCTAGTTATATATTTTCTGCTGCTTTATTTGGCTGGAGAGGTATTTCCGAAAAAACAAATCCATATCAGTTTTAAATATAGTAGTTTAATTAGTGTATTCCTTCTAGGTATGTTTCAAAGCATTGTACTAGAGGATAGTTTTTTTATGGCTGAATTGAGACTGCAGTATATGTTCTTACCCGTCTGGTCTGTACTGCTAATAGCAGGGATTATTATGAAAACGATACGAAGTAAGCCACTGGAAATAATAGATTTTATCTTGTTCTTACCAGTCGCTTTCATTCCTTTTTCAGACATTGTTGGTCTTATCAGTCTATTTGTGTTTTCTGTTTTGTGGCTCATAATTGGGTACCGAAAAGAAGTTCCGGAGCGGATATTGCTGGCGACCATTGCATTCCTGTTAAGTACTTTTACTGCATATATTCAATTTGCTTGGGACGCTCTTAATAAATCCTTGTTCTTTATCATAGGAGGAATTCTCCTGTTTGTCTTAAGCTTTTTACTGGAAAGATCTCGTCGGCAACGATTAGAAGATAAGTAAGGGATTTGAAATAAAATCAGGTAAGTATAAATAAAATAGCACCCTTTTTAAATACTAAGTAAAAAAAGGGTTGATTAGATGTATCAGTTCTCGCTGGTGGATGAAGAGAAAATGAAGGAAGTCGGTGAAATTTACGAGCGGGTTTCCAACGCAAATAAAGATTATTTGAATCTCTGGTTAGAGGACACGTTTCTTCATTGGGATTTTTGGCTATCGGTGGGGTTTACAGTAATTCCTTGGATACTATTTATTTTATTTCGTAAAAAAGATAGCACACATCGACTTCTGTATGCGGGACTTTGCGCAATATTTATTACCTCTTGGTTTGATTTTATTGGGGTGATGTATGGCTTATGGTATTACGTGGGTAAGGTGTTTCCGTCAACCCCATCCTATATGCCGTGGGATTTTTCAATTCTACCGGTAGCGATTATGTTGATTATACAATTTAAGCCTGCTATTAATCCGTTTTGGAAGGCGCTTTTCTTTGCGGCTTTCAGCAGCTTTGTCGGAGAGCCTTTTTTTAAGTGGATTGGTTTTTATGTTTCCATACACTGGAATAAATTTTATTCACTACCGATTTATTTCTTGATTTATTTAGCTTGTCATCGGTTAAGTAAAGTGAATAAGTTTGAACAGATATAAAGGTTTAAGGAAGGAGGATGTCACGTAAGGTATTTCCCTTGTGACATCCTCTTCTTTAATGCTAGTACTATTTTGGCTTAACCTTGTAATACTTCCTTAATATGTCCAATTGCCCAATCTAAATCTTGTTTATCGATGATTAGTGGTGGGGCAAAGCGAATGACATTCTCATGTGTTTCTTTACATAGTAGGCCCTTTTCTTTTAATGCTTCACAATACGGGCGAGCTGATTCGGTCAACTCTACGCCAACAAATAATCCTTTGCCACGTACTTCTTTAATTTTAGGATTATTGATCATTCTAAGTTCTTCCATCATGTAGTTCCCAAGTTCCAGTGAGCGCTCTGCAAGTTTTTCATCTTCCAACACTTCTAATGAAGCAACGGAAACGGCACAAGCTAGTGGGTTTCCACCAAATGTAGAACCATGAGATCCTGGGTTGAATACACCTAGAATGTCTTCATTGGCAACGACACAAGAAATCGGCATAACACCGCCACCTAATGCTTTTCCAAGAATAAGCATATCTGGTTCAACGTTTTCCCAATCACAGGCAAACATTTTTCCAGTACGAGCTAGACCAGCTTGAATTTCATCGGCAATGTATAGAACATTATTTTCTTTACATACGTCATATGCGTCTTTTAAGAATCCTTCTGGTGGGATGACAATACCAGCCTCCCCTTGAATTGGTTCAAACAAGAATCCAGCAGTATTCTCATTAATTGCTGCTTTTAAGGCATCAATATCACCATAAGGAATTAGCTTTATCCCTGGTAGCATTGGTCCGAATCCACGCTTATATTCTTCTTCAGACGATAGTGACACGGCAAGCATCGTACGCCCGTGGAAGTTGCCTTCACATGCAATAATTTCTGCTTTATTCTCTGCGACACCTTTGACCTCATATGCCCATCGGCGTGCTGCCTTAACGGCTGTTTCCACAGCTTCAGCACCGGTATTCATTGGTAATGCCATATCTTTATTTGTAAGCTTGCATATTTTTTCATACCATGGACCTAATTGATCATTATGAAAAGCACGTGAAGTTAACGTTACTTTCCCAGCTTGCTTAACTAATGCATCAATAATCTTTGGATGACGATGCCCTTGGTTAACGGCAGAATATGCACTAAGCATATCCATATAGCGGTTTCCTTCAGGATCTTCTACCCAAACACCCTCGGCCTTTGCCACAACGACTGGTAGTGGATGATAGTTTTTCGCACCATATGCTTCTGTTTGGCTAATAATCGCTTCACTTATCTGTACCATAAAATCCCTCCTATATTAGCAAATGTAACATAACTTATGAAATTATCAAATAGATACTTATGTGTATAAATATACATTTTTATTTATTATAATAGATTTTATTGAGAAAGAGAATAAAGAGGTGGGATATTGTCAAAAATTTTTCATATGTTATTTGTCCATTATACTGGTAAGATAGGTTAGAAATGGTATAGACTGAAGTTAGACTATGGATTTTCAGGAGGGAAACTATGAACACGCATTTACATGTTACGGCATGGGCATTGGCATTTATATTGTTTATCATCGCAGTAATATTACATAAGCAAGGTAAGGAAAAGGCTGCAAAAATTGTGCAAATGATACTACGAGTTGATTATTTGTTAGTTTTATATTCAGGTGGAGACCTGATTATGAATTATCTCAACGGGAATAGTCCTTACCTAGTAGAAGCAATTATTAAAGGGTTAGCTGGTATTTGGGTAATTGCTGCTATGGAAATGACATTAGGAAAAGTAAAGGATAACGATTCAGCAAAGGCTGGTTGGATTCAACTTATTGTTGCATTCGTGATTACATTAACACTTGGATTTTTCCGATTGCCAGGCGGTTTTATGTAAGGTTAGGGGAGCTATTCCATCATGGTGGGATAGCTTTTCAATTTGGTAACGACCCGAACTAATTGAACGAGGACGAATACTGTTTCTGGAGGCAAACGGATGAAGAAAATCGCATTACTTTTTTTAGCAATTTTATTAAGCATATCTACATTTCCGAGCGTAAGTCTTGCTGAAGAGAACCCAATTCAACAAGAAATTATTTATGATATTATGGTTGACCGTTTTAATAATGGTGATCAGGCATTTAGTGAGCAAGTAAGGCTAGAGGATCCATATGCGTATCATGGCGGCGATTTAAAGGGAATAGAAGTAAAACTGGATGAATTAAAAGATTTAGGGTTTACTAGTATATCGCTATCTCCAATTATGGCAAATGCTAGTGATGGCTATCACGGTTACTGGATTGAAGACTTTTATACAGTGGAAGAGCAATTTGGTACGATGGAGGATCTACAACATTTAGTAGAAGAAGCTCATAAACGGGATATGAAGGTGATGCTAGAGCTTGTCACCAATTATGTTGCATCTAGTCATCCAATTGTATCAGATCCAGCAAAAGCAGATTGGATAGTTGAGGATGCTGATGTGGATACAGAACAAGTACAATGGTTAGACAATGTGAAAGTCTTGAATCAGGAGAATCCAGAGGTCCAAGAAATGCTTGTTGATGTAGCACAATTCTGGTTAGAAGAAGCGAATGTGGATGGATTCATCTTGCACGCAGCAGACGAGGCTTCAAGTGATTTTATTGGAACATTAACAAAGGAATTAAAAGCAATCAAACCCAACCTTTATATTATCGCTGATTTATTAGGTGAGGAACCACAAGAAGCACTACTTGCAATACCTGGAATTGATGTGGTGGAAAATCCTGCATTCTCTGAGGCAGTTGCCAATGTATTTTCCCAGATAAACAATCCAGTGTTAGACATTTATAACACGTGGGAAACTTTAGACAACCAGGGTGGATTAATTTATGTTGATAATAAATCAATGGAACGATTTACTCAAAAGGCAGCAGAGAACGGAAGAAGTGCAGTTAATACTTGGCAGCTTGCTTTAACCTATCTATTGACTAGCCCAGGGGTTCCTTCTGTTTTTCAAGGTTCTGATGTTCCGATGTATGGTTCTAAGGTAGAAGAAGTTCAGCGGTTGGTTGACTTTAATAGTGGTGAAGCAGAATTAGAGGAAGTATATTCCAAGGTGCTTGCTCTACGGAAAGAGTTTCCGGTCTTACAATACGGGGACTATAAGCTTGTTGGATCAGATGGAGCAATGAGTGTATTTAAGCGATCGTATCAGGATGAAACGATGTATATTGCAATCAATAATGACAGTGTCACAAAATCAGTATCGCTTACGGATTTAGATGACGGACTTCAATTACATGGTTTACTAGGTGATGATATTGTTCGTCAATTGGATAATGGCGAATACAAAATAGGTCTGGCACGAGAGACTGCGGATGTCTTTATTATAGAAGAAGATTCTGGAATCAACTGGGTGTTTATTTCACCTATCATCATTGTCATGTTGTTATTTATAAGTGGTATTGTGTATTTAACTAGAAAACAGAAGAAACGTGATTCCAATTAATTGGTTCAGGAGCCAGGGAAATAAGTAAAATGAAACGATAAAATTACGAACAGTGCATGAATTCAGCGGAGTATATTCCCGAAGCGGGTATTACGCACAAATTTTATCTTGTCAAAAGTGCTTATGTCCCTGGCTCTTTTCTTGTTGTAACTGTTTTGAAAATTAGCTACAATTAGTGTGGATGGAAGTAAAATGGAAACAGATAGTCAATTACATAAAAGGAGTAACAATATGAATGCAAACATTGGCGTCAGAATCCTATTATTTTTATTAGTGAGTGGAGTTATTGCTATTTTTGCTTTTATTGCTTGTATTATTATAGTGCTGTTTGGAAGTTATAAGTTTTATATTCCTTTTATTATATTCATTACCATTGGAATATTATTTGCTATTTTTAATGGTTTCTTTAAAGTGATGAACAGAAAATTACAACATAAAGTCGTCATTATTTATCTTGTAATTGCCATTCTTTCTATCGTAATCCATGAAGGAATAAATCTTTATGAAAAAGGTTTACCAACTTTAAGTAATACTGAAGTTGACTTGTCGGAATATCAACCTTTTGCAAAGGATTCTAATGCAGTTAAGCTAGATGAAACTGCTAGCTTTAAAATAGAGGGAAATCCTCCTATAATGGATGGGGCAACGGCGTTATACCCAGTGTATGCTGCCTTTGCGCAAGCGACTTATCCAGAAAAGGAATATGATGCCTATGACAGTGAAGTAAAGTCGAGTAAAACACCGTATGCTTATGATAATTTAATAAATGGTAAGGTGGATATGATTTTTGCAGCTGCACCGTCCCCGAACCAACTACAGAAAGCGGAGGACAAAGGGATAGAATTAAAGCTAACACCAATCGGAAAAGAGGCGTTTGTGTTTTTTGTGAATGCGCGAAATCCTATCGAGGAATTGCAACTTGATGAGATCAAAGGAATCTATTCAGGTGAAATTACTAACTGGCGTGAGGTGGGTGGTAAGAATGATTCGATACGAGCATTTCAACGACCTGCTGACAGTGGGAGCCAGACGACCCTGGAACAGTTAATGGGAAATACACCTATTATGGAGGCTCCGCATGAAGATGTTGTCAACTTGATGGAAGGTATCATTGAGGAAACGGCTGCGTACAAAAATTATAAGAACGCAATTGGTTATACGTTCCGATTTTTCTCCAATGAAATGCTCCGAAATAATTTGATTCGCCATTTAGCGATTGATGGAGTCCAACCTACTGTTGAAACAATCAGAAGTGGAGAATATCCGTTAACATCTGAATTCTATGTTGTCACTGCAGGTAGTGATAATCCGAATGTGGAGCCATTTATTGATTGGATACTCTCTGATGAGGGGCAATCTATTATTGAGGATACAGGATATGTACCGATTTCTGAAAGTGGTAGATAAGTAAAGGGGGTAAACAGATGGTCAGTATAGAAGCAGTGTTTCTTGATCGAGATGGAACAATTGGTGGGGATGGTCATTTTAAACATCCGCGGGATTTTGAACTTTACCCTTATAGTGCGGAGGCATTTAGGATTTTGCGTGAGAAAGGGTTGAAGTTATTCTCTTTTACGAATCAACACAGAATTGGTAGAGGGGAAGTATCTATCAATGACTTTAAAAAAGAGTTTAATTCTTATGGATTTGATGATGTGTTTATTTGTCCTCATCGAATGGAAGAAAATTGTGATTGTAGAAAGCCAAAACCTGGGATGTTACGAAATGCTGCTCAAAGTTATGATTTGAAATTGGAAAACTGTATTGTCATTGGTGATGTAGGATCAACAGATATGCTTGCGGCAGAAGCTGTAGGTGCAATAAAAATATTAGTGAGAACCGGATGGGGTAATGGTTCACTACACGAATATCGGCATACATGGAGTGAAGTAGATCCAGATTATATAGCAGAAGATTTGTTAGATGCAGTAAAATGGATAACGGAAAAGCTAATCTAATAAATGGAGAGATACTTATGTACGAATTAAAAACAAAAGAAAATGATCATAGTGTAATAGAGTTTATCGAATCAGTTGAGTCACCAAAGAAAAAAGAAGATGCATACCGCTTACTAGATATTTTTACCGAAACAACAGGCTATCCAGCAAAGATGTGGGGGCCAAGCATTATAGGGTTTGGTTCCTATCATTATAAATATGCATCTGGCCATGAAGGGGACGCTCCATTAGTTGGTTTCTCTCCACGTAAAGCTAAAATAAGCCTTTATTTTGCTACAGGCGATTTAGAGCGAGAAGCACTTCTGAAGAATTTTGGAAAGCATACAACAGGTAAAGCTTGTGTCTATATCAACAAAGTTGCCGATGTTGACGTAGCTGTTTTAGTAGATTTAATTAACCAATCGGTTGAATTTTTGCAAGCGACTTATCCGGATAAAAAGGAATAGGAGAGTAGGTGCATATCATATGGACGGAGGCTATTATGTAGGCTGGGGAACGTTAGCGTTAATCAATGCAGGGTTAGCCCAGGGGAAAAACCGAACTGGTCTAAATTGGTTTTTGCTATCCTTGTTGTTAGGCCCGATTGCAACATTAATCTTGTTATTTGTAGAGAAAAGATAACAGATGCTAGCAATAACACTCTAGCATCTGTTTACTTTATCCATTAATAATCGTTCCACCATTTATATGGATTATTTCTCCTGAGACATAGCTGGAATCTTCACTAGCTAAATAAACATAAGCTGGTGCAAGTTCCTTGGGTTGGCCCATTCGTTTCATCGGGGTATTCGCTCCGAAATTGTCTACTTGTTTCGCATTAAAGGTGGATGGAATTAATGGTGTCCAAATTGGTCCTGGTGCCACAGCATTTACGCGAATTCCTTTTCCGACTAGTGATTCCGATAAGGAGCGCGTAAACGACGTTACAGCGCCTTTGGTTGCACTATAATCGATGAGACTCTTATTACCTTGATAGGCAGTAATGGATGTTGTATTGATGATGGTACCACCTTTTTTAAGATGAGGGAGCACAGCTTGCGTCATATAGAACATACCAAAAACATTGGTCTTAAATGTTCGCTCCAGTTGTTGCTTCGAAATATTTAGCACATCATTTTGTGGATGTTGTTCGGCAGCGTTATTAACTAAACAATCGATTTGACTAAAGCTGTCCATCGATTGTTCTACGGCTTTCTTACAAAATTCAGGGTCTCCGATATCACCAGAGATAAGCAGGCACTTTTGTCCAGCTTCTTCCACCAATCGTTTCGTCTCCTCGGCATCAGTATCTTCATTTAGGTAAACAATCACAACATCTGCCGCTTCTTTGGCAAAGTGAATGCTGATACTTCGTCCAATTCCACTATCGCCACCAGTAATAATGGCGACTTTTCCTTTTAGTTTGTCACTTCCTTTATAGTCTTTTCGAATGTATTCCGGTTCAGGATTCATATTAGATTCTATCCCTGGTTGTTGCTGTTGCTCCTGGGGTGGTGGTGTTTTTGGTTCCTTATTAACGGTCACTTGTTCAACCTCCTTGGTGAGATTACGTTATCCATTTTGCCCATTATTAACAATTCCATGAGATATTTTCCAAAAGAAAAAGCCCTGTAAAAGGACTTATAATAGTTTATCTTTATACATATTCATGTGCAGAGGTTGCTCCTTGTTGGTGCAAAAAGTTGAACACTTCCCGGTAGGATCTGATATCAATTTCGCCAGCAATATATTTTTTTTGGTAATAGTCTAATAAATCGTTTAGTGTTTTTGGTGCTTCCTTACGCTCTGATTCATAATCAGAAATTAATTCGTTTATTAGCATGTTCATCCTCCTTATCCCCAATAAATGCCATGTACAACTGTATAAAAAATATATGTAACAATAACGACAAACATGCAAAAAAGAATTAGTAGCAATAGAGTTGGAATTTTATGTTAAAATATTTAAAAAGATATGACTAATTGCTATATAGTGAGAAGTAGGGATATGTTGATGCTAGATAAACTTTCGGTAATGGAGACGATTTTTGCTGAACGAGATGATGACATCCCCTTAGTAGTTATGATGTGTGGCATAGCTGGATCGGGAAAAACTACGTTCGCACAGCAATTAGAAAAAGAGGGATTTGTACGTCTTTCTATTGACGAAGAGGTGTGGGCTACTAATGGTCGATATGGAATTGATTATCCGGTAGAAAAATATAGGGAGTATTCAGATGAAGCTCATGTCAGATTACGCAAAAGGTTAGTAAAGTTAATTCATGATAAAAAGCAGGTTGTGGTTGACTCTAGTTTTTGGCAAAGGAAAGAAAGAGATGATTTTAAACAGCTTATTGAAAGGGCAGGAGGGAAATGGATGCTACTATATCTAAAAGTACATCCGGATGAATTGCGAAAGCGACTTAACATACGAAGTCAACGTTTTGATGCAAATGCAGCCTTTCCCATAACCGAAGAAATTTTAACTTCCTTTCTTAATAGTTTTGAACCACCAAAAGGTGAGAGAGAAGTTGTGATTGAACATTAGAGATTGTTTAAAGTTGTGAGAGAAAATTTGAACCGAAAAGAGAGGTTGGATTACATGAATAAAAGTAAAGGTCTATTTTTTATATTCTTCATTTTTCTATTATTTATCAGTTCATATATTTACGGTTTAATTTATATTAAGTTCATCCCTTGGAATTATGATTTTACAGATATCATTTATGTTTTACTATATTTCATAGCTGTTATTCCACTAACGGCATTTGTAGCAGAAAAACTAGTGAAATATTCCCTTCGTAAAGGATTGGATAAGGATAAAACCGTAAAAATTTTTATTCCTATAATGATTGCAGTTCCGATTATCCTAATATCAATCTATCTGGTTGATGATTATAGAGAAAAAGGTTTAGAGGATGTTATTAGCTTTAATTCAAGTAACATCGATTACATCCTTGTTAATGATAATTTGCAAACGGATAGTAAAGAACAAGCAGATTCGTTACAAGAGTTTTTGAGTCAATACCAAGTTAAGAAGATGAAAAATGATGAGTGGAATAGCGATGTTTCAAATGAAAAAGGTTTCCGTATTACAATCCATTCAAATGATAAACCAATAGGGGCTTCCATTTATGAAAATCGCTTAGTTTCTTATAATAGCGGGGACTATTATAAGGTTGTCAATGGTCCAATCGATATGGATTGGGTTGAAGAAATGATGGAGGAAATAGATGGAACAATTAGTAACAATCGATAGTAAGAAAGGAATTTTATAATGCAACTACTTTTAAAAAAAGGATTGATTAGGGGCGTAATGCCGTTTGTTATTCTTCTAATAATTTCACTGTTGTACAGGTTGTAAGGGGTGATAGATACTTCAAGTATTTTCTTTTTTTATGGATTAATAGCTTTTTTCTTAGGGTTGACAAGTGTAATCTATCAAATTGAACAATGGAGTTTTTTAAAACAAATTATTGCTCATTATTTGGTAATGCTGAAAATTTTATTTAATTAAAGGGGGAAATCGACATGAGATACCTGATATTGTTAACTCCATCAATAAATTGGAGAGATGGTGTAGTCCTACATAATCAACCGTTTATGCCTGAACATGCTGTGTATGTTCAAACCGAATATAATAATGGAAATATAGTTTTAGCTGGACCATTTGGAGGTTCAACTGGAGGAGCAATAGTTATTGATGCTGCCACGGAAGAGGATGTTATTAAATTCGTTGAAAATGACCCTACTGTTAAAAATGGTATCTTCAGTTATGAAATAAAACAATGGGATTATAAAATGAGCAAAATTGAAAATAAAAATCCAGGATTTGACCAAGGATATATTGATTACAAACATAAGATTCAAAAAGAATTAGGGATTATTTAGGATGTTTCCAGTTCAAGTAACTGGTGCAATACTGAAGTTCTACTAAAGGAGGGATTCGATGGAAAAGGTAATTCAACAGAACAAAGACGAAATCACATTAAAATATATTGTCGTTACTCTTCTCTCAATGTTGACATTCAAAAGGTTAAAAAGAGTGGAGAAACTAAGAAAGGAATTAAAGGAAAAGCAAGAGCAAGAAAATGATATCTATAAAATCTAAGGAATTTTTTACTTCACTAACTGGTACTTTAGTTTAAGAAGATTATAATACGATATAGAACTTCCAGATAATTTAAAGTTCCAATTTTTTTATAATATAAACATTAAACTTTAACACGCCAAAAACGCAGGGAAGATTAGCAGCGCCAATACCAGGCGTTTTTTGGCGTGTTAAATTGGTTGTATTTCTATGGTATCTGAACTAAGTCCTACTATTGGAAACTTAACTCAGGTAATTCAACTTCTCCGACCACTTTTTTACCAGCTAAGTCATAAACCTTCATCTTATCCAATGAAAACGTGTAGAGAGTATCATCCACTGAAACCATTCTTTTAACTTCGGAGGTCCATTCTGGATAGTCCTTCATTTCACCTTGATGTGTTATGGTATCCCGAAGTTCGATTCCATCCTCAGCGGATATCTCGTATAATAATGCCCCTTCAAAGATATACTTGTATTCTTCATAGCTGATATCACCCTTATTCACTAACTTTGTTTCTGATAAAACTGCTGGGAAACCAAATACGTTTTTAGTTGGATGTTTAAACAATGCTTTATGATTATACAATATCTCTGAATACGAACCTCCTTGACCAATGACTTCACTATACTTCTCAACTGGATTAGTTGGATCACTAACATCAAATACGGATATTTTAAGTCCCTCTGTGCGAACTATTGGCTCTTCAATACCTTCTTCTTCAACCAACTTGGTATCCTGGCCAAAGCCAATGACATGGTTCTCATCTAATGGATGTAAGTAATTACTAAATCCCGGTATTTTTAGTTCTCCTAGTACCGTTGGGTTTTCTGGATCTTTTAAGTCAATGACAAATAATGGGTCAACCTGTTCAAATGTAACCATGTACGCCACATTTTCCATAAAACGCACACTAAAGATTCGCTCTCCTTCCGCAAGTCCTTCAACTGAGCCGAGTGGTTTAAGATTTAAATCAAACGTGTATAGATTGTTCGTTGATGCTTGTTCCTCATCTTCCCAATTATCTTTTGTTGTGGCGACGCGGAAGGTGTCACTTCGTTCATCTATCGCAAATTGATTGATAAGCGTTCCGTTTACAACTGTTGACGCATTATAGGTTAACGATCCATTATCTATTTTAAACTGTGTTATCTCGGTATCAACGTTTTGTGGTTGCCAGATCATGATATCTGCTTCTCCGCTAGACCTTGACTCAGATCCATCGAGTTCCTTGTACTTGTTCACCGCTACATATAAGTTATTTTTAGACATGTAAATTTGATCAGATGCGCCGAGATATGTTTCGATGTTTGCTTCTTTTTCCATGTCTGCTAGATCAATAGAAGTCAGTATGAGGAATTGCTCTTCATTGCTTTCCGGAAAGAAGTACATATCCTCGAAATCAACTGGCTTACTAGCATCACTTACTGCCGTATCCTTGATGTATGGTCTGACTTCTGCATCCTCCTGTTCTAAAATTCGAAATGGTGGATGTTCATTTGCAATTAGGTATAGGTAGCCATCTAAAATTCTTGCCGTACTATAATAGCCCTCATGACTGACTTCTCGAATTTGCTTCGGTTCTCTCGGATTTGCTACATCATAAATATATATTGTTGTTTGGCTAGAATACATCGGTTCATAAATTCGGTTTTCTAAATCGGTTGTTTCGCCATTATTCTTTTTAGGTTCTTTTATTTCGCGAATTGGCTCTTGTTTTGTTCCAATCGTAATTAATAAATTATCCTGTAAAAATATTTCGCTTGGATAATAATCTGTTAGCTTAATTTGACTCAATACTTCACTGTTTTCTTTCATGGCAGACGTAATGACGATATCCCCATCACGGACAAAATAGATTGCATCACCATCTGATTTGATGATATCTGCCTCATCGATACCTGCTACTTGAACATTAGTGGTTGATGAATCATTGTTTGAAAAAATCTCATTTGATGTTGCCGTATCTTCTGCGCCAGCATCTGATGATTCTGCTACTTCTGTCCGAATGGCAACTTCATCTCCAGCAGTTTCCATTCGCTCTTTTAGCAATGTTACCAGTTGGTCTTGGTCTTCGATATTTTGTAGCTTTGCCACCGCGGTAAAATTGTGTGAAAGCTCTCGTGATAGGTTTTTTCCAGAAGCAGTTTCGACGGTATTAGAGATGGTTATTGTATAGGCTTCATTGATGGTATAGCCTTCTTCAGGAGCTTTCAATGTTAATACTGTGAATGTACTGTTCCATTCCAATACAGCTGAAACAGGTTCACCCCGAGTGTTCTCTACAACAACATTTTCTGCTGTGAATGTGTCGGGATTCATCGGTTCTGAAAAGTGCACTGTCCAGTCTTTGAATGTAGGGACATAACTTGATGCTGCAGGAATTTCTGCCGTGATACGATTGGTAAACATGAAAAAGACGACTAACCCAATTCCAAGGATGCCAACCAAACTAATTAACCCAATCCTTTTTTTCATTTTTTTCACCCCGTTTACGTTAGGAAAAATATACCTTTGGCAATAAGACGCACAGAATTAATAATATGTTTCAATTTTAAGTGGAAAGGGAGTTTGGTTAATTAAAAATTGAAAAATTACCATTCTTTATGGAAGTGACCTATGATAAACTTAGAAAATGGAATAATTAAAATCTTTTGCAACTAAACTTCTAAAGCAGATGTATTAGGAACGAAAGATAAATGTGGAAGCAAGGGATGGTTATAGATGAATAAAGTACAACAATTTTGGAATGAGTTTTGCGATGCAACTAATTTAGAGGGGAAAGAATATAAAGATGCTTTTCAATTTGGAGTTTCTGCAGATTGGTTGGCCGATTTAGTAGTTGAAGGGAAGAAGACAGCGACATCCTCTGGGTTTGTGTTTTATGAAATTGAAAATGAGGCATTACCACAACCAGAGGAGTATAGTATTGTGTTGAATGGCAAGGACGAGCCTGTAGCAGTCATTCAAATCCAATCTGTTGAGGTCCTTCCAATGAATGAAGTGACCGAGGAATTCGCATTAGCAGAAGGTGAAGGAGATTATAACTATTGGTGGGAAGCCCATGAAGAATTCTTTACTAAATCATTAAAAGAGTATGATCTAGAATTCTCACCAGATATGTTGGTTGTTTGTGAACGGTTTAGAAAGGTATATCCGAGGTAGTTAAAGCTTATATAGAAATAAGGTAGATATTCAATACAGACTATAGTAACAAATGACTGTTTGTAAATCATAGAGCTTGAAAAGGTGAACGGAAAAGCAGGGATAAGATGACAATAGATATCCAACCTTCAGAAGAACAGGTTGACAAGCTAATTGTTCTCAAACAGGAATTTTTTCAGTTATGAGTATTGGAATATATCGAATAAAAAACACATCTGAATAGAAAACAAAAACGCTTGGATTTGAACTGCACCTCCAATTATTAGATGGTGTCTAACAATTGGGGTGCAGTTCAAATATATCCAAGCGTTTTTACGTGTACCGTTATTAAAAAGCTTTATTCAAGAAAAATAATGCCAATGTTCCTGGTCCTGAGTGTGCGCCAATGGCCGACCCGACCATTTCAATAACAACTTCTTTCACACCGAACTTTTCTTTAATCATTTCCGCTAATTTCTCTGCGCGTTCGAGATCATCACCATGGCTAATACCAATGGTTTGATTTTCGAAGTTTCCGCCACGTTCTTCCATAATTTCAAGCATACGACCTAATAGTTTTTTCGTCCCACGCATTTTTTCAAGAGGGATTAGTTTCCCATCTTCAACATGAAGAATCGGCTTAATATTAAGTAGTGTACCGACGAAAGCAGCAGCTTTACTAACACGTCCACCGCGTTGTAAGTATTCTAAATCGTCTACGGTGAAGATATGCTCCATGTTTAGTGCGCGTTTCTCGGCATCAGCAATAATTTCTTCAGCGCTTTTTCCTTCTTTCGCTAGTCTACCAGCCTGTAGAACTACAAGTCCGTAACCAATAGACGCACATTTGGTGTCAATGACATGGATGTCAGCGTCAGGGTATTCTTCCTTCACTTCTTGCTCCATCATTTTGGCTGTTTGATATGTACCGGAAAGCTCTGAAGAAAACGCCAAATATAGTAATGTTTGTTTAGACTCTGCATAGGAGGTAAAAATAGATTTAAATGTTTGTGGTGAAACCTGGGATGTTTTTGGTGCTTTTCCTTGTCTCATTGCATCGAATACGTTCTTTGGTGTGATGGTTTTGCCATCGACATAATCCTTGTCATCCAAATGAACCGTCAAGGATACCATTTCCATGTCATATTCAGTGAAGTAATCTTGTGTTAAGTCACTTGCTGAATCTGCCATAATTTTAATACTCATCTCGAATCACCTATTCCTATTAAAAATATTATATTAAGTTTAGTTTATAGTTATAATGGGATATAGTCAAAATAATTGATAGTTGAAGGAGAATGTTATGTTTTTAGTCGAGGCAAAGCGTATTGCAGTTGTAATCATCGGATCTCTTTTAAATGCAATTGCGTTAAATTTCTTTTTGATTAGTGCCAACGTATATGCTAGTGGATTCACTGGTGCTGCACAATTAATATCAAGTGTATTTAATGATTTTATAGGAATTGGTATATCTACAGGTATTTTGCTATTACTATTAAACATTCCTGTATTTATTTTAGGTTGGTTTAAGGTAGGGAAAGGGTTTACCATCTATAGTATTGTTTCCGTATTATTCTCATCCTTATTTTTAGAAATCTTGCCAGTTGTACAATTATCAGAGGATATTATCTTGAATGCAGTGTTTGGTGGGCTTGTCACTGGTATTGGAGTAGGGTTCACCTTGAAAATCGGTGCCTCTACTGGGGGGATGGATATTGTAGCTATGGTATTGTCCCGTCTCAATGATAAACCTATTGGAATCTATTTCTTGTCCTTAAATGCTGTTATTATTGCATTTGCTGGAATTCTTTATGAGCCTGAAAATGCATTATACACATTAGTGACACTCTATGTAACAACACGAGTAATTGATACCATTCATACCCGCCATGAGAAGCTTACTGCGATGATTGTGACTCGAAAAGCTAAGGAATTACAACAAGCGATTCATGGAAAAATGGTACGGGGAATAACTATCTTGCCTGCGGTTGGTGCATATACGAATGAAGATAAGCACATGCTGTATCTCGTTATCACACGCTACGAATTATATGATTTGGAAAAAATCATTAAAGAAATCGATCCAAATGCCTTTGCAAATATCGTAGAGACAGCTGGTATATACGGTTTCTTTCGAAAAGAGTAATACAACTTATACAAAAAAATGCCGAGGGCTTCCACCCTTGGCATTTTTTTGTATAGTGACCAACGATAATGTGGTCGTTAAAAAGAGACTATGTATCAGTAGCCGTGCTTTTCGAAAACGTCAGTTACTTTTGGTGTAATGTCTTCCCATTGGGCATCAAAGCTTTTATTAACAGTAATAAAGTTTTGATAGCCGAACACATTATCGACGCCATCAAGTTGAAGTAAATCATTCATAATTTCATAATCACTCGTGTCACCAGGCATTACAGAAACACTTTTCGTTCCTTCAAAAATTAGCTTGTCTGTTGTAAATTTTATCGCATTAGGATTTGGTGTTGCTTCAGCTCTAATTCCCATTCCGATTACCTCCCTAATAAACTTCCTTAACTCTATATTAGCAGAAAAGCCGGTAAGAAAAAAGCAAAAATAGTGGAGGGTGCTTCACCCGTAAATGGATGGAACACCCTCCTTGTGCTTACATTTTGTAATCCCATTTAATCCAGAGGAATGAACTGGCAATTACAGTAAGCTTGTTACAAATAGTGTCAGAAGTGGGGGAAATAAACTAACGAACACTATTTATGCGGAGGTTAGCTAAGTTTATGCTGCTCCAGCTGCTGCTGCAATTGTTGTAACTGCTGCTTTTCTTCTGGAGTTGCATCTGTGATAGCGGCTTGGATAGCGTTGTGTGCGGCTTGTTTATCTTGTTCAGATGCCCCGTTCATGTTCGTTAGACGAGACACAGCATCCATTGCTTGCTGAAAAAGATTGTTTTGCATTTAAAACCCTCCTACCGTATGATTATCTGCTTCATCCTGTTTTCGTTCAGCATCGGTAAAACTAGAACGATAAGGAAATTTCTCATCATGCTTTTTAATAGCATCCGCGCTTTGTTGGCTAAATCTCTTTGATTTACTCCCTTTGGCCAAGACGATTCCTCCCAACAAAAAAGTGAACGTTTTGATACGTTCACCTTTAGTATGGAAATAGTTGCTTTATTTTATTGTAGGAAAATTACGGTATCACGATTTAAGGTTTGTTGTCTTTAGTTGTAAGTATTCCTCTAAGAAGACACCAATACCATCTAACTCATTTGTTGCAGTAATATGGTTGGCTAATGATTTTAAAGGATCAATTGCATTTCCCATAGCAACCCCAACTCCAGCATAGTCAATCATTTCAAAGTCATTATCCTCATCGCCAAAGGCAATAATTCTATCTTGTGGAATTTGGTAATAATGGGCAATCTTCTGTAGTCCCACCGCTTTATTAATTCCTTTTTTCACAATTTCAATGATATTCCACGGAGCACCCCATTTTCGATGCTCAATAACCTCAGCATGAAAATCATCGAGATGATTACGTAATGTATCAATGTGATCTTCTTTTGGATGAATTAATAAGGATGTTGGATCTTCCGTAAGCTTACTTTTTAAACTGCCAATTGTAAACGGGGCATCATGTTCAGTTTGATGAAAAATATCAATTATTTTTTGGTCGAATTTATCGAGGTAAACATTATCCTTCACCTCAGCCAAAACATTGTATACATCAACGTTATAGCAAGTTTCAATAATTGCTAATGCTGTTCTTTTTGGCATTGGATTATGCAATACGTCCCATTTCTTGTCCGTTGGATGGTGAATTAAGGCTCCGTTAAAGTTTACCATTGGTGTCACCAACCCTAATTCCTTATAGTATTGAATACTAGCCCGATGTGGTCTCCCAGTTGCAATGACAACGATATGACCGGCTTCCATCGCTGTAGCAATTACTTGCTTATTCTTTTCACTAATTACTTTGTCATCGGAAAGTAGTGTTCCATCAAGATCTAATGCAATTAAATGTTGTTTTGTCATAATTTCACCTCGCATGAGACTAGTTTATTCGTGTTTCATTTAGATGTAAAGGGTTTAGGCAAAAACTTCTGAAAAATAACGGTTAAATTAGTTTCACTATTTTCCAAAAAATACTATTATGGTAGAGAGAAGAAAGTTTTCAGATGGAGGGGGCTGTTTACATGATAGGCATAACCAAACAAGAGATAGGTGGCGTGCCGAGTTTAGTCGTTGTTGATTCACAAAAGGAATCGGATGCTTTACCACTTATTACATATTTTCACGGATTTACAAGTGCAAAGGAACATAACCTACCGTTAGCATTTTTACTGGCGGAAAAAGGGTATCGTGTCGTTCTGCCAGATAGTCAGCATCATGGAGAGCGGGGAGAACATGAAGTTTCACCTGTAAAAAGACAATTAGCTTTCTTCCATATTGTAATGCAAAATATTAAAGAACTCGAACTCATAAAGAACCACTTCCAGGAAGCGGGGCTTATTTTAGACGGGAGAATCGGGTTAGCGGGAACAAGTATGGGTGGTATCACCACAGCAGCTGCCCTAACCCAATACCCATGGATTAAGACAGCGGCAGTATTAATGGGATCGCCAAAGCTCACTAGTTTTGCTAAATTTCTCATCGCTAGCTACCGGGAGAAATTAGGTGACTTGCCAATCACAGAGGAAGAAATTGAACAATTATATGACACGTTAACACGATATGATTTATCCATGCAGGTAGAAAGATTAAACGACAGACCATTATTGTTCTGGCATGGCGATCAAGATCCCACAGTGCCATTTGATGATTCGTACAGCTTTTATCAACAGGCGAAAATGATTTATAACAACGTGGCAAACATTCATTTTTTACGTGAAAAAAATCGTGGTCATAAAGTAAGTCGATATGCCATTGTAGAAACAGCTAAATGGTTTACGTCTCATCTTTAAGTAAAATCTTTTAAAAAACAAAGTAAGTATGGTTAAATGAAGTTATGAATAGAGAAGGAGGGGATACCATGGATGAAGCATTAAAAGAAAATCTCATGGGAGCTCTTGAGAATGTTATCGATCCAGAGCTAGGAATTGACATCGTTAACCTTGGCTTAGTATATGATGTGGAATTAGATGATGATGGTGTGGCGATTGTTACCATGACATTGACAGCAATGGGATGTCCATTATCAGCCCACATTGAAGCAGATGTGCAGCGTGCACTTTATGATTTACCAGAAGTAAAGGAAACAAGAGTAAATATCGTTTGGGATCCACCATGGGGCAAAGAAAGAATGTCACGTTACGCGAAAATCGCGTTAGGAATTCCAGATTAATACAAAAGAAAGCTGATTCGTCCACGTATAATGGTGCGAATCAGCTTTTTTTGATGGTTAATTAGATAATCAGAAATCCAAAGCCATAAATACGCAACTCTCTCTATGCAAGAACTGGGTTATTCTGTCACCACCACTTACATACATGAATAGGCTAACATGTGAGGAGGTCGATACGATGGCTCAAAACAAAAAACATATGTATGATTTATGCAAAAGTCATGTGCATGCCTATGTGCTTGCACAGTTAGAAGATGGCACGAGCTTTGACGGTATTATTACTGGAGTGGATGATGAGTATGTCTATTTTGCCGTGCCGATAGAAGGAGAGTCCTATCAACAGCCAATGCCGTATACACCAGATCAACGTCAATTTGGCTATGGTGGTTGGTATGGGGGGTATCCAGGAGGATATGGCTATCCAGGCTACGGATATTATGGTCCAGGAAATAGATTCAGACGCCTAGTGTTACCATTAGCAGCATTAACAGCGCTTAGTATTTTGCCATGGTACTAGTCTTGCTTCGCTAAAAGTAAAACCCTTGCCACATTACATATCGGCAAGGGTTTTCGTTTCACCTATTATTGCTCGTTTCGTTGACGTAGCAAGCCGTCACCTAATAGGAAGATAACAATTGAAAAAATTGCTGCTACGACTAGTGTTGCAACAAGATCTAATGATTCACCAGCCATACTCGATAGAACATAAGAAAGTACAAAGCTAATTAATACTGCCCAAAAAATTGTAGCGATATAACGCATATGTAACACCTCATTTTTCATAGCTTAATGTGTAACTCTAACGTATTTTATTCCGTCTCTAGTTTACCAAATCGGCGCCTAAATTGAAAGCGTTTCTTCACAGGTAATGATAAAATCTCGTTAACTCATTAACTAACTAGTGCTAATTAACCAGATAAGGAAAATTTTACATAGAAGGGGGAATTAAAAAGTGAAGGTATTAATCACAAACTGTTTTCACTGGATTGGGTATCATTATGTTAATCATTTCCTAGAAAAGGGAATGGAAGTAGGGGGAATAGATACAATTGACACAGAGAAAAAAGAACACCTTTCTTTGTTTTTAGGACGTAATAGTTCTTTCACGTTGCTGGAAAGAGAAGAGAATACTTATGATATTGTTATTCAAATTGATGATGGTAGTTTATGTAGCAACAAAACACCAAAAACATTTATGATTTGCACAAAGCCACCGAAACATGTTAAAAATACTAATTGTGTACTGTTATATTCACCAATGTTATTCGGAGAATGGATGGACATGACAGAGGATGGGGTCATTTGGAATGAAAAACTGATTCCATTTAATTCAAAAGAATTTCAAAAAAAAGCAGTTTACATTGAAGATTTTCTTGATGCTACCTATCCAATCATGACTGGAACAACAATTCTTCGTGATTTAACGCTCATTTCTAAGAAAAATTTCCAAGACCGAGCAGTAAAACTTGAAAATTCGATCTATATTCGTGACAATGTACCTATAGAGGTTAACGTGGAGAATGTAAAGGCGCATTTTCAACGTTTCAAGAATTTATATTAAGTGTCTACTCAATTTGAATGGAGTTGCCTACCTTGAAGAATAAATACTGTATTTTTATTCTAGCTATTATAGGGATAATGTTTATAAGTGGTTGTGCGCAGAATGAAAATCTAGGTGATTTGTATCGAGCTGGCATGCTTATGGAGGGTACGATAAAGGATCAACCATGGAATGAAAAGGGCTATGCTGGGTTGAAGGCAATTGGAGAAGAATACGGTGTTGAGGTAGAGGCGATTGAGAATGTTTCAACAGAAGCAGAAGTTTCCAAAGCAGTCAGCAAACTTGTCGAAGACGGTGCAAACCTTATATTTGGACACAGTAGCACATACGGCGAATATTTTTATCAGCTTTCACAGCATTATCCAGAGGTTCATTTTGTATATTTTAATGGCAATTATTATCGTGAAAATTTAACTAGTATGACATTTAATTCGCATGCGATGGGATTCTTTGCGGGGATGCTAGCTAGTCAGATGTCATCTACTAAACAAGTTGGTATAATTGCTGCATATCAATGGCAACCAGAAATAGAAGGATTTTATGAAGGTGTAAAATATCAAGATTCGAGTACGAATGTACAGATGGAATTTATATATGACTGGAATGACAAAGCAGTAGCTATAGAAGCTTACAACCGGATGAAGGCAAATGGAGTAGACGTGTTTTATCCAGCAGGAGATGTTTTCAGTGAGGAGATCATCACTACTGCTAGCCAGGATAATCTATATGCACTTGGATTTGTTTCAGATCAGTTGGAAATTGAACCAGAAACAGTTTTAACAAGTACTGTACAACATGTTGACGAATTGTATACTCTCGCGGCTGAGGAATTTAATAACGGCAAATTAGATGGTGAAATACTTTCATTTGATTTTAAAGATGATTTTATTACTCTAGGGGAATTCAGCTCAAAGGTTCCAAGATACTATCAAGCAGAAATTAATAAAGCGATTGAAGAATATAAGAAAACAGGCTTACTACCTAATCAATACTAAGTCTTAATGGCGTTTGCTAGTAAGCCGCAAGAAGTTCTGTCTTGCAAGTCTTTCTTTTTTGCATTAAAATTAGTACCAAGTCATAATATTTGATAATAACTCAAAGAATGTAAGGGGATGTAAATATGGGTGTTGGCGTTTTAGGTGTTGGTCATTACGCTCCATCAAAGGTTGTTACGAATAAGGATTTAGAAAAAACGGTCGATACAAGTGATGAATGGATCCGTACACGGACTGGTATAGAAGAAAGAAGAATCGCAGAAGATGATATGGATACTTCTGACATGGCATATCATGCGTCATTAAGTGCCCTGGAAGATGCTAATATAAAGCCTGAGGATATTGATTTAATTCTAGTTGCTACGGTTACACCTGATACACCGTTTCCGTCTGTTTCCTGTATGCTTCAAGAAAAACTAGGAGCTTGGAATGCAGCTGCAATGGATATTAGTGCTGCATGTGCTGGATTTATGTATGGAATGGTTACTGCGAAGCAATTTATTGATTCAAATGTCTACAAGCATATTTTAGTTGTAGGTGCGGAAAAATTATCTAAGATTACTGACTGGTCTGATCGTAATACTTGTGTGCTATTTGGTGATGGTGCAGGCGCAGCGGTAATGGGAGAAGTAGCGGATGGAAAAGGTATTCTATCCTTTGAGCTAGGAGCAAATGGTGCTGGTGGGCCACATCTGTATCAAAAGGATGACGGCTACCTTTATATGAATGGGCGAGAGGTATTTAAGTTTGCAGTAAGACAAATGCCAGACTCATCTGTCAATGTGATTGAAAAAATTGGATTAGGCAAAGAAGATGTGGATTATCTAATCCCACACCAAGCGAATATTCGTATTATGGAAGCGGCAAGAGAGAAGCTAGGGATTTCTGAGGATCGCATGGCGACGACAATTAAGAAATACGGAAATAACTCTTCGGCGTCCATACCTATGGCTTTATCCGAAAGTGTAAAAGATGGTAAAATTAAGGAAAATGATTTAATCGTGTTAGTTGGTTTTGGTGCTGGCTTAACATGGGGAGCAATCGCTTTACGTTGGGGACGTTAACCATTAAACGTATTAGCATTGTAAAAAAACAATAGTAGGAGGAGTACCAATCATGGCGGAAAGAAGAGTAGTTGTGACAGGTCTTGGAGCAGTTACCCCAATTGGTAATGACGTGGAATCAATGTGGGAAAATCTCCTTGCAGGTAACTCTGGTATAGATTTTGTAACTCGAGTCAATAAAGATGAGTTTCCAGCAAAAGTTGCAGCTGAAGTAAAAGATTTTGACCCAACTGTATATATCGATAAAAAAGATGCACGTAAGATGGATCCATTTACGCAATTTGCCGTTGCTGCATCTAAGATGGCATTAAAGGATGCAAATTTGGAAATTACGGATGAGAATGCACATCGTATTGGCGTATGGATTGGTTCTGGTATTGGCGGCATGCAAACCTATGAAGATCAAATTAGAAAGTTTATGGAAAAAGGATATAAGCGAGTTAGTCCATTTTTTGTACCGATGATGATTCCAGATATGGCTGCTGGCCAAGTATCAATTCAAACAGGTGCAAAAGGAATTAACTCTTGTACCGTTACAGCATGTGCATCAGGAGCAAACTCTATTGGAGATGCGTTTAAATCAATTGCGCGCGGTGATGCGGATTACATGATTGCTGGTGGAGCAGAGGCACCGATTACCAATATGTCATTTGCTGGTTTTTCATCGGCAAAAGCATTATCTACAAATGATGATCCGAAAACAGCAAGTCGTCCATTCGATAGTAACCGTGATGGTTTTGTAATGGGTGAGGGATCTGGAATCGTTATCCTAGAAACACTAGAAAGTGCACTAGAGCGTGGGGCTCACATTTATGCAGAGATTGTTGGCTATGGTGCAACTGGAGATGCTTATCATATCACTGCTCCAGCTGAAAATGGAGAAGGGGCAGCAAGAGCGATGCAACATGCATTACGCGATGCAGGTCTGAAGCCAGAGGAAGTCGATTATATTAATGCACATGGAACAAGTACCGATTTAAATGATAAATTTGAAACAGAAGCAATCAAAACTGTATTCGGTGAGCATGCGTATAAACTGGCAGTATCATCAACCAAGTCAATGACTGGTCACTTACTAGGAGCTGCAGGCGGTGTTGAAGCTGTTATCGCTGTAAAATCGATTGTAAATGGCATGATTCCACCAACAACAAATTACGAAACTCCAGATCCAGCATGTGATTTGGATTACGTACCGAACAAAGCAAGAAAACAAGAAGTGAATGTTGTCTTAAGTAATTCATTAGGGTTTGGCGGGCATAATGTATCTCTTATTTTTAAAAAATATCAATAATAAAGTTAAGGGCTGACTGTTGAAGTCGGCCCTTTTTCTATTGGAGAGGAGGAAAACCGAATTTCGTTCGGGTTGTCCTGAGCTTGGGGGAATCCTGAACCTTGCGTGTAACTCCGAACTGAATCCCGAACTAGAGCGAGGGAGTCCCGGAGCTAATACATGAAGTCCCGAACCCTAACACCAATCCCGAACCAAATCAAATAAATGCCGAAGTGCTAGTCAGAAACCCCGAATTTCCACCGAGAAATCCCGAACCTACCGAACCAACCCAATCCCAGTCTCACCCCACCCCAACCCACAAATCCATCCCCCCACAATAATAACAATCACTATCATGTATCCCGCATAACACGCATAAAATGAAATAAAAAAGCTTTTGGACAAGCGTGGGTGGTTGAATATAATGGGGTATGCCATTTTATTTTTAGTAGGATTTGGACTAGCTGTTACGGGTGGGGTCACCATGATTGCTTATATGAATTTTTTGCCTGCTGGTGTGTCGTGGGTGGAGTATTTCCTCTATATTAGCGGCAGAATAGAATGTTATTTTTTCCCGGTTGGTTTTATCATAATGGCTTTTGTTATCTATGCGTATCCGAACAGACCGTGACCCGATAATTTGCGCTCTCTCGAATAATTTTTTAAATGATGGTCATAATGTATTTTAAGCGTATGTTCAAAAAGAACTGGAATAGATGGTAAATTTTTGAACAACCTCAGTAGATACATTCGGGAAGTGAGGGGTGTTGATGTTATATTTACACGATGTTTGGGTGAACTGGTTTGAAGGAGAAGAAAACGGCTATAATGTATGTTATTTTCATGAATGGCGTAAAGATGATGGTATTGAATTATTAGACCAAGTCCCATTAGTATACATAACTGAACGGTTGTATCAATACATTGAAAATGATATGCATGACCTGCCGCAAATGCTCCTTGATGCCATTTATAAACGTGCCTATACGCGTAAAGGACAGGATCGCTCAGTGGTTGAATATGCCTGTGTGGTAACGGATGGTAATGATATTATGGCGTTTGATACGATCGGCTATCGGATTCCTATTCGGAAAAGTCGTCTGATTCCAAGACAAGAACAGCTTGTGTATGAAATGATCGAAAAGTCAAAGCCTCAGAGCTTTGGATTTGATGACGAGCATTATCAGAAGGAGTATCATATGTTATCCATGTCTCCAGATTTAGTATTTGGATTGACAAGGCGAGAACGCCAGTTGAAGCAATTATTAATGATGGGATTAGATCAACTAAGAACCTCCAATAATTTAGAAGAACTACGTTACTGGTTAACCGAATGGAATCCAAAAAAATATCCTTTCATTCGATTTATGGATGAAGATGAAGTATGGCAGGCGCTGTATGATGGGGTGAAATTTGGTTGGAGTGATGCTCATGAGGAGCTTTGTGAGAAGCTTATAAAGGGTCAACCATTTCTGGAAAAAATGTGGGAGATGGAAAGCCAGTACGGTGAAGGTACATCCAAACAAAAATCAAAAAATCAGTAATAATAGAACTGCCCCTAAAGGTTTGTTTTTTGAGCACAATCCTTCAGGGGCAATTTCTTGTTTTCATTTGTTTACTTTTTCACACGCCCAAGACCCATTGCTTTTTTGGCCTTTGCTAGTGTTTTATTTGCGATTAGGGAAGCTTTCTCGGCACCCTCATCCAGAATTTCGTCTAATAAATCGGATTCGAGAATTTCATAATAGCGATCTTGAATCGGTTTTAAAACGCTGATAACCGCATCGGCAACGCCTTGTTTGAAGTCTCCATAACCTTTTCCTTCATATTTACTTACTAGGTCTTCAATGGTTTCACCAGAAAATACCGAATGGATGTCTAATAGGTTTGATACGCCAGGCTTATTTTCCCTATCATACTTCACAACACCTTCTGAATCAGTAACGGCACTTTTTATCTTCTTCTCAATTTTCTTCGGATCATCCAACATGAAGATGGAAGCTTTCACATTCTCGTCGGATTTACTCATTTTCTTGGTCGGTTCTTGCAGTGACATAATACGTGCACCAACCTTTGGAATGCTGATTTCTGGAATGGTAAATACTTCTAAAAATCGATTGTTGAAGCGTTGTGCTAAATCTCTCGTTAATTCTAAGTGTTGTTTTTGGTCATCCCCAACAGGAACTAAATCAGCATTGTATAATAGAATATCAGCTGCCATCAAGGATGGGTAAGTAAATAGGGCAGACGATACGGCATCTTTTCCTTCTGATTTATCCTTGAATTGGGTCATGCGTTCTAATTCTCCCATGTAACTAATCGACTGCATCATCCAGCCTAGCTGTGTATGTGCTGGTACTTCCGATTGGATAAATAATGTAGATTTATTGGGATCAATTCCACATGCAAGATAAATTGCTGCTAATGAACGAATGTTTTCTTTAAGTTTCAGCCGATCTTGAGGAACAGTAATTGCATGCTCATCAACAATACAGAAGAAGCAATGATGATCATGTTGAAGCTCTGTGAATTGACGAATTGCGCCAACATAATTTCCGATGGTTAATGTTCCGCTTGGTTGGATTCCTGAAAAAATGGTACTCATGTCTTTCTCTCCTTTTCATATTTTATTTATTTTAGGGAACAAAAAAAGCCCATTCATTCCCTTAAAACAAGGGACGAATGAACCCCCGTGTGCCACCGTACCACTAAACTTTGGGTATGCCCATTCCTCATTCGTCCCGTTAAATTCCTCTAAAGCCTCAATTATAAACTTTATTATACTAGCCTCATCTTTCCCAATTTTATTAGGATCTTTATCCCACAAGGTAGATAATAGGCTAAATAGGACTATTTGATTTTGTTCTTTTACTTTCTTTTTACTTACTCTGCCTTTTTCAGTTTTGAGTTCTTCTTTTAATTGATTAAATTTTTCGGTAGGTACGGTGGTGATGCTCATTGCCTTTTTAGCAAACTTTAAATTAATTACCATTTCCTTATTTGGCTTATACTCAATTGATTCTATCACATGTTTTAAATAATTTCTTACTTGCTTAGTTGTTTGATTTTTATAAAATGTTTCAGGCTGAAGTAATAACCCTACAACTTCCTGCAATTCAACTTTTTTCATACTTTGTTCTTCTTGTTCTTCGTTTAATTGGTTTTTTTGCTTTCTTAATGTCCTAATCTCTTTAGTTAATTCCTCACCTTGTTTTATTAAATCCATTTTAAACTCCGGATCAGTTACTTGACCAATACTAGAGATAATTCCTTGCTTAGACTCTTCAGCTTTTTTAATTTTATTATCTAAGCCATTTATCTTCTCAAGGTAGGCAGTATTATTTTCTAAAGCATCCTTTTGATAACTATATAAAGTTTTCAGTACATTGAGCAATACAGTTGCATTACCAAATATGTCAAGAACTATATTATCAACCTTTTCACAACGCACCAATTTCTTATTACGACAGTTTTGACCTTTACTTTTTATTGCTACATCACATTTGTAATAATAAAATTTAGAACGTGTCCCATCTTTTTTTACTTTTCCCAATGTATATGTGCCATTCATAGCTCTACCACATTCATTACATTTCAACATACTAGAAAGTAAATAGGGACTATTTTCTCTTTGAGGGTCATAGTGCTCTTGTTTAGGCTTTCTTTCCTGTAGTTTTTGTTGAACTTTCTCCCATGTTTCAAACGGAACAATTGGAGTGAAATCAGGTTCTTTCCCTTCCCTGAAGTTTTTACTCCAATACCATTCCTCAACGGGGTTATCTGATCTTCTTTTCTTAGTAATTCTTTTTCTTCTATTCTTAACCATATAACCAGTATAAGATGGATTTCTAAGAATTCTCCAGATTTTTTTGCTGTTGAAGTAGATCCCTTTGTAATTTTCTTCTGTTCCTTTTTTACGGTATTTTTTTAACTCATTTTCATTTAAAATATCAGTATACTCTTCGTCTGCCAAGCGTACAATTTCACTCTGGCTTTTATCATCTTCTAAATACCATTTAAAGATATTTTTAACCAATTGAATTTCTTTTCTATCACCTAAACAGTATTTTTTCCTTTTCTTCCCACCAATTTCAACATCTTCTACTGAGAGCCCTATTGGAATCGTACCACCAACATAGCAACCCATATCAACGAGTTCATTCATGTTTGCAGATACTTTCTTTCTAACGTCTTCACGCATATTCTGATCAAATATAGACTGGATTAAATCCATCATTGTATTACTGTTCCAATCAAGAAGGTTTACTTCCTTACCACTATTCGCAAAGAATATACTAACACCCTTTTCCTGCAAGCTAGTAGTCATATTTATAAAGTCCTTAACTACCCGTGTGTATCTGCTGCTGTCATAGCAAATTAAATATGTAATATTGTAAGTGTCAATATCCTTTAGTAATTGTTGAAAAGCAGGACGGTCTTCAAAATTCTCGCTAGAAACATCTTCATCATAATAACCTTCATTGACAAGAGTAATGGAGTTATTGTCAGCAAAACTTTTAATAGCATTATACTGCTGTTGTGGACTAATTTTGTTTCCTGTTTTATCTACACTTGTTCTTATATAAGCAGCACCTAATTTCAACAAATCTCCTCCTTTTCCACCAAGAATTAGGGCTAATATCCTTCTGTAATCAGAGTTATCACCTTAAGTATATAATCACCTATGTATAAAAATAAGTAGGATTACAGGTATATCTTTGCTTCTTTTATAATACTTTGTCCTTGTCTTTTGCGCAAAAGTTTAGCATAAAGGGGACAACACTTCAGATAAAACAATTATACTACTACATTGCTAATTAGATAAATAAAGAATTAGAAGTAATCACGATTATGAAAATAATTGAAGTTTTGAATTAAAACTTTTGATTGCTGGTACTTATCCGTCTATTTTAGGTCAGTTAATCAACTCAAAATGCAAGGCCTTTACCTCTATTATGTTATTGCGGAGAAATTAAAGAAAGCGCGTTAGAATAGTTTTAAATTAAATGGAGGTGAATGACCGTGGGGAAAGTGATTGATTCACTGTGGCACAAATTGGCTTTGTTGGCTATAATGATTTACTATTCAGGAATTTTTACAACCATATGCTTACCGATGATGTGGTTGCATTACAGAATACCAGCCATAAATTATTATATTTTTTCTCTAGGGATATTGTTTTTGGGTGGGGTGATTTTCAATTTAGTTTTAAATATATATCCTATCAAAGAAAAGGAATTAAAGGAGGAAATCCCAAAGTATTTTGTTATCAGCACTTTTACTGGTAAATTCATTACCTACAGTTTACTTAGTCTTACGATTTTTATTTTAACAGATAATTTTATTGTTAGTATATATTACCTATTGTTTCTAATGAGTGGGGGATTTTTTTGGTTCTGTATTCTTAGAGGATATATTTTGGCTAAAAGAAATTATAAGGAAAGTGAAATTAAAAAAGGTATTCCTTGGCAAGGAAAGGTATTGGTGTTTAGTATCCCAATTTCTTTAATACTAGGATATTTTATGTTTTATTAAAATAATTTGTTTGCTATATTTACAGCTGTAGGGTGAATGTGCTGATTATAAAATATCAGCTCATCATTTAACCTACAGCTATTTTAATATAAAAACAAATGTGGATTTTTAAAATGGTAGATCTTCGCTTGTAATCACAATATCTCCCTCATATAAGTAGTTGACAAGTCGTGCAAATTCAGGATTACTCTTGTCTTGTTCAGATACTTTGATTATGAAACTCTCTACTTCGTTTAATGTACATTCTTTAATAGATTCTTCTTTATTTCTAACCTCATCATGAATGAAAAAGATAAACTCAATAATGCCATTGAAATATTCATATGAACCATTTTCTAAATGCTTTAGTCTATAACAATTTTCTTGATAGTTCCACTCTATGATGTAGTTAGAATTAAAATTGAATTTATACTTATGGGTATATTTACATTTAATCTTCCTAATTGAAAATGGCTCCTTAATTTCACCATTTATTACGGATTCAACCACATCATAAACATCAGAAATTGCTATTTGTTCGTACCAATCATAGTATGGATTTAGGTGGAAAATATCTATATATTTTTCTAAATCGTTTTGTTTAAGGTGAGCACTATCTTTTCCAAAATGGTTAAAAATATCTTTGATTTTAACAGGTGAGTCCATTTCGGCCCATACTGTTTTTCTATTAAAATGGACTTCTTTGCCTATCAGTGCAAGTTCATGAAAAGAAGTATAGAGACGACTATGATATTTTGATTTTGTTTTTTTGTAGAAATACTTTTGTAGGTTTCTTATTTCCTCACAAAAATTAAAGAAAACCCTTTTGTCTTTTATATTTATTGATTCCTCTTCTATTAGGTATTTCATTAGCCCGTCATAATCTGTATATCCTAATATCGAATTGTTATAAAGAATTTTAAAATCGAATGAACTATTCCATGAAATATAGTAGTTGAATGAATAGTCCTCCTCAACTAATTTAAAATGGTAGGTCTCTTTTAAAGTCTCAAGTTTATTTTCGTTAAGGATGTTCAGTATTTTTGTTTCCAACTGTTTATGAACAAACTCTAAAAATTCCCCATAAGAACGTAGATAACCTTCACAGTAGATGTCGTAAAGATGAAATATTCTAAGGATATTAAAAATAACATTATCCACATTAATATTACCAATAGATTTTAAACACTCAGAATCCAGATGGAATATAGGAACTTCCTCACTATCTTTAGTATGTATATCATAATTTTCTTTTGTGAAAAACCATTCGCCACTAGGCAAAAAGTAAACACTTCCACTATCACAATTTCTTAGTAACTCTTTTAATAATTCTTCTTGCTTTAGGGTTTTTACCCAAAAACTTTCTTCGAAAATGGACTTTTCCATGATATCAACCTCCTTAAGATTTACGTGGTAGGCTGATTGTTATTTGTACTCTGAGGTAATGCTTTAATTGTTTTTGTGTTATCCTACAACTTATTTATAAAACAAATCCAAGCACGAATCAAATTTATAGAGTCTTATTTAATATTATTTTTCCGTCATAATCGATTTGTGAATCATCACTTATCCGCGTATAATTACGACAATAATAAGAGGTGAATGAAGGGCGGAATGTTAATGAATTGTGAAATATCAAAAATAAAAATAGGAAATCAACTACAGCATCTGTTGGAAGTTAATGGCTTTAATATCTCTGACAATGTATTATTTGAGAACTTAGGTCTTAACCAGTTAAACTTACAAAGATATTTAAACAATGAACAAACTCCAACGTTAGAAGATACCATTCGACAAGCAAATTTCTTTAATACTTCAGTAGATTTTATCACAGGAAATTCGAAGTACGTTTTGGATACATGGGACTATAATTTCTTAGAAGAATTTTTTCTATACTCATCTGAAAAAATAAAAGATCATTTTGATAATCGACATAATATGGACATAGCTAGTGAGGATAGTATAGAAACAATACTGATTGGACTTTTAACTTATATGACACTATCAAGAACTGGAAAATCATTTGAAGACCTGACTGAAGAAGAAATTGCGAATAAGAAAGATGCATTTAGAGAAATAATTTCACTATTTCATAGTTGTATAACGATGAGTAATCAAGATTGTTTTGATATAAAAGAGTTGAGGGCATTAAATAGAAGTATTGTAGATTATTTGTTTGGGGATTATAGTTTTGCCAATGAGAGAATCTTTAATGGATTAGAGGATAACACTGTGGAATCACAAAATGACAGAGTTCAATTACTAAAGGCGTGTATTAATCAAAATATCGACCGCAGCCATAGGGTAGTAAAAATGTTAAATGAATTAACTGAGTAGTATGTCGTCGTGAATTAGATTTGTTAAAAATTTTTATTACCTGTAGGAAAAACACAGGGGTTTCTCCACAAGCAAAGGGCTGTAAAGTAATACAGCCCTTTGTAATAAAAATTATTCGGCAAGGGAAAATTCATCTTCTGTAACCCATTTGTGATTCGTTACTTATTCTCCACCAGTTGTAAGAACGGAATCAACCATATAAACTGTTGTTCCTGTGCTGAATCTATAACCGCAGTAGCACCTTCCATTCCCTGCATGCCTCGACTGTAATTTCGACCCCTGGCTCCAAAGATGATAAATTCCTCTTCTGTACTTGCCATAAATAACATTGTTAATAAATCGTAATCATTCCTATTTACAAACCGTAATCATTACGATATGATAAAAAAGTTAAATAGCATTTAAAAGAATAGGAGGCATTGAGAAATGAAAACTTTTAAGGGAGTTGTAATAGCTTTAATACTTATAATCATTACAATTGGTTGTTCGCCATCCAATCAAGCAACTACAGAAGAAAGTTCGGATTTTACTATCTATACGACGATCTATCCAATTGAATATGCTATTGAAAGGATTGCCAGAGACACAGTTTCAGTTGAAACAGTTTACCCACCTGGGGTAGATGCTCATTCGTATGAACCTACATCAAAAGATATGATTACAATAGCAAAAGGTGATGCATTTATTTATTTAGGTGCTGGATTAGAGGCAATTGCAGAAACAGCTGCAGATTCACTTTCCTCTCAAAGTGTTAAATTAATTGAGATTGGACAGCATGATGAATTATTCATGGCGGACGTGGATGAACTTGCGGATGATTCACATGAGAATGAAGAAGAATCTGATGAGGGTCATAATCATGGTACACAAGATCCTCATATTTGGTTAGATCCACTCAGAATGATTGAACTATCAAAACTAATAAAGGATGAACTTATTACATTAAACCCAGATGAAGAAGCTACTTACAATGAAAATTTTGAAGCATTAGAAGCAGAGTTAATTACATTAGATGAAAGATTTACGGAAGTGTTAGAAGCAAAAGAAAATAAACATATTCTTGTAGCACATGCCGCTTTTGGATATTGGGAAGAACGCTATGGTATAGAACAAATACCTATTAGTGGGTTATCATCAAGTAATGAACCGTCACAAAAAGAGTTAACCAAAATAATTGATCAGGCCGAAGAATTCAATTTAAATCATATTCTTTATGAACAAAACAGTACAAATCGTGTTTCAGAAATAATCCAAGAGAAAATTGGCGCAGAGGCTTTAACCATTCACAACTTGTCTGTTTTAACTGGGGAAGATATTGAAAATAACGAGGATTATATTTCCCTAATGAATTACAATTTGGATATTCTTGATATAGCCACCAAATAATATTAAAAGCAACTACCTATTGTATGTCAGGTATAGACATACAATAGGTAGTTGCTATTTTCATTTAACACTCTGATACATTTATAAAAATGGGAAGCATTGCTTTCATTAACCTTGCCCGTAGAGTGAAGAACCGCTTCAATAGTTATTATTTAATATTATCCCTACAGTTCTTTTTCACATTTTCCTTTTAAAAATATAGCAAGTAAAATAGTGCTTTTGTTATAGTTACAGGATAGATTATGCTTATTTTGAATTAAGGCATTATACTAATTCCATTGGGAATCTCTCCAACTTCAATAGTATTAATAACTTCATTTAACTCTGTGTCAATTACATTTACTGTATTGTCATACATATTTGTTACATATGCGAGTTTACTATCAGGGCTTGTAACAACCCCGTGGGAACCATTACCTACTTCAATTGTTGAAACCACTTCTTTTGTTGTAATGTCGACTTTGGATACTGAATGAGAAGGAGCATCTTCTGTACCTTGATTCGCTACATATGCAAATTTGTCATTATGATCAATATAAACTTGTGCTGGCCCTTGCCCAACGGATACTTTTTCAACTGTATCTGTTTCCAAATCAATAATGGAAAGTGCATTTTCCGTATTCAATGTAGCAACTAATGTTTTACCATCTGAAGTTATACCAACGGTTACAGGAGCTGCTCCTACTTTAATTCTCTTTTCTTCTTTCATAGTCTCTAAATTTATAACACTTACACTATCTTCACCCATGTTTGCAATATAAGCTAATCTACTATCTTTGGATATACGGAACCCATGTGGTCCTTTACCGGTATCAATTGTTTGCACCACAGAGTAATTTGAAGTATCAATGATGGAGACATTATTGTCTTCATTATTTGCAACAAGTACAAACTCTCCATTATTAGTGAATACAACATGTGCAGGATGATTACCAACTTCCACTTTACTTATTAACTCATCTGATTCCGTATTATAAAAGAGAACTGACCCTTTCATAGACATCGTTCCATGATCCCCATGGTTCATTTGAGGAACTAGTGTTGCGGCAAGAACTTTACCATCTGGTGAAACTTGAACATTGTGTACGGAACCTTCTAGTTTGATGGATGATACAACTTGATCTGTTTCTGCATTTATTTTAGTAATACTACCACCTTCGTCAGCTGTAAATATAAAATTCCCTAATGTGTCATCCGCTGTTGCTTGTTCATTTGTATCGGAAACCTCTTTTTCTGTAGTAGTAGTCTCCTTTGAAACAGATTCGGTCGGTGTAGTTTCCCCACAACCCGCTAGTATTAATACAAAAGCTAATAAAGTTAATATGCTAATTGATATTTTTCGCATATAAAATTTCCTCCTTTTTATAAATCTATAGTCATAATAAGGAGATTAGGTGACCCTAAATGTGATAAATATCACTCGTTAAAAAAAAGTGACCAAAATGGTTACAACTTATTGAAATTCATAGTTTCTGCAAAATTAGTGTTTATACTTTAATATTTTTAGTTATTTGTCGATATATCAAATCTCCTCTCCGATTATTTGATGGGAAAATCATGATTTACTAATTACTAATTGGGCATAGTTTATTAACCCTATGAAATGTCTAATTTAGTGCTTTTAATAAACAAAAAAGAGCCGTTAGTTTAACAGCCCTTAGTGATATAAATCTATTCAACTGGTGATAATTCACTCTCTGTAACCCATTTGTGATTCGTTACTTTTTCTCCACCTGTTGTAGGAACGAAATCAACCATATAAACTGTAGTTTCTTCTGCGGAATCTATCATCGCAGTAGAACTTTCCATTCCCTCCATATGAGTTGCCTCGATAGTAACTTCGGTCCCTGGCTCCAATGGTTCTTGACCAGCATCCTGAATTTCTTCATGAATGACCCATTTGTGATTTTCTACCCGCTCTCCACCGTTTGATGGGGTATATGAGATAGAATAGACTGTTGTATTGTATGCACCAACAATAGTTGCTTCGGCGCCTTTCATACCATTCATATGGTCTGATTCAATAATAGCATTACTCCCAACCTCATATGTAGGGTTTTCCGCTACTTGAAGATTTTCGGGTACTTTTCCAGAACCTGAGTGTTCCATATTAGCATGCGGATCTGTTTCTGTTTCGTTTTCTCCGGTTGTACCAGAATCCATATCCATTTCCGCTCCTTTATCTTGATTTGTTTCGTTATTACTGTCTGCACATGCGGTTAATACGAATATGCAGGCTAGTGTGAAAATACCTATTAATATTTTGTTAATCATATGATAGTTACTCCTTTCATTTTAAGGTTCTTTATTACGATTCCCTAAAAATATGCAAAATATATGCAGATAATGTTACAACTACATTAAAATCATACCTTTCAAAATAAATTATTATCATGTTTTGCATATTTTCTTGATAATTTAATTGTATACTTATTGAAGATACCTAATATAAGAAGGTGGAAATAATGAATTTTATGCATGGATCTAATTTGCCCATGTTAGTTATGATGACCTTTTGGATAGTTTTAATTATTATTGGTTTTTACCTCATATCAAATTATCTTAAAGGAGGAGAAAAAAGAGATTCGATTGATATTTTAAAAGAAAGATTAGCAAAAGGAGAAATAGATGAAGCTGAATATCAACGGTTAAAATCAATTGTAGAAAATAAAATGTAGAATTATATATTTGTCTTTAAATTTTCCTTTGTATAAAATATTAATGATTTATGTAAGTCTAGTAAATGTAATATGAAAGTGGAGGACATTGATAAAGTGATAAGAAAAGCAACGATTATACTAACCATAATAATAGGATTACTAATAGCCGGTTGTACTAATAGCGATAATAAGGAATTTGAAGCTTCCTTTAAAGGTACTGTAGATCATGTACATGGTATGGGATATGCCGGTGATGACAATGGATTATATTTTGCTACTCATACTGGTTTAAAAATATACCGTGATGGTGCTTGGTTTGAAACTACGAAAAATTTTAATGATTACATGGGATTTAATGCTGTTGATAAAGGTTTTTATACATCAGGACATCCAGGTAAAGATTCCGATTTACCTAATCCAATTGGAATACAGAGAAGTTTTAATGGTGGAAGAACACTAGAGAGCTTAAAGTTTGAGGGTGAAACGGATTTCCATGCAATGGCGGTTGGATATAAGAGTCATGATATTTTCCTAATGAATCCATCTAAAAACTCTGAGTTGGAAGTTGGACTTTATCTAAGCACAGATGATACAAAATCATGGGAGAGTGTAGAAGCTTCTGGTCTTGAAGGAGATATCCTTTCATTGGCGATTCATCCTACTGATTCAACCTATGCTGCAGCAGCGACTTCAGCTGGTGTTTATATCTCAAAAGACGCTGGAACAAGTTTTGAAGTAATAACAGATTCTGCCCAAGGTACAGCAGTATTTTTTAACGAAGAAAACTTATATTATGCAAGTTATGGCACTGTTCCATCATTGGTCAAACACAATCTAGCAAATGGGGAAGAAGAAAAAATTAATTTGCCAGATTTAACGGAGGATGGTCCTGTGTATATTGCTCAAAACCCTCAAAGTGCCGAAGAAATTGCCATTTATACAGTAAAGGGGCAAGCGTATCTATCAAATGATGGTGGAGAAACTTGGAATCAACTATTAGAAAATGGAAAAGTAAAGTAAGAGAGTTGAAGCGCAATGTTTGATCTATTTAATCAAATTAGTGGCATGTTAAGTGGACCGATTCATGGGCTTGCGTATGGTTTTGAGCATATTCCAATATTATTTGCCTTTTTTCTGGGGGTTGTAGGAGCTGTTGCACCATGCCAGTTAACGAGTAATGTGAGTGCTATTACTATTTATGGAAATAAATCTTTAATAGATAAGGTTCCTTGGTTACATGTGTTTTTATTTATTCTGGGTAAGATTCTAGTTTTTTCTGCACTCGGAATTATGATTTGGTTACTAGGGAAAGAAGCAAATAGTTCATTAACACAATTATTTCCTGTTGTTAGAAAAGCTATGGGGCCTTTACTTATCCTTATTGGATTATTTATGATTGGTTTATTTCGATTTAAAAGAGGAATAGGGGTAATTAAGTTACCAAAGGGGTTAAAAGATAGCTATTTGGGGAGTTTTTTAATGGGTGTAAGTTTTACCTTAGCATTTTGTCCAACAATGTTTATTCTGTTTATTTTAACACTAATGCCAGTTGTCCTGACTACATCATATGGAGTCATATTACCATCTATTTTTGCGATAGGTACATCATTACCTCTGATACTAGTAATATTTCTGATTTGGTATTTTGGGGCAAGTGGTGTAATTCTCAAAAAAAGCAGGAAAATAGGTGCTGTAACTCAAAAGGTTGCTGGTGTAATACTACTGGTTATAGGTATTTTTGATACTTTAACCTATTGGGTATAAATATAGCAAGTAAAATAAATCGAGACAAATGTTTGTTAGAAATATCTATTTTACAATTGGTACTACAAAGAAAACCTACTGAAAAGTCTTCAGTAGGTTTTTCTAGTTAGATTCATCCATAATATTACTTAATTTTATATTAATTATCTAAATAATTCACCCTGGCTAACAAGTTTTATTACATGTAAGTAACAATAATTAAATAAATATTTCACACCGTCTTTTTCACATTTTCTGCACAAATAAGTTATAAAATTACAAAGAATACTTGGCCTAAAGAATTAAAATACTACAACAATCGGGTGATAACATGAAAAAGATGGGTTTTATTTTAACAAATTTAATTGTATTGAACTTACTTTTACCAATAGTGACTTTTGGGCATTCTAATACATCTCCTCCAAGCCTAAACAGTGAAGCAGCAATTATAATTGAAGCAAAATCTGGTGCAGTTATATATGAGGAAAATTCGAACGCAAAAATGTATCCTGCAAGTTTAACTAAAATTGCAACAGCTATTTATGCCATAGAAAATGGCAACCTAGATGAAGTTGTAACTGTTAGTGAAAACGCCAGAGGTACAGTTGGATCTAGTGTTTATTTGGAAGAGGGGGAAAAAATAACCTTATTACAGCTTGTACAGGGGTTATTAGTTAATTCGGGGAATGATGCAGGTGTAGCGATAGCAGAACATCTGAGTGGTAGTACTGAGCGATTTTCCCATGATATTAATGAATATTTAGAAAACAAGATTGGGGTTCAAAATACAAACTTTGTAAATCCGCATGGATTATTTAATACAGATCATTTAACAACTGCAGAAGATTTGGCTAAAATCACACAGTACGCCATTGAAAATGAAACATTTAAAGAAATTTTTGCGTTAAAAGAAGTAAATTGGGATGGCGAGACATGGGATACCACCCTTTATACGCATCACAAGCTAATGAGGGAAATACCATATGAGGGTATCACAGGGGGGAAGACAGGTTTTGTAGAAGAATCAGGTTATACATTAGCTACAACTGCCGAAAGAGATAATCTTAGCTTAATCATCATTACCTTGAATAGTGAACACGAAATGGAGGCATATACAGACACAACAAATCTATTAAACTATGCATTTGAAAACTATAAAACTTCGAAAGTCTCCGCTGGGACTACATTTAAAGTTGAAAATAAAGAATATCAATTGTCAAAGGATTACTATTATACTCATTTGATTAATGAGCAGGTAAAATTTGAGGCAAATAATAGCGGTGTGTTAAATATTATTACTGAGGAAAATGAAATTTTGGCCTCGACACAGTTAAGCAGTACTCAAGTAGAAGAATTAGCAAATAATACAACTCAGGGAAAAAATGATATTGTTAAGGGTAACAATAAAGAAAGTAGTATATTTTTATTTAGTAAATATATGAATGAGTTGATTTATATTGTATTAATGTTATCTTTTGGGATATTGGGCCTAGTGTATTATCAAAATCGAAAAGTATTATAATAATAACTCTCTCAAATAAAATGCATTTAAGTATCCAGATAGATACATATTTTTTTAAGTAAAAATGAAAAATCTACTGCCACAAAATTGGAATAATTATCATTTATTATGGGTTTATTTGGTGAAGAAACATCCAAATTACAACTCTTATTACACTAGCCCGTCATTATACTGTAAAAGAGGTCTTTTATGTTTAACAAACTATCGCTTAAAATTGGTATGTTGTTTTTTGTTTTTATACTAATCATCGAGATTCTTGTTTATTTTATTCTCTATACAACTATCGCAAACGAACGAATAGAAGAGGTAATGGACAGTTTATTAGCAAGGGCAAACACCCATAGTGCTATTTTAGAGAATAACTTTAATAGTTCTACAATGGAACATGTAGCTATCATGGAGTCAGAATCTGAATATGCAGTAATTATTACAGACGAGGATGGTAATGTCTTAATAAACTCAGATCCTATAGAAAAAGAAATGTTAGATATTATTGAACATACCGATTACGAAGAAATACCTAGTGGTGGAAAAGTTTTAGAGCAACGATGGACGGAAAGACAATATATTGCTGCAGATAGTCCAATTAATATTAATGGAGAACACCATGGCCATGTAATTATGTTCGCCAATACTAATATAGTTAAAAACATGGTTAATCATTTAAGTGATCAATTTGTCTGGATAGGAATAACTACAGTAATTCTTACAATTATTACGGTATTCTTCCTGTCTCGATTTATTACAATACCGTTAATGAAAATGAAACAAGCGACGGAGCAGCTAAGCAAGGGGAAAACTAAAGTATCGTTACATACAGACCGAAAAGATGAGTTAGGTGAACTAGCTAGTACCATAATGAAGTTATCCAATGATTTAGAACGATTAAAAAAGGATAGAAACGAATTTTTAGCAAGTGTCTCTCATGAACTAAGAACCCCGCTAACTTATATTAAAGGGTATGCAGACATCATTAATAAACAGGATATATCTATTCATGAAAGAAAGGAATATCTTGATATTATACGCGAAGAGACGAATCAATTGACAGTTTTAATAAGAAATTTGTTTGAATTAGCTAAAATGGACGAAAATAGATTCATTATAAATAGAAGAAAGGTAGAACTTAGAAAACTAATCCAAACTGTTGAAGAACTAATCAGACCTGGCTTAGAAGAAAGAAATATTAGGTTTTCAGTTATTTGTCCCGAAAATATAATTGCTAATATTGACCCGGAAAGAATACAGCAGGTCTTATTAAATATTCTAGATAACGCAATTAAACATACGAGTCCGGGGAAAACCATCTCAATTAGGGTTATACAAAATGAAATGGAAATAAAAATAACTATTGAGGATGAAGGGGAAGGGATTCCAAAGGAGGACCTACCTTATTTATTTGACCGTTTATATCGTGTTGAAAAGTCTCGCTCTAGAGAAAGTGGAGGTACAGGGTTAGGTTTGGCAATAGCAAAGGAAATTATAGAATCCCATGAAGGAAGAATTGAAATTCAAAGTAAGATTGGAAAAGGAACCAGTGTTAATATATTTCTTAAGAGGTGATTGGGTTGGTGAAAGTATTATTAGTTGACGATGAAAAGCGAATGTTAGATTTGCTAGAATTATATTTAAGAGCACATAAGTATAAATCAAAAAAAGCTTTAAGTGCCAAAGAAGCATTATCGTACTTAGAAGAAGAGACTTTTGACATTGTATTAATTGATATTATGATGCCTGAGATGAATGGTTGGGATTTATGCCGTACAATTAGAAAAAATTCCGACGTTCCAATTATTATGGTTACCGCCCGTGAACAGAAAGAGGATATCGTTAAAGGGCTGAAATTAGGTGCGGATGATTATATTACCAAACCATTTGATGAAGAGGAATTATTGGCCAGAATAGAAGCTTTATTACGTAGAAGTAGCACAGCAAACAAAATAGAGGTAAATGGATTATTATGGAATGAGGATGAGTTCGAGTTATCTTATAATAATAAACTGATTAAATTAACACCTAAAGAATTTACCATGTTGGGGTATTTGATGAAAAAACCAAATCAAGTATACACAAGAGAGCAATTAATCGAGTTAATTTGGGGATATGAATCACAGACCGATGGAAGAACGGTTGATTCTCATGTCCGTAATATTCGCGATAAAATTCGCCAGGTGGGTTTTCCAATTGAAGATTATTTCCTAACTGTTTGGGGACTTGGATATAAGTGGGTTAATAAAATTTAGTAATTGAAATTAGTCACTGGAACAAAGTCTATGTTCATGATTTTATCACAAATCCACACAAAAGTAGTAACAAACAATCAATTTTATTGTATACCATACAGGGGTATGGTAATATGTGAATAGGGATAGAAAATAAAGTAGATGTTAACAGTAGAATATCTTAAAAAGGAGAGTGGTAATAATGGATAAGCACCATCATGAAAATCATAACCACCACAAACATAGTGGACATGATCACCATAATCATAAAGAACATATGGGACATGAACATCACAATGGTAGTGAAAATCATGAGCATCACGAACACCATAATCAACATGAACACATGGAACATGGACATCACAATCATGAACAACACGAGCACCATAGAGACCATAACCAACAACATAACGGTCATGAACATCATAATCATAGCCATGCTCACCATGGACATGGAGGACATGGAGGACACCACGAGCATATGGTAGAAGACTTTAAGAAGCGTTTTTGGATTTCATTAGTCCTAGCAATACCAGTTTCTTATTTGTCACCTATGATTCAAATGCTTATTGGCTATGAAGTGAACTTTACGGGGGATACCCTTGTACTTTTCATACTTTCTACTATTGTATTTTTCTATGGTGGAAAGCCGTTCTTGCTTGGTGCATGGGATGAACTTAAAGGTAAATCTCCTGGCATGATGATGTTAATTACACTAGCTATAGTGGCTGCTTATGTATACAGTACCTTAACAGCATTTTTTATCGAGGGTAGTGATTTCTTCTTTGAACTAGCTACACTTATTGTCATTATGCTACTAGGACATTGGATAGAAATGAAATCCCTTATGGGTGCTTCCAAGGCATTGGAGGAGTTAATTAAATTAATGCCCAAAGAAGCTCACAAATTAGATGAGTCAGGCAATATTATTGAAGTAACAGTAGAGGATTTACAGCCAGGGGACCGAATCTTAGTTAAGTCGGGTGAAAAGATTCCTATTGATGGTGAAATATACGAAGGTGAGTCTACAGTGGACGAGTCCATGCTTACTGGTGAATCGGTACCGGTCGAAAAGGGTCCTGGAATGGAAGCGATTGGTGGAGCTGTCAATGGTGACGGTGTTTTAAAGATAAAGGTAAGTAAAACAGGAAATGATACGTACCTATCTCAAGTAATAAAATTAGTGAGTGACGCTGAAAAGACCAAATCAAAAGCTCAAGGATTTGCCGACATTGCAGCCAAATGGTTATTCTATGTTGCTGTTGTTGTAGGGATTATAACTTTCGCCGTCTGGTGGACTACTGGGGATGTAGATTTTGCCCTAGAACGAATGGTTACCGTTTTAATTATTGCTTGTCCACACGCACTTGGTTTAGCAACACCTCTAGTAACATCTAGATCTACTGCCATTGCAGCTAAAAATGGTTTGTTAATTCGAAATAGAATAGCGTTTGAAAGTGCATTTAAATTGGATCGAGTGGTGTTTGATAAAACAGGTACCCTTACGGAAGGTAATTTTGGTGTTACGGATGTTCATCCAATTGAGGGTATTAGTGAAGAAGAGTTATTAAAACTAGCTTATTCTGTTGAAACACAATCAGACCATCCCATAGCTAAAGGAATTGTCAAAGAAGGAAAAGAACGTAATTTACAACCCTATGATGTTAGGGATTATCAAAATCTAACTGGTAAGGGATTAGTAGCAAAAATAGGAGAAGATGAAATAGCTGTTATAAGTCCCGGCGCTATGAGAGCCAATAAAATTTCTTTCGATGAAAAAACCTATGATCAATTAGCTTTACAAGGAAAAACAGTTGTATTTGTCCTTAAAAATAATATTTTGCAAGGAATGATAGCACTCGCTGATATTATCCGTGAATCTTCTTACAAGGTTATAAAAGAGTTGAGTGATCTCGGAATTGAGACTGTTATGATGACTGGGGACAATAGCCGTGTTGCAAATTATGTGGGTGAAAAACTAGGAATTTCTAAAGTTATTGCCGAAGTGCTTCCCCATGAGAAATCAAACAATGTAAAGTATTTAAAACAAGACGGGAAAAAGGTTGCTATGATCGGTGATGGAATTAACGATGCACCTGCTTTAGCGGAAGCCGATTTGGGAATTGCTATTGGGGCAGGTACAGACGTTGCAATTGAGACCGCTGATGTTGTATTAGTTAACAGCAATCCGGTAGACATTTTAAGTATCCTTAAACTGTCGAAAGCAAGTCGTAGAAAAATGGTTCAAAACTTGGGCTGGGCTGCTGGATATAATATCCTTGCGATTCCACTAGCTGCTGGTGTACTTTATAGTATCGGGATTGTGATAACACCTGCTGTTGGCGCAGCAATAATGTCACTTAGTACTATAATATGTGCCATCAATGCTCAATTATTAAAGATTGACTAACCGAATAATATATCGTGGCTAAGCAAGAATATCTTGTTTAGCCATTTTTTTTATTCTGGCAATTGCTTATGTCATAAAGATTTCATTAAATCTTGACAGTTTATGCATATATTTTTCCTACACTTAAACGGATTGTACTTATGAATACTTTTCAATTAAAAGCGCTTAGGAGTTGACGTATATGAGCTTAGAGGAAGCTAAGAGGAAAAAGAAAGATAAAAAAAGAAATCGCTTTATTTTCAGAACATCTATTTTGGTGCTATTGGCAGGGGCCATAATATTTGCATTAGTTTCTAATTTGCAAGGAGATACAACTATTTATCGGGTTGGGGATACAGCCCCGGATTTCCAATTAAATCAGATTAATAATTATAACGAATTAGAAACAGTGCGCTTAAGCGATTATAGTGGAAAAGGAGTTATGTTAAATTTTTGGGGAACTTGGTGTAAACCATGTGAGGAAGAAATGCCATATATGCAAGCACTCTACCCTGAATATCAAGAAAAGGGTGTAGAGATTATTGCGATAAATCTTGATGCAACAGAATTCGTAGTTGATAAATTTATCGATAAATATGACTTAACTTTCCCTGTACCACACGATACAAGAGATCAAGTTCGTGACTTGTATAAAGTAGGTCCTCTTCCAAGTACCTTTTTTATAAGTCCTGAGGGAGAAATAGTTGAAGTTGTAGAAGGTGGACTTTCACTTGAACGATTAGAAGGATACCTTAAACAAATTCAACCTACGGAATCATAAGCCAGAGAGGGATGTAAATGAAGCATATAAAATGTGAATGTGGTCATGTCAATCCAGAGGGTACTGTCCTTTGTGAAGCATGTGGTAAACCAATAGAAGGAAATCAGCATATTGATGGAAACGATAAAAAGAAACTATTAAATATGCGCTATGAAGGAAGTGCGAGAAGGTCTACTACATTTAACAAATCAATAGTTGACAAAGTATGGAGTTTTTTCTCCTCGGTTAAGGTTGGTGTATGGTTAATTGTTATTGCATTAATTGCATCCGGAATTGGTACTATATTACCACTTGAACAATACATTCCAGCAAATGCAATATCACGAGATCCAGCAATATTTTATCCGGAAACTTACGGATTATTTGGGAAAGTATATTATCAATTGGGTTTTCACAACTTATATAGTTCCTGGTGGTATCTCATTATATTAGCATCCATTGGGGTATCCTTAGTAATTTGTAGTATTGATCGATTCGTCCCACTATATCGAGCATTAAAGCGTCAAAAGGCTAAGCGACATGAATCCTTTATTAATAGACAGCGTTTTTATAGTCAAACTGAAGTAGTTTCTCAGAAAGAATTTAATACAGTCAAGGAACGTCTGCAAAGGCAACGCTATCGAATTAAAGAAGAAAATGGACATATAGTCGCGGAGAAAGGCAGATTTTCTAGATGGGGTCCTTATGTCAATCATATTGGTCTTATTATCATTCTCATTGCAGCATTATTGAGAACAACTTCCTTTTTCTATTTAAGTGAGTATGTTTGGGTAAGAGACGGGGAACTTACAGTCATTCCCGGCACAGACAGCGAGTATTATATCGAGAATAAGAAATTCATATTAGATACATATGATATAAATGATAAACGTTTTAAAGATGCTCTTGCAAAAGAGGGGAGAATAATTCCTAGTAATTTCCAGACAAATGTTACGATTTTTAAGGCTGAGGAACCCGGAGTAATCGGTGTGGAAGGGGATCTAGTAAAGATTAATGATTTTGAAATAAGAATGAATGAACCAGCAAAATTTGGTGGTTATACTCTATATCAACAAGGCTATCAAATAAATGAATTCTCGAAGATGACTTTTAAAATCTATCAATTGAATGATCCAGAGGCTGAAGCATTAGGGGAATTTACAGTTGATTTATTTGACCCCAAAACAGAGTACGAGATTGATAGTGAATTCAGAGTAGAAGTGGTTGAATACTATCCAGATTATACATTAACCGAAGATCAGGTAAGGTCTAAGACAAAAGATTCCAATAATCCTGCATTCGTGTTTAACTTATTTCCTCCTGGTAGTGAAGATGCTGAGATTAGTTTTGTAGGTGACGTTATCGGTTCTGCAGAGGATTTAGGGATAGACACTTCCGCTGTTGACCTACAGCCTATGGGTAATGTTATCGGGGCATTCGCACCTTCAATTGACCCTACTGGTGAAAATCAATATCGTATTTTAATTGATTCCATAGAATTTGACCGTAAGAGTGGCTTAAGTATTAAAAGGGATTATACTATTCCATTTTTTGTAATAGGCACACTAATCTTTATGATAGGTGTCATCCAAGGTATGTATTGGCAACATAGAAGAATTTGGATACATCCAAAAAATGAAGGTATTCTTTTAGCAGCTCATACCAATAAGAACTGGTTTGGACTTAAAAAGGATATTGAAAAAGTAATAGACGGGACTTCCATTCAAATGGTGGAAGAACAAAAAGAGGATGATTAGGGAGGACAATCATGGAGGGCTTATTAAATACGAGTAGTACAATGCTTTTTACTGCGTTCATATTGTACTTAATCGCAACATTATTTTTCGGTGCAACTATTAAAGAGAAAAATGGTGAACAAAAAAAATCTGGTTTTGCCGGAAGACTAGCAATAACACTAACCATACTTGGGTTGGTTGCGCAGCTAATCTACTTTATTACAAGATGGATGGCCTCAGGACATGCTCCAGTTAGTAACATGTTCGAATTCGTGACTTTCCTTGGTATGTGTTTAGTGTTAGCGTTTGTCATTATTTATTTTATTTATAAATTAAACATTTTAGGTTTATTTGCATTACCGATTGCTATGATTTTCATTGCATATGCGAGTGTGTTTCCAACAGAAATTGCACCACTAGTTCCATCATTAAAAAGTTACTGGTTATATATTCATGTAACTACCGTTGCTTTAGGATCAGGCATTTTATTTATCAGCTTTGTTGCAGGATTAATGTACTTAATTCGCCAAGTTGATCAACGTAAACGTGATGCTCGAGTTGTTTCGTTAGAAGTAGTTTTATATTTCATATTCCTATTATTAGGTTTCATCCTTATTTCTTCCGTATTTAGTGCTATGAATTATAGTGCAATATTTGAATACGATTTAAATGGTAAGAGGGTAATGACAGAATATGAGTTACCAGCGATTGCTGCACCAAATGAAAGCACTCTAGTAACTGAAGGTGTAATGAAACCGTGGTTTGAAACCCCTTCATGGATGCAGGGTTCTCATGCCGGAAGAAAATTTAACAGTGTTATTTGGTCAATGGTTGTAGGGTCAGCTCTCTATGGATTGACTCGGTTGCTGTTACGGAAGCGTGTAGGTGCGGCAATTAGTCCGCTACTTAAAAAAGTAAACCCCGAGTTATTGGATGAGATCAATTATCGTGCAGTAGCAATTGGGTTTCCAATCTTCACATTGGGCGGGTTAATTTTTGCCTCTATTTGGGCTCAAGAAGCATGGGGACGCTTTTGGGGGTGGGATCCAAAAGAAGTTTGGGCGCTTATTACCTGGTTCTTCTATGCTGCATACTTGCATTTAAGACTTTCACGCGGTTGGCATGGAGAAAAGTCAGCGTGGCTAGCTATAATAGGTTTTGGGATAATTTTATTTAACCTAATTGTTGTAAATTTAGTGATAGCAGGGCTTCACTCTTATGCATAATGCAATTAATTGATGTTACTTTAAACTGTTTTAAATATAACCCTAATATAAGCATTTTTAAAACTATCACCGGGAAAATGGTGATAGTTTTTTAATAGAAGTTGAATATACAATGATATAACTTCTATTTTAGCCCGACAAATCATAGATTAAATAGAGGTGATATTTTGATGAATGCTAATAATAGGGTAAGAATATTTTCAATAATATTAATCAGTTTATTTGTTCCAATGACAATTATTATAACTATGGTAATAAATAATTCAAATATGAAAAACAATATGCTTGCACAACTTATTAACTCAGATGAATTTTCGAAGGTTTTTTTATCTATAATGGGAGAAGAAATTCCCAATTTTAAAGAGTATATAGACAATGAATATAATACTCCTTCCATTGGTAACTTGTTATTAGAATCAATAACCGGAATTAATACTGATAACCTCAATATGTTACTAATCAGTGAAATTCCAGGATTCAGTCATAATAATGTGATTTATGTGGCTGGCCAGGGTTCAGATTATTCAAATCTCCCTCAAGAGTCTCCACCGCCAGACTTTGATGAACTACTCAAGACAGAAGGTCCTGATAATGATAATCATCATGTTCCAAATCTAACTACAGATAAACCAAATAATCCAACAGTTTTTATCTATCAATCTCATAGTTGGGAAGGATATCTACCTTTAATGGCAGAGCATGAGAGGACTAGTGACTCTTCAAGTATTAATAATAATGAAAATGTAGTTCTAGTTGGTTCCATGCTAACAAAAAAATTGAAAGAATATGGTGTTTATGCGGTACAGGACGAAACTAACATTGCTAAGGCCTTAAAGGATAGGGGATGGAATTATAGCCATTCTTATCAACTGTCTCGTGAACTTATCGAAACTACAGTTTCTAAAAATGAAGATATAACGTATTTAATTGATATACATCGAGATTCAGCGACGAGAGATATAACAACTATCACCATTAATGGAAAAAGTTATGCAAGGCTATATTTTGTAGTTGGGAAAGAATATGCTAATTATGAGGAGAATTTATTATTCGCTAAAGAGCTTCATGAGAAACTTGAAGAGAAGTATCCTGGACTTAGTAGAGGTGTTTATTTAAAAACAAGTTCTGAGGGAAATGGTGTCTATAATCAGGATATATCAAATAGATCTCTATTAATAGAAATGGGTGGGATTGAAAACAATAAAAAAGAACTATCCAATACAATTGACGCATTTTCCGATGTTTTTATGGAAAAGTATGAGGGAGTTATTGAGGTTATTGCTCCAAATCAAGGTTAAAGATTCCAAATTCAACTAAGAATCAGGGCGGGTTTGATATTAACTTTAAAAGGTATGCAAGGAACTTATCCTTGCATACCTTAATATTTTAAATTTACTTATTCAGGCTGATTATCTACTTTACCTGTATCTGTATAAAATGGTTCAAAATTATTGTATTCAACTGTTGTAACCATTCCACTAGATGCGTGATGTAAATCATGGCAGTGGAATAACCAGTTACCAGGATTATCCGCAACGAATGCTACTTCATAAGTTTCCCCATACTTAACGTTCAATGTATCTTTGATAATAGGGGAACCTTGAAGTTCCTCTCCATTTTTACTTAGAATTTGGAAGAAGTGACCATGAAGATGCATAGGATGATCAGCTTTATCCATACTGTTATTGGTAAGTGTAACTTTCACTTTGTCTCCTTTATCTACCTCAATAGGAGGTACGTCTGGATAGGTTGCTCCATTTATAGTCCATACCATGCCCATTTCTTCTTCAGAACTCATTGCAGTATTAAGCTCCATCTCGTACTCTACATCAAAATTATCATTTAAATTAAATTGAGATTCTGTTTTCTCTCCAAGCTTCGTGATATCTACTGTATCCGGTGTTAGAAAATGTTCAGCCTTTTGGCCATTTCCATCTTCATATACGATATCCATTTTCATGTCCTGAGCAGCTTCCATTTCTCCATGACAATCGATGGTAAAGTCACCACTGCCATCCGCAACAAATTCAACGTCAACACGTTCCCCAGGTGCAACTTCAATAACTGAGCCAGCTATTATTTGTGGATTATTCACTTTTTGTCCATCAACATGTGTCACTTTATAATCAACCGGAATATGAATCTGATGTGCCATATAGCCTGCATTTACAAATCGTAACTTTACAGTTTCGCCTTCCTTTACGAACAACGGCTCATTATTTTCGTAAGTCTTTCCATTCATGGTGAAAATATCATAAGATGACATATCATGAGCCATCATATCGCTCATGTCCGATGATTCCATATCCATACCGCCATGATCCATGCCTTCCATATCATCCATGTCACCCATATCACCATGGTCCATACCATCCATATTCATATCATTTTCCTCATGACTACCTGATTCCCATTCATCTAGAACTAAAGTATAGTCTCTATCGACGTCAGCATCATCCTCAGATTCAACAATAATCGTTCCATATAACCCCTTATCTAATTGCTCAACACCATTTTGATGGGAATGATACCAATATGTTCCTGGATCATTTGCTAGAAATTCATAGGTGTATGTTTCCCCTGGAAGGACAGCATCCTGTGTAACACCCGGAATCCCGTCTTGAGTATTAGGAACAGGAATACCATGCCAATGAATGGATACAGGTTCTTCTAATTCATTGGTTAGGTTAACCTTTACTACTTCACCTTGTTTTACACGTATTTGTTCACCCGGAACAGTACCATTGTAGGTCCAAGCAGTTATAGTTTTTTCTGAACTTAATTCCCATTCTGTTTCTTGGGCAGTGAGATTAAATTCATTAATTTTCTTGCCATCTAAATTTTCTGCTTTAACTTGTACTACCTCAGAAACAGTTTCCTCTGAATTGGATGTATCATCTTTCTCATTATTAGATCCATTAGATTGGTCCGTACATGCCGCTAAAATCGCAATAATAGTAATTAAGAGAGATGTTATTATAAATTTTTTCATGTCTTGTTTCCTCCTTTTCCAAATTGAGTGTACTAAAGAAATGTGAAGAAAATATGCATTTTTAATAACTGAAATGTGACAAAACTGATTTACCATCTAATTTTCTTGGTTTATTATATTGTAATTGTTATTGCTAAGGGTTAAAATGTTTCCATAAGGAAACTTTTTGTTACGTGGGCATATCATGATAGAAATCCTACTAGAAGGAGAGGAAAGTATGATTGATGTTTTTATAGGATTTCCCCCAGTAATTCAAGCAATGATAGCAACACTTTTCACTTGGGGAATGACGGCACTAGGAGCCGCTTTGGTATTCACTACAAAATCATTTAACCAAAGATTATTAGACAGTATGTTGGGGTTTGCCGGTGGAGTAATGATTGCAGCCAGTTTTTGGTCATTATTATCTCCTGCTCTAGATATGGCAGAGGGAGGTAGAGTACCTGTTTGGATTCCTGCTGCAGTTGGTTTTATGTTAGGTGGAGGAGTCTTATGGGCGGTAGATAAAATAATTCCGCATCTTCATCCTAATTCTTCAATAGGTCAGGCAGAGGGGCTGCATTCCAAAAAAGTTAAGAGAAGTACACTATTGGTGCTTGCTATAACCTTACACAATATTCCAGAAGGTTTAGCGATAGGCGTTGCTTTTGGAGCGCTAGCTACGGATTCTGCATCTGCTTCAATAGCTGGAGCAATTGCTTTAGCCATTGGTATTGGAATTCAGAACTTTCCTGAAGGGGTAGCTGTATCTATGCCGTTACGAAGGGATGGAATGTCTAGAAGAAAGAGTTTTTATTATGGTCAATTCTCTGGTATGGTTGAACCTATTTCAGCTGTTGTAGGTGTATTAGCAGTGTCGATGGTTGAGCCACTTTTACCATACGCTCTAAGTTTTGCTGCAGGAGCAATGATATTTGTTGTGGCAGAAGAAGTAATCCCGGGTTCTCAAGAGAAGGGGAATAAGGATCTTGCCTCTATGAGTTTAATGATTGGATTTACCGTGATGATGATTTTAGATGTTGCTCTTGGTTAGAGTTCAAGGGATTCAATTTGAAGTTAACAGATGAATTGCAATTTCCAAAGAACAGTTTGAAATCAATACGGTTAATGATAGTTCAAATGAATTTTATTTGATTGTAAACTCAAAAAAAGTTAAAGTAAATAAAATGCCTTCCATACTCAAATGGGAGGCATTTTATTTCAAAATAGTTAGTTTAGAGTACGAACAATATATAATGCTAAATTAAAATCCTTCACTAATGTGAAATTAACATTTTATTAAACTATAAATCTTAAAAGGATGATTATTCAATAAGGGCTTTTCTTATAAATAGATCGTTAACGTATAAAACTGTATCAGTATCAAAATAAGTAGGTAATTTAAAACTTTGCTTGTACTGCTCATGACCCTTACCAGTAATAACAATCCAGTCACCTTTTTGACTATGTTCAATAGCCCATTTTATAGCCATTGTTCGATCTCCGATAATCATACCTTTTTCATTTCCATATGAATGGTTTAAATAACTGAGAGTTCTTATCATCTCATTCTTGGAAACAGAATTTAAATCATCTAATGTCAAAATATATCGGGTACTTAGTTCGGAGGTAACAGATAACATTCCTTGCCTTTTACTCAAATCCCTACCACCACGAAAGCCAAATACATGTGTTATTCTTTTTGCACCTTTCAGGTTTGCGGTTCTTAAACAATGAAAAATTGCATCAGCAGTATGAGCATAGTCGACAACAGCTGTTGCTCCATTGGACAGTTTATAAATTTCAAATCTCCCTCTGACACCCTTAAAATTAATAATTGTTTCAAGAATGGATTCACTCTCTAATCCCATTATCCTTGAAGTTCCATATGCCATAACACTATTGTACATATTATGAATTCCTTCCATAGGAGAAAAAATATCACTTTCGATTTTATTATCCATAATCGTTACGATAGAGTTCTTTGAGTTGAAATTTATTATATTAAACTTACACTTAGGTTTTTGTCCAATTGAGTAAACAATTTTTCCTTGGCCATCTAATATCTTTGCTAATTCGTCACCCCAATAATTATCTATGTTAATAATTGCTTGTCCATCTTCTTTTAGATAGTCAAACAATAACATTTTGGTTCTAAAGTATTCTTCCATCGTTTTGTGGTAGTCCAAGTGTTCATGTTCTAGATTTGTAAACAAGCATAAATCAAAAGCTAAACCTTCAACCCGATGTTGGGTTAAGCCATGGGAAGAGATTTCAATAATAATCACCTCATCCTTGCTCTCAGCTATAAGTTTGTGTAAATCTAATGAGCTTGGTGTGGTGTTTGTACTGTTTTTTATCTCACCATTGATTATGTTTTGTATGGTGCCAATTAAAGAACAAGTTTTACCGTTACTTTCTAAAATGTGTTTTAAAAGGTGACTGGTTGTTGTTTTTCCGTTCGTCCCAGTAATTCCAATCATAATTTTATTTTTCGAGGGATCGCGATAAAAGTTTCTCGATAGGATCCCCAATGTTTTTCTACTATCGTCAACCTGTACATATGGTATGGGTAAATCATCAATTTCTTTTTCACCTACTACAAGACATGCACCATTATTAATAGCATCTTTTATGTAATCATGACCATCGGCGTTATGCCCCTTAATGGCTACAAAAACATAATTGATATTTATGTCAGATGAACTGTAAGCAATACCATCAATAATTAGTTCTTCCGTTTCTTGCTTTATATTATTTAGAATTTCAATTCCATCCAATAATTGTTCGATTTTCATATATAAAATAGACTCCTTAGATAGAAATAAGATTAACTACTTAATTTTAAATTTAAAATATGGAGTTATTGTGCAGATTTATAACTGTAATAATCACTTAATGTTTTTAACAATATTTGTAAATGAAATGTGTTCTATTAGCAAAATAGAAATAATATAACTTCACCTAATCTTCATGATGTACAGATATAGGGTAGTATGCAGTATAGAAATAAACTATATGCTGAAAATAATAAATGAAAATACCAAGAAAGGATGGTGACCGGGACCAATTATGACCACTCACAGTGAAGATGATAAAATTAAATTAGCTGATACAGATATGAAAAAGATTAAAGTAATCTTATTGTTAGCATTTCCGGCTATAATAGAGAACCTTTTCCAGACGATTTTAGGATTTGTTGATACATATTTTGTGTCAAAGCTCGGATTAGTAGAGGTTTCCGCTGTTGGTGTTACGAATGCGGTATTAGCTATTTACTTCGCACTATTTATGGCCATAGGTGTAGCAGCAAATGTATATATTGCTAACTTCTTAGGTGCAAATAAAGTAGAAAAGGCAAGACATATAGCACAACAATCCCTTATTTTAGCCTCAGTATTTGGTGTTATAACCGGTATTATTACGCTACTTTTTGCGGAGGAACTTTTGCAATTAATGGGCATTGAGGCCAATGTGTTAGCGGCAGGTACTATGTACTTTAAAATAGTAGCCATACCCTCGATTTTTATGTCTCTTATGTTTGTAGCAAGCGCAATCTTGCGTGGGGCAGGGGATACGAAATCTCCAATGAAAATAAGTATTATCGTAAATATCATTAATGCTGTACTAGATTATATTTTTATCTTTGGATTCTGGGTTATTCCTGGTATGGGGATTGTAGGGGCTGCAATTGCTACCGTGATAGCTCGTGTAATTGGTGCTATAGGATTACTACTATATATTCAACGGTCAGAATTAATAAAATTTAAAAAGGAATACTGGAAGTTAGACAAAACACATATGAAAGAATTAATGGTTCTTGGTAGTCCAGCAGCTGGGGAAAGGTTAATTATGAGAGCTGGGCAAGTTGTATACTTTAGCTTTGTGGTGGCACTAGGAACCAATGTATTTGCGGCTCATCAAATAGCAGGAAATATAGAAGTTTTTTCCTATATGATTGGGTATGGTTTTGCTACTGCAGTGACTATTTTGGTAGGGCAGCAATTGGGTGCAGGAAATCAACAAGAAGCTACAAAATACGCTAAACTATCCGCTTTTTTAGCCGTAGGATTTATGACTATTTTTGGTGCATTGCTGTTTTTCTTTGGAGAATGGGCTGGTGGATTCTTCTCACAGGATCCACAGGTTAAAGAAGACATAGGGACCGCCTTAAAAGTTTCGGGAGTTTTTCAACCTTTTCTAGCAGTTGTACTGACATTAACTGGTGCCTTTCAAGGCGCAAATAATACGAAATTTCCAATGTATTTAACTGGAGTTGGAATGTGGGCAGTGCGTACACTATTTGTATATGTGTTAGGCATTAAACTTGGATGGGGGTTGTTAGGGGTTTGGATAGCTATTGGCTTAGATACTGGACTAAGAGCCTTAGTGCTTATCATACAATTTAAACGCAACAGATGGATTGTTGAAAAGACTGATCAAAGAGAAGATCCAGAGTCTCATTGTCATCCTCAAACAACAAAAGAGAATATGTCTTCGTGTGTTAACAACTACTAGGTCGAAAAAATATATTTAAGCATGTTAGACATGAAAAGAAAGGTAAATAAAGAGTTGTCCACCATGAACAACTCTTTATTACTTGATTATTTAACTATTAATGTTGATTTCATTTCACTATGACCTTCGCCACACGGAATGCTACAATAGATTATGTATTCCCCAGGTTGATCAGGTGTAAATGATGCTTTACCATCACCCTCAATATTTACATCAAATTCATCAATTGCAATCCCATGCATACCCTCATTATTTGTTAGGGAGATAGAGACTTCCTCACCAGCATTTACGCTGTATTCAGCTTGGTCAAACTCCCAATTGGTTGCTTTGATCTCAACCACATTGTTCGAGGTAGCTTCCCCAGTATGTGAAGAATTACTGTTATCCGTGTCACTACTATTAGTTTGCCCACATGCTGCTAATACCAAAACTAGCCCTATTGTAATCAATGCCAATAATCCTTTATTCATAGAAATTCCTCCTTAACAATTTTGATATTCTTACTAATGATAACTCTAGAATACAATTGTCTACTTTCTGTGCAGAAAGAAGGACTTCTTTGTGAACAAATTATAAATTAGCTATTGGGTATGAAAGTATTACTTGAGAATTGAAAAGAGCATTGATTCAACAAAAAATCTGTTTTTATTATTATATTCTGTAATTCTCACGAAACCTCCATTGTTCCTATCATTCCCGACTCTTTATGACCAGGTATTGTGCAAACAAACTTATATACCCCAGGTTCAGTAGGAGTAAAAGAAATGGATTGTTCTTCTCCAGGGGCAGCATGGAGATGAATAGTATTTGCGGTATTCTCATGATGATGGTTAGAGTTTTGCTGCACATTCGATGGAGTAAAACCGATAATTTCAAGATCATGTTCTATCTTACCAGTATTCATTATGGATAAAGTTATCGTTTCACCGGCCTTGACGTTAACATTATTAGGTAGAAAATCATATTCGTTTGCTTTGATTATCAAGCTATTTTTGCTATCTTTATGTTCAGAGTGATTATGCTCTGCTGAACCTGTTTCTATAAAGACGGGGCCAGTTTGATTGAAAACAAAAAATAAAAAGCCAAATAGGAACACAGGTATTAACGGATTGTATAAAAGAGATAATTCTTTTCCGATATTCTCTTTTTGCATCATATAAACTAGAATCAGCATGGTTGCGAGGAATAAAAAAAACATAATTTTAACAATGGCTTCATGATATTCCATTGCAATCATCGCTCCTAGCATAGCACCCATCATTCCACCCATCAAACCTGATAACAGACCATCTAGAACGGCCATGACACTGACGGGGATTCCCGCTAAAAATCCGACAGTCATCCCTGCAGCCATTCCTAATAAGGTAGCTATAAAAAAGTTTTCTAATAATAGTATTCCAAAGATAATACCGAGAAGTAATCCAACACTCATTCCTAGTGTCATTGCAATCATCATACCAGTCATACAGGGTACTTTTCTTCTATTGTAAAATGTTTTTCCAATAATAATAGTTGATAATAGAAAAGTGATTAAAAATATCAAATACAAAGTTGTTCCCATTTTGTTCAAACCCCTCTCTTTACTTGTCCAATTTTGAAGTTAATTAATTATATGTCTGTCCATACTAAAAATATTCTTTTTATGAGAAAAGGCAGGGAGGAGGAGTCATCATTTGAATTAGAGTATTCATAAGAGGACGCAGATAAATGATCCTAACTATTTTCAAAATGATAACATTGATTAATTAGTGGCTAATTGTGGCAATTTTGTGAGGTTTAGTAAACCTGCACAATTTCTGCATTATTTGAGTCTATATTTGGAAGTAATGTTTAAATTTATGATTGGAATTGCTTAATTGTAAATTTACATGATAAAAGTGAAATGTAGTTTTATATAATTTGAACTATATAATTGTCAAAAGGAGTTTCTAGAGATTCTATTATGACAATCAGAGGGGGGATTGAATTGGACGAAATTAATATTTTTCTTGCTTTTGGTGCGGGCTTTCTATCTTTTATTTCACCATGTTGCTTACCGCTTTATCCTGCTTTTATATCATATATTACTGGAATGAGCGTTAGTGAAGTAAAAGAAGAGAATAAAAAAATGAATAAACGAGCGATTTTACATACCATTTTCTTTTTAATTGGTTTTTCCAGCATTTTTATCATGATAGGATTTACGACATCCTTTATCTCTGAATTCTTATTAATATATCAAGATATCATTAGACAAATTGGTGCTATATTAATTATTTTCTTTGGATTAGTTATTGTAGGAGTTCTTAATTTTAAGTTTCTTATGAAGGATAGGAGAATATCGTTTAAAAACCGTCCAGGTGGATTTTTTGGATCATTTTTAATTGGGATGGCATTCTCATTAGGGTGGACACCTTGTACAGGACCAATATTAGCCATTGTATTGTCGCTGGCTGCTACCAATCCAGATGTTGGCATGGTGATGATGATAGCTTATGTATTAGGATTTTCAATTCCATTCTTTGTACTATCCTTCTTTGTAGGACGAATAAAATGGATTAAAAAACATAGTGTCAAAATTATAAAAGTTGGCGGATATATTATGATTCTCATGGGAGTTGCGCTATTCTTCGATTGGCTAACTAAACTGACTTCCTTTTTAGCAGGTTGGTTTGGATTTTATGGATTCTAGTTATTATAGTTAATGTTGGAAAATGACGATGCAGCTAATTTGACTGCAAATATGAGTAGAAACATAGGAAAATAGAGAAAAACCACTGTTTAAATTGAGTGGTTTTTCTTGCTTAATAAATATATTGAGCTATTATTCTATACTGATTTATGATTGTGATTTACATTCTAGTACCACAAACTGGTTATCAATAGATTTATATACTTGAAACATGTCCCCCTTTTCTAAACACAGATTCTTTTTTAATTCTACTGGAATCCGGATAGCCCCTTTTCTAGTAATAATCATTATGTTTTCTAATGTTTCATTGGTTAACTTCTGAATAATCAATCCTCTTGAAGTGCTTGTCATACTGACTGTTACTTCATCTCCAGCAAGTAATGCTAGTGCTTTTCTTACAGTTTTTGGAATTGTGATACTTTGATGTTTATTAAGGATACAATACAATCCTGTATCAATAAGTTGAATTTGTATATCTTGAAAAATAACTATGTTAAACATAAATAAACACCCTCAAAATTTATTTGTTAAATTATAGCTATAAAGTATCAAAAATGTATGCAGAAAATATAGAAAATGCATTTGAAAATATAACTACTACTATCCAAAATAAACTTATATACATTAGAACGATACGAAAGAACTAATATTATTATTATTATTTATATGAAAGGAATTAAAACGTTCATTAACTAGACACTTAGATGGTGGAGATATGTTCAAACCCACTATGTAATTTACTATCTACTAAAAAATTCATTGTAGAAATGTCCATATCTGCCCAATATTACTATTACTAGGTATTGAACCATACGAGGACCTAGTATCTATCATATAGTAAATGTGTAAAAGGTAAGGGGGTGTTGTCATGAGTGAAGCTGTTGCAGGAGTAGGTTATGGTGGAGGTTTTGCCTTACTAGTTGTTTTGTTTATATTATTAATCATTGTTGGAGCTGCCTATGTTGGTTATTAATAATTATATGAAAGGAGTATTTTTATGGGCTTTGGTGTAAGACCTTATGGTGGTTATGGTTTTGGTGGTGGCCTAGGCTATGGTTATGGTTCCGGATTTGGCGGAGGATACGGTGCAGGCGGTGGCTTTGCACTTATCGTTGTGTTGTTTATCCTTCTAATCATAGTAGGTGCTGCTTGGTTATAGATTCGGCTTAAATATTGGAACGATACAATAGGCTTTCAGGCTTACTGATAGCCTATTTTTGTTCTAAATTAAGGAAAACGCCTAATCCCTAGGACAAATATCCCTACATACAATGACATGGAAAATAACCGAGAAATCTAAAGGAGGAAAAATTTATGCATTATACCCACGATGTATCCCATCACCACTATTCTTACACTAATATAACTCCCCATCATTTATTGAAAACAATACAACATTGTGAGGAAACTTGTGAAGGCATGGTTAGTATGTTAGTTAATAAGGTAGATAGGTCCCACTCCAGGGAAAAACAAATACAATTATTACGTGATTGTGCGGATATTTGTACATTAATGGCTAAATATTTGGCTAGAAATTCACAACTATCTAAATCACTTGCTCAATATTGTGCTTATGTCTGTGAGGTATGTGGGAATACATGTTTACAATTTCCTGATCACGAATCACAACAATGTGGGCAAATATGTTTAAATTGCGCACAAGAATGTAAATCATATTCTGTGTGATTGTGATATTTTATTTTTGATAATTTAGAACTATGGGGCAACCTAAACGGAATAGAAAAAGTGGACGTATTTAGGTAAGTAGTTCGATTGAAAAGTAGAAAAAGTAATTTCACAAGGTAAATAACGGGTAAATCACATGCTATTAACTTCTATATCGCATAGAAAATCGTAGAGGTTTTAACACTAACAGGTTCTGTTTTGGAGTATAAAATATTGATCATTTAAGCAGTCCAATTAACATAAAAATTGGATTGCTTAATTTATTTATTTATTTAATAATATTTTTACACGGAATGATAGCGAATATACACCTTAGTAATCACTTGGTTTAGCAAGTTAACATAAACTCTTGTCAACTGCATATTTTGGTTACTAAAACGCCCTCCATTTTCTGTACTAATTTTCAATACAATATAAAAGCCATTGGATTTTTATGTTAAAATAATATGAATGTGAATAAATGTACTTAAAGCTATAGGGGCAAGATAGTGGAAGAAGTGATGAAAAAATCTAGGTAAAGAATATGAAGAAAATAAAAGCTAATGATTTACAGTCAAGACCAATACAGCTGAATAGGGATTTACATATTGCCCTTCTATGGTACCAAGATGAAGAAGTCTTATACTATTCAGAGGGTGAAGGGACTTCTCCTTACAATATAACAATAATCGAAAGAATGTATAATTTACTAACAAAAATTGGTGAAGTTTATATTATTGAAGTAAATATTGATGATAAATGGATTTCAATTGGTGATGTCACGTTATCCAAGGATATGATTCCAATTGTAATAGGTGATTTAGACGATTTAGAGGGAGAGGTATAGGAAAACAAGTTATACAACTTTTAATCGAAAGAGCTAATGAACTAAAATGGGAGCAAATGAATGTTAATAAGATTTATTCTTATAATATTACTTCAAGAAAAATGTTTGAGGGCTTAGTCTTTAAAGAGATAGGGACTAAATTTGATGCTAAAGGGAGAGAATACAGCAGCTATAAACTTATATTAAATTGATTCTGTGTATTAGTGTACTTAATGAAACTGGTGCAATAATTGAATAAGACAATGAAAAGAAATACTCAGATCAAACTACTGAGTGTTTTTCCTATGCTTGACCTTTCCACTGAGAAAGGAACAACAACCATTAAAACCGGAAGTGGTTCTCATGGCATCGTTTCAAGCCCGGATAATAAATATGTGTATGTAACCAACATGTTTGAAGATACTGTGAGTGTAATTGATGTGGAACAAGAAAGAGTACTTAAAACTATCAAAGTGCCAAGTGTACCTAATGGAATTAGTATAACAGGATAATAAAATTGGGAAAACTATAATTAATTCTATAGACAGACTGTCGAGAAGGTTTCGACAGACTGTCTTTCACTTAGACAACGTTTTTCTCCTTCGTGTGACTTTATGAAGCCATTTGTCTACATGCATTTGCACACGCACGGCATATATCCGCACATTCCTTGCAATGTGCATCTTGGAATTTATCACATTCCGTAGCACAGCCTTCACACATTGAAGCACAAAGTTCACAAAAGCTTTTAGCCATATGACTGTTTCGAGCCATTAGAGCCGCAGCCTGTAAACAAATTTCAGCACAGTCATTTAGATGCTGAATACATGTAATTCTTGCTTGAATGTCTGGTTCTTGTAAACATGCTGTATGACATTCCTCACAGGCACGTGCACACTTTAAACATTCCTCAATACAATGATCCATGTTAGTTGGTGAATTGGTTAGTACTCCCATCTATAAACACTCCTTTTTAATAAAATTTGACACCTTTAGCATTCTCTGAGAATTTAAATTTATACCCAAGGCTAGTGTAAGGTTTCCATCACTTCAAAAACATATGGAAAGGTAATAATTTCTTGTCCAATTTTAAATTCAGCCCAGAGTTTATACTTTCCTGCTGTATCAAAATGCGTTTCAAAAATTGTTTTATTATTTGATACTGGATGTACATGAATAAACCTTTCCGCTAGTTCATCAAGAATGACAACGTGACCCAATGCCCCTAAATATGGATCGGGTTTTGCATTTTTTAAATTGAATTTTAATTCAACCTTTTCATTGGTGGTAAAATGCCCATGTTCCAATATAATTTGATATCCTTTTATTTCTTTTTCATTTTCGGACTCAGGCTCTAATCGCATTATTGATTCATTTGCGTGATTGCTACCTATTGAAATAGGTTCTATAACATAATCTTTTCCTTCAACAATAATATCTACAAAACCCTTATAGCTTCCTCTATCACTTAATTTAACTTTTGCTTCAAAATGGTTATCTTTTATTTTTTTTGGATGTAGATGATAGTATTCCTCCAGATCGTTACTAACTATAATCAGATGCATATATTTTTCATGATTTTCAACTAATTCAATTGGATTATTGATATCATCATTATTTTCCAAATGAATTTCTACGATATTATCCCTATATGTTAAGGAAACGTTAATTTCATTAAGGACATTTTGGTTTGGTATAGTGCTTTCATGATGCTGTTGATGTTGTTCCATATTATCTCACCTCGTATTATTGAACTAACAAGAAATTAGGTTAGGATTGACATCTAAGTAAAAATGTCCCAAAAAAAGGGACATTTACTATCAGGAGGGTATTATATCATTTTACCATTAATGGTGTAACTGGTTTGGTTGGTTAGTGTTAACGTTTTGGTTTTGATAAATTGGCATATGGTTATGATTATTATTCGCTTGTAATGGATTTTGGGCCTCAACTTGCTCTGTTGTAGATGCGTTAGGGTGGCTCATCCATCCATTCTGTTGTGCTAACATACCAATTTGTTCAGCTATCTGTGACTGTTGTAAAGCCATTTCAACATGTATTTTTTTAACCTGTGGGTTTTTCATATTAAGTGCTGAAGTGAAATTATTGTTTGCCATTGCCATTGCTGTAATTTGAGCATCTGTCGCAATATCTTTATCCTCTAAACCAAGTGAAGAATAAGTATTGTGGTTATGACTTGTAACGTGTGGAATTGGTGGTAAAGACACCTGGTTCAAGTTGTCTGGATTTAATAAGTTATTCATTACAATTACATGATTTTTCATTAAGCCTACATGTTGTTCCAACAACATTATTAACTGCTGATTTTTAGTACCAGAAGCATATAGCTCCAACTTTTTGATAAGTGCACTATGGACTGACAGGTGATTTGCCATAAGCCCTACATCTATAGTTTTTAACATTTAAAACGCTCCCTTTATAGGTTTAATACCTAGTGATTAATATTATTATTATTAACAGTCTCATTCGAACTATTCATCCCTTAAAACTCTTACGGTATATTTTTAATTTATTTATCATTCGATAAATGTTCTGCCACTAAGCCTATGTCAGCAGCTGGTAAACCTTCCATGTAATCACCTTCCGTAATAACAAATTCACTATATGGAATTTAATGAAATGTGTTAATGCCTATTAAAATTGAGTTAATATTAAGTAATTGCAAGAAACTGTTAACTACACTTAACTTAAGTGATAGGTATTAAATTAACTTCACAAAGATGCATAAAATACTGTATACTATACAGGGGTATACTATGATAAATTAGGAATCGAAAAGGGGATTGACATATAATGTTTGTAAAAAAAGGGTATATACAGTTAGCAGTTAATGGTGGGATTGGATTTGGAGCAAAACTTAATCCGAGACAGTTAGTTGTATTAGGTGAGTATTTAGTGGAAGATTCCGAGATTGAGTTGACTACTTTACAACAGCTGATTGTTCAAATTCCTGAAGAAGAGGTAGAGAGTGTAAAAAGAAAATTTGAGGAAGTTGGATTAGCCTGTTATAAGGTAGGAAACTATGTAAAAAGTTTACGCACTTGTAACTTTTGTAAAGGGGAAGAAGCAGAGGGGATGCCTGTTGCAAAAGAATTAAATCGTCGAATAGCTGGTCAGGAAGTACCCTTTACATTGAAGCCTGCATATACTGGTTGTCCAATCGGTTGTGGAGAACCCTTGATAAATGATATAGGTGTAATGAAGGATCAAGATACGTATGAGCTATATATTGGAGGATATTCAAAAGGAAGAGATATAAAATCGGGAAAATTGATTAAGGCGAATCTAGAACCAGACGAATTATATGATCTTGCTGATAAAATTCTAGTTATCTATCGAGAAAACGGAAAAAAGAGAGAAAAGTTTTATAGATTTGTTGATCGATTTGGGATTGAACAAATTAAGGAAGAACTTAATTTAGTTTAAAAGAATAGATGAACGTGGAGAAAATAGAAAAAGTAATCTATATACAATTATATAAATGAACCGGGAAAAGTCGTGTATTCTTACTAAGTGTGCACGACTTTTTTAGTGGATTTCTGAAGACAAAATATTATTTTTGCAAACTTTCTTGATAAAGATTCGTTATATTGATTGGTAAGCGGTAATCAAACCCATATTGTATATCATCAGGCGATGCATCAATTTCTTTATTAATTAGAGTTGTTTAAAAATGTTATTTTTGTTTATTTCATTAATTGATGGTTTCAGGGGTGGAGACGATGAATGGAAAAAAAGTAGTAAAAAAGTTGATATTAAGGAACTCAACTATCATTTTTTTACTATCTTCTCTAATTATTTTAATAAGCACACATGGTAATAAACTTTACGATACAATTTATGAATTACTTGATAAAGATCAAGGTAAATTAAAGATTTTTAGCGTGGATGCAAAAAAGGGATTCCCGATTAAAGACACTGAATTTAGAATAATAGATTTAGAAACAGGTAATATTGTCGAAGTCTTAAATACAGACTCTAGTGGTATGGCGATATCCAATTTACTATATTTTGATAAAACATATAAAATAACCCAAACTAATGTAATGGAGCCCTATGTATTAAATAAGGAACAATATGTAGTGGAATTTAGTGAGAAAAATGATCGGGTAACAATAAATAATGATGTCCCAACCTATATTAAAGATTATGAACGAACAGAAGATAAAGAAATAATCATTACTAATCTTCAATTGTCTTTAGATACGATATTGCAGTATCCAGAATTACCTAATGGGTGTGAAGTTACAGCTTTAGCTTCTGTACTTGATTATTATGGCTATAAGACAACTAAAATGGAGCTTGCAGAAAAATATTTACCTAAAGTCCCTTTTTCACAAAAAAAAAATAAATTGTTTGGTGTAAATCCATACGATGCATATGCTGGTGACCCGAGTAGTAAAAGTGGATTCTTTAGTTATGCACCTCCGATTGTTCGAACTGCAAATGAATTCATCCAGAGCAACGATGGAAAAAACAATTCAAAAGATATTAGTGGAAGCACACGCAATGAGATTTTGAAGTATCTTAAAGAAGGCACGCCAGTAATAGTATGGACGACAAGAGACTTATCGGAACCAAATAAAAATTTTTCTTGGTATATAAAAGGAACCAATGAAATACTTCAAGTGCCTACTAATTCACACACAGTTGTTCTAACTGGATTCAGTGAGGAGATTGTCTATGCAATGGATCCATTAAGAGGACAAGTAGTATATGATTCAGATCAATTTTTTGAAATTTATGGGAAGGCAGGTAGCCATGCAATGGTAATACTTTAATAAACTCTAAAATTCACTTATCTACAAAATGCCTACATATTAATTTAACTTTGATCAAAACCATAAAAAATATTACGCTTTTCATTTGACAACTATACGATAGGGGGGTATAGTATAACTATAAAATATAAGGAAGTGATTCATTTGGATAAATTCTTACATGAACATCCTACAACACCAAGAACGAAAATTGAAAAGCAAGCTGTCATCAATCGTTTGAAGCGAATTGAAGGGCAAGTTCGCGGGATACAAAAAATGGTGGAGGAAGATCGTTATTGTGTAGATATATTAGTACAAATTAGTGCTATTCAATCTGCTTTGAAAAATGTGGGGTTTGCTGTCACAGAACGCCATATCAATCATTGTGTCAGTGATGCGGTTAGACAAGGTGAAGGTAAGGAAACTATTGAGGAATTAATGGAAGTTTTAAAACAATTTTCCAAGTAAGGAGGGAACTACTGTGAGCGAGAAAAATCATGCAACACTTGGAATAACAGGTATGACTTGTGCTGCTTGTTCCAATCGTATTGAAAAAACATTAAATAAAATAGATGGCGTGGAAGCACAAGTTAATTTAACTACAGAAAAGGCATCTGTTAATTACAATTCAGAAAAAACTTCTCTTAATGATATTACAAAGAAAATTGAGAATATCGGTTATGGAGTTTTAAAGGAGAAAGTTGATCTAGATGTGTTTGGAATGACCTGTGCAGCTTGTTCTACTCGTATAGAAAAGGTTCTGAACAAACAAGAAGGCGTTTCGAAGGCATCCGTAAATTTAACAACTGAAAGTGCAGCGATTGAATATAATCCTGGATTAGTCGATGTAGAAGCCTTGATTAAGAAAATCAAAAATATTGGCTATGATGCAAAGCCGAAAGCAGAAAACAAAGAAAAGCAGTCACATAAGGAAAAGGAGTTAAAACGGCAAAAAAATAAGCTAATTATTTCTGCCATCCTTTCTTTCCCATTATTATTAACCATGTTTGTTCATTTCTTCGGTTGGGGTTTACCCGACATATTCATGAATCCATGGTTCCAATTTGCTTTAGCAACACCCGTTCAATTTATTATTGGATGGCAATTTTATGTAGGAGCCTATAAGAATCTACGTAATGGTGGAGCGAACATGGATGTGCTTGTTGCATTAGGTACAAGCGCTGCTTATTTCTATAGTCTATATGAAGCATTTAAGACCATAGGCAATACAGAATATATGCCACATTTATATTTTGAAACAAGTGCTGTATTAATCACGCTGATTGTATTTGGTAAATATTTAGAAATGAGAGCAAAAAGCCAGACGACGAATGCATTATCCTCTTTACTTAATTTACAGGCAAAAGAAGCTCGTGTAATTAGAAATGACGAAGAAATTATGATTCCTGCCAGCGAAGTTGTCGTTGGTGATCGATTAGTTGTAAAACCGGGAGAGAAGATACCTGTAGACGGTATCGTTGTAAAGGGAAGAACATCTGTCGATGAATCGATGATTACTGGTGAATCTATTCCAATTGAAAAGGAAGTAAACGCTAGCCTAATCGGCTCTACAATCAACAAAAATGGTTCTATTGAAATGGAAGCAACAAAAGTAGGGAAAGATACCGCCCTAGCATCGATTGTTAAAGTTGTGGAAGAAGCACAAGGATCGAAAGCACCAATCCAACGTTTGGCTGATATTATTTCTGGCTATTTCGTACCGATTGTAGTAGTGATTGCTATTCTAACATTTATTGTATGGATAGCGTTTGTCCAACCCGGCCAAATTGAACCTGCCTTAGTTTCAGCAATTGCTGTGCTTGTTATTGCATGTCCTTGTGCGTTAGGACTCGCAACACCAACATCGATTATGGTTGGGACAGGTAAAGCCGCAGAGAGCGGAATACTTTTTAAAGGTGGAGAACATCTAGAGAGAACGCATCAGTTAGAGGCAATTGTTCTTGATAAAACAGGAACCATCACTAAAGGTAAACCAGAGGTAACGGATTTTACTGGTGATGATGAAACATTACAATTATTAGCTAGTGCTGAAAAAGGCTCTGAACATCCACTTGCAGGAGCAATTGTTGCACACGCAACAGAAAAAGATATTGATTTTGTTGAAGTGGATGAATTTGATGCAATACCTGGGCATGGTATTGAAGCTAGACTCGCTGGAAAACAAGTTCTTGTTGGGAATCGAAAGTTAATGCAAGATCACCAAGTCGATGTTGGTGGTGCTGAACTAGAACTGGTCAATTACGAAGTCGAAGGAAAAACAGCGATGTTAATTGCTATTGATGGAAAATATCGCGGAATTGTTGCGGTAGCAGATACTATCAAGGAGACTGCACCTGAAGCAATTAGGCAGCTAAAGGAACAGGGCTTAGAAGTTATCATGTTAACAGGGGATAACGAAAGAACGGCTCAAGCAATAGCAAAACAAGTAGGAATCGACAAAGTAATTGCCGGGGTGTTACCTGAAGAAAAAGCTGATAAAATCAAAGAAATTCAAAGTAATGGTAAAAAGGTAGCAATGGTTGGTGATGGTGTAAACGATGCACCAGCATTAGTAACTGCAGATATAGGAATTGCCATTGGAACTGGTACAGAAGTGGCAATTGAAGCTGCTGACCTTACGATTCTTGGTGGAGAGCTGTTGCTCATACCGAAAGCAATCAAAATCAGCCATGCAACGATTAAAAATATCCGACAAAACCTTTTCTGGGCTTTCGGATACAATACGGCAGGAATTCCAGTTGCAGCAGTAGGTTTACTAGCACCATGGGTTGCTGGAGCTGCAATGGCATTGAGTTCAGTAAGTGTAGTTTCTAACTCGCTTCGATTAAAGAGAGTTAAGTTGTAATCAAAAACTTAAAAGGAGGTGAAAAACATGCAAACATTGACGTTAGATGTAAGAGGTATGACATGCGGGCATTGCAAAATGTCTGTAGAAGGTGCCCTTAATGAAGTAGAAGGAGTATCTAATGTTGAGGTAGATTTAACTACTGGTAATGTTACAGTATCTTATGATGAATCTAAAGTGACATTAGAATCCTTGCGGAATGCAATTGAGGATCAAGGCTATGATGTTGTAGCCTAACATGAAGAGATTAAAGCTGATTTCCTCTTGTGAAATCAGCTTTTTTTATAAAGTTATTGTATACATAAAAAATTTTAAAGTTTAACTAGTTAAGAGGTATTTTCTGAACTTCTAACAAATAAGATTGTCCAAGAAAAGGGACAGGAATAGGAGTGAGTATATGAATTATGATGCATCTACACTTGATCGTGTCTTTCTACAAGTTGGGACATTTACAATCTATTGGTATGGGGTAATTATTGCAATCGGGGCGTTCCTAGGTCTCTATATTGCCATGAAAGAATCTGACCGATTAGGACTTAAAAAGGATATATTTGTTGATTTAGTAGTTTTCGCAATTCCAATTTCGATTTTATTTGCGAGGATTTATTATGTAACCTTTGAATGGGATCGTTACGCAGGTGGACCATGGTGGAAAGTGTTTGCTGTTTGGGAAGGTGGCATTGCCATCCATGGGGCACTTATTGGAGCTGTATTAACAGCAGTTGTATTTGCCCGTGTGAAAAAGATTCCATTCTGGAAATTAGCCGATGTTGCTGCTCCAAGTTTGATACTTGGGCAAGCAATTGGTCGCTGGGGTAACTTCATGAACCAAGAGGCACATGGTGGTCCAATAATGGATCAAGGCATACTTGAGATGCATTATGCCGTTCTACCTGATTTTATAATGGATCAAATGTGGATTGATGGAACTGTATATTTTCCAACATTTCTATATGAATCAATTTGGAATATCCTCGTCCTTATACTATTACTATGGTTACGTCGAAAAAATCCAATTCGTGGTACAGTATTTTTAACATACCTAGCCACATATTCTGTCGGACGATTCTTCATAGAAGGTATGCGTACAGATAGCTTATATATTGTTGGTAACCTTCGTACCGCACAGTTATTTCTATATTACTTATTGTGGGTTCCATTATTCTTATTATCTATCGCTATAAAACTATTTCAAAGCGATATGAGGATGTAGAAACGAAGAAGAAAAATAATGGAAAGAACAAGAATACAAAAAGAAAAAAGTAGCAGATAAATTGTGGCTTTAAAGGAAGGTAAGCAATTGTTGTCCGAAAACACATTCTTTTCAGTTCAAATAGTTGAAACGGATTAATCGTATATTATACTTGACCGTGTACCTTAGTACGCGGTTTATTCTTATTATGGGGTGAATAAATTGAGTTATAAAATTAGCGAATTTGCAGAAAAGTGCGGTGTTAATAAAGAAACTATTAGATATTATGAGGGAAAGAACTTATTACAGGAACCATCTAGAACGAGTGCTGGTTATCGGATATATTCAAGTGATGATGTTAAAAGGGTGAGGTTCATTAAGCGTACACAAGAGCTTGGATTCTCTTTAGGTGAAATATATAAATTGCTAGGGGTTATAGATCAAGATAATATTCGCTGCCAAGGTATGTATGATTTTGTTTCTAAAAAAGAAGAGGAAATTCAAAAACTAATAGAGGATCTAAAAAGAGTTGAAACTATGTTAAAAGATTTAAAACAACGATGTCCAGATGTAAAGCAATTACATGAGTGTCCAATAATTGAAATGTTAATTGTGGATTAAAGAAAGGAGAATTATAATGAGGAAATTCAAACTAGAGATTCAGGGAATGACTTGTACGGGTTGTGAAAAACATGTTATATCATCACTTGAAAATATAGGTGCTAAAAACATTGAAGCCAGTTTTCGTAAAGGTGAAGTAATATTTGAATTACCCCTTAATATCGGAGTTAATAGTGCTAAAAATGCAATTAAGGAAGCTAATTATCTGCCTGGAGAAGTCGAAGAAGTATTGATACAGGAAAAGGTAGTTTTAGATATTGACAGGGACTACGATTTACTTATTATTGGTTCCGGTAGCGCTGCTTTTTCTGCCGCAATTAAAGCCGTGGAATACGGTGCAAAGGTTGGAATGATTGAACGTGGAATTATTGGGGGAACGTGTGTAAATATTGGCTGTATTCCATCCAAAACCCTTCTAAGAGCTGGGGATATTAATCAGTTTGCAAAGACAAATCCTTTTGCTGGTTTAAATACTAATGCCGGAGAAGTAGAATTGGCAACTTTAGTGGAGCAAAAGGATGAGTTAGTTAATGAACTACGCAAACAGAAATACTTAGATTTAATTGATGAATATGGATTTGATTTAATAAAGGGGGAGGCAAAGTTTATAGATGAAAATACAGTTGAAGTAAATGGAGAGATACTTACTGCAAAACGCTTTTTAATTGCAACTGGTGCGGCTCCATCTATACCGTCAATTTCGGGACTTAAAGAAATTGATTATTTAACAAGTACGACAATTCTTGAATTAAAGAAAGTGCCCAAACACTTAACTGTAATAGGCTCGGGGTATATTGGATTGGAATTAGGCCAACTTTTTCATAATTTAGGCTCTGAAGTTACTATATTACAAAGAAGTGAGCGCCTCTTAAAAGATTATGACCCAGAGATTTCAGAAGTAGTGGAAAAAGCGTTACTTGAACAGGGCATAAACCTTGAAAAAGGGGTAACTTTTGAGCGTGTTGAACAAGTTGAAGAAATCAAAAAGGTACATGTAACGGTAAACGGAAAGAAAAAAGTTGTTGAATCTGATCAGTTATTAGTTGCAACAGGAAGAAAACCAAATACAGATTCTTTAAATTTAAGTGCAGCAGGGGTTGAAGTCGGAAAACGAAAAGAAATCCTTATAAATGATTATGCGATGACAAGTAACGAAAAGATTTATGCCGCAGGTGACATAACACTAGGACCGCAGTTTGTATATGTTGCAGCATACGAAGGTGGAATTGTCGCTGATAATGCTATTGGAAGGTTAAACAAAAAAGTTGATTTATCAGTTGTACCTGGTGTAACGTTTACTAATCCTTCGATTGCAACAGTTGGTTTAACAGAAGAACAAGCAAAGGAAAAGGGATATGATGTTAAAACGTCTATCTTACCTTTGGATGCCGTTCCAAGGGCTATTGTTAATCAGGAAACCACTGGTGTGTTCAAATTGGTTATAGATGCAAATACATTAAAGGTATTAGGGGCTCACATTGTGGCTGAAAGTGCAGGGGATGTGATCTATGCAGCAACATTAGCAGTCAAGTTCGGATTGACTGCTGAGGATTTGAAAGACAGCCTAGCACCATACTTAACTATGGCAGAAGGAATAAAATTAGCTGCCCTTACATTTGATAAAGATGTGTCAAAATTATCTTGTTGTGCAGGATAAAAGCTCCTTACTTGAAAAGAGTTTAATTATGGTGAATAGGTTATAATTTGTTATGTAATAGCTGTTTTCAAGGAAGTGGTCTATATTATTTATGCAATCGTATTATTTATAATTGCAGGACTCGCCGAGATTGGTGGAGGTTATTTAATTTGGTTATGGTTAAGAGAAGGGAAACCATTTTATTGGGGGATAGGTGGTGGAGTAGCATTAGCCCTATATGGTGTAATTGCTACATTTCAAACCTTTCCATCATTCGGTAGAGTTTATGCTGCATACGGTGGAGTTTTTGTAGTTCTATCTGTTTTATGGGGATGGGGAATTGATAAGAAAACACCTGATTTGTATGATTGGGTAGGTGCTGGTATCTGCCTAATTGGTGTATCCGTTATATTGTTTGCACCACGCCATTAAATACCTATCTAAAAAAACGGGTACTGTAGCTGAATAAGGATTGCCCAAAATGGATTGTATTATTTATCGTAAAACACGAATTAGCAAGTTGTGTTTAATCAAACTTTGTTTCTAAGACACAAAAAGGGAAGAAAAGTAAATGAAAAGAGGTGCAATTCACTTTTAAATGGAATTGCACCTTTTATATTATTAGTTTTTCTCTGATCTTTTGATAGATAGCATGAATACAATAATTAGTGTAAAAGCAACTAATGTTAGAAATGGTATGGTAATAAACCCAAGCCAATTAATATATTCAGCACTACATGGAAAACTATTTGCAAACGGCTTAATTGCTGCAAAACTTGGAACCTTCTGCTCTAAATAGTGATAGAGGGAAATAGACCAACCAATGATTGCCATAGGTAAAACATATTTTCTTATAGACAATTCATTTTGAAATGTTGCTATTCCGAGCAGTAACGATAATGGATACATTAGAATACGTTGATACCAACAAAGTTCGAAAGGAATAAAACCTCTTATCTCACTAAAGTAAAGACTACCTAGGGTTGCAATTACGGATACTAACCAAGCAAGATATAGGAAAAGTTGTTTACTATCTAACTTACCCATATTCTAATTATCCTCTAATTCGTTATCTATTTCTTGTTTGATTCTCTGTTAATCATGCATTGTTCAAATAATATTCATAAACAAGTGCTGCAAATTCTATCTATCATTAAAACACATTCAAAAACATACTAAAAGTCTCATTTTCGTACATAATCATAATACCCAAAGCAACAAAAACTATGGGCACGATTATTCTTTCGTACTTTTCCACTGTTACTGATACTGCCTTAAAGGTTGATAAACGGTAACAAATATATAGTAAAACGGCAGATAATACGTAAAATATAATGATTGTAGCAGCTAGTTCAAAGGTATTTAAGGTTGTGAAGTAAGGAATGTATACACCTAAGTTATCTCCTCCGGCTGCTAAAGAAATTACTGTTACACTAAGAAATAATTTACTGAATTTGGTAGTTGATTCTAAGATTTCTTTCCCATCTTCATCCTCTTCGTCTTCAGATTTGAATAATTCCTTGAAACCTATATAAATAGGTAGTAATCCTAATAAACCAATCCACTTTTGTGGGAAGAAAGCAAGTCCAGTTGCAGCTAAAAGACTAATTGCGATTAAAATAGTTAGTCCCAGATATTGTCCTAACCCAATATTCTTAACACCATTTTTTTGCTTTTTTAATTGTGAGAACAATACTACTAATATTATTATGTAATCTATACTTGTTGCTACAAATACGGCAATAGCTGAGATAATCGTTGTACCCATTGATCAACATCTCCTAAATTAAATCCAGTATTAACTTCTAGGGAAATAGAAGAGGGCTTTCCGGAAAAACAGGAAAAGCCCTTTTCAATTATTCTTTCACTTTCATAAGTCGCAAACTATTTAATGCTACTAGAATGGTAGCACCCATATCTGAAAGGATGGCAATCCAAAGCGTTAACCAACCCGGGATAACCAATAATAGGGCTATAAATTTAATAGCAATTGCAAAAGTAATGTTAGCTTTGATGATATTTAGAGTTTTCCTACTAAGTATTACAGTAAATGGAAGTCTCCTCAAATCATCTGCCATTAATGCTACATCTGCGGTTTCAAGTGCTGTATCTGTACCAGCCCCACCCATTGCAATTCCAACTGTAGAGGCAGCTAGGGCAGGGGCATCATTTATACCATCCCCAACCATGGCTACTTTTCCGAACTCTGACCTTAATTGTTTTATATAGTCTAATTTGTCCTGAGGCATCAGTTCAGCTTGAATGTCTGATACGCCGACATGCTGACCGATTGCATTCGCTGTGCCTTTGTTATCACCTGTAAGCATGATCGTTTTTTTGATTCCAAGTTGATGCAATTTTTTAATAACTTCCTTGCTTGAATCACGGACTTCATCAGCTACTGCAACAACGGCAAGCATTTCTTTTTCAGTTCCAATAATCATTGCAGTTTTACCCTGATTTTGAAGGGTTGTAATCATTTCCCCTAGTTCCTTATTAAAACCAACGGTTAACAGTTCCTTAAAGAGATTTGGACTTCCAATATAATACGTTATTCCGTTTATTGTACCCTTAATACCTTTACCAGTTATAGAGGTGAAGTCATCTACTACAACGTTAGTATAAGAAACGTTCTCTTCTTCTGCTTTTTTCATAACCGCAGAAGCAAGTGGGTGTTGGGAATGATATTCCAATGCAGTTATAATAGATAATAGTTCGTGCTGATTAGTCATATTGTTTAACAATTTATAATCAGTTACAACTGGCACTCCTTTCGTTAGAGTACCTGTCTTATCAAATGCAATGGCTTTTAGTGAACCAATTTCTTCTAAATAAATACCGCCTTTTACGAGAACACCTTTTTTAGCAGCATTTCCTATAGCTGACACAATAGAAATTGGAGTAGAAATAACTAACGCACAAGGGCAACCTACTACTAGAACAGCCAATCCTTGATAAACCCACGTTTCCCAACTTCCATCGAAAAATAAAGGAGGTACAACAGCTACTAGTGCCGCTATCAGCATAATAATCGGTGTATAATATTTAGCAAATTTATCGACAAAAGCTTGAGCTGGAGCACGTTCACCTTGTGCTTCCTCTACAAGATGGATAATTTTTGATATAGTTGTATCTTCTGCCAATTTTGTTATTTTTACCTCAAGCAAACCTTCTTCATTCAGTGTACCTGCAAAAACCTCGTCCTCAACTGTTTTTCCAACTGGTACCGATTCACCAGTAATTGCTGCTTGATTGACTGCAGAGTTACCACGAACAACTACGCCATCCATAGCAATCTTCTGACTCGGTTTAACAATCATAATGTCTCCAATAGCTATGTCATTAACATGGATCATCATTTCCTGCCCATTTCGTCTAACAAGCGCCTCTTTTGGTGCAATGTCCATTAATGAACGAATGGATTGCCTTGCCCTATCCATTGAGAACCTTTCTAAGGATTCACTTATTGCAAAGAGAATAACAACTATGGCACCTTCCGCCCATTCACCAATAATAGCCGCACCAATAATGGCAACTGTCATAAGCGTTTTCATGTCGAAATCAAGACGAATTAGATTTTGAAAACCAACTTTAAAGAGGGAGTACCCACCAATAACAATGGACGTCGCAAATAATAAAGAGGTGATGAGGTTTTCTTCTCCATTAATAATCTGAGATACATATCCAAAAACAATTAATAAGGAAGCAAATAGTAGTGTGCTATGCCTTTTATAGAATGGTTCGTTTTTTTCTTTTTTGACTTCGTTTATTGCTTCTCTACTTGTTCTTTCACGGGCTACCTTAAGATTTTCAAAAGCACCTGCTTTTTCTAATTCTTCAATAGTAGTTTTACCATAAACTGCAATTTTGGATGCTCCAAAATTAACTTTTGCATCCTGAACTCCTGGAAGTTGCTTGACATTATTTTCAAACTTTCCTGCACAGTTTGCACATGAAAATCCTTCAACAAGGAATGTGTTCTTATACGCTGTAATCTCTTGTTTGATCTCTCTTATAGGTTTTTCAGGGGATACTTTAAGGTTTTCAAAAGCACCTGCTTTTTCTAACTCTTCAATTGATGTTTCCCCATAAACAGAAATTTTAGATGCTCCAAAGTTAACTTTCGCATCTTGGACTCCAGGAAGATTCTTAACATTTTTTTCGAACTTACCTGCACAATTCGCACATGAAAAACCTTCAACGCGATATACACTTTTATCCTCTAATGTTTTTATTGCATCACTCAACGGTAACACTCTCCTTTTGAAGCGTCAGGGCTACTTCTACTAGCTTCCTTACATGGTCATCTTCTAGTGAATAAAAAACTAATTTTCCTTCTTTACGATATTTAGCCAATCCCATACTACGCAACAATCGTAAATGGTGAGATGCAGTGGCTGTAGTTGAACCTATAATGTTAGCGACATCACATACACACAATTCATCCTCTAATGTTAGTGCATAAGCTATTTTTACCCGGGTTGCATCAGCTAAGGCTTTGAAGGTCATTTCAACTCCGTTAACTTGTTCAATTTGTGGTTGAATTCTATTTACTTTTTCTTGATCAAAACAAAACGTCTCGCATGTATCTTTGGAAGTATTTGAAACCTTTTTTTGACTCATTTGATCACCTCATTCTAATGATTGTTTGATTATTTGTTTAAAGTTTATTCCCATTAATAATATTTGTCAATTATTATATTCAAATGATTATTTTAATGTGTTAAAATTACCCTATATATTATGTATTTGGAAGTGATAAAAATTGTATGAAACTATAGTAATCGGGGCAGGTCAAGCAGGACTAGCAATGGGTTATTACTTAAAACAACATGACCATTCTTTCTTAATCTTAGAGAAGAATAGTGAGGTAGGGGAGATGTGGGGAAATCGGTATGATTCGCTTGTTTTATTTACACCAAGATTATATAGTTCATTACCGGGATTAGAGCTTAAAGGTAATGCACATGAATATCTACAAAAAATGAAATAGAAAATTATCTAAAAGCATACGTAGAAACATTTAACTTACCGATTCAATATGATACCGAGGTAACAATGGTTAAGAAAAAAGGGAACTTATTTCATATAACATCGGATCGAACAGAGTATCAAGCTAAGAATGTCTTAATAGCAACAGGACCATTTCAAAAACCTAGAATTCCAGCATTTGCAAATGATCTATCGAAAGATGTTTTACAGTTGCATTCATCTGATTACCGAAATCCATCCCAATTAATAGAGGGTAAAGTATTAGTCGTCGGTGGTGGAAATAGTGGCGCACAGATTACAGAAGAAATTGCTCGAGAAAGGGAAGTTTATTTATCAACTAGCTGTAGGTTTAGTTTTATGCCGTTATCGATGGGCAATCGTATTATTTTCTGGTGTTTTGATAAATTAGGCATATTAAAGGCTTCATCAACGTCATACATAGGAAGGAAGATTCAAAAGAGAGGAGACCCAATATTTGGGTTTGAATTAAAGAAAGCGATTCAAGAAGGAAAGGTAATTATTAAAGGAAGAACTTTAAATTGTAATGGAAATATAGTTACTTTCAATGATGACTCTTTACATAATGTACATAACGTAATATGGGCTACCGGCTTTACGTCAGACTATAGTTGGTTGGATGTTACAGGGATACTTGGTGAAAATGGGAAACCAATTCATAATAGAGGAGTAACTAATGTACCGGGTTTATACTTTTTGGGACTTCCATGGCAATATAGACGAGGATCGGCCCTTTTACAGGGTGTGGGAAATGATGCGAATTATCTTATGGAACAACTAAAGAAGTAGGTCTACTTAGGGAAAATACCAAGAATATGGTATCTAATTAAGTGTGCTGGGTAAATTTCTTAAATATTGGGATTGGAAAACAGACGTACAAGTACCTAGCTGAAAGAAGTTTTCATTAATGATAATTGTTAAATCATATTCTTCATATCAAGAATTACTGACAATTAAGAAATCACATAAGACCAAGTTTGTTTTATAATTCGTATAAACTTTTAAGTAATTCAATGAGGAGGAAAATGTTTTATGGAATTAAATAAGTTTGAGTTTTATTTGATGAACAATCCGATGAGACGTTGGTTACAAAAACATGTTGAATTTAAAACTTTTAAAGGTTTTTTAGATAAGCATAATCTCTCTTTGGAAGGAAAAATTGTACTAGATGCTGGTTGTGGTTCGGGATACAGCACCAAGTTAATCCATCAGTTCTCACCAGCTAATCTTATAGGGTTTGATTTAATGCCATCGCAGATTGCAAAGGCAAAACAAAAATATCCGGAATTGAATTTTTTTGTTAGGGACGTGTTAGATACACAATTAGATACCGATAAGTTTGATGCTGCTTTTGTTTTTGGGATTTTGCACCATATTCCGGGATGGAAGGATGCTATAAAAGAAGTTTATAGAACATTAAAACCTGGAGGGGTACTTTTAATTGAAGATTTGAATAAGGACGCCTCCCGGTTCTTTGCAACTTATATTAGATTTGATCATCCACAGGAGGCGTATTTTACTTGGGAAGAGTTTTCCTATCATCTTGAGGAAACAGGATTCACTATTTTAGAACAAACAAGGATTTTTTCAAAAGGAGTTGGGTCCTTTCTTTGTTTAAAAAATTAATATTCAAAATTGCTTCATTGAAAGAATAATATTTTGATTAATAAAAAGGGTACTAGTTTGAAAGAACGTAAAAATTCTTCATAAGTAAAATAGGGCATAGTTAAATAAGTCTACGGAGTGGGCAGAGAATTGGGAACAATATAAATGTTTCTAAATTATCGTGTTTTGCTGGCTAAATCAAACGTATTATGCAATAAGTATTTCAGGGTTATATGTTTGACCACTTTTGTATCAAAAATCACAGAGAATGAAGAATTCCGTTAATGGTATACGCGTAAAATGTTTGAAATGGACTATCATTTTCGTGGAAATAACCCACAATTAAAACTGCCCTATTGCAAAGGGCAGTTTTAATGCTTGCTAGATCTAATTCTAAAATCATTAAAAAGGTAAATCATCTATGAATTCAGGGTCTTTATTATTGATTAGATATTCCAGGTTAACTTCTTCCATTGAAGACCTTTCAATGCTTTTAATTAAGCATATACACTCTGAAATAAGTTCATCCCTATCAATTACTTGCTCTTCATCGAAAGTTGCTAGTATGTAACTGATTAGTGAATTAGGCGATTGAAAGTATAAGTAATTTTTATCTTCCTTTTCAATTCTATAACATTCCATTTCAAAATTCCATTCTACTAAGAAATTGATTTGATTAAATCCATTATTAACTTTAAATTTATAGTTACTTTCATAGTCACAACTGTGTTTTCTGATGGAGAATGGTTCCGATATTTTACCTTCAATAGTATCAATAACGATACATTCCACATCAGGAACAGTAATATTACCTAAAGGTTCATAATACCCGAACAAGTCATATAGGTAATATGTATCTATATGCTTATTTAATAACTTTTCATCTTTCACCACTACATCTAATTCAAAATAGTTAATAATATCTTCAATTTTGACGGCTGTATTTAGTGTATCAGAGTCTTTCTTTGCTTTAAACTTGTTCAATCTATTCTCCGGGTTTAGTAACTCTACTTCAGTATTTGAAGTGTACAGTTCTCCATAAGAGTTTGAAGTAGTACTATAATAGTGACGTTGGAAGTTCCTAATTTCCTTACAGAATTGAGAGTATGTTTCATAGTTTTTAAATTTAAATGACTCTTCCAATAGAAAGTTTGTAAGTGAATAAAAGCCAGTATAGCCACACTTTGAGTTGTTAATAATAAAGCGAATATTTTCCCCACTATCATTCCATTCAAAAACATAAGAAGATCCAATATTAATATTATAGGAGTGGCACAAAATATCGTTAAATCTATCATTTAGAATCATAATCATACCTCCTTTTATTTATGCGGTAGGCTGATTATAAATGGTGTTGTGATGGATTGTTTTAATGGTTGTGGTGGTGCCCTACAAAACATAAAAGTAATAAAATCTATAAAACTGATATTTATATTAATTATTAGCAACTGTCACACATGCTGCAAAATCGGTTACTAGAATGGTAAGTCAGGGTCATTCAGTAGGCTATTCATCCATCGTTTTGTATCTTCGTAGGTTGTAATCTTATCCAATAAATAGTTGTATTCATCATTATCATCCAAGTTTTCACAGATTACATAAGCCAATTGTGCAATTTTCTTATTATAAACATCCTTAATATCATTATCTAAATCTGAAACGATTGAAAGAAGATAATCAATTAATGACCCAGCAGAGTCAAAGTATTTATAACTATCATCTGCTTTTCTTATCCTGAAGCATTCTTCAAGGAAGTTCCATTCTATTGGGTACTGTTTGTCTAATGAAATCTTGTAACTATTAGTGTAAATGCATTTTTCTTTTCTAATATCAAAGGGTTCTAGAGTATTGTACTCTATAAACCCATAAAGATAGTCTTCAATGGCTCCAACATCCATATAACCGTAGAGGTCATGATAATGGTCAAATAAATGGTTGAAATCAACATACTTTTCTTGATCGGTTCTCTTGGCAATAGAGATGTCCAATTGAAAATGGTTTATCAGTTCCCCTACTTTAATATAATTGCCAGAAACCGCCAATCCACTTTGCATCATAAGCACCTCTGTGGGTGTTGTAGTTTGATACATAGACTCATTCAATGAATTGTAATAAAACGCTTCGAACTTCCTAATCTCCTCACAAAATAATGTAAAAGCCTGACATTCATCACTTATCTCATCTGAGAGATCGAATAGATAGTTTATGATATACCTTATACCGTCAGCAATTCCAATTGTTCCATCATCCAGTATAATTCTCAAAGAACGACTAGAAATTCCCCACTCAATAACGCAGTTGAAATCAAGATTACCGTATGAAAATGCAAAATTGTAGGAGTGAGAACTTTGCCCGAACAAATCTTTTTGTAGGAAACTTTTAGTATCAGTGCTTTTTCTTTCTAATAGATATTCTTGAATATCTAGATCACATAAAGGGTGCTCCATACCAAAAATCAAATGATAAATACTATAGAGTGTATTATCAACCGTATCTTGGTTTATAAATCGAATCTTATCCTTTGTAAGTATAAACAAAGGGTCTTCATTATCATTCCGAAATTCATTTTGTTTCCTACTTGCCCATGTACCATCCGACCAAAATTTAACCTCTTCGGTAGTTTTTGATAGTAAGGCCTTTTTTAGTTCCTCTACCTGCTTCAGTGTACAAATCCAATTATTACTGTACCTTTCTTTAAAACTTCTCTTTTCTTTTTTCATATGAATCAACCTCCTTAAAATTTGTAGTAGGCTGACTATAAATTGTATTATGATTGGTTGTTCTGATTGTTATGTTAATGTCCTACAATCTATTTATAAAACAAATAAAATATTGAATCAAATCTATAGAGCACTTTATTTAAATAAATTTAAAGCTAATTAAATTTAATTAGTAATAAAGCCTGTTTGTGATAGACCATATATTCCTTTAAGTTAGTTCATAACATTGATTTAAGAGGGAGTTTACCAGTGATTTTTGGTGCGTTTAAACAGGTTTATCTGTTCCTATATGGAATATCATCATGATGAAAATTCTATACGAAAGAAGGAAAAGAAATGGACAAAAGAAAGGAAGCTACAATAGTGCATTCTGATAAAAATATGGTTTTGGCTAAAAGTGGTGAATATTATGTCTCAGTTGTAAAAGTAAACAATTCTTTGAGTGAAGGTAATTATGTAGTAATTGTTAATGAGGAAAATATACAAGGTGAGTTAAGGGATGTTCTTTTAAAAAGTTTTTTCAATACTGGCCATCTTGCTAGATTTCTATTGGCTGTTGTTCCAGAATACTTAGTGGAGAAAAAAATAATTAAAGAAACTTACCAAGCCATTCAGAAAATAATTACTACAAAAGATTGAAATCCGCTTCTGAAAAACAAGGGATTCAGGCTGATAAATATAAGTTAACAGTGTAGACATTTACTCAAGAAAGGGAGATATTAATGCAAAAGTATAAGGATCGGGTATTGCAAGAAGACAATTTGGTTTACTCATTTTTCGGTGATTACAACATTGTTATTTCAAAGGAAACTGGTTATGGATGGATGGGGAAAAATTCATCTGAACCACTGTTTTATGTATTGATAGAAAAGGATAAGGGGTCTGAACAACAACAGGTGTTGCATTTGAGAGTTTTTACTACTATTGGTCAGACAATCAAATACCTTTCCGCAATATTACCGGAATATGTTTTTGATGAAAAACTTATAGAAAGTATAGTTTATACTACAAATCGTTTAGCATTTGAAAAAATAAGTTAGGGTTAATTCCCCTGCTTATTTTTTTGAGCTATAAGTGTACCAAAGCTATAGTAAACTAGGCCTAATTTTTTCCTGAATGCATGAAATCATAGTAAAACCATGTAGATATTTTATAAGACTTTTAATTATTGAAAAGGAATAGTTTATCATGTGTCTAATTGTTATATATAGAGAGGGGGAATCAACATGAATAATGAATTTTTATGGCAAGAAGATGTAGATTTTTGTGGCATTGTGATACGTTTTGCAATTGTGAAATTTGATGGGACCAATAAATATGGTGCTTGTGTAGCGCAAATGTTTGATGATGAGTTTGTTATGGTGGATGCAGCGATTTGTAACAATTTTAATGGGGCAAAGAGTTTCCTTTTGAAAAATGCTATTGAGGGTAATTTAGAAAAGTTAAAGATAATAGGAAATAATTTAGAAACGATCTGAATGGAAATAACATAAAAGAGTTAAAAGTATGGTCTGGTTTGTACTAGTCCATTCTTTTTATTTAAAACTGATGATTTAAATCACATAGGAAATCCAAGAGGGAATTTATTGATGATATCAATTGAACGCCTACTAAATTTACTATGAGCTACAGACGAGATTGAAAGAGGTGGGACAAATCCACCTCTTTTAATCTGATAACCACAATTTTGACACCGCTTCTTCTTTATCCTCCTCATTTGGAGCAGAATACCTGATTACCATATCCGCGTTAGCATGGCCAGATAAAGATTGTATCAAACTGAAGTCTTCACCATTTCGGACAAGTTTTGTAATAAAGGTATGCCTTAATGAATGTACATTTATTCCATGTTTTTCAAAAATATGCTGAACTGTCCGTTCGGATATTCTTTTATTTCTATTGGAAAGGAACATAGCCTCGACCGAATCATCTCTTGTGTCTAAGTACTTCGTAATTGCCCTCCTAGTTTCTGATGACAGTGGTAATTGTCTTTCTTTGTTTCCTTTTCCAAAACGTATTTTTAAGGTTCCTTTTCTTTCGCTAATCTCAAGATCTGCACGATCCAAATTGACAAGTTCATTAAGTCTAATGCCTGTATTAATTAATGTGTGTGTAATGGCAAAGTTTCTATCATTACCAGAACGATCAATTTCTCTAATTAGTTTGTTTACTTCATTTCTAGAAAGTGCTTTTGGCGCTTGATTTAGAATGTTCGGCGGGGTAATGACTGAGATGTCTTCAATGGCATCTAATTTATTCAGCCAACGACTAAAATGTTTTACCGCACTCCAATTTTTGTTAATTGTTGTTGCAGAATATCGTTTGCTTACAAGGTAATCAATATATTGTTGAACATCTGAACGGGAGTATTCATCTAAATCTGTGCCAGCTCCATCTAGCCATTCCTCAAATTTTGATAAACAGAATATATAAGTTTTCCTAGTTTGTTTTGATTTTCCTCTAAGTCCATTTTCCTGATATGTGTCCAGCATAAAATCACCTCTTTTTAGAGTTTAATAATTCCACGACAAAATTTTCTTGAGTTAATGGGCGCTTTTTGGCCTGAATCAAATGTAAATAAAGTCTATAATGTCGTAGAATACTAGTTCCACGACATTTTTCTGCGACAAATCCCTCCCTTTCTTTTGTAGCTTTTTCATCATCATGATTCAACATTAAGCACAAAAATCCTTTAAAATAAAAAATGCCACCTATACTCTTAAAAGATAACAGAGTAAGGTGGCACCTAAGTGTATTATTCAGACAGAAGAATCTTCAAATAGCAGTAATTCTATTACTTCATCTATAGATATAAAGCCCATAAAGTCATAGAAGTCATCATTATCAAATAATGTTAAGGAGAAATATTTATTAGAAATGTCTTTGTTGCTAGGGATTGGCCTATTGAAATATGATAGAACATCAGTTACTTTTATTAAATTATCCTGATTCTCAAATTTCCTAAGAATTAATTTTAAGTATCCATTCTCAAAACAGGGTGCCATATTAAAAATTTCAACCTCTGCTTTAGTGATTTCATCCATAGCAATTAGATAATGATTAATATCTATGAATTTGCTTGCGTATTTCCAGTCGACTTCGTTTCGCCATTCTATCCACGAATTTTTTCTTCTTTTATGGCTTTGGGCTTTTAATCGTATGTATTGACGAACAAAAGGTTCATCAAAGTTTTTTCGTTCTTCATAAAGTTTTTCAAAGAATTTATTAATTTCTTTCAATTTAATAAGATTGGAAACGGCTATAAGATTAATGTCATAGGGTGAGATTATAGTATCAATGCTCCAACAGGGTTTGCATGGTAATTCTAAATAATCATAAATCTGTGCAACAGTAGTATGTTTTGATTGGTTTAACATTCTTAGCAATTCATCTTTTTCAAGAATAATATTGTCTTCTATATTTGATTGGGTAAGTCTTTCATTTGGTATAGAAGTTTTAAATATTTTGCTATGGAGTGTTCTAATATTTTTACATTGGCGATAGTATAAGTCATCATCTTTAATTGATGAGATATGGTGATATAAATAAGAAATTAACAAATCAAAACTTGTAAAACTAATAAAAGATGAGTCGCTATTGAATAACCGAAATAATTTGAGCCCATGATTCCATTCCAAGCCAGAGAAGTCTACTGACCACGTGATCTTTTGTTTTATAGTGGGTAATGGATTGTAGAGATAGTTCTCTAAGGGCACAGTTTCACTTTCAATCATATCGTCATAAGTATAAAAGAAATGATCTTCTTTGTATTTATTGGTAATACAAACGATATGGTCTAACCACTCGATAATGTTTGATAGTTCTAGTTGATTATATCCAGAATTACATTTTAATGAATAAATCTGTTCATTCTCTTTTTCCTTTCTAAAATCTCCTTCTTCTAATCTCCAATTGCCATTTTTATAAATGGTGACAATTGAATGATTCGAACTGACAATAGCCTTTTTTAATTCTTCTTTCCTCTTTAATTTTAAAATAGATGTTCTTTCCATGATATCAACCTCCTTTGTTGTGGTAGGTTGAGGTATTAATAATGCTGTAAAGTAGTATTCTAAATGATTTTATAAATTCTCCTACTATTCTTTTATAAATCAATTATGGAGGGAAATCAAATCTATAGGGTATCTATTTTTAAAAAATAGATTATAAAACTATAATCTATTAGGTGATCTTTAATTGAAGTTAGTAAAAACAACATATCGTTTGCTCAACAATAATAAAAAAATCTATGCAGCTGGAGATGTACATTGGGGCCGTAATTTGTTTATGTTGCAGCACATGAAGGTGGAATTGTAGTTTGGTGGATTAAATAAGGAATTAGAGATATCTTTGTAATACAAAAAAGTAAACTTATATCGTAAAATACCTACGCTAAAAATTTGATTTGATATTTTAAGTGCCATATTATGTAGCTGTAACCATTGAAATATTTAAGAGGAGTTGATTAAGAAAATAAATTAGAGAAATTCATCAGACTATGTATTATAATACCATACTCCTCCTTATTGAGAGGAGGGATACGATGGTTAAAGAGATAAATGTTTTAGAAGAAAAAATTACTGTTTGTTTGGATCATGAAGGTTTCGAAAATAAACCAAATAAGGAAGAAGTCGCGAAGATTTCAGGAAGAATAGCAGGGAAGGCTGTTTCCTTATCCATTCAGGAATTGATGGAAACTATAACTTTGCCAAATGCTAGATCTTTTACACCGGCTATATTTAGCAATGGACAAAGGTCAAATAAAAGTTGGATGAGTCAGCAGGTGTTTGCACTCGACATTGATTCAGGATTACGGTTTGAAGAGGCAATCCAACTTGCTACCGTATGGAAAGTGACACCAACCTTTATTTATTCAACTTTTAGCCATACAGAAGAGAACCATAAATTCAGAATGGTCTTTGTATTGGACGAGGAGATTACAGATCTACGAGTTAGGAATGTTATTCAAACAGCACTAGCAACATTGTTTCCATCGTCTGATAAAAATGCCAATGATGCTGCGAGAATTCTCTTTGGTGGGAAAAAAATTGAATTTGTTAACCAAGGAGTTTTGAGTGTCCCAAAGATTTTGGATGGAGTGGTACAAAAGGTAAGGTCTGGATCAAATGCAACTAGGGAGATGAAAAAATTCTGTAAACTCTCTGGATTGGCGTATTATAAGGGGTACCCTCACTATAAGAAGGTTGAAGAGAAAGACCTACCTGATGATGAAGACAACACCTTGTTTATATCTAAGACTAAAAACCGCACCAACACTATTAATTACTATAGTACGCGTGCGAAAAATAGTCATTTTTCATATTACTTGGTTTTCTCAAAGGAGTCTTTTCAGGAGGATGAAAGTTATTCACCTAAACTAAGTCCTTTTGACGAGCCAGAATTGAAGCAGGTTAGGAACTTTCCTTTTGATAATTTGCAAAAAAGATGCAAACTTTATAGGGAGTCAATTTCAGGAGAATACTGGCTTTACCATAACGAAATGTTTGGCTTGATGACCAACCTGATAAATGTTGAGGGAGGCAAATCTAAGATAGTTGATATCATTAATTCCCGGAAGGAATATCTGACCAAAAATGAAGAATGGTCATTAATGATGAACCAAATTAAGAAAATGAATTATGTGCCAACAAGGTGTGATACATACTGTCCATTTGCTAACGAGTGTATTCATGCCTCCAATATGATTGAGCAAGGAAAGTTACCAAGAGGTAGCGTGCAAGTATTACAAGAACCACATTTTCAAGAGGTTGATGAAGTTTATAAAAGTTTAGAAAAGGTTTTTGGTGACATTCTAAAGAGTGATGAACAGGGTGTATATGTAGTAAAAGCCCCAACTGGAATTGGTAAAACAGAAGCCATTGTGAACTTTGCAGAAGAGTATAATTTTAGTATTGCTTTTCCTACACATAAATTGAAAGAAGAGGTTTCCAAGCGCTTAAAAGACAAAAATATTAAGCATATAAAAGTTCCAGAATTACCTTTACTTGAGGAACCATTTTCGGAAAAAATTGAACATCTTTACAATATTGGTGCATACAGGACAGTAAATAAATATTTAAGACAGATTTCCAATGAAAATGAGGATGTATCTGATTTTCTACAAGACTTGGAAAAAGTGAAATGCTCCAAAAATGAATTGCTGCTTACCACACATCAACGAGCGATTTTTACAAATGATGATTCAAATTCAATTATTATATTCGATGAGGATCCAATTCCCAATCTTTTTCCAATATCTCAAATGAAGGTATCCGATTTAGTATTTGCATTTACAAAATTGCAAGATAACGAAGTGAACAAAGATGTTATTACAACTTTGCAAAACATGATAATGAGTGCCCCGTTGGATATTGTTCAAGAAAGGTCATCTTTTTTGCTACCATCTGTAAAAGACTTAGAACAGACAATTGTGGAGGAAACCACCATAAGTTCAAATGTATTAGGCTTTTTAAATTGTGATTATTTTCTTAGGAAAAGAATTCACAATGTTGACTACATATATTTTATTCAAAGGAATCAACTACCACAGAGTAAAAAGACTATCATTCTGAGCGCCACTATAAATGAAAGTATATCTAAATTGGTATTCGGTAATAAAGTAACATTTATTGATTTAGGCCTTGTCAAGCCAGCAGGGAGTATCCTGCAGGTAACATCTAAGAGTTTTAGTAGATTTACAATTAAAGAAAATCAACTAGAAATGAAGTGTCTAGCAGAAAACCTTATGAAACTTTATAACCCTGATAGTGAAATTATTACATATAAAGATTTCTACCATAATGGAAAAAAGGAAGAAATATATTTTGGTAACACAGAGGGAATTGATGACTTAAAAGGGGAGAATATTACTGTGATTGGAACTCCTCATCTTAATCCGATTGCATATCTATTAATAAGTGTGGCTCTGGGGTACCGCATGGGTCTAGAGGAAAGTAGAATGGAATATATCCCAATAGAAAGGAATGGGCTGCGGTATTACTTTACTACATACAGTAATGATTCTCTGTTAAAGGAAGTACAATTCTATTTAGTTGAAAGTCAGTTATTGCAGGCGATTGGAAGAGCAAGGGTCAATAGGTTCCCAGCCAAAGTACTTATTCTTAGTAATTTACCAGTTGTAGGAGCCGAGTACATATCATTTTCGCAAAAGGAATTAATGGAACTAATGAAATAAGGAAAGTAAATGAAGTCAGCTTATCATAGGCTGGCTATTTTAATGATTATAAAAGGTTTATTTTCATTATAACTATTAGTGATTTTTATAATCATTAAAACAGTTAGTAACCCTTATAACTATTTAAATCCATTATAATGATATTAACTGTTAGTAATGTTTAAAATGGTTATTAACGGTTACTAATCGTTCATTTATTTCATTTTTTTCAGGTTCAATCATTTTTTTCACTTAATTTCGTATCATGGAAATAGTTTTTACTATCATCTCAGATATTAAAAAAAAGAAGAAATTACAAGATACCCGAAAAAAATCAACATTTATTTTTAAATGGCTCAAACAGTCCCAAAACAGGAAATATGGCATATTTTGAGCCTTTTAGAGAAGAGCCTGTTGATGACAATTTATTGATGGTTAAAGGTGCTACTTCTACAGTATGATGTCGCAGATTAAACGATATAAACACCATAAAATAAAAGAAATTATGATTAATAGTTAGCAGGACGAAAAACAAATAAGGAAACAGTGTTGAACTATGTAATTTTCAATCATTTTTAATATATTATTCTTCGATTTATTGGTTAAATAGAGTTATAGTTTTAGTTAAGATGACGAGGAGGGTTACCATGAAAACACCATACGATTTCTACAAAAATCTATATCCTGAGCAATTTTCTGATTCAAAGAGCATAACCAAAATTGATTTGAATAAGGAAATGTTTGATTACTATTTGGAAACTTTGACAAGTAGAAGTCAAGAAAAGGAATTTGAAAACTTTTGTAGAAAAATAGCGGAAAAAGAGATTTGTCCAAATCTAATCATTCAAACAGGTCCTACTGGTGGAGGAGACAGTAAAGTAGATACTGAAACCTATCCGGTTTCGGATGACATTGCCTTATCTTGGTACAGCGGGGTTGGACGAGAGGCCTCTAAAGAAAGATGGGCTTTTGCCATTAGTGCAAAGAAAGATTGGAGAAGTAAGGTAAAATCTGATGTTAAGAAAATTGTAGAAACAGGAAGGGGTTATAGTGTTATTTACTTTATGAGTAACCAGTTTATTTCTGATAAAAAAAGAGCAGTTACTGAGGATGAGTTAAGGGAAAAATATGAAGTTAATATCAGAATACTTGATAAAATGTGGTTACTCGAAAAAGTATTTAGTGGTAAGTACGAAAAAATTGCAGTTGAGAGTTTTAATATCTCAGATAGATTTAGAGAAACTGATGAAGTAGGGAGTAGGGATTATGCGAAAAGAAGGAGACTAGATGAAGTTGAAGAACAGATAAAAGAAGATATTGAAAATGGAAATTATCACATACTTTCAGAAAAGGCTCTGGAGGCTGCGATAATTAGCAGAGAATTGGAACTTCCAAATATAGAAACATCTGGGCGATTTGAAAGAGCACAGAATATAACTAATAAGTATGGTACACATGTACAGAAAAAAGAATGTTTTTATCAATGGGCGTGGACTATGTATTGGTGGTACATGGACTTTGATGATTTTTACTTGAGATATTGTAATTTTGAATCTCTAGTTGTTGGAGGTTCTAATGTTTTTGACCTAGAAAGATTAACCAATCTTTGGATGAATTTATTCTCAATTGCGAAAGATGGGAAATATAATTTTAATTTTGAAGAACATACTACAGTCCTACAGAAAGAATATCAAAGAATTATATCAGATGTTACTAGACCCAATGCAGCAATACAAGCAAAGGCAAATTACATAAATGTTAAATTATTTATGGGTGGAGATATAGATCAAATAGTAGATGAATTTATTGAAGTTCTAGAAAGAGGGAAAGAATCATTAGATTTCAATTTCCTAACTATAAAGAGAATAGTTACGGAACTCCCTATATATCAAGAAGCGAAAAATTATGATACACTTTTTGAACATCTAGTTTCAATAAGTGTCAAAAGAAAATCAGAAATTGAAGCAGCAAGGTTGTTAATAATCCGAAGTGAACAACTAATGAAAGATAAACCATACACTGCTATTCGTTATTTGGGAAGAGCGATAGTGAAAATAGTTAAGGACGAAAGCAAAAAAGAATTAACACGGGCTTTATTATTAATGGGACAATTGTTTGAGAGTGTAGATTTAAATTGGGCAGCGCGTGGTTATTATTTAAATGCATTTCACCTTTCTATTAATGAGTATTTTAACTTGGGTCAAGTGAATCCGGCACTAATTGGAAGTCTAAATAGCATTAAGTTTATAGAGTTGAAATTAGGAAGATTAATTCACTCAACTGAGTTTTACAAGTTAGAACAAATTGCAATTAACCTGTACTTATCAAATAATCCAGAAAGTGAATTAAAAGACATTGTAGAACAAGAATACAATTATGATTTTATTTTGGGTATACAAATATTTAGGACAGATTTTAATGATTTAAATAAACTTTCATATTTTCCGAATTATTTAGAGGAGTGGGGATTAGAATTTTCATCTATAGCTATAAAATATTGTCTAGGGCATGTAGATGAAGAATTTAGTAATTCTTTCGATAATAATACGGAAGCGATGGAAGATTTTATAACTAAGTGGTACAATCAACCGGCCAGATTACAATTGGTGGGACAACCTTGGTATGGTACCCAAAATAGTTATTGGTTAAGCAGTAAGATAATCGGCTGTAAAATAAATATTATCTCTGATATTCAATTTCCGTGTATTGAAGTTGGTGAGAGTTTACTAGGATCTATAGAAGGTTTTCTCTCCACAGGAACAGTGGATAAAATACATTCATTTATTCCAGAAATCAAAATAAACATTAAGTTTATCGAACAGGATGAGTTTACATTAGAAATAAATAAGGATAAAGATAGTATTAAGCCAGAATTTTTCATAACTTGTTCAAGTTATCCGGAAGTAAATACGCCTGAAGTTCAGGTGAAAGTAAAAGAATTTATTAAGGATGTAACAATTCAATTAATGGTTGAATTGGTTAATCTTAATTCATTTGATAATGCAGTTAAGGAAATGCTTGAGCAAGATAGTGCCTTAGACAGAGCAATCAATTTTACAGGTAGTTCATCAATAGTATTTGAATATTTTAGTAAAAAAACACCTACGGTCACTAGTGTAGTTGAAAAGAATGACTCGGAATTTGCATTAGAAAGAAAGCAACCTATATATATAGTAGATACTCTTATAAATGAAGAAAAAGAAGAGAATAACGATTCAATGGATGTTAAATATGAGAAACCATCTGAAGAAGAATTTAACATAGAAAATACTAAACAGTCCGATATAGAAACTTTAGATATTATCAATATACCTTTATGGGATAAGTCCAAATGGAAGGGTGTTTACTTTACTGGAGAATCTACGCCTTTACCGGTGTTTTCACCAATGTTTTCTTATGGTAAAGCTGGTAAAGAAATATTTAGAGAATGGATTGAGAAAGTAGGAAATATTGATACAGAGAACAATATTAGGGTTGGCATAGTAAAAGGGGTGAATAGAAATAAGCCTTATGATTATAGGGTTGTATTTACCGCTAATGAAAATATAATAAGAAAGAATAATATTACGTCTAATAATTTAATAATGAGTCCAGCACGTATTATAACAATGGAACCTAGTAATCATGTCAATCTAAATATGTTTATTGAAGCATATAAAAAAGTTGGGAAGTATATCATGTTTCCTAGTTCGATTAATGAAAATAAAACTTTATCTATGAATAAGGAATTAAATATTTTAAAGAACGAAATTGAAATAAAAAATGCGTGGGAGATAGATGAGGAAAGTTATCTTTCTCTAGCAATATTACCTACCGATGAACCTGTAATTCCAGCGGTTGTAAAAGATGCACCAGTATTAAAGGTTATTGACAGAATAAAAGGGTTTCAAAGGTAATCTTAATGATTTATGTCTGAATAATATGAAAAGGGTAGTTGCTTGAAATTTATTTACGTTTAATAATTTGTTTGAATACTAGCAAGTACCTTCAAAATCTTTTGTTACTATGGTTATGGTTTATAACAAAACGTTAAATGAAAAAATGCATGCCATAATATTCAATAATTAGAACATGGAGGGTTTATCATGCAAGGAGCTTCTTTAACGGATGAAATTGCTATATCACTTTCACAATTAATTGACGATTCGCAAGCAACAAATAGAAGAGACCCAAGTCATTCAGATCTGGATTTCATAGTACAAAAGGCAGAACTTTGGGATGTAGATCCTAAGAATCAAGGTCGGAATGTTGGAAAAGCTAAAAGGATTAGAGCCATTCTTTATTGGTCATTAGAGAACGATATAAAAAAAGGAGAGAAACTTGTAAAAAGTGTTATCTCAGTAGTGAAGGCTTCGGGAGGATTTAGAGAAAATTCCATAAATTATACTGGACGTGAGCAGATAGAAAATTTGATGCAGGCTTTTAAATCTACTGGTTACATTTTGACGATAGATGGAGAGATTCAACCAGTAATTTTGGACAACCTTTCTGAAAAAGAAATGAGTGAGGCCCTGCATACCTATATTCGTCGTGCTAAACAAGGTATTGAAGATGCAGCCTTAGTAGCTGGAACAGGGAAAGACTTAATGGAAGCAGTAGCCGCCTATATAATCCTCAAAAAGATGGGAAGTTACCCGACGCAAGCCAACTTTCCTACCTTGCTTGGACAAGCGTTTATGATGGTTGGGTCGGCTACCCCACATGACAAAATAGACAGTAATTTACCTGAACCAGCCATAAAAAGATTTGAAAGAGCCTTATATGAACTTGCATGTTCAATAAATAAATTGAGAAACAAAGAAGGAACAGGACATGGTAGGCCATTCTTATCAATCCTAACTAAGGAAGAGGCACTTTCTGCTATAGAAAGTATTGGTTTGGTAGCGGAATATCTTTTAAATAAATTGGAGTTAAATAGTTAAATAGTTTTTAGGTATAACCAGTTGTTATCAACTTGCAGAGAGATGGTATTATGTTTCGCACGCAGCGGCAACTCTAATCAACTTAGTCATAATAAAAAGCGGGTATAATCACCCGCTTCTAGTTGTAAATTCTATAACAATATGGTCTAAATTATCTTCTTTAATTAAAAAATTTTGTGGTTTTATGACACATGCCCCGCGGTGCCACCCTAATTATCCTGCTTTAACAGGATCACTTTATTCTTAACTAATTAGCTCCAAAGTCCAATTCCTATCTACCATGATGCTTGTTTTCACCAACCACAAGCTCTCTAAAATCAGTGGGCAAACAGTACTACGCCTTTTTCATTGCTTCATATTGAGTTTTTATTATTATATATAGTACTTTTGGGAAATGCAAGTAGAAAAATTTAAAAACACTCTATAGAATCTACTCGTTATTATTGCTGTTTCCTTCCATTTTAATAATGCCTCATCTGAATTTATATAATAACCGAAACACATACTATAAGAAATTCACAAGAAGGGAAGAAATACATATGTTTGAAAATCCGATTATTATCGATGCGATTATAAATGGGGAGAAATATAAGACGGAGAAACAAGAACCACGTGAAAATCCAACACATCCTGATGAGATAGTTGGTTATGCACCAGTAAATACTCTTGAAGATACAGTTAAGGCAATTGATGTAGCATACGATACCTTTACTACTTGGAGAACATCACCAATGGATGAAAGGATAGAAAGGATGAGAAAGGCAATCCAAAAAATAAAGGAACAAACATCTGAAATTGCTGCAATATTATCGCGAGAACATGGTAAAGCGCTCTATGATTCGGAAGGAGAAATTGCCGTTTCCTTAATGTGGATGGAATATGCTTGTGATCATGTAAAGGAAGTTTTAAAGAATGATGTCCAAGAACATGATAATGGGAAAACGATTATTGCAAAAGATGCTATAGGTGTGGTATCCGCTATCTCACCTTGGAATTATCCGATCTCACTTTCAACTATTAAGGTTGCACCAGCAATATTAGCTGGGAATACCATGGTTTTAAAACCGAGTCCTCTTGCTCCGCTAGCTGTCAGTAAAGTAACCGAAATTATTGCAAATGAATTTCCACCGGGAGTGTTAAATCTTGTTCATGGGGAAGCTGATGTTGGAGTAGAATTAACTTCCAATCCAAAAGTTGCAAAAATAGCCTTTACAGGTGGGACTGAAACCGCAAAACATATTATGAAAGCAGCAGCAGATACTATCAAACATATGACATTAGAATTAGGTGGAAATGATGCTGCTATTGTGTTGAATGATTTTGATGTAAATGATGAAAGGGCAATGAGACGATTAGTGATTTCTAATTTCCTAACAGCCGGGCAAATTTGTATGATAGCAAAAAGAATATACGTAGATAAATCGATCTATGAACGGTTTGTGGAAAAATATATTGAGGCAGCTAATAAGTGGATAAGAGTTGGTGACCCATTTGATAAGAACGTTACGATTGGTCCGGTAAATAATCAAAAGCAATTAACGTTTGTTCAAAGTCTAATTGATGATGCAGAAAGTAAGGGAGCAAAGGTTATTAAATTAGGCAAAATTCTAGATCAGAATCTGTATGAGGAAGGCTACTTTATGCAACCAACTGTTGTCTTAGGAGCAAATCAGGATGACCCAATTGTAGTGGAAGAACAATTTGGCCCAACGGTTCCTATTTTACCTTTTGATGATGACGAACATGCCATTCATCTTGCTAATGATAGTATCTATGGGTTAACAAGTTCAGTATGGGGAAAAGAAGACCATGCCTTAAAAGTCGCTAGACGGATACAGGCAGGTACAACGATGATTAATACTGCTGCCATTCAGGGACTTGATGTACGGTTCCCGTTTGGTGGTGTGAAACAGTCAGGCATGGGACGTGAGTATGGCAAGGAAGGACTTCTTGCTTACACAGATACACATGTTATAAACTTACCGAAAGAGTTGGATTTACCGTATATACCTGAGTAAATATAACGTTGATTTAGAAAAAGTTGATATCATTAACAGCGATCATATCTCCTTCAACAACAGAAAAGATGGTAAAATAATATCAATTCAAGTTGTTTGGAAGGAGCGTAGGAGCATGAAACTATTAATCCTAGGCGCTGGCGCAATGGGGAGTTTGTTTGCGGGTAAATTAAAGCAAAACGGTGTGGACGTGACGATATATAATCGGTCAAATAATCATGTGGAAAAAATCCAGAGTGACGGTTTAAAGATAATTGATAAAGAGGGAGTTGGTTCGACAGTTCAACTTCCTGTCCTAACGGATCCTGTGCAGGTAGTGGATACATATGACCTGATTCTCGTATTCGTTAAAACGTTTGCGACAGAGAACGTTTTAGATAAAGTATTACCATATATAACGAAAGAAACGCCGATTTTAACCTTGCAAAATGGGATTGGAAATATGGAGAAGATTAGCAAGCTGGCACCAGAGCATGAAGTGTTGGTGGGTGGAACATGGGCTGGAGCAAGTGTGGCTGAACCAGGGACGATATTGCATCGTGCATGGGGGAGCACATTTATTGGTGCACCATTAGCCAATGAGCGTAAGAATGATCTGCTCATGAAGATAGCATCGACCTTCACGAAAAGTGGACTAGAAACGGAAGTAGCTGCAAATGTTCAATCTATCATCTGGAGTAAACTGCTTGTCAATATTGCCTTCAACGGTTTAACAGCAATAACTAGATTAAAGAATGGCGATGCGATCCGTACGCAAGAAGGTAAAATGATAGTGGAGAAACTAGTGGACGAGACTGTTGAGATTGCTGCTAAAAAAGCAATACCATTGTTGTTTGAAAATCCCTACGCAGAATGTATTCGACTCGGTGAAACAGACATAGCTATGAATACCTCCTCGATGTTAGCTGATATTCTTCATAAACGAAAAACAGAAATCGAAGCGATTAATGGGGCTATTGTGGAAGAAGGAAGGAAGTATGGCATCAATACCCCGTATAATGAAATGATTGTTAATGTAATTAAAGTCATCGAGGAAAGTTATAGGAATATGGTAGAATGATCAAAAAAAGTCTGACCCGCATTGGGATCAGACTTTTGCTTTTATAATTCAACGACAGTCAATGGTGGCTCTTGTTCAAGTAGTTCGGTTACTTCATTTTTTTCATTCATAAGAGCTACGATTGGTTTATAAGATTCAAGCTCAGCTTCTGCTACTAACGCATAGGACACGATGATAACAATATCGTCCTTTTGCACAAGTCTTGCAGCAGCTCCATTTAAACAAATTACACCTGAACCTCTTTCACCCGGAATCACGTATGTCTCCAGCCGAGCACCATTGTTGTTATTAACAATTTGCACCTTTTCATGGGCAAGAATATTGACTTGATCTAGGATGTCTTGATCAATCGTGATACTGCCAACATAATTAAGGTTTGCTTCTGTCACACGTGCACGATGAATTTTACTTTTCATCATTGTACGGAACATGGTAGTTTCCTCCTAATTGTAACGGGTAATCAAGCTCCCGTTTTCATCTAGTAGTAGATTGTCAATCAGTCTAGCATGTTCAAAGAAAACTGCTGTTGCTAGTATGATTGGTTGATCCACACTGGTTACTTGTTCGAGTGATGGGTAGCTTAATAATTCTACATAATCAATTCTACCAGAAATATTTAGTTCAATCGTTTTCGTCACTTCATCGATAATTCGCTGTGGGTCGCGTTCACCACTTAAGAGAAGTTGCTTTCCTGCTTGTAAGCCTTTGGATAACGAGACAGCTTCTTTCCTTTCTGTCTCAGATAAATAGACATTACGGCTACTTTTCGCTAATCCGTCCGCTTCTCTAACCGTTGGTAATCCAACTAACGCAATAGGAAAATTAAGATCTTGTATAAGAGCATCAATCACGGCTACCTGTTGTGCATCCTTCAAACCAAAATAAGCTTTAGTTGGCTGAATCAGATGGAATAGCTTTGTAACCACGGTAAGGACACCATCAAAATGACCAGGACGAGAACGACCACATAGCACATCAACTCTTCTTGTTATTCCCATTTGGATAATCATAGGTTGAGGATACATTTCTTCAGCCGTTGGCATAAATAATACATCAATACCGACTTCCTCGGCAAGCTGTGTATCTTTTTGCTCATTTCTAGGGTATTTTTCAAAGTCCTCATTTGGTCCGAACTGCAAGGGGTTGACGAAAATGCTAGCAACAACGATATCGTTTTCTTGTTTTGCTGCTCGCATTAATTGTAGATGTCCGTCATGTAGAAAGCCCATGGTAGCAACGAATCCTATTTGTTTATTTTGTGCCTTATAATCTTGGATAACTTTTTTAATCGCATCTATTGTACGAATAACCTTCATTTATTTCTCCGCCTTATTCTGATTTTGGTAGTATACCTATATTTTTCAAGAAAAAAGTGTGTGCTGCTTGCGGAAAACGGTTTTGTTTTACGTCCGTCATATAACTTTGTAGGGCTTCTTTTCCTATTGCATTAAAATCAGCATAGGATTGCACAAATTTCGGTAAGCGGTCGACCCCATATTGCATGATATCATGATAAACGAGCACTTGCCCATCACATTCTGCACCTGCCCCAATACCTATAGTGGGAATTGGAATTGATTTCGTGATCAACTCCGCAAGCTCAGTTGGAACACATTCTAGCACGAGTGCAGCAGCACCATGGTCAGCGACCTTTTTGGCATCATCAAGTAGTTTTTTGGCTGTTGCCTCATCTTTGCCTTGGACTTTATAACCACCTAGCACATTGACAGATTGTGGTGTTAGACCTAGATGTGCAACAACTGGTATCCCAGCATCAGTTAATCTTGTAATGAGTTGTAGTATTTCCTCCGTTGCGCCTTCGATTTTCAAGCTTTGTGCATTTGTTTCCTGGAAAATCTTAGCGGCAGTCCGTAACGAATCTTCTAAGGAAATATGATAGGACATAAAAGGCATATCCACTACGGTGAATGTATTCGGAGCCCCGCGCTTTACTGCTTTTCCATGATGAATCATATCTTCTGATGTTACCTGAACAGTTGAATCATAGCCTAGAACAACCATTCCTAATGAATCCCCAACAAGAATCATATCGACTCCTGCTTGCTCTGCTTGTTTTGCAGATGGGTAGTCATAGGCTGTAACCATGGAAATCTTGTCACTATTTACTTTCATTTTCTTTAAATCTAGAACACTTATCAAAACGATTCGCCTCCCCAGTAAAGATAGTTGTATTGTATCAACATTAGTTAACCGATAACATTATAAAACATTTAATTGAACTATATTATACAGGAAAATAGAGGAATAGATAAGCTGGAGGTGGGTAATTATTATGCAGGGGTAACGGTTCGACTAAATGGAAAGAAGGTTTCGTTTTACCATATTATCTACCAATGTTCTTTGGTATAATTTATCTAAAATAATTGGATACATAAACAGTAGCATTATCCAAATTAAAAAAGGAGGAACTTGTATTGAAGGTATTCAACGAATTTTTAGCAAAAATAGATAATCCTGATCAACGGTATCGGATGGAAGAGGTATTAAGCTGGGTAAATAATAATTTCCAAGGTTTAGAGCCGGTAATGAAATGGAATCAGCCAATGTTTACGGATCATGGCACATACATCATCGGCTTCAGTGCTGCAAAAAATCATTTTAGTGTCGCGCCAGAGAGGGTAACGATGGAACGTTATTTAGATGATATTGTAAATGCGGGCTATGACCATACAAAGGAATTAATACGAATCAAGTGGAGCGAACCAATAGATTATTCCCTATTAGGGAAGATAATAGAGTTTAACAGAATGGATAAGGCTGAATACACGAATTTCTGGCGGAAATAAGAAAAAAGTATTCTATTCGAAAAAAATTTCCATCTACCCTATTGCTATACAGTCTGGCAGGAGTTAACTTGTGATTGGATTTTCATGTATATTTCTTCGCTGAATGCCAAGACTTAATACGGTAGTAAAAATAAATGAGGCGAGAGGGTATGTATTTTTTTCGAGGAGATGTCCATAAATTATTCCTTAGTGTGAAAGATGCAAAGAATAGTCGGTCAATTAAGCAATTGAAGGAAGTGGAAGAGATTAAATCCTTCTATGAATCTCTTGATAGAACTACACTTCAATTATTATATTATCGGATGATTAAAGAACAAAATGGGATGGGTGCTATTCCGATTTTTGTAACAGCAATCCCATGGTTATTATTTTTATTTTCTAGTAAGATACAGGATGTTTTGTTTCGTAATGGCAATTTAATTTGGGCGATTTTCGTGACATTGTATCTTATATTATTAACTGTTAGTGTAGTCTTTCATTTTCGAGAAAGGGCATGGGCAGCGTTTCATATTGAGGTAATCAATGATATTCTTCATGACCGAGTAAAATCAGAATAAGCGAGATTAGAAGTTCCAATGCAGAGTGGGCTTCTTTTTTTATGGGTAAATACTATGAAAATGATGAATATCTATGAAAATTTTGGAAAGAATGAAGCTATATTAGGAAATGGAGGTAGCCTATGAGAAAAATAGAACTAACTTTTTTGTTACTGCTTACAGCATTTATGATTACAGCATGCGGTGATGCGGATGATTCAACTGCAAATCTCCCAACCGATACCGATTCAGAAAGTCAACCTGCCATGAATGCTGACGATCTGGTAGAAAGAATGCAAGAGTTGGACTATACAGTGATAGATTTTGATGTGTTGTATGCCGATTCAGAGTTCGAAGGAGAGATTGCAAGTGATGGTGGATTAATTGAAGCCGAGCTGTATGACCCGACGAATGACATGAATGCACGTGGTCGTGCGGCTTTTGATGCTATGTTTCCATTTGCAAAGAGCTTAGAAGTGCATTATGACATGACAGACACAGAAGCAATCGCGGCATCACTTGAAACGTTTAACCTACCAGATAATTACTTGAAAGCAGTTCTTGAAGTCGAGTTCAAGGATGGAATGACAAAAACGTTTGAAGTGAAAAATCATGAAATGTAACCATGTTAGTGGAAATCAAAAAGATGAGGTGAAAGTAATTGAAAAAATATGGCTTTATTGCACTGATAGGTGTGCTGTTGTTAGTGAGTGTTTACTTCCTATTTGCTTCTAATCAAGATAGGGCAGATCAGGATGAGCAATCGAGTAATGTAGAAAATCCAGATGCAGTAGAAGTGTTAGAGGAATCGATTGAAGTAGTTTCGTCAGATGATGGGAATATTAATGCGAATAAATTATCTATTCCTTGGACGATAAATAAAAATGGTAGTACTTTTTATTTGAGTCAGCGTGATGGAACGGTTGTAGAGATTGATAGCGACTTTGGCTTAGTGGAAGTCCAAGATGTACAAGTATCAGAAAAGATATTGCATGAGGGAGAAGGCGGGTTCTTAGGGTTTACGTTAGCACCTGATTTTGCAACAACAAATAGAGCATTTGCATTTCATACCTATGATGAAGAAGGAACAACACTGAATCGAATCGTTTCGTTAGTATTGGAAGGTTCTACATGGCAAGAAGAGGCTGTGTTAGTGGATAACATTCCAGGTGGTGAAATTAATAATGGCGGGAGAATCCAAATTGGTCCAGATGACAAGCTATATGCCACAACCGGGGATACTGGTAATGGGGAGTTAGCACAGGATTTGGATAGTTTAGCCGGTAAAATTTTGCGTTTAGAACTTAATGGAGAGGTTCCAGAGGATAATCCATTTGAAGATTCTTATGTATTCTCGTATGGTCATCGAAATTCGCAAGGCTTGACCTGGGATGAAAATGGGAATTTGTATAGTTCTGAGCACGGAGAAAATGGGCATGATGAGGTAAACTTAATTGAAGCTGGTAAGAACTATGGATGGCCAGTAATTCAAGGTGATGAAGAAGCACCTGATATGGAAACGCCTGTCTATCATTCTGGTGACGATACATGGGCACCTTCGGGAATGGCCTTTAAAGATGGAAGATTGTTTATTGCATCGCTTGCAGGGCAGAAGATATTTACCTATGATTTAGCCAACGGTGAAATTCAAGACTTCTACGATGAAGCGGGTAGATTGCGTGATGTCTTTATTGGTGAAGGAGATGCGCTATTTACAATCACGAATAATCATGATGAACGCGGTGAGCCGACTGAAAAAGACGATCGATTAATTTCCATTCCATTAACTGAAAAATCATCAACCAACTAAGAGAGAAGGTAATTGCCTAAAGCTGTGCTGGCAATTACCTTTTTGTTGTTAGTCTTTTTGACTCATCAGTGTTTTTAGATATTCCACTAAGGCATCGATTTCTTCTTCGGATAACGTGCCTTCAAATGGTGGCATGTTTCCGCTACCTTTTTTAATTTGTTCCTCGAGTTGTTCATCAGTGAGTGTTGCATTTTCAAGGTTTGGTCCATTGTGTCCGCCAACACCTTCTGCACCGTGACATGCTAGACAGTTGTTTTCGTATATCTTCAGTCCTTCTTCTGCAACAGCTCCACCTTCACTTTCGGTAACACCCTCACTGTTTTGGTTATCCGTATCCTTGTGAACAGGTGATGTGTTAATCGCATCTTCAGGAATATCATCTAATGACGCATACTCACCCTCTAAGGAGAAGGTATAGATTTTATCACCGTGTTGTGTTCCAGCTAATGTATTACCTGCTGCATAGATGGAAATGTACTGTTTCCCATCTACCTCATACGTGATTGGTGGTGCGTTGGCACCTGCATCTGTCATGAATTCCCAAAGTTGATCACCATTCGTTGCATCATACGCAATGATACGCCCATCATTGTGTCCTGTGAATACAAGATCACCCTTTGTGGTCAGAATTCCACTGTAAGCAATGCTATCCCAATTGTTTTGCCAAACAATTTTGTTCGTTTTAATGTCAATTGCAGTCACCGTACCGCGACTAGGGGCATTCTCAACCGGTTGCCAAATACTACCGATAAATTCTTTCCCCTCCGTAAATTTATTTGCCTCATCTTCTGCATGATGTGCATAGGCGAAATAGTTGTCATTTCCTAGGACATAAAACAATTCTGTATTCGGATTATAGGCAGATGGCGGCCAGTTTGCTCCACCTTGTGGAGACGGTTTTAACGTTACTGGTTCATCCCAGAACGGTGTGAAAATTTCTCCTACCTTGCCTTCAAAATTCTCTGGAAGATCATTTTTTATATCTTCTTCTGTAATAGCTTGTGGTACGAAATTATCCCCAATTGGGAATGGTTGGGTAGGTGATGTTTTCTGTCTTTCATCCTGTGGTACTGGTTTTTCTTCAATACCAATTAAAGGCTCACCATTAGTTCTATCTAACAGATAGACCCATCCTGTTTTCCCAGCTTGAGCAATCCCTTTTCGCATTTGCCCGTCCATTTCAACATCGAAAAGCACTACTGGATTGGCAGGATCCATATCCCAAATATCATGATGTACTTCTTGGAAATGCCATTGATATTCACCAGTATTAGCATCTAATGCTAGTACAGAATCGGAATATAAATTATCGCCTTCACGATTACTACCATCCAAGTCAGGTGATGTATTTCCGGTTGAAAAATAAATCATCCCAAGCTCAGGGTCAACAGCTGGAGTCTGCCAAATTGGTGCACCACCAGTAATGATAGTATTACTATCCTCTGGCCATGTTTCAGAACCTTCATCACCCGGAGTAGGTAACGTGTAGGTTCGCCATAATTCACGTCCCATTTCGGCATCATAAGCAGCTAAAAATCCTCTAATTCCATATTCGCCACCAGCGATTCCGGTATATACCTTTCCATCATAGAACAGTGGAGCGCTAGTGATGGTATATCCTTTATCCCATTCGGCTACTTGGGTTTCCCATACTAATTCACCAGTTTTTTGATCCAGTGCGATAAGTCTTGCATCTAAAAGTCCAACAAATACTAAGCCATTTCCGATAGCCACACCTCGGCTTGTCCATCCACAACATACCGTGTCCAACCCATCAGCGAGTTGCGGTGTATACTCCCAAATAATTTCACCTGAGGTCGCATCGAGTGCTTGTACAACATTTGCGCCAGTAATATTAAACATGACGCCATCATAGACAAGTGGAGTTGCTTCGCCTGAATATTTAAATTCCGACCCAGAACCTAAGCTTGTCACCCATTCAACTTTAAGCTTACCAACATTTGATTTATCAATTTTTTCTAAAGGAGAATATCTACCATTATAAATATTCCCACCATTGGTAACCCAATTTCCAGAAGGAGGTGCAGTTAGTTCGTCGGAATTAAAGTTAGGTGCAGTCTCTCCTTTGTAATCCATATGTTGAACTGAACTATGGGCATCTTTTTGTCCAGTTCCGTTTTCGGTTTCTTCTGTTTGGGTATCGTCTTGCTTGCCAGTATCCTTCTTGTCGTCTTGATCACGACACCCAACCAATAAGAGAAAAATAATACTGGCGACAATTAACCAAATTCGCTTATTCACACTATTTAAAGCTCCTTTCATAAAAAAGTTGATAATGCTTCTTTTGTAATTTGCCCGTAACTTTTCAAATTAATCTTTTAAGTAATAATCTGAATGAAATGTTGTGAAGATAGGTAACAAGAGGATTACGTTTCGATTAACTAATTTTTTAAAAATCAACTATTCCAAAAATCATTCGACAATTCCGGTCAAAAATTCGACAGAAATCTAGTATTTGCCATTCAAATTCTATTACATCTGTTTTATAATAGAATTAAAGTGTTGCAAACGATGAGTTGTGTAGCAACTTTCCGGTGGCAGGCTTAATTTTTGGTTAGGAGATTGATAGAATGAAAAATTTACAACTTAAGAGACTCATGATTGCAATTGTTCTCCTACTCGTAATTATACTTCCGTTTGCAATACCAGAAATTAGTAGTGGAGATGAAGAACTAATTGCATCTGATCACCAAGAAAGAAACACGAATATTCAATTAATGGATGAAGAGGTAAAGGCAAAACGGTTTACTTTTGATTCTGGTTATCAATTTGACTATCCGGATGCAGTAAGAGGGATTTATGTTACTGGTCATTCTGCTGGCGGTAGCCGATTTGATACGTTATTGGATTTAGTCAATACTACGGACCTTAATGCGATGGTAATTGATATAAAAGACGATTTCGGCTACCTAACATTTAAACCAGAAGATGGATCACCATTTGCTAATATTGGTCAAAATTATATTAAAGATTCAGTTGAAATGATGAAAACGTTAGAGGAAAATAAAGTCTATCCAATTGCTAGAATTGTTGTATTTAAAGATACAGTGCTAGCTAATGAACGACCAGAATTATCGTATTTGGAAAATGGAAAAGTGTGGAAAAATAATCGTGGAGATTCATTTGTTAACCCGTTTTTAGAAGAAGTATGGGAGTACAATGTTGAAATAGCGAAAATGGCCGCAGAAATGGGCTTTAAGGACATTCAATTTGATTATGTTCGTTTCCCTGAAGGATTCGAGCTTCGTGATAAAGACTTAGAATACTCCCAAGGCGAATATGCAGAATCAGAACTGGATTTCATTCAACGACGTGTTGAAGCGGTAACAGATTTTGTTGCATACGCTAAGAAAGAATTGGAGCCGTATGATGTTGATGTATCAGTAGACATTTTTGGGTATTCCGCAACAATTCCTGAAGCGCCAGGAATAGGCCAAAATTTCTCGAAGATCTCGGAGAGTGTAGATATAATTTCATCAATGATTTATCCAAGTCATTGGTCAAATAACTACTTTGACATTCCACTACCGGATGCAGAGCCATATCGACTAACAGAAGAATATGCGAAGGTGGAGAATGAGGTACTCGGAAAGCTAGAAAATCCACCAGTATCAAGACCGTGGATCCAAGATTTTGAGGCGCCATGGATTTATAGTGGAACAGGCATTCCGACTACACAATATGGAAAAGCTGAAGTAGAAGCACAAATAAAAGCACTACAAGATAATGGAATACAGGAATATCTCATTTGGAATGCAGGGAATACGTATTCGGAAAATGTTGATTTTACGCCTTAATATATGAAAAAAAGCGATACTTTGAATAAAAGTACCGCTTTTTTTCATATAACTACACATACTTACACTATATGGCCCAAAAGGAGATTTAACATTCTCACTTGATTTCGCTATACTGACAACGAGAATATCGGTAAAGGAGTAGTTCAATGGATTGGTATGAAAAGCTAAGTAAGTATTTTCCTGTAGAAGAAATGAAATCAAAAGAGCATATGGAGCTTTTATTAAAAGAAAAGGGTGATGTGTATCACAAGGATGAGGGACCACACCATGTGTTAATGTACGCTGAATTTGATACGTTTATTTTTATAGATTATGTATGGGTATCTGCTAAATCAAGAGGGCAAGGGATTGGACACAAATTAATGGAAAAGCTAAAAACACGAAATAAACCAATCATACTGGAAGTGGAGCCAGTTGATTATGAGGATTCCGATTCAGCCAAACGGTTGCATTTTTATAAGCGAGAGGGCTTTAATCACGCGCAGGCAATCGGGTATAATCGTCGCTCCTTAGCGACGAATAAAGAGAATCCTATGGAGATTCTTTATTGGTCGCCCGCTAATGAATCGGAGGAAATGATTTTTGAACAAATGCACAAGATGTATGAATCTATCCATACTTATAAGGATGAGGAGGTCTATGGACAGGCTTATCAACCAGCTGAAGAAGTACTGACGTTCAATGAAGAACGAGAAACAGAGGACATTCTTGCTGATTTGGATCGAAATTAGAAAGACAAGAAGCCACTTCCTTCCAGGGAGGCGGCTTCTTGTATCACTTTTAGGGAGTTTATAGATAACTATTGCTTTTAGAAGCAGTAGTATTCTAACATTATTGGACTGTTTTACCTTCAGGAGTAAGATTATTTAGCCGATCTGCTAAGGCAAGACCTGCAACAGCAGGTGATTCGAAATCATCATTTGTTAATAAAGTATCTTTAAAATCATACGCATTGGAACCATGCTCGGTGAAATCAAGACCAGCAATTTCTTCTTCTTTCGTCACACGGATTGGCGAGATTAGATTTAGTACATACGTAAATCCACCGATTGTAACAGCAACCCAGGCAATTACAGCAAGGACACCGATTAGCTGAATACCAAGCTGTGCAGGACCATGACCGTAAAATAAACCAGTAGACGTAGAGAATAGACCAACTGCTAATGTACCCCAAATACCTAAGATTCCGTGAACTGTTATAGCTCCAACTGGATCGTCAACCTTGACTTTTGCATCTAAGAATCGAATTCCTTCAACAAGAACAACACCGGAAATTAAACCGACGATAATAGAACCACCAAGAGAAATCTCTGCACACCCGGCGGTAATCCCAACAAGTCCACCTAAAACACCGTTTAAGGACAATGAAGCATCCACTTTCTTAAATCGAAGCTTCGTATAGGCTGCAGAAGAAACCAATGCTGCAGAAGTAGATAATAAGGTTGTTCCAATTACCATTGGAACTAGCTCTGGATCAGCAGCTAATGAACTACCGCCGTTAAATCCAAACCAGCCAAGCCAAAGTATAAATACCCCGAGAGCACCTAGTGGAATATTGTGACCAGGGATAACATTAACTTTTTTACCACTGTATTTTCCAAGACGCGGTCCTAATATTAATACGACCATTAAGGCACCGACTGCACCAGTTAAATGAACGACAGTAGAACCAGCGAAATCACTAAATCCAAGATTAGTTAGCCAGCCGTCACCTTGCCATACCCAATGTCCAACCACTGGGTATACAACTGCTGTCATCGCAACTACAATAAGGACATAGCTGCCAAGCTTAATTCTTTCTGCCACAGCGCCAGACATAATAGTTGCACAAGTTGCGATAAACATTGCTTGGAATACGAAGAATCCAATATCTTCAACACCGCTTAATAAAAATCCATCAGAACCAATAAATGATCCTGCTGTACTTCCAAACATTAAGCCATAACCTACGATAAAGAATAAAATTGCTGAGACACTAATTGTTAAGAAGTTTTTCATTAAAATATTGAGTGTGTTTTTAGAACGTGTAAATCCTGATTCCACCATTGCAAAACCTGCATGCATAAAAAATACTAGAAATGCCCCTAACATTACCCATACGAGATTAATGGATAATTCTAATTGCTCTGGACTCATTAAATTTCCTCCTCAAGTAAATGTTTGTTTATAAGACTGCTTCCGCTCCGCGTTCTTTTGTGCGGATTCTAATTACTTCTTCAATAGGATGAATGAAAATTTTTCCGTCACCGATTTCACCTGTATTACAAGCTTCAATAATTATTGCGACGATTTCATCCACCTGTTCGTTTTCAACAACTGTTTCAACCTTAAGCTTCGGTAATAGCTGAATTTGAAAGGTGGTTCCACGAAATACACCTTTTTGTCCTTTTTGTTTACCAGTTCCAGCAGCTTCAGTAATCGTAAGACCGCTAATGCCAATTTCAGATAGTTTAGCTCTTAAATCTTGAAATTTCTCCGGTCGAATTATTGCCTCGATTTTCTTCAAATGTAGTCCCCCCTTTTTAATCTTATGTAAGGTTTTATAACATCATGAATTATATTACTTATCATAAGGTGGTTTTTATCAAAAATCAAGTGTTTTTTTAGAAAATTTATAAAAATAAACAATCGAATGTAAGAAAACCTAACATTCGGTGAAGAGGTAGTGGTATGATTTGGGGTTTCGTATCAGTTGCAAAGGTTTATTGGAAGTGGATTTTGGGTATAGTAGAAGTAAATTAAACTATTTTGTGAACATCGTGAAAATAGACTTGTATCATCTACCTTTTGCTTGACAAGTATAGTATACTTATACATATAGGTTATTTAAACTTATTGTTATTTAATAAAGCAATATTTGCTCACGCCACCTTATATTGGTAATTGGGCAAGTAATCTCACAGTGGAATTTCTCCCTGTAGGTGGATTCCGTTTATAAAATGTAGACATATCGAGGAGTGAAGTATCATGGTAACACTTTATACCTCACCAAGTTGTACTTCTTGCAGAAAAGCAAAGGCATGGCTAGAAAAAAATGATATCCCTTTTACGGAGCGCAATATATTCTCTGAACCATTATCATTGGATGAAATAAAAGAGATTTTACGCATGACCGAGGATGGGACAGATGAAATAATTTCAACTCGCTCTAAGGTTTTTCAAAAATTGAATGTAAATATTGAACAGCTTCCATTACAAGAATTATTTACGTTAATTCAGCAAAATCCAGGATTATTAAGAAGACCAATTATTCTGGATGAGAAACGATTGCAGGTTGGCTATAACGAAGATGAGATTCGAAGATTTTTACCAAGAACTGTCCGTACCTTTCAATTACGAGAAGCTCAACGCATGGTAAACTAGCCAAACAACGAATGTGAAAAAGTAAAAAGCGCAGATCTGACACATTGATCTGCGCTTTTCGTTTCCGACTTACGAAAAACTTAGCTGATGACAAAACCATGAATATAAGTTAAAATAATATTTTAAATAAATGTATATAGGCATATTAATTTCCAAAATGCAATATGCTAACATACAATAAACGTAAAGAGAAACTAACTTACTTTCTATAGATTAGGTGAAGAAGCTCTTCTGCCCAATAATAAAAGTGGAAGCGCCTTGGCAGCAACGTGCGGACTGGGACTGGGATTGAAGTTACTTATCCCACCGAAAACCATTTGCGGTTACTCGCCCCACCAAAAAGATTGATAGTCCCTTGGCGCTGGAGCTGGATGAACAAAAGAAGGGAGAGAAATACATGGAAATCGAAAGAATTAATGAAAATACGGTAAAATTTTTTATCTCCTATGTTGATATTGAAGATCGTGGTTTTCAGCGAGAAGAGATCTGGTACAATCGTGAGCGCAGTGAACAATTATTCTGGCAAATGATGGACGAGGTAAATTATAAGGAAGACTTTCATGTAGAAGGTCCATTGTGGATTCAAGTTCATGCGCTTGAAAAGGGCTTAGAAATTGTGGTTACGAAAGCACAACTTTCTAAGAATGGAGATAATCTAGAATTTCCGACCGAAGATGGTACAACAATCGATATTCCAGTGGATGAAAAAGTCGAATCCTTCTTAGAAGAAAAATTTGGCAAGAATGACGTTAGTGAATTAGATGAGGATTATATCGAAGAGAATCTGTGGATTATAGCTGGATTTAACGATTTTGAGGATGTCATTCAATTAAGTCATCATTTCCAAGAAGAAACAAATAGTGAGGAAGAAACACTATATTATTATAATGGTAAGTACTATTTATATATGGAATTTTCTCAAGATATACTTGATGAACATAGTCAAGAAGATATCATTTCAAGAGTATTTGAATATGGTGACGACTCCGATATGACAGTACATGTATTAGAAGAATATGGTAAGAAGATATTTGAAAATAATACATTTGAAGCGGTTCGCCAACATTTTCCTGCAACTATCTAAGATACCTAAATACAAGGTGTCTTATTTTTTTGGAGATTTTTAGCAGGGATTTTGTCATCTCTACCGAATGTATAGAGGAGGAGGTGACGATCAAAATGCTTCAAGCAAAATTAAATACAGGAAAGCTGGTTACATTATACGGACGCACTAAATCGGAAATAGAATGGCTGCGTAAGCATAGGCAATTCTATTGTCCAACCTGCAATAGTAAGGTAATGATTAAAGCTGGAACAAAGTCTATCCCACACTTTTCGCATTATTCAACAGCGGATTGCCCATCTAGTGAAGGCGGAGAGGGGGAATATCATGAGAAAGGAAAACTAGCATTATTTCAATGGTTACAAAACCAAGGACTCCAGGTCTCGCTCGAGGAGTACATCCCACAAATTCAGCAGCGTCCAGATATTTATTTACAGTATAAGGAGAAGAAAATAGCAATTGAGTATCAATGTGCAAGAATACCAATTCATACAATACAACAGCGTACAAATGGTTATATAAAAGTAGGTATCATGCCAGTTTGGATCCTAGGAGTAAATCACTTGAAGCGAAAAAGTAAGAATGTGATTCAGGTTGATCAATTTATCCAACAATTTATTCATGTTTATCCTCGTAAAAGGTTATCCGTTATATATTTTTTTGATCCTCATACAAATCATCTTATCCATGCCACTGATCTCTTTCCAATTAAACACAGCCGCGTCATTGCAAATCTTACCATTAAAAAGCTTCATACCATCCCTTTTCTCCAGCTATTTAATTTAACACGAGCAAATCCATTATGCATGCTTGAGGAATGGAAGAAGGCTAAATTTAAGTTTAGGATGCATCAGCCTAGAAGGGTATATGGCAAGGAGCGTGCTTGGTATCAATGGCTCTATCTGAAGGGCACACACTGGGAAAAGCTCCCCTCCAGTATTTATCTTCCTGTATCATCACCATATCTGTTGGATACAGAACCTTGGAATTGGCAAAGCAGAATATGTCTAGAGATTATCGAACCACTAGCCATTGGTGATAGTTTTTCCCTTAATAACTGTTACAATCTTTTGCGAAAATCTATTACTCGCCAAACGTTCCCACTGATTAATTCCTCAAATGACCCAATACTAGAATATCTTCATTTGCTTAGTCTTTTACAAATCCTGAGACCGACTACCCCAAATAAGTTTATAAAATGCAAGCAACTCGTGTTTCACGCTACTTTAGAAGATGCTTTAAAAGGTGACGAACTGCTTATGGAGTATCTTTGCAAAAATTTTCAAGCAAATCATGAGCATGATTCCTAAATGATTCGTTATACTAAATAATATAGTTTTACAGTAGGAATATTTTCCTCTGTGTCGAATTACTATGTATAGAAAGATTAAAAGGAGGAACTACATTGGCAAAAGCAACGAAAGAGCTTCAATCAAGAAGTGAAGTACCAGTTGAACGTACGTGGAGATTAGAGGATATCTTTGCGACAGATGCAGCGTGGGAAGATGAATTGAATAGTTTGAAAGAAGAGATTCCAAGCATTACAGAGTTTCAAGGAAAGGTAGCAGAATCTGCAGATACCTTATTCAATGTATTGAAGTTACAGGATCAATTGTCAGAGCGACTTGGTAAGCTTTATACATATGCACATATGCGCTATGATCAAGATACGACGAACTCATTTTATCAAGCGTTAAATGCTAAAGCCGAAAATGTGTTGACTCTAGCACAAAGCTCTTTGAGTTATTTAGTTCCTGAAATTCTTAAAATGGATGAAGCAACCATCAAGAGCTATTTAGAAGAAAAAGAAGAATTAAAGCTATATGAACATGTTTTAAATGAAATTTTAAGACAACGTAAGCACGTATTAAGTGAAACAGAGGAAGCGCTTTTGGCTGAAGCGTCAGAAGCATTATCAACAGGTGCCCAAACATTTGGTATGTTAAACAATGCCGATCTGAAATTCCCTAGCATTAAGAATGAAAACGGGGAAGAGGTTGATCTGACACATGGCCGCTATGTAGGATTCCTAGAGTCAAAAGATCGTCGTGTTCGTGAGGATGCATTTAAAGCAATGTATGCTACCTATGGTCAATTTAAAAATACGTTTTCTTCTACGTTAGGTGGCACCGTGAAGGCGCATAATTTTGATGCGAAGGTCCATCACTATGAATCTGCAAGACAAGCAGCGCTAGACAATAATAATATTCCTGAACAAGTATATGATAATCTGGTTGAAGCTGTTAATGACCGATTACCATTATTACATCGTTATGCGAAATTACGCAAACAAATTTTAGGTGTGGATGAATTACATATGTATGATATGTATACATCACTTGTACAAGATGTTGATATGGAAATTCCATACGAAAAAGCTCAAGAATATGTTTTAGATAGCCTGCAACCACTTGGAACAGAGTATACCGATGTTATTAAAGAAAGCTTTGCTAATCGCTGGATAGATGTAGAGGAGAATAAAGGGAAAAGAAGTGGTGCCTATTCTTCTGGAACGTATGGCACTAACCCATATATTCTATTGAACTGGCAGGACCGTGTGAATGATTTATTCACACTAACACATGAGCTAGGTCATTCAGCACATAGCTATTTCACAAGAAAGTTTCAACCATATCGTTATGGTAACTACTCTATTTTCGTGGCAGAGGTAGCCTCCACATGTAATGAAGCATTATTAAATGATTATATGTTGAATACATTAGTGGATGAAAAGCAAAAGCTATATCTTTTAAATCATTTCCTTGAGGGCTTCCGTGGAACAGTTTTCCGTCAAACGATGTTTGCTGAATTCGAGCATGCAATTCACAAGTTAGCACAAGATGGTGAAGCCTTAACAGCTGACTTCTTAACGGAAAAATATTACGAATTAAATAAGAAATACTTTGGTGAAGATGTTGTTTCAGACGAGGAAATTGGACTAGAGTGGGCAAGAATTCCGCACTTCTACTACAATTACTATGTGTATCAATATGCAACTGGATATTCAGCAGCAACTGCCCTAGCAAACAAGATCCTGTCTGGTGAAGAGGGTGCAGTGGAACGTTATTTAAACTTCCTAAAATCAGGAAGCAGTGACTATCCAATTGAGGTATTAAAGACAGCAGGTGTGGATATGACATCGAAACAACCAATCCTAGCAGCATTGGATGTATTTGAAGAGAAATTAAACGAAATGGAAAAACTATTACTAGCGAAGTAAGGATTAAAGAGGCTGGGACATAAGTAAAATGAGAAGATAAAAGGACGAATAATGCACTGATTCAGCGAAGTATATTCCCGGAGCGGGTATCGTGCACCAACGTTCGGATTTTATCTAACCATTAACACTTATGTCCCAGCCGCTTTTTACATCATTATGTATAATGATACTAATGCATCTTTCCGCGATAGGTGTTCCGATGTGCGAAGGAGAAAATGGTAAAATAGATAGAGAAGAAAAGAATAGGTAGCGTGAAGTATAATGGAATTAGCTGTAGCAACCCAAATAGGTTTAATAAAAATGCAAAAAAGGTTAGGATGATAAAAAGATAGGGTAATAATTCGCGCATGCTTATCCTCCTTTTTAGTAGTCAATAGTGGCTTATTACATCTATATGTAACGAATTTTTTATTAGAAGTGACAGATTTGTGAAATTGAGAGCATTCTTATTGAAAAATCGACAAGTCCTTGCTATTATATATATGTGAGATGAATCACAAACAAAACCCCTTTGTTTGATCATGAAACTTTCTCCCATCCCCCTTTGTTTTATACAAAGAAGTGAGAAAAGAAGGATATACGCTGCCCCGTATATCCTTTATTTTTTGTCTAGGAAATTATAAAATAAGCCACTGTGGAAAAATTGTCTTCACCTAAACGGCCACGTCTAGCTCCAGCGCCCAAGGACTAACTGACTTCTTTCACCTCCGTACGATAAGTCAACATCGGCTCCCTGTAGTCGCCGTGTTTCCTTTATCTCCTACTGCTCAGTCTAAATGTTTTCGGTGGGAGGAGTAATAGTAATCGCAGTCCCAGTCCGTACGTCCCTTAGCGGGCGCTTGCGCTTTTGTTCCTTACCCAAAACAAAAAACCAAGGGTTCCCCTGGCTTCTTCCATTAAAAATGATTATAAATGCATTAATTAGTATCAATGTATTGCCAAAATGTCCCGTGTTTTGCGGGGATTTTTTCTACGATTTGTTTGAGCTGAAGCTTCTTCATTTCTCTTTCTGCTTTTTCGATAGACCAGTTATATACGACGGATACCTCTTTCGTACCAATCACTTCATAATGCCTTGCAAATTCTTCTAATGAAGGGTGCTGGGATGGAATTGGTAATCGCTCAAGCATCTCGCTTAGTACGCGTACATAGATTTCATAGGGATAGAGTCCAGAGATTTTAATGCCCTGCTCCTCAATGTTTTTATGAAAAAATACCATGGTTGGCATATAATCGATTTCCATTTCATGATTTAGCTTGTAATCACATTGGAGTGCCTTTTTGGCAGATATAGAATGCAAGTCACTATGGAACTCTTGTAGGTCTAATTTTGCTGATTTAGCACACTCTAGTAAGACGGATTCCTGTGAAATATCCTGCTTCCGTAAAAATAAGCTTTCTTGTACCTTTCGCAAAAATACTTTTCCGAAACGAATCCCTTGTAGTTCGGCAGCTTTAATTGCTAGATAGGCCGTAATAGGGGAGTGAATTGGGTTTTCAATCCACAAATCACCATCGCAGCTCATTCCGGTTCGGGATGCCGTTCGCTCCCAAATTTCTTTTAATTTTCTTGGCTGCTCAAAATTATCATGGGTTAATGGTTTTGAGGACCCAGAAATGATAGGTCTTAATGTGAAAAATCGTCCGTATTCAATCGATAGCTTTTTCAAATAAGGTTCTAGTGACCAGCATTCAGGACACATAGGATCTATAAAAACATAAATTTCAATTGGTTTTTTTACAGTGTCACAACTATATCCGGGCGATGTGTTTGTTTGTGGTGAGCCTAATAGCTCAGTACGTTCCCAACTCACATCGATTCTCCTTTCTTCTATTCAGGTGTATTCATCATATGATTAGCGGTCATTGTTAACTTATCAAATATAGCTGTCCGGTAAGGTTCTTCAATTTGTGCTTCCTCTAAAGCAGCTTCCATACACGCTAACCAGGCATCTCTTCTTGAAGGTGTAATTTCGAATGGTAAATGCCGACGTCTTAGCATTGGATGACCACGTTCTTCATTATAGAGGGACGGTCCACCAAGAAACTGCGTAAGGAAAAGTCGTTGCTTGCGAGCTACCTCAGTCAAATCATCCGGGAATATAGGTTTTAAAGCAGGATGGCTACCGACTCGACTATAAAAGTGTGTAACTAATCGCTCAATAGTATCATGTCCACCTATCGCTTCAAATATCGTGCCGGGTATTGTTGTCATACAGATAACTCCTTTAATATTTGTCTATATTGTAGCAACATTAATATAGAGCTAGCAACTTATCTGATTGAATCATCTGTCTAGTAGCTTTACGTTAGGCTGTTAAAAAATCGCGCAATTTTATTTGGTGTCTCTTTTTTGGTAATGTTAAAGTTCTGTAATAGGGCCTCGAATGCAGTTATACCATCCTGAAAATTAGGTGCTTCTAATTCAAGCTCATAGTCTTCTTGGTTGTGATAGATACTATGGTCTAACACATAAATAAGTCCTTTATCACGGAATTCCCGACGAATGGTGGTTAAACTTCCGTAGCATTTTAAATCCGTTACGGAAATGTTCAACTGCTTGAGCTGTTTCGTTGTAGCTTCCTTGACGATTGGATGGTGATTAATCCATTCCATTGCTTCCTTATGTGATAATGTATCATGTGTTTCTAATAATCCAACCTCATGTGGTTGTTTTAATGTTAATTGATGGCTACCGTTTTTTTCGCGAATCCGTAATGCAGAGCCGTTCATTTGTAGTTTCCGATCGGGCGTTTCGAAATAGTAATTAATTTGCTCCTGACCACTCTCTGGAAAAGGGAGGTGCTCTAATAATAAGTCATATTCTGCTTTCGTTAATAGGTTTTTAAATTCTATTTCTATTTCTTGAGCCATGCTAGTCCTCCACCCGTATTAATGGTTTAATTATATTGATTATGTCGAATCCGAAGTAATTATGCAAAGATTATCCATTGTATTTGTGTTAAAATAAGGAAGAAATATGTAACAAGTAACAGGTGGTGTTCGAATGAATTGGGAAGCAATACTCGCACCTTATTCACAAGTAGTCGAAGAATTAAAGGTTAAATTAAAGGGAATGCGTGCTCAGTTTGAATATGAGGCAATGCATTCGCCAATAGAGTTTATTACTGGGAGAGTAAAACCAGTTAAAAGTATCTTAGAAAAGGCAGAGAAAAGACATATATCACTTGATCGTATTGAGGATGATATGCAAGATATTGCAGGGGTTCGTGTCGTTTGTCAATTTGTGGATGATATTTACACCATTGTTGATATGCTACGATCTCGTAAGGATTTTACCATTATGGAAGAGAAGGATTATATAGCAAATAAAAAAGATAGTGGCTATCGTTCCTATCATATGATTATAGAGTATCCAGTTGAGACTATCCACGGGATGAAGGTTGTGCTTGCAGAGATTCAGATTCGTACATTAGCGATGAATTTTTGGGCAACTAATGAGCACTCCTTGAATTATAAATACAAAGGAAGGATTCCAGGGGATATTAAAGCACGCTTGCAAAAGGCAGCAGAAGCTGCTTTTAAGCTTGATGAAGAAATGTCAAAAATAAAAACAGAAGTTCAAGAAGCACAGCGGATATTTCGCCGCAAATAATTTCATTGTGGTATAGGGAGGGAATCGAATGAAGTTTAAAATCATTTCAAAAGGTGACGACCGTTCTAATCAAATAAAGGCTACTATGAAACAGCATTTGCTTGATTTTAATTTGTTGTATGATCGGGAAGAACCGGATTTGGTGATTTCCGTTGGGGGAGACGGAACTTTTCTAGAGGCATTCCATCGATATAATCATCGATTAACATCTACTGCATTTATTGGTATACATACAGGTCATTTAGGTTTTTATGCCGATTATGTGCCCGAGGAACTGGAAAAACTTATCATAGAAATTGCCAAAACACCGTTTCAAATTGTGGAATATCCATTGCTTGAAGTAATTATCAGATCGAAAACAGGTAATAAAGTCGATTCCTACCTTGCGCTTAATGAAGCTACGATAAAAACACCAGATGGATCGGTAGTTTTTGACGTGGAAATAAAAGGAGAGCGTTTTGAGACCTTCCGAGGAGATGGATTATGTATTTCTACCCCTTCTGGAAGTACGGCATATAATAAAGCATTAGGTGGGGGAATTATTCATCCGACCTTAGAAGCGATTCAATTAACGGAAATGGCTTCCATTAACAATCGGGTATTTCGTACGATCGGGTCACCACTTATTTTGCCTAAGCATCATACCTGCTTATTAAAGCCGTTGGTAGATCGAAGCTTCTTCATTACGATTGATCATAATACCCATAACTATACGAATGTTAAATCAATCCAATGTCGTGTGGCAAAGGAAAAAATCCGCTTTGCGCGCTTTAGACCATTTCCTTTCTGGAATCGTGTGCGTGATTCGTTTATAACTGATAATTAAGGAAGACCAGGTGGGTTAACATGGAATGGAACATCAAGCAAGAACAGGAAGGCATGCTGCTCCGTGATTTTTTACGAAATGAACAAGGCTTTTCAAGGCGAATCTTGAAAAGCCTTATTTATGATGGGGGAACAATACTTGTTAACGGGGAAGCGGTAACTGTCAGGCATTCACTTCGGGCAGAAGATACTGTGACGGTAAAATTCCCTCTAGAAGTCAAAGGTCCTCATATGATTCCAGAGGAAATCCCGCTAGAAATTATCTATGAGGATGATGCGGTACTTGTCATCAACAAACAAGCAAATGTAGCAACCATTCCATCACTCCATCATCAAACAGGTACGATAGCGAATGGTGTGCTGCACTACTATGAACAAAATAATATTCCGTTTACGATTCATATTGTCACGAGACTTGATCGTGATACGTCAGGGCTTTTGTTAATTGCTAAGCATCGGTATAGTCATTCGATTCTATCGGCATCTCAAAAGCAGGGCAATGTAAAGCGAAAGTATTTTGCTATTGTAGAGGGAACCCCAATCCCTAAACAAGGCACGATTGATGGGAATATCGGTCGGAAAGATGATTCGATTATTGAGCGGGTTGTTCGGGCGGATGGTCAGCGAGCGATTACACATTATCAGGTGATCCGTTCCAATCAGACACATGCATTAGTAGAAGTGAAACTGGAAACGGGTAGAACCCACCAAATTCGTGTGCATTTTTCCCATATCGGGCATCCGTTAGCAGGTGATGATTTATACGGTGGCACTTCAAGTTATATAGAACGCCAAGCTTTGCATTGCTTTGAACTAGGTTTTGAACATCCAGCAACGAAGGAATGGAAGAGCTTTACTGTCCCGATGCCAGACGACATGAAAAAAATCCTTCCAGGTGACTGAGGTCAATCATCTGGAAAGGATTTAAATTTTTCTTCCATAAAAGGCTGTTTAGATGGGACAGAAACAGTTGTTTGTTCGGGTAAGCGAAATGCAGATAGCTTATTTCCGAATACACAGCCTGTGTCAATATTAATCGTCTTATGGACTATTCGTGGGCTTATGACTGGCGTATGGCCATACACAATCCACTCGTCTCCGTGATACTGCTGTGCCCAATCTCGGCGAATTGGACGACCTTCTTCATCAAATTCTCCAGTAATATCACCATATAATACAAACGTTTTTACCTTCTTATCTTGTCTACCAATATACGATTTCTTAATACCTGCATGGGCAACAATTGCATTTGCATCCGGTAATTGTAGATAAAGTGGGGCTTCCTCATATAGTGTCATAAACTGCTTGCGAACAATTTCCTGCGTACTTTTGTCCAGCGCTTCATACTCTGCAACGGTTGTTTCTAATCCATGCTGATGTTGAACTTTATTTTCCAGGAAAAAGCGATAGAGCTTATTGCAGTGATTTCCCGGCACGTATTTGGCTACTTTCTGACTGACAACCATTTCATATACGAGTTGAATGACTTTAATTGAATCCGGACCCCGGTCGGTTAAATCCCCAACAAAAACAGGAATTCTACCATCCGGATGGATATATGCATATTGATTATTTTGATAACCTAATTCCTCAAATAAATGACAGAGTTCATGATAACAACCATGTACATCACCTATAACATCAATTTTCATATCATCACCTCAAGCTAAAAGAAAAACGAGAATAGTATTTGCTATTCTCGCTTATTCAAACATATATTTTTTCGTTCGGGAATGGATATTTAAGACAATTCCTATTGCAATCAAATAGGTCAATGTCGAGCTTCCGCCATAACTTAAGAAAGGAAGAGGCAGACCTGTAATCGGCAGTAACTGAATGGACATACCAATATTCTGGAAGATTTGATAGGCAAACATCCCAACGATACCAGTTATAATATAGCCGCCATAATTATCATTGCTAAGGATAGCGATATGAATCAGACGATAGATCAATAAGAATAGTAAAATGACAACGATACTTGCACCAATAAAACCGAATTGTTCTGCAATCCCGGTGAAAATCATATCGGTGTGTCGTTCAGGAACTTCTACTTGCAGATTCTGAATGCCCTTACCGAAAAGTTGACCTGATCCTATAGACATCATCGCCAGAACGAGTTGATAGCCTGAATCAGAATACTCTTCAGGTGAAATCCATCCATAAAATCTACTGGAAACATGTTTGAAAATAGATTCTTCTAGAAAAACAGCAATGGAATCTGGAAATAAGAAATATCCTGCGACAATTAATCCTACGAACCCAACGGCGATTAGAAATATGGTAAAGATTAGCTTCCATTGAATACCTGAAACTAAAACCATAGCGCCAGTAATCGCTGCTAGCACTAAAAATCCACCCAAATCTGGTTGAACAACTATTAATGCCATTGGAGGTAAAACTACGAGTAGCATTTTTCCCAATAATAATAAGTCGCTTTTTACGGTCTGTTCGATATATTTATTATTATGGTTGTACATGATATGGGCTAATGATAGTACTAAGATAACCTTCATAAATTCAGCAGGCTGTAATGTTCCAATGAAAGGGAACTTAATCCAACTTACCGCTTGGTTTGCCTCTACAATAATTGGTCCAGGAAAACGAAAGAATAGCATAAGGAGCATTATCATCCCAATACTATAGAGAATCCAAGTAAGTTGGCGGAAACGATCATAGTCAAATAACATAACTAGATAAATGAAGACACCTCCACCAATGTACCAAATAATCTGTTTGGTGAGGAAGTCCTGACCTGCATATTTTTCTGGTAAACTAGGTTCAATTGTATAAAGCGTAAATACGCTAATAACGCCCAAGAGCAGCACGATAGAAATTAATGTATAATCAATGTTATTTTTATTAGTATTCATGATTTATCCTTACCTTTAATTTAATTACGTCTATTGTAAAGTTTACACGATTTCTACTTATTTTTCACGTTCGGATTATATAAATATTTGCAGATACCAAATCGGATTGGTAGTCCTCTTAGACTTAGAGGAACAATATATTATTATACCATCATTTAAAAATGTTAGCTGAAGTTTTTTTGCGGGTATGGTATAACTATAAGAGTAAAATTACAGAAGGAGGTTGCGCGCCATGGAAAACAATGACGACATCAAAGTGGAACAATTAGAAACGATTCAACAATTTTTAGCACAGGAAAATATTGAAGGTTTTAGGCAGTACTTTATTGAGATGCACCCATATGACCAAGCACAGTTTTTCATGGAAATGGAAGCAACCGATCGGATGTTAATTTATAATTATCTTTCTCCTGAAGAAGTTGCTGGAATTATGGAGCATATTGAATTAGAAGAAATTCAGCCATTTTTCACCGAAATGGATCCGAGATTCGCATCGATGGTATTTGCCGAAATGTCTACAGATGACGCGGTAGATATTTTAAATGAGATGGAAAAGGACAAGGTTGTCAGCTTCCTAACGATTATGAATGATGATGCTGCAGGTGAGATTAAAGACCTGCTTCATTATGAAGAAAAAACCGCCGGAAGTATTATGACGACGGAATTAATTTCTGTCTATAAAACACAAACGGTTAAGGATACAATGCTTCAGTTGAAAAAGGACGGTCCGAATGCCGAAACGATTTATTACTTATATGTGGTGGATAATGATAAAAAACTAGTAGGTGTTCTTTCCTTACGTGACTTGATTATTGCAGATGACGATACAAAAATAGAGACCATTATGAATGATAATGTATTTTCAGTATCTGTAGCAGAGGATCAAGAGGAAGTAGCTAAAATTATGCGAGATTATGATTTCTTAGCCGTACCGGTTGTGGATTTCCAACACCATTTACTCGGGATTATTACCGTCGATGATATTTTAGACGTTATTGATGAAGAGGCAAGTGAGGATTACTCCAAATTAGCTGGTATTTCTGATGTTGACACACCAGATACGAATCCATTAGTCGCAGCGAAAAAGCGATTACCTTGGTTAATTATATTGTTGTTCTTAGGATTATTTACGGCTAGCTTGATCGGGCAATTTGAAGAAACAATTAGTCAAGTTACCATCCTATCGATTTTCATTCCATTAATCGCCGGAATGGCAGGGAATACTGGAACGCAGGCACTAGCGGTTGCAGTTCGTGGTCTTGCAACAGGTGAGTATGGAAATGAAGGAAAGTTAAAGCTTATCCTTCGTGAGGCTGGTACAGGACTGATTACAGGAACGGTTTGTGGAATTATTATCACAGGTGTGATTTTTCTCTGGCAAAACGATATCTTCTTAGGGATTTTAGTGGGATTATCAATTATGGCAACATTAGTAGTAGCTACCCTTGCTGGTTCATTAATTCCTCTCATCATGGATCGATTAAAAATTGACCCAGCAGTAGCATCTGGCCCGTTTATCACGACGATTAATGATATTATTTCGGTATTGATTTACTTTGGATTGGCAACTGCATTTATGAATATGTTGTTATAGATGGAAGCACCTTTTGAATAAGGGTGCTTTTTCTTTGTTTTTCCAAATGTTACACAATTATTTTCTAGGTTCATATAATGTGTTGACGAATGGAATAGAAAGGAGATCATCGATCATGCCGGAACGTGGTAAGTTTGCAAACGAACCGTTAATGTATATTCAGCAGCCGACTGTAAGTAAACCAACTGCACCAATGCAGCATGAATATAGAACACCAAAGAAAGTCTTGACTACAACTTCAGCTACGGAACCAACCTCCCCTCAAAAAAAAACGACTAATCGATCTACAAGTATAGGCAAGATCACAAGAGGGTTTGTCCAAGAATTAAAAGAGCCACAACCAGTTAGGAGAGCTCCTCGTAATAAAGGTCAAGAGACATCTACGGAAAAGGAAAAAAAATCAGTCGAACAACCAGTATCTGATACGAGTACCGAAAAGAAAAAATTCAAGGACATGTCTTTATTGGAGAAGGTCGAATACTTTGTGAATACACCGAGTCATTTACCTAAAATGCGCTGTGAAGTGAAAACAGATGCTAGGTCATTCCGTGGTATTATAAAAGACTTTCAGGATAACCAAATTTCCATGCTGGTTGGGAGAAGAACATCTACTATTGATTTTACCGAAGTGACAGATATTCGTTTATTAGGATTTTAAAAAAAGTAACACCATGGAGATGTAGTTCTCCATGGTGCTTTTACGATTATCAGTCGAAAACACTAATTGCTGGTAAACAAGTAACATGACAGAAGCAGTCTAGGTCTACCGTTAAGCAGATACCTGTATTTTGTAAGTTACCTGTTTCTTGATCACAAGGATCTTTTAAGTGGTCACAATCGCAAGGATCATCTGGGTCAACTAATAATTCTAGTACTGCACAATTGTCATCTGAAACTGTTTTAACACGGAAAATGAAGCTAGCTTTAATGTCGCCAACACTACCTAATCCATTTCCACGTTTAGCTCCAAATCCTTTAAATGGTTTACAATCACCTGCGCAGTATAAAATGACAGGCACTGTATCCAAACCATTACCTGGATCTGTTTCGCCTAATAGATCGTTAATTGATTGCTCGCAGCTAGTATCGCAACAGTTTTCGATAACATCGTTTTGAGCATCAACAATATCACGAAGGATGTCTGCTACGCAGTTACCACTTGTTGATGCACCTTCAACTCTACCATTGCCACAACCCATGAATCATTTCTCCTTTCTAATGCTTATTGACTTATTGTCTTTACTAGAATATGTGGGATGTGTCATATGGTGTGGGCGAGTGTACATACTACTGGAATGATTATAATTTCTTTTGCCCCTGAAAAAACGCATGGAAAACAGGGCATTTGACCATACCTATCACTAGAAGTTACATAGACTAATAGCGAGCAAATTATCACGAAGGAGTTGACGACCAAATGTCTGAGAACAAAAGAGTAATTCGCGTGAAGGATCTTGTTATTCAAGCGGATAACGTTATTATTGAACCAGCTAGACGACGTGACCCAATTTTGGGAGGTTTAAGACGTACAAATGATGAACGAGTGGAATCGATAAATAGAGAGGTAGAAAGTAACGAACGTGAAGGGAAAGATCGTGACCGAGGACCATTCTCCTGGATTTAATATATAGTAAGAAGCTTGACTTATGACCATATTCCATACCCATAGCAGCTAGTGTAGCTGCATTTTTTTTGCCATACTAACGGGAGGTGCAAGGATGAAACCAGAGAAGTTACTGAAGAATCTAGGGGTTATTGAAAAGCATTTAGAGAAGAATGAGAAATGGTTGAAGAATCCAGAGAAGCGGATGATTACATTTGAGAAACAGATAGGGGAATGGAATACCCGGTATTTACAGACGATAAATGAAGTGGATTATTGGATGAAAGCACTTGAAAAAAAGATGGAATCGTAACTTAAAATCCGTGAAACCGTCATAAAGTAAGAAATGACAACGAATTCTTTAGTAAAGAAGTTGAGGAGGTAGTATGATGGGGTATATTTTACCAATTCAACAACATGAATATGCGGACTATCAAAGAAGGATGATTACACAAAGGCGTACGATAACGTCGATTGAGAAATCGTATCGTGCTGTTTTTGATACAAATTATGAGGAATTACGGCGTGAGGATGAGCTTCGGTCACAGAAATTAGCACCTACATTTAGCCAGACTGAAGAGCCAACTAGAGTGGACCTAGATGATCTCTATACAGAGATAACAGGATTAGGTATCTATATAAATGAACAGGTATAGAAAAGACTGTCAGCAGATTGACAGTCTTTTTATTAGAACAAAATAGGGATGGAGTTCGAGTTAACGATGATAGCGGCGGTGGCCTTGGTTGACAAAAGGTAAAACGAGTAATTCCTCATCACGCAAATATTCCGCATAAAATACATCTTTTACGCTGTCAAAACCTTGTTTTTGCAACTCTTCCATTAGCCATTCTTCGGTTAGATTTTTCTCTGTTAAATTATCATAAATTATTTCTCCATCATTAATTAAACCAACGGAAAGCTTAACATCCTGTGGTGCAAGCTTCATATCTTTACGGTTTGGTGTCTGATAATCGGATTTTTTAAGAACGGATAGTGTCCCGTTTGTTTCTAATATGGCATACTCTACTTCTCGTACTGAAAAAATATCTTTAGAACGTAGAAGATGCTGCAATTGGTTAACATCGAGTTTACTCTTTTTCATAATATCACGAATCATTTTACCGTTTTGAATCACAATTGCAGGCGATCCCTCGAGAAGTGCACGAGTTCCTTTGAATTTCTGTGAAATGATTTCGGTAATATACAATAATCCGCCCCATAGAAACAAAATATAGCCAATTTCTAGTATCGAGGCGTTATCATCAAACAAGGCATTGCCGACAAGCTCTCCCATAATGACAGCAGAGACAAAATCAAATGCTGATAACTGTGACATTTGTGTTTTGCCAAGCACCTTGGTTAAAAGATACAAAGCAAAGAATCCAAATAAAGTATCTGCAAACATTTGAAAATAGGAAACCACTGGTAACCGTCCCCTTTCCAATATTAGCTTTTCCGTTTTAAACAAAGTCATTCAAATAACCTCATCGTTAGCATAAGAAAAACAGTCCGTGGGTATCACGAACTGTTCGTTAATGTAGTTATAGTTGTTGTTTAATCATCGTAACATGCGGTATCCCAGCATCCATAAATTCACCGGAAACTGTTTCATAGCCTAATTTTTGATAGAATGTTTCGGCATGGGTCTGCGCATTCAGCTTTGCTTTTGTATAGCCGTTTTCTTTTATTACTTCCTCCATTGCGAGGATAATTTCTTTTCCATAAGATTTCCCGCGAAATTCATGAAGCACACAAATCCGTTCTAACTTGCCATAGCTTTCAACGAAACGCAGACGACTAGCTGCAATCGGCTGGTCTCCTTCAAAGCCAACAAAATGGATGGCGGATTTATCATGTTCATCCAGTTCTTCCTCCGCAGGAACATGTTGCTCCTCTACAAATACTGTAGTACGAACCTGAAATGCTTGCTGGATGGCGTCATCTGTTTCTGCAATGATGATTTTCATACTAATTCCTTCTCAAATACAAATGATTCATATACAGTCCATGAACCATTTTCTAATTGGTATAGTAATTGGAATCGATCTACCTTATCCTCGAACTGGAAGCTACGCATTTTCATTCTACCAAAGATATCGGAATACTCATCGTCTAAAAGTTTTTGTCCAATCGTTATATGTGGGACAAAGTTATACGTTTTATTCTGAGGGAAATTGCCAGAATGCAGTTTTTCATAAAGCGTATTTAGTGCCTGATTCGGTTCTACTTTTAAATAAATGGTATTCGTGACTGGTACAAATGAACTAACTTTATTGATTTGTATTGTAAAAGGCTCTGTCTCGTTTGCAATCTTTTTAAGCTCAATAACCATATCCTCAATGGCAGTCTCATCTGCTTCAAACGCTTCTTTTAATGTGATATGTGGTGGAATTAATGGATAGTGTGGGTCATATCGTTTCCGATAAGAGTTTGCTTCATCTTGGATTTTCTTTGATGGGAAAATAGCAATACCGTATTTCATTTGTTAACCTCCTCGTTATTTTTCTGTATACAATAAGTAGTAACAAAGTACAATGGTTTCTCTTAATTTATAACAAAAAAGAACAGATTTAAAGTGTTTTATTACCTATTTCAGAAAATGCTGGAATTAGTCTCCGAAGATAGTAGTTAGAGCATGGATCATATCCTTTTGCCAATACTTCCATGTATGAATGCCATCAGGTATTTCTTTATAGGTATAGGTTAGTCCTTTTTGTCCCAGTAACTCATTAAGCGCCCTGTTTGGTGTTAAGAAATCTACATCGGGTTTAAGTGTTGTTTCAACACTGGTTTCTGCGGTTCCAATTGTATGGTAGATTTCTAACCCATGTAAGTGATCTGCATTTCTTACAGATTCAAGTACCATGTCATCTACTAATGGAGACTGCATAATTACTTTTCCAAATGTGTGTGGATAGTTAATCGCTGTGACGAGGGCTAATGTTCCAGCAAGTGAATCTCCCATCAACGCGCGCGTTCCACCCATGTGATAAGTAGGGAGGAAGTCATCTAGTAGTGGCACAACTTCCTTTACTAAAAATTTCGTGTAAGCAGCATGCTGCTCACCAGCTGGATGGTACTTTCTCAAGCGATCCTCGCGATCTTTGTAGTGAATCCCAACAAATACTGTATTTTCAATTGCAGCATCATCATGAAGTTGATCACTTAAGGTTGCAATACGACCAAGCTGATAGTAATCATTTCCGTCTTGCATAATGCAAATATGGTATTTATATAATGGTGAAAAAGCTTCTGGTAAATATATCTTTAACGTCATCAGTTCATTTAAGAAATTGCTCATTATTTCTCGTTCAAGCATTTTTCCTTTTCTGCCCATTTCATTCACCCCGTAACAGTTTCTAGTCCTAGTTTAACATGAAATGGAGAGAATGTAGTATTAACTTCCAACCACCTCTCGAAGCTGACCTTTATATAGGGTATAGTAATTCCCTCTTAAGTTAAGTAATTCTTCATGATTTCCTTGCTCGAGGATTCGCCCGTGTTCAAGCATAACAATTTCGTCTGCCTCTTGAATCGTGTTCAAACGATGGGCAATGATGAAGCTAGTTCTACCTTTCATTAATTCTTTTAGGGCTTGTTGAATCTTGACTTCTGTAATGGTATCAATATTACTGGTCGCTTCGTCTAAAATTAAAATGGTTGGTTCGGCGATAAATGCCCTGGCAATGGTAAGTAACTGCTTTTGTCCCTGGCTAATGCCGCTACCATCCTGGTCTAGAACCGTATCATAACCTTTTGGTAGTTGGGAGATAAACTCATGGGCATTCGCTTTTTTCGCTGCTTCCATCACGTCATCATCCGTAGCATCCAAACGACCATAGCGAATATTTTCCCGAATGGTATCGTGGAATAGGAACGAATCCTGTAAGACAAAGGCCATGTGTGAACGAAGGCTTGCCCGTTTAATATCTTTTATATCGACCCCGTCCAATGTGATTTTCCCACTATCATAATTATAGAAGCGGGAGATTAAGTTAATAATCGTTGTTTTACCAGCACCAGTATGACCGACGAACGCAACAGACTGACCAGGCTTCGCTTCAAAGCTAATGTTATCTAAAATGGTTTCATCCTCATAACCAAAGGACACATTTTCAAATTTATAGTGTCCTTTAGTACTTGGAATCTCGATGGCATTCTCCTCATCGCGTTCTTCTCGATCTTCATCCAAAACTTGAAAGACACGCTCTGCTCCGGCAACAGCAGATAACAACAGATTAAATTGGTTCGATAGTTCGTTTAAAGGCCGGGTAAACTGGCGGGCATATTCAGTGAAAATCACGATGACACCGACAGTAACTAGATCCGTGTTAATGGCTAAAATACCGCCAACAAGGGCAATCATTCCAAAGCTTAAGAAGTTCAGCATGTTCATGACCTTAGGTATAAAACCAGATATCGTTAACGCCCAAAATCCAGAATGGTTTAGATCTTTATTTTTCAATTCAAATTCATTAATAACGCGTTCTTCCTGAGAAAAGGTTTTAACGACATGCTGACCAGAGATGGTTTCTTCCACATAACCATTTAATTCTCCTAGTCGTTTTTGTTGTAATTTATATAATGGACCAGTACGTTTGGTTATCCAGCGTGTCGCCAAGAACATAACAGGAATAATGGACATAGTAACAACCGTTAGCACAGGGCTAAGGTAAATCATGACACCAACAGTTCCTACCAGTGTTAAAACACTGGAGAACACTTGGATCACCGACTGGTTTAATGTGTTATTAATATTATCGATATCATTTGTGACCCGGCTCATGAGTTCCCCGTGCTGCCGTTTATCAAAATAAGAAATTGGCAATCGGTGGAATTGACGAAATAGGTCTGAACGTAAAGTATAAACCGTGTTCTGTGCGATTCCAATCATCCAGAAGCTTTGTAAAAAGATGGATAAGGAATGGAAGAGATAAACTGCTACTAGTCCAATTAGTAATACTCCTAATCCGGATACATCCTTTGGTATGATATGATAATCAATTGCCCTCCCGACCATAAACGGACCAAGCAAGCTCATCGCAGAACTGACTAAGACGGCCAACATAACAAGCCATAGTCTAGCTTTTTCCCGTGCTAAATACGACCAAATTCGTTTGATTGTCCCCATCGTATTCTTCGCGCGTTTTTTCGTTACATCCTCTGGGATTTTTTCAATTGCTATTTTTTCATATTGAAAAGGATCTTTTAGTGACTTAATGGACATGTGGATACTCCTTTCCAAATTGAGACGTAACAATCGCTTGATAAAGCGATGAATCTTTTAATAATTCTTCATGTGTCCCGATTTGTAGAATTCTACCTTGATTCAGCAGTAATATTCTATCTGCATTCATGGCGGTAGAAATTTTTTGGGTAATGATAAGCATCGTATTTAAATCGTCCTGAATTGCTTGTAACAATCGTGCTTCGGTTGCTAAATCTAATGCACTCGTACTATCATCAAGCATTAAAATTCTAGGCTTACGAATTAGCGCTCTGGAAATAGATATCCGTTGTTTTTGCCCACCGGATAAGTTAACACCTTTTTGCCCAATTTGGGTCTGGTATTGGTTTGGTAATTCCATAATGGTGTCGTGAATTTGGGCATCACGCGCTGCTTGAAGAATTTCTTCGTCTGTTGCATTATCTTTTCCCCATGATATATTCTCGATAATGGGACCACTAAATAAAAGTGGATTTTGTGGAACATAGCCGATACTGTTTCGTAAAGTTTCTAGTTTATACGAAGCAATTGGTTTATGATCAATTAGTATTTCTCCAGCAGTTACATCATATAACCTAGGGATTAACTGGAGTAAGGATGACTTTCCAGAACCGGTTGCGCCGATAATGGCAAGCTTTTCCCCAGGATTTACAGTGAAGGAAATGTTTGTTAGGACTGGTTCATCGGAAGTCGGATATTGGAACGAAACATTTTTGAATTCAATTTTCCCATTTACTACTTGCTGGGTAGTAGAGGCATCCTCATGATCTAGTAGGTCGATCTCTTCCTCTAGTACCTCACTAATTCGTTCAGCGGATGCTTTCGTCCGAGAAAATGACATAATAATGAATGAGAACATGGAAATAGACATTGCTACACGCATCGCATAGTTGACAATTGCCACAATATCTCCGACTTCAGTTGTACCTGCAAGCGATTGGGAATTGCCAAACCAAAGGATGGTGATGATGCTTAAGTTCATGACGAATAGCAGTACCGGCATAGAGGCTTCGATAAAACGGAAAGTTTTTCGCGTCGTATCCCGTAAATTCGTATTAGCATCTGTAAATCGAACTTCTTCATGATTACGTCTGAAAAAAGCCTTGATTAAACGCATACCAGCAAGGTTTTCCTGCATAACACGGTTCACGTTATCAATACTTTTTTGAACACGATTAAACATGTTGCTCGCCTTTTTTAAGACCCATAATAAGAACACTACTAAAAGTGGTACTGTTATTAGAAAAATAACGGCAAGTCGTGGATTAACGACAAATGCCATAATAACGCCACCAACACAAATTAATGGTGCTTTTGCCATAATCCGTAATCCCATGAAAATCGTATTTTGTATTTGCCGAACATCATTTGTGAATAACGTCATTAATCGAGAAGTTGGATAGCGATTCAAATTGGCAAAGGAAAATTCCTGTACCTTGCGAAATAATCTTTCCCGAATATCATGAGCAAATCCCCAACTTGCATGAGAGGCATAAAAGGAATTAATAAGTCCAGAAACAAAAGAAAAAAGTGCCAAGCCAATCATGATACTTCCCCACATAATGATGTTGTTTAAATCACTGTTCATCACACCATCATCAATCATTTTTCCGAGAAAGAATGGGAGTAAGAGCTCAACCGCTAGTTCAACTAGCATGAGGCAAAAAGCTACAATTGCTGCTAATTTATATGGCTTCATAAAGGAAAAAACTGTTCTCACAAAAGTAAACCCCCGTTGTCGAAATTCATAGTTTTCATAAAATTTAATGTCATTTTATTATAAATGATAAACAGGTTTTTATCCAAGAATATATTTCGAGAGTCGAATGAAATTTGGAGGGGTGTTTGGGGAGAGGAATGATCGAAGTGGGGCGGTTCGCTGAAATAATGGAAGAAACGCTGAATTATTTAACGTTGCGCTGAAATATTGAGTTTCCCGCCGAATGATGGTCGGTGAACGCTGAATTGAAACGTGATATCTTTCAAACGTAACTTAGTATAATTTGCAATATTGAGTGAAATGAGAATTTTAGAGTGATATATTGTAAGTATATACCTGTTACTGAGTTAAATTTGAAATGGAAATATTGGAATAGGGGGCAATTTTTATGGCAACACCGAAGCATATTGTTTCAGCAGCCACAATTGTATTAAACAATCAGAATGAAATATTGCTAATAAAAGGACCGCGTAGAGGATGGGAAATGCCTGGTGGTCAAGTTGAAGAAGGAGAATCACTGAAAGAAGCGGCTATCAGTGAAACGAAAGAGGAGTCTGGTATAGACATTGAGGTTATTAAGTTTTGTGGAATCTTTCAAAATGTAGAAAAGTCCATTTGTAATACGCTGTTTTTAGGGAAAGTAATTGGAGGGGAGCCAACAACTAGTCCTGAGAGTTTAGAAGTAGGCTTTTTCCCAATTAAGAAAGCATTAGAAATGGTGACGTTAAAGAATTTTAGGCAGAGAATTGAATATTGTTTAGATGAAAGTACTCATCCATTTTATATTGAATTTTAAAATGGGTGTTATAGTTAATTCATCAATAATTGAGCTTGTCTTTATTCGCTATTAAATTCCAGTCTTCTAGTGGGGTGTTTAGAATTGACAGTCTCAATAACATTCCATATAATTACATCAACTACTTGTAGAACGATTCCGTAGCTCAGCTGGGAGAGCGCCACCTTGACAGGGTGGAGGTCGTTGGTTCGAGCCCAATCGGAATCACTAAAAAGAGGCTGGCATTTTACCAGCCTCTCCAATTCAGTAATAGATAATGGAATTAATCCAACTTAAAAATGGTTCCAATCATCAATTTTTAATGATTGGAACCATTTTTAAGTTGTTTTTGGCTAGTTATGTCCCAGCCCCTTTAAAATTATTCACAACCAATTCCGTCACCATCTCTATCTAAATGAGTTCCATAACCTGGGTCACCTTCACGTATAGGATCAGCTCCAGCAGCTCTTACAGCTGTACAATTTTTATAGTAAACACTTGAATTTGATGAAGAAGTGCTACTTGAATTATTGTTAGATCCGGAACCTCCAGCTGAACTGTTACTAGAGCTTGATGATTGTGAAGATTTGCTAGCAGAAACTACTGCAGCTGTAGCCTCTGCTTCGGCAGTAGATAACTGAGTTTCTAAGGTCTGTACTTGCTTTTTAAGGATATCATTTTCTTTCTTTAACTCAGATAGTTCACTGGTAATGGTATCAATTTCAGATTTTTCTTTTTCGAATGATTTTATTTGGTTTTCATAATCAGATATTATTTCGGTAGTTTCTTCAATATTATTTTCTAACTGTGCTATTTGATTTTCCAAATCTTTTTTTTCTGACTCTAATGACTCATGTAGAGTCAATAACTCTTCGTTTTCCTTCAATGCTTTGTCAAGTTGCTCATGGACACCAGTATCAACAAATGGTGCACCAATAATAAAAAATAGTAGACCTCCAAATAAAGTAGGATATAATATCTTTTTTGAAATGGTTCTCTCTTTATTTTTTGTTTTTTTAATAAAATGATAAACCAGATAACCTACTGAAAAAATGATTGCTAAAAGCCCAATATACGCTAATGATTCCACTTTAATTACTCCCCTGTAACTGTATTTTTTGTATTTGTTTACTATTACACTGAGGGTATTCTAAGTTGTGAATTAAACTATTGAAAATATGCCCAAACAGCTTTCTACATTGTCCCCTTTTCATACTAGTTCCATATAAAATATTATCATTACCAGATAATATGGGCTATTGGGAAAGGTTAAATATTTTATTGCATATTTCGACAAAAAGTGACATTTTTTTATTATGAAACGTACGGTTATTTTATCAAGTTGGGAAATAACGAAAATATCAGATTAATTGCTGTTTGTAACCACTGTAACTAATTATAGAATGAAATATATTTTTCTTATGTTTATTCTGTAAAAGTTCAAGTATATAATTTGAATTAATAAATATAATCTGTATATTAATGATTGAAAATATAGTTGATGAATTGGGGGAATCCCACAACATGTTTTCAAGGGGGCTAATATATGAAGAATATCTATCTCATCAGACACTGTGAAGCAACTGGGCAAGCACTAGATGCACCATTAACAGAAGAAGGTTTTATTCAAGCCAGTGCATTGACTAACTTTTTACATGATAAACAGATTGATAGAATCATCTCCAGTTCATTCTTACGAGCAATTCAAACAATAAAGCCATTTGCGGAGAAAAGGAACATAGAAATAGAACAAGATAACCGATTGACGGAACGTATACTAAGCAGCACCTTCTTTCCAGATTGGATGGACAAATTGGAAGCAACATTCCGTGATTTCGATTTAACGTATGAAGGTGGAGAATCCAGTAGGGAAGCCATGAACCGAATAGTTGAGGTAATCAATGAACTAGTGGAAAGTGATTTCGAAAACACAATTATCGTGGCACATGGTGGAATTCTATCCTTGTTATTAAATCACTTTGATAAGAAGTTCGGGTTCGAGCAATGGAAAAATTTAAGCAATCCTGATGTTTATTTACTTAGTATGGAACATAAAACCTTTCAGATTGAACGATTGTGGAAAGCATAAATCACATAAAAATAAAGCAGCCGAAATCTTTTTACTAGATTTTGGCTGCTTTATTACTAATCAAATATGTGGAAACTTCTGCATCATCGATTTTTGCTTTAATTCGAGTCCTCGTGACAACATATAGAACGCGAACAATAAGAAAATAAACGCCAGCAATGGGAAATATAGAATCCATTGTGAATCGTAAATATACGAACGCCACTGGCCGATCAGACCAGCCCAATCTCTACTGATAGATATATAGGTTGAACTTCCCCCTAAGCGTAGAATGGTTCCGCCAAGAAATAGATTAAATATCCCAAGCTGACCAATTAATGTTAGGACAAGAATTATTTCTTTGATAAACATAACAAATAAAGTACTTCTTAGATGCGGAAGAATATGCTTCCAAAGAATTCGAACTTTCCCCGCACCTAATGCTTTGGTAGCGGTAATATATAAGGATTGTTTTAACTCATGTGTCTTACTATAAATGGCAGCATAGACACCCGGAAACCCTACGATAATCATTAAAGTTGATTGGAGTAATGTAAGTTCTATTACGGAAAGTGATGAATTAATCGTTATACCCACCAATAAAAAATATATGATGATGAAGGCTGGGATACTACCTAATAAGCCGAAAATAGGATTGGATTTTTTTTGCTCGCGTCCAGATAAGCCAAACCAGATTCCAAGTACCCCGCCTAGAAGAATTCGTAATAATGCCACGCCCACCCCAACAAAAATCGTATATTTTGCACCATAGAGTAATAGTGTCAAAATATCATACCCCCACTGATCGGTTCCAAATAGATGCTTTTTTGATGGTGGATAGGGAGAAGCGTAAAATCCGAAGTCCTCGGAGTTGTTATAGTAATAGCCAGATGGTTCCATAAAATCCTTTTCATATGGAGCAAGTGCTGGCCCGAATAGTGCTATCAATAGGATGAAACTAGTCGATACAATGCCGACCCATAATCGCCAATTAATCATGCGCAAACACCCTCTCCATTAGAATGATTAGGATACGAATACACCAATAAATGAGTAGATAAAGAATGACTAAGGAAAATAACGTATTAACGACAAGGTTATATTGATACATTCCACTAAACAGAATGCTTGTAATTCCTCTGAGATTAAAAAGGTATTCCACGATAAAAAGGTTACTCATCATGATAGCAATCACTTTATGTAGATCAGCTTTTAAATACGGAATGACATTGCGAACGACATGATGGATGAAAATATAGCGTTTCTTCAATCCTTTTGCTTTCGCTGTTAAAATATAATCCTCCGCAAGCACATCATACGTCCGTTCGGATAACGTACGAATTAAATAAATTGTCGGTACAATAATTAGCGTGATTAATGGTAGGAGAAATGCATTATCATCCGTTGAACGGGAAGCAATTCTAGCTAACTTAAATCCTGTCGTTTGATAGATAAAGACAACACTAATTTGGAGAAATAGCACAAGAATGAAATCCGGTATCGTACCAAGAAAACCGATGATATCTTTTGCCCACTCCTTTTTGGATTTACTATGCCACGCAGAAATCGCCATCCCAATACAAACTGTTAGAAATCCTGCTAGCAATAAATAGAGGAATGACGTCCCAAAATAAGCTGGTAAATCCTGCGCGAGATTATAGGTGCGATTTTTCCCCTCTATATAGAGAAAGGAATCGCCGTTAAATACTCCCGCAACATAGTTTTTAATTAAATCAAGAATGGCTTGAAAATGGATACTAAGATCACCATTAGTAATCGTTAAAGACATTGGAATTGCCGCTAAAATAAATATAAATACAATGATTCCAACTAAAGAAAACGTGGTTCGCATAATTTACCTTCCTTGCTGTTCGACATTTTACGATAAGTAAAAAATACCACTTACTGAAAATTTGTTCAAGTTGAAATTGAAATAATTATCTTATATAGAGCTGGTTTGCAAGAATAGGTAGTCTATACTAAAATATAGCTTTATGAGTAATTCACATCTTGAGAGGATTTTATATATGAAGCGAACGATTGGATTTATTGGCAGTGGGAAGATGGCAGAAGCAATTATTGGTGGTATGGTGAAGGCAGAGTATGCACAGCCTGAAAATATTTATGCGTCCAACCGAACAATGCCGAAACTATTAGATTTAAAGGTTACCTATGGCATACAGGTTGCAGAGGATAACAAAGATGTTGCTAAAAAATGTGATATAGTGTTTCTTTCTATTACACCAGACAAATATCCAGCCGTTATTGCTGAAATAAAGGATGTAATTAAGGAAGAAGCAATTATTATAATGATTGCGGCAGGACAAACCATTGCTCAAACCGAAGAGCGATTCAATAAAAAGCTAAAGCTAGTAAAAGCAATGCCCAATACACCTGTATTAGTAGGGGAAGGTCTGACAAGCATCAGCTTTAATGAGCTTGTAACTTCTGAGGAACAACAAGAAATCAAGCGATTATTTGAAAGCTTTGGTAAGGCAGAAATAATAGATGAAAGTCTGATGGATACGGCGAGTGCAGTAGGAGGATCCTCACCGGCATTTGTGTATATGTACATGGAAGCCCTAGCTGATGCCGCAGTTTTAAATGGGATGCCAAGATCCCAAGCATATAAGGTAGCAGCACAAGCTGTTCTTGGAGCCGCGAAAATGGTGTTAGAAACAGGAATCCATCCAGGAATTTTAAAAGATGAAGTTTGTTCCCCGGGGGGTACTACCATTCAATCAGTTGCAAGTCTGGAAGATAGTGGATTTCGCTCTTCCGTTATCAAAGCGGTACAGGTTAATTTGGATAAGTTGAAAGGTTAATTTATATAAAGGACTATAACAAAATCGCACAGCTAGCAATTTACTGTGTGATTTTGTTTTATTGGAAATCAACATTAAATTTCTGAATTTTATGGTAGAATAAAAATAGAAGATGGAATGGTATTTTTAAAACTGTAGAGAAAAATTAGGAGATGTATCTCGTATGAAGGAATGGGTTGGTTCGGCTGCGATTTGCATAAACGAAAATAATGAAATCCTTATGGTAAGAGGTATTGATACTGAAAAATGGGCAATTCCTTCAGGTGGAATAGAAGAAGGAGAAACTCCAGAGCAATGCTGTGTTAGAGAAGTGAAGGAAGAAACAGGTTACCCTGTGAAAATTATCGAAGAATTATTTGTTAAAGAAATAACTATTAAAGGGTTTGATGTGAAGACACACTATTTTATGGTGAAGAAAATAGGGGAGAGTGAAGGAATTAAGGACCCCGATAAAACGATTGAAGCGTCAAGGTGGATTTCTTCGTCTGAACTTATGAAAATCTATCATTTATATCCTGAAGACTTGGAATTGCTTTTATCCATCATCAATAAGGGCTCTTTTCCAAACTTAGATAATCGATATTAAAAAAAGGGGTGGAAAGAAATGTCGGTTGTTTTAAATAAAGTATTTGATGTTCTAGAAAATTATAAATCTGCAATTTATGAGAAAGATGTTGAGAGATTCTTAGCTTCATATTCACCTGACATACATATTTATGATTGCTGGGGAAACTGGGAATGTATTGGTATTTCGGAGTGGAGAGAAGCTGTGAATGGATGGTTTAATGGTTTAACTGAGGATGGAGTTATACTAAAAACAGATTTTAATGATGTAGTAGTGGAAGAGAGCCCAACTATTGCATTCATCCATTGTGCGGTTACATTCGCTGCACATCATGAAGAATCTGGAGAAAAACTACGTCAAATGACAAATAGATTCACATTTGGATTAAGTAGAGAAAATGAATCCTGGGCTATTAAACATGAGCACTCTTCATTGCCAATCGATATGGAAACAGGAAAGGGAATTTTTAACTTGAAGTAGGAAGTGAGTCTTAATGTCTTTAAATATGTACGCTTCTATCGGTACTTATTTCCGAAATTTCGATTTGAAATTCAGCTAGTATGTTACGAATGTATTTAAGAGGGTGAGTGAATTCAGAAATGAGAATTTTATTAGAATTACTTCGGATTATTTTTCTTTTTGTCATTCTTGGCGGAATATGCATGTACATTATAGGGAGCATTTATACTGTTAACGAAGGGACAGAAACATATACTTGGCTGGGGCAGGTGGCTGTTCTTATTTTATTCTTTGTTTTATATCGAAATAAGTTGCAATTCTCGGGTTGGTATAAAGGAAAAGGCAGGGTGAAACTTCCAAGACGGGTTTCATTAACGCTAATATGCGGTTCTATAGTGTTAATGATATTGCCGTTGTTATTAGGGGCGTTTATTAGTTAGTAGTAATGTTTTTACAAAAGGAGATAGAATATGGGGCTAACATATGCTAGTTTCAATAAAATACCTAATGAAGAAATGGTAGACCAAATTGTCGCATTACATACAACCGTTTTTGGTGAATCAGATGACTTACCAGGGAGAATGAGTGAAAAACCAAACTTGAGAATTGATGTTGCGATAGATGATGAAAAATTAGTCGGATATAAAATTGGCTATGCTCTGAATCGCGAACAGTTCTACAGTTGGTTAGGTGGAGTAGATCCTGGTTATAGAAATAAAGGAATAGCTTCCGAGTTAATGAAGCAACAGCACGAATTTATCCGTGAAAGTGGGTATTATTCTGTTCAGACAAAAACCAAAAATCAGTGGCGTAGTATGCTGATTTTGAACATTAAGAGTGGTTTCTACATTATTGGAACGTTCACCGATAGTTTAGGAGAGCCCAAAATTATTTTAGAAAAAAAGCTACAGTAAAATAAGAATAACTATGTGAGGTTTGGTAAATGGAGTTCAAAATAAATAAGGTTCATTTTAATGAGGCTGTATCTGAAGTTAGTAGAGCAATATCGTCCAAAACAGTGCTCCCTATCTTATCAGGAATAAAAATTGAGGTCAAAACGGATCGGTTAATACTTGTGGGAAGCAATTCTGAAATTGTAATCGAGGAAACTATCCCCATAGAAATTGATGGGGAAAGTATCATAGAGATTATTGAAACGGGTAGTATTGTAATTTCGGCTCGTTATTTAAGTGAAATTATTAAAAAAATGCCTAATGACATTTACATTAAAGTCACTGATAAGCATTCAGTTATCCTACAATCTGATGAAATAATTACTAAAATAAATGGTCTTGATGCTACAGAATATCCACAGATCGCTGAAATCAAATCAAAAAACAGCATCAGTATAGCAGGAAAAGATTTACTAACTATAATTAAGCAAACTATATTTGCTGCTTCAAAAAGTGAAACCAGCCCAGTACTTACTGGTGTTAATTTTTATTTTCAAAAAGATATGCTTACGTGTGTCGCGACCAATTCTCAGCGATTATCTTTAATAAAGCATAAAATAGAATCTGATTTAATTGGCTCGTATACAGTGCCTAGTGCATCGCTAAGTGAATTATTAAAGGTATTTGCTAATTATCCAAAGGAAATTGAAATCTTTGTATCAGAGTCTACGATTGTTTTTAAATCTGATACAATAACCGTCTCTTCAAAGTTAATAAAAGGAAAATATCCCAATGCGGCAGGGTTAATTCCTCAGCAATCTAGCACAACGATTACCCTGGATACGGTGAAATTACTAAAGGGTATTGATAGAGCTAGTATTTTTGCAGGTGATTCAAGACATAACAACATAAGAATTCAATTAGACAGTAGTTCAAAGATTAAAATTTCCTCCAAATCATCCGAAATGGGGCAAATTGAAGAATCTCAATTCATTAAGCATATATCTGGAGAAGAGACGTTAACAATCTCGCTTGATAGTAACTTTATGTTAGAAGCATTAAAGGGAATAAAAGAAGATGAGGTAACTATTAGCTTTAATGGTTCAATGAGACCAGTGATGATTCAGCCGGTTGGTAACGATTCTCAACTTCAACTCATTTCACCAGTAAGGTCAAATTAGAAAAGCAGATATTATTAATAACGTATTAAGGGTCATCAAGTTGATGGCCTTAAATTTTGTCTGGAAGTTTTATGCTTAGCGCATGTTAGAAATACTAATAAAGAGTAATAGGCTAATTTTTGCAGAAGATTAGTAATAAAGTACTACTCCAGTAAGTAGCATCTTAATTGTTATTCCCCTCAAATACATGTATAATCAATACCTTGTTAATGACAATATGATTCAATCGTACCAGAGGTGACATAGATGGCAAAGCTAGAAGGTGTATTACCTGCTCTTCGCAATATGAAGGATTTTGAAAAAGTATTAGAAAGCGATCACGAAAATATCATCTTTTTAGAAACAAGACTTTCTCAAATTAAAAGTCTTGTTCAGTATGCGAAGCAGCACAATAAGAAAGTGATTATGCATGCCGATTTAATCCAAGGTTTGAAAGTGGATGAGTATGGTTTAGAGTATTTAATTAATAATGTCAAAGTAGACGGAATCATTTCTACAAGAGCTAATGTAATTGCTACGGCAAGGAAACATCAAATAACCGGTATACAGCGATTATTTGCCCTAGATAGCCATGCACTAGATCATAACTTGAAAATCGTAAAAAATGTCAAACCAGATTATATTGAGGTGCTACCTGGAATCATTCCAAGTGTGATGAAAGAAATTCACGAAGAAACTGGTATTCCGTTAATTGCAGGAGGACTTATACGTTCTGCTGAAGATGTCTATAATGCACTAAATGGCTATTCTGTAGCGGTTACAACATCGAATACGGAACTGTGGGATTTACAGTAAGATTCTGAATATAAAAAATGTTTGACAGCGCTTTCAGTTTGTTTTAAAGTAGTAGTAGAAGTTAAGATAAGTGTTGGAGAAATGGAGAACCACACGAACATTATGGAATCCGAAGTAATCGGTTTCATTTGTTTCGTGTGGTTTTTTTATTATTTCACCATTATCTATCTTATATTTTCATCTTTTGTAAAACATATATAGAGGGAGTGGTTTTATATGACAGCATTTGTTGGGGAAATTATAGGTACAATGATTCTTATCATCTTTGGTGGTGGAGTCGTGGCTGGTTCAGTACTGAAGAACACGAAAGCAGAAGGAACTGGTTGGGTTTTAATTACAATCGGATGGGGACTTGCAGTAACGATGGGTGTCTATGCGGTTGGTAATTTTTCCGGAGCACATTTAAACCCTGCTGTAACATTAGGCTTTGCTTCCATTGGTGAATTCCCGTGGGCAGATGTTCCATTATATATTTCAGGTCAAATGATTGGTGCCATTTTAGGAGCGGTCATTGTATACTTAGTTTATTTACCGCACTGGGGTGCGACAAAAGATCCTGGCTTGAAATTAGCCGTATTCTCAACGGATCCAGCTATTCGAAGCTATGCTTCTAACTTAGTTAGTGAGGTAATTGGTACATTCGTTTTAGTGCTTGGTCTTATGTTCATTGGTGCAAACCAATTTACAGAAGGGCTAAATCCATTTATAGTTGGTTTGTTAATTATTGCAATTGGAATGTCTTTAGGAGGAACAACTGGCTATGCCATTAATCCAGCTCGTGATTTGGGACCAAGAATTGCCCATGCAATACTACCAATTCCGGGTAAAGGTAGCTCTGATTGGGGTTATGCTTGGATTCCGGTAGTTGGTCCGGTTCTTGGCGGTATCTACGGCGGATTATTCTATCAATCATTATTTTTAGGAGATTTTACGATCCAGTTTTGGATAGTAAGTGCACTTATAGCAATTATTTTAATTTATGCAGTTCGTTCGGAATTAAATAAGGCCAAACAAGCAGGCAATAATTAATACGGCTAGATCATAGAAAAAGATTTAGGAATATTTTAGGAGGAAACGAGAATGGCAACATATATTTTATCGCTTGATCAGGGGACCACAAGTTCACGTGCAATCTTATTCAATCAAAAAGGAGAAATAGTTCAGACGGCGCAACAAGAGTTCGAACAGTTCTTTCCGAAGCCAGGTTGGGTAGAGCATGATGCGAATGAAATTTGGACGTCTATTTTATCGTGTATCGCAGAAGTTATGCGTAAAGCAGATATTACGCCAGAAGACATTGCGGGTATCGGTATTACAAACCAACGAGAAACCGCCGTTGTTTGGGATAAAAACACAGGTAAACCAATTTACCGAGCTATCGTATGGCAATCTCGTCAAACAGAAGAAATTTGTCGTGGATTAAGAGAACAAGGCTACAATGATTTATTCCGTGAGAAAACTGGATTATTATTAGACCCTTATTTCTCAGGTACAAAAGTTAAATGGATCTTAGATAATGTAGAAGGTGCTAGAGAAAAAGCGGAGAAGGGCGACTTATTATTTGGTACGATTGATACTTGGTTAGTATACAAGTTATCTGGTGGAAAGGCACATGTAACCGATTATTCCAATGCTTCTCGTACGTTAATGTTCAATATCTATGACTTGAAATGGGACGATGAGCTATTAGAAATCTTGACAGTTCCAAAGAGCATGCTTCCAGAAGTACGTCAATCGTCTGAAGTCTATGCGAAAACAGTTGATTACCACTTCTTTGGTGGTGAAGTGCCAATTGCAGGAATTGCTGGTGACCAACAAGCTGCATTATTTGGACAAGCTTGCTTTGAAAAAGGTATGGCCAAAAACACTTATGGCACTGGTTGTTTCATGCTTATGAACACTGGAGATGAAGGTGTTAAATCTGACCACGGACTACTTACTACGCTTGCTTGGGGAGTAGATGGTAAGGTTGAATATGCACTAGAAGGAAGTATTTTCGTTGCTGGATCTGCTATTCAATGGTTACGTGATGGTTTACGTCTGATTGAAAGTGCTCCTGAAAGTGAAGCTTTTGCTACAAAAGTTGATTCAACGGATGGTGTATACCTTGTGCCGGCATTTGTAGGATTAGGTACACCGTACTGGGATAGTGACGCA
>NZ_LDPV02000035.1 GCF_001038425.2 Ornithinibacillus contaminans
ACCTATAAGCCACATAAACCGCAACATATAGCTGAAAATGTTTTAAATAGAAAATTCCAAGCCGACTATAACGCGATGGAAGTATTATTAACAGATGTCACTGAATTCAAGTACGGAGTTCATTCGAAAGCATATTTAAGTGCCATCTTGGATTATGGTGAAAATAAAATTGTAGCCTATAAATTATCACGACATAATAACAATGCCTTAGTACGTGATACGGTCACTCAGATTAAAGATACGATTATTCCAATGAAGACATTATTTCATAGTGATCGTGGCTTTCAATACACCTCCCATGGATTTAAAAACTTTGTGGAAGAACACAAAATTATCCAGAGCATGTCACGTGTTGGTAGATGTATTGATAACGGTCCAATGGAGAATTTTTGGGGGATCATCAAGGAAGAGATGTATCGATTAACCACTTATAACACATTTGAAGAATTAGAAAAAGATATTGAGGCTTATATTGAATTTTATAATACAAAGCGCGTGACGTTGAAGATGGGGCTAAGAATTCCAGCATAAGAAAAGCCATGCATGGAATTCATACATGGCACAAAAAATTTGTTTTTTTACCTGTCTACTTGACAGGGGGCAGTTCAGCTTAGCTAATCTCCTTTTTTCACTTCTAATCAATTTACTTTCATAAAATTTTCATATTTCTTTTCTAAGCGATCCTGTAAAAAGGAAATCGCTATTCCAATTGGCCAGTATATGAGCATGACCAATATATACATTGTCATCCCATCGAATGTTCGTCCAGCAACGATTTGTGCTTTTTGAAACAGCTCCGGAACTGTAATAATAGCAGCTAACGATGTACTGAGCATAACACTTAAAAACACATTAGCTAGCGGTGGAATGGCGATACGGATTGCCTGTGGCAAAATGATCTTCCACATTGTTTTCCAGTAGCTCATATTAAGCGCCTTCGCAGCCTCCCATTGCCCATTATCGACACTAGATAATGCCGCTCGATAAATTTCTGCAATGTAACCCGCACTATTTAACCCAAATGCAATCGATGCTGCAAGAAATGCCGTAAGCTTTATACCGATAATCGGGAGTCCATAATAGATTAAAAACAAAAACACGATAATTGGTGTACTCCGCATAAACGATATATAGATTCGCGATGGCCAGCGCAGCAGTATATTTTTGGAACGTCTGGCTAATGCGACGAAAAAGCCTAAAATAAGTCCGCCAACCATTCCGATAATTGCAAGCAATATGGTCATCGGTACCCCTTGTAGCAAAAATGGCAGACTCTCCCAGGCTAATTCAGCATCAAACATATTGTTTAACTGAACCTGATCAATTTCAAACATCGCCACACCCTACTATTCAATGCCTTCGATTTCAATTACTTCTTCTTCCGGTTCCTTTGATACATCTAATCCACCAAAGAATTCAGCTGAAATCTCCGTTAATGTCCCGTCTTCTTTCATTTCTGCAATAATATCATTGATTTTTTCAAGTAACACGGTCGCATCCTTATCTAGTGCTACGTTATTCGTAGTAGGATGGAATCGTAAATCTGGATGTAAGGTAATATTGAACTCTGGAAATGCTTGGATTGCCAGACTTTGCAAATAATAATCATTGATGACGACATCTGTACGACCATTGTGAACGTCTCGTAAGTATGCATCATTCGTGACATTTCCGTAGGTTACAACTTCTGCACCAAATTTCCTAGCAATATCACTATAAACCGTGGTATTTGCTCCACCAGCTTTTTTGCCAGCTAAATCTTCTAATGTTTGGATACCAGATAAATCATCTGATCTAACAATCATCGTTGCAAACGAATATTTAATTGGCTCTGAAAAAGCAAATTGTTCGCGACTAGCCTCTCTTGGACTTGCTTGTATCATATCTACACGGCCACTCTGAAGTGCCGTTAACATTGAATCAAAAGCCATTTCTTCAAATTTTATGTCTACTCCTAAGCGCTTCGCAATTTCACGAGCAACTTCTACATCATATCCAGTTAATTCATCAGATCCCTCTGGATAATAAGAAGCAGGATATAGTGTGCCAGCAGTACCTACTACAATTTCCCCTTTTTCTTCAATCGATGCCCAAACAGTATCTTTTACGTCCTCTTTGGAATCATCTCCACAACCACTAAGCACGACGATTAAACTTATGAATACAGCAAAAATAATTTTTTTCACGTTGCATCCCCCTCAATATTTAATCTGTTATACATATTTCAACAGTATAGATTGTAACAGTATTAAGTGATTAATACAAATATTGTTCACTATTTTCTAATCTGTCTCTACAATACAATCGTATCAAATGATAACAACCTGTACCCCTGATTCATTTTTCTGAAGTAGCCCCTTCCCATCTGTTTCGTCAGGTATAAACGTAGTTATTTAATGACGTTATGTTTACTTGAAATAGTGGATAAAATCACCATTAGATGACTTTACCCACTACACGTAATAAACTATTTCATTTTACTCAAAATTGCATTGATTATCCCGCCAACAATAACGATAAAGGCAGATATATAAAACCATATCATTAACGTAATCACAGCACCTAAGCTACCATATGTCGCGGAGTAATGACCTAAATTTGCAACGTAATACGAAAAGATAAGTGATACGAGCTGCCAGGTTACCGTAGCAAACAAAGCACCCCAGAAGACATCTCTGAAATAGACCTTTATATTCGGAGCAAGCTTATATAAGAATAGAAATACGATAAAAAATACAATCGATGTTACTACCCAACGGAGCATTTCCCATATATGGATAAAATCATCTGATAACCCAAAAAAGGAAAACAAATAAACACCGAGCATTCTGCCAAGAATCGGCAGCAAAATAGCTAGAACTAGGATACCCACCATAGCTATCGTTAAAATAAGTGCAATCATTCTAGAAACAATAAAAAGTCGATTCTCTTCCACCTCATAGGCATCGTTCAATACCCGCATAATTGCATTAATTCCATTCGATGCTGCCCATAGCGTACCAATAATACCGACAGATAAGAGTTGTCCATTTTGTTGATCCACTAAATGCTTAATATTATCTTCAATCAATTGCATCGAATCCGCCGGCGCAACACGCGATAGCATTCGTAGCAAAATTTGCTCATCTATTGGTAGGTAGCCTACAAGCGTAATAACCACAATCAATAACGGAAATAGTGATAATAGAAAAAAATAAGCTAATTGTGCGGAAAGACCAAAAGCCTCTTCCTCAAATATGCGCCCAATTAGCTTTTTTATAAAGGTCTTGATTCGTTCCAAGCTTCAACCTCCTACCCAATCAACCTCTAATTCGTTTCGTTCTTGAGCCTGCTGTTACCCGCTCGATTGTATTCTCCACCTGGGCAAGAGCATTTGTTGCATTTTCTGCCTGGTAGACAAATGCTTCACTGAATTCCTCCATAGCTAGCCTTGCATTATGAATTGATTCTGTTGGATGCTTTATCAGATAAGCTGATTTTTCCTTATCATTACTCAGCTTATATTTGGTATATCCTCTTGTTTCTCGGTCGAATAATGCTGTCATACCACCTACCTCAGCACCAATTGCAATACTTGCTAATAATCGTTTTTTACCCACTTAGCACCTCTCCTTTTGTTATATGTTATGGTTGCTTCTAATATACGAAAGCAGATTAGAACAGCCCTCCGAAACTAATTCATAAGTGTACTCAAAGTCACCAGTATAGTACGGGTCGGGTACATTCCGTTCTTTCGGCTGGTCCACAAACTCCATTAGTTTCTTTACCATAACATGTTCGTTTCCTGCATGAATTTGTTTTAAATCATTTATATTTTGGTCATCCATCGCAATAATATAATCAAATTCTTCCCAATCACTCTTTTTAACCTGTCTTACTCGTATTCCATCATATGAAATTTTTTCTCGGTCCAAAATCGTTCTTGTTCCCTTATGTGGCGGCTCCCCTACATGCCAGCCACCAATTCCACCTGAATCCACACTAATTTCATCGGCTAACCCCGCTTGCTGTAGCTGATGACGAAAAATTGCTTCGGCCATTGGAGAACGGCAAATATTTCCTAAACAAACAAATAAAACGTTAATCATGTCCTTAACCACCCTTCAATCCCTATTATAATCAAACTTTTCACGCAGTTTAAGTAAAAAGAATGTCAATAAGCTGGGTGTCATTTGCTGTTTACAGTTATTTTTGTTAATTTATGAAAATATTATAGAGGTAATCTAATGGAAAAGGAGGAAATCGTCATGCAACAATTAATCAATGACATCAGTTCATTTGTTTGGGGACCACCTACCTTGATTTTAGTAGTGGGAACTGGGATTTATTTAACGTTGCGACTAGGATTTTTACAAATTCGTACACTCCCCTATGCACTTCGATTAGCATTTAGTCCAACCAGACAAGATAAACAGTCAAAAGGCGATATTAGTCATTATCAAGCGTTAACAACCGCTATGGCTGCCACAATTGGAACTGGTAACATTGTTGGGGTGGCCACCGCTGTTGTAGCCGGTGGACCTGGTGCAGTTTTTTGGATGTGGATTACAGCATTATTTGGCATGGCAACCAAATACGCTGAAGCAATTTTAGCGGTTAAATACCGGGTCCAAAACAGGAAAGGCGAAATGTCCGGCGGTCCAATGTACTATTTAGAAAAAGGATTACATGCAAAATGGCTTGGGGTTTTATTTGCCATTTTCGGTGCAATTGCTGCATTCGGTATTGGAAATATGGTACAAGCAAACTCAGTATCGGACGCGCTTCAAAATTCTTTTAGTATCCCTACCTGGGTGACGGGAATAGTATTAACTCTGTTAGCAGCAGTTGTCATCCTCGGCGGTATTAAAAGCATCGGAAAAGTAACAGCTTTTTTCGTACCTATTATGGCTTTATTTTACGTCATAGGCGGACTAATTATTATCATCATGAATCTCAATATCGTCCCTCAAGCAATCGAATTAATTTTTACAGACGCTTTCACAGCAAGTGCTGTTGGTGGTGGAATACTCGGAACTGTTATTCGCTATGGTGTCGCTCGTGGAGTGTTCTCCAATGAGGCAGGTTTAGGCTCTGCTCCAATCGCAGCTGCAGCAGCTAAGACAGATTACCCTGGACGGCAAGCTCTCGTATCCATGACTCAAGTATTTATCGATACGATAATTGTTTGTTCCATTACCGGAATCACGATTGTCATGGCAGACCTTAGCAGTAGTGGATTAGAAGGTGGTCCGCTAACGTCAGCATCCTTTGCAGCATTTCTAGGTGATGCCGGCAGTTATATCGTAACCATCGCGATTGTTTTATTCGCGTTTTCTACTATTGTTGGCTGGTCTTATTACGGAGAGAAATGCTTTGCCTACTTGTTTAACGATCGTGTCGTCCCTATCTACCGCGTACTATTCGTTCTCGCGGTCATGTATGGTGCGATTGAAACGCTGGATCTTGTCTGGGGAATTTCTGATATTATGAATGCATTGATGGCAGTACCAAACCTAATAGGTATAATTGGTCTTTCTGGGGTTGTTGCCTATGAAACGAAGAAATTCTTAAAGGTGGCCAAGGAGGAAAAGGAACAGCGGAAGTTTGGTAGTACGTCGTCGTAACACTGAGAACACATAGATAGAAGGATTAGAAAAGGTTGGGGAAAATTCTATTTACCCCAACCTTTTCTAAAGCTCTTCTTAAACTTTTATCTGTACATTACGGAAATACTTTTCCCCAGGTGCGCTAAATTCCATTAATCCTCTAATAAATACCCCGCTTCCCTTAATGCATCACAAGCCTCATTTAACACTTCATCACTATCCGCTTCAATCGTATGTAGGTGAACACCCTCTGTTAATTTAGATAATAATGATGCACCTGTTTTCTTTAATTCAGCGAGAAAAACATCTACTTCTTTTCTATTTTTTAGCATTAACGATCCTGTTATATCACCATAGATTGGATGTTCCACCATGACATTTTGAACCGTTACACCGTGATCTACTAACCTATAGAGTTCATCAGCGGTCTGTTCTGATGAATGGGAAACAACAATGACACGTGTTGATTTTTTGTTCGCATGATTTTCTTTAAAATAGACATAGCCTCTTGCTGTGGCAATAATGGGTTCGCCCGTTGCTTTTAATAAAGAAATATCCTGAACAATTACTTGCCGACTAACATGGGTACGCTCTGATAGTTCTTTTCCAGTGATTGGCTCACCTTCCGACTTCAGCCAAGCTAAAATCATTTCTCGCCGCTTTTCTCCAAATAGTTTAGTGGTTTCCCCTTTCATCTTAAACCCTCCGCATACGTTTCGTTCTTCCTGCCATACTACCGATATACCGTTTGATTACTTCTTATTATAGCTAACTTGATGTGATAACGCATTATTTCTACCTCACTTCAAAAATTAGGGATTGATTTTTAGATTCCATTGTGTAAATATATGTGTAAAGACACTTGTAAACTATAAACTTTACAAAACTATGAATGCTATTAAAAAATATCGTAAGGGAGACGAGCCTAAATGGAAAAGAAGCTATCAAATCGATTTTGGGGAATTGTTATCGTTCTTGCTATTCTACTTGCCTATATCATCCCATTTACTATACTGTCTGATGTTCAGGCATGGTATGGAAGCTTTTTATATTGGGGAATAACCGGAATCGTCATTATTATTGCGAATGTCATGATTACCAAGGGTTGGAGGGAATAACTTGAATACTAGTTTTGTCATATGGGGAATTGTCATCTATACAATAGTCGCTTCCGTGATTGCGTTATTGTCACGAAAAGGAAACCTGCCAGGAATGGCTGGTTATTTTATCGGAAATCGTAAAATGAATGGAATCTTATCGGCACTTAGCTATAGCACAACAACCTACAGTGCTTTTATGATGGTTGGTTTAGCTGGACTTACTTATCAAGGCGGTGTCGGTGCATTAGGTTTTGAAATTGTCTATTTTACAGGTGTATCACTTATCGTACTTTTTGGCCCGCGCTTTTGGCTGGCTGGTAAAAAGAATGGCTATGTGACCCCTTCAGAAATGGTAGGGGATCGATTCCAAAGCAAAGGAGTCGCTGCAGTAATTGCACTTGTTAGTTGTTTATTTTTAATCCCATATAGTGCAGTTCAATTAGCTGGGGTTGGCTATTTATTACAAGGTATCACCAATAATGCGATTCCATTTACAGCTGGTGTGATTATCGCAACTGTATTGGCATTATTTTTCTCTTATACAGCTGGGATTCGTTCAGTGGTTTGGACCGATTCACTGCAAGCCATTTTCATGATTATCACATCGACTTTGGTTGTTATTATTATTGTTAATTCACTTGGTGGATTTGGTCAATTCTTTGATACTTTACAAACAACGAAGCCAGAAGCTTTGTCTGTACCTGGAAATGGTTATTTTAATTTCTTAACATTTTTAGGACTCACGATCCCATGGTTTTTCTTTAGTATTTCGAATCCACAGGTAAGTCAGCGCATGTTTATGCCTAATTCCTTAAAAGGATTGCGACAAATGCTGATTGGCTTTCTTGTATTTGGATTAATTTATACATTTGTATCGGTACTATGGGGATTCTCCGCAATGCAGCTCTTCCCTGGCTTAGAAACAGCCGATTTGGCAACACCTAGTTTGTTATCATCAGAAGTGGTTCCGCCGGTACTTGGCGTCATTGTCATGGTTGGAATACTAGCTGCAGCAGTATCCACCATTGATTCCATTATGCTAACTCTGTCATCGATGTTTGCTCGCGATGTCTATGGAAATACTCGTAATCGGCCTGACGATACGAAACAATTAAAAGTTGGGAAAATCGTTATCCCAGTAATCGCCATCTTAGCCTATGCATTCGCTGAGCTTGAATTAAACTTAATCGCGGTACTATCAGTCGCTGCATCTTCTGGTTTAATTGTCGTCGTACCAGCGTTCTTTGGAACCTTCTTCTGGAAGCGCGGAACAGCAGCAGGAGTCATCTCCAGCGTAACAATTAGTGCAGTTCTTGTGCTATTCCTTGAGCTAACAAAATGGAAGCCACTAGATTTAGGCTCTGGGATTTGGGGACTAATCATATCAACCATTCTGTTTATTGGCGTTAGTCTAATCACTCGAGCACCAGAGGAAAAAGCAAACGAATTTATTCATATTATGAAGAACTATAGAAAGGAAAAGCAACTATAGATTTTTAAAGCCCTTGAGCGTGGTGCTTAAGGGCTTTTTGTATGGCTGGATGAGGGACTGAGCTGGGTGGGTCTAGTTCTCTGAGTCATTTTTCTGCCCGATTCGAGGAGAACTGGACTTGAGACCAATTCTCTGAGCCATTTTCCAGACCGATTCATGAAAAACTCTACCTGAGCAATCTCTCAGCACCAATCCTCATCAATCCACAAGTGGGGTAATACATGATTCATCATTGTTCTTAGCAGCATTGACATAGTTGGATACGTTATATGCAGTTAATTCCTGAGTGTGTTCCACTAATCCTGCCAAAAATTCATGCGCCTCCCCTGTCTCCATATGTTCCGGCTTAATCCATTCTTCTTCCTTTTCCTTAGGCAAAATAATTGGCATACGGTGATGGATATTCTGCATGAATGGATTCGCCTCGCGTGTCAGAATGGTGCAGGTGAATAGCGTTTTATCATTATGATGCCATTTGTCCCAAAGACCAGCAAAAGCAAATAGTTTACGTTCAGCTAGATGGATTCGTTTCGGCTGCTTCTGGTCTTCTGTTCGTTGCCATTCATAAAAGCTATCTGCCACAATTAAGCAACGTTTTCGAGAGATTAGATTTTTAAAGCTAGGCTTTTCATGTGCCGATTCACTTCTAGCATTAATCATTTTATAGCCGATTTTTTCATCCTGTGCCCATGACGGGACAAGTCCCCAGCGTAAATAACCAGCTCGCTTTGCCTTACCGTCATGAATGATTGCGAGCACGTCTTGACCCGGAGCAATATTATAGCTAGGATGAAAACCTTCAATCGCTCGTTCGATACCAAACTCCTCGAGAATTTCTAATTCATCAGCTAGTAACGTATACCTTCCACACATACCATTTCTCCCCCATCAAAAAATACTTAAATCCCATTGTGATGCAATATGTTTTAATAGTTTCATTCCTGCGATACTATTTCCTCTTTCCTCAAGTGAGGGACCAAAAACTCCGATTCCACACCCTTCGATAAACGGAAATGTCGCATGGCGAACTCGTGGTGGAGCTACTGCAACGATACCACCAGACACGCCACTTTTGGCTGGAATGCCAACATAAGTAGCAAATTTCCCAGAGGCGTCATACATTCCACAGGTGAGCATTAACGCTTTAGCAATACGGGCAATTTGGCGAGGGATAATTTCCTCTTCATTAGAAGGGTCCTGTCCATCACACGCTAAAATTAAGCCTATTTTCGCTAAATCATCTACCGTTATTTCAATCGAGCATTGTTTAAAATAGGTCTCTAATGTTATTTCGAGGTCTGACTCCAAAAATCCTGTCTCAATCAAATAATAACCGATTGCACGATTTCGTGCGGAGGATGCGTTTTCAGACTGATACACCTCTTCGTTTATAGAAGGTCGATAACCAATCATTTTTTCCAAAAGCTCAAACATAGGATTGAGCTTTTCATCAGCTGTTTTGCCATTTAGCATCGAACTAACAGTTAGTGCACCGGCATTTACAAATGGATTAAAGGGCTTATTTAAACTCTTCATCTCTAAATGCATGATAGAGTTAAATGCTTCTCCGGTTGGTTCCACATCAACTCTGTCTAAAACATAACCAACTCCTCTTTCCATACATGCTACAACAAAGCTAATTACTTTGGAAATGCTTTGAATGGTAAAGGGGACATCGACATCCCCCGAACGAATGATCATGCCATTTTTTCCATGGATCGTTATTCCTAAATGATTCGGATTTGCTTTACTCAAAATCGGAATATAGGAAGCTACCTCCCCTTCTTCGGTAGATTTCCGGTAAAAAGCAACCCAATCATCCACATAATTCTGTAGCCAATCTTTATCAAGCTTTGTATTCCAATTCACTGTGCCCTGGACCACACGCGTTCACCTCAGCTGTTAGCATTACCCTTTAGTATGTATCGTAATCAGCTGGATATGAACTAGACATGTGTTGCAGTATCCAAAAAAAAAGAGCACCCGCAGGCACTCTTCTCTCCATTATCTATTCAGCATCCACTCTGGTTTCCCAAAGCCTTGGAATTCTTCATCGATAATTGCTTCAAACTCTTCTGACTCAATAACTTCTTTAATATCTTTTACAAATTGTGCATCTAAATCTTTTGTATTAACAACGACACGGTTACGGTAATCATCTGGCATGTTTTCCAGTGCAAGTGCATCTAATAAATCCATTTCCGCAGCAAGGGCAAAGTTACCAGGAACCGCTGCTAAATCTTCACTTTCCACTGCACGTGGTAATTGTCCAGCCTCGATTTCTTCAAAGTTGATGTTTTTCGGATTCTCTACAATATCCTTCACAGAAGCCGTAAGTGGATCTACTTCTTCGCTAATTGTAATTAACCCTTCATCTTGAAGCATTAATAATGTTCTTGCTAGGTTTGTTGGGTCATTAGCAATGACAATTGTACTTCCGTCTTCAATGGCATCGATACTATCGTATTTATTCGAAAATAGACCCATTGGAGCTGTCGGAACAATAATAACTTCAGATAAATCTAACCCATTCTCTTCAGCAAATGCTTCTAGATAAATTTTATGTTGGAAAAGATTCGCGTCTAAATCACCATTTGCCAATGCATTATTCGGTTGGATGTAATCACTAAACTCGGTATTTTTTACTTCATAGCCTTTTTCTTCTAATAATGGTGCAATTGCTTTTGTTACCATATCACTGTATGGTCCAGTCGTTGCACCGAATTGGATGGTCTTTTTCTCACCATCTGCTTCGGTTCCCTCATCAGAGCCACAAGCAGCAAGAATTCCTACGAATAGTAATGCGATAAGTGCTACTAGATATTTTTTCATTGATTCATTTCCCCCTACGTAATTTTTTTCAAATGATTATAGTTACTTAGCGTTTGTTTACAACTTTTGCTAGAAAATCGCCAAGATACTGTATGAACTGAACTAACACGATTAAGATAATAACTGTCGTAAACATGACCGTATCGTCGTATCGATAATAGCCATAACGAATAGCTAAATCTCCTATTCCGCCTCCGCCAACTGTTCCAGCCATGGCAGAATATCCAATTAAGCTAATACATGTAATCGTCAGACCACTTATTAAGCCTGATTTCGCCTCTGGTAAAATAATCTCTCGGATAATCATCCAAGGCGATGCACCAACTGCGACGGCCGCTTCGATAACACCTTTATCAATTTCGCGGGCAGCTGTCTCCACAATCCTTGCATAAAACGGAATGGCAGCTACTGATAAGGAAACTGACGCAGCAAGTGGTCCGATTGTTGTATGTACAATTGCTTTTGTCAATGGGATTAAAAATACAAGTAAAATTAGGAATGGTACTGATCGAACTAAGTTCACAACGATTCCAGTAAGTAGCTTTAAAAATCGATTCTCTAAAAATAGTCCCCGGTCTGTTACATATAACAAAATTCCCATTGGCAATCCGATAAGTAGTGCAACTACTAATGCTATGCCAACCATCAGTAACGTCTCAAAAAATGCTGTATTCAATTCTGGTAATAACTCCACAATTCGGTTAACTATATCTGCCATGTTACTGGATCACCTCCACTTGCTGAATTCGGTCTTCTAAGTAACGAATGGCACCATCTATTTCAGATTGCTCACCATTTAGCTCCATAATGAATATCCCAAGCGGTGTTTCTTTGATATACTCCACTTTTCCGTGAAGAATATTTCCACTTACCTTATGTTTCTGCAGCATATCCGATACAACTGCTTCACTAGCTAAATTACCTCTAAATTGTAATTGCACTAATGTTCCAGTACAGGCTTCTACTAGCTTTTGTGGCAACTCAAAATCCAACACACTTTTAATAAACTGCTTCGTTAATGGTTTTGTTGGTTCTGCAAATATGTCATAGGATTGCCCTTCCTCAATAACCTTACCATCCTGCATGACCGCACAGCGATCGCAAATTTCCTTTACGACTTCCATTTCGTGGGTAATGATAACGATGGTAATGCCTAATTCTTGATTGATTTTCTTCAATAGCTTCAGAATCGATTTCGTCGTACTTGGATCTAGAGCAGAGGTTGCCTCATCGCAAAGCAATACTTTAGGATTATTTGCCAATGCACGTGCGATACTAACACGCTGCTTTTGCCCACCACTCAATTGAGCAGGGTAATGATCTACTTTATCGGATAAACCAACTAATTCCAGTAGTTCCAAGACACGTTCTTTGCGTTTGCGCTTTTCCATCCCTGCTGCTTTTAGGGCAAAAGCAATATTATCAAACACTGTTTTCGATGACACTAAATAAAATCCTTGAAAGATCATTCCGATAGATTGTCTTTCCTGGCGAAGTGCTTTGTCAGAAAGGCTAAGTAAATCGACACCATCAATGATAACTTTCCCAGTGGTCGGTCTCTCCAACACATTTATACACCGAATCAACGTACTTTTACCGGCGCCACTATACCCAACGATGCCATAGATTTCCCCTTTTTCAATCGTCAAAGAAACATTATCAACACCGACAACGGTGCCTGACTTCGTTTTAAATATCTTGCTAATATTTTCAATGGCTATCATTTCTTTCCTCACTCCACATAAACTCTTCAATTTTAAAAAATAAAAAAAGACCCTCTTCCACCTGAAAGAGAGTCTTGAATAATCTATTCAATCCTTATCTTTCAGAATGCACAACATTCTGCAGGAGGTAGCACCACTCACTAGGAAGGTTGCTGTGACGTCTTCGGGCCTGTTCCCTCAGTCACTCTGGATAAGATAACGTTCTTATTTAATTTTTATGCTAGCTATTATATTAATCTCGGATTCGTAATTTGTCAATGTATTTTCAGTAAATTTTCAGAAGTATCCATTATTCTGCATTTACTAAACTAGTAGAAGCAATCGCTAGTTTAAAAAATTCCTAAACTCCCAATTCGTTCAGCCGCTTCAACTAGCCTGTCTTCATGATCTAGTAAACCAAGTCGCACATACCCTTCTCCACTTTCGCCAAATCCATTACCTGGGGCAACTACGACATGTGCTTTTTCTAGTAAAAGGTCAGCAAATTCCTCAGAAGTATACCCTTCAGGTACCGGTAACCAAGCAAAAAAAGTACCCTTTGGTGCTTCTACCTGCCAGCCAATGTCATATAATCTCTGAATAAATTTATCCCTGCGAGCTTGGTAGGTTTGAACAAGCTCCCCTACACTCTGTTGATCACCTAGTAATGCTTTCGCTGCCGCATGCTGTATACCACTGAACAAACTAACATACAGATGGTCCTGAATTAAGTTTATGCTTTCAATCACTGATTTATTTCCAACCGCAAAACCAACTCGCCACCCTGCCATATTATACGTTTTCGATAACGTGTACATCTCAATACCAATGTCTTTTGCACCTTCAGATTGAAGGAAGCTTTGTGGTTTTTCCCCGTCAAACCCTATCGCACCGTATGCAAAATCATGTACGACACAAATTTGATGCTTGTTAGCTAATGCAATTGTTTCATCGAAAAACGTCTTTGTTGCAATTCCGGCTGTAGGATTATTAGGGTAATTTAAAAACATTAATTTTGCCCGGTCTAACTCATTTGTAGGAATGGCGGAATAATCTGGTAAGAAATCATGTTCTGCCTTTAATGGCATTAACGCAATATCTGCATTAGCCATCGCAATACCCGACATATAGTCTGGATAACCTGGATCAGGTACAAGTGCAAGATCTCCTGCGTTTAACAAGCATTGACTTATTTCCACTAAGCCTGTCTTGGCACCAAATAACACAGCTACTTCTGTTTGTGGGTCGACATCGACGTCATATTCACGTTTATAGAATGCCGCTATTGCTTCCTTCAGAAATGGTTGCCCGCGAAACGGGGAATACTTATGGTTTTGTGGGTCAATTGAAGCTACCCTCAGTTCCTCTACAATATGTTCAGGAGTTGGAAGATCTGGATTTCCTTGTCCTAGATTGATAATGTCATGGCCTTCATTTGCCAACTTTTGAACTTTTTGAACGAGTTTTGCGAAAAACTGCTCGGGTAATCGTTTTAACAAATCAGCTTGTTCAAAGTGATGCATGTCGTTTCACTCTCCTGAAAAATCTGTAAAATTCTAGTTACTAACTATAGTCATTCACACGACGTTTGTAAAGTACTTTTTTTAGCGGTTCCATTGACAATCACAGCACGGGGTGGGATAATGCTTCATAATAATCCGAAAATAAAAACACTCTTATGACGAGAAGGTGGAGGGAATGGCCCAATGAAGCCCGGCAACCGGTTGAATATCAGCACGGTGCTAAATCCTGCAGATAGATTGCGAGATAAGAGAAGGTCCTAGCCACCACACCCCTCTCTTTTCTAGTGAAGTGAGGGTTATTTTATTGACCGAGAGGAGAAACAAGATGGAAGTCATCCAAGTAAAAGGAGCACCCAATTTATACTTAGGCTATGAAGGTGTACTTGATGAACTAACAATTCTTTTAGATGAACATCACTTTCATCAGCCAGTCGTTATACATGGGGATGCATCCTGGAAGGCAGCAAAGACGTATATCACCTTACCAGAACAAACAACCTATATAAACTATCACGGCGATTGTACACATGAAGAAGTAGATAGAGTTCGTGTACTAACAACAGCAGCACACACTGATGTCATTATTGGCGTTGGTGGCGGAAAAATTTTAGACATTGCAAAAGGGGTTGGCGCTAAGCAAGGTCTACCTGTCATCCTCATCCCAACGCTTGCTTCCAATTGTGCTGCATGGACCCCATTGAGCGTGTTCTATGATACAGAAGGTAATTTTTTGGAATATATTGTTTTCCCGCAAAGTACATACATGGTTCTCCTTGAACCACGAATCATTATCGATTCTCCAGTAGCATTTTTACGAGCGGGTATAGGCGATACCATTGCGAAATGGTATGAGGCAGATGTTTTAACACGCCAGCTCGAGCCAAGGCCCATTACGTTAGAAATAGCTCTTCATGCTGCCCGCCTATGTCGTGATGTATTACTTGAAGAAGGAAACAAAGCAATTGAAGCACTTAACACGAAGACGATGTCTGTGGAATTTGTTCGTATCATCGAAACAATCATTATGGCAGGTGGGATGGTTGGTAGTTATGGTGATCAGTACGGGAGAATTTCCGGTGCCCACTCGATTCATAATGGACTAACCTATGTGAGCGAGACCCATCAGCATCTTCACGGGGATAAAGTGGCTTTTGGTGTGTTAGTACAATTGGCGATAGAGGATCGTTTAGATGAGGTAGAACAATTACTGCCTTACTATAATGCCTTGGAGCTTCCAACCTCACTTCGAGCACTTGGCATCACAGAAAATGTAGCTAATGCCATTCAAATCATCGCTGAAGGTGCCACAAAGCCTGGCGAATCGATTCACCTGATGGGAGTTTCTGACCCAAAGCAAGTAGCAGCTGCTATACGTGCAATTGATAATTTAAAACAGTAGGGGCGTTTAATAATGGGATTGAATGTGTCGCTTATTCAAATGGATATTGCCTTTGGTAATCCAAAAGCTAATTATGACCATGTTGAAAAGCTATTTAACAAGTTAACGGAAACAAAGCCTGATGTTGTAGTACTACCCGAGCTGTGGACAACAGGCTATGATTTAACCCGCTTGGATGAGATTGCTGATGATAATGGAACGGAATCGATCCAGTTTATTAGCAAACTAGCTAGCCACTACCGTACAAATATTATTGGTGGTTCTATCGCTAAACATGCTAATCAAAAATTCACCAATACCCTAATTGTCGCGAACCAGCAAGGGGAGCTCGTGAAGGAGTACAGTAAAGCACATCTATTCCGTCTTATGAATGAGGAAAAGCACCTTGTTGAAGGAAATGAGACTGGTACCTTTGAACTTGCTGGTCATAAAAGTGCTGGGGTCATTTGCTACGACATCCGCTTTCCTGAATGGATTCGAACCCATATACTGGATGGCGCAAAGATTTTGTATGTCGTCGCTGAATGGCCAAAGTCTAGGATCGATCATTGGCGAGCATTACTGATTAGTCGTGCGATTGAAAATCAATGCTTTGTGGTCGCTTGTAACCGAGTGGGGTCTGATCCGAATAATGTATTCGGGGGACATTCGATTGTCATTGGACCTTGGGGAGAAATTATCGCAGAGGCTAGTGAAGAAGAAGTAATCCTAGAAGCAGAAATTGATATAGATCAAGTGGATGAAGTACGGAATACGATTCCAATTTTTAAGGATCGCAGACCAGATATTTACAACATTTCATTATAAAAAAGGCAGGCTGTGTCATAAGTAAAATGAGAAGATAAAAGGACGAACAATGCACTGATTCAGCGTAGGGAATATGCGTAGACTCCTGTGGGAGGAAGGGATTAGGTGAGACCCCGCAGTGAGGGTGCTACTTGAATAACCTTCTTCGTTCCCTTGCGCTGAGGAAGCATACTCCGAAGCGATACTAGCAGACACAGGCGCACTGCTTTTCAGCGCGAGGAGGCTCACCAGCCCCCCGCGGCAAGGTAGACACTGCGAGGTAGTTTCGATTAGATGTCACCCCTGTGCTGGAAGTGAAAGCGAAGTATATTCCCGGAGCGGGTATCGTGCT
>NZ_LDPV02000036.1 GCF_001038425.2 Ornithinibacillus contaminans
ACCTATAAGCCACATAAACCGCAACATATAGCTGAAAATGTTTTAAATAGAAAATTCCAAGCCGACTATAACGCGATGGAAGTATTATTAACAGATGTCACTGAATTCAAGTACGGAGTTCATTCGAAAGCATATTTAAGTGCCATCTTGGATTATGGTGAAAATAAAATTGTAGCCTATAAATTATCACGACATAATAACAATGCCTTAGTACGTGATACGGTCACTCAGATTAAAGATACGATTATTCCAATGAAGACATTATTTCATAGTGATCGTGGCTTTCAATACACCTCCCATGGATTTAAAAACTTTGTGGAAGAACACAAAATTATCCAGAGCATGTCACGTGTTGGTAGATGTATTGATAACGGTCCAATGGAGAATTTTTGGGGGATCATCAAGGAAGAGATGTATCGATTAACCACTTATAACACATTTGAAGAATTAGAAAAAGATATTGAGGCTTATATTGAATTTTATAATACAAAGCGCGTGACGTTGAAGATGGGGCTAAGAATTCCAGCATAAGAAAAGCCATGCATGGAATTCATACATGGCACAAAAAATTTGTTTTTTTACCTGTCTACTTGACAGGGGGCAGTTCAATCGGCTCTCACATTACACTTCTTTAAAATAATCTTTTCGAAATCCAGCAATGCGATTGCTGTTATCAATAATGAAGTAAAACTCTTCTGTTTCATTTTTTACATCATAGACTTTTCCTGGCGTTAATTTATTGTCTACAACGAACTTTTTGGCATTTGCATGCACACATTCAATTTGTTTTAAGGTTTGGTTATTCTCCCATTTTAAATGCATCATTATTAAGTATTCTCCTCTACTTCATTTTAGTTAACATAATACTATTATGGTTAACCACAGTCGTTCTCCCTGCTATTTATCAAACAATTTACGATAGTTGCCATAACCCTCATCTGCCAATTTATCTTTTGGAATAAATCGCATCGCAGCTGAGTTCATGCAATAACGTAGTCCACCACGATCTACTGGACCATCTTCAAAGACATGTCCTAAGTGAGAGTCTGCTGTTCTACTTCGGATTTCTGTTCTTACCATCCCGTGTGATGTGTCCACTTCTTCGATAATTTCATAGTTATCAATTGGCTTTGTGAAGCTTGGCCAACCACATCCAGCATCATATTTATCTTTTGATGAAAACAACGGCTTACCTGATACAACATCCACATAGATCCCATCTTCCTCATTATCCCAGTATTCATTTTGGAATGGTGTTTCCGTACCTCTATCTTGTGTTACTTCGTATTGTAGTGGCGTTAACCTCTCTTTTAAATCAGACTTGTCGACCTTCCAGGTATTCTTAATAAAGTCTTCCCTGCCAGAACCCTTCTTATATAATCGATAGTGAAAGGATTGCTTTTTATAATAATCCTGATGCTTCTCCTCCGCTTCATAGAACGGCTTGGCAGGAAGTATTTTTGTTACAACTGGTTTAGAAAACTTGCCACTCGCTTCTAAAGCTTGCTTGGACCTCTCCGCTATTTCCTTTTGTTCTTCACTATGATAGAAAATTGCGGTTTGATAGGACTCACCACGATCATTAAATTGACCACCAGGGTCAGTAGGATCGATTTGCTGCCAAAAGGTTTCCACTAATTGCTCATAGGGCATGAGTTCTGGATCAAAGGTAATCTGAACTGCCTCGACATGACCGGTTGTGTCTGAACATACTTGTTCATAGGTTGGATTCTCAACATGGCCACCTGTATAGCCTGAAACAACGTTGATAATACCTGGACGTTGGTCAAATGGTTCAACCATACACCAGAAGCAGCCACCAGCAAATGTTGCTTTTTCTATTGAAGTTGTCATCATGAATACCTCCAAAATATCTTATTATATCTCATTCTTAATCTTTTCGAAGCAAAAATCAAGTTTTGCGTTTGAGTTAAATAAATAATTTTGGAGTAGATTGTCCTTGTCCGCTTCTTCTAATTGGTCTTTCGTCTTGTTCGTATATTGCATTTGGTGAGTTGTCAACACTTTCAGCAGTTTCGCTTTCTATTTCAGAATCCTCATTTTCAGTATCTATATCTTTAAATGCCTTCATCATTCGATACATAGCTGGTAAGTTACGAACTAGCGGGCCGTATTGTTTCACCATTGGTGCCGCTGTATCAACAACCCGTAAGACTTGTTGAACACCATTTAGTGTCCGTGATATCCCTTCTACCCCTTTGGTAGCTACCTGCGTAACATTAGTGTTAGGGCTAAGAAATTGCTGCACCATCGATACAATGTTATTGCGCGCAGGTAATGGTTGATAGCTACGACCCGGAAATGAAAAATTGTTATTTGGACGTATGAAATTATTCATTGGAGGCTGTTGCCGATTCGGGAATATCATCCAGTAATCCCTCATTTCATAAATTTTTCTAGTTCATTGTACGTAAGCTATTCGAATACGTGTAGGCTATTGGATGATAGGATAGTACGATATTTCCCGGGTAACCGCAAAAACCTACATTCAGGATGCGGTTATGGACGATTATTGGCGAATAAAGTAAGATAACCAAGCTTTTTGGTCGTTTTGCTGAATCATTTGCCGAAAGAAAATGTTAAACTGGATCCTCTATGGGACGGTGTGATCATGAGTTTTGTATGGATCTCATTTTTAAGCTGTGGAACATGGGAAATAATTCCGAGTAATCGATTACTCTCTTGAAGATCCTTCAAGCAATTTATAGCTTGTTGTAAGGAAACTTCATCAAGTGTTCCAAAGCCTTCATCAATAAACAGTGTGTCCAATTGAACCCCACCAGCATGGGCTTGTACAACATCGGCCAATCCTAACGCAAGACTTAATGCCGCTTTGAACCCTTCCCCACCGGAAAGTGTTTTTACAGAACGTCTGATTCCTGTGTGATGATCCATGACTTCCAAGTCTAATCCGCTTTGAGCGCCTCGTTTTGCAATTTCTCCGCTTCTAATCAACTGATAGCGGTGTTCAGTCATCCGATCTAAACGAATGTTAGCCTGCAGTAAAATTTCATCTAAAAATGATGCTAAGACGTATCGTTCAAACGATAAACGTAATGAATTATTTCCGCTAGAAAGATCTGCTAATTTACCTACAGTATAATATTCTTTTTCGAGTGTTTTTAGCTGTTTTATAGTAGAAGTTAGTTGACTTAGAATTATTTCATCATGCTTTAACTTAGCTGTAAGTGCAAATAAGTTATCCTGTATGGCTTGCAATTCTAGCTGGAATTGCCCTATTTCCACTTCCAATTCAACTAGATTAACTCGCTCTAGTTTGGCAAGTTGCTCTGTTAATTCCTGCAAACGATAGCGTAGTTGTTTTGTTTTATTTTCATACTCCTGCAGTAGAGCTTCTAATTGCTTCTGTTCCTCTAGTGATAGCTTAGCATGCTCATAGGACTCTACACTGTCAAAACCGTTTGTTTTGACTTCGGCAATAAATTGTTCCAGTTGGTGTTCATAACGCTGTTTTGTTTCTTTTTCAAATTCTGTCAGCTGTTCTAATACGGTACGCTCTTTGTGCAAGGAATCACGAGCGGTTTCGTAAGATCCTTTAAGTTGTTCCCATTCGGATAGGAGTTGCTCGTAATGCCTTTCTTTTCTATTTACCAATTGCACAAAGGTTGTCGGGTCTTCCAATTCTTCAGGAAGTAGTTTTTTCGTTTCCTCGATTTGTGTTCTTATTTGAACGAACGCTTCCTGTGTTTGTTGAATGGACTTGGTGGTTTGTTCAAACGTTTGTTTTAATTCTGTTTCCTTCTGTTTTAAGGTTTCCTTCTGTTCTTTTAACGTATTTAGTTTCGATAGCTTATCAGCTATTTCTTTCTGATCTTGCTGTAGTTGGTCAAGCTGTCTTTCGGTCTCTACTTCTAGCTTATCCATCTCTTCGGCGTTCATATCCGGCGCGATTTCGGCTAATTGCTGTTGTAGATTAACTACTTGGTCTCGTTTGCTTTGTCCAGTTGTTTTCGAATCAATATATTGCTGCTGAAATGCTTCGAATTCTTGTTCCTTTTGTTCCAGAAGGCTCTTTAATTGCTTCATTTGTTGATGATCCTCTTCAACTGTCATCGTTGTAGCTACTGCTGGATGGTCCTTGGATCCGCAGACTGGACAAGGTTCACCAGGTATGAGCTGATGTGCAAGTAAAGAGGCGTATTGTTCCTTTTGTTTTACAGCTAAAGAATCGTATTGTATTCGTAACTGTTTGATTTCGTTTTGTTTTTCTTGATAGGTTCGATGGATAACGGAGAATTCCTGTCGCAATTGAACTAAAAGTCTACTTTCATCTCGCAACTCTTTTAGTTTTCTGTTAAGCTCCGCTTGTTTGTTAAGTGTATCCTTTGTCTCATAAAAAGCTTTGGTAAGCGAGCTTTCTTCACTTAAGTTAGTTTCAATTGCTACTAATGTTTGTTCATTTGTTGCTAAATGCTTTTCAACCTCGGAAAGTATTACCTCATCCTGGTGTTTCTTCTTTTGAAGTCTATCCGCCTGTTGTTTTAATTCAAGATAATGATTTACTTGCTCGAGCTGTTTTTTTGCTGCTTTAATGTCTTCTTTTAATTGCTCACGCTCTTGTTCTTTATCCGCCGCTGTAGAATATTGAACGGAAATGTTCGTAAATAGCTTTTCTAGCTGCGTTACGTGTTCTTGTTGTTTGGTTAAACGGCTTAGTTGATGCTGCCATTCCTTTTCACGTGCAATCCGTTGTTCCTCTAATGGAATGATGTGTTGTGCTTGTTGTGCGTTTTTTAGTGTTGCTTTTTTCTGCTCGATTTGATCCCGATCACGCTCTAGTTTTTCTAATTGAGTTGTCAACAGTTCTTGCTCGCTAAACTTTTCTTCAATTAATTTTGCTTGATGGAGTTTCTCCTCAGCATGTTTTATTTTTTCCTGTTGGATCAATTTCTTTTGGGTTGCGACTTCGATTAATTGCTTCGTATCCTCATTTTCCTGAACTAAACGATTTCGTACTTCTTCAACACTATCTGTTTCTTCGACTTCTTCATTTCGCCATTGAACCTTGGAGATTTCATACGTGATATCTGTTTCCAATTTACGGATAGCGGCTTCCATATCTTTTGCTTCCATTTTTAATGCTTCAGTAATTTGTTCATAAAAATAAGTTCGAAATATTTTTTGTAAAATCACTTCACGTTCGCGACTGTTTTCTGAGATAAGTTTACGAAATTCACCTTGTGGGATTAAGACCATTTTCCGGAATTGTTCATAATCGAATCCTAGACGTTCTTCTATCGTTTCGTTGACATCTTTAATTCGGGAAGATAGTAGTTGTTTTTGCCCATCATTCACTTCGTATAAAACTGCTTTAGCTGGTTCCTCTGTATAGCCATCACCGCGTTCCTTCTTTTTTAATTGTTTCGGATTACGGGTGATTTCATAGATTTTATTTGTTAAAGAAAACCGAAATGTTACTTCAGTTGGTTCTGCATCGGTGGCAAAATGACTTCTTAAAGAATCCTGATCACGATCTGATCCACTTGCCTTTCCGTATAATGCATAGCAAATCGCATCAAAAATCGTTGTTTTCCCAGCTCCGGTTGGCCCGGTTATCAGAAAAATTGATTCATCACCAAGTTCATCGAAACGGATAATTTGTTTTTCGAGATATGGTCCAAATGCCGTCAAACTTAGGGTTATCGCCCGCATACTATTCCCCTCTTTCCTTCGTCATGACTGTAGAAATGACTTTTTCCATGTATTCTAGTTGTTTCTCATCAATCGCTTCATCTGTAATTTCTTTATAAAACGATGCAAACAATTCTTGATGTGACTGGGACTGTTTTTGGCGAATTTGTTGTAGGTCGACTAAGCTTTTAGTAGTGGCTAAGCCAACTCGTTCTAATCGCAATATATTGGGATAAACCTTACGTAGCTTGTACATGGGATCCATAATTTTCCCTTTATCTAACAATCGGATATGCAAGTAATCTTCATTGTTTTCTAAAGGGTTAGCCATTAGTTCTTCGAAGTATCCTTCTACAACTCGCAAATCATGTTTAGGCTGTAATGGGATATAGCCAAGCTCACAAGTACCCGCTTCATCCAAGTCAATGATGGTTACCGATTTTTTATGGTTAGCTTCTGAGAAAGAATATTTCAGGATAGATCCACTATAACGGACGACATTTCGTCTTATCCGTTGTGGCTGATGTAAATGCCCTAATGCCACATAGGAAAAATCATCAAATAGATTCGCATCGACATAGGGAGTACCACCTATCATGGATAGTCGTTCCTCTGATTCAGATTCCATGCCACCTGCGACAAAAGCGTGTCCAACAAAAATGTGACGTTTCGTCATGTCATGGTGCTGTTTAATGTAACGAATAACTGCTTCCATCGCGGTTTGATGGGAATGAATGCTATTATCTGCAAAGAACTCTCGAGCTTCTGCAGGTTCAATATATGGAACTAGATGAAAATAAACTGGACCATGTTCATCGTTTAGGATGACTGGTTCGAGGCTTCTACTAAGCTTGGTTTCGATATATAAGTTCTGGGCGCGAAACATCTCGGTACCAAATTCAAGACGTTCGGGACTATCGTGGTTTCCAGAAATTGCTAGAACAGGAATTTTGATATCTGTGACAAGGGTGGTTAAGACACGATTCAGTAGGTCGACTGCTTCTTTTGGTGGTACAGCACGGTCATATAAGTCTCCAGCTATTACCAGAACATCGGGCTGTTCTTTCCTGATAATGTCGAGTATTTGATTCAGTATATAATCCTGATCTTCTGTCATGTGGACACTATTAACGATTTTACCTAAATGCCAATCGGCAGTATGCAATATTTTCATGTGCTTTCCCCCTGCTACGATTTTAAAATATTTCAGTTCGTATTAGTCTATTTTACCATGATTTTTTCGGCTTCAGTATAACGAAATGTTGAATCACAAACAAATGTTCGCGTATAATGTATAGGAGGTGACGTAAAGTGGTACAGGATAGAGGATCTATTAAATGGGCATCTTTAATGCTGCCGGAGCATGTAGAGTTATTAAGGCATATATGGAAGGAAGATACTAAGATTAAACGGACTGTATTGGATGAACAAGAACTCGAGGTGTTAAACACTCGTATGATAAGAGCATATGATGTACAACAAGTGGTAAGAATTGAACATTATAAAAGTGGCCAAAAATTAACATCACAAGGCATTGTAACTAAATTGGATTCATTAAATCATCGTATCACACTTAAATCCCATGACGGTGTGCTACAATCCATTCAGGTAATCGATATTTATAGCATTACATGAAGAGGCTGGGACATAAGTAAAATGAGAAGATACAAGGACGAACAATGCACTGATTCCTGGAGCGGGTATCGTGCACCAACGTTCGGATTTTATCTAACCATTAACACTTATGTCCCAGCCCCTAATCTATTTCCTTCGTTTGATAGGTATCCCAGAGTGAATCAAATACAGAAAGCGCAGTTGCGAATGGACTATTCCACTCGAGATACTCACTAATTTCATGATAGCTTGTGGAATGCTTCGGAAAGTTATGATCCTGAAACATCCAATCTGCTAATCTACTCATATCATCAGGCTTCTTTTTACCACGATATGTCATCATAAAATGATAAAACGAACGCATTATTACACCTCATTAAACGGATTTAAGCTTGCATATACTCGTTATGTCTTTGTTCCTTTTTGCGATACACCATTTTGGAAAGAAAAATACTGATTTCATATAATAAGAAAAATGGAATGGATACAATAATCGGTAAGAAAAAGTCAGGTGGTGTTACCATCGTTGACAAAATGACCAAAATAAAATAGGCGTACTTACGTATTTTTTGCATAAATCTTGGTGTTAACATACCGATGCTCGTTAAGAACATGGCTATTATTGGTATCTCAAAAATAATGGCAAATGGCAATGTGATTCGGAAGATAAATTTAAAATACTTATCAACGGTAAACATTTCAACAAATGTTCCATCATTCATCGATAAAAGGAATGGAAGTATAAGATTAATAAACATAATATAACCTACAACTAGTCCACCTACAAATAAAAGAAAAATCACTGGGATATAAGCAAGAGATGCCCTTCTCTCACGTGGCGTTAGGCCAGGCTTAATAAACATCCAAAGCTGAAAAGCTAAAACTGGAATAGTTGCTGCTAGTGCTACAATACCTGCAATCGTAAACCACACCCAAAATACATCCGCTACTCCAATAATTGTTAATTTGAAATCGATATGACTTTCAAAAAAGCGGTAAATATCCTCAACGAAAATATAGCTTGCAATAAAAAATATAATAAAGATAATGGCCGTCACAACGATGCGATTTCGAAGTTCTGCTAAATGCCCGGTAAAATTCATTTCCTTTTCATCAAACTTGTTCTTCATGCGTAACACTCCTAGTGAACGATTGCCAGTGTGCTTGTTGGTTGCTTAACAAACAGAAAAGAAGATGCAAGGTTACTTCAACCTTACACCTTTTAATTAGTCATTTTTTATAGTAGTTGACGAATCAGTTGTTTGCTTCGTACGTGAGTCTTCCTCTGAAACAATATCCTTTGCAGCATTTCGAAATTCCTTTAAGGAACTACCAAACGCTTTACCGATTTCCGGTAGCTTAGAAGGACCAAAAATAACCAATGCAACAATAAGAATTAGGATTAGACCTGGAACACCTATATTGCCCATGTATCTTCACTCCAAAAGTTTCAATTATTTTGTGTCATTACCTTTTACAATATCTTTTGCTTCTTGAACCTCATCAGCGACATCACCAGTTAGATCCTTCGTAGATTTCTTGAATTCTCGTAACGTTTCACCTGCTGCTTTACCGATTTCCGGAAGCTTTTTTGGTCCAAAAATGACCAAAGCAATAATTAATATTAAGATTAAACCTGAAATACCTATGCTTGCCATCAGATACACCTTCTTCTGCATAAATAAAATAATACTAGTTTTACCTTGTAATAGTGTTATGTAATGGTAAATCGTAATCCGATTTACCTGCACCTATATTCTATCAGTTTACTGTCTTGGATACAACTTCTAAACAGCTAGATACCATTAGTTAGATGCGGTCATATTGTATAAAGTAGTAATCATAAGGATTTTTCTCATCACGAATCCCTTTTACCTTAGCTGTTTCCTGCCATTCTGTTTCAACAATGACAGGAAAATAGACATCTCCATCGAATGCCTCATCAATGAACGTAACATACATTCGGTCGGCATGCGGTAAAAAATGTTCAAATAATACTCCTCCACCAATCACAAAGTATTCCTCGGTAGGATTCGCTTTCTCCCATTCCAAAATCGTGGAAATATCGTTAACTAATTCGACATGATCAGGAAGTGAAATGTTGTTTCTGCTTAATACGACATTTCTTCGGTTCGGAAGTGCTTTACCAATGGAATCAAACGTTTTTCTTCCCATTATAATTGTATTTCCTGTTGTTTTCTCTTTAAAAAACTTTAAATCATTGGGTAAGTACCACGGGAGATCATTATTGGCTCCAATTAGCCGATTACGATCCATTGCAAAAAGTAGTGAAATCATGAAAAATCCTCCTTACACAGCGATTGGTGCTTTTATCGTCGGATGTGGATTATAATCTACTAGTTCAAAATCAGTTAATTCAAAATCAAAAATAGATGTTTTGGCTGTAGTGATTTGCAGTGTTGGAAGTTTCCTAATATCACGATCTAGTTGAGTTTTCACTTGCTCTACATGATTGGCATAAATATGCGCATCCCCAATTGTATGGATGAATTCTCCAACCTGAAGCCCTGTCTCATGTGCGATCAGATGGGTTAATAGAGCATAACTAGCAATATTAAATGGTACTCCTAAAAATACATCTGCACTACGTTGATATAACTGACAAGAAAGCTTCCCGTCAGCAACATAAAATTGGAATAAGGTATGACATGGCGGTAATGCCATGGTAGGTACATCCTCAGGATTCCATGCAGAAACGATGTGTCTACGTGATGTTGGGTTAGAGCGAATAGAATCAATCACTTCGCTTAATTGATCAATAGTTTCTGATTGTGACGTCTTCCATGCACGCCATTGCTTCCCGTATACAGAACCTAAATCACCGAATTTTTTAGCAAACGCACTATCGTCTACAATTTTTTGCTTAAATAAAGCCATTTGTTCTTCATACTGCTCATTAAAAGTTGGATCGATTTGACAACGATTCCCAAAGTCCGTCATATCGGGACCGGAATATTCATCACTTTCTACCCACTTTTTAAACGCCCACTCATTCCAAATATTATTGTTGTTTTCTAATAAGTAACGAATGTTTGTGTCTCCTTTGAGAAACCAAAGCAGTTCACTTGCAACTAAACGAAATGGGACTTTCTTTGTCGTTAGTAGTGGAAATCCTTCTTCTAAATCAAATCGCATTTGATGACCAAACACAGAATATGTCCCCGTATTAGTTCGGTCTCCCCTTTTCGTGCCATTTGCTAAGATATGGTTGCATAAATCAAGGTATGCTTGTTCACCTTTTACCATGTGCTAGCCCACTCCTCTAATTTTCACGTTGTTTCATTTATTGTAACATAATCGTAATTCATAAAAATACTTTTTTAAAATAAATCTAGTTAACAAGAGTCAAAATGAAAGGGGATAAATTGCATGTTAAATGGAACAGTTGAAAACATAGCAAAGAACACACTTTTATATAGTTTTGTCCTTAGTCAACCATTTGCTCTTTATACAGGCGCCTACCCTATCTTTGAAAATAAAACATTATTGGATGCCGAAGAATTGGAATACGGTGACCACGGTGAGGCCGTCAGAATTTTACAATATAAGCTAAATGAAATGTCGTACTACGATGATAAAGTTGATGGAGAACTCGGTGTATTAACCGAGCACGCTATTAAAAAGTTTCAACGGGATCATAATATTACGATGACTGGTTTAGCAGATAAAGAGACGATCTATGCCCTTATTGAAGTAGAAATAGAAACCCATATTAAACGTCTCGAAAGCTTATCAGGTTCAGTCTATCCAGGATTACAAAGTGAAGATGTTCGGATTGTTCAGGAGTCCCTTCAATACTTCGGGTATTATGAAGGAGAAATTGATGGCATGTATGGACCGCTAACGAAAAAAGCGGTTGAGATTGCTGAGGAAAAACATGACATCGATTTTCTTGACGAGGCGCCACAACAATCCTTAAGTACGATGTATGAATCCGAAAAACAACAAGCAGCGGCATCAGTTAAAACAGCATCTAAACAAACTTCCATTAAGAATGTGTCGATTAAAAATGCTAGTAATGCAGCTATCGTACAAACCGCTTATGCGTATATTGGTACACCATATGTATGGGGCGGTGAATCACCTGGTGGATTTGATTGCAGTGGATTTTTGCAATATATCTATCACACACATGGAGTAACAATCCCTAGAACGGTGTCTGATATTTGGAACTTCGGTACTTCCGTGAGTGCTCCTTCAGTTGGGGATTTAGTGTTTTTTGAAACGTATAAACCAGGTCCCTCGCATGCGGGCATCTATGTCGGTGACGGGAAATTTATTCATGCAGGATTAGATGGTGTAGAAGTAAGTTCTTTGAGCGAATCATATTGGAAAACACGATACTTAGGTGCGAAACGGATTGGGCGTTAAATTACTTAATTTGAAAAATTCGGGACATGACGACGCTGAATGAATAAAAAACGAACATGTACATTTAATAGAATGCACATTGTTCGTTTTTTATTTTGCTCAAAATCCTTTTGACCCGCACTCCTGATAAATTATCCCCATTCCCTAAAGAATTGATCTAAGTATGCCTCCATAAACTGATGGCGTTCCTCGGCTAATTGTTTAGCACTGGCTGTATGCAACGTATCCTTTAGCTTTAGAAGTTTATCATAAAAGTGCTGGATGGATGTTTCACTTTTGTCCTCGTTATGGTAAATAAGCCGACTCTTAGCACCACCATATGCGAAGGTTCTCGCAATCCCAATTGCACCAAGTGCATCAATTCGGTCAGCGTCTTGAATAATACGTCCTTCGATGGTGTCTGGTATTTTACCTTTACTATAGGATATATTTTCAATAGCTTGATGAATCGCTTGTATTTGTTCATTGGTAAGCGTGATGGATTGAAGAAATAAATCCATCTTGTGTAATGCACCGGAAGGATCACGGAAAAGTTTGTGGTCACCAACATCATGTAGCCAAGCACCTGCTGTACAAATGAATACATCAGCATCCTCTTCAACAGCAATTTGATTCGCTAATCGGGCTACTCGTTGTAGATGAAAGAAATCGTGTCCAGTTGCATCGTTTCCAAATATGTCTTGACAGTATGAAGTAACGGCTTCTAGTTGCTTTCGTTCGTTCATTAGAATAGCCCTACAATCTTACCGTCTTCTGTAACGTTCATGTTAAGAGCTGCTGGCTTTTTAGGTAAGCCAGGCATTGTCATAATATCACCTGTTAGCGCTACGATAAACCCGGCTCCGATGGATGGTCTTAGTTCCCGAATCGTAATCGTAAAATCAAATGGTCTACCGAGTAACGCTGGATTATCAGATAAGGAGTACTGTGTTTTGGCCATGCATATTGGCAATTCTCCCCAGCCCTGTTCTTCAAAAAGAGCAATCTGTTTTTTTGCTTTAGCTGACAATTCGATATCAGTGGCACCATAAACAATCTGTGCTATTTTTCGTATTTTCGTATCCAGCGAATCCGTTAGTTCATATACATGCTTGAAATTCTTCTCGCGAGTCTCTATTGTTTGAACAATCTTTTCCGCAAGTTCTATGCCACCTTCTCCACCTTTTGCCCACACATCTGTAAGGGCAACCTCATAGCCCATTTCGTCGCACCAAGTGGAAACATAATCAATTTCAGTTTGTGTATCGGTTGGGAATTTATTAATAGCAATCACAAACGGTAGTCCAAAATATTCAATGGTTTCAACATGCTTTTTCAAATTAGCAATACCAGTTTTTAATGCTTCCACATTTTCGGTGGTTAGTTGATCCTTCGCTACCCCACCATGCATTTTTAGAGCGCGAATGGTTGCGACAATTACAACTGCATCGGTATCAATATTTCCAGCTCTAGTTTTAATATCAAGAAATTTTTCTGCACCGAGATCAGCCCCAAACCCTGCTTCGGTGACCACATAATCTCCAAGCTTTGCTGCTGTTTTCGTCGCAATTATACTATTACAGCCATGTGCAATATTGGCAAATGGTCCACCATGAATGATGGCTGGTGTATTTTCAATTGTCTGTACAAGGTTAGGCTTGATAGCGTCTTTAAGAAGTAATGTTAAGGCACCTTCTACTGCTAAATCACGCACATATACAGGCTCTTCCTTATATGTATAACCAATCATTATATTGGCAATTCGTTTCTTTAAATCCTGCAGATCAGTGGCTAAACATAATATAGCCATGATTTCAGATGCAACGGTAATATTAAATCCATCTTCGCGAGGGACTCCTCGTAATGGTCCACCAAGTCCAACAACTATTTGCCGTAATGCTCGGTCATTCATATCCATTACGCGTTTAAATTCAATTCTTCTTGGGTCGATTTGTAATTGATTTCCTTGATGGATATGATTATCGATCATTGCTGCCAATGCGTTATTTGCGCTTGTAATAGCATGTAAATCACCTGTGAAATGTAAATTAATATCTTCCATTGGTAATACTTGAGAGTAGCCTCCCCCTGCTGCCCCACCTTTAATTCCCATTACCGGACCAAGTGAGGGCTCCCTTAGTGCAATGACGGTTTTCTTACCGATTTTGTTTAGAGCCTGTCCCAAACCTACTGTTACGGTCGATTTGCCCTCGCCAGCTGGTGTAGGGTTGATAGCAGTAACCAATATTATCTTTCCGGAGGGCTTCGATGCCAATTTGTCTAAGAGTGTAGCTGAAAGCTTTGCTTTAGTATGGCCGTATGGTTCCCAGTCCTCTTGTTCTAAATGTAGATCATTGGCGATGTCATGAATTGGCTTTAGAGTAGCCTCTTGTGCTATATCGATATCTGTTTTCATTTCTCCTCTTCCCTTCTCTGATTTCTTTGGCGTTATGTAAGTCTTGAAAAAAAGATTTATCATACATAAAATAAACGAACTATTACACAATAAGATTATACAATGAATGTCAGCAAAACAACAGAAGGATAATTGGATTATTCTGCATATTTTTCTGAATTCGTCTTGACTGACATTTTAAAATAAGCTATATTGGACACAAGCAAAGAAGATATATGGATCATTACGGAATGGTAGCTTCGAAATAGAAAGAAGTGGGATGCTTTATGATCCAATCTTTCTGTCTGAGCTGCCTTTTTACTTGTCCAATTTCGGCTTTGTATTAACACGTTTTACGTGAAAGTTTTTAGGAGGTTTTGTTACATGGAAAACGGAGTAGTTAAATGGTTTAACGCAGAAAAGGGCTATGGGTTTATTTCAGTCGAAGGTGGAAATGATGTATTTGTTCATTATTCGGCAATTGAAGGTGAAGGCTTTAAAACATTAGAAGAAGGTCAAGAAGTAACGTTTGAAATCGTTGATGGTGAACGTGGACCACAAGCGGCAAATGTAGTGAAAAAATAAGCGAAGGTATATAGAAACGGTAATCTGATTTATGGATTACCGTTTTATTTTGGTCTCTCAATGTTTCGAAATCAATGCTAGAGCTCTTTCCTCTTCTGGAATTCGAATACGTAATAACAAGATGTGTAGTATTGGAAACACGAATGCTGTAATATAAGCACCGAATAACATTGGGATGATAAACAGCTCAACAGCGACGATTATATAATTCGGGTGCTTGACAAATTTGTATGGCCCCTTCTTAATTAAGGCAACACGTGGTAGTACAATGATTTTTGTGTTCCAAAATCTCCCTAAAGAATAGATGCACCATATACGAGCGAATTGCGCTAAAATAAATAGAGAAAAATAGAACGTATGAAATGGTATGTCACTCTGTTGCTGAATCATTCCCTCGGTCACGGTACTGAAGAAAAATAGTGTGTGCAGATAAATAAACCACTTATAATGAGTCCCCCCTGCTTCTACTCCACCTCTTGCTTTCATCCACTTTTCATTGTTTTTTGCAATAACGAGTTCTACCAGTCGCTGACCAATAATAACACTAATTAATATCCACATCCATATTGTCATGATATTACCCACTCCACTAGTAAAATTTCTGAGCTGAAGCCAGGTCCAAGTGCAGATATGACACTTTTATTCCCTGGACGACCCCCTTCTTCTAACCATTGTCGCAATACATATTGAACCGTTGCTGAGGACATATTACCGTGCTTTTTTAATACCTCATAGGAATATTTTAGCTTACTAGAGGGGATAGTTAAGGATTCTTCCATTGCGGATAAAACCTTCTTTCCCCCAGGATGAACAATAAACGAGTGGATATCTGCTAGATCCAGTTGATTTCTATGAAGAAATTGCTCGAGATGTTCCTTCCATGTTGTCTTTACAAGTGCTGGAATGCTCTTGGAAAATACTACTTCAAATCCACTATCGGTAACTTTCCAACCCATGATGTCAGTACTGAACTTTTTCGTGTATGAACTGGCGCTAGTAATGTTCGGTAACGGTTTCGATAGGGACTTACGATAGGGTGATTTTTCCCCCACTAGTAATACAGCACTAATGCCATCTCCAAATAAGGCGGTTCCAACTAAATTACTTTTTTTCTGATCACTTTTTTGAAAGGTTAAACTACAAAGCTCACAATTCACGAGTAGTGCGATTTTTTCGGGATTGGCTGTTAGCCAGTCGGAAACCCTCGATAAACCAATTGCTCCACCTGCACAACCTAGTCCCCATAACGGCATTCGTTCTACATCCTCTCGAAAAGACCGCTCATTCATTAAAAATACATCAAGGGACGGGGTTGCAATGCCCGTACTTGACACAAAGCTAATTAAATCTATGTTAGAATAGTCAATTTCGCGGGAAAGATTAGCACTGGCTAAACAATCATCCATGGCTTTTAGCGAATGCTTTATGGCAAACTGGTGGTATAAGTTGTTCCGCTCTTCAAAATTATGTTCTTGAAGAAACCATGACGCATCAACAACAAATTGCCTTGCCTCGATTGCTGCATGGTCAAACACTGGTAGCATTCTAGCAAATTGCTTATCGGTATAGCTGAATAAATCTTTTGCTAATGTCTTTACTTGATTTTGGGGAATTTCATATTCGGGAATTCCAAGTCCCACTGCACCTATAATCGCCATATTCTCACCTGAATTAGTTTTAGCGTTAGTTTGCGAATGATTTCATAAATTATTACGCAAATAGTAAAATAAGTTAGTTACGGCTATTTTTTCCCCCAAAAAAATACCTACCTAAGCATCTTTCTTGCATGCTTGGGTAGGTTGACATTAATACGTTAGAACTGATAAATATCTTTGTATTTTTCGGTTAAATATTCTACTAAATAATCTGGGTTAAGCGCTTCACCGGTCACATCTTCAATAATTTGAAGCGGCTTCTTCATTTTTCCATATTGATGGATATGTTCTGTTAGCCAATTGCGAATTTCTGTAAAATCACCTGATTTAATAATTTCATCGATTGGAAGTGCATCTTTCATTGTATGCTGGAATTGTGCCGCATACATATACCCTAGAGCATATGAAGGGAAATAGCCAAAGTCCCCACCTGCCCAGTGAATATCTTGTAATACACCTTCGCGATCAGTTGGTGGTGTAATTCCTAAATATTCCTGCATTTTTTCATTCCATAGTTTCGGTAAATCCTTAACCTCGATTTCACCATTAATTAAGGCTTTTTCCAATTCATACCGTACCATGATATGAAGCGGATACGTTAATTCATCTGCTTCAATACGTATGAATGAAGGTTTCACCTCGTTAACTGCTTGGTAAAAGTCTGCAAGGGATATATCGTTAAAATGGTCCGGTGCATGTTGCTTAAACACATTATAATGGGATTCCCAAAACACCTTATTGCGACCGATAAAGTTTTCCCAAAATAGCGATTGTGATTCATGAATCCCCATAGAAGTTCCGGTAGCAAGTGGTGTTCCAGCCAATTTTGTATCAATGTTTTGTTCATAAAGCGCATGGCCGCCTTCGTGAATGGTTCCAAATATAGCCATTCGGAAATCCTCTTCATCATAGCGTGTTGTAATTCGAACATCATTTATATTCAATGTAATCGCGAACGGGTGTATCGTATCATCTAATCGGCCAGCATCAAAGTCATAGCCCATTCGTTTTAAAATTTCAATCGCAAAGTCTTTTTGTTTTTGCTTAGGAAAATGAGTGTTCAAAACAGAAGAATCTGGAATGATAGAGCTGTGTTGGATGCTAGTTAGTAATTTTGTTAAAGATTGACGCACCTTTGGAAATACTTTATCTAATGTTTCAACCGTTACACCAGGTTCGAAATTATTTAAAAGTGCATCATATCGGTTGGTATCATAGCCCCAATAATCTGCGAATTTTTGATTGAATGCTACTAATTTTTCTAGATAGGGCTGGAAAAGCGAAAAGTCCGCTTTTTCTCTTGCTTCCTGCCAAACTGCCTCTGATTTCGATTGAAGCATTACATATTCTTTAAACTCTGTATCAGGTATTTTTCGGTTTTTCTCATATGTATCAAGACACTCTAATACAATTTTTTGTAATACCTCATCCGTAGTTTGATCCTTTAATGCATCGATATAGGATTTCATTTGGTCAGAAGTTTCTAATTGATGTAGTTTGTGAGCTAGTTGGCCAACAACCTCTGAACGTTGCTCAACACCCTTCTTAGGTATTTTGGTGCGTAAATCCCATTGAATTAACGTGATTGCTTCTCGGTAGGCATTTATTTCTTTTAAGTACTCCTGAAACTCGGTTTGTACCGTTGTTAACGTCGACATTATCTTCTCTCCCCTGTTTTCTTTCCGAAATATTGATAATAATCCGTTTTAATAAAGCCGTTAAATAGCTTTCGTTTCTTCGTTGCCTTTTGGCCATAAAATTTCTCAAATGCTTCATAGGCTGTTAAAATGTATACGCTCCATGATGGATGATTTTTCATGACAGCTCCAAGCTGCTGGTATATTTTTTGTACAGCTTCTTGATCTCCAATTCGTTGTCCATATGGTGGATTACCAATGATATACCCATTATCCTGACGAATCGTTAAATCACTAACCTGCATTTGTTTCCATGTAATTAACTCACCTAATCCAGCTTCCTTACTGTTGGAATCGGCTATTTGAACCATTTTATGGTCAATGTCACTGCCGATTATTTCTAGCTTTTGATCATAATTGGCTAAATCTTCCGCTTCCTGAAACGCATCATCCCAATAACTTGAACGAATAAGACCCCAATCCTCTGATGCAAATTCACGATTAAACCCTGGTGCAATATTTTGTCCGATTAGTGCTGCTTCTATCGGAATCGTACCAGACCCACAAAATGGATCGATTAATGGATAATCAGCGCGCCAATTGGTTAACAATAGAAGTGCTGCTGCCATTGTTTCTTTTAAAGGTGCTTCACCTTGCCCAACGCGATATCCTCTTTTATGTAATCCAACACCAGATGTATCAATAGTCAGAAGAGCTGTATCTTTCAATATCGATACTTCTACCTTGTATAATGATCCTGTTTCTGGCATTTTAGATGCCATGCCATACTTTCGCTTCAAACGTTCTGCAATTGCTTTTTTGACGATTTTTTGGCAATCGGGAACACTATATAATGTGGATTTTACCGATTTTCCAGCTACAGGAAATTGCCCTTCCTCACTAATGTAATCTTCCCATGGTAATGCTTTTGTACCTTCAAACAGTTCGTCAAAGGTCGTAGCCCGAAATTCTCCTACTACTAATTTAATTCGATCTGCCGTTCTTAGCCATAAATTACATCTTGGTATGGCAGAGATTGGAGCATCAAATATCACCTTCCCATTATCAACCTGTACCTCATAGCCTAATTGTTTTACTTCTGTTGCTACGACAGATTCTAAACCCATTGCAGCTGTTGCGATTAATCGTATGTGTTGCGCCATGTATAAATTCCCTTCAAATTGTTTTCCGAGTATCAATAGTTTACCATATGTTCTTATAGAAAATAAAATAACCCTTCTGTAAGCAAGAAGCAAACAAAAAGGTTATGCGTAAATGAATTGTATTGTAATGGACCATTGAATACTCGATAAGCCATGTTCTGTACCAATTGTACTTCAAACGGTGGTCAGCCTCGTACTCTGGTTGTAATCATCTATCTACAGGTATTTACCTGTCCCTCTTTCGGTTCAATTCCCTACTAAAGGATGCCCCTACCATAATTTGGGTTGCTCACTCGCGGGGTTTACCTCGTTCCACCTGAAATGTTTCCATCTCAGCTCCGTCACTGTGGCACTTTCAAGGATCGCATTCCATATCCGAAGACTTAGGAACTTCACCTGCCGTTAGCTATAATAGCTACCTTGACTTATGAATTCGTCAAGCACGAACACTACAAACATCGCAGTTTGTGTGAGCATGGACTTTCCTCTGCATTTGCATGCAGCGATTACGTGAGTATTCAATTTAAGCTAACATGATTATATCATAGGTTGCGATTTCTTTCATTGGTAAAAATAGTTAGCACTTATGATTCAGCATTTGCGTATTTGTTGCCAAACACTGCCTTTTCAAGGTTAGACAGTCGTTTTAGCACATCATAGTTAACCTGTGGTGCTGCTTGAGTTGATCTTGTTTTCACTTGACTATCTCCAGTTTTTTTCAAGCGATCGATTTCTTGCTTAAGACGATCAATTTCACGACCAAAAGCTTCATAGTCCTGGATAACCACATCTAAAAACTCATCCACTTCCTCTTGATTATAGCCTCTCATTGCTGTTTTAAAATCTTTTTCAAGAATTTCTTTACCGTTTAGTTGAATTTTATTTTGCATCGTATTTTCACCCCATCATATATTCCTAAAATTTTCGTACGTTCTACCATTAGCTTTGCTATTATACAAGTTAGTATACTATATGTCCGTATATCTTTTTTTATTATAGCAAAAAAGGAAGAAACAGGACAATCTGCTTCTTACCTTTTCTATGTATTACTTATCCATATCAGTTTTTTGGAACGAAAATGGTAGTAACTCATCCATCTTAATAGTCATTGTATTCGCCTTCAAATTGGTTAAATGAATCTCGGTGTCCGGGTTAAAGAATTCGCTCATTACTTGACGACATGATCCACATGGTGGTACTGGTCGTTCGGTATTCGCAGCTACTGCAATCTCTACAAATTCGGTTTCACCTTCTGATATTGCTTTAAATATCGCTACTCTCTCTGCGCAACAGGTTACTGGATATGCAGCATTTTCAATGTTACAGCCTGTATAGACTTTTCCTGATTTTGTACGTAACGCTGCCCCTACTTGAAAATTTGAGTATGGAACATAAGCATTGTTTCTACTTTCAATTGCTTTTTCTATTAGCTGTTGTTTTGACAACACGCATTCCCCCTTCACGTCGTGTGGAAGCTAATTATAATAAAAGACGTAGTAAATGTAAAGGAGGAGCAGATTATTCGATTGCCCGTAATAATTGGTCTAAAACATATTCCACCGATTGATGTAGTTCCATGTATCTTCTTCGTCTTACATCGATATAATAGCTATGCATTAATAAAAGTTCCATATTTTCTCGAGTGGACATAACTTGATTCGGGTGGACACTTATTTTGTGTTCCTTAATCGTCGTTAAGGCCAGCTCCTCCCATTTCGCTAATAAGTCATAAATAGGAGCGGTATTCTCCTTTACCATTTGGAAAAATAAATTATCTCTACGATCCTCAGGTGGATTGTTTTGCTCGAAAATGTCTTTTAATTCCTGTAAATATGTTTTTAATTGTAGTGTATATGTCATTAACTCCATAAAAAAACGCCTCAATTCCTGTAATCATACTACTACTGTATCATGATTACAGGAATAAGGCATTCTTTCATGCTCCCTCGTGCTATTTTTTCAGTTTAAACCATTTCCTTATCGTATTCGAATGTTTACGGTGTTGAATCGTTTTTACTGTCTTTTTTACTTCCACTATCGAAGCTTCGTGCTTTTTATATTGTTTCTCAATTCGTTCATCTATCTTTAATGCTAGCTTTTGTTCCGCTCTCCGTGCCGTATCACCTATCTGTAGCAAGCGTGCTTCAAATGCTTTTCGTGGATAACCGTTTTGTTCCCTCTCTTTTGCAAGAGCAAGTCCCATCATTATCACCCCATATTTTTTTAGTGTTACAAGTGTATTCGGCATGTCTACGTTCCGCTCCTGCCTGTTCGACAAAAGTAGAAGAAAACAAACAAAACTAGTGCATATCCTCATGATTTCTTATAAATTAGACAAACTAGTTACGGAAGGAGGGATATTATATGAAAGATAAACATAAGAACAAACAAAAGGATGCAACAAACGGTAAATCACTCAAAACGGGTGATAAGAAGCTTAACGGTCCTAATAAACCATCTACTTAAACCTAAAAAAGGATTTGCCTAGGTGCAGATCCTTTTTTAGGTGAAGCTGTTTTTTATTTTGGAAAAGGTAGCAATCCACTTTCTTTTTTGATAGAACGACTTCCCCATATGCTTTGGCTGCCCTTTAGTTAGTTGATACCAGGTTTGTTTGATACCCCCTGATTTATACCAGTCCTTTCGAATTATATCTTGATGTTCAATTATTGGGTATGTAGTCCTTAAAAATACGGATGACGTTGGTTGCGTTGGCAAAAACACTTCATAATCTTGCCGCGATCCGGTATGCTCCACTTTCGTAATGAAGTTCAGTAAACCTGGAAATATAGCTGGGTGAAACATTTGAGATGCTAACGATTTCCCTAAGGTAATTCGGTTGGATACATGTGTAAATTTATGAACAAAGTCGCCATATAAGTTACCTGAAGTGGTCGGGATTAAAACGGCATTTAATAATAGAACATCTTGTGCGAGATACGGTAGGCTCAAGAATATGTGTCTTCGAAAAAAAGATTGTGTAATAACGGGATGTTGAATGACATTTTGTTCATTGATAATAAGAGAAATTAATAACTGATCTTCATCTTTTGTTACCCAAAACCGTTCCCATTCACGGATCATAAACTGTGAAACATGGTAATTCTGTAATAAATGAAATAAAGGTACCTGCAGCTTTGTTGATAGCTCATAGACAACTAGTTGTGGGTATGCATCTGAGAAGATTAGCCAATTTGCCCTCTCATAGGTCATAAATAATCGTTTTCTCTCTTGTTCCTTTAATAACTGCTTATAGGTTGGTGTGTACAAATCTGTCATATTCCAGCCAGCGTTTCGTGACACGACACTGGCAACTAATGCCCACTTAATTTCTGGGTGTTTTTTATAAAAGCTCTGATAGGCTTTTGTTCGTGCAATATTGTCGATATTATACTTCCTAGTCCTATTTGTTATATAATATAAATAATCCTGCGTATGCCAGCTTACACGCACCATATATACCTGCTTTCATCATAAACTTATTGGTGGATAAGAAGTCGTAGTCATCATCAATCATATATCTTACTATGATAGTATCGTGGAGATTAATTATGAATGCCTTATTCATCGATAAAATTACGATCGATAGACTTTATTGTTACGCTGTAAGCATTTTTCTGATATGATACTGTATTATGCTAGGAGGCATAACAATGAATTATCCAAATGGGAAGCGAAACATAGCGACCAAACAGTCTAATCAATCCTTTAGTAATCGTGGAATGACACTAGAAGAAGATATTAATTTAACTAATCAATACTATTTAGATACTAATCTAGCTGTCATACACAAAAAGCCAACACCTGTACAAATTGTGAAAGTGAATTATCCGTCCAGAAGTGCAGCAGTTATAACAGAGGCTTATTTCAAACAAGCATCGACAACGGATTATAATGGCATTTACCGAAATCGTTACATTGATTTTGAGGCAAAGGAAACGAAAAATAAAACCTCCTTTCCCCTAGCGAATGTACATGAACATCAGATTAACCATATGAAGTCAATTGTTGATCATGGTGGTATTTGTTTTATGATTATCCGTTTTGCTGTTCTGAATGAGACCTATTATTTACAGGCAGATAAATTATTCAAGCATTGGTATGAAAAACAGAGAGATGGTAGAAAATCAATACCATACAATCAAATAAAGCAAGAAGGTTTCGAAATACCGTTTAAATACCAAACAAGAGTTGATTATCTTTCTATTATTGATAAGCTTTATTTTTAGATTGGAGGTAGTGAGTTATGGCAGAAAATCGCCAAAGTCGCACTGCACGTAGAAAACAAAAAAAATCAAAAAAGAAACCAGTATGGAAAAAGATATTTTTAGGACTGCTAATCTTCTTTTTAGTTATCGGAGTCGCTGTTGCAGGTCTATTTACCTATTATATTGCCACAGCACCAGAAATTGATGCATCACAATTATCAGATCCAGTATCATCAAAGGTGTATGATCCTAATGGTGAATTAATAGCGGATCTAGGTGAAATAAAACGGACAAAGATCGAATATGATGATTTACCAGATATTCTAATCGATGCCGTTACAGCTACTGAAGATGCACGTTTTTTTGAGCATCCTGGTATTGATATTAGACGTATCGGTGGGGCTGTAATTGGGAATTTACGGAATGGATTTGGTTCTGAAGGAGCTAGTACCATTACACAGCAGGTTGTAGAACGTTCCTTCTTAAACCCTGAAAAGAAACTAAGTTTAAAAGTACAGGAACAATGGTTAGCGTTAAAATTAGAACAGGATTATTCGAAAGAACAAATCCTAGAGATGTATTTGAATAAAATATTTTATGGCGCCAATGCTTATGGTGTTGCAAAAGCAGCTGAAACCTATTTTGGCAAGACCGATTTACATGAGTTAACGTTACCAGAGGCGGCGATATTAGCTGGACTTCCACAACGCCCTACTGCGTATAATCCATTTAATAATCCTGATTTGACGAAGGAAAGAATGGAAACTGTACTGAAATTAATGGTACGTCACGATAAAATAACACAAGAAGAAGCAGATGAAGCACTTAAAGTTGATATTACTTCTCTATTAGTAAAGGATCAACCAGAGCCAAGTCCATATGATGCATTTATCCAACAAGTGGAAAAAGAAGTGAATGAAAAACTAGATGGTGCTGATATCTATTCAGATGGTTTAAAAATTTACACGACAATAGATAAAAATGCACAAGATCATGTGGAGTACTTGTTATCGAATGCAGAGGATAACCCTATCCCCTATCCGAATGAAGATTTACATGCGGGTCTAGTTGTACTAGATACTAAAACTGGTGCTATTCGTGCCATTGGTGGAGATCGAAACTATCAAAACGGATTTAACTATGCGATTCAAGGTGGAAACCAAGCAGGTTCAACCTTTAAACCGATTGTTGCTTATGGTCCAGCCATTGAATACAACAAGATGTCTACTTATCATCAAATTAATGATGATAAACCATATGAAATAGCTGGAACAGATGGAAAAGTAATACGAAATTGGAACCGTGAATACCAAGGCTGGATGACCGCACGTTATGCATTACAAGAATCACTAAACGTTCCTGCGGTAAAAACATTAGAAGAAACTGGCTACGACAATGCCCAAAAATTTGCCAATAATTTAGGGATTGAATTTGCTAATGGTAGACCGCAATTAACAGATGCAATTGGTGGTGCCGATACGACAGTTAATCCATTACAAATGGCAGGAGCCTATCAAGCGTTTGGTAATGGTGGTATTCGATATGAACCACATGCCGTAACAAAAGTTGTCTTTCCAGATGAACGTACGGTTGATTTGGCACCAGAACCCGTTGTAGCAATGTCTGATTACACGGCATATATGATTTCTGATATGTTAAAGACTGCTTTATCACAAGGTTCATCAGGTGGAAATGCTCGTATGCCAGGTCTACCAGTTGCAGCGAAGACTGGTACAACTAATTTAGAGGATCAAGACGGAGCAAAAGATTCCTGGGTAACAGGTTTTACGACGAATTATACCATGTCGGTATGGGTCGGTTATGATGAAACAAATCGCACGATGCCATATGCTGATACGCAAATTGCACACTATTTATTTAAAAATACGATGACAGAGTTATCTAAGGATATTGAAACGGCAGATTTTACGAAGCCTGATTCAGTAGTTAAAGTTGCTGTTGAAAAAGGTTCAAACCCTGCTACATTGCCAAGTGACTACACGCCAGAATCTGAAGTTGTTACGGAATTGTTCGTAAAAGGAACAGAACCTACGAAGACATCTGAGAAATATGATAAATTAGATGCAGTTAAGGATCTAAAAGCAGAATATGTTGCTGAAAGTAACGCTATTAAGGTTCAGTGGGGATACGATAAAGACAAAGATCAGGCAATATCCTTTGAGGTTTCTGCTAGTGTAGATGATGGAAAAATGCAAGTCCTCTCTACTACGGAAGATAACGAAATTGAAATTACGGAAGTTACACCTGGTTCTTCCTATACGATTCAAGTAGTGGCCTTCAATGCAGAGGATGATTCAAAACGTAGTGATCCACAAGCTGTTTCCTTAACATTAGAAGCCGAAGAAGAACCAGATACAATCAATCCTGTGGAAAATTTAAGTGCTAATTTCATTCCCGATCAGTCGTTGATTGATGTTTCTTGGGATTATAACGGACCTCCCGCATCCTTTGAAGTTATTGTGGAAGGACCACAAGGTGGCACACAAATCGTACAGTCAAAAGGTATTGAAATAAATGGAAATTTTGAGCCTGGTGGTAGCTATACTATTCATGTAACAGCGATCGGTCAAAATGGAGGCCAATCAGGTAACAGAAGTGAAACAAGAACGACAACGATAGATATTCCGAGTGATTCCGAAGATACAACAACCGAACCGGAAGAACCAGCGAATGAAGAAGACGGAGAAGAATAAGTAAAAAACGAGGAGATCCTTAGAAGGACCTCCTCGTTTTTTTATATAGCATCCCTTTCTTTCATTCGCTTTTTCCCTTCCCTGCAAATTTCAAGCAGCGGACATTCCGGACAGTTAGGATTTTTCGCTTTACAATGGTATCTTCCGAAGAAAATTAATCGATGATGTGTAACACTCCATTCATCCTTTGGTACCTTTTTCATTAATGTCTCTTCTACTTCAATAACGGAATCCTTCCAACGACATATCCCAAGTCGTTTTGATACTCTCTCTACATGTGTATCTACGGCAATTGCAGGTTCACCAAAAGCTACCGAAGCCACTACATTAGCTGTTTTTCTACCGACCCCAGCTAACTTTACGAGTTCATCCTTTGATTTAGGCACTTCTCCATCATATTGATCAAGTAATACTTGGCAAAGCTTCTGGATGTTTTTTGCTTTATTACGATATAAGCCGATTGATCGGATATCTTGTTGTAGTTCCTCGAGGGATACTGCTAAATAATTCTCTGGGGTTTTATATTTTTTAAATAATTCCTTTGTTACTTTATTAACAAGTGCATCTGTACATTGTGCAGACAATAATACTGCGATAACTAATTCAAAAGGATTATCATGTATTAGTTCACATTCTGCATCTGGGAACATATCAGCGATTTCGTCGAGACAAAATCGAATCTCTTTCTTAGTAAGCATTATTCCTCTCCCTCTAACCAATTATAGTAAAAGGATGTATCACGTTTCTTTGGTAAAGAAGTCTGCTGTTTAGTAGCTTGATTATCATGAAAACGTTTGGATGCCTCACGTGCTTGTTCAACGGAATGAATCCCCTTCTTTTTCCATTCGCGAAGAATTCGGTCCATATATTTAAAATTTAATTTCCCCATCAGAACCGATTCACGTAAAGCTGCTTTGATTAGTGATGGCGCAATCTTATCTTCATCAAGCCAAGCATTGATGGTTTCAATTTCAAAAGGTGAAATAGGTCTGCCAAATTCTTGTTCAAATAATATAAATAAAGTGCCATCCTCATTCTGCTTGTCCTCTACTACTGGTTGTTCAAATAGTTTTTCCCATAAAGGTTCCAGTGAATAGGCTTCACTTAATTGCTCATGGTTATTTTCTAATCGTTCTATTTTTAATAAATTCCGTTGCATAAGTTTTCGTAAAATGACAGAACATGCTTTATCATCTATCGATAAAGTGGCAGTTAACTCATCTAATGTTGGAAAGAAGTTACCTTGTATCGAAAAGCGATGAATTTGTATTAATACCATTACCTCTGTTTCATCTAAGCCAATTGTATTGTAGGAGAGTAACAACTCATTCGGGATTGTTACTTGATTGATTAATTGTTGATATGAAATAGATTTTGTCATATAGTTGCACCTCCTATCCTAGTATAGCATGATTGTTGTCCCTATGAGATTAAAATCCCCTGCACAAGTGTGGCAAGGGATGAGTTGGAAACGTATTTTTATGGATATAAACGATTTAATAAACGTGGGAATGGGATTGTTTCACGAACATGTTCTACACCTGATAACCATGCGACAGTTCGTTCTAACCCTAAGCCAAATCCAGAATGTGGTACACTACCGTATTTTCTTAGCTCTAAGTACCACTGATAAGCAGGTCCTGTTAATCCATGCTCCTCATAACGTTGTTGCATTAATTCTAAATCATCAATACGCTGTGAACCACCGATAATTTCGCCGTATCCTTCTGGAGCAATAAGGTCTGCACAAAGTACTACGTCATCACGAGTAGGATCTGGTTTCATATAAAATGCTTTAATGGATGCCGGATAATTCGTAATAAAGACAGGCATGTCAAAGCTCTCCGCAATTGCTGTCTCGTGCGGAGCACCAAAATCCTCACCCCATTCAATATCGGTAAATCCTTTTTCTTTTAATAGAGTAATCGCATCATCATATGAAATTCTAGGGAATGGCGCCTTAATTTTTTCAAGCTTAGCTGTATCGCGTTCTAATGTTTTTAACTCTAATTGGCAATTTTTTAGAACGGATTGAACAATATAGCTAACGTAATTCTCTTGAATTTCTAAGCTTTCATCGTGTTCTACAAAGGCCATTTCTGGTTCAATCATCCAGAATTCAATTAAGTGACGACGTGTTTTCGATTTTTCAGCGCGGAAAGTTGGCCCAAATGAGAATACTTTTCCTAAAGCCATTGCTGCAGCTTCCATATACAATTGACCACTTTGAGATAAATAGGCATCTTCGTCAAAATACTTCGTATGGAATAGCTCTGTAGTACCTTCTGCTGATGCAGCTGTTAAAATTGGCGGGTCCACCTTCGCGTAGCCATTATCATTGAAAAATTCATAAGTGGCACGAATGATTTCATTACGGATTTTCATAACAGCATGCTGTCTTTTAGAACGTAACCATAAATGGCGATGATCCATTAAAAATTCTGTTCCATGCTCTTTCGGTGTGATTGGATAATCTACTGACTCATGGATTAGTTCAATACTTGCTACTTGCATTTCATAACCTAATGGTGAACGTGTATCTTCAACGATTGTACCTGTTATGTACATAGATGATTCTTGAGTGATGTTTTTAGCAAGTTGGAATGTTTCTTCATCTACTTCACTTTTTACTACTACGGCTTGCATGAATCCAGTTCCATCACGTAGTTGTAAAAATGCGATTTTACCACTAGAGCGCTTGTTAGCTAGCCAAGCCCCGATTGTGACTTCTTTACCTTCAAATTTAGATACTTGTGCGATTGTTGTTTTCAATTTTATACCTCCATTACATTTTCGCTCGTTACAAAAAAGGACGAACAGTAGTTAAATCTTATTTTAGATGATTTTCTACGAAACGACGAATTCGCTTAGCTGCTTCCTCTAGTTGTTCTTTAGAGATTGCATAAGATAACCGTACGTAATCTGGTGCACCAAACCCAGAACCAGGAACAATTGCCACTTTCTCCTCTTCCAGCAAAGCAGAAACCCAATCATCAACCGATTCAAAGCCGGTTAAGCTTGCTGCTTGGGAGACATTTGGAAATAGGTAAAACGCTCCTTGGGGCTTTTGGCAGGTTACACCTGGAATCTCAACTATTAAATCATATAACGCATTCAATCTTTCTGCAAATACTTTACGCATTTCAATCGTTGGATCCTCTTTCGCTCGGTAAGCAGCTAAGGATGCATATTGTGCTATCGAAGTTGGATTTGATGTGGAATGGGATGCAAGGTTTGTCATTGCTTTAATAATAGCGACAGGTCCAGCAGCATAGCCTATTCTCCATCCTGTCATAGCATGTGATTTGGAAACCCCATTAATGACCACTGTCCGTTCTTTTAATTCGGTTGAAAGCTGTGCAATAGAAACATGTTTATCGTTCGTATATATAAGCTTTTCATAAATCTCATCAGAAATAATGAGTAAATCGTGTTTTGTACATACAGAACCTAGTGCTTTTAATTCACTTTCAGTATACATCATACCGGTAGGATTGCTTGGCGAGTTAATAATAATTGCCTTCGTTTTAGCGGTAATAGCAGTTTCTAGTTGTTCGGGCGTGATTTTAAAATTATTTTCCTCTAGTCCGCTAACAATACTAGGAGTACCACCAGCCAATTTAATTTGTTCCGGATAACTTACCCAAAACGGAGATGGTACGATGACCTCATCTCCCTCATTCAATATGACTTGAAAAAGCGTGTATAAAGCATGTTTTGCACCAGATGTAACAATAATTTCATTGGCGCTATAGGTTAAATTATTGTCACGAGAGAGCTTTTCGATAACGGCTTGTTTTAACTCATTAATTCCACCTGTTGGTGTATATTTAGTCATTCCAAGATCCATTGCTTCTCTAGCAGCTTCTAGGATATATGCTGGTGTGTTAAAATCTGGTTCCCCAGCACCAAGACCAATTACATCATAGCCATTTTGTTTTAATTCTTTTGCTTTAGCCGTAATGGCCAATGTGCTTGATGGTGTCAGTGTCTTCACTCTGTTTGCGATTTCCATAAACTTTCCCTCTCTTATTCAAACATTTTATTAAAACGAAATTCCTCATATTGTGTACCATCATACATGGATACATAATTAATAACATAGCGATTAGCTTCATCGGTAAAGGTTATTTCCCACAGTGCATTGCCTTTAATAATGGCAGGGACAATAGCTTGAAACTCACAGGCTGAGCATTCTTTTTCCCAGTTTTGTTTAACTGTGTCAGAAGTGATGATATCTTCCTGTGCTACGATTGTTATGTCTTCTTTTTTGGTATCAGGAACAAAGGCAATCTGCTCTTCGTTATCGCGCTTCGTTCCATATATTACATGATATCCTGTATCACCATAAAATCTCATCGTATCATTAATTTCAACAATATCTGTTTCCGCTAATACACGCTTACGAGCAGCATCATATCCATCTGTTTTACTCGATTGAATACTAGTATAAACAATAACAAAAAAAGTGATAAACGCAATTATTAGTAGTATAAAAGCAAGAACTACCCACTTCGTCCAGGAGGGAAAATCAATCCGTTTTCTATACATAAGCCACTGTTGGTCTACATCCAACTTCTCGTAACAATTTAGTAATACGTTTTAAATCTTGACTAGCTATCATTTGCATCCTAAAATTCACCCTCCATTATGCTATACATGACAATTCACTTCTTTTATTATCAATATTTGTAAGACATAGTTGTCTAATGGCTGTTTATACTATAAGTAACGTTGAACTTAAATAAGATGAAACACATACATTATAACAACAAATCATTCTTTTGTTTTGTTTTTATTTATTTCAACCAAAATTTCTCTAAACACCATACCATCCTATTGACTGATGCTACATGCGTCAGTTCTTTTTTTGCTCGTTTTTAAAACCAGTTCTTGGCTTTTTCCATTAACTTCGCTGTTGAATCAAAGGTAATTGGTACAGCAGGAATCGATCCGGTAAAATAGCTCCCATAACGTGCTGTCATAATTCGAGCATCACAGACAAATACGATTCCCCTATCATTGGTTGAACGTATCAATCGGCCGAATCCCTGTTTAAAACGGATAACAGCATTTGGCAAGGAAAGGTCATAAAAGGCATTTTCGTCATTCTTTTTCATTTCGATAGCCTTTGCTTCATATACCGGATGGTTAGGTGGCTGAAATGGTAACCGTACAATCATCAAACAGGACAAATCATCCCCGGGAATATCAACACCCTCCCAAAAAGAACTAGTTCCTAATAAGATAGATTGGTCAAAGGTTTGGAAATTCTTTTTGAGCCTTGCTCTACTTCCACTAGAGATTCCTTGAGCAATAAGAACGAACTGGTCATTCTCCATTATTTCTTTTAATAAATAGTACGATTTCTTCAACATATCATAAGAGGTAAATAATACGAGCATTCTTCCGTTCGTAATCTCAGCGAGGCTAAGGATTGACTCACAGGTAGCAAATATGAAATCGTCAGTATCGCCATATTGAACTGCTGGAAAGTCATTCGGAATCAATACCTGTACTTGTTGGTCATAAGAGAATGGTGACGCTATTTTTTTCGTTACTACTTGTTCCGGTGTTAATCCAAGCCTTTTTTGAATAAAAGTAAAGGAGTTTTTCATGGTTAACGTAGCACTCGTTAAGACGACACTTTCTTTTTGGTTGAAAAAACCTTCTGATAAAATCGAAGCAATACTTACAGGTTCACTATACAAATAAACCGCGTTCTTTGCTCCATATGCTTCGATTTCTATCCATTTTACATCTGTCGTATCGTTGTCGAGTAAGAAAAGTTGTTCCAATCCATCGATAAACGATTGGAGAACTTCTATTTTTTGTTGTACACTATCAAGATTTTCTTTATTCGTCACGACACTTTCTAGACCCGTTAATAAATGAATAAGATCACGTAAATAATAAATCATTCGACTTGCCATTTCTTTTATCGTTAACCATTTCGTTGACTGTTCTTTCTCGCTCTGATATCGGTATTGTATTCGACCGACATCACTTAGTGTCTTCGAAGTACCTTGTTGATGTAAAACATATTGGAATATAGTTCGAAATAAATCATCCAATTCATATTTAATCAAAGCATATAAATCATCCCAACGTTCTTTCGGAATAGCTTGTTCAAGCTCTGGAGTTTCTTTATCGTTTACTAGCGAGGAAATCCATTTCCCTTCACTGTACGAACCCAACTGATTAAAAACATGTTGCATGTTTACATAATCTAGCTTCAATCCATAATGTTTAGCAGCTGTTTCTTCTAGATGATGTGCTTCATCAATAATTGCTTTTTCATATGACGGTAAGAATTGGTAGTCATGAAACATATCGGTGCATAATAACGCATGATTTGTAATAATGATGTTCGATTGTTGCGCTTTTCTTCTCGCTTTTTGATAATATGAGTATTTATACCAGGGTGAAAATGGATCCAGTTGCCCTTCTGTATCAGCAGAAATTCGTTTATAAAATAGTTGTCCATGTGAAGGTAAATGTAATTCATCAATATCGCCTGTTTCCGTCTCTAGTAACCAAACTAATATCATTGCTTTCGTTAAGGCTACATCATAATTCTCCTGTTGATCGGAGAATAGCTCATTCGCAAATTTTTCGAGGCTGATGTAATGCTGTTTCCCTTTCAATAACGAAACAGAAAATGGAAATGATACTAGCTTCTTAATAAGCGGTACTTCTTCCTCTAATAATTGTGATTGTAATTGAGTCGTATACGTACTTATGACAATTCGTTTATTTGAGTGAACAGATTCGTACACGGCTGGTAGTAAATAAGCTAAGGATTTTCCAGTACCTGTTTCCGCTTCTATTAAAGCGTGTTTTCGGGATTGAAATGCATCATAAACGATTTCTGACATGTCTCGTTGTCCATCACGTTTTTCATAATGCTTCATTTCCGCGGCCATTGCCCCATCTTCCTCGTAAATAGCATCCAAATAATCGCCATATGAGGATGAAAGAAGAACTTTTTCCCGCTTATCACTCGTTAAATCACGAAATGCCAAGCCTTTATAGGAAACCACATGAGAATTCTCATTAAATGCTGAGGTGGTCTGCATAGCTTGTAAAAGTAGTGATAAATCGGATTTCAGCATCGGTTCTAGCTTTAGAAGTTGGCTAAGTGTTTCATATGGTAGCGAAGAAAGCTTTTGCATTAAGTTAATAAAGAGCTTCGCTGTTACATACGCATCTGACAATGCTCGATGAGGATTATCATGCGTAATAGCAAGATATTCTGCTAATATACCTAGCTTATAACCAGGGGCCTGTGGATACAATATTCTCGTTAACTCTACGGTATCAATTACTGGGTTATGAAGGCGCCTTTTTCCGATGGCAGTGAGCTCTGCATTTAAAAATCCTAGGTCAAAGGGAACATTATGCGCAATTAAATAACTATTTTCAAATAGATGAACAATAGTATCTGCCATTTCCTGAAATGTTGGAGCTTGTTTAACATCCTCATCGGTTATGCCGGTTAATTTTGTAATAAATGGTGGAATTTCTTTACCAGGTGATAACATCGTCGAAAATTCATCAACAATCTGGTCGTTTTCGATTACGACGATACCGACTTCTATTATTTTGTCTTGGTTCGCCGATGAATTACCTGTCGTTTCCAAATCGACTACGACATAACGGTTCATTGGGTTCATTGCTCCACCACCTTTTATAAAAAATTTCGTTCGTAAGCATTTCTTTTTCATATTGCCTTCAAACATGTGAATAAGACTCTTATCTAACTGTACGATAAGAGTCTGCCCTATCTTTTGTTATGTAAAGATATCCTGCATCTTCTTACTTGCTACCGTTAGAAAACCAATCAATTTCACCAGAATAAACCTTTTTAATCGTCCCATCCTGGTACGATGCCAGTAATGCACCATCGTCAGCAATGCCCATAATTTTAATTTCCTGTTCATCCTTTATTGTCTTAATTTTTGTCGTTTCACCAATGCGATAACCATAGCTTTCCCACTTTTGCTTGATTGCCGTTTGAAAACCATTCTCAAGATAATTGGAATAGGTCTCTTCGAATGTCAGTAATATGTCTTGGATTAATACATGCAAATCCCAGTCTTTATTCGTTTCGATCTTTAGAGAGGTTGCTCTCGCTTGAATGTCATCTGGTAATTCTTCTTGTTCTTGATTGACGTTTATACCTATTCCGATGACAATATATTGAATTTGGTCCTGTTCTGCTTGCATTTCGGTTAGAATGCCTGCTACCTTTTTATTCGATAAAATGATATCATTTGGCCACTTTATTTTTGGTGTTACATGTAGCTTGTTTTGCATAACATCTGCCAGTACAGTTGCTGTTAACAAAGTAAGCTGTGGTGCAAGATTCGGTCCAATTGTGGGTCGTAAAACGATGCTTAGCCAAATCCCTTTATCCTTTGCACTATGCCATGATCGGCTAAGTCGTCCTTTCCCGGCAGTTTGTTCATCTGCCATTACAACAGTTCCGTGTGGCGCATTCTCGGACGCTAATTGATGTGCGATATGCTGTGTTGAGGTCGTAGACTCACGATGAATAAGCGTCTTGCCCAGCCATTTAGTTTTCAATCCCCATTGGACTGTATTCTGACTAACCTTCTTCGGAATTTCGATAATCCGATAGCCCTTATTTCGTATCGCTTCAATCTTGTATCCGTCTTTTTCCAATTCCTTCATATGCTTCCAGATTGCATTTCTTGAAAGATTAAGCTTATCTGAAATCACTTGACCAGAAATAAATGTATCCTCTTCTTTGGACAAAAGCTGAATTAATTTGTTACGGGTGGATTCCATTTTATCCAATCCTTTATAAGTGATGTCTCATTTCGAATATTTCCTAATACAACTTGTTTTTCAATAGCGGTTAACAATTTCTGAATCCATGGTCCTTTTGTTTCATTTGGAAACATGCTAACCAAATCATTACCATTAATCTTAATCTCTGACCGATGTTTAATTGGTAAACTATCTAATAGTGAAGCCAACTGAATAGTTTCTACCTTTTTAGGAAATAAGATATCGGTAAGCCTAGAAAAACTGTTGTGTAGATCTGGTAATAGTTGATAAACTAGCCAATTGTCAAGCCCATGTAATTTATAGTAGCATATTGCTTCATGAAGTTGTAGCGATTCTTTTACGATTTTATTGGAACATTTCCAGTTTCGCGTAATAGCACGTATACTTAAATCTTGCTTTAGAGAATGAATTAGACAGACCACCTCTGCTAATGATTGCAATGGTTTAATAGGACGTGGTAGTACTTGAAGTAATGGTAGTTCCTTTAAAACAGGAAGATGTTTATCTATCTCAAGCTCGTGAATATAATTCAAACCATTTGTAACCGAATCTCCTGCGAAGGTCTTCTGTAGCTCTTTGGTAATTCGTTCGATTGCAAGTCCTTCAAGGTTCGGTTTGACTGCAAGGATCGCTTGCTTTGTTTCCTCCTCGATTGAAAAACCTAATTGACTTGAAAAGCGGATTGCTCGTAAAATTCGTAGCGGGTCTTCTTTAAATCGATCGACACCATTTCCAACAGTACGTATTAAATGGCGCTTAAGGTCTTCTTCTCCTTGAAACAAATCAATAATTGTGCCATTCTTATCCATCGCTAATGCATTAATCGTAAAATCACGCCGTTCCAAATCTTTATCAATTTTTTCGATAAATTCAACAGAGTCTGGATGGCGTTGATCAGAGTACTTCCCTTCGACTCGAAAAGTTGTTACTTCATATGATACATGAGCATGCCTTACGATTACTGTTCCATGTTCAATACCAACCGGAATTACTTGGTCAAATAGTTCAAGTATTACTTCAGGTGTTGCAGACGTGGTTATATCAATATCACCAATAGATCGTTGCAAGAATAAGTCACGAACACAGCCACCAACAAAATATGCCTGATGTCCGGCTGCTTCGATTGTTTGAATTATAAACAATGCTTCACGAAAAGCATTTGGTAACTGCTTCACCTTTTATACCTCCTGTTTCATATGGATAGGAGTATCCATGTTACATAGTGGTTAGCACTTTATCATATAAGTCCAAGTATTGTTTAACAATCAGTGAGGAGTGGAAGTTATTCCTAACATGATTAACCGCGTTTTTAGAGAACGTATGGAGTAATGTATCGTTCTGTAACAATTCAATCGCATAACTACTTGCAGCAGCTATATCTCCCAATTCCACAATATACCCTGTTTCATCATGCTTCAGCACCTCTGGAATACCACCGACATTCGTTCCGATACAAGGAACTTCGCATGCCATTGCTTCTAATAATACTAAACCAAAGCTTTCTTTTTCAGACATTAAAAGATTTAAGTCCGATATTGATAAGAGATCACTAATATTCTTTTGTTTCCCTAGAAACAGTACATCGTCTTGTAATCCTAAGTTTTGAACAAGCTGGAAAGTCGTAGAATATTCCGGGCCATCTCCAACTAATAATAGCTTAGCTTGTACATTATCATTAATCCGTTTAAACGAATGAACGATATCGTCCAACCGTTTGACCTTACGAAAATTTGATATATGAATGATTACTTTTTCATCCTCTGAAATTCCATACTGCGCCTTGATGGATTCGAGGTCTTTCTTGTGATATTCTTGTTCATTAACGAAATTATAAATAACTTCAATATCCTTTTTAACGTCAATTCTAGCTTTTGTCTGCTTCACTAAATCGTGAGAAACAGCGGTGACAGCATCAGAATTTTCTATCCCATATTTAATCATTCGTTTAAAGGTATTATCGATACCTAATACCGTAATATCGGTACCATGTAGGGTTGTAACAATTTTTACATCTCGTTGGGCCATATCACGTGCTAGGATTGCACATATGGCATGTGGCATTGCATAATGAACGTGTAATATATCTAATTCTTCCCGATCAATCACTTCGGCCATTTTCGTTGCCAAGGCAAGATCATATGGCGGGTATTGGAATACAGGATAATGACCTACCTCTACTTCGTGATAATAAATCGAGGGGTACACTTTAGTTAAACGAAATGGCAAGCTTGTTGTTATAAAATGGATTTCATGACCTTGCTCCGCCATTAATATACCTAGTTCGGTTGCAATAACACCTGATCCCCCAACTGATGGGTAACAGGTTATTCCTATCTTTTTCATGTTTCACGATCCTTATTAGCTTTTACTACGTTTCTCCAATCCACATCCCCACGTTCTAGGCCATGAATAAATAATTCAGATGACGCCATATTGGTTGCCAGTGGCACTTGGTATACGTCACACAAACGCATTAAGGCACTAATATCCGGTTCATGAGGCTGTGCAGTTAATGGATCGCGGAAGAAAATTACCATATCCATTTCGTTGTTGGCAATCATCGCGCCAATTTGCTGATCACCACCAAGTGGACCAGACTGAAAACGGTGAATCGTTAATCCGGTTTCCTCTGCTATCATTTTTCCGGTTGTACCAGTTGCATATAATGAATGCTTTTGTAAAACATATTGATATGCAACAGCAAAACTAATAATTTGTGATTTCTTTTTATCATGGGCAATCAACGCAATATTCATTAGTTTCCTCCAAAAATTAGTCTAATTCTATATCCAAAACATTTTCTAATCCGTATACGAATTCTTTGAGCTTAATTACTTGATTAATCGAAAACTTAATCCCATCCATAAAGGATGATCGACTAATTGAATCATGTTTGATGGTGAGAGTCTGCCCTTCTCCCCCAAAAATCACTTCTTGATGCGCAACTAATCCAGGCAAGCGCACACTATGAATATGGATTCCTTCATCATCAGCCCCTCTAGCGCCCGGCATTATTTCAGTCTCTTCTGGATGTCCTTGTTTTTTTGGCTCACGTATTGTTTTTATTAAATCAGCGGTTTTAACGGCAGTACCAGATGGTGCATCCATTTTTTGATCATGATGTTTCTCAATAATTTCTACATCAGAAAAATACTTTGCTGCGATCTTAGAAAATTGCATCATTAAAATAGCCCCAATCGCAAAATTAGGTGCGATAATACAGCCGGTTTTATTGGCATGTGCAATGGTCTTCAAATCTGTAAGCTGTGCATTGGTAAATCCAGTTGTCCCAACAACACAGTGAATTTGCTTTTGTAAAGCCATAATGCAGTGATTGTAGCTCGTTTCTGTATTAGTAAGATCTATTAATACATCTGGGTTTACTTTGTAGAAACATTCCTCAGCATCCAAAAATACAGGTATGTGATTATCATTTAACATAGGTACATCACTAACGATTCGGTCAATACAACCAACTAATTCAAAGTCATTTTCTCTCAGTACCATTTGAACAGCCTCAGAGCCCATCCTACCACGTGGACCTGCAATAACAATTTTACGTGTCATGTGCTAACCCTCCTAGAACATCATTAATCCTTACGTGTCCATCGATCCCTATCTCTCGTTTCAATTTTAGTCATCGAACGATTAAAGGACTCCGATAAGTCAATATGTAACGAATTTGCAAAACAGGTCAAGACAAATATCATGTCTCCTAACTCATCTTCAATCGTTTTTTCATCCTCAGTTGCTTTCTTTGGTTTTTCACCATAATGATGATTTACTTCACGAGCTAATTCTCCTACTTCTTCTGTTAAACGGGCCATAAGTGCTAATGGTGAAAAATAACCTTCTTTAAATTGGCTTATATAGCGATCAACGCGTTCTTGAATATCTTTTGTTGAATAAATTGTCATTGTATTTAATCAGTTCTCCTTTACCTACATCATCTATTGTTAATGGTAGCGAATAGCAGAGCATTTGACAAATTTTTAAGACGCCAGGTCAAAGTTTGTCCTTCTATATTAAATTGATTATAATAAAGAAAGTGTGTAGAAAACGCAACACGACATTGATGGAGGTAACGACATGGTTTTTGGTTTACGAATTAAAAATATTTTATTTATTTTGCTCGGTGCGGCAATTTTTTCATTTGGTATCGTTCATTTCAACATGCAGAATAATTTGGGTGAAGGTGGTTTCACTGGGATAACCCTGATTTTATATTTTGCCTTTCATTGGGATCCGGCAATTACAAATATTATTTTAAATGTGCCCGTCTTGTTTATCGGTTGGAAATTTCTTGGAAGAAATACCTTTCTTTATACGATCATCGGTACGTTTGCTGTGTCATTATTTTTAAGTTTATTTCAAATCAATCCATTTCCGATTAATCTAGAAAATGATATGACGTTGGCGGCCTTATTTGCAGGTGTATTTATTGGAGTTGGTCTAGGTATTGTATTTCGTTATGGAGGAACTACTGGTGGAGTCGATATTATAGCACGAATTGTACATAAATATATTGGTTGGAGCATGGGGAAAACAATGTTTCTCTTTGATTTTATCGTAATTGCTACATCTGTATTTACCATCCTTCAATTGGAGCAAGGTATGTATACGTTAGTTGCAGTATATGTCGGTGCAAGAGTGATTGACTTTATTCAGGAAGGAGCCTATTCTGCTCGAGGTGCTACTATTATTTCAGCGAAAAGTGATGCTATAGCCGCTAAGATTATGAATACAATGGACCGGGGTGTTACCGTATTGGATGGTCGAGGTAGTTTTACTGGTGAAAAACGTGATGTACTGTATTGTGTTGTTGGAAGAAATGAGATAGTGAAGCTAAAGAACATTATTAATGGGATAGACCCACATGCTTTTGTAGCAGTAAGTTCTGTTCACGATGTAGTTGGAGAAGGTTTTACATTAGATGAAAACAAGAATCCGATTCATCATTAACCATATGAAAAGGGCTGGACAAAAATATTGTTCAGCCCTTTTTTAATTATTTAAATCAAGGAACAGCTTTAATCTTGATTACTAGCAACAATCATAAATACAAACCGCAATAATTCTGCAACGGCTACTAGTGCAGCGGCGACATATGTCATTGCTGCAGCATTTAACACTTTCTTTGTTTCACGTTCTTCATTATTACGGATAACGCCAGTGGATACTAGCTGTGTCATTGCTCGATTAGATGCATCAAATTCAACTGGTAATGTTATAAGCTGGAACAATACTGCAGCCCCCATAAACACTACACCAACTGTTGCTAGTTCTAGCATACCTAATAGGAAACCAGCAATAATTAAAAAGAATGATACATTAGATCCGAAACTTGCTACTGGTACTAATGCTGTTCTAAAACGAAGAAACGCATACGATTCCTGATCCTGTATCGCGTGACCAACTTCGTGTGCAGCAACCGCAGAAGCAGCCATTGAATGGCCATGGTAAATGCCAGAAGATAGGCGAACCACTTTTTTGCGTGGATCATAATGATCAGAAAGCATCCCTTTTGTTTCTTCGATTTGTACATCGTATAAACCATTATCATCAAGTATCTTACGTGCCACTTGAGCACCGGTCATCATGGATGACGTAGCGACTTTTGAATACTTTTTATACGTATTCTTTACTCGTGATTGTGCCCATAGTGGGACTAGCATTATTAATATAAAATAGATAAGATACGCACCCATTCGTAGTATTCCCTCCATCGTTACTATATTGGTTTCTTTAAGGTCAATTTTAGTCAAAATCGACCTCTCCGTCAATTAATTAGTCAGTTTCTTGATTTTTTTGTTTCTGTTCCCCTTTATATTTTCTCCAGCTAACATAAGATAATGTGCTTGCTATTATCCCACCGACAATAATTACTAACCAATAAAAGGGAAACATGTCATCGTTCCCCTTTTCCTGCTGTCCGGTATTCGCAGTAACCACTTCCCTATTTATCACATCGATTAGTAAAAAACAAAAGAGTCCAATGATGATCCATAGGAAGGCTTTTTTCATGTGCGACGTACGCATAGAGATCACCTCATTTAAATTGAGAATCATCTCTATAACCATATGTCAGCCAGTATTACTTTATAACAGGATGGCTAAGACTATTTTTCTTATTCACTGTAAGTTTATACGCGATCATTATCGATACAATGCTTAACCAGAACGTGAAATATCCGATTTCATCCATGTAAGATGATAAGGACGAATAAATCGGCATCATGCCAAATACATAGTCGATCACATCATTATGTAGTGTCCAAACTGCTGCAATCACGATATGCCGTAGCCTTATGTTATAAAATGGTGCATACAATAGTCCTTGAATTGCCATAGCGCCATGAGAAGCCATTAGCATATATCCCTCAGGAGCCAAATTGCCATTAACGTATAATGTAAGTACATTCATGACGACGGCCCAAATTCCGTACTTAAACAGTGTGATGATAGCTAAAGCTTCGACTATCGGTATATTTTTATGAAATAAAAAAGCCACTAATACCAACGTAAAAAAAAGACTAGCAGTAGGACTATCAGGAACAAATAATAAAAATATATCTGGTGTAATCGCTAATTGCCCTCTATACCAATAGTAACCATAAATCGTTCCAACTAAATTGATACAAAATAATAGAAATAAAACTCGTCTATCCATTAATATGGCTTTTATCACACTAATCTACCCCTCCGAAACAATGTACTACCTTATTAAAAATGCACCTTCACCAGAATTGGTAAAGGTGCATCTACTGTTGCAAGTATTATTCTGCAGCCTGTTCATTAGTCGACATAATAAAGTCAACTAGTTGTTCTAACTCTTCATCAGAACCAGTAAACATATTTGGAGGCATTGTATTAAAACCATTTCTTGCAATATCAGCGACTTCTTCAGCAGAATGTTCGATTCCGATTAAAGTAGGAGCCGCTGCACCGCCTTGAAGTGCATCTCCATGACATTGTAAGCAGTTATTGCTATATACTTCATAGCCAGCATGCTCCATGTCGATTTCAACGTCGCTTGGTGGTACTGGTTTATTCATTTCAGCTCGTTCTTCCCAATTGACATGTTCTGCAGAAGCGTAAGTCAACCAAATTGTGGAAGCTAACGCTAAAATCATCATGATTACCGCAATCGGACGTTGGTGCGGTCTACGACCAGGACCATTATCTAAAAACGGTGCTAGTAATAATGATCCAAATGCTAGACCTGGTATAGCTAAAATACCAAGTAATACATATGGTCCACTAGCAAATTCATATTTCAGTAATTCGTATAAGAACAAGAAGTACCAGTCTGGCAATGGTATATAGGATGCATTTGTTGGATCTGCCATTCCTTCAAGAGGCGATGGATGTGCTAATGTAAGACATAAAAATCCAACTAAGAATACAGCACCTACTAACCACTCTTTTAATAAAAAGTTGGGCCAAAAAGCTTCTGTTCTACCAGGATACTCAGAATAATCTTTTGGTATTTGTGATTTGCGTTCTGCGGAAACACGTGAGTCTCCAACAAATTTCATTCCTTTTCCCTTATGCATCGCTTTCCCCTCCTTTTTATAGTGGTCCAGAAATACCTTGTCTACGTATTAATACAAAGTGTGCTGCCATTAACGCAAATAAGATAGCTGGTAAGAAGAAGACATGAATAGCAAAGAAACGGGTTAACGTTTGTGCTCCAACTATTTCATCATCACCTGCTAATAGCGTTTTTAGTTCATCACCAACAAAAGGAACCTGTTCAGCAATTTCAAGTCCTACTTGTGTTGCAAAGTAAGCTTTGTTGTCCCAAGGTAATAAATACCCTGTAAAACCTAATCCAAGCATTACAAAGAAAATGAGAACTCCAACCATCCAGTTAAGTTCACGTGGTTTCTTGTATGCCCCTTGGAAAAATACACGTAACGTATGTAATAAAAGCATTACGATTACAACACTTGCACCCCAGTGGTGCATTCCGCGGACAATCTGCCCATGTGCCACTTCTGTTTGTAAGTAATAAACTGATTTCCAAGCGTTTTCAATATCTGGTACATAATACATTGTTAAAAACATACCAGATAAAATTTGAATTACTACCACGAAGAACGTTAATCCACCAAAACAATACACAAAAGCTGAGAAGTGATGTGCGGGATTTACGTGTTCTGGTACTTCATGGTCAGCAATATCCCGCCAGATAGGCGTAATATCAATACGATCATCAATCCAGTCATAAATCTTTTGTAACATATGTAATTACGCCCCCTCTCTCGGTATTGCTTTACCTAGGTATAGCATGCCGTTTTCCACTTTGCTTTGGTATAATCCAAGTGGTGCAGTTGGTGGTGTACCTGGAATGTTAACACCATCTTTTGTATAACGTCCTTCATGACATGGGCAGAAGAATTGATTTGGATGACTTTCGCTTCCTTCCCAAGATACAACACATCCTAAATGCGTACATATAGGGGAAAGTGCAATAATTTCATCGTTTTCATTTTTGTACACCCATGCAGTTCTACCTACTTCAGATTCATACCATGCATCTACTTGATCAATTTTCCAATCGACACGTTGAGGTGTTGTTGTAATATCTTCAACAGCAAGACCAACATTCGCATAGTCTCCAACACTAGGAGGCTGTAACACTGGATCAATTGCCATTCTGAGCATTGGTGCAAGCAAGCCTGCTGCCATAAATCCACCAACACCTGTTAGTGTATAGTTAAGAAACTGACGACGGGATACTTGTTGCTTTTCTTCGCTCATGATTTTCCCCCCTCTTTTTTTACATTTATCACGGACAATAATTTTAATCAGATTACTAGGACATTACCATGATAGCGCAAACTATCTGCTCGGTCAATATTAAACCTTCATTGTTCTGAAAGTTTTCACTTATGACAGTCTTTACCAATAGCTGCGTATTAATTCGACAATATCCGTAACTTGACCGCGAATCATTTGTTGCATTTCTTGTGAATTGGGATCTATTGGTTGGAAACCTGGTAACCATAACAAATTAGCTTGAAGATCTTTTTCATACTTCTTCCAGCCAGCATCAAGCGTTAAAATAAATACGTGTTGGAATGGTTGGTGCTGAATTTCAGTAGTCCATTGATTTAACCGTGCGATTTCGGTCATTTTATCGCCAAACTCTTGATAATAATAATTTGGGATTAATAGCACTCTTCCGGTGAGTTCTTTTTCAATTTCAGTTGCGAAAATAGATAATAATTCACGTTTACTTGTGCTTTTCTCAAGCGTTGTCTCGTCGGATAATTGAAATGGGATAATCGGAATTATAGCTGTGTCAATATATTCCTTTGAATCGACATACCGCTTCATATCGTTCTTTGTCCAATGCATGTATGTACTCACCTTTCTATAGTATTTACCAAAACTAACAATTTATAATACCTGTGTAAATCTTACTGATGTAAACAAAAAAAATCAACCTATTGCTCCTGCAAGCTAGGTTGATTTAACATATTTTCCTCAAGGATTTGTAACGCATGTACGAGTCTATTAAATTCCTCGCGATTTTGCTCATCTAGTGACTGATCAATCTGTTTAAGCAATTGGTTACGTTTAAACTCATATAGAGAGTTTTCAAGTAAAATTGCTGCGTTTTCCTTGTCTTGTTGTGTAATAACATAATCATCTGGGACAAAAGGATTCTCCTCTAACACCGCAGCATACATATGATTTTGATTGGCATTTGTAAAGTTTAACTGGATGTATAGTGACTCCTGTTGATTTAACCGGATGTCATGAAAAGCTTTTTCAGCATCTGTTGTAACTAAATGATTTTTATAGAAACGAAATGGGACTTCCTTGGAACATTGCGTTGTCATAATAACACTACGCAAACAAAACTTTGCATCGTGAACAAAATGAACATGTTCCAGTATATCTTGATGATTAATTAAATAATTAAGAATCCAAACACTTTCACGCTTTTTTAATTGATAATTGTTAAGAAACCATTTTAAAAATTCACTTTTATCTTTTACGGAAACAGGAGCTTGCATACAGTCAATTACCTCCTTCCTAATTATCCAAGAAATATTGCTTATTACTGCTTTAGTCGAGATACATATTCTGTTATCTCGTGGTCATCAGGCTCGTGTTGTAAATACGCTTCAAATAGCTGAACTGCCTCTTTGGTCCTCCCTTCTTCATTTAAAAAATAGCCGTATTCTTTTAGGAAATCACTGTCATGTTGTAAGCTATTATATGCTTCTTTATAGTGAATTAATGCATCATTATATGATTCTATTTCTACAAAAGCACGTGCTAGTTCCCAGTCATATATTGGATCGTCTCCACCAGTTTCTTTCACATTTTTTATTAAATCGACGATAGCTTCATATTGCTCTTTTTCTTTGAATAACTCAATTAAGAATAGAACTGCTTCCTTATAATCTGCATCTAGACTAACAGCTTCCCGTACATGTTGTTCACTATTTTGATCAAGGTTAATTTTATGTGCTAATTTACCAGCCTCTAAATAAAGCTCTTTATTATATTCATCAACCTTCAAGCCAGCAACCGCTGTTTTATATGCATCCTCGAGTAATTCTTCTTCCTCGTAAGCTTTCGCCAACTGTAAATAAGCCGAGTGGTAATAGGGATCTTCCTTCAATAATTCCTTCCATATATGAATAGCTAAATCATTTCGGTCTGCTTTATGGGCACTGAATCCATATTTGAATAACGCATCTGGATGTTTACTAGCTGCTTTCTCATAATATTCAATGGCTAGTTCATATTCGCCAACATTAGCATAAGACTCTGCCAATCGATCTGCAACTGGAATAGTGGCTACTGGATGCTTTACGGTTTTTTCATAATACGTAATTGCGCGTTTAAAATCACCTAAAGAGAAATACAACTCTCCCAGCGCTAAATCAATGACAGTTTCCGATGGACTTAGATGCTTTGCTTGTAATAATTTTTGCTCAGCAACTTCAAATAATCCTTGTGCTTGATACAAATCTGCAAGAGCAACCAGTACTTGAAGATAAGCGTCATCATCCTCAGAAATCGTATTTAATAATTCAATTGCTTCTTCGTCCTTTTGGTTTTCGATGTAGCAATCAGCAAGTAATAATTTTAGTTCGCTTTCTTCAGGATAGTTAGGAATAAGTTTTTCTAAAATTGCTTCTGCTTCATGCAAAAACCCCCATTGCATAAAAAATTCTGCAATCGAAACAGATTCTTCATCCGTCGCATCTGGAGCGTAAGAATGTATTAGTTCTAATGCCTTATCTACCTGATCCATTTCCATTAGATTCATTGCTTTATCTAAAATGTTCACGCTATTAATCCTTTCTATGCTTACTTTAATAGTATATTATTCTGTTACAATTATGGATTGTAGATCCTCCATAAAGGTTGGATACGAAATAGCTATGGATGCTAAATCATCAACGGAAACTTCTCCTTCAGTAATAAGGGAGGCAATTACAATCATCATAGCAATACGATGATCATGATAAGCAGATACAGTTCCGCCTGTTAATCGTGTTTTTCCGTATATGATCATACCGTCTTCTGTCGCTTCTATTCTCGCACCAAGTGTCGATAATACGTCTACAACACAAGCTATCCGATCTGTCTCTTTTACTCTAAGCTCTTCTGCATTACGAATGATTGTTTTCCCTTCTGCTTGTGTGGCGAGTAAAGCTAAAATTGGTAGTTCATCAATCAAGCGAGGAATGATTTCCCCTTCAATAACTACTCCGTGTAACGACTGATTTGTGATTTTTACATCTCCAAATGCTTCGCCACCAATAAATTGATAATTAGAAACAGAGATTTCTGCTCCCATTTGTTGTAATACATCGAGAATTCCTGTTCGTGTAGGATTTAATCCAACATGTTTAATAGCTAATGTACTATTTGGTACCATAGCAGCGGCTGCTAGCATGAAGGCGGCAGAAGAGATATCGCCCGGAACGAACACATTAGTAGCTTGTAATGACTGTTTTCCTTCTAACGAAATCGTGTTATCACCAATTACTAAGTTAGCACCAAAAGCAGTTAGCATGTTTTCTGTGTGATTTCTCGTTTGTTCTATTTCCTGTATGCTAGTCCGCCCTTTTGCCTGTAATGCTGCAAACAATAACGCTGATTTAACCTGTGCGCTTTTTACAGGCATATCATAGGTAATGCTTTGTAAATTCCCACCTTGGATAGCCAATGGTAAATAATTCGAATTAGCACGTCCTAGAATTGTTGCACCCATTTTACGTAACGGCTTAATTACCCGTGCCATTGGTCGATTTGACAAGGAAGAGTCCCCGTATACTGTCGTGGTAAACGGTAATGCCGCTAAAATTCCTAGCATTAGACGAGCTGTCGTGCCGGAATTACCAAAATATAATGGCTGGGTAGGTTCTGTTAAACCAGGCAATCCCTTTCCGTAAATTTCAAGAGTTGTGCCTGATCTTTTAATGGAGACACCAAGTGATTGAAATGCTTTAACCGTTCGCAAGCAGTCATCTCCCACAAGGAAATTCTCCACCATTGTTACACCTTCTGCTAATGCTCCAAGCATTACAGCTCGATGAGAAATTGATTTGTCACCTGGCACAGTAATCTCACCATTAATTACAATGTTATCTTTTTTTGGTAAACGTTTCATTGACTCATTTCACTTCCTGATCGCCTGTAATCATCCAACTGTTGGTAGTTAAAAATGTATGTAAATACCGTTTAAGTTTTTGGTCGGATACGGTATACAGTACCGGTTTTGATATATCACGTAATAGAATCATTTGTACTTCTTGATTAATCGTTTTTTTATCGTGTTTCATGTGCTCGATTATCTCTTGAATAGAAGGAACCGTAACCGAAACTGGGTAATTATTTCTTACCATCCAATTATAAAGTGGCTCAATCGGTAAAGTTATTTGGAATTCTTGTTCGCTAACATAGCTTGCAAATAGTATACCAATAGCAACAGCTTCTCCGTGTGTGATGCGGCCATAGCCTACAATTGCTTCAAGTGCGTGAGCTAGTGTGTGGCCCAAGTTAAGCATCTTTCGACTTGCTGTTTCCTTCTCGTCCAACTGTACGAAATGAGCTTTGATTTGGATACCTTCTGTTACAAAGTTAGCTAACAAAGGACCAGTTAGTTGATTTAATTGAACTGACAAAAGCCTCTCATAGAAAACCTTGTCTGCCAGCATTGCTTCTTTTATCAATTCAGCATAGCCGGAACGCAGCTCTTTTTGAGGTAATGTTTGTAAAGTATCAATATCATATAAAACCATTGTTGGTGGATAGAAATTCCCTATTAAATTTTTTCCGAGCTCATGGTTAATAGCAACTTTACCGCCAACACTACTATCATGTGCAAGTAGTGTAGTTGGAATTTGGACGAAATCTATTCCGCGCATAAATGTCGCTGCCACAAAACCAGCAAGATCGCCAATAACTCCACCGCCTAACGCAATAATAAGTGAGTTTCGATCAAGTCCACACTCAAGTGCGGTGGTGTGTAAATCATAAAACATATCAATGCTTTTGGATTTTTCCCCTGCTTCTATTTTAGCAACGTATACTGTTTCATGTTGTATACTGTTAACAATATCTTCTGCGTAAAGTGTAGCTACATTACTATCGGTAACAATTAAAATGGAGGTATAGGCTTGTTCTAGCAATGTTCCAAGTTGATGCCGAATACCGTTACCGATAAAAATTGTATAGGGCTGGATGCTAGAGTCTATTTGAATAGTATGCATTAGAAACTCCTGATTTCATGACGATAATTTTGGATAGCTTCCGTTAATTTTGGAAATTGATCATGTGGGAATTGTTCTAAAAGTGCTTTGGCTAATTCATATGCCACCACATGTTCCATTACAACCGCAGCAGCTGGAACAGCGCATGCGTCTGATCGTTCCACACTCGCTTGGAATGTCTCTTTTGAATCAATATCGACACTGTTAAGTGGTTTCATTAAGGTAGGAATAGGCTTCATAACACCTCTGACTACGATTGGCATTCCGGTTGTCATACCACCTTCAAACCCTCCTAGTCGATTAGAATTGCGATAGTATCCGTTCTCTTTCGACCATAAAATTTCATCATGCACTTCACTGCCAGGTTTACGTGCTGCATCAAATCCAATTCCGAATTCTACTCCTTTATAGGCATTGATACTGACAACCGCACCAGCAATCCGACTATCTAGTTTTCGGTCATAATGTACATAAGAACCAACACCTGCTGGCATTCCTTCAACATATACTTCTGTTATACCACCTACTGAATCTCCATTCTGTTTGGCATTATCAATCGCATCCATCATTTTTTGTTCTACTTGTTTATCTAACGTCCTAACAGGAGAATTCTCAGCTAGTTCTTGTCTAGCTGCCATTGATTCTACAGTAATGTCATCTGCTCGAATACCTGCAATTTCTTTTACATAGCCACAAACCTCTATACCAAGTTGTTTTAATAGAGATTTGGCAATTGCACCAGCAGCAACCCTCGCAGCGGTTTCTCGTGCTGAAGATCGCTCCAGAACATTACGCATATCACGATGGCCATACTTTAACGCGCCGTTTAAATCTGCATGTCCAGGTCTTGGCCTGGTGACTACCCTTCTAATCTGTTGGTCTTCCACGATTGGATCCTCGCCCATAATATCTATCCAATGTTTGTAATCATCATTGTGAATGACGAGTGTTATTGGCGACCCCAATGTATACCCATGTCGGACCCCACTAGTAATCTCTACTAGGTCCTTTTCGATTTGCATTCTTTTTCCACGCCCATAACCTTTTTGACGGCGTAATAACGAATCGTTTATCATTTCTTTTAAAAGAGGCATTTGCGATGGAATACCTTCTATAATTGTCGTTAATTGCTTTCCGTGCGATTCACCCGCTGTTAAATAGCGCATGCTCTACCTCCTAAAAATGTGCTCTATAACCCTATTATAGACTAATTCGCATCAGGAATAAAAAGAAGAGGCTGCGACATATGTATTTAAATTAAAATACGATTGTCACTGCCTCTAAGACTACTTATCTTCCTTTTGATAGAAAAAGGTATCTATTAGTTTTAAACCGAATTTATTAGGGCTGAAAATTTGTTCTGTACTTCCAACAAATAACACACCATTTTGTGAAAGTGAGGTTGCAAAATTATGATAGATTTTATCTTTTGCTTGGTCTGTAAAATAAATTAATACATTTCGGCAAACAATTAAATCAACATTCTTTGGATAATTATCTTCCAGCAAGTTATGTTTTTTAAAATTTATTAGTCGCTTTAAAGTAGGATCAACTTCGAATAGTTCACCATTTTTCGTAAAATATTTTTGTTTTAAACTCTTCGGTAAATCCTTTAGAGCTTGTTCTAAGTACGCCCCGGTCTTAGCCCTTTCTAAAACCTTCTCGTCGATATCTGTTGCCAATATAGTCGGCTGTATACCCGGAAAATATTCTTTTAATAAAATCGCAATACTATACGGTTCCTCTCCCGTTGAACAAGCAGCGCTCCAAATTTTCAATTCACCTTGATTTGGTTTAATCAGTGGGATGATTGTATCTTTCAATACTTCCCAACGTTTCGGATTACGATAGAATTCGGAGACGTTGATCGTGATTCTATCCATGAATTCATGTAACAGCTCAGTTTCTTTTGTCAAAGCGATATAGTACTTCTGAAAATCATGGAATCCTCTTTTGTCTCGTAAGGATGTGAGACGTCTTTTCATTTGCGCTTCTTTATATTGTTTTAAGTCGATACCGAATTTCATATAAATGTTTTCTGTAAATAAATGATAATCATCTGACATGGTGTTTACGCCTCTTTATAGCAAAATGCCCCCATTGAGAACGGAGGCAATTACATGATATTTTAGTAAATCCAACTATTTTCTTGTTTTGTATACGATACCAATTCACTGGCGTTAAAAAATAGATTAATCTCTCTCTCAGCACTCGCCGCGGAGTCAGATCCATGAATGACATTTTTCTCAACAGTTAAACCGAAATCCCCTCGAACGGTACCTGGAGCAGCGTCTTGTGGGTTGGTTTTGCCCATCATCGCACGTGCAGTTGTAATTACGTTCTGCCCTTCCCAAACCATCGCAAAGACTGGTCCGGACGTAATAAACTCAACTAACTCTCCAAAAAACGGTTTTTCTCGGTGCTCAGCATAATGTTGACTAGCTAATTCTTCTGAGACTTGCATTAATTTAGCACCAACTAATGTAAAGCCTTTTTGTGAAAATCGATTTACTACTTCCCCTACTAGATTACGTTGTACCCCATCTGGTTTGACCATTAAAAATGTTTTCTCCACGTTTACACCTCTTCTATGTATATGTAGTAAAGATTATGTAACCGTTTAAATTCTATCAAACTTTCGGAAAAATAACAATATAAACTATGCTCTTCTTTTACCAATAAATTTGGCAATTTGCTCTAATGTCACTTTTGCCTGGACATCTGGGAAATATTTTAGTTCGTGTAATGCTTTTTGTAAATAACGTTCACTAATTTCATACGATCGTTCAATAGCATCTGTCTTCATTAATGCGGTAATTAGTTTATCCATGTCCTGTTTGCTAACTTCTCTAGAATTGGTAAATGTTTGCTTTAAAAGCGAGTTAAAAACTGGATCTTCCATTGCAAATAGAACAGGTAATGTGACATTTCCTTGAAATAAATCATTTCCAGCTGGCTTACCTAATTGTTTGGAGGAAGAAGTGAAATCTAATATATCATCGATGATTTGATAGCTCATACCAATGTAATAGCCATAACGGAATAATTTATGTATATGTGTTTCAGTTATATCGGATGTAATGGCCCCTAATTGACAGCTCGTTGCGATTAATAAAGCAGTCTTACGCTTAATACGTCTAAAATATGTCCGGATATTTTGATTCCAATTATATTTTTCTTTTATTTGCTCGATTTCACCAAGACTTACTTCGACTAATGTTTTAGATAAAGCTGAATGAAGTGCTGTATTATCGATTTCTGTTATATTTTCTAACGCCCTAGCCAAGATATAGTCACCAGTATACATCGCTACACGATTTCCGTATTGGTGTTTTATCGTTGGTTTTCCTCTGCGAAGTGTTGCATCATCAATAACATCATCGTGTACTAATGTAGCCATATGAATTAACTCCAAGGACACTGCTACGGTTTTCACTTTCTCCAAATCAACGTTACCGAATTGACTAGCTAACAATACAAATACAGGTCGAATTCGCTTCCCTCCGGCTTGAAGCAATTGAGTAGATGCATTTCGCAGTACAGGATGATCCGCCTGAATAGCATCCATAAGTGCTGATTCAATCAGGTCAAGATCTTTTTTTAAGTAATTATATATTTTCGCTAATTTCATGTGATTCACCTTTTGTCTTATAAAACGATAGATTTGTTATTTAATACCCATATGCATGGCAGCAACTCCGCCAGTATAGCCCTTCACCTGTACGCTTGTAAAGCCAGCCTCCAAAAACATTTGCTTTAAGCGATTTTTATCCGGAAAGTTTCGAGTTGATTCATTTAGCCAAGCGTATTCCTTATAACTCTTTGCAAAGATACGACCGAATAATGGCATGATAAATCGAAAATAAAAAAAGTATAATTGCTTAAATCCAATCATCGTTGGTTGAGAGGTTTCTAGGCAAACGACTTTTCCGCCTGGTTTTACGACACGATGCATTTCCTGTAACACTGTCATATAGTCAGGGACATTACGTAACCCGAATCCAATCGTAACGAAATCAAAGGTGTTAGCTTCAAATGGTAATTCCATTGCATTTCCGTGAATGAACTCAAGCTGTTTAAGTGCAAGCTGTTGATTTTTTTCTTCCGCAACAGAGAGCATGTTTTTACTGAAGTCTAGACCAATTACTTTTCCTTTTGGACCAGTAGCTTCTGCAAGTGCGATCGACCAATCGCCTGTCCCGCAACAGACATCAAGTGCCATGTCACCAGCAGTAACATTCATCTGCTTCATAACATCTTTACGCCACGCCTTGTGCCGTTGGAAAGATATGATGGAATTCATTGCATCATACTTATCATAAATTTTTTCAAATACATGATGAACACGTTCTTCTTTTGTTTTCTCCTGCATTAGTATTCCTTCTCCCAAGCGGTGTTATATAGAATAGAATCAAGTAGCTGTTTTGTTTCGGATTTAAAATGACTGTAGCTGACAGGAAGACTCTCTATAATACCAGTTGTATTTTTGATTTGTACTGTTTGAAGTTCAGATTGTGTAGGATATTCTAATTCGGATACAATTTGCTTCGATAAATAGTTCGTTAATAATATTTCCTCTATCACAGGAATTTCAATAGTCATGTTGAGCTCTTTCGCTATATTGGTAATTAATAACGATTCTATTTGCTTAATCATTACCAATTGTTCTTCACTAGAAATATGTTTCGCAAAATAACGCTGCATTTTCACTTCGTTAATCTGTTTAATTGCCGTTGCTAGCACACGAATAAATCGGTGCTCTGATATATTAGCTAATAACCAGTAATAAAGACCACTATAAAAATCACCGGCAAGGATGGATAACTGACTATTTGTTGTTATCGGCATATCCTCTTCTTCGTGGTTATTAGGAACCTGTTCATGTATGTCTAATGCGATTTGAACTAGCATAATCGCGATTAATAAGTTATCCCTTGTTTTCGGGTTAAGTGAAGCGTTACTTAATAAATAATTTAGAAAGAAAAGCTTGTATTCATCAATTACAGGCTGTTGGATATGCTCTACTAGGAAAGGATGATGAATAGTATCTTCTATCATCTCTTTCAGTTGTACTATTTCCTTCTCCATTGTTTGCAAAATAATCACCTTTGCCCTTTCAAGCCTTTAGTGTTGCCTAAGTTATTATAACATAATTACGGGTATACGATAATTTAAAAACCATAAAGGAAAAAGTGGAAAGATAGCCAATAGCAGAAGTTCCTTTAATCGTTTGTGATTTCCCCGTGACTTGTTTGAATTAAGGCTTTCCCTCTAACTTTGACAGCAGAAGTATGTTCTGTAAATTGGGCAATCATCACTTCACCCTTGTCAAGTTTCTCTGAATGATGGAACTTCGTATCAGATCCTCTCGTTAATCCAATAACATTTACCCCATCTTCTAATGCTTTCACAACAAAGAAATCTGGATTATTACTCATATAACCAACTCCTTTACATCATATTACTAGTATTGTCGCTTCGTTATGTATTATGAAATGAAAAAAAGGGTGCGAATGAACGCACCCTTTAACCCTATGTACGTATTATTTTACGCTATCTTTAAGGGCTTTACCTGGTTTGAAAGCAGGAACTTTGCTTGCAGGGATTTCGATTTCTGCTCCAGTTTGTGGATTACGTCCTTTACGTGCAGAACGCTCACGTACTTCGAAGTTACCGAAACCGATTAATTGTACTTTTTCACCTTTTTTAAGTGAATCCATGACAGCTTCGAAAACTGCATCTACAGCTTTTGTAGCATCTTTTTTAGAAAGTTCGCTTTTCTCAGCAACTGCATTTACTAAATCTGTTTTATTCATGACATTCACCTCCTCCCAAAAAAATTCGGGTCACATTGGTACAAATATTTCTCTCATCATTTGTTTACCAATTTACCAACTTTTATACTTGTTTGCCCTATAATCAATAGGGACAAGGCTAATATTAAACGAGATTCCAGCAAAATTCAACAAAAAATTACTCTTTTTTCATATTTTCTTAGATTTTTATCCATATATTGGAAGAAAATCAAGTATTTATTAAAGGCTAAAAAGCTGCTGTAAAGCCCGTTTTATAGGTATTCGCTATCGTTTTATAAATTCCTGCTAGATTTTAAAATTTTTGTAGCAAATTGGGCGATTTTTTTCCTTTTTCACTTCGGTTTTTGCCCAAAACAAAAACAGCAGCCCATATGAACTGCTGTTTTTGTCTATAATATGATGGCGATTAAACCACCTGATCCTTCGTTGATAATTCGCTCTAATGTTTCCTTTAATTTGTATCGGGCATTCTCTGGCATTAAGGAAATCTTCGCTTGTATACCTTCCCGAACTATGGAGCTAAGTGATCTGCCAAAAATATCGGATTCCCAAATGGAAAGCGGGTCTTCTTCAAAGTCTTGCATTAAGTATCGAACTAATTCCTCACTTTGTTTTTCAGTGCCGATTATAGGTGCAAATTCGGATTCCACTTCGACTTTTATCATATGAATTGATGGTGCAACAGCTTTTAATCTAACACCAAATCGGGATCCCTGTCGGATGATTTCTGGTTCATCTAGTTCCATATCCTCTAAGGTAGGAGCAGCGATTCCGTAACCGGTTTGTTTTACCATCTGAAGTGCACTTGCTACTTGATCATATTGACGCTTTGCATAAGAAAAGTCTTGCATTAACTCTAACAAGTGATCCTTGCCTCGAATTTCTACCCCAACAATTTCTTTCAATACTTGGTCGTATAAATAATCAGGCGCATGTAGGTCAATTTCAGCTATACCTTCTCCCATTTCCATGCCTGCTAAATTCGCTTTTTCGATGTAGTCATATTCGGAAAAATCACCGACAATACTATCCACATCTCGAAGGCGTTTTATGTTTTTTACGGTTGATTGAATTGCTTCTTGGTAGCTTTCTCGTAACCAGTGATCCTCTTTTAGCACCATTACCCAACTTGGTAGATTAACATTGACTTCTAAAACCGGAAACTCATATAATGCCTCGCGAAGCACATTGTACACATCATGCTCTGTCATCGCTTCTACACTCATCGCAAGTACCGGAATGTCATGTTGCTCTGATAATTCCTGACGAAGTAATTCAGTTTCCTGACTAGTAGGTTTTACCGAGTTAATGACCATTATAAATGGTTTTCCAACTTCTTTTAATTCCTCAATTACTTTCGTCTCTGCTTCTACATAATCTCCTCTCGGTATGTCAGCGATTGTTCCGTCAGTCGTCACCACCACACCAATCGTAGAATGCTCCTGAATTACTTTTCTTGTGCCGATTTCCGCTGCATCATGAAATGGTATCGGTTCCTCATACCAAGGTGTATTGATCATTCTTGGGCCGTTTTCGTCCTCAAATCCTTTTGCGCCTTCGACTGCATAGCCAACACAATCTACCAGTCTAATATTGACATCTAGGCCCTCTTCTACACTTACCTTTACAGCTTGGTTGGGAATAAATTTCGGTTCTGTTGTCATGATAGTTTTACCGGCTGCGCTTTGTGGTAGTTCATCCTGTGCTCTTACTTTTTCGCTTTCGTCATCAATGTTAGGTAACACCACTAATTCCATGAACTTTTTTATGAATGTTGATTTGCCTGTTCGAACAGCACCTACAATACCGAGGTATATATCGCCATTCGTACGTTTGGAAATATCTTTAAAAATATCTACCTTCTTCAAACGATCCCCTCCCGATCACTACAATATTAAATGAACAAACTACGAATAATTGACATTACAATTCTATGATGTTGTCCTATCAAATTATGACTTAATATATGCAAAAGAATTTAATTTAATGCTAAATCAGCATTCGTAGTTTGGTAATTTCTAAAAACCGCGTGAAATTGGGGATAAAAAAACCCCTGCAACAAATATATGCTGCAAGGAATAAGTTATGAGAAATATTTCGTTACGGTGTATCCATAAATACCGGCTCATCGTTTTTAATAGTATAAGGTACGGAATATGCAGGTAAAAATGGAGCGTTTTCCGCTAAAATAAAACGAATATCGTCCCCTTCTTGATAGGTGTGCTCATATGTTTGAAGTGCATTATTCAAATCAATCCGATAGTCCACATAAATCTCACCATTCGCATCCATTACAAGTGGTAATGTAACATCAGAATATGGACTATCAATTAGTGGCGGGCTGTCAATGCCAATCTTGTCATAATCTATTTCAAAAATGCCATCGTCAATTCGTTCACCAAATGGTGGATAGATGTGTTTATCACGAAATGCATTCACGCGAATTTTTACACTCCGAATAGCTTCTGTTAAGCGAAGATCGATTAATTTAACTTGTGGATTTGTTTCTGGGTTTAAAATGGCATATTGATAGACACCGCCATTTTCATAAGCATTTCCAGGTACATCAGCAATACTATTGCTTTCTTTTAATGTTGTAAAGTCGATTAAATACTTCTCAAATATCGGTGTATCATTTGACTTGGTTCGGATTGGCAATAGTCCACCAGTTTGCTCTTGATAGTGCTCAACAGCTGCCTGTACCATTTCTAGTTGTACCTCATTGGGAACCTGGTTCTTATCTAATTCACTAGTCGGATACATGCAGCCACTTAGTATTAATAACAGTAACGCAATAAGAATTGTTCTATATGTATACTTCATACCACTAAACCTCCATAAGCTAAATCGATGGTCCGCTAAAAACGATATACAATATAATAATCCCGCCTAAGAATAGACTAACATAAGCAAAGAATGAAATAATCATAGCGAAAATACCTTTTAACTTATGTCTGCTAAGGATGACCAAACCAATCGCTAGAACCAAGAAGCCCATACCAGCGAACGAAATCCACATTTTAAGCATAGATTCTGACATGTTTTCACCTCTTATATAACCATTATCCATTTATCTTGCACATCGTATTATACCATAGTGTTGCCAGGCAAGCATGGATTAACGAAATTAGCTACATTCCTCGATATGGTCTTCGTTACAAAAAAGTACCGGGGTGAAGAGGGGCCATCTTCATCCCGGTTTGACTAAATAATACCCACAGCAACCCTATCTATGAATGCTTGTGCGTTTCATTTTATGCGAGTAGACGCGAGGTTGTATCCTCACCTGCCCAGCCTAAAGCTATTTTTTAAATAACTGATTCAGCGAGTTAAAATCTGCTGGAACTTTATTATTTGTGATAGACTTTACTATTTTGTCCTCTTTCTCTTTTGTGATAGGTTTATTAGCCATTTTTGCTAATTGCCGTACGAGCCTTCGAACGGTTTTTTCATCCGAAAAATCGGCATTTTTAACCGAATCAGCAACTTTATAAATATCGCTTGGACTAATACCTGCGTTTTGTTGAATTTTGTCAAAAGGATTATTGCTTTTATTGCTCACACGCTCGCCTCCTTGCTGCTATGTTAGTTCAACATAGTATATGCAAGGTTTTTTGGTAGTGTGTTACCGGGTATAACGGTTCTTCAATAAAGAGGCAAGATCATCCATTTCCTCACGCTTGTCACGGTTCATGAGTTGTTCAACTACCTCTTTTGGTTTCTTTACATGATGAATAATATCATATATACCAGAGGTAATCGGCATTTCTACTTGTTCTGCCTTGGCAAACTGATAAGCTGCTTCTGCTGTTCGTACCCCTTCAACAACCATGCCCATTTGCTCAAGAACTTCGTCTAAATTTTTACCCTTTCCTAGTAGATTGCCTGCCCGCCAGTTTCTACTGTGGACACTCGTACAAGTAACGATTAAATCGCCAACACCCGGTAACCCTAAAAAGCTAAGTGGGTTTGCACCTAGATGTGTTCCTAATCTAGTTATTTCAGCAAGTCCACGTGTAATTAAAGCGGCTTTTGCATTATCACCATAGCCTAGCCCATCCGAAATACCCGCACCAAGTGCAATAATATTTTTGAGTGCTCCACCCAATTCAATACCAATGACATCATTACTTGTATAGACTCGAAAAACCTCATTGAAGAAAAGATCTTGACTAATCTTTGCATTCACTTCATTTATCGATGCAACGGTAACGGTTGTTGGTTGTCGTTGAGCAACCTCTTCCGCATGACTTGGTCCAGATAAAACAACGATATCTTCATAGCTATAATTATCCATTTCTTCGGCAATCATTTGTGTCACCCGCTTAAGTGATCCGGGTTCAATTCCCTTTGTTGCATGAATAATTACTGGATGATGATTTAACAAAGCATTTAAATCTTGTGAAACCTCTCGAATCGCTTTTGTTGGGACGACAAGTACAATGACATCAACATCCGCAACAGCAGCCTTTAAATCGTGATAGGCTTTAATTTGTTCTGGAATCATTATTTCCAAATAACGCTCATTTTTATGGGTTGCATTGATGATATCTGCCTGTTCTTTTCGATGTGTCCAAAGCCTTACCTCATGTTTATTATCTGCAAGTACAATGCTTAACGCTGTTCCCCAGCTACCTGCACCTATAACAGCAACTTTACTCAACTTGTACTCCTCCCCTAATTCCGTCTACGTGCAAATATTTTAATTGGTGTACCTTCAAAACCAAATGCATCACGAATTTTATTCTCTAAAAATCGTTGATATGAAAAGTGCATTAATTCTGGCTCATTTACAAAAATAACAAAACTAGGTGGTTTCACGGCAACTTGTGTTGCATAAAGCACCTTCAAGCGTTTCCCTTTAACAGTAGGAGTTGGATTCATTGCAATTGCATCCATAATGACATCGTTTAGGACATTTGTTGGAATGCGTTTTGAATGATTTTCACTTGCTATTTGAACCATTGGTAGTAATGTATGCATCCGTTTTTTAGTTTTAGCAGACAAAAATACGATTGGTGCATAATCTAGAAATTGAAAATGCGCTCTAATCTTATCTTCATACTCTTTCATAGCCTTCTCATTCGTCTCGATTGTATCCCATTTATTCACTACGATTACAATCCCTCTACCGGCATCATGCGCATAACCAGCAATCTTCTTATCTTGTTCTCTTATACCCGTCTCAGCATCGATTAAAACGAGAACGACATCTGAACGTTCAATCGCTCTTAAGGCACGTAAAACACTATACTTTTCCGTTGTTTCATAAACCTTCCCGCGCTTTCTCATCCCAGCGGTATCAATAATAACATAGTCTTGTCCATCACGAGTTAAAGAAGTATCAATTGCATCACGTGTCGTTCCTTCGATATCGCTTACAATCACTCTTTCTTCATTTAATAAAGCATTTACTAAGGATGATTTACCAACATTAGGTCGGCCGATTAAACTAAAATAGATGGTGTCTTCGTCTGCTTCTTCTTGTTCAAACTGTGGAAAGTGTTTTACCACTTCATCCAATAGATCACCTAATCCAAGTCCATGTGCTCCTGAAATTGGAAATGGTTCACCGAATCCAAGGGAATAATATTCATATATTTCATCTCGCATTTCAGGATTATCAACTTTATTGACAGCAAGCACAACTGGTTTATTAGATTTAAATAATAATTTAGCTACTTCTTCATCCGCTGCAGTAATTCCTTCTTTAGCATTGACGATAAACACAATAACATCTGCTTCATCAATGGCAACCTCAGCTTGTTGGCGCATTTGTACTAATAATGGTTCATCCCCAATTTCAATTCCACCCGTATCAATTAAATTGAACGTAGTATTTAACCATTCTGCCTGTGAATAAATTCTATCCCTTGTCACTCCAGGAATATCTTCAACAATTGAAATTCTTTCGCCCACTAATCTATTAAAAATCGTTGATTTTCCTACATTTGGTCTGCCTACAATGGCAACTACAGATTTCCTCATCGAAAGGAACATCCTCTCTCTATTCGCTATTTTGGTCTATGTATAAAAGAACCCTACTCAATTTATTAGGATTCCATAACTTTATTCATTCTAGCAAAAGAAATCCAGATTAACAATGGTTAATGTTTTACGATGATAAAAACTTCATCACTTAATGCATGTGCAATTCCGTCCATGATAGCTTCTAAATTTGCGGCTGTTTTATGTAGCTCTTCCTGACTTTCACAAATAAATATTGGTGCGCCACCATCTACCTTCTCTTTATTTGTTGTAATGATGGCTAAAATAGACTTTTCAATAACCATGTTTTTTAACCCTCCTTGTGAAAGGCGTTAGAACGTGAAGGCATACGAATTGCCGTTTCAAGCACTGGAACGGCACCAATGATTGTTTTCGCTTTTTCAATATCTCTAATTTGTGGCAAAATAAAGACCCCGATTCGACCATCATCTAAATCACGCTTGATTAATGGCACAAGTGCGGGTGTGCCGGAGTCACGAAATACACCTAATGAGACAGACACATCATGTAAAATAGCTTGGCGCTGACCTAGGTGAGCAATTGTATTAACGACATTAATATTTTTCGGTGATAATACGAATCCCATTCCATATTTCAATATTTCTGCTTGTCTTTCTGGAAGTCCGATATTCATAATGTAAATATTATCGACATATAGACCAGCCCCTTCAAAATGTGGTTGAGCATACTCTATATTTACAATTTCCTTAATGGTTGAGCCGCTTTGCAATATTTTACTAATGATTAAACATAAGATGGCACCAGCCAGTGCCACATAGATATTCCAAATTAAATAAAATAACGTTCCAACAAATGATGTTAGGATTACTAAATAATTCCTACTCTCAAACGAAATAGCTATCCCTTCAATATAAGCCTTCCCTCGCGATACAAGCTCATAGCTATCAATTTCTGTTAGTGTATTTCTCTCCATATTTCGCACTTCACGAAACTGTGTAGCGGCTACAGTTAAAAAGGTAACAGCAGTAAACTCCATTTCCATAATAGCCGGGACTGCAACCGCACCAAGTGAAGCAGCGATAAAACCTAATGCAACATGAATAATTTTCCCATGTAAATAGGTTGGGTATTGGCGATAATCTGTTTTTAACATCATAATTCTTGCGATAGTACCAATGATAACACCGAATACAATTGGCATCGTATATTCATTCATTTTGCCACCTCAATTGTTGTTTGTATGCTTGTAAAGTTGAAACCATTTTCCCGCGTCCCTTTCGAAGTAATTCCATCAAAACTAACAGAAATAACATAACCAATAGCGTGTCTAAGAAAACAAATTCACCGATTGTCTGTTGAATAGAAAAATTTGCTAGTAAAACACTGTATAATAATTCGCCACCACATAGTCCTAGTGTGCTTATGATCAATCGGCTGATCATTGTTGATGAAATAATACTTACTAAAGCTACACAAATCATGGGAATTAGTAATAGTCTAGGCATAAATAGCCAAACTGGAGCATGAGTTTCCCAAATCAGAATACTCGTATATCCAATCATTATCGTAAATCCTGAAAAGATATGTAATCCCACTCGATTATGCCTAGCTAATGAAATAAACGCACCAGTAAAGATGATTAAGTAAGTAACCGAAAAGGCTAATGATCCAATCGTGACATAAAGATTGGAAAAGATTATTGCTACTAATAGCCACAGCGCTAAAATCGTTCGACGTTTTCCTTTGGGCATTAAAAATGTAACAATCACCCAAAACACCCAACTAAACCAATAAAAATAGATTCCATCCATCATGCTCTCACCCATCATTTATTATTGGTTTCCAATGGTTTTTTAAACCTTTAAAGGGGTTTAGGCATAAAAAAACTTCCTCCTATTCAAGGAAGAAGTTATTTAGAAAAAGATATGTTATTGTTTGAATTTATTTAATTTATCTCCGATTAGATCACCAAACTGGAAGCTTGATTGCTCTTCATCTTTTTCATATTGTTTAAATTCTTTTGCCTCTTGCTCCTGTTCTATTTCACGGATACTTAAGGATATTCGTTCATCAGATTTACTAACATCTAACACTTTGACAGTCACCTGTTGGCCAACTTCTAGCACTTCTTGTGGTGTACTAATATGTCTGTTGGCGATTTGAGAAATATGAACTAACCCTTCAATATTAGGTAAAACCTCTACAAACGCCCCGAAATTCACTAAACGCTTCACCGTACCTTCAACGACTTGACCGGGCTTGATTTGATCCTCAATATTTTCCCATGGTCCTGGTAATACTTTTTTTCGTGAAAGTGAAATTCTTTCATTATCACGGTCAACAGAAAGAACTTCTACCTTCACCTTATCACCTTCTGAAACGACTTCGGTAGCATTTGATACGTGCTCATGAGAAAGCTGGGAAATATGGACTAATCCATCCATTCCGCCAATATCCACAAATACACCAAAATCCGTAATACGTTGAACAGTTCCTTCTAATACTTGACCAACCTCAATTGATTGAAGGATTTGATTCTTCTTGCTTGCCTGTTCAGCTTCCACAACTGCTCGGTGTGATAAAATAACACGATGTTGTTCTTTGTCTAGCTCTGTAATCTTAACCGATAATGTACGATCTTGATAACTTGCAAAATCATCGACGAAATATGTTTCTACTAAAGATGCTGGAATGAATGCTCGTACGCCGATATCGACTACTAACCCACCTTTTACAACTTCTTTAACCTGTACGTCAAATACATCACCACGTTCGAATTTCTCTTCCAGCTCACCCCAAGCAAGCTCGCGATCTACTGTTTTTTTCGAAAGAACTACTTCATCATCTTCCACTTTCTTAATCGATAATGTTAATTCATCACCCACCTGAACAACTTCATGTGGGGTTTCAATATGTAAATTCGATAATTCACTAATCGGGATGATACCTTCTGTTTTAAAACCAAAATCAACTAGAACATGGTTATCCTCAATTTTAACAACTGTTCCTGTGACGGTATCTCCTACATTCACATTTAAATTCTCTTGATTTGTTTCGCTCATATCATTTCCTCCTTAACCAGAACAAGAAAGTAGCTTTTATAATTTCTGAAAAAACCTTCTTTTTAATAACTTCTAATATTTACATTTATTTGTCAAGTAAAGTAAATTGAAATTGTCGCGAATTACTGCTTTTTATTGTTTAAATAAAACGATTAACTTCTTCTAAAATACGATCAGCGACTTCCTCTATCGATAGAGATGTTGTATCAATTTCAATAGCATCGTCCGCCTTGACTAGTGGAGATGCCTCTCGCTCTGAATCAATTAGGTCACGCTTTTCGATTTCTTTCTTTAATTCTTCCAAGTCAGATTCGAAGCCTTTTTTGATATTTTCTATATGGCGTCTAGTGGCGCGTTCTTCAACCGACGCAATTAAAAATATCTTCACTTCTGCATCGGGAATTACCTTTGTTCCAATATCTCGTCCGTCCATAACAACACCACGTTTGGCGGCTAGGGACTGTTGTCTTGAAACCATTTCTTCTCGTATTAAACGATGCTGCGCAACGTATGATACGTTGTTTGTAACCTCATTGGTTCGAATTGCTAAGGTAACGTCACGACCATCTAAAAGCACGCGCTGGCCTTCATCCGTTTGAACTAATTCTATTTTGGTTGATGTTAACAATGAAACTAACGTATCCTCATTATTCACATCGGATTTCTCTTCTAACGCTTTTAACGTAATCGCCCGATACATTGCACCAGTATCGATGTAAATATAGGCTAGCTTGCTGGCAACGATTTTTGCCACCGTGCTTTTTCCAGCTGCTGCCGGTCCATCAATTGCAATTGCGATCTTGTTGTTCATAAAACTCTCATTCCTCTCATTTGTCCATCAATGTTGCACTATTATCATATCACTTACTAACTAATTGTTAAAATTTATTTCATTTCCTTTTGTCTTGCTTCTCGTTGTTTTTCGAAACAGTACCGAATTATTTCTTGTTGCTCTTGGGAGTCGATTGACAGTAATTTAACGGAAGCAGTCCGTGCTTTTCGCTCATCCTCGATAATTCGAACTACCTTTCCAGATAATGTTAAATATTGATAGTCGCCAGAATGCATATGCAATACAACATAAAGCGTAACATTCACATCTTCATTCAATTGCACACCTTTTGGTACAACAATTGATAGTCCACCACCACTGATGTCAACTGTCACAGTTGAAAATGGGGCAAACGCATCATCAGTACTATGGATCGCAACATCAACCGCCGTTTCTACCCGGACATATTGTCTGCGCTGAATTCGTTGAATCTGTTCCTTTTCTGGCAGTCTTAAAGCAAGTGCAGGTATTTTCCCCTTACGCTTTTCTTTAATAATTGTGTTAAAACGATAAATCGATTGATCCTTTTCTATGTACTCTGCAGATAGATAAGTTCCAATTGTAAAAACCTGTGTCCGCTTCGTTTTTACATGGACAGGATAATCGATGAACAAGTATTTCTTATTTTTATCGATTATCTTACAGCGATACATTTCATTTGCGCCACTTTCCGCATTAAATACTTCCAGTGTAAGAAAAGCACCTATTTTCATGTTTATCCCCCGTTTTAAGCCTCATTTGTCTGACACTTTCATTGACATCGAGATTTGTGCCAACCCTCTACTAGTTATTATCACAAAAAAAAAGAAAAAGGGAAAGGTCTAAAACCCTTCCCTTACGAAATTCCCGCGTAATTTATTTCTTTTCCGTTCAGTTTTTCTACTTTTTCCTCTGTACCATCCATCGCATTAATAAAGATACGGTATGTGTCATTTCCTAGTAATCCTAAATATTCATAGGTTAGCACTTCTTCCCCTAAATCATTATCGATTACCGCTAAAAATTCTTCTTGAATTTCTACATTAGGATTCACAAATTCTCTTGCATCTTCCATTGTAAGCTTTGGCTTCGGGAGTTCTCTTTCATGATGATTCATAAAATAATTATTGGCTGTTAGTCCTAGAATATCGCCATTATCAAGTGCTACTTTTACTTCTATCGCATCTGAGAATACCCGAACACCATCCTGGTCGTAAATAAACGAATACATGCCAACATTATCAAACTCACTACTATCTAATAAGATCATGCTTTCAAAGTCATGTTCCTGTATATATTTTTCCGCAATTTTGTAGCCATCGTTTAAGCTTAGTTTTTTCTCGCCAACAGGTCGGTCTACTAATAATGTTATCGGATGACCACCCTTTTCGGTTACATCAAGATAGGCGCTTTTGTTGCCCTCGTTATAAGATACGCTATAGAGCGGAATATCTGCTCCTTCACCAGTTTTCGTAACGGTTATGTTCTTATCATTTTTTATATTAAACAAATCCTGACTATACTGTACTACTTTTGATTCGGATAATTTATTACCGGAAACATTTTCGTATTTGTGATTTGCTGATGATGTGCCAATAATCGAGGAGTCAACATTACTCTCAGAAAATCCTTCTACTTTTTTCTCGACTGTTTTAAAGCCATCGATAATCGTATTGTCTGCTTGCTCATCCTCTGTTGCCAAAGCAAGCTGTACATCCATCCAGCGAAGGTTATTCTCCATTGCGGTATGCTGCACCTGTCTTAGTTCATCCTTTATATCACCTGCTTGTTGATATAGATTTTCTAACGTTTTTACTTCATCATCCGATAAAGGGTCCTTCTCTAAATCTCTAATGGCAGTTCGATAAGTAAAATCACCAATGTTTGAGAGAAATTCTTCAGTTTTATTAAATGGCAAAAGCGTTAATGGGAGTTGCCCTACATTTGATAAGGCTTCTGATGTCAATCGCCAAATCTCCGCAAGTTGTGGTGATAAGCGCTCTCTCGAATTCATCGCAATTGCTGTCCCGATTTTATCATGCATCAGATCTACATTGTATGTTAATTCGTGAAAGGAACGCTGATATGTGTTTTCCGCCTGAATTAGGATTGCGTTTTTTTCTTGATGCTCTTTATAGCCCCAAGCCGCAGTTCCTGCCACGCCTACTGCTAATACTGCTATTGCTATCCAACGAATCATAATTTCCTCACCTCTCTATTTACAGAAGATATGTTTACCGATTTGTTTAATTTGAGGTCTTCCCCAAATCCAGCTTGATGTCGCGGTATCTGGGTTAAAATAATAGATTGCTTCACCTGTAGGATCCCAGCCATTAATTGCATCTAATACCGCCTCTTTTGCTTTTTGATTTGGTGTTAACCAGATTTGACCATCTGCAACGGCAGTAAATGCTCGCGGTTCAAAAATAACACCAGCCACTGTATTTGGAAATGTCGCACTTTCTACACGATTTAAAATAACGGAAGCTACTGCTACTTGACCCTCATACGGTTCACCTCTTGCTTCACCATACACGGCATTTGCCATTAGATTAATATCGTTTTGTGAAAATCCTTGTGGAACGTTAACAGCTGCAGTTGTTCGTTCGGGAGCTGCTTGTTGTGTGTTATTTGCCGTATTCTGTGTATTTGTACTTGGCTGTTGTTTTGCTGGAGCTGTGTTTTTTGGTTGTTGATTTTTTGGTTGTTGATTTTTTGGTTTCGTTTGCTTAGTTAAATCCGTACCACCATAGTACGTAAAATCATTCCCTTTACGAATTTGCTCATGTACCCATTTCGCATCAAATTTTGACGCTTTATGCAACTTGTTTTTTGTTTTAACACCAGCTAAACCATCTATTTTTAGTCCAAAAGCTTTTTGAAAATTACGAAGTGCCCAGTATGTTTCCCATCCAAATACACCATCAATTTTACCTTTGTAATAGCCAACATATTGCAAACGCGCCTGTAACTCAATTACATCATCACCCATTGCACCTCGCTGAATCACTTGGTTTGTAAAGGCATCTACTTCTTTAGGATTATATGTTTCTTGAAGTCCTATCGTAAATAGACATATAATAATTAAAAAGAAGCTTTTTTTCCATGTCATGTTGAGTCCTCTCGCTTTCTTCATTATCTAGTAGTATCTATTTTTCGATGAAATGGTTTATTTATGCATGAAATTCACGATTAATTTTTAGAAAACAAGTTTCAAAAATCAAGCTTTCCATTACTACTAGAGAGGAAATTTAACATAAAAAAACCACTTATTGCGTTATAAGTGGTCTACAAATGATACAATATTAGTTTAATGTGTGGCTTTTCGCGTACGATGCAAACCGAACCACCAAAGGATAATCATGAACGGTATGATAACAAACGCCCATTTATCGGTGACGGATAGCATGAAATTATAACTACCATGTAGCGTAAGTGGAATCAGTAATGCAAGTATGATATTCCAGTAAACATATCGGTTATTCATTTTAGCTTTACCGAAATGGTAGCCCATAATGACCCCAAATAAAGCATGTGATGATACGGGGAATAACGCTCTCGTAAATGCGTATTCGATCCCATTTGCAAACAAATAAAGAATGTTTTCTACCGTTGCAAACCCTAAACTGATGGAGACCGCATAGACTATCCCGTCATAATGCGCATCAAATTCTGTGTGCTGATAGATTACATAGCGAAAAATAAACCATTTGAAAAACTCTTCTAAAAAAGCAACAACAAAAAAGGATTGGATAAATACATTCCCTAAATGGCCACTTTCATCTATTGCATATTGAATAAACATAATAGGAAATACGATTAAACTTCCATAGATAAATGTACGAACAATAAGTGTAATTGGCTCGGTGATTTTATCTTTTAAATAAAAAAATGACATAAGTGCTAACGCAGGAGCAACTCCAGCAGTAATAATTGCAAGCATAAAGATACCCTTTCATTTAAGAACTACCTTAATCGTAACACTTAACCCTATAGTTGAAAATAGAGAAATTTTTAAAGAAATTAATTGAATGCAGGTGACAATATGAAAAAAATAATCATTATTCATACCGGTGGAACAATCTCGATGCTCGAAAATAAAGAAACAGGCGAAGTAAATACGGTTACCGATCATCCGTTATCTAACATACCCTATCAATTTAAAGAGGACGTAGTAATTGATGAACATATTGAATTTTCACTACCATCTCCTCATATGACACCAAATCATATGTTAACATTAGCCAAAACCGTAACACGCTTTATTCAACAATATGATGGTATTGTCATAACACACGGGACAGATACACTAGAGGAAACGGCTTACTTTCTAAATAGTATATTAGATACCGAAAAGCCCGTCATTTTAACCGGTGCAATGCGTTCCAGTAACGAAATTGGATCTGATGCATTATACAATTTGATAAGTTCCATTCGGGTTGTTTTGTCTAAAGATGCTTATAAAAAAGGTGTATTAGTTGTAATGAATGATGAAATTCACAGTGCAACTAATGTAACAAAAACATCAACGAGTAATATTGCGACCTTCCAAAGTCCACAATATGGACCTATTGGAATTGTAACAAAGGAATCAATTATCTTTCATCACCAGCTAATTAGTAATATTACTTTGCCTATTGATACGATAACGAAGAACATATTTCTATTAAAAGCGTATGCAGGAATGGATAAACAAATAATTGAAGCAATTCATGCCGGAAAACCAGATGGGTTAGTTATTGAAGGACTTGGTCAAGGGAACCTGCCAAAAGAAACGATTGAACCAATCCAAAAGATGCTTGCTGATAATATTCCAATAGTCTTAGTATCTAGGTGTTTTAGAGGAACTGTACAACCAACTTATGCTTATGAAGGTGGAGGGAAACAGCTAAAAGAAATGGGTATCATTTTTACCAATGGACTTACAGGACCAAAAGCGCGCTTAAAGCTATTAATTGCTTTAGAATATACTTCCGATCTAGAACAAATACGGAACCTATTCGAGAATGATTATTAATCAATAAAATAGACAAGGATGGTGTAAGCTTAAATGACAAGCCGACACCATCCTTGTTTCCTATTCATCAATATGGTAACAAGAGGAATTACCTACTTGCAATGACTTTCGCAATTTTTTCCCCATGGAATCTTCCGTTTTCAATAAATATTTCATTATTATTATTTCCGGAAGCAACAACACCTGCAACGAAGACCCCTTTAACATTCGTTTCATAAGTATCTTCGTTATATACTGGTTTTCCATTCTCCGGAACAACCGAAACTCCTATTTCATTAATTAACGTATAATTAGGTCGGTAGCCTGTCATCGCAAATACAAAGTCACTGGCAATTTCTTTCTCATTGCCATCTACTGTATAATATAAAGCATCCTCAGTAATTTTTGACACTTCTGCTTGAAATTCCATCTTGATAATTTCTTTTCGAACTAGCGAATCAAAGTCAGGTAAAATCCAAGGCTTGATACTCTTAGAGTAAGTTTTACCTCGGTACAATACAGTAATTATTGCACCTGCCTTATGTAGCTCTAGTGCCGCATCAACAGCTGAGTTTTTTCCACCTATGACAACAACATTCTTCTTGTAATATGGATGGCCTTCTTTAAAGTAATGCATTACGTGCGGTAATTCTTCACCTGGTACATTCATCCTATTCGGTTGATCATAGTAACCGGTAGCGATAATTACATTTTCTGCTGAATACTGTACTTTTTCGCCCGAGAACTTTTCTGTTGAAATTAGAAAGGTGCCCTCTTCTGATTTTTTTACTGACATAACGTTTTCAAATGAATGAATCCTTAATTGCTTACGTTCAGCAACATTACGGTAGTAAGCTAGCGCCTGATTTCTAACTGGCTTCTGTCTTTCGGTTATAAATGGAATATCCCCAATCTCAAGCTTATCACTTGAGCTAAAAAAAGTTTGGTGTGTTGGATAATGATAAATCGCATTGGCAATATTACCCTTCTCAATAATTAATGCATCAATACCTTGTTCTTGAAGTGCTATACAACAGGCAAGTCCGCATGGACCAGCCCCAATAATAATTACTTTTTCTTTCTGCAATCTACGTACACATCCTTCATCAATCTATAACTAAAACCAAAAAACCCTTATCGTTTCGCGTGATAAGAGTTATAAGATTAGACCATAAGCAAAATTAAACCCAGCCACGGAAGCGTGATGCTTCTGCCATTTTTCTAACACCGACCATATAGGCGGCTAAACGCATATCGATTCTTCGCGTCTGTGCCGTGTCAAAGATGGTGTTAAACGACTTGGTCATGGTTGATAGAAGCTTCTCGTCAATTTCCTCTTCGGTCCAATAATACCCTTGATTGTTTTGTACCCACTCAAAGTAAGAAACAGTTACTCCTCCTGCAGAAGCTAATACATCAGGGACTAACAAGATTCCTCTGTCTGTTAATATTTTCGTTGCTTCCATTGTAGTTGGGCCATTGGCTGCTTCTACAACTATACTTGCTTTGATTTTATGCGCATTCTCTTCTGTTATTTGGTTTTCCACCGCAGCCGGAACGAGAATATCGCAATCCATTTCTAATAATTCTTTATTGGAAATTGTATTATTAAATAATTTCGTCACTGTACCAAAACTATCTCTTCGGTCCAGTAAATAGTCAATATCCAATCCTTCAGAGTCATAAAGCGCTCCATATGCATCTGAGATTCCAACCACTATTGCCCCAGCATCATGTAAGAACTTGGATAGAAAGCTACCCGCATTACCAAATCCTTGCACGATAATCTTAGCGCCTTTCACGTCAATATTTCGCTTTTTAGCTGCTTCATTGATACATATTGTAACACCTTTTGCCGTTGCAGATTCTCGACCATGGGAACCACCTAACACAATTGGTTTCCCGGTTATGAAACCTGGACTATTAAATTCATCAATTCTGCTATATTCATCCATCATCCATGCCATAATTTGTGAATTAGTAAATACATCCGGTGCAGGTATGTCTTTTGTCGGTCCAACAATTTGACTTATTGCTCGGACATAACCACGACTTAGTGCTTCTAATTCACGAAATGACATTTCACGAGGATCACAAATAATACCGCCTTTACCCCCACCATATGGTAAATCAACAATTCCAGCCTTTAAGCTCATCCACATGGATAATGCTTTTACCTCTGTTTCGGTAACGTCAGGGTGAAATCGTATCCCACCTTTTGTAGGACCAACCGCATCATTGTGTTGTGCACGATAACCAGTGAAGATTTTAGTTGAACCATCATCCATCCGAACAGGAATACGAACTGTCATCATACGGAGTGGCTCTTTTAACAACTCATAAACTTCATCAGGGTAACCCAACTTCTCCAGTGCATTTTTTACAACAGTTTGAGTGGAACTCAGTACGTCCAATTGCTTCTTCTTTTCTTTGGTAGAATCTGCTGCTTTATCGGCTACCATGAATTTACCTCCTAAAGATCTTATAAATATTTATAAATAGCTATTCTCAGAGATTAGTATACACGTTCAATATAAATATGCAATAAATAAACGTGTATTTTTACATTTAAATTAAGTTTCATGTAAGCGCTTTACTAGCATATCATTTTTTGTCGTATATTGTCATCTAGCAGTTAAAAAATAGTTAGAAATACTCATGAGAATTTTTCGTTTATCGTTTCAATTGCATTAGCGTGTATAATCACTTTGCCGTATTCTTTTAAACGATGTGACGTTACGATACTCGGGCTAGAAAACTCTGACATTAATGCAATAATATTTTCTTTGTGATTTCCATTTAATTCATTTCGGTTTAGTAGCATGTAATATCGATTTTCCATATAAAACACTTGCCCACCTAGTACTTGAAGCGAATTTAAATAGGCCGAAACCTGTATAATATTTTCGAAATCATTAAATGAAAAAATTAATTCTTTACTCTCATCAAGTGTCACTTTCATTTCAATGAAATCCTCATCCCAATCTATTTGATCACAATTCTGGGTAACAATTACATGCATTCCTTGTGCCTGCATTAAATAAACATGGACATAGAGTTTGCCTTCAAGCTCAAATCCAAGTTCTGAGCTTGCTTCATACATAACATCTGTAAAGAGATTTTGAATGCTGGTTGCATCGTACCATATGTCCTCTTTTGTGAATCCGCGCTCAACTAAATCATCAAATGTCAAAAATATCGTAAATTGACTACTGGACACCCTCTCAATACGCACATAGCATCCTCCTCAAAATAGCAATGACAATCCAATTACATGGAATCACTTCCATTTTCGACCATATACGATAGTTTCTTATTGATAGTATATGCCGATTTTAAAATTGTTGAACGGTATACAAGTTTAATCTTACCGTACCATTTTTATACAACATGTTTACGAAGTTCAACTGTGTGAGCTTGCAAAAGCATTGTAACCAATTTATGCCCTTACGAGACATCGTATAACTTAGAAAGAAACTAATCCAATATCAACTAAATAAATAAATAGCGCCACTACTAGCAAACAAATAGCAACCATCGATAGTCGAATGAACGGTTTCCTTATTTTTAGTCGCGTTCTCTTCTTCTTTATTCCATGAACTTCACTTCTCGGAGGGAGATTTAGTATGTTCATTGGATTAGCGGTGCTTGAATTGATGCTTTCAGAATAGATCTCCTGTGATTCGCTGCTAACCTTTTCTTCACTTTCATTCGATTGAAGCTCTTGTAATATTTCTCTAAGCTCTTTCGCTTGATCGTGATGAATATTTTTCTTTTCTTCCATTACCTATTCCCCCTTCAGTTTTATAAATAAGCCTAGTAAAAAATCAACTATGAAATGACAACTCATCGTCACGAATACGTTCTCTGTTACTTCAAATATATAGCCTAATAAAAAGCTTACTGCCATGATGGAAACGAATAAAACTGGCTTTTTCAAATAACGAAAATGGATTAGCCCAAATAGTAAGCTGGCAACAATATAACCGAAGGAGCTTTGTATGACACCTCGAAAGAATAACTCTTCTGAAACGGCAACTAGCAATGTCAGTAAAAACAGCTTACCAACACGTAAATTAGAAAATACTCTTCTGTTAATTCCGCCATCGTCATAATAGTCATTTGGTAGTAGCCTGGTTAGTAGTAGGTCAATCAGTACGATTGCTATTCCTGGAATAATCCCCCAAAATACGATTTGAGAAACGGAGAACTGGAAGAGCCGTGTCCAGCTATTCCAGTCTTCAAATAGTATTGAACCAGATATAATCGCTAGCGCAATAAACATAAGCTGTGTATAAATGACAGACATTCGCAGTTCCTCATCTGTTATACGTGCAAGTAGCTCTTCTTGTTTCATATTACTCCCCTATAGCAAGCAGTTGTTTTAATTTCTTTTCCCAATTTAATTCTTCTTTTTCTCTAATGGTACTTTCAGGAGTAAATTCTTGTAAATTAATACCGCAATTACTACAGCATACACTAGATGCCGTGTAATTTTCCTGAAATTTTGTATAGAGCTTTTCTCTTAAACAGGTTTCGGTGTGAATCCAAGTTAACATATCTTGTAACTTTGTTTGTTTAATATCCATCCGTTCATTCCTGATTTGTTTTAATTGCTCGATGATTTCATCCCATTTACCTTTGTCATAGTGTAAACCATTTTCTAGCTTCCCGCTATATTTTTCTATATTGGCAGTGATAAAGCGCCATTGTGTTTCACTTATTTCCAATGTCGTTTGAACCTGCGTGGCATTATTAGTTAATAACGCTTTAGGATCAGCATCACTTGCAAATAGTTGGCAAACACGCTCAATGTCATGATTAGATGGTAGCTCGCTTTGAATTAACTGCTTCGGTAAAAATTCATCCTGTTTTAAATAAAGTAATACACTAACACTTCTCCTGCCATCTCTACCCGCCCTGCCGATCTCTTGTATATACGATTCCAATTGACCTGGTAAATGATAATGAAAGACAAATCGAATATTTTCCTTATTAATTCCCATTCCAAATGCACTCGTACAACAAACAACATCTAGCTGATCATTCATAAACTGTTGCTGGATCGTAATTCGGTCCATTTGTTCCATACCACCATGATAAAAGGCAATTCGATGATTAGGAAGTCTTTCTCTAAGCTGGTGCGAGACTATTTCAGCAGCTGTTTTTGAAGAGAAATATACTAACGAAGGCACCTTATGATTAGCTAACATATTCTCGATAATTTCTAGCTTCTCCTCGTTATCCATTACTTCCTGTACCGATAGCACAATATTACTTCGGTCCATTGGGTAAATATGCTTTTGAATATTCGGTTTATGAAGTGATGTAAGAATATCTTCTTGCACATCTTTCGTAGCTGTAGCGCTTAACGCAAGCACTGTCGGGCTACCTAGTTGTTCGATTACAGTATGCAATCTCTGATAGTCAGGTCGAAATTCGTGTCCCCATTGCGATATACAATGTGCTTCATCAATTACAAATAAACGAATTGTTAATTTAGCTAAATAAAACTGTAATTCCTCTTGTTGTAATATTTCAGGAGAAACATAGATTAGTTTATAGTGATGCAGGTTCTTATAGACATCTTTTCTTCGCTCATAATCCATGAAGCTATTAAGCGCAACCACATCCTTGAATCCCGTTGCCTTCAGTTCCTTTACTTGGTCAATCATTAAGGAAATCAGAGGTGAAACGACAATGGTGGTCCCTTCCAATAGTCGCGCAGGTAATTGATAGCATATCGATTTACCCGAACCGGTTGGTAGAATTCCTAATACATCCTTACCCTGCAATACATCGGAGATAATTTCCTTTTGGCCAGTACGAAACGTTGCATAGCCAAAATGCCGCTTCAGCATATCTTCTAATGGTATTCGTTCTGATTTAGACATATATCTCATCCTCGAGTAAATAATCATTTAATTTTGCTATCACAAGTCTAATTTGAAAATAGTCAATGGACGGTGGGCAATTCGATTTAATCGTCTTTAACTTATACGTTTTATACGTACGTATCACATCTACTATGGTCTCTCTTGATTCCCTACTCACATACAAATCAATCTGAAATTCATCGTCATACAACGCGATTTCAACAATATGATCGTAAATGGTATTTAATTTTAGATTTCTCTTTTGCGCAATAGTAGCTGGTGTTAGGTTATGTTTGAGTAAGTGATACGTTTCATTTGCGGTTTTCGTAATAAATTTATTTTCATAATTTCCTATTGTGAGCAAATACAGTAATGGGTAGCTCGCCTGATCATGTTGTATTAATGTCAAGAAGCGATGTGTTATTCCTGTTAAATAGAAATAGACATCCAGCAATTCTAAGCCATGTTTTTCGGCTAATTGATTCAAGCTCATTCCATAATGCCTATAACCTGTTAGCCTGTTTACAAATAGTTCAGCCTCTAGATTAGGAAACTGTTTTAGAAGTTGACTTAATTCACCGTGTAGAGCAACTGCAGGATTGACTTCCTGCTTTATTTGTTTTAGAAATACCTTCTTTATCCAATCTGTTACAACTGGATTATCAACAATTGGAATAAACGAACGCTCGTTCATTTGTAAGTTCGATATTAGCTGAAATACTAAATAAAACCGCTCTTGAAACAAGCTATCTTTTCCGGTATACCGTAACCCATTAAAATACGATATGGGATAGCGTAAGGATAGCTTTGTCAAATAGCTTCTTCCATCCTCTGTCAGACGACAGAATCCATCTGAATCACTTATCAGATACCCGCTTTTCATTAACTGATCGATAAAGCTATTGTAATATGATTTTGATAAAGATGGACATATTCCGTAATACGTTTCAAGTTGAAAAATCCTTGCATCCTGAACGGATTGAATTGACTTTTTTCCCGTTATCATATGATAAATTCCTGCGATAGAACGATTTTCATTAATCCGACCGATACAATCTAGTAAAATCGCTTCAAAAAACACGATGAATCTCCTCTTTTCATTTACTATCTTAATGATACCATTGATTGCAAGAGTTGAATTATACTATTTTTCAAATTAAAATAGATTTAGGTCCATCTTTTAATCAGTATGGAGCAGTTAGGAGTAATTAAAATAATGCGAGTGAAATATACAATAGTGGATAAAGATACATGTATTGCTTGTGGAGCCTGTGGTGTTACGTGTCCCATTGTTTTTGATTATGATGATGAGGGACTTGCCTATGTGCAACTCGATGATAATTATGGTAGTAAGGAACTTCCACAAGAACTTGAAGATGATGTATTCGACGCTTATGAGGGTTGTCCTAGTGACTCAATAAAAATTGCTGAGCAACCATTTTACGGGAATCCGTTACGGTTTGAAGATTAATAGAGGGAAATTATTTTTCAAATGATCACTATAAAATTTTTTAAGGAGGAGTCTCCGACGTGTATTTATGTACATGTGGAGACTCCTTTATTACTTCTTTGGGCTACTCATATAGGCTAAATGATTTTTCCGATAGCGGTCAAACAAATAAGAAATTGTCGGGTATAAAATAACCATAAACACCGCATTACCGATTGCGTGATTCGTATCAAATGGTAATCCGATTAGATAATATGCCAAAAATCCTTGTCCGGTAATTTGATAATTCGTTAACGAAACAATAAATCCGTACAGGTAGCCACTAAGGATTGCAAGGATTATAACGACATAAAATGGCGGCTTTGGTCTATATTTCCCAACTATTCCGCTTAAACAGCCAATTATCGCCCAGGAGACAATTTGCCAAATTGTCCAAATACCTGTGCCTAACACCATATTGGATAAAAAAGTAACTAAGAATGCTAGAACAATTCCTGCAGTTGGTCCTAAAAATATACCACAAATAATTATAATCGACGTGACAGGCTGGAAATTAGGAATGAAATTAAACACTAACCTTCCAACGATCGCAAGGGTAGCAAGTAAGGCTAGTATTGTAACTTTATAGACACTCACTTACATCATTCCCATGATTGAAAATCAAATAAGACTTCATCACCATCTGAAAGTTCTGTTTCTGAAGCACCTTTTGAAGCAAACTCACCGTTTATATAAAACAACCAAGCTTTTTTAAGTTCTCCAGAATCATCATTAATTCCTTCAATTGACGTAATATAGCCATCTGTTTCCTCTATCTCAAAATTTTGCTTCATCACGTCTAATAGGATTGCACCTGATTCAACTTCAACTTGCTTATCCTCTACTACTTCCGATTCCTTATCAAGCGATACCTTTAGTTGAATTGTAATGGTTTCTTGCTGCTCTGTTTCTACTTCTTGATTTGGGCTATTTTCTTGCTTGTTTTCAGTTGCTTTCTCGTCTGTACAACCAACCAATAGAATAAGACCAACTACTAAAATCCCAATCAAATGTAAATACTTTCTCATTTCCTCATCCTCCATTTACAGTAATTCTGAGAACAGGAAGACAAAAAAGAGTTAACCTCCGATAAGGTTAACTCTTTAGACATCTTAATTAGCATAAATAAGCATATGGAATACTTTTTATGTACGAAAATGTCTCAATTGTCCTATCCTCGGGATCATTGATACAACTGATAATTGGCAGGTCTACTGACTTGTGATTACAAACCTACTTTAAGCCCTTCCCGTATTATTCATACAGTGGATATGCTTATTTCGTCATCACTTACAGTTGCGAGGACAGCTCTAGATTTTCACTAGATTCCCTATTAAGCGAAATGCACCAACATCAACTTTAATGTATTCAATTCTAATCACTATACTAACACACCATACAAGAAAAACAAGATTAACTTTCTTTATTCTGCGGAAGTTTAAAATGAAATGTCGTTCCAACTTGTAACTTACTTTTGACGGTAATCGTACCATTATGTGATGTTACGATATTTTTAGCAATCGATAGTCCAAGACCTGTTCCTTTTACATGCTTCTGCCTTGTACGTGATTTATCCGCCTTGTAAAATCGTTCAAATACAAATGGTAAATCATCTTCAGGTATTCCACTTCCACTATCTTCAATCGATACTTCAAATGCCGCTGGATCATTATGTACATGTACTTTTACAAATCCACCTTGATTCGTATGGCGGATTGCATTATCAATCAAGTTGGTAAATACTTGTTCCATTCGATCCGGGTCAAAACACGCATAGGATTCGGTAATGTTGTTCACCAACATAAATTCAATCTCATTTTCATCAGCAATCCCTTTAAATTTACGATAAATGCGTTCTACATATGGTGTGATCTCAACTTTTTCAAGTTTAAGTGACAAATGCCCTGCTTCCATACTAGCTAAATCAAGTAGTTCGTTTACAAGTCGACTTAAACGCAGTGATTCCTCGTAAATAATTTGTGCTAATTCATTTTTCTCTTCTTTTGATTCGGCGATATCATCAACGATAGCCTCACTATAGCCTTGTAGCATTGATATCGGTGTTCGTAATTCATGTGAAACATTGGCAATAAAATCTTTCCGCAACTTGTCTAATCGACGTTCTTCTGTCATATCACGCATTACGGCCACTGCACCACGAATATAAGCTTGATCATATAATGGTGTCATAATCATTACCCAGGTCCGACCCTGTATGCTTATTTCCTCTAATACTTCTTTTTCCCCATCAATTACGGCTTGCAGCAGCTCATAAAGTTCATTGGGAAGCTTTTGTTTGCCATCAGACTGAACAATATTCTTCTCAAAATACCAATCTTCAATAAATCGCTCGGCAGGTCCATTGGTCGCAATAATATCCCCGTTGCGACTTAATGTAATAACACCATCTGCCATGGAATTAACAATACTTGATAGTTGCTCCTTCTCCTGTCTTAAGGCGTTAATATGAAACTTAAGCTGTCTACCCATATGATTAAACGCCATAGCTAGTTCGCCAATTTCATCATGTGTTAAGATAGGTACCTTCGTATTAAACTCGCCTCTTGTTAAATCAAAGGCAGCCTCACGCATCTTAATTAATGGTGATGTAATACGAGTAGATAAAAAGAACGCAAATATCGTCGTTAATACTATTGCAACACCAGCAGCTCCTAAAATAATTTTCGTCGTTTCAGATTTTGTTTTATCTACTACCGACAGTGACTGGTAAACCAATACAGCTGCATCTGTGTTTGGTACTGAAATACCAACAAGCATTACCCCTAAGTCTTGATTAGGAATTTGAATTTGTTTTTTTACTGGCTCTGTATTTGTCAATACTTCAGAAATGGCCGAATTATCCATAAACCATTCTTCATTTAAATTGGATAATTCTACATCTTCCGTATCAGAAGCCCATGTTGTCCCATCAGAAAAAACAATCAGAACTTTACTTTGTGGGTCTTTTACTCGATCAGTTGTTTCGTAAATAAGTGAATTGTCTTCGTGATTTTCTACCATGACCGATAGCTTGATGGCAGTTTGTGCCAAATCTTCTTCTGCTTCTTGGATATGAAAGTTCTCGAAGAATTCTAATAGAAAAATTGTCAGTACAAATAATACAAAAGAAACTAGCAACATAATTGTCACTGCTAGTTTCCCAACAACACTACGCCAAAACATTATTCATCATCTACCTCAAACTTGTATCCAACTCCCCAAACCGTAACAATCATTTTTGCGGCTTCTTTGGAAACATTATTTAATTTTTCTCGTAAACGTTTAACATGTGTATCAACAGTGCGCAAATCACCAAAAAATTCATATTGCCAAACATCTTTTAGTAATTGTTCTCGGTTAAACACTTTATCTGGCGATTTAGCTAGATAGCATAATAATTCATATTCCTTAGGTGTTAAGCCTACCTCTTGCCCATCTGCTGTTACGCGATGTGCATCATAATCAATTGTAATATGTGGGAACACTAATAAGTCTTTCGTTTGTCCATTTACTTCACCATATCCTTTTGTAGCTGTTCTTCTTAACAATGCTTTCACACGAAGAACAACCTCGCGAGGGCTAAATGGCTTAACGATATAATCATCAGTGCCAACTTCAAATCCTTGTACTCGATTTGTCTCCTCACCCTTAGCGGTAAGCATAATAACAGGTGTGTTTTTTTCTTTTCGTAATTCCTGACAAACCTCAATACCATCCATTTCTGGCATCATAATGTCTAACAGTATGACATCATATTCATTGTGCAGTGCTAGTTCTAGTCCTTCAACACCATTTTCTGCTTCTTCAACTATAAATTCTTCACGTTCTAAATACATCCGAATTAAGCGGCGGATTCTTTCTTCATCATCAACTACAAGTACCTTTGCACTTTTATTCATTGATATGCTCCCCCTTCAAAAAATTCAACTATATATAATATAGGAATCTACATACTAGTTCCAAGTATATACCATGTAATTAAAAAAGCATAAGAAAACACAACAAAAAAGCGAGTATGTCATGTCTTCTTATACTTGTTATGCGTAGGAATGAAGTCCAGCTAATACAAGATTTACTACAATTAAATTAAACATAATAATAGCAAACCCAACAACAGCTAGCCATGCAGAACGCTCTCCATGCCATCCTCTAGAAAGTCTAAGGTGTAGGTATGCCGCATAAAAGAACCAAGTAATAAGTGCCCAAACTTCTTTTGGATCCCAACCCCAAAAGCGATCCCAGGCTATTTGTGCCCAGATAGAGGCAAAGATTAAGCCACCTAAGGTAAATACAGGGAATCCAATTGCAACAGCCCGGTAATTGATTTCGTCTACTAAATCAGGATTAACGTTCTTCAGTAATGGTTGAATCGCTGCTCCAACTCGCTTCCGAAGTAGTAAACGAACTAATCCATAAATGATACTACCAACTAAAAACGACCAAATAACGGTGTTGAATTTTTTACCGGCATCAGCACCATGCATCCATGCAGGAGTATCAAATAATGGCTGCATAACGTTTTCAGTTAACAATGTCCCATCATTAGGAGCAGCAATAGCTGGTAACGTATATTCACTCGTTAATGTTTTATTACTTAGTTCATACTCAAAGCTCGCACTATAACCCATCGCATTAAAGACTGAAGTACTTACGATAAAGCCAATGAATAAAAATAAAGAATAGATTACTATTTCTAATGATATCGTTCGTGCACTACGTACAGATTGATCAACCTGTCTTACCAGATAGATTAATCCTGCAACAAAACTTATAAATAATATACCTTGGCCTAATGCAACAGTAGAGACATGGATTGCTAACCAATGACTTTGTAGAGAAGGTACTAAAGGTGCTACCTCTCTAGAAAACATGCTAGCATAAGCAATAATAATCATTGCAATTGGTAAAGCAAACAGTCCCAATACACTTAGCTTATAGATAAAGTAAATAATGATAAAAGCAAAAACTAAACACATCCCCAGGAAGGTTGTAAATTCAAACAAATTACTAACAGGAGCATGTCCGGCTGCCATCCACCTGGTAATAAAATAGGTCAGCTGGGCGATAAACCCTATTATCGTAAGGGTTATCGCAATTTTACCAGCAAATCCTCTTTTCGATTTGTCGCTAGTCTTATCTTTTATCGTTGCACCAAAGAATAAAGTTGCAACTAAATATAAAATAAACGCAGTAAATAACGCCGTACTACTAGTACTTAATAAACTCTCCATGAGCTTCCTCCTTCAACACCTTACTTCTCTTCATTTTGATCTTCTACCATCACTATCGAAGTTCCAGCGATAGCTTTCTCAATATCTTTCTTTAACCCAAACCAGTTTTTATTAGTATGTCCTGCTAATAATACATTTCTACCTTTTGGATGAATCCATATTCTACGATGTTGCCAGTACATCCCCTGGATAACTCCTAGCATGAAGATAATTGCACCAATGGCAAAAATCGGAATTGTTAAATCTCGTCTTACAGTAAGACCACTTTTTCGGTCAAAATCAATTGAATCAATTAAAATACGATATTGGTTTTCGCCTGTTGGATCAACAGAAGGAGCAAATGAGCCAATCACATTTCCCATTGGTTGTAACTCAACTACAGAGGTATCAATACCTAAATCTTCTGCCGCACCAATTACATCACCAACAAAACTAATCTCGTAGTCTTCACTTTCTGGTGGAAAAAGATTAAACACAAATGCTGGATTGTTAGAATCCTTTGTAATGGATTTAACTCCGTCATCTGTTATTTGATAATCTGGATAGTACTCTGCCACATCAATTTTAAAGCCATTATCTAATTCATAGGTTGATTGCGGATCAAATAAATCAATGGTAAATTCACCAATTGCATCTGCTTCTGGGTCGTTCATTTCATAGACTCTAAAGGTCATCTTTGAGAATTCATTTAATTGATATCCTTGTTGATAAAGAGCATATCCATCGAGCTTCAGTGGTGCATTCATGCGAATTTCTGCTTCTGTAACTTTTTCCATTTCGGTTTCAGCACCAATAACTTCCGAATTCTTTGGCCGGTAGATAACGACATTACTTTGGAAATTACTCGGAACAATAACCCCTTCTTTTTCTAGAGCATCTTTAAACCGCTCATCATTTTGATCATAGGTCTCTAGGATAAACGCTTTGTTTTCGATGTAGTATTCTCCATCTGTACCTGGGATTACCTTAAGCTCCCCTTCACGTACCCAGACATAATCATCTAAATACATTAATGGTGTCGTTCGTAATAATGCAGCTAACAGAATGATAATTAGACCGATATGATTCACATACGGACCCCATCTAGAAAATCTACCCTTTTCTGCTACAACATGTCCATCTTCTTCTTTTATACGGTACCGTTGTTTTCGTAACCGTTCTTTAACGATATCTAAATCATTCACGTCAGCGTTTTCACTTTCACTGTAGTAACGCTGGCGGTTGATAAATGACTCATGACGCTTCGGCTTTTGTCTTCTTAATGCTTTATATAATGGAATAAATCGATCAAGACTACATACAACAAGTGAAATACCAATAAGGGCAATTACAATCAAGTACCACCAGGAAGCGTATAAATTATGAAAGCCTAATTGATAAAAGATTTTACCGAAAATACCATATGTCTCCGGATAAAATATTGCCGGATCCCTTGATATGGCCTCGGCTGGTATATATTGTTCCTGTGGTAGTAAAGTTCCTATACCTGACGCGATCAATGCAATCAGGATTAACCAAACACCTACCTTAACCGAAGAAAAGAAGTTCCATATTTTATCAACGATTGTTTTGTTGTATGTTTTTGACCTTCTTGCACTACCCTCATATCGCATATTCAGTAATTTCTTTGTATCATTACCGTCAATATGCTGATTCATTTCAATTGGCTTACCACACGCTTCACAGAGTACTGTTCCTTCTGGATTCACGTGTCCACATTCACATTTAATATGATTCATTACTATCCCTCACTGATAATTATGATTCTGGACGAATTTGCTCTAAATATCCTTCTAATCGTTCAAGCGTTAACGGTCCTTCCACTATTTCCACTATCTCTCCATCAGGATTAATAAAAAATGTACTCGGTATCGGCCCGATTTTATATAAATCACGAATTTGGTCCTTTGTGTCACGCGGTACTGGGAAAGTTAGTTCATATTTATCAATGAAACGATCAACAACTAATTCTGTTGTATCAAGATTCACTGCAACTATTTCTACCCCTTTTTGTTGATATTCTGGGTATACTTTTTGCATATATGGCATTTCTGCTTTACAAGGCTCACACCAAGTTCCCCAAAAGTTTAACATGACGCCTTTTCCACGAAAATCACTTAAACGTATGGTCTCTAAATCATTATTGTTATTTATTTGTGCTAATTGAAAATCTGGTGCTTGATCCCCTATGTCATAAATCGTTTTATCCTTCGATAAATTTACAACCAAGGCATAGACAACAGCTAATATTAGTAAACTTAAGATTATAGAACGGAAAATCAAACGGTTTTTCTTCTTTTTTGATTTGGTTACCTTTGCTTGCTCAACACGCACTAACACCACTCCCCGCCCAATTATACCATTTATTGGAGAAGAAAATTTGTCTAATCTTCAACAATTTTAGAAGCAAGATTACGCATTTGCTTTACTTCCTTTGGATTAAGCTTACGATACTCTCCTGCTCTCAACCCATCTAATGTGAGTAAGCCATACCGCTCTCGTTTCAATTTTAATACCGGAAATCCTACCTGTTCCATCATGCGTCTTACATGTCTGTTTTTCCCTTCCCGTAATGTTAGCTCGAGAATGGTCGTATTTTTCTTTTTGTCTGTAGAAATAACCTGGTAGTTAATAGCTTTAAGTAATTCACCTTTATCCTTTACACCTTTTCGCAATCGCGCTAAATCCATTTTTGAAGGAATACCTTTTATCTTCGCTACATATCCCTTTTCGACTCCGTATTTCGGATGCATCACTAAATTTGCAAACTCCCCATCATTCGTTAGGAGTAAAAGGCCTGATGAATCATAATCTAATCTACCAATTGGATAAATTCTCTCCTCTATTTCTGGAAAGAAGTCGGTTACAACTTTTCTTCCTTTATCATCCGATACACTGGATATAACGCCTCTTGGCTTGTAAAATGCATAATAAACCGGTGGCTCTTTGACTAGTTGAACACCATCCACCTCAATGATATCATCTGGGGAAACCTTGGTACCTAATTCGGTTACAACCTTACCATTTACTTTTACTTTCCCTGCTTCGATAAGTCCCTCTGCCTTTCTTCTTGATGTTATACCGCTTTGCGCAATAACCTTCTGCAGACGTTCGTATGTATTTGTCATATTATCACCATTAATCCCTATCTCTGTTATGTTTACTGCCATTAAAATAGCGATAACCTTACGTTACCTTAAAATAATGTCAGATTCCCATCAAGTTTGAAAAAATAAGTGTGGAACTTTTAAGTAACCCACAATCGTATACGTGCTTGATGATTGTTATTATAACACTTAAAGCCATATTTACAAAAATAAGAGAACAGATCGAAATCTGTTCTCTTAACCAAATACTAATGTAACAATAATGATTGCTGAAATAATTCCAATTAAGTCAGCCAGCAATCCGACCTTTAATGAATACCCCATTTTTCTAATACCAACTGCACCAAAGTATACCGTTAAGATATATAAGGTTGTGTCGGTACTTCCCTGCATCGTAGAGGCTAATCGACCAATAAACGAATCAGGTCCGTGGGTTGCGATTAATTCACTCGTTATTCCGAGTGCCGCAGAACCCGAAATCGGCTTGACAAGTGCTAACGGTACAATTTCTGGTGGAACACCGACATATAATAAGATTGGAGAAATCAAGCCAATAATTGCATCGAGTGCTCCTGAGCTTCGAAATATAGCAATAGCAACAATCATTCCTACTAAAAAAGGAAGTAAAGAAAATGCCATACTAACACCTTCTTTTCCTCCTTCAACAAACAATTCATATGTCGGTACTTTTCGCCAGGAGGCAACCAATAAAACAACTAGAATAAACACTGGTATTATCCATATACTTACTTGTGCAATTACCCCCATGTTATTTCCTCCATACACTCCGATAATAAAATATCCGGTCAATGATAATGGCACTTAAGGTAGAAGCTATAGTTGCTAGAATCGTAGTCCCTACTATCTCAGTAGGGGCAGCAGAATCATATTGCATTCGTATAGCAATTACTGTGGTAGGAATAATAGTTAAACTAGAGGTATTGATTGCTAGAAAAGTAATCATCGACCTTGATGCTGTATCAGAACCGCTTAGTTGCTTCATCTGCTCCATTGCCTTTATTCCCATCGGTGTAGCAGCGTTACCGAGCCCAAAAATGTTAGCTGTTATATTGGATAAAATATAACCTATTGCAGGATGATCCTTAGGAATATCTGGAAATAACCGTTCCACAATAGGTCGAAATAGTTTCGCAAGGACGGCTAAAATACCAGCTTCTTCTGCAATTCTCATGATTCCTAACCAAAAGACTAAGACACTAATTAACCCAATAGATAACGTAACAGCTTCGTCCGTACTTTCAAAGATCGCTTTATTCACTTCATCCATCGTGCCATTAAACATTGCATATATGATTCCAATAATCGCCATAAATGCCCAGATTAGATTAACCATATTAGCTCATCCTAAAAATTTGTTTAAAAACGGCTATGATGTCAGCGAAAAAATTGGATTTTTGCTCTGGCTTATCAGCTTGAAATATTGCAACTTCAGCTATTGGACTATCATCTAAAACATAAAACTGCTTTCCAACAATAGTTTTTTCAAATTCTTTGTGGAGCGGCTCAACAGGAACTACTTTACTAGTTACTTCTTCTTTTTCATTTTCAGTTAATGGATAAACAACATCTTCTGAGGTGAATCCCTTCACTTGTTCGCCAGAATGCAGAGGGACATTAATAATTCCTTTTTTTGATAACGAATGCATATCATAGTTTTCAAACCCCCACTCAAATAGATTCATATGATCACGCCAATCATCTGGGGCATCTAACGTGACGACAATTAAATCCATTCCGTCTTTGGAAGCAGTTGACACAAGCGTTCTACCCGTTTGTTTCGTAAAGCCTGTTTTACCACCGGTACAATATTTATAAAAAACAGTTAGTAATTTATTTTTATTACGCCAGCTATAGTCACGATTCTCCGATTTAAAGGATGTTGAACCAGTTATTTCAACAAACTGCTCATTATTCATGGCATAACGCATAAGGAGAGCCATATCATAAGCTGAAGAATAATGAGTCTCGGAATCTAGTCCATGTGGATTATCAAAATGGGTATTGGTCATGCCTAACCATTTTGCTTTTTCATTCATTAAAAACACAAATCCTTCTTCACTGCCCCCCACATGTTCAGCAATAGTTACTGCGGCATCATTACCTGAACGTAGCATTAGGCCATAAACTAGATCTTCCAATCGCATCTTTTCTCCCTGTTTTAAATAAATCGAAGAACCTTCCGTATAAACCGCTTCTTTACTCGCGGTAGCTAGTTCGCTCATCTTACCAGATTCTATCGCTATAATGGCCGTCATAATTTTCGTTATACTGGCGATGCTCTGTCTTTCATGTGCGCCCTTTTCAAACAAAATTCTACCAGTTGATTGTTCTAGTAATACCGCATTATTTGCTGATACAGATGGTGTAGACGTAGCAGCATGTCCAACTATTGGAAAAAATAAACTTACCAACACAACAGATAATACCATCAAAATACAAACCCGCATTGTGTGTCCTCCCATTATGAAAAACGATATTCTCGGCTAATACTAGCCGTTGGATTACTCGTTATCGCAGTAAAAATATAAAAATTTTACTATACATTTTATGTTTAGACGAGTTGATTATGCTAAAAAAACGTAGCATTATGTTAAATTCAAAAGTAGCCATAACCAAAAGAATAGCGAGTAACATCATCCGTTGATGACATTACTCACTATTCATGTAGGTGTTACATTCTATTCGTTTATTGTTTAGTCGATTCTTCTAGCTCACTAAATCGATCAAAGAATAAATCAGCCTCTTCCTCTAGTTCATGTGCTTCCATATTCTCTGGTAATGGTGGTAATTCCTCTAATGAGGTTAACCCAAAATAAGTTAAAAAGTCTTTTGTCGTACCGAATAATACCGGACGTCCAACTCCATCCTTCCGCCCGACTTCTTCTATTAGCGATCTAGCAAGAAGGGTTTGAACTGGTCGATCACTTTTCACACCACGAATATCATCAATTTCTGAGCGTGTAATCGGCTGTTGATAAGCAATTATCGCAAGCGTTTCTAAAGCTGCCTGTGACATTCTACTTGCATGTGGTGTTTCAAGTAGTTTTTTATAGTATTCACTATGCTCTGGTTTAGTTGTTAAATGGAACACATCATGTGATTGCATAATCATGATCCCACGACTAGTATGCTCGTAATCATATTTCAATTCTTCAATTAAGTGTTCAACAGACTTAACCGAAATATCCATAATTTTTGCAAGCTCTTTGATGGTGATTCCTTCATCACCACAAGCAAATAACAACCCTTCAACTATGGCTTTAACATTTTTCATGTTATTCTTCATCCCCCGAGTAAAATACATATAACGTATCGAAGTGTTTCGTTTGTTTACAGGTAACCTGATTAATCTTCATCAATTCGAGTATCGCCATAAAGGTAACAACAATATGGGATTTGGTTCGTTGTGTAAACATTTGATCAAATGAAATACCAGTTTTTCGTGAACGTTTTACAAGCTCTAATACCTCGTCCATTCGTTGTTCAATTGGTACTTCGGCTTTTTGTATTCTCGTTTCCAGTGGTTCCTTCCATTTCTTTCTTTCTAGCATTTTACCTAATGCACCAAGCATATCGTAAATGGAAATATCCCCTTGTACAATTGTTTTTTCAACGGTTAAGTCCTCAAAAATAACTGGTGGTCTTGTGAAAATTTGGTTTGCCTCCAGCTCTTTTTCTTTAAAGGTTTCTGCCGCCTCCTTAAATTTACGATATTCGATTAAGCGTTGCATCAATTCTTCTCTAGGATCTTCTATATATTCCTCATTTTCATCATCGAGTTCTTGATTAGGTAACAGCATTTGACTCTTGATTGCAAGTAGTGTAGCGGCCATTACTAGGTATTCACTTGCAATATTAAGCTCCAGATGCTGCATTGTGTGAATATAATTCATATATTGCTCCGTAATTTGGGCAACTGGGATATCGTAAATATCGATCTCATATTGATTAATAAGATGTAATAACAAATCAAGCGGACCTTCAAATGTAGCTAATTTTACTTGATATGCTTGATTCATATGGCTCGCCCTTTCTGAATTAGAGTTGATTTTTTCCTATAACACTCTAAAGATTTTTTATAGTTATCTTGTATAATCGCCTATACATCAAGATAGATATCTACATAAATTATTAGCGTAAGATAAATGTTACCCAAAACATTTATTTAAGTTTAAAAAGGAGGAATTATAATGGGTGCAGGATATAATTACGGTGGAGGATTTGCTTTAATCGTAGTATTATTTATTCTTCTAATTATTGTTGGTGCTGCTTGGTTCTAAACTAATAATTCTTAGCTACGATTAATATGATTCCACAACAACTGAATGATTTTGTAATAAAAACCAGCCCTAAGCTAATTTAGGGCTGGTTTTTTTCATGTAGAAATGGTAATTTCTAGCGTCAAATGCTTCCCTTATCCAAGCTCATCTTCCTGTATACAATGCTTGTAGTATTGTTCAATGGATTCTTCTGCGATAACTTCATACTTATTATCGTACAGTTTTTTTATTTCGTGAACCATTTTTTTACCGACACCAGAATTTCGATGAGATGGATTTACTGAAATATGCTGAATAGTTGCCTTATCACCACTTAGGCGAAGACCGATAGCACCAATCACATCCTCTTCTTTCCATAAGTAAAGATGCCAATCTGGATTGGTCTCATATTCTTTAATGGTATGCTGCAATTTTTTTATATCCTTTTCTTCTGGCATAAAAGATAATAAACCCATTGCAATTTTTTCGGAATTTTTTTTATAACGATTTAACATAGTTACCCCTCATTATGTGTATAACTTTAATACAGTTGATTAAAGCAATAAATAAAGATTAGTTTTTAATTGGAGTTATATATATTTATGACCTATTAAACTATATTTGTCAAATTCACTTAGTTACTGGCTAATGATGATCCAATAGATAAATCCCCACGTGATACTAACCAGACTTAAGATTACAAATAATAGAATATTTTTTGTGCGCTGTTTCAATTTGTTCCATCCTTTATTAGCATAGACAAAAGCTTGTTCTTTTAAAACTATTTACCAAATATTTCCTTGAGCACGATATAACCATCCGATGCTTGGTCTTTCATCTTAAACGGAATACAGTTCATCATAAATAGCCAACCATTATAAAGCATAATAAGTAAGAGAAACTCATTTCTAACTACTTCATACAAAAGGTAACAGATGAAAACAGCTATTGCATTAAACAAGGGTCCTAATAAGGTTATATAGATTACCTCATATGACTTGTATGTTCTATCTCGTCTGCTTTCGGTTACACCAGCGGAAATAAATACTATTCCAATAACAATCTCAATCTGGTTAATTGCAACTTGAAATACTTTTCTTCCCCTGCCAATATGTACTCTAATTGCATCTGCTTTGGCAAGCTTTGCACCAGTCAAATGCCCTAATTCATGAATTAGATTACTTATTGGGGCGACAATAAATACGAGAAACAGCAATAAAATGATATTCATAATACCTTCCTAGCTAAAATTAAATTACACTTCAAACACACGAACTTCCTTCATTACATCGCCATTTCGCATTTCTTTTACAAATTCCATCCCTGACGTAACTTGACCAAATACGGTATGAACACCATCCAAATGAGGCTGTGGCTCATGAACTATAAAGAATTGACAGCTTCCTGTATCACGACCTGCATGGGCCATCGATAAGGTTCCTTCTATATGTTTATGTGTATTTTGAGTAGCTTCACATTTGATCGTATATCCAGCATTACCTGTACCATTTCCTATTGGGCAACCACCTTGACTAACAAAACCATCGATTACGCGATGAAATGTTAAGCCATCATAGAAATTTTCGTTTGCTAATTTTTCAAAGTTAGCAACAGTACCAGGCGCCTCGCTCGGATAGAATTCAAGTTCTATTTTATTTCCATTTTCCATTAATATATAACCTTTTCTTGTCATTTGTTACATCTCCTATCATCTATCAATACTTGTAATAATACCATTTCTATCAGGTTATTAAAAGGGTTTGCACTCTATTATTCATAGGATAAATCATGACTTACAATATCTTCAGGGGTTTCCCGCCTAATAACTAATTTATCGATTCCATTTTCGACAAATACGACTGCTGCTTTTTGGATTCGATTATAATTGCTTGCCATTGAATAGCCATATGCTCCGGTAGAAAAAACTGCAAGAACATCACCACTCGATACATTCGGCAGCGGCAAGTCCCATATAAGCATATCACCCGATTCACAGCACTTACCCGCAATCGAAACGGTTGTTTCGACTGGTTGGTCTGCCTTATTTGCTAATACGCCGTGGTATTTCGCCTGATACAAGGCAGGACGAATATTATCTGACATACCACCATCAACCGAAACATAATCACGAATACCTGGAATATGTTTCGTTGAGCCAACTGAATATAGGGTAATACCTGCATCTCCTACAATCGAACGCCCTGGTTCAATCCAAATTTCAGGAATTGGTATTTGGAGGTTGCGACAGTGTTCCGATACGGTTTCAACTAATCGGACTACATAATCTTGAAGTGGGATTGGTCGATCAGAATCCGTATAGCGTATTCCAAATCCACCTCCTAAATTTAGGACCTCTGGTATGTAATTATATGTTGTCTTCCAATCGGAAATTTTCTCAAACAAAATATTAGTAGCTAAAACAAAACGGTCTGTATCAAAAATCTGTGATCCAATGTGGCAATGGAATCCTTTAAAACGAATCCATTCGTTATTCATTAACTGCGCAAACGCTTCTTCAGCCTGTCCGTTATGAAGATCAAAGCCAAATTTTGAATCCTCATTACCTGTCATAATATAATGGTGAGTATCTGACTTAATTCCAGGTGTGACCCGAATAATAACGTCCATTTTATACTGATGCTTCTTCAATAAGTCAGTTAAAAGAGTAATTTCATTAAAATTATCAACTACGATACAACCAATCTTATGCGTAATCGCCATTTCTAGCTCACGTTGGCTTTTGTTATTTCCATGCATATGAATCCGTTTCGGATCAATCCCAGCTTGTAGCGCGGTATATAATTCCCCTTCTGAAACGACATCCACTGATAATCCTTCTTGCTTTATTACTTGTAAAACAGCAATGGACGAGAAAGCTTTACTTGCGTAGGCTACTTGAGCCTTTACGCCCAGTTTCCCAAAGGTATCCACGAATGCTCTACAACGCTGTCTGATGATGGACACATCATACACATACAATGGTGTTCCGTATTTAGTTGCCAGCTCAATTGTATCGATACCACCAATTTCTAAATGCCCATTTGTGTTAATTTGATATGGAAAGTTATCCAATGCCATTTCCCCTCACCAACCTACAAATTTCGTTTTAACCTATACAAAATTTATCATAACCTGTCTAAAAACTAAAGAAATAATATCCTAGGCAGTAGCCCAGGATATTATTTATTACGGATTATCTATTCTTCACTGGTTGACGATACGTGTTCTTTGGATGAACAATACTTGGTCTTGTATTGGCTAAAGGTGTTGGAATACGTATCAATGTCGTTAACATTGCTTTCGCGTTAAATGGAATAAACGGCCATAAATATGGGGTTTGTAAAGAACGTAAACCAATTAGCGATAGCACAAATAACGTAACACTAATCAAATAGCCAATTAATCCGAAGAAAGCCGTAGAGAGTAACAGTACTAAACTTGCTACTTTATTCGCTACACTAAGCTCATAGCTAGGTGTAACATAAGAACCGATTGCACTAATAGATGTGTATAAAATCACTTCTGGACCTAACAAACCAACATCAATAGCAATTTGTCCGATTAAAACAGCAGCAATTAATCCCATAGCAGTTGAAAGGGCTGTTGGTGTATGAATGGCCGCCATACGTAAAAATTCAATTCCGATGACACCTAAGATTAATTGAACCACAACCGGGATATTCCCTTCTTCATTTGGTCCGATAAACGATAATGCCTTTGGTAACAATGTTGGATCCTGCACAAACAATAACCATGTTGGAAGTAGGAAAATCGAAGCAAAAATCGCCAGAAAGCGTATCCAACGGATAAATGTTCCAATTACTGGTGCTTGTCGATGTTCTTCCGCATGTTGGGAATGATGGAAGAATGTAGTAGGCACTATAATGACACTTGGCGATGTGTCTACGATAATTAAGACATGCCCTTCTAATAAATGATTTGCCGCAACATCAGGTCGCTCCGTATATCTGACCATTGGATACGGATTCCAATTTCGCTTTACAATAAACTCCTCAAGCGATTTTTCTGCCATTGTAATCCCGTCAATCTCAATTTCTTCAATTTTGTCGCGAAGTAATTTTACTAAGCCATCATCCGCTATATCCTTTATATACGCTAAACAAACATCTGTTTTTGAGCGTTCCCCCACTTTTAGCATCTCATGTCGTAATCGCTCATCACGTATTCTTCTTCTTGTTAAGGCTGTGTTTTCAATTATATTTTCAGTAAAACCGTCCCGCGAACCACGAATCACTCTTTCGGTATCAGGTTCTTGCGGTGACCTGCCTGGATAACTACGTACATCTACTACAAAAGCAGTCCGTTCACCGTCAATAAATAGTACAATTAATCCTGATAAAATCTGATCTACTGCTTCATCCATTGTTTTGACTGTATTAACTTGTTGATGGATTAAGCGATTCTGAATAATTTCTGCTACTTTTTTTCTTTCCTTCTCATGATCATTTAAATTAACTAGTTCCTCAATTATATCTTGTATAATCAAGCTATCGATTAGCCCTGTTACATAATATAGCTGAACATTTGTCTTTAGAATGACTATTTCACGAAAGCCAACATCAAAGGATGTACCGACCCCTACTCGTTCTTTCATATAGGCTGCATTTTCCTTCGTGCTGGATGAAATTCCTTGTGTCACTATTCGTTCCTCCATTCAACCTACTTAACCAAAATAATCCATTGAAATAATGAGCCGAAAATTTTACCAAAAACAATTGCCATCATCAGAATGATTAGTTTATTTTCTAGTCTGATTCGCTTCGACACCAACGGAAAGACGTTTAATACTTCCGTTAATGCAGCAGCAAGCATCCCATTAAAAATCCCATGCAACAGCCCCCATATTGCTAATAAAATATTCGGGTGATTCCAAGTAATAGCCGAAAACGACAAGTATGTGCCAAATAACGATCCAATTATTACACACGCTGTATATACTTTTACCAAATGTAGTGTTCTGCTTAATTGAATTAATCGAGGGATAATCCCAAGTACTGTCAAAAATGCTACCAATCCGCAACCAACAGCAAGTCCACCAGAAAAACCGATGATAACTTGTAAAAGATTAGTGACGATGGTCAGGATCATTTAATACATTCTCATGAAAAATAACGTAATCATCTAGTGACTGTTGGTAGTTGTAGATTTCCACCTCTAGTGGACTTGGTTCCTCATTAAATCGTTTATGAAACCAATGGTTAAAAAATAGAATCATGCCAATCCCCAGACCAAATGAGTATGGAATTTGAATCCATAACGGGTATTTATTCTCCTCACCTGTTAATAAATAATGTAATTTTTGATGAACTTCTTGCATGCTTACATCATAATGAAAATTCATTATTGTCATCGCAGTACCAACAAACAACAGCAACCAGACAAAAGCTACTACGAGGATATTCGGTTGTTTTCGATACTTACTTATTTGGATGATGGTTTGTTCTGGTCCTACTAGCTGAACCTCAATATCCGGGTACATTTTGTTCAAATGTTGGATTAGAATAAAGCTGTCTATTATTACGATTTCTTTATCCTTTTTTGTTATTTGGTAAATCTTTATTTCTTCTAATTCTTGGAGGAACGTATTAGTGTTGGATGATATATAAGCGACATCCTTTAATTTAATTACCATTGGATTATTAATTTCCAACCGCTTGCGCATTCGGAGATAAACGATGCCTTCCATTCGGAATCACCTCAAGAATTTAATTTGATACTCATTAGTATTGGTTTAAATAGAAATATTATAATTAAAAATCCAATCATTTCACTTCTGTAAGAACATAAAAAAACTGAGACATTTGTGATATTAGTAGGTATAAAATCTAACACACACATATTTCGCTTCGCCAATATGCTATCGTTAAGATTTTACCTAGTCTAAATCACTAATGTTCCAGTTTTTCTAACTTCATGGATCCATTTTATTTTTCATATCAAATAGAATTTTCTTTTCCAATCTGGACACTTGTACTTGTGAAATACCAAGTCTTTCGGCTACTTCAGATTGGGTTTTATCCTTATAGTATCGCAAATACAATATTAATCGTTCCCGTTCGTTTAGTCCCCGAATGGCTTCTTGCAAAGAAAGCTTATCAAACCAATTGGAATCTTGGTCGGCAATTTGATCCAAGAGTGTAATTGGATCCCCATCATTTTCAAACACCGTCTCATGAATCGAATGGGGTGCTTTAGAAGCTTCTTGTGCATGAACCACTTCTTCTGGTGAAATTTCAAGTGCATCTGCAATTTCATTCACCGTCGGGGAACGCCCATATTGCTTCGTTAACTCATCTTTTTTCTTACGGATTTTGTTTCCAATTTCTTTTAAAGAACGACTAACTTTGACACTTCCATCATCGCGTAGAAACCGCTGAATTTCTCCAATAATCATTGGAACGGCATACGTCGAAAAACGGACATCATACGATAAATCAAATTTATCAATCGACTTTATTAACCCAATGCTACCAATTTGAAACAAATCATCCGGATCATAGCCACGATTCATAAATCGTTGGACAACAGACCATACCAATCGAATATTTTTTTCTACTAATAAATCTCGAGCATCTTTATCGCCTTGCTGGCTTTTTAAAATATACGCTTTGACCTGTTCATCTGTTAACGGTTCACTTCGGTTATCATGCTTTACATTAACATCCATAGGCACGCATCCTTAATTATAAACCGTTTTGCTGTTAGTTAACTGCTTTTTCATGTGTACCGAGGTACCTTCACCAAATGACGAAATAACCTCAACAGAATCCATAAAATTTTCAATAATGGTAAAGCCCATCCCAGATCGTTCCAACTCTGGTTTTGACGTATAAAGCGGCTGTCTTGCCTCTTCTACGTCTTTAATGCCGATGCCAAAATCACGAATTGTCAGCTCAATCTCACCATCTTCATGCAATTTACACGTAATGGCAACCTTATGATCTGGCTCATTATTATAGCCATGAATAATCGCATTTGTAACAGCTTCTGAAACAACCGTTTTGATTTCGGTTAATTCATCCATCGTTGGATCAAGCTGTGCAACAAACGACGCCACAGTTACACGTGCAAACGATTCGTTTTCACTTACACTCGAAAATTCAACATGCATTTCATTTTTCATGAAGCCACCCCCAACATTTCTAACGCAAACTCTTCATTCTCCTCTAGGCGAATAATTTTAAACATACCAGACATTTCAAACAAACGTTTAATTGAATGTGGTATGGAACAAACAACCATTTGTCCTCCTAACTGAAGAACTTCCTTATACCTTCCAAGGACAACGCCAAGCCCAGAACTATCCATAAAGCTAACCTTCTCAAGGTTTAATATAACATGTTTCACCGGATTTAGATAAAGCATGTCCTTCCACTGATTGCGTAATTCTTCTGCTTCATGATGGTCAAGCTCGCCAGCTAAACGAACAATTAGCACATCCTCTTTTACTTCAAATGAAAACTCTAGCCCCATTTATAGTCCTCCTTACATTCCTTTGTAAGTACAATTCTTTATTAAATGGGAAAAATCCTGCTATAAGACAAAAGAAGAAATAATTCTTGCAAACTAGAAAAAATCAATCATTTTTCGACAGTTTTTGAATTGAACGTTTTAACAATGTAAAATAACTTGCTTTTTTTACGTCCTGCTCCACTACTACTGGCGTTTCTAATACTACCTTCTCACCATTTTTTACGAGCAATGTACCGACTTTTTCTCCTTTAGTTAACGGTAAATTTACCTCGTCTAACTGTACGGATGTTGTTAATTTATCCATCGATTCACCCTTTTTAAACACGGTGCTAACGGATTCGGATGCAACGACATTGACGTGATTGTTTTCTGCTTTTAACAGGTTCAGCGATGTAACTGCCTGCCCTTTATCAAATAATTTCTTCGTTTCATAGGTGTTAAATGCAAAATCTAGCATGTTTGACACTGTTGCATTACGTTGTTTAGGTGTTTCCGCACCCATAACAACTGCAACAACTCGCATATCGCCCTTTTTGGCAGTAGCGGTCAAACAATATTTAGCTTCATTTGTAAATCCTGTTTTTAATCCATCTACACCAGGATAAAACCGCACTAGTTTATTCGTGTTCACGAGCCAAAACTCATTATCTGTTCCCTTGCGTAGATAATCCTCATATACAGACGTATAATTCGTTATACTTTCATAGCTTAATAATTCTTTTGCAATCATCGCCATATCATATGCCGTACTATAGTGATCACTTGCAGGAAGGCCAGATGCATTTTGGAACTTTGTATCGGTCAGTCCCAATTCTTTTACTTTGGCATTCATTTTTTTCACAAATTCCGCTTCACTTCCCGCAATTCGTTCTGCCATAGCGACACTTGCGTCATTTGCGGAAGCGATAGCGATACCTTTTAGTAAATCATCTACTTTCATTTCCTCGCCAGCTTCTAGAAATATCTGTGAGCCACCCATGGAAGCTGCGTTTTCACTAACACGGACAACATCATCTTTGGTAAGTGTACCTTTTTCAAGCTCCTCCATAATTAAAAGCAATGTCATAATCTTGGTCATACTAGCAGGTGGTAATTTCTCATTTGCCTCTTTTTCAAATAAAACTTTACCTGTATCTCGTTCAATTAAAATGCCGGATTTTGCATCAGGTGCTAAATCATATGTATCCTCCTCTTGTGACTGCTCACTTTCTTGAGCGCTCACTGTATTCAACAAAACAGAGAATGTGAAAAATAGTAAACTAAACATTAGAACATATTTTTTCATTGTTTAACCTCCAGCAATCAATATAACTCTAGGATTGCCAAATTTAAACAAACTTATAACGTCTTTACATACTTACTTAAAAATTTACACAAAAAAAGGCATGGACTTAAATCTCTAGCACGTAATAGAGGAACATTACTGCTGACTACCTATTTCAGGGAGCCTGCATTGCTCATCTTTTTACTGCTAATTAACTTATGTCCTGCCTCGTTATCCTTATTCAGTTATTGTTTCGTAAATTAATTTTGGAGCTTTCACTTCATGTGTCGCAATTACAATACTATTTTCCAATAGTGCAATCACAGGATCCACATCATTAATATTGGTATGAATTGTGAGTAGCGGTTCTCCGGCTTTTACAGAATCGCCAACCTTCTTATGTAACATTATACCTGCTGCAAGATCGATTTCAGATTCCTTAGTTGCTCTTCCAGCACCGAGCATCATTGCAGCAGTACCAATATTATCGGCAATCATTGTTTCAACTGCCCCAGATTGTTTCGCAAGCACATCAATCTGTTTTGAGGCTTTTGGCATTAACTCTGGATTATCAACAACAGCCGCATCGCCACCTTGGGAGCTTAGGAATAATTTAAAATGCTCAAATGCTTTTCCATTCTCTAAGTTCTCTTCTAACATACTTCTTGCTTCAGCCATACTAGTTGCCTTTCCTGCTAGCAGAACCATTTGACTTCCTAGAACTAAGCATAATTCCGTTAAGTCTGTGGGTCCCTTACCTTTTAAGGTATCGATAGCTTCCTTAACCTCTAATGTATTTCCAATTGCGAATCCTAGCGGCTGACTCATATCTGAAATAACCGCCATCGTATTTCTGCCAACCTGTTTCCCAATAGAAACCATTGCTCGTGCTAATTCCTTTGCATCATGAAGTTCTTTCATGAATGCTCCAGCACCAGTTTTTACATCTAATACAATAGCATCTGCACCAGAGGCAATCTTCTTACTCATTATGGAGCTTGCAATTAACGGTATTGAATTTACCGTTGCGGTTACATCACGAAGACTGTAAAGCTTTTTATCGGCAGGGGTCAAATTCCCCGTTTGTCCGATAACAGAAACCTTATTTTTATTAACTAAATTAATAAACTCATCATTAGTAATTTCGGTATGAAAACCTGGAACTGATTCTAGTTTATCAATTGTTCCACCGGTATGTCCTAATCCACGACCACTCATTTTAGCGACTGGTACACCAACAGAAGCGACTAACGGGGCTAATACTAATGTTGTTGTATCACCTACACCACCAGTTGAATGCTTATCTACTTTTGTTCCTGTTATTCCCGATAGATCAATCTTATCGCCAGAATCAACCATAGCAGTCGTAAGTAGCGCACGTTCTGTCTCCGTCATATCCTGAAAGTAGATTGCCATCAATAATGCACTAACTTGATAGTCTGGAATTTGATTATTAGTATAGCCTTCTACGAAAAAACGAATTTCTTCTTCCGTCAATTCATTCCCATCACGTTTTTTTTCAATGATGTCATACATTCTCATGGATACTACCTCCTTATCTGTTCATTGGTAAGGAACTAATTATTTTTTTTACAAACTGTAAAAAGTTCTGCTTCACCATATCAGTTGTCTCCATTACTTCATCATGGGTCAATGGTTGATCTAATATTCCAGCAGCCATGTTTGATATACAAGAAATTCCTAACACTCGCATATTACCATGACTTGCAACGATGACTTCTGGAACAGTTGACATACCTACCGCATCACCACCCAGTGTACGAAGCATTCTTACTTCAGCTGGGGTTTCGTAAGCTGGCCCAGTATTCCCAACGTATACACCAGTTTGTACGGATAAGTTTAGCTCTTCCGCGCATTGTAAAGCGTGTTGGATGTAGGCTTTATCATAGCCTTGAGACATATCAGGGAATCGAGCACCTAACCGATCATCATTAGGTCCAATTAGTGGACTAGTTCCCATATTATTAATGTGGTCTGTAATAATCATCAAATCTCCAGGGTTAAATGTTTCATTTATTCCACCCGCTGCATTCGTCACAATTAAAGACTGGATGCCAAGCTGTTTCATCACACGCATTGGAAACGTAACTTGTTGCATCGTATAGCCTTCATAAAAATGGAAGCGTCCCTGCATTGCTAGTACCGTTTTACCCTCTAATGTTCCGATAACTAATTGTCCTTTATGACCCGAAACTGTTGATTCAGGAAAATAAGGGATTTCTTGATAAGAAATAATAGTAGGGTTTTCTATTTCCTCTGCTAATACACCTAATCCAGAACCAAGAACTAATGCTAGCTCAGGCTTTACGGTTAATTTACTTTCAATAAATTGACTAGCCTCTTTAATTTTTTGAAAATCCATATGTTATCTCTCCCCAATTAGATTTCAGTTAAAAAGCTTTTCCCATGCTTTGGTAATTCAACATCGAAATTGTCTGCAATCGTTGCACCAATATCAGCAAAGGTCTCACGGATTGCTAATTCTTTACCAGCTTCAATTGCTTTGTAATATACTAATAATGGCACATATTCACGTGTATGATCTGTACCGTGATGTACAGGGTCATTCCCGTGGTCTGCAGTAATAATTAATAAATCATTTGGCTTAAGCTTTTCTAAAACTTCAGGCATTTGTGCATCGAAAGTTTCTAATGCCACCCCATATCCTTGTGGGTCACGACGATGCCCGTATTTAGCATCAAAATCGACTAGATTTAAAAAGCTAATCCCGTTAAATTCCATATCCATGGATTCTACTAACTTCACCATGCCATCATCATTATCCTTTGTCCGAATTGCTTTTGTAACGCCTTCCCCATCATAAATATCAGATATCTTTCCAAGCGCAATTACATCATAGCCCTCATCCTTAAGTGTATTCATGACAGTTCTTCCAAATGGTTTTAATGCATAATCATGGCGGTTTGATGTACGCTCATAAGCTCCCGGCATGCCTACAAATGGTCTTGCGATAACTCGGCCAACCATATATTTTTCATCTAATGTAAGCTCACGTGCAATTTCACATATACGATATTGTTCTTCAATTGGAATAATCTCTTCATGTGCAGCAATTTGCAACACTGAATCAGCCGAAGTATAGACGATAAGAGCGCCTGTTTCCATATGCTCTTTCCCAAGTTCATCTAAAATTTCTGTTCCAGAAGCTGGTTTATTACCAATAACCTTGCGACCAGTTCTAGACTCTAGTTCAGCAATTAATTCAGGTGGGAATCCATCAGGAAATGTTTGAAACGGCTGTTTAATATGTAGCCCCATAATTTCCCAATGTCCAGTCATCGTGTCTTTCCCATTCGATGCTTCCTGCATTTTTGTATAATGTGCTTTTGGTGTAGCGGCTTTTTGAATACCCGCGATCTCACGAATATTACTTAAACCAAGTTCTCCAAGCGTTGGCATTTTCAGCCCGTCCATATGCTCAGCAATATGACCAAGTGTATCAGCACCTAAATCATTAAATTGCTCTGCATCTGGTGCTTCTCCAATCCCAACAGAATCCATTACAATTAAAAAAACTCGTTCAAATTTTGACAAGCGAATTACCTCCCAGTTGTTATGTTGTCTATTTTTTATTTTTCTATGTTCTAACATTTTGGTTGTAGGATGTCAGACAACTAGTTGATTAAGAAAATCACGCACGAGGATGAAAAGATTTATACATATCCTTTAATCTCGTTTTGGTAACATGTGTATAGATTTGCGTCGTAGAAATATCCGCATGCCCTAGCATTTCCTGTACTGCACGTAAATCTGCACCGTTTTCTAATAAATGAGTAGCAAAAGAATGTCTAAGTGTATGTGGTGTTATATCTTTTGTAATATTAGCTTCTCTAGCTAATGTTTTAAGAATCTTCCAAAACCCTTGTCTTGTCATTGGTCTACCATGCTGGTTTAGAAAGAGAACATGTTCTTCTCTATTCTTTTTTAATAGATTTTGTCTAGCAGATTGCAAGTATTGTTCAAGTGCTTGCTGTGCCACGTCACCTAACGGAACAATTCTTTCTTTGGATCCTTTTCCATAACAACGAACAAACCCCATCGTCAAATGTAAGTCATTTAGTTTTAAGGAAATAAGCTCACTAACTCGAAGCCCTGTTGCATAGATTAATTCTAGCATTGCTTTATTACGTATTGCTAAAGCAGAATTACCATCAATTTGAAGCAATTTATCTACTTCTGCAATCGATAAAACATCTGGTAGTTTTCGTTCCTTCTTCGGTGTTTCAATATGTAATGCCGCATCATGTTTGACTAGTTCTTCTCGCACCAAAAACTGATGAAATTGCCGGATTGCTGAAATAGTTCTCGCAATGGTAGCTGCTGATTTCCCACTATCCTTAAGCGCATACAAAAAAGTTATAATATCAGTTCTAGTCGTCTCATTCCATGTAGCATACTGACGATTATAGTTTACGTAATCCATATACGCTTTCAAGTCCCGCTTATACGACAAAAGAGTATTGTCAGATAATCCACGTTCGACTTGTAGATAATGAAAGTAATCATTATAAGCATCGTTTAGCATTCTACTACTCCCCTAATCGAAAAAATATGTTTAAACGATCCATAAAACTTTCTTCACTATTAAAAACTTTTACAGAAGGTCCTTCGGGTGTATCATACCGATGGAATTGCTCATACTCAGCGTGCATAACCTGTAGACCGAAATAAAACAAAAACGTACAAGCTATGAATATAATAAATACCTTTACTGTATCCCAAACCATTTTTCTCATTTCGGGCATACCTCCCTTACTAAATACGTAATAGTAAAAGATATGCCAAAAAAGATTTACTTTATACATACTAACTAGAAATCTAGTCCTATTTTTTACTAGACGGACAACTTATCTTTAGTTTACACCAAAATCGCACAATAAACAGATTTAACGTTAAAATAAATAATGCCTTCTCCAATATGAAAAGGCATTTTTATGATGATGTCGTCTCTACTGCAGCCTTTTGACAGACTTTGCATAATCCGTGAAAGGTTAACCGATGATCTTGAACCTTAAATCCCCAATCACTTTCAATCAGTTTTTCTACATCACCTAATAAATCTTCCATTATTTCCTCGACTGAACCACATTCTATACAAACGAGATGATGATGGAAGTGTTCAGCGCCCTCTTTACGTAGGTCGTATCTGGAGACACCATCGCCAAAGTTGATTTTATCGATTATTTTTAACTCTGATAATAATTCTAAGGTGCGATACACAGTAGCAAGACCTATTTCTGGTGCGATTTCTTTTACAAGTAAGTAAATATCCTCTGCACTCAAATGGTCTGCTTCACGCTCTAGTAACACGCGTACAGTTGCTTCACGTTGTGGTGTGAGCTTATAACTTTGTGCGTGAAGTTGCTTTTTTATGTGATCAATTCGATGTTCCACGGCGATCTCCTCCTCATATCCCATCTTTATTATATGCACACAGAAAAGGAGTGTCAAAGCATATATTTATTGAAATGGTCTAGATTATGTTCTGGTTATGATTCGAATAATGATTTAATGTACGAAACCATTGCTTCATTTGAAACATATGCCTCAATTAACGCAGGTACGACTGAGAATCCAACTAATAATGCAAAGATTGTACTGTATTTAAGAAAGGGTTGCAAAATTGGCTGTGTTAATGTTACTTTTCTTGCAAATAGCTTCCGCAACAACCCAATTGAGAATATCATTGATAAACTACCAGCAACAATATAAATTGGGATGACAAATAAATTTTGTGGTGCGATGGAAAAAGAAGCTAGTAAAAATCCATTTGTTCCTAGTTGATTTACCATAAAGCCCACCGAGAACCCAATTACCAATCCCTTTAAAAAAATCAATAACCAAGCAACTGGAAGACCAATTACCGATAAGCCCAATATAAATAACAAGAGTAAATACCTTGCGTGGTAATAGAAGCTGTCTTTTAAAATATCCTGATTATTAATAGTGCTTTCTGTTGAAACAAGTCCAAAAAACCGTTCTAAGTAAAAATATAGTCCTTGTTTTTGTTCAAAGCCCATACTATTAACAATTATTGCCCCAAAGACAATGCCTGTTAGGAATAAAATAATCATAAATACGTAGATGGTAGCGTGATCCTTAAAGTGATTTAATAGTTGTGTGCTAGATTTGTACATTGGAATCCTCCATTCACTCTCTCTTATACTAAAAGTTATGAAGCATTCACTATAAAAATACCTATGAAATCTAGCTTTTTTGCTATAATATTTTACTCTAAGGCTGAGACAGTTCCATATTTACCGCCACCACCAGCATTTATCGTTAGTTTCCCCTCTCTCATTTGAATAATAGATTTTGCGATTTGTTCTGGTACAATTTTTCTTAGACTATCATAGGATGCATGGTGAATAATAGCCATTTCTGTCTGAAAATGGTCCATTAATTTTTGAAACGTTTTTGGTCCGAGCTTCGGTAAATATTCTAGTGGCACTTGATATTGATAGCTAGGTCGAGTTTGGATTCGTTCTTTTTGATCGGCTATTTCGGCAATCCGGTCTGCCACACCCTTCACGATTTTCCGCGAACCACAATTTGCACAAGCTAAAGCATTTACTTCCATATAGGAATGACAGTCATCACAAACAGTTTTATGATACTTTCCGAGCTTTGGGTTCATACCAAAATTTCGGATGATTCTTCGACCGTCAATTTGATGTAATACATAAGTGAATTCCTTAAAAGAAGGTTCCTCCATTAAGACTTGCTGATATTCCCTACCGATTTTTGCTAAAGAATGGGCATCGGAATTCGTCAAATACGTAAACGTGTGTAACTCACTGATTTGATCCGCCATGAAGGTATCTGCACTAAGTCCCAATTCTATCCCATCAATTAAATCTGGATCGAACACTTCTTCCAGTGAATGATGGACACCTTTTCCATAAAGACTCTTATATGGTGTAAAGACATGTGCTGGTATAAAAATTCCAGATAGTTCTTTCACCTTATATTGAAGCTCCTTTGCTGAACCATAATATCGCTGTGAGCTAAGAGTAATGTTCTTCATTTTGGTTACGAGCCATTCAGAGAATTGTTCCATTTGAGCTAAACTAGGTAGGTAACAAAGCACATGTATTGGACCTTGGCAGTGTTCATCATATACTTCTATTTCAGAGCCAAGCAGCAGAGTAACATCCTCGAAACGAATACCACCATCAGCTAATTCAATCGCCTCACCCTTATCAATCAATTGTTTTAACTCTAGCTGAACAGCTGGTGATTGACAATCAATCACACCAATTAAGTGAATTCCTTTGTTGCGGCTTGCTTCTTTCAAAATCGTCGTGATTGTTAAATTTTTTGATGCAGTTATTTTTACTGGCTTATCAAATATATCTCTACCAATATGGATATGCATATCAGCAAAATAGTCTTGTAGCATATTAAAACATCTCCTGCATATCAAGATATAAAATCGCATAATTTGTTTTGGCGTCATGAATACGTTGAGACTGTACGAGTTGTTTGGCCTCTTCTAATGAAACTTCCATTATTTCAACGAATTCATCTGCATCCATAGCTGGCGGTTGCTCTAATTTTATTAAATCACGCGCTATATAAATATGCATTAATTCATCCGCAAAACCTGGTGAGGTATAAAAAGACGTAAGTAAAGTCAGATTGTTTGTTGTATAACCTGTTTCCTCCTCCAACTCACGTACTGCCGTTTGTGCAGGATCCTCACCATGCTCTAGTTTACCAGCAGGTAATTCGATAATGGATTTTTCTAATGGCTTTCGATACTGTTCCACTAACACAATTTTATTTTCGTTCGTAATTGCTAGTATTGCCACTGCCCCTGGATGCTTCACAAGCTCTCGCTTTGATGTCTTGCCATTTGACAATCGCACATCATCTACTTGTAACGTAACGACCTTTCCCTTGTAAATCATTTCCGTATTTATGGTTTTCTCTTCAAATTTTTTCATAACTGTCATCCTTTTTCATTTCCTACCCACTATTTTACCATACGATTCGGTCCAAGTTAATTACCTGTAGGTTCTTGCAGTTGTATTTGTCTACCCTTTTACCATAAAATTGTTTCGAGGAGGTTCATCGAATGAAAAAAAATAAATTAGGTAAATCAACGATTGAAATATCAGCATTAACGCTCGGTTGTATGTCACTTGGAACGGATAAACAAAAAGCAAAGGAAATCATTGATGCCGCACTCGATAAAGGCATCAACCATTTGGATACTGCGGATCTATATAATTTTGGATTAAATGAAGAAATTGTCGGTGAAGCCATTAAGCATAAACGTAATCAACTAATTGTCACCACAAAGGTTGGCAATCATTTTAATAAACAAACCCAAGATTGGTATTGGGATCCTTCAAAAGCATACATTCTCACCGAAGTAAAAGAAAGTTTGCGCCGTTTAGGAACAGATTATATTGATTTGTATATGCTACATGGGGGAACAATAGATGATCCAATCGATGAAACAATTGAAGCATTTGAAGTGCTAAAACAAGAAGGACTTATCCGTGCTTATGGCATATCCTCTATTAGACCAAATGTTATTCGAGAATTCACGAATAAGTCCAATATAGATGCTGTCATGACACAATACAGCTTGCTCGATCGCAGACCAGAAGAAAGTACCCTTGATTTATTACATGAACATGGGATAAGTGTATTAGCGCGTGGTCCCCTAGCAAATGGCATGCTAAGCAACCAGGCTTTACAGCAAATTGAGCGAAAAGGCAAAAATGGCTATTTGGATTATACGTACGAAGAGTTAATAGCTATCTATCAAAAATTGAAGACCTATCCTGATACGCTTAATGAGCTTGCCTTAAAGTATGTACAGCGTCATCCGGCTATTACTAGTGCTGTATTCGGTGCAAGCTCTATTGATCAGGTAAAAGAAAATACTAAACTCGGTACAGATGATGTACTAGACAGTAAACACTATAAAGAATTACAGTCGATTACGAAACCAATTACCTATCAACAGCATCGATAACGTCATACTTAATGTTTCATACGTTATTGATGTAATCAAATGAAGGCTGGATCAAAAGTTTTTCTATTATATCGTGTACAAATTATAGCGTTTTGTACTTACGTAATAGATTTACTTTTGTTTCCAGCCTTTATTCCAATTCACGGTCAGCCATCAATTAACTTCTCACTGAACACTATTTCAACCAATCATACTTTCTATTCCACAACATTGGTTACTGGGATAAAGGGATTTAAAATTCCTTCAGGTCCAGATAGCCGAAACTGCCCATTTGTAAAATCCAATTTCATATTTTCCGCAAAGAACACAGCTTTATTTGCTGGAATGACCGTCGGAAAACGATCACTATCTACATCAAGGTGATTGCTCAATTTTTCCGGAATAAGTTTAATCGTTGGAATACCATTTACGGCACACATGCCCATCGTGTCATAATGCAATAAAAGAAATTTATGTTTCATTTTATTCAAGTCATGAATTTTTAGTAAAGCAGTTTCTGTAATGCTTAATTTCATCGCGCAAGTCCCCTTACTTTTTGTTAAATTGCTTCTTTAGGATCATTTCCATTAGACTTGGAAATAATTGATAAAGCTTACTACCAACGTCCATCCACAATGGCATATTTAGTTCACGTTTGGACGTAAATAGACTTTTGGTTATTTGCGTAGCAACTACTTTTGGGTCAAGCATGTATTTAGCCACATTTTCTTGATAGCGACCTTCTGGATCTGCTTGTAAAAAGAAATTCGTCCGTACCGGCCCAAGATTAACTGCTGTCACTAAAATGTTATGCTGTGACAACTCTTGACGTATTGCATTCGTAAATCCAAGTACTGCGTGTTTGGTAGCGGCATATACAGCTGATTTCGGAGTAGAAATTTTACCAGCCTGTGAAGCAATGTTAATGATATGACCCTCCTGATTAGCAATAAAATGCGGAAGGAATAACTTTGTGATGCGGATGAGTGACAAGACATTCAGGTTAATCATCTGTTGGATACTATCCCAGTCTGTCTCATGCACATAATTAAACACCCCGACACCAGCATTGTTTACAAGAGCATGAATTTGACCGTGGTCATTGATAATCTGAGGCACGATGGTATCAATCGCTTGTTCATTCGTTAAATCGATCTGGTAATAAAATGCTTCTATAGCAAACTCTTCTGTTATTTGTTTTTGTAACTGGCGTAATTTATCGAGCGAACGTGCTAACATAATCGGTGTAACACCCTCCGAAGCTAATTGCTTGGAAAGGGCCTCTCCTATGCCGCTTGATGCACCAGTAATAACAACTTTTTTATTGTTGAGTCTAGATTGCATGATAATAGATTACCCCGTCTTCTATTGTTTTAGTAACTAAACCTTCTGCTTCCAAATAATCTAATTGACCAATAGTTTCAGACATCGTTAAATCGATTTGCTTAGCGAAATGTCTCGGGAATATTTTCTCACATAATCGATATGGAGTTTCCGCGTTTTCCTTCACAAGTTGAAGAACTTTTTCCGCACGGCTTTCTTGCTTGACCAACCGCTCCTGAATAATTTCATTTACAGATGTAAATTTCTCACCATGTCCAGGTAGCACTACGTTTATCGGCAAATCGAAACACTTTTCTAGGCTACTACGATATTGTAATAATGGCTTAGGGCGGTTTGTTTCGCCGAGTAATGGCGGTTCTATTAATGGATTAGGAGAAATATGTTTAAGCAAATGATCGCCACCAATAAAGGTTCCATCATCACCCAAAAATGACAGGTGACTTTGAGCATGCCCTTTTGTTTCAATCACTTGATATGCCTCGTGACCCGGCAAGCGATCTCCCTCTTTTAAAGTCGAGGTCAATTTTCCTCGACCTGCGAACCGTAATGGTGATCGAATATTCTCTAGAAAATCACTAAATTGATCTGGAACACCCGTCAACACGAAAAAATCACGGAAGAATTGTTCATAATGCAAAAAATATGCTTCTTCCCTCGTTAACCACACATCCACATTTTCATGTGCGCTGATACGTTCAGCACGACTAAATCTTTCTATTAAACCTGTATGATCAGGATGGTGATGGGTGAGAATAATTTGTTCGATATCATGTGGAGCATATCCGATTTTTGATAATTGTGCAACTAAAGCGTGCCATGCTTCATCCGTATTGACACCGGCATCGACCAGAGATAGTACATCGCCTTTTAACAAGTACACATGCACATCTCCTACCGCAAACGGTGTAGGGATGGTAAGTTGATGGATGGAATTATTTGTAACAATCATATCGTATTTTCCGCCTCCAATAAATGAATAGCCATTCATTATCCTATAATTATTGTAACGCTAAACGAAAAATAAGTCACTAATCAAAATCCTGCTCTTATATAAGTCAGTGTGTCTCACGGTTGACTTTCCCCTTTTATTCAAACAAAATCAAAGTAGAGGTGAAGAACTTGACTACGAAAATCATTGCCCATAGAGGCGCAAGTAAGTTGGCACCTGAAAATACAATGTTTGCCTTTGAACTTGCTTATAAGCTAGGTGCTGAAGGGTTAGAAACAGATGTTCAGTTAACGAAAGATCATATCCCTGTCTTAATCCATGACGAGACCTTAACACGCACCACAAACGGAAGAGGGTATGTAAAAGACTATACATACAAGGAACTACTCCGATTAGACGCAGGTTCGTGGTTTTCCCGTGAATTTAAACAAGCGAAGCTATTATCGCTAGAACAATTTTTAGTTTGGATAAAGCCCAAGGATTTGTCTCTAAATCTGGAACTAAAAAATAATAAAATTGATTATCACCAATTAGAATCTATTGTGTACAACATGCTTAAGGAACATAAGCTGATTAAACGGACAACTTTATCAACCTTTAATCCGAATAGTGTAAAGCGATTAAGTGAACTAGATAATGACATCGAGATTGCCTTTTTAACCTCGAAAAAAAATATTAATTTAATTGAATATGCAAGCAGTTTAGGTGCAAATGCAATACATATCAAGTATCGTTTATTAAATAGACAGCTCCAAGAACAAGCATTGGCTAATAATATGCCGATTCGTGTCTATACGATTAATAAGTATAAGCAAATGATGAATTGCTACGAGCATCAGGTAGCAGGAATTTTTACAGATGTACCACATAAAGCACTTACGTTTCGAAATGTTTATCAGTTTAAGAGAGAATTATAGGAGGTAGAATCATGACCAAACTTTTTTCACCAATTTCATTTAAAGGAATGACCTTAAAAAATAGAGTTGTAATGTCACCGATGTGTATGTATTCATCCATCAATAAAGATGGAAGCCTTACATCGTTTCATTATACACATTATATTTCACGTGCTGTTGGTCAAGTAGGCTTAATCATGGTAGAGGCAACAGCAGTTGAGCCTACAGGTAGAATCACCGAACAAGACTTAGGAATATGGAACGATGATCATCTAAATGGATTCAAAGGTCTAATTGAACAAATCCATTCCTATGGTACTAAGGTAGGGGTGCAATTAGCTCATGCTGGCCGTAAAGCACAGGATGAACCAGTCATTGTATCCCCTTCCCCAATTCCGTTTGATGACAAATCGAAAGTTCCATCAGAACTTGATAAAGTAGGTATAGAGTCAATCATAACTAAATTTAAAGAAGCGGCTAGCCGTGCTAATCTAGCGGGATTTGATATGATTGAAATCCATGCAGCTCATGGCTATTTAATAAACCAATTTCTGTCCCCGCTAACGAATCATCGCACAGATGAATTTGGCGGAACACGAGAAAACCGTTTCCGATTCTTACAAGAAATCATTAAACAAAGCAAGCAAGTATTTAGTGGTCCTATTTTTGTAAGAATTTCTACTGATGAATACCAAGACAACGGAAATACAATGGAAGACTTTCTTTATTATGCAAATAAATTAAAAGAACTAGGTGTTGATCTAATTGATTGCAGTTCAGGTGGTGTGGTTCCGGTTCGAATACAGGCATATCCTGGCTATCAGATAAAGCGGTGTGAACAAATTAAACAAGAAATCGGCATCCCGACTGGTGCGGTTGGCTTAATAACAACTGGAATCCAAGCTGAAGAAATTCTTCAAAATGATCGCGCAGACCTTATATTTATCGGTAGATCATTACTAAAAAACCCATATTGGGTAAAACAAGCGGCAGATGAACTAGCTCATTCATTAGAGGCTCCAAAGCAATACGAACGTGGCTGGAAGTAGGAGGAAATTATGGAATTATATTTTCTTGGTACTGGTTCTGGTGTACCGTCTAAAACAAGAAATGTATCGGCAATTGCCTTAATGCTCCTTCAAGAGGCTAATAGTGTTTGGCTTTTTGACTGTGGTGAAGCAACCCAACACCAAATACTTCATACGTCGATTAAGCCTAGAAAGATAACAAAGATTTTCATTACCCATTTGCATGGTGATCACATTTTCGGGCTCCCTGGATTAGTAAGCTCTCGTTCCTTCCAAGGAGGTACAGATGAACTGATCATTTATGGTCCAAAAGGTATTAAGGAATATGTGCAAACTAGCCTGCAATTAAGTGGAACACATGTTACCTATCCCCTCTCCTTTGTGGAATTTACAGAAGGATTGGTGTTCGAAGATGATCAATTTCGGGTACATTGTAAATTACTAGATCATGGAATTCCGAGCTATGGTTATCGAATTGAAGAAAAAGATAAACCTGGCGAATTGCAAGTAGATAAGTTGATTGCTATGGGTATTAAACCAGGTCCAATTTATCAACAAATTAAGCAAAATGAGCTTACCATTTTAGAAGATGGTCGAAAGCTTAAACGACAAGATTTTGTCGGCCCACAGAAAACCGGTAGACAGCTGGTTATTCTCGGTGATACAAGATCTACAGAACACAATCAACAATTTGTTCAAGGTGCAGATGTGTTAGTGCATGAAGCAACCTTTGACCAAACAAAACAGCAGCTGGCCAAGGAATATTACCATTCCACTACTGCCCAAGCAGCTAGACTTGCAAACGATGCAGCTGTTAAAAATTTGGTTCTAACTCATATTTCATCAAGATATCAACAAGAAGAAACGGAGCAGTTGTTAGCAGAAGCACGGACTATTTTTCCTAACACAGAAATTGCATATGATTTTTATAAATATAGCATTCCATCAAACGTAAAGGAGTGAGACGATGGTTAAAATTACTGAACTAGTGGAAGCTCAACGTAATTACTTTCGAACTGGCACTACCAGAGACTACCAATTTCGTGTGGAACAATTACGAAAATTACGTCGGATGTTAGAAACCTATGAAACGGAGATATATCTTGCCTTAAAACAGGATCTGAATAAATCAACGTTTGAAACCTTTACGACAGAATTAGGATTTATCTATAACGAGATCAAGCATACCGAGCGACACTTAAAGGATTGGATGCGAGATCAATCCGTTGATGCCCCTATTACACATAAAGGAACAAAAAGCTTTATTCGCAAAGAACCTTATGGTGTCACATTAGTAATTTCACCGTGGAATTATCCATTACAGCTCGCTTTAGCACCAGCAATTGGTGCAATTGCGGCGGGTAACACCGTTATAATCAAGCCATCAGAATTTAGCCAATCCACCTCTTCCCTCCTAGCTAAAATGATTGGCGAAACATTCGATTCAGTTTATTATACTGTTGTAGAAGGAGCACAGGAAGTAAGTGAACAACTCCTACAACAAAAATTCGATTATATCTTTTTTACCGGAAGTACTAAGGTCGGAAAAATTATTATGCGGGAAGCGAGTAACCATCTAACGCCTGTTACATTAGAGCTTGGTGGTAAAAGTCCTGTCATTGTGGATGACGATGCTAATATTGCAATTGCTGCCAAACGAATCGTCTGGGGAAAATTCACGAATGCTGGTCAAACCTGTGTTGCTCCCGATTATATGTACGCACATGCTAGCATAAAAGACAAGCTTGTACAGGAAATGAAGAAGCAGCTTACCCTACTCTACACTGAAAACGCTTTGAAACATGACGATTACGTACGAATCATTAACAAAAATCAATTTGATCGATTAGTTACTTACCTTAATCGCGGTACTATTCTCCATGGTGGAAACATAGATTCTAGTGAATTAAAAATAGAACCGACACTACTTGACGACATTTCTTGGGAAGATCCTGTCATGCAGGAAGAAATCTTTGGGCCAATTTTACCAATCTTTTCTTTCGAGGAGGTTGAGGATGTAATAAAAGTCGTTACAAATCATGAAAAACCATTAGCATTATATTATTTTGGCGAGAATTCTAAAACACAGAAGCAAATGATTAACGCTATTTCCTTTGGTGGTGGTTGTATAAACGATACATTATATCACCTTGCAAACCCAAATATGCCGTTTGGTGGAGTTGGTAATAGTGGTATCGGAGGTTATCATGGAAAATATAGCTTTGACACATTCTCCCATCAAAAGAGTGTCTTAAAACAGACTACAAAATTTGATATACCACTTCGTTATCCTGGTGGTAAGCTCGCCTTTACCATTATTCGAAAACTAATGAAATAACAATAGGCTCTGTGGGTACGTCTTAATTACATATCCCGCAGAGCCTATTGTTTAAAATCATCAAGAAAATCTTTTTGAAAACTCGTTCTTGGCTGTTGCTTCGTTTCTTCCTTTATTTCTACAAAGGGATTCCACCCTAGCTTTTGTGTTAATTCATCAATAGCGACAATAAGCTTCTCTTTTTCTGCCGCTTTTTTATACGTAAATAAATCGAGCTGTTCTACAATATTTTGCTTTTCTTCGATGTCTTGAACCGTAATGCCTAGTAATCGAATAGCTTCCTTCGTCCAGTGGGTATCGAATAGCTCAAGCGCCACATTCAATATATCTGTTTTCTTTTCAATAAAATTAGCTAATTTTTTACTTCTAGTAACGGTCTTACGGTCATGATACCGGATTGTAAGCTGTACTGAACCACCCGCTACTTGCTTGCGCTTCATTCGCATTTCCACATTTTCAGCAAGTGCTGATAATAAACTTCGAATTTCCGATTCATCTGTCGTATCCATTGGTAATGTTTCAGAGCTTCCGATACTCTTAAATTCATTGACCGCATCTGGATCAACAGACCTTAAGTCAATGCCATTAGCTCTATTTTTTAACCGCTCACCATTAATTCCTAGTATCTGCTTTAGTGCATATACATCCGCTTTAGCAAGATCAGCTATTGTTACGATATCAATTGCATTTAACTTATCAGCTGTTTTTTTGCCTACTCCGTACATTTCCTCTACCGGTAATGGCCAAAGCTTTTCTGTAATATCGCGTTTCCTTAGAATGGTTATTCCCATTGGCTTTTTCATGTCAGATGCCATTTTTGCTAAAAACTTATTCGGTGCAATACCAATACTACATGGTAAATCTAATTCATCCATAATTTTATTTTGGAGAGCTTCAGCTAACTGTACCGTATTTTGGGCGTGTGTTACATCAGTCACATCCATATAGCCTTCATCAATTGATACCGGTTCAACAAATGGTGTAATCTCATGCAGAATTTTAAATATTTCACGCGATGCGACCCGATATCGTTCAAAATTTGGTCGCATCACAAATAAATCTGGACATAATTTCCGCGCTTGCCAAATAGGCATAGTTGTCCTAACACCTTTAGCACGTGCCTCATAATTACTCGTAATGATAATCCCTTTTCGCTCCTCAGGATTCCCAGCAACTGCTAACGGTTTCCCTTTCAGCTTAGGGTTATGAGCCATTTCTACGGATGCGTAGAAACAATTCATATCAATATGAAAAATAATTCGAGCTTTATTATTATTGCTTGATTCAGCCATGTTAGCCACCCTTTGCGAACGGTTGTTTCTATTTATATTATACCATAAAAAAATAAAGAAAGAGCTTCACTGAGGTGAAAGCTCTCAAGACGATGAATATAGGTTTTTTGATTAATTTAGTAACTAACCTTGGATAATACCTTTTCCCCCAATTACCTCCAAAGTATTAATTCTTTCAATTCCAGTAATAATGGACTTTGCCTGCTTAATTAACTGCTGGGAAGCTTCTAATGTTAGTGAAGCCTGATGGGCATTTTGATCCCGCCACACTTCGTATACATATACACTATTTGCTTCATCTTCTGTAGTGCTGACAAGATAAATTTCACATTCTCTTAGTTTTTTTATTGATTCTGCTGCTTCTAGTAAAATAGCTACAAACGTGTCTCGTTCTCCGTCCTTTACACTAAATTTATTGAATAAACTAAACATGCTCATACTTCTCCTCCTAATCTAATAAGTACTTGTATATCGGAATGAATGACGACTAACTAATTGCTTTGGTTCTTTTAAACTTCGTATTAGATTGTTATTTCGCAGCAAATCACTATAATAACAATATTTCGAATACTATACATGGAAAAAAGTGACTAACAAGAGCATCAAAGTGTTAGTCACTAAAATCTTTATCAAGTCTTACTTAGCAACCTCTTGAATAATTGCGGTCACTAATTCAGAGATTTTTACTAATTCCGCTACTGGAATTCGTTCGTTCGTTGTATGAATTTCTTCATAGCCAACAGCAAGGTTAACAGTTGGAATACCAAATCCTGCAATTACATTGGCATCACTTCCACCACCACTTTTGAGTAGCTTGCTTTCTCTTCCAATAGTTTTAGCAGCTCTTCTTGCTACTTCCACCACTTCGTCACCCGCTTCTTGTTTAAAGCCTGGGTACATAACTTTTACATCAACGATTGCTTCCCCGCCAAGTTCCTTTGCAGTTGATTCAAATGCTTCCTTCATTTTTGCCACCTGTGCCTCCATTTTTTCTGGCACCAATGAACGTGCTTCCGCTAATATTTCTACATGGTCTACAACGATGTTTGTTTGCTTACCACCTTCAAATCTACCGATATTAGCAGTTGTCTCTTCATCAATTCGACCTAAAGGCATTCTAGAGATTGCCTTAGCAGCAAGTGTAATAGCAGATACTCCTTTTTCTGGTGCAACTCCAGCATGTGCGGTCTTGCCTTTTATGATAGTGTGAATTTTTGCTTGTGTTGGTGCAGCAACAATAATATCACCAACCGTTCCATTACTATCAATTGCATAACCAAATTTAGCATTCAATAGTGATGCGTCTAATGCTTTTGCACCAACTAATCCTGATTCCTCACCAACGGTAATGACAAATTGTACGTCACCATGCGTTACATTCGATTCCTTAAGGGTACGAATAGCTTCTAGAATAGCAGCTAATCCAGCTTTATCATCTGATCCTAATATAGTAGTTCCATCAGAAACAATATAGCCATCTTTTATAGAAGGCTGAATACCCTGTCCAGGAACTACCGTATCCATATGTGATGTGAAATATATTGGTTCCACATTTTCTTTCGTTCCTTTTAACGTACAAATTAAGTTATTTGCACCGTGACCAGTTTTTTCCTTCGCCTGGTCTTCCACTACCTCTAACCCGAGGCTTGTAAATTTTTCTTTTAATACCGCTGCAATTTCGGCTTCGTTACCTGTCTCAGAATCTACCTGAACAAGCTCCATAAATTCATTTACTACTCTATCTTTGTTAATGGTAATCATTATAGTATTGCCTCCTATGTACAATTAAAGTGGAATGTTGCCATGCTTCTTAACTGGGCGTTCCTCTTTTTTAGTCTTTAACATTTCTAATCCTTGAATAAGCTTAATTCTAGTCTCTCTTGGATCAATTACATCATCTACCATCCCTAGCTTAGCTGCAATATACGGATTAGCAAACCGCTCCCGATACATTTGTATTTTCTCTTGTCGTGTTTTGTCTGGGTTCTCACTCATTGCAATTTCTTTCGCAAAAATGACCGATGCAGCACCCTCTGGACCCATCACGGCAATTTCGGCATTTGGCCATGCATAAACCAAATCCGCTCCAATCGATTTACTATTGAGCGCGACATAGGCCCCACCATATGCTTTTCGGACAATAACTGTTAGTTTGGGAACAGTTGCCTCCGAGTATGCGTATAAAATTTTAGCTCCATGTCGTATGATACCACCATGTTCTTGCTTTATGCCAGGAAAGAAGCCTGTAACATCCTCAAAGGTGATAATTGGTATATGAAAACAATCGCAAAAGCGGATAAAGCGAGCCGCCTTATCACTAGAATCAATATCTAGGCCACCTGCAAGATGTTTAGGCTGATTACAAACCAATCCCACTGTATTACCATTGATTCGACCAAATCCAACCACAACATTTTTAGCAAACGCTGAATGAATCTCATAAAAACTATCCTGATCAACTACTTGAAGGATGACCTGTTTCATATCATAGGGCTTAGTAGAATCAAATGGCACTATATCAGCTAATGAAGGACGATAATCTTCCAAATCATCCGCTTCCGTTTTTGCAATTGGTGGGGTCTCCCAATTATTATTCGGTAGGTACGATAAGATTGTTTTCACATGCTCTAAAGCTCCCTCCTCATTTTTTGCTTTGATATGAGCATTACCACTTTTCGAATTGTGAACGAATGCCCCACCAAGATCTTCAGCAGAAATCCGCTCTCCTGTCACTGTTTCAATTACCTTTGGACCGGTGATAAACATTTGTGATGTATGTTCTACCATAATGACAAAATCGGTAATGGCAGGTGAATATACCGCTCCGCCTGCACTCGGTCCCATAATGACAGATATTTGTGGAATATAACCCGAATAGATGGCATTCCGATAGAACACCTGTCCATACCCATCAAGTGATGATACCCCTTCTTGAATTCTTGCACCACCAGAATCATTTAATCCGATAAAGGGTACCCCTGTTTTTGCCGCTAAATCCATAACTGCTGCGATTTTCTTGCCATGCATTTCACCTAACGCACCGCCATACAGTGTAAAATCTTGTGCAAACAAATAGACTGGTCTTTTATTTATTTTTCCGTATCCAGTTACAACACCATCGCCAGCTGCGCTCGAACCGTTATGTTCAAAGTCCGTAGCGCGTTGTTCTATAAACGGATTTAGTTCCACAAAGCTTCCTTTGTCGAGTAAGTAATCAATTCTTTCACGTGCCGTCCACTTACCCTTTGCATGCTGTTTGTCAATCCGTTCATCACCACCGCCAAGCTCGGCAATTCGGCGTTTATCATAAAGTTCATTAATTTTATCGAACATGTCCTTCATCGTTAGGTCCTCCGACTTCTTCGCATAATTCAACAAGTACTCCGTGTGCTGATCTTGGATGAATAAACGTAATTTGTGTTTGATTCGCCCCTTGTTTTGGATCTGAATTGAGAAAGTGAATCCCGTGCTTTGTCATTTCTCGAATTCTAGCTGTAATATCATCAACCTCAAGAGCGATGTGATGAATACCTTCCCCGTTGCGCAAAATAAACTTGTGGATTGGTGAACTATCATGAAGTGCTTCCAACAGCTCTAATCGACTCTCACCAATTTTTAAAAAAGCAATTTTAACTTGTTCAGATTGTACCTCTTCAATTCCTTCTAGTTCTAGCCCCAACGTTTTTGTATAAAATGGTAGCGTGCTTTCAATTGATTTTACAGCGATGCCAATGTGAGAGATTTTCTTAGGAGAAACACTAGGCTTTGTACCGACATGCTGTTTAATATAAGCCGCCATCTCATCGATAGTGGAACCACTAGTAAATATTTTATTAATGCCTTCAGCGACAAGGAACGGTATATCAGAAGCAGGAATAACACCACCTGCTATGACCGTTATATCAGAAGCGTTCTCTTCTTTTAATGCTTCGATTATTTTCGGAAAAAGTGTCCGATGTGCTCCTGACAAGGAAGATAACCCTATAATGTCTACATCTTCTTGCACCGCCGTCTTAGCAATTTGTACGGGAGACTGTCTTAAGCCAGTATAAATAACTTCCATCCCATGATCTCGTAATCCCTGTGCAATTACTAGGGCACCTCTATCATGTCCATCTAATCCTGGCTTTGCGATTAGTACTCTTATTTTGTTCATTGCACATTCTCCTCTTTATTAATCTAGTTATTACTTCTATATTCACCAAATGATTTACGAAGAACAGTACAAATTTCACCAATAGATGCATATGCTTTTACAGCATTTAGTATATAAGGCATTAAATTCTCATCAGGCTGGTTTGCTGCCCAGCTAAGCTGTTGGAGTGAACTTTGAACTAGCTCGTTATTTCGCTTACTTTTCACCTCTGTTAAGGCAGCTATTTGTTCTTGTTCAAGTTGTTCATCTACTTTTAAAAGCTCCGGATTTACTTCTTCATCTAATTTAAATTGATTCAAACCGACGATGATGTCTTCACCTTTTTCCAATCGTTTATGAGATTCATAGGCTGTTCGGTGGATTTCTCGTTGCATAAATCCTTCTTCTATTGCGTTCACAGCACCACCTAAATCATCAATTTGTTTTAGGTAAGATTCTATCTCTAATTCAATCCTATCGGTCAAATCCTCGATAAAATAAGATCCGCCTAATGGATCAATCGTGTCAGCTATTCCACTCTCATGTGCTAAAATTTGTTGGGTTCGTAGGGCAATTCGTGCGGATTCTTCAGTAGGTAATGCTAATGCTTCGTCTCGTGAATTCGTGTGAAGACTTTGGGTACCACCTAACACTGCTGCCAAGGCTTGTAATGTGACTCGAACAATATTATTATCAGGCTGTTGTGCAGTTAATGTAGAACCTCCTGTTTGGGTGTGGAAGCGTAACTTCCAACTATTAGGGTCTTTCGCATGATAATGTTCTCGCATAATTCTTGCCCATGTTCTTCTAGCAGCCCGAAATTTAGCAATTTCCTCAAAAAAATTATTGTGGGCATTAAAAAAGAATGCTAGCCTAGGAGCAAAACTGTCCACATTCAAGCCTGCTTCGATAGCGGCATCAACATAAGCCTTTCCGTTTGCTAGAGTAAACGCTGCTTCTTGTACAGCTGTTGATCCTGCTTCTCGAATGTGGTACCCAGAAATACTAATGGTATTGAATTTCGGTACGTACTGTTGACAATATTCCATTATATTTGTAATCAACCGTATCGAAGGTTTTGGCGGAAAAATATAGGTACCTCTAGCGATATATTCCTTTAAAATATCATTTTGTATGGTTCCAGTTAATTTCTCTTTTGGAACACCTTGTTTCTCACCAACTGCAATGTACATACACAATAAAATCGAAGCAGGGGCATTAATTGTCATCGATGTACTTACGGAGTCAAGTGGTATTTGGTCAAGTAATTGCTCCATATCTGCTAAAGTGTCAATCGCCACTCCAACTTTACCCACCTCTCCTTCTGCCATGACATCATCAGAGTCATAGCCAATTTGCGTTGGTAAATCAAAAGCAACGGATAAGCCAGTCTGTCCTTGGTTCAGTAAATAACGGAATCGTTTATTCGTTTCCTTTGCAGACCCATAGCCAGCGTATTGCCGCATAGTCCAATATTTGCTTCGATACATTGTAGGTTGAATCCCACGTGTAAATGGATATTCACCTGGGAATCCTAGCTTTTCATTGTATTCGGGATGGTTTTTTTGATAGTAAAGTCGTTCAATTTCTATTTCCGAACTTGTTTCGAATCGTTGTTTACGCTCGGGAAAGCGCTTTAATTTCTGGTCAACCGCATCCTTCCACTTCTTTTCAATATCTTGGGAATCTATATGCATCGTTCTACCTCCATTCGTTAAAAGCTAATCTACTATATATATTTTAATAAGGTGAATAATTAGAAATTTTACTCTAAAAAAAAATTACAGCACAATTTTTCTTGTCCTCTACTTCATTTAACGGTAAAATAAAAACAAGTAACTTATGGCATATGGGATTTAAGGAGGACTAATTAATGTCTGCAAAGAAAACTACTAAACCAGTTGTTAGACGAAAGTCAAAACGCGAAAAACGTATGAAATTAATTATCTATATTATGATATTTGCAATGGTAATATCTACCCTAACATACGGTTTAGCATTTATTATTAATTATTAAACGAAACTATTTAGAAGACTGGATTACAACTAAATTGTAATCCCAGTCTTTTTTAATGCTTACTTTTACGATGTTTTAACAAGCTTACATCACTATCTTTATAGCGTTTTTTAATTAGTAAATAGTCCTCAATTTCATGTAATAACCGGAATAAATTAGCTCTTGTTTCAAATTCTTCCTGGGTTGATGGTAATTCTACTTTGGAAAACTCTTCACGTAATAGTCTTAACTGTTCTAAAAAGACAATTGCAGTATTCCCTGGATGAACAGACTCTGCCAAGCCTTCAAAAAAAGCCGCAATTTTAAAGGATAAATCATCACGATTTGGTAGTTTCGTAACAAGTGGTAGCATATTTCGAAATAATTCAAGTTGCTTATTACGCATTTTGAAATAATCATAATAGGAATGCTCTGCCCGTAACAAATGATTTTCACGATCAATTTCCACGAGTCTGATTGCTTCTTGTAATAATTCTTCAGATTCTCGTAGTTCCTTCCCATCCCACACCGTATTTTTATCACGAATATATAAGGCGATTTCTGCTAATATTCGCTGAAAGTGTCGTTCCAATTTCGTTTGACTTTGTTTCAATTTATGCTCGTATCCAGGCATATAAAGATTAACCAGTAATCCAGTACCGATCCCTACTAAAATCAGAATTGCTTGTTGAAGTAATAAAGATACTGTAATGTTACCAGACATGTATAAGTTGAGAATAATGACAGAACTAGTCGCAATACCAGGCGAAGCCTTTAGCCATACTGTTATTGGAATAAATACCGCCAGCATCACACCTAGAACAATTGGGTAAAAGCCGATTAGTTCAAAGAACGCAAATGAAAATATACTCGCAACAACACACGCTAATAATCGCTGCCATGCACTTAGCACAGATTGTTTCCGTGATGGTTTAATCGTTAAAATGGTAAGAATACCAGCTGATGTAAAGTTCGTTAGTCCAAACAATTGAGCAATCGTAATTGCTATTGGTGTGCCAATGGCTGTTTTAATTGTTCGATACCCAATTTTCACCTTGTTGTCTCCTTTGATGTATAGAAAACTATCTGCTTTCATATGTCGTAGTTCGTGTTATTTTTATAATATTCAATACTTTAAATTTGAAAAATAAGGCTGACCCAATATGAGACAGCCTTATATTCAAACTATAGTTATACTTCTTCACAATATTCATCGAAGAGATGCTGCAATTTACCAAGTACATCCATCGCGCTATGCCCTTCAATGTCATGTCGCTCAACCATCGTAACGATTTTACCATCTTTTAAAAGCGCAAAAGATGGTGATGAAGGTGGATACCCTTCAAAATATGAACGCGCTTTTTCTGTCGCCTCGCGATCCTGTCCTGCAAATACAGTAACAAGATGATCTGGTCGCTTATCAAAATGAATCGCATTAACTGCAGCAGGACGTGCTACCCCTCCAGCACAGCCACAAGTAGAGTTCACCATCACAAGTGTTGTACCTTCGCGATTTAACGCTGCATCTACTTCATCTGGCGTTCTTAATTCTTCATATCCTGCTTCTGTAATATCTTTACGTGCTGCATCCACAACATCATTCATAAATAAGTTGAAATCCATTTCATTCACCCCTCACTTTAAGAATACGTATCTTAACATCTAGGTTATCAAGTTTAAAGGTAAAATTCAATCTAAAAAGCTTCTAGTAAACCTCAACAGTACCTTCACTCATATTCTCGAGTGTCTCTTTTACATAAGCAAGGAACTGGCCACAAATCAGTCCATCTAAGATGCGATGATCTAAAGATAGACATAAATTCACCATATCACGTGCTGCAAACATATTATCAATAATGACCGGTCTTTTGACAATAGATTCAACCTGTAGAATCGCAGCCTGCGGATAGTTAATGACGCCCATTGAATGAACAGAACCGAAGGAACCCGTATTATTCACTGTAAAGGTCCCACCCTGCATATCATTCGCAGTAAGCTTATTCGAACGGGCTTTTTGGGCAAGTTCATGGATCTCCCTTGCTATACCTTTTATGCTTTTTTCATCCGCATTCTTAATGACTGGAACAAATAACTCTTGATCTTTGGCAACAGCAATTGAAAGGTTAATATCTTTACGTTGAATAATTTTATCCCCCGCCCACATACTATTGAGCTGTGGGAATTTCTTTAAGCCCTGTGCAACTGCCTTCACAAAGAATGCAAAGTATGTCAAGTTATAACCTTCATTTTGTTTAAATTCCGTCTTAATCTTATTTCGATAATTTACTAAATTGGTTACATCTACTTCAACAGTCATCCATGCATGTGGTATTTCCGTCTTCGATCGCACCATATTTTGTGCAATTACTTTACGAACACCTGCTACAGGTATCTCTATATCGCCAGCTTGTGTTGGTTGCGTAGAGGATACAGAAGTATTTGGTTGGCTTGGTTTTGTTGATTCCAAGCTTGCAGCAGATATCGGGAGATTTGGTGTAGTAGAAGCACTGCCACTTGCTAGTACCTTCTCTATATCTTTTCTAGTAATTCTTCCGCCACGTCCACTTCCGTTAATCTGCGCTAAATCTACATCATTTTCCTGTGCCAATCGTAACACAGCAGGTGAATAACGCTGCTTCATCTTTTTCTCACCTGTTGTTATTTGATTAGTTGTCTCAGGATTTTCAATTTCACCCATCGATTCATTCTCTGGATTAGTCGGCGAGTCGGTGGAGTCAGTTTCTATATGGCAAATAAGCTCGCCCACAGAGACTGTATCTCCTTCTTGTACAGAAAGCTCTTTTATCGTACCTGTAAATGAAGAAGGTACCTCAGCATTTACTTTGTCGGTCATGACCTCAGCTATCGGATCATATTTGTTAACCTGGTCACCTACTTTGACTAGCCAACTACTAATCGTTCCTTCTGTTACACTTTCACCTAGCTGAGGCATCGTAATTTTTTCAATAGCCATTTAAGATTACCTCCTATCGTCTAAAATGCAGCTAAATCACGCATTGCTTGTTCAATTTTATCTGGGTTCATCATAAAGAATTTCTCCATGGTTGGTGCATAAGGCATTGCGGGAACATCCGGTCCGGCAAGTCGTTGAACAGGAGCATCTAAGTCAAACAAACAGTTCTCTGCAATGATAGCCGCTACTTCACTAATGATACTTCCTTCTTTTGTATCCTCTGTTACTAAAAGCACTTTACCAGTCTTTTTAGCTGCCTCAATAATCGCCTCTTTATCCAATGGGTATACTGTACGCAAATCTAGAATATGGGCATCGATTCCTTCATCTGCTAACTTCTCAGCAGCTTGAAGCGCAAAATGTACACAAAGACCATACGTAATAATCGTTATATCTGAACCTTCACGTTTTACATCTGCTTTTCCGATTGGAAGGACATAATCTTCTTCAGGTACTTCTCCTTTTAACAAGCGATACGCACGCTTATGCTCAAAGAATAACACGGGATCATTGTCCCTGATCGCTGCTTTTAATAGCCCTTTTGCTTCGTACGGAGTGGAAGGCATGACAATTTTAAGTCCTGGCTGATTAGCAAAAATAGCTTCCACTGATTGGGAATGGTACAGAGCACCATGTACCCCTCCACCATACGGAGCTCGAATGGTAATCGGACAATTCCAATCATTATTGGAACGATAACGGATTTTGGCCGCCTCAGAAATGATTTGATTAACAGCAGGCATAATAAAATCTGCGAATTGCATTTCAGCAATAGGTCGCATTCCATACATTGCTGCACCAATACCTACACCAGCGATTGCGGATTCAGCAAGCGGTGTATCAAGAACACGATACTCCCCGAATTCATCATATAGTCCATCAGTAGCTTTAAATACGCCACCTTTTTTTCCAACGTCTTCTCCTAAAACAAATACTTTTTCATCGCGTTGCATTTCTTCACGCATCGCTGCTGTAATAGCTTGTATATATGACATTACAGGCATTATTTTCCCTCCCTACTCTTCGTACACGAAATCAAGCGCAGATTCCGGTTCAGCATATGGAGCATTTTCTGCATAATCCGTTGCTTCATTTACGATTTGGTTTATTTCATCCGTAAGTTCTGCTTCTATTTTATCTGTAAGGATCTCTAAATCCTTTAGGTATGTGGCAAATGTAAAAATAGAATCCAGCTTCTTCGCTTCATCAACTTCATCACGATTACGATATGATCGGTCATCATCATCACTCGAGTGTGCTGTTAATCGATACGATACTGCTTCAATTAAAGTAGGTCCTTCCCCATTAATAGCACGTTCGCGAGCTTCTTTTACGACTTTGTAAATTTCTAATGGATCATTTCCATCCACAGTAAATCCTGGCATCCCATAACCTAAAGCACGGTCCGATACCTTTTGATTTCCTAATTGTTTTTCAACTGGTACAGAGATTGCGTATTTATTATTCTCAACCATTGTAATGACAGGTAGCTTATGTACGCCAGCAAAATTTAAACCCTCATGAAAATCACCTTGGTTAGATGAACCTTCACCAAGCGTTACAAAGGATACAAACTCTTTTTTCTCCATTTTCGCTGCAAGTGCAAATCCAACAGCATGTGGGACTTGGGTTGTTACTGGAGAAGAACCAGTAATAATTCGATTTTCCTTTTGACCAAAGTGACTTGGCATCTGTCTTCCACCTGAATTAGGATCTTCAGCCTTTGCAAACGCTGAAAGCATTAAGTCCTTAGCAGTCATACCAAATGCTAAAACAACTCCCATATCACGATAATATGGTGCTACATAATCCTGAGTTCGATCTAATGCAAAAGCCGCTCCTACCTGTGCCGCTTCTTGTCCTTGACAAGAAATAACGAAAGGAATTTTACCTGCGCGGTTAAGCAACCACATTCTTTCATCAAGCTTTCTTGCAAGAAGCATTGTTTTATACATATCTAGAACTTGTTCATCCGAAAGTCCTAATGCCTCGTGGCGATTTGTTGACATTATAGTCCCTCCCTCATAAATTTCAATAAACCGATGTTAACCATGTATTTGCAAGCCATCTACTGCAAGTGCTGCTTCCCCAACTATTTCCGATAAGGTTGGGTGTGGGTGAATCGTATGAGCAATTTCCCAAGGAGTAGCATCTAATACTTTAGCAAGGGCAGCCTCTGAAATCATATCCGTCACATGCGGTCCTACCATATGAACACCAAGTAAATCTTCAGTTTCCTCATTCATAATGACCTTTACAAATCCTTCAGTTTCTCCGTAAACTAAAGCTTTACCAATGGCTTTAAAGGGAAACTTTCCTACTTTAATTGCATAACCCTTTTCTTTTGCTTGTTTTTCTGTCAGTCCCACACTAGCAACCTCTGGATTAGAATAAATACAAGCCGGAACATGGTTATAGTTAATTGGATCTGGGTTTTGACCATTCATATGCTCAACTGCAATGATACCTTCATGTGAAGCCACATGTGCTAATTGCATACCACCAATCACGTCACCAATGGCATAAATATGAGCTTCTTTCGTCTGATAAAATTCATTCGTTTTTATAGTGCCATTCTCCACTTGAATATCGGTATTTTCTAACCCTATATTCGAAGTATTTGCTTTGCGTCCAACAGATACTAAAATCTTTTCGGCAGAATACGTTTGATTCTTTCCAGCGATGTCCGCCTCAATTGTTACCCCTTGATTCTTAACCACAGAATCAGGTAATACTTTTGCACCTGTTACGATGTTTATTCCCTTTTTCTTTAATTGCTTTTCTACTTCTCTAGCAATTTCCACGTCTTCTGTCGGTAGAATTTGATTGAAATATTCTAAAACAGTAACCTCAACACCGAAATCAGCAAGCATAGATGCCCATTCAATCCCAATGACACCACCACCGATAATAATGATGGAATTAGGCAAACTTTCTAATTGCAATGCTTCATCAGATGTAATGATAGATTCTCCGTCAATTTCTAAATTTGCAAGTGTATTTGGTGATGATCCTGTTGCAATTAACACATTCTTCGGAACAAGCATAGTATTTTCATCACCGTTAGCATATTCAATCGAAATTGTACCGGGTAGTGGTGAAAAAATACTTGGTCCAAGAATTCTTCCATAGCCATTATAAACGCTTATCTTATTTTTTTTCATGAGACCAGAAACACCATTATGTAACGTACTAACGATTGTTTCTTTTCTTTGTTGGACTTGGTTGAAATCAAGTTCTATAGACCCCGTGTTCACACCAAACTCACTGGCACTTTGCGTTTGTCTAAAAACCTCAGCACTTCTAAGCAGTGATTTGGAAGGTATACAACCTCGGTGTAAACAGGTTCCCCCTAATTCAGCCTTTTCTACTATTGCAACCTTCATACCAAGTTGTGAGGCACGAATGGCAGCTACATAACCACCAGTTCCGCCTCCAAGCACTACTAAATCAAAATCTTCAGCCATACGAATCACCTCACTATCTTCTACTTAATGTATGCAACCCATTTAATAGAAATTGTCCTCTTGATTTTCGAGCGGACTCAATGCGTTCCTCTGCCATTCTATCTGCTGCTACATATGTTGGTATATTATCTCGCTTCGAAATTTCAAACACACGAAGTAAACTATCGTAAATACCTTCTACTTTTTTCATCGCACGTGATTGATTATAACCATTTAATTCATCGGCAACATTAATAACACCACCAGCATTAATCAGATAGTCAGGTGCGTATACGATTCCCTTTTCATATAAAATATCGCCATGTTCTTTCGTTTTTAATTGATTATTTGCCGATCCTGCTATTACTTTTGCCTTAATTCGCGAAATCGTATCATCATTAATCGTTGCACCTAGTGCACACGGTGCATAAATATCACATTCAACATCATAAAAATCGTTAGGATCAACTGCTTTTGCACCAAAGGCTTCAACTGCTCTTTCTGCTGCTGCTTTGTTAATGTCCGTTACGATTAATTTTGCTCCTTCTTTATGTAGATACTCACATAAATCATATGCAACATTACCAACACCTTGTACCGCTACTGTTTTCCCTTCCAAAGAATCATCACCGAAGGCTTCTAGTGCAGTAGCTTTCATACCTTTATACACACCATAGGCTGTAACAGGAGATGGATTTCCTGATGAACCAAATTCAGGTGAAATACCTGTTACAAAATCCGTTTCCATATGGATGATATCCATATCCTCCACAGTTGTTCCTACATCCTCAGCAGTTATGTATCTACCGTTTAAACTTTGTATATATCTTCCGAATGCACGGAATAATTCTGGGTTTTTATCTTTTCTTGGATCACCGATAATTACGGTTTTTCCACCACCTAAATTTAATCCCGCAGCAGCATTTTTATACGTCATACCTCTAGCTAAACGCATGGCATCAATTATCGCTTCTTCCTCTGATTCGTAAGTCCACATTCTTGTTCCTCCAAGTGCTGGACCTAACGTCGTGTCATGAATTGCAATAATTGCCTTCAACCCAGAATTCTTATCTTGGCAGAACACAATCTGCTCATAATCATAGACTTCCATATTTTTAAATATTTCCATAGCGTTTTCCTCCTCCATAGTAAATACCACTTATATAATAAACTCTTACTATATGAAGCTTGAGCTATTAGTGAGTGCAAAACAAGCTTTAGCTGACGCTAAGTTATCTTCTATTTTAACACTACATTCCCTATTATAATACAAAAACGCCGTTAAAAGGAAATGTAAGCGCTTTAATTTTGGTTTAAATAAAAAATATTTTTTAAATATTAAAAAATATTGCGGTTTAAATGTTAAATAAGGCTAGTAGTTTCAATCACATTACATTATTATCATACGTTATCACATACAGATTGGCAAATTAAAAATTTCATCTATTTTTTATCTTTTGATATACTTATGAAAGTTACCACAAAAAGGAGAAAGTTATGAAAAGAATAGTTGCAGCACTAAGTCTATTTCTACCAGGGATTATCGCCGCAATCGGGATTAAGCTGATGCGTGACACATTATTTGATGAGTTTCACCCTATTTTTGTCCATACCGGCATTCAATTTTCAATTGGTCTTCTATTATTTATTGCTGGCTTAGCTTTTTTGGCTGGTTTTATTGTCTATCGTGACAGAAAACGTCAGGCACAGAAAAAACAACATACTAATTAAACGAAATTCATCTAACAACGGGGAGTTGGGAATATGAAAGTAGCAAAATTCGGGGGCAGTTCTGTTGCAAATGCAACGCAAATAAAAAAAGTATGTTCCATCATTAAAGAGGACATAGAGCGAAAGTTTGTCGTTGTTTCCGCTCCTGGGAAACGCTATAAGGAAGATACTAAAATGACCGATTTGCTCATAAAGCTTGGGGAAGCTTATTACGATAATGCTGATTATGAAATCATTTTATATCAAATAGTAGAACGATTTAAAGAGATTATTCAGGAACTTGCTTTACCGAACAGCTTACTAGAAGAAATTCAGCAAACCCTTCTGAATGTACTTCACCAAAAGGAAAATGATGCAATCAAAATGGACGCACTTAAGTCAATTGGTGAGGATAGCTCAGCTAAAATTGTAAGTGCATATTTAACAAATCTAGGTCTACATGCACGCTATATGAATCCAAGAGATGCTGGTATTCTGGTTTCCGATGAACCAGGAAATGCACAAATCTTACCTGAAAGCTTTGAAAACTTGTTCTTGTTGCGAAATACGGATGAAATAATTGTTATACCTGGATTTTTTGGCTATACGAATGATGGAAAGCTTGTTACGTTTTCTCGTGGTGGTTCCGATATTACCGGGTCAATTGTAGCTGCTGGAATTCGAGCTGATCTATATGAAAATTTCACTGATGTAGATTCTGTATATACAGTGAATCCTTCTATTGTCGACCATCCGAAAGAAATACGAACCCTAACCTATAAAGAAATGCGGGAATTATCGTATGCCGGCTTTTCAGTATTCCATGATGAAGCATTAATACCAGCGTTTAAACAACGGATTCCAGTAGCAGTAAAGAATACAAATAATCCACATCTACCAGGTACATATATCATCGCTCAAAAAGAAGAAAAGGATAAGTGTGTTGTTGGAATTGCTAGTGATACAGGCTTTAGCACATTATATGTTAGTAAATATTTAATGAACCGGGAACTTGGTTTTGGTCGAAAATTATTGGAAATTTTAGAGGATGAAGCAATTTCGTTTGAACATGTCCCTTCTGGTATTGACGATTTATCCGTCATTATTCGCGAAAGACAATTCACCCCTGAAAAAGAGGTAAAAGTCATTAACCGAATAAAACAAGAACTACATCCTGATACCGTGACACTTCAACATGGTTTAGCTTTAATTATGATTGTTGGAGAAGGAATGATGAATACGATTGGCATTGCCCAAAAAGCAACCTCTGCCCTTACTGCTGCGAATGTGAACATAAAAATGATTAATCAAGGATCATCCGATGTATCCATGATGTTTGGCATTGACGCAAATGATTTAAACCAAGCAATACAATCATTGTATGGTATTTTTTTTGAAGAAAAGTAAATAATAAAACTAAAAAAAATTACTGTACCAATGTACAGTAATTTTTTTATGGATTAGCTCGCTTTATGCTCCAGGCGGAGACGATCAGCAACCATCGCAATAAACTCTGAATTAGTCGGCTTTGCCTTTGAAATACTAACAGTATATCCAAATAATGCGGATATCGAATCAATATTCCCTCTACTCCATGCCACTTCAATTGCATGACGAATCGCACGCTCAACTCTAGAAGAGGTTGTATTGAATTTCTTAGCAATATCAGGATACAGTACTTTAGTAATTGACCCTAATAATTCAATATCATTATAAACCATTGTAATTGCTTCTCGTAAATACATATAACCTTTTATATGAGCTGGCACACCAATCTCATGAATGATATTAGTAATGCTCGCTTCTAAATCCTTTTTCTTTCTTTCCTTTTTAATTCCATTATTAGTCCGGTTTGATAACACCATTCGCCCATTTACTTGGCGTATTTGATCAGCTAAATGTTCTAAATCAAATGGCTTCAAGATAAAGTAAGACGCACCTAAATCAACCGCTTTTTTCATAACTTCTTCTTGTCCAAAAGCAGTTAGCATAATAACATTTGGATCGTTATTTGCTTTGCCTTTTTCACGTAACATGTTCAAAACAGCTAAACCGTCAACATGTGGCATAATGATGTCTAAAATTAGTACATCAGGCTTCTTCTCTTCAACTAAATTCAGACAATCTCTCCCATTGTATGCCGTTCCAACAACTTCTATGTCGTCCTGCTCCTCAAAAAATTCTTCCATTAAATGTATTAAATCTCGATTGTCATCCACTAAACATACGGATATTTTATCCATAAAAAGTTCCTCCTTTAAGGTTATCGGGTAAATGTCCACTCTATGTATTCGACAAAAGTTCGAAATATCCTTCTTTTAATTGAAAAACTTTGTATTTTTTTGATATTACATTAATTTGCTTTATTTTTCTTTTGATTTCGCAGTTATTCGATAATATATGACAATGAAATTATCCTTTTGTCGAAAAATATTTAAATCATTATTTTAGTATCGAATTACTCCTCTATAGTTCAAAAAAAAAACAAGGAGCTTGAGACAAAAGTATTGAAGGTAGATAAATCTGAACGTTGTGCACGATAAATATACTTAATTAGTGCATAGTTCGTCTTTATACCTACCATTTCACTTATGTTCCATGCTCCTTGCTATGTTAACTAGCCTTCTTATTTTCTTCGTAAATTTCTACACCCGCATCTTGAAGCATCCATTCGATATGAACCCCATATCCACTTGTAGGATCATTTACGAACACGTGGGTAACAGCTCCAACTATTTTTCCGTTTTGAATAATCGGGCTTCCACTCATCCCCTGCACAATTCCACCTGTAGCTTCTAACAATTTGGGATCTGTGATTTGAATAACCATCCCTTTTGTAGCTGGTGATTTCTGTGGCACACTACTAACAATCTCGACGTCAAACTCCTCGACTTTTTCTCCATCAATTACCGTTAATATCTTCGCTGGTCCCTCTTTTACCTCATGAGATAAGGCAATTGGTAATGGTTTATCATAGCTACCATTTTCTATTGGATCATCTAGCTTACCAAAAATTCCAAACGGACTATTTTTAGTTATCGTCCCAATTTTATTTTCTCTTATAGAAAACTTAGCTTGTTTTTCGCCAGGAGTACCATTATTCCCTTTTTGTATTGACGTAACGGTTGATTTTACTATTGTCCCATTGTGTATTTCGATAGGTTTTTTGGTATCCATATCAGAAATAACATGACCAAGCGCACCATATTTTTTGGAATTTGGTTCGTAGAAGGTCATCGTTCCAATACCTGCAGCTGAATCGCGGATATACAAGCCAATTCGATATTCATTTTCTTTTGCATCTAATACTGGCTGTAGTTTAGTTGTAAACGTTTCTTTTCCACGCTTTACCTTTACTTTGAGTGCTTCTGAATCTTTTCCTGCTTGCTCTACAATTGGTTTAACATCTTTCATTTCCTTAATTTCTTCACCATTTATTTCGATGATGATGTCACCAACTTGGATGTCTGCATCCTCTCCAGGAGAATGAGTACCAGATTGCCCGTTAACCAGATGATGACCAACTACTAGTACGCCTAATGTTTGTAGCTGAACACCGATTGATTGACCACCCGGTATAACTTTCACATCCTTTAATACAGATACATCAACCTTTTTAATGGGTAACCCCGCAAGCGAATAGATTAATTCACTTTCACCAGGTTCGTTGACGTGAAAATTCGAAGCATCAATTGCTTCATTACGATCATGATTTTGAGCTGCTGCATGAACGGAAACGGCATTACCAAGACTGGGAATCTCGATGGGGAATTGATTTTGAAACGTAACGATTTTATTGGGAATAGTAACGTAATTTTGTATAGGGGGCGTAAAAGGAACAATTAGCAATGCGAGTAAGAGGATTACTCCAGTTACGATACGAATTCTGTCCTTTTGTTTCACAAATATCCACTCTCCTTGTTCCTAAACCCATACCATGTTTTTATATCTGTACTTCTAATGTGACCTTTAATGGCTATTTTTAAACTGGGAAAAGTTAAGAAAAGCTGTGTATGATTTCCTTCAAATTTGATGTATAAATAGAAAAAACCAATCGCTCATAATGAGCTAATGCGTTCGTTTTCTTATAGTTGCAAAGGAAAAACACATGTCTTCTAACGCAAAAGAGCCTTGGGACATAAGTGTTTACAGTTAGTTAAAATCCCGAACAACTTAGCTGCACTTTTCCCAATTCAGGATTTGGTGCATTATTCGTCTTGTAACTAATCACTTTACGTATGTCTCAAGCCTCTACTATTAACCATTTGGAATGGTGATTTTTTTAAAACTAGTTGCTAATTCAAGTAGTTCTTTGGCATGCTCTTTTGCCGTTTCTGTTAATTTTGTACCAGTAATCATCCGACTCAACTCATTAATTTGTTCCTGTTCCGTAAGCTCAAGTACCTGTGTAGCCGTCCGATTTTCGACTTCAATTTTTTCAATAAGCATATGAGTATCTGCCATCGCCGCTACTTGAGGTAGATGGGTGATACATAATACTTGTGAGTCATTAGATATTTGAAAAATTTTCTCAGCGATTGCTTGTGCGACACGACCACTGACACCAGTATCAACCTCATCAAAGATGACACTTGTAACTCCTTGGTGTTTTGCAAAGATCTTCTTTAGTACGAGCATGATTCTAGAAAGCTCTCCACCAGAGGCAACTTTACTAATTTCTTTTAATGGTTCCCCTTTATTGGTCGAGATTAAGAAACGAATTTGATCATAACCATTTTTATGTAACAATGTCTCACTTGCAGTGGAATCCAATTTAAAATGAATTGAAAAGGATGCTTTTTCTAAATATAAATCCTTTAATTCCTCATGTACCTCCAACGTAAGTGCATCTGCTGCTTTTTTACGCAGATCATGCAATTGTTTGGCCTCTAAGTATGCATCCTGTTTTACTTCTTCTATTTCATCTGCTAATTTCTTTAAATGAGAGTCTTTATTTTTAATTTGCTCAATCTCTTCTTCAAGAGTGGCCATATATTCCAGTATTTCAGACACAGAAGTACCATACTTTTTCTTTAAACGACCAATTTCAGATAGACGACCTTCAATTTCATTTAACCGATTTGGATCATATTCTAATGATTCGAGATAATGGCTAAGCTCGAAGGATAAATCCTCCAGCAAATAATAATGATTCGAAAGCTCTTCTGATTTCTTCGCCACAAATTCATCAAAGGAACTATTCTCCTCTAATGCTTTTACAGCTTGGTTTAACCATTCTAGCCCTCTTTGTTCGCCATATAAGGCATTATAGGCACTATGTATGCTAGTATAAATTTTTTCATAATTCACTAATTGATTACGTTCTTTTTCTAATTCAATATCTTCGTCCGGTTGCAGATTTGCTTTTTCTAACTCTTGTAATTGAAATTCTAAAAGATCCAGACGTTGTGCCATTTCTTGTTCGTTTTCATTTAAGGCTTTATAACGTTGTTTTAATGCTTGAAGCTTGTTAAATAAATCACTATATTCTTCTTTTACCTGATCAATTTCAGCGCGATTATATAAATCCAACAATTCTATATGATTTTCTGGAACCATTAAGGATTGGGTTTCGTGTTGACTATGAATATCAATCAGCGTCTTACCGAATTCACGTAAGATTGCGAGGGTAACTAACTTCCCATTAACCCGACAAATGCTTTTGCCAGATATAGTTATGACACGATGGAGAACCACTTCATCATCTTGAATTTCTACACCGTATTGTTCGCCAACCTTATGAATTGGGTGGGACTTGGAATCAATTAAAAATAAGCCTTCAATTTCTGCCTTTTCTTCTCCATGACGAACAAATTCAACAGAGGCTCTGCCGCCCGCTAACAATTGTATTGCGTCAATAATGATGGATTTCCCTGCACCAGTTTCTCCTGATAACACCGTTAATCCTTCATGAAAGGTGATAGCAATTTGATCGATTATAGCAAAATTTCGTATCGAAAGTTCGGTTAACATTTGGTCACCTCATTTTTTACTATAGCATATTTAAAAAACGATCTTTTATCGTTGTGGTGTCTTCTTCAGTACGGCAAATAATTAAACAAGTATCATCACCGCAAATCGTTCCCATGATTTCGTTCCAATCTAGATTATCAATTAACACACCAACCGCATGGGCATTTCCGGGAAGCGTTTTTAACACAATAAAGTGGCTCGTATGATCGATTTTCACAAAGGCATCCATAATCAATCTTCTTAGTTTATCATGTGGGTTAAAACGTTGATCTGCTGGCAGACTATACTTATACTTTCCATCACCTGTTGGAACCTTGACGAGATGAAGTTCTTTAATATCCCGTGATACAGTTGCCTGGGTAACGTTATACCCTAAATTTTTTAAACGATCAACGAGTTCATCCTGTGTATCAATTTCATTTTCGGTAATTAATTCTCTTATTTTAATATGACGTTGAATTTTACTCATATTGCCCCCCCTTGTTTAGAAACATTTGCATCGTATATTCGTTGGTGTGGAAAAATGTTCTATGTGCTCTAGCGAATAAATAGAAAAGACCACATTTCTGCAGTCCCTCCACTCATGTATTCTTCGCTGATGTTAAGTCTGAATGAGCTTCATTGACCACTGCTTCTGGATTTAACTCCTCTATCGTAAAACTGGATATTTCCTTTTGCCAGCCTAAATGTACTAAGAATTCTACATTACCGTCTCCACCAGTTATCGGTGAGTATGTCAATCCATATAAACCAAATCCCTCTGATTGTGCAAATGTAAGAATATGATTTAGTACATCAAGATGTACCTTCTTATCGCGAACAATACCCTTTTTACCAACTTGTTCTCGTCCTGCTTCAAATTGTGGTTTAATAAGAGCGATGGTATCAGACCCTGGCAACAATAGTTTTTTTAACACTGGCAAAATTAACCGAAGTGAGATAAAGGATACATCAATCGTTGCAAAATTCGGTAACCCTTTTGTTAGCATGTCCTCGGTTACATATCGAAAATTCGTACGTTCCATCACTTCCACACGCGGATCATTTCGAAGCTTCCAATCCAATTGATTGTAACCAACATCAATGCAATAGCATTGCTTCGCTCCAGATTGTAAGGCACAATCGGTAAATCCACCTGTGGAAGAACCAATATCCATCATAATTTTATCACGAACATCAACTGAAAACACTTGCAATGCCTTTTCGAGCTTTAAACCACCACGTCCTACATAAGGGATTACCTTACCTTTGATGGTCAACGGAATATCAGCATCAACCTTCATGCCAGGCTTATCTAGTCGTTCCTGCTCCGAATAGACCAATCCCGCCATCACAGCACGCTTAGCTTTCTCTCGTGTTTCAATCAAATTTCGTTCTACTAATAATATATCGAGGCGTTTTTTGCTCATGGTTGCTTAATCCTTTTCTTTCCCATCATTAATGGTCTCGTTGACTAACATAGTCTGTTAATTCACTTAATCTGGATGTATCCGCATTTGCTTGTTTTAGCAATTCTTTTGCTTGTTCTGTATAGTGCTTTTTCTTAGCAATAGCACCTTCTAATCCTAATAACTTAGGATAGGTACTCTTGTTATTCGATTCATCACTACCGACAGTTTTCCCTAACTTCGCTGTATCACCCATGACATCTAATATATCATCCTGAACTTGAAAAATCAGGCCTAAATAATAAGAAAACTTTTCTAAATGGGTTATCTGCTCTTTGGTTGCATTTCCTAAATAGGCGCCAGCAGTGACAGCGAATCGAAGTAACTCACCGGTTTTAAGCTTATGTATTCTTTCTAGTTGTTCTAAGGATACCTGTTTATTTTCTGCTTCCATGTCTAATAGTTGACCGGCTACCATACCACTTGGTCCACTTGCACGAGAAAGTAGCTGGACAATCCATACCTTTTCTTTATCGGTTAACAATGGATCATTCGTAATAATTTCAAAACTGTAGGTCAATAATGCATCACCTGCTAAAATTGCAGTTGCTTCATCAAAAGCCCTGTGGTTTGTTGGTAGTCCACGACGAAAATCATCGTCATCCATTGCTGGAAGATCATCATGAATCAGGGAATACGTATGAATCATCTCTAGTGCAACAGCTGAACTGAAGATTTTTTCTACTTGAGAAGAATAAGCCTCAAAACTAGCGAGCATTAGAATTGGACGTAATCGTTTACCACCTGCTTCTAGAGAATAGAGCATCGATTTTTTTAAATTTTCTGGGATGTCAATTTGGTGAAAGTGTTTTGTGATTTCTGCCTGAATCAAGTGTAACTTCGATTCAATATAAGCTTTTAACTTCCCTTCCACTACTTTTCATCCTCCTGTAAATCAAACGGAACAAGTTCTCCCTGTTCATTCATAATTTGCACCATTTTCTCTTGAACATGATTTAATTTATCACTACATAATTTCGAGAGAAGCATTCCATCCTGATAATAAGAAATTGCTTTCTCTAAAGGCACATCGCCTTCCTCTAGCTTCTCAATAATTTTCTCTAATTGATCCATTGCTTCTTCAAAGCTCAATTCTTTTACATTATCCATCACTATTCTCCTTTACATCCATGACTTCACAATCCAAAATACCATCGGTTAACTTAATCTGGACGATATCTTTCTCTTTTACTTGATTGGCTGATTTTATAATATCGCCTGAGGTCGTGTATGGAAGAGCAAAACCACGTTTCATAATTTCTAATGGGTTTAATAAGGTTAATTTATCCAAAGCACCTTTAATTTGCGAAGATTTTCGCTCAACCAATTGGTTCATTGCTTGATTTTGTTGTTTGATATAGTGCGCTAATTGCTTAGCTGCTTGATCTAATTGACGTTTAGGATGTTGCGTTAGCAACCTAGTATAATGATTAGCAAATCGATCTGTTTTTTGTTGAATACTAACTTGTATGGTACGATCTAATCGCTCTCGCTGCTTGTCAAGTTCCTGTTCCTTCTGTTTTAGCATTTGTTCTGGATATTTAAATGCATATGATTGTAGCATGCGATGTAATGTATTCCGCTCATGTTTGATTGTAATCGATACGGTTCGACTTAACTGTTGTCTCATCTTCATTATTTTTTCAATTAATTCAAGCTGAGATGGAACTGCAATCTCGGCGGCACCAGTTGGAGTCGGCGCTCGTAAATCTGCTACATAATCACTTATCGTTACATCTGTCTCATGACCAACTGCAGAAATGATTGGAATTTTAGAACGAAAGATTGCATCTGCTACAGCTTCTTCATTAAAACTCCATAATTCCTCAATCGAACCCCCGCCACGTCCTAAAATGATCACATCACAAAGCTTCAATTCATTAACCCGCTCAATTGCTCGGACTATTGAATCCGCAGCATTGATACCTTGAACAAGAACCGGTACAACCGTTGTTTGGACGATTGGATAACGCCTTTTTATAGTTGTGATAATATCTCGTACTGCAGCACCGGTTGGCGAAGTAATGACGCCAATATGCTCGGGGAATCGAGGAAGCTTTTGTTTATATTGTTCTTCAAAATAGCCTTGTTTACGAAGCTTTTCCTTTAATTGTTCAAAGGCTAAATATAATGAACCAACACCATCAGGCTCCATTTGCTGAATATATAACTGGTATTGGCCGTGTGCTTCAAATACGCTTATTTCACCTCGGATGAGCACCTTCATGCCATCCTCTGGTTTGAACTTTAAAAAGCGATTGTTTCCAGCAAACATTACCGCGTTAATTCGTGCTTGATCATCCTTAATCGTGAGGTACATATGACCTCTACTATGTAATTTAAAATTAGAAATTTCACCCTTCAACCAAATATTTCGTAAGTGTGGGTCGGTTTCGATTTTCCGCTTCATATATTTGGTCAGTGCTGTTACTGTTAAATAGTTCTCACTCATGTTACCAAACCCTTACTTGCCTTAATCGTATTATGTAAAAGCATTGTTATTGTCATTGGTCCAACACCACGCGGAACAGGGGTTACATAGGATGCCTTTTCTAGAACACTGTCAAAATCAACATCTCCTGTTAAAGTACCGTTTTCTAAACGGTTAATTCCGACATCAATAACAACAGCACCATCTTTAATATAATCGCTATCAATTACATTTGGTTTTCCAATCGCGACGATTACAATATCTGCAAGTCTAGTAATTTCCTTCATACCTTTTGTCTTCGAGTGGCAATAGGTGACAGTTGCATCTTCCTGTAACATTAGCTGCCCTACAGGCTTACCAACAATATTACTTCTTCCTATAATAACGACGTGCTTTCCTGCAATTGTAATATTTTTAGAACGCAGCATTGTTAGGATGCCATAAGGTGTACATGGATAAAAAGTATCCTGACCGGTCATCATTTTTCCAATATTAATTGGATGGAATCCATCTACATCTTTTTTCGGGTCGATGGCTTCAATGACATGATCTACATCGATATGGTTTGGTAGTGGCAATTGGACAAGAATTCCGTGAACAAGCTCATTCTGATTTAATTGTTGAATGGTAGCCAGAAGCTCTTGTTCTGAAACAGATTCTGGAAGCTCAATAATGTCAGAACTAATCCCTACTTCTTCAGATGCGCGTTTTTTTCCGTTCACATACGATCTCGATGCTGGATTATCACCAATTAAAATTACCGTTAAATGTGGTACGATAGATTGCTGCCGTAACACCGCAACTTCATCCTTCATTGCTTCTTTTATTTCTACCGATAAATCCTTACCATTTATAATCTCAGCTACCAAACTAACTCCCCCTTTAGATTACTTCATGATTTTGGACAAAACGCCATTGACAAATTTGCCTGATTTTTCATCACCATAGCGATGTGCTAATTCAACCGCCTCATTAATGGAAACATTTGTCGGGACATCCTCTACGAAGTTAAATTCAAATGTAGCGATACGTAAGATTGTTTTTTCCACTGCTGGTAATCTATTTAATGACCAGTTTTCTAAGTTCGCCGATATTGCATCATCAATTGCTTGTTTGTTCAGGACTACACCCGTAACTAACGAATGAAGGAACTCGTCCTTGTCTTCTTCATCTAATCGCTCCTGAATCTCCTGCTCTATATCCTCTTCTATCATATCTAATTGAAATAATAATTGAAATGCTTTCTCTCTTGCTGCATGTCGCTTCATATGCATTGCTCCTTTAATAATCTCTTCACAAATCATAACATGATTACGGGTTTAGCGCCACAAACACCATAAGTATACAAAAAGGCCAAAGGATATGAGGATATCATTTGGCCTTTTAAATATTATTCTGTAATTTCCTCTGTCACTTCTTTTTCCATTTGAACCCCAACCACATGAATATTAACCTCTGCAATTTCAAGTGCCGTCATGTTTTTTAAGGTTTGACGAATGTTTGCTTGAATCTTTTGTGCTACTTCAGGAATCGATACTCCGAAATTCAACACAACAAACAAATCAATCAAAATGCCGTTATCGGTTAACTCAACTTTAACACCTTTACTATGTGATTTTTTCCCGAATTTTTCAACAACCCCCGTAGCAAAATTGCCACGCATTGTTGATAAACCTTTAACCTCAGAAGCAGCGATTCCCGCAATTACCTCGATTACCTCCGGTGCAATTTCCACTTTACCAAGACCTGTATGATCACTAACATTTACTAACGATTGCTCTGCCATCTTATCACTCCTTTATTCAAATACACGTAGGGTTAATCATGTGAATCAGTAACTGGTTCAACAATCGGATTTTCTTCTAAAAAGTTCGTATTAAAATCACCTGAAACAAATACCTCATGATCTAATATTAAACGATGAAATGGAATAGTAGTATGTACTCCTTCTATTAGAAACTCATCTAGTGCCCGTTTCATTCGCGAGATCGCTTCTTCACGAGTAGAGCCATACGTAATTAGTTTTGCAATCATTGAATCATAATATGGCGGAATTGAGTAGCTTGGATAAGCAGCTGAATCAACCCTTACACCTAATCCACCAGGTGGTAGGTACATATTAATTTTCCCAGGAGATGGCATGAAATTTTTAAATGGATGTTCTGCATTAATACGACATTCCATCGCCCAACCATCAAATAAGACGTCTTCTTGCTTAAACGATAATGGTTCTCCATTTGCTATTTTGATTTGCTCTTTAATCAAGTCAATCCCGGTGACCATCTCAGTAACAGGATGCTCTACTTGGATTCTCGTATTCATTTCCATAAAATAAAAATCTTTTGATTTCCGATCAAAAATGAACTCGATTGTTCCAGCCCCAACATAATTAACAGCGTGCGCAGCTTTCACTGCTGCTTCTCCCATTTTAGCACGAATTTGTTCATTTAGGGCAGGTGAAGGTGTTTCTTCAATTAATTTTTGTAATCTACGTTGAATACTACAATCACGTTCACCTAGATGTACAACATTTCCATGTGTATCACCAAGAACTTGAATTTCGACATGACGAAAATCTTCAATGAATTTTTCGATATATACGCCAGGATTACCAAAGGCAGTTTCCGCTTCTTTTTGCGTTATTCGAATTCCCTTGATTAGCTCTTCTTCCGTACGAGCAACACGAATTCCTTTACCGCCACCACCAGCTGTTGCTTTAATGATTACTGGATAAGCAATTTTATTAGCTAGCTCGATTGCCTGTTCTTCGCTTTCAATAATCCCATCAGATCCCGGAACGATTGGCACATTAGCTTCTTTCATCGTTTCACGCGCAACATCTTTAATCCCCATTTTTTGGATAGCTTCTGGTGTTGGACCTACGAAAGTAATGTTACAAGCTCGGCATATCTCTGCAAAATCAGCATTCTCTGCCAAAAATCCGTAACCAGGATGAATCGCATCAACGCTTGTTGACGTCGCTACGCTCATAATATTAGTGAAATTCAAATAACTATCCTTACTTGCATTTGGACCTATACAATAGGCTTCATCTGCCAACTGTACATGTAATGCTTCTTTATCAGCCTCTGAATAAACAGCTACTGTTTCGATTCCCATTTCTTTACACGCACGAATAATGCGGACCGCTATTTCCCCTCTGTTAGCAACTAGCAGTTTCTTTATCATTTTAGCTCGTCCCCTTATTTCGTTTTTACTCTAAATAATGGCTGTCCATACTCTACTAATTCGCCATTCTCAACTAAAACTTCAACTATTTCACCTGCAACCTCTGCTTCAATTTCATTGAAAAGCTTCATTGCTTCTACGATACAAACAACGGTATCCTTTGTGACAGTACTTCCGACTGAAACAAACGGGTCACTTTCTGGATTTGGTGAACTGTAAAAAGTTCCGACCATTGGAGATGTGATTTCTTTATCATAAGAAACTGAGCTGGCTTGTGGCGCCTCAGCAGCTTCTAGTGTTTCTTGTTTAACTGGTTCAACAGCTGCTTGTACTGGAACAGATGATGTCACTTCTTTTTCAATATGAACACGAGGCTCCGCTGAAATAGCAACCCCCTCGGTTAATTTCTTCATTGATACCTTTGTACCTTCCACTTCATACGAAAATTCATTAATGGAAGATTGATCAACTAATTTAATTATTTCACGAAGTTCTTGTATTTTTAACATGCTCTGGCACTCCTTCACCCTTTTTTTAATATTAGGTACTAATAACTCCTCTTAATATTTTAGATAAAAACATAGGAAACTTCAACACCTAACTCAAATGCCTTTTCTCTTAACGACTAATATAAAGCGTTTACATCATTGATATAATACCATTATATAGGTTAAATTGCGAGAATAAAAAAACACCAAGCCTATACGACTTGATGCTAAAACCTTTTGATTAGTTAGCTTTCTGTCGGTGGTTGATAATTAACATCCACCGGAATATCACCAAATTCATCGCGTACAAGCTGCATGATATTTACTACTTCTGTTTTAGATAAATCATCCACCATAATGACATGAACATGTACAATATCGTCATCATGACGTACTAAAACATCCTGGTATTCTGCAGATGCTAGAATCGATTCTTCTAGTATCGTTTCTTTTGTGGTAATCTCATCAATCGTATCCATTTCAGCTAGTGCTTGTTTTTTCTCTTCTGCTGATGCCGTGCTCGACGCAACTACAGTCTCTAAACGTTCTTTTTTCTTCCCTCTTTCATCTTGCAATTCCATTCGAAGTGTTGCAAATACCTCATCCCCTCCAGGTGTTACATTCACATCTACATCTGTGTTAGTGGTGTCACCTGAAGCAGGCTCTGTTTCATTATTATCTCCTAAATCTCCATAAGCAAAATCATTTGGATTGGATGTCATATAGTATACACTCAACACAATCATTAAGCTTAGCATTGTTAATAACCATACTGTTTGTTTTTTCAACATTTGTTCATCCTCCTTATTTTTTAGGCATTACAGAAACTCTATGTGTTGGAACATCAAGCACTCTCGAAATAGCCTCCACTACCCACTGTTTGACAGTTGGGTTATTAACGCCTTTTGCGACTACAAATACCCCTCTAACATCAGGCTTTTTCGTTTGAACAAGTAATGGTGTTTCCTGATCACCTTGTCTTACCAGCACGGTTTGTGTTTCTTCCGTGTTTTCCTCAATCTGCCTAGTGCCACCGCTTTGGTCATTTTCTTCTGTATGCTGCTGCCCTTTAATTAAATTTTGTTCAAATACCTTAACATTGGTTGAATCGAGATTTACCATGATTTCTACTTCTGATACACCATCAATCTTTTCCACCATTTCTTCTAGCTGTTTCTTATAACTACTTTCCAGTTCACTAACATCAGACGTCGCATTGGATTCTTGGGAACTAGCTTCTTCGGATTCCGTTTCCGCTTGTAATTCCATCTTCGGTAATTCTTGTCCCAAGTTTTCCTGGGATGAGGAAGAAAATATGTTTCCAACTAAGATTACGAGCAGACCAATAAGCCCAATCATAATGATGTATGACGTTTTTTTGGACCCATTTATTTTTTCCTTTAAGAATTCTTGTATTTTCGTTATCAAGATGCCCCTCCCTCCCATATAACCGTTATTTTCTTATCCGTAATTTCCCAGACATCGCGCAACAGAGATTGCATTCCCTCAAGATCAACTTCCTTATCCGAGTTTACTACTTGTCCCTTCGTATCAATGACGACATCCTCAACTGCATGTACTGTTCCCTCCCCTGCCTGCGATTCTCTAAGATACACAATGACCTCTTCTAGCTTTTCATATAGCTCCTCGTCGGTATACACTGTCCCGTCTACAAACTCAAACGTTATATCCTGTATTTCGGTTTGGTATTCATCCGATAGAGGAGCACTCGCTATATCTTTCATTTGGACAGCCATTTGTTCTAAAATATATGCGCTACTAGATGATTCTATTTCATTTTTTTGCAATTCAATTAAATTTTCTAAATTAGCTGCTTGCGGATTATCTTCAAATAGCTCAGAAAACGAAGAACTTACCGCCTCTTCGATATCGAAATTAACGAGATGAAAAATTGGCTGTAAGAATAATAGAATTAAAACTAAACCGACTACAAATTTGATATATTTCTTCATACTTCCAGCTGGAATAAGTAAATCTATAATTGTCGCAACTAATATAAAAACGATAATTTGGGAGACCCATTGTATCAGTAAATCCATATCCATCACCCTAACGAAGTAGTAACGTAATATTACTTGCAGTAACAATAATTACAATGGCTAGAAAAAACATAAGTGAAACCGCTAATAGACAGGCTAATATATATACAATATATTTACTGATTGTATTTAAAGTCGTAATAATCGGCCCGTCAGCAATCGGTTGTAGCACAGCAGCAGCTAATTTATATATCAATGCTATGGCCATTATTTTGATTGCCGGAAATATGGCGATAAAGATAACAATTGCTACACCGACTATACCAACCGCGTTTTTTAATAAAAGAGAAGCACTAAGCACCGTGTCTGCAGCATCTGTAAACGTTCGTCCTACAACTGGTATGAAATTCCCAGTAATGAATTTAGCCGTTTTCATCGCAACCCCGTCTTGTATAGCGCTGGCTGCTCCTTGAACAGACAACACTCCTAGAAAAATGGTTAGAAAAACACCGAGGGTTCCTAATGCTACCGAACGTAGTAAATCTGCTAAATGTGTCACTTTATGATGTTCACTTAAACTGCTGACAATCACTAATAGTGCTGATAAGAATAGTAATGGCATGATAAAGTTGGACACTAATACCCCACTTAAATTAATTAAAAATATTATAATCGGATGAAAAAAGGAGACCGAAACAATACTCCCAAAGGAAGCCATTAGTCCAAGCACAATTGGTATTAAGGCAATCATAAAGCTACTCATCATGTTGATTGCCTCCTTAGCATAGGAGACGGCCAAATAAAAGCTATTTAAAGCAATAAAGATAAGAACGATGTAGACAACAAAATATGCAATTTTGCTAACCGTCGTTCGCTCAAATGCAGTGTGCATCGTTTGTAATAGTACCGAAAATAAGGTCAAAAGCATTAACGATCCAAGTAGTTTCCCATTTAAAATGATTTCATGAAGCATATATTCTAAAGCGCCAACGAGTACATTTTTTATTGAAAAGTCTTCATTTCCCTTCATATAATCATACAAACTCGTTTTCTCTAATTCTGGTATATAGCCACCATACTCATGAACCAGCATGTTCCAGTAATTTTGCATACCGTCAAAGGATAATTCCTCCAATAACACGTCATCAACAGGAGCATCAGATTGTTCATTTGCAAACACAACAGTTTGTCCAATCGCCAACAGAACTATTAGTAGAAACATGACTCGATTAATTAGGATCTTCATGTGTTACGTCTACTCCCTTCTATACACAAGCTTGTCCATTTACGTAGAAGGTAAGAAATTCAAAATTGCTTCCACAACTGCTGTAATAATGGGAATTGCTAATAGCAAAATAAATATCTTTCCCGCTAATTCGATTTTTGATGCAACGGCAGCAAGACCGGCATCCTTCGTAATACTTGCACCCAATTCCGTAATATAAGCAATACCGATGATTTTTAAAATGGTTTCCAAGTACATTCCATTTATAGATGCCTTTTGACCTAATGATTCTATTAGCGATATAACAGCACCAATTTGATTTACAATGGCAAGAAAGACAGCAATTCCAGTTATGAGTACGATAAGAAAGGCGAAGGGACCACGCATATCTTTTAAAACAATATATAAAATACTCGCAATAATACCGAGTGTTACAATTTGTACGATATCCATAAGTTCCTACCCTTGAAAGAGGAATACTGATCGTATTTGCTGGAACAAATCAGATAAGCCATTTATCACGACGACTAGTACAATGATAAACCCAACAAGTGTCACAAATTGTGCAATCTCTTCCTTTCCCATCTGCTTCAATATCGTATGAATTAATGCAACAATAATGCCGATACCAGCAATTTGAAATAAAATAGATGCATCTGATAGCATAGCTTAGCCCCTTCCTTCTTATATGAGCAATAACACAATGAATAGTCCCATTAAAAACCCTAGATTTCTTGCCATTTTTCCATAACGTTCTTGATCATCTCTTGCATCCTCTAGCTCTCTTTCTAAATGTTTAATCGTTAGTTGAATATGTTTTTGCTGTTGGGTAAAGTCATGCTGCCCTAAAGTTCTACCAAACTGCAGCAAGATTTCCTGCTCACTTGCTGATAAGCTCGATTGCTCAATATAATCGTTAACACACGCTACCCATAATTGATCAAAATCACTTGATTCGAGTTGCATCTTATCAGATACGGATTGAAAAAAATGAGCGCAAGGACTTGGCAGTTGTCTTGCGATTGAAGCAAATGCATCGGGAAGCGGTAACTGGCTATAGACAATTTCTGCTTCCAGTACCTGTAATGCATTTATTAACTGTCGAATATGTTTTGGTCTTTTCGTTAGCTTATTACTCCACTCGAACCCTAACCATGTCGTTGTGATGATGAATAGAAGTGCCCCGATCCACTTCATTTGGCAAGCACCTCGATTTCGGATAAATAGTTGTTTCATTTTCATCAAAAATTTCCTTCATTTTACCTGGAGATGATTGTCCTTGTAACAAAATAATTCGTTGAAATACTTGCTTCTCTAGTAATGATTTAATAGCTGGTCGTCTCTTTATTTCCTCTAACGATTGCCCGTGTATCGTGCAGATAACGGTAACCCCAGCATTTATTGCATTGGTTAAGGCTTGTGCGTCTTTATCACTACCGATTTCATCTACAACTAGAATGTCAGGAGACATCGAACGAATCATCATCATCATCCCCTCCGCCTTTGGACAAGCATCTAGGACATCTGTTCGCTTTCCCAAATCATGCTGTGGAACACCTTTTAAACAAGCTGCTATTTCAGAGCGCTCGTCCACTACGCCAACCTTTTTAGCTGGTACATGATTCCAACCGGAGGATATGATGCGAATTACGTCTCGTATTAATGTTGTTTTTCCGGATTGCGGGGAACCAACAATTAATGTATGAAGAAATCTCCCGTCATAGAGAAAAGGAACGACTGGTGTTGCCACACCAATTTTTTCCTTTGCAATCCGAATATTTAAAAAGGTAATGTATTGAATCGCTTTTACAGCACCACTGATGGTATTTACTTTTCCAGCTATTCCTACTCGATGGCCGCCATCAATAGTGATATAGCCCTCCCTTAATTCATCTTCCATTCGATATAAGGAGAATTCACTTAGCTGATTCATGATAAAGCTAATATGTTTCTTCGTTGGCTTTATAAGTGCTATCCATTCAACACCTTGATCAAATATTAATTCAACTGGTTGGTTCAACCTAATACGTATCTCTTGAAGTGTTCCCCATCGATTATGAATTGTTCGATTCAATTCTGTTTGAATTTCTGTTGGAAATAATCGTACTATCTCCTGCATAGCTTGTCCTCACTTCATTCTTTGTTTTTCTTTCGTTCTTACTAGAGAGAATCACTTTCTATAAGTAAATGTATGTCCAATGGAAGAAAATATGACTAGCAGAAGGAATCACGCCAATAAACAATCAGAGCTACTATAAAAAAGAAATTAAAAAACAGCCCGCATTACACATTAGGCTGTTTTACTACTTTAGAATCTTTTTTACGTAACCATTTAATAAAGATGATATTTATTAATAAGATGATATAGATTAGGGAATATGCTATAGCAGAATAGACTAGTGTCCAGTTATTGAAATATAGCAATTTTGCTTGAATTGCTAGCCAATCATAGAATACCGCAATGACAGTCCAAACAGCGATATAGCCAATTTTCAATCGTAATCTTTTCATGAAGGGAAATCCATTTAAATAGAGATAATTAAAAAAAGGAAATATCCCTATTAGGACGAGTATCATTTCATAATCGGCGCCTTTTTTAAAATAGCCATATAAATCAAGCTTAAGATCTAGATAAACATCTACTAGTGCATTAAATAAAATGGCAAATACGGTTGTACTATAAATTTCGATAAGGGTAAGTCTTTTCGGTAGCAAATAAATGATGAATGACAGCATTACTGCTGTCACGATGATTAGCAGATAGGGCATCATAAAGTTCATCCTTTTTTAGGTAGGTAATTCACACATTCTGTATGTGTGTCATGACACTGCATCTTTCCATAACAATTGTAGGAACTGGCCCCTATTTTTATAGTTCTTTACCTATTCTACCTTTCCGCGTAAAAAATTATTTATTATTTTTCAAACAATCTAATCATAATTATGTATTGTTACTTAACATTTTCTCATGATGAGTATATACTAAAAAAACGACCACTAACTTGTTGCAAATTAGTGGTCGTTCATTATATCCTATTTCATATTATGCTCTTGAAACATATTTCCCATCAGCTGTGTTGATGATCAATTTATCGCCAGGGTTAATAAAGAATGGTACTTGTACAACAAGACCAGTTTCCAGTGTTGCTGGTTTAGATCCGCCGCTTGCTGTATCCCCTTTAATACCCGGTTCTGTTTCTACTACTTCAAGTTCAACGTTATTTGGTAAATCTATCCCTAACATTTCATCATTATACGTAATAATAGAAACTTCCATGTTTTCTTTGATGAACTTTAATTCATGTTGAATTTGAGATTCAGTTAGTTCTATTTGTTCATAGGTTGCTGTATCCATAAACGCATGCGCATCACCAGAAGCATATAAATATTGCATCTTCTTATGTTCAACATGTGCCTTACTTACTTTTTCACCTGCGCGGAAAGTTCTCTCTTGAATACTACCGTTCTTTAGGTTACGAAGTTTAGATCGTACAAAAGCAGCACCTTTTCCTGGCTTTACGTGCTGGAAGTCTACAACTTGCCAAACATCATTATCTAATTCAATTGTTAAACCTGTCTTAAAATCGTTAACTGAAATCATTAAAATTATCCTCCTCTAAAAAAACAAACCTTATAGTTGTACTAGCTCTTTTGATGATGTTGTTAAACGCTCATTACCGTTTTCGGTTATGACAATATCGTCTTCAATTCGGCAGCCGCCTACATTTGGAATATAAATACCCGGTTCAACGGTAACAACCATGCCTGGCACTAGCTTTATGGAGCTACGAAACGATAATCCAGGACCTTCATGTACTTCTAAGCCAATTCCATGTCCAGTAGAATGTCCAAAGTACGAACCATAACCTTGCTCTGTAATGTAATCTCTCGTGAGCGCATCTGCTTCAATTCCAGTCATTCCAGGTTTAATACCATTAACCCCTCGAAGCTGTGCTTCTAGTACCGTATCATAAATTTTTCTTAGTTCATCACTAATTTCACCAACAGCGACAGTACGAGTAATATCAGAAATATAGCCTTCATATAGTGCGCCGTAATCAAGTGTCACAAGCTCTCCTGCCTGAATTTCTTTCGTTGACGCTACACCATGTGGCATTGCGGAACGAAAACCTGAAGCCACGATTGTATCAAAGCTAGAAGCGGTGGCGCCTTGTCTGCGCATGAAAAATTCAAGTTCATTGGAAATCTCAATTTCTTTTACACCTGGTTTAATATAGCCTTGAATATGTTCAAATGCAGCATCAGCAATTTGTGCTGCTTTTTTAAGGGTAGTTAGTTCTTCCGGTGTTTTAATCATACGAATTGTCTCGATGATTTCACTCGTAGGAACTAATTCAACATCAAATAGATTATTGTATTGATCATAAGTAGCATATGTAAGATGATTTTTTTCAAACCCTAATCGCTTGACACGTAAACGTGTTAGCTGTGTATTTACTTCTTGTTCGATTAGCTGCTTGTGTTCTACCACCGTAAAGCCTTTTGCCTGTTCTGTTGCTTGCTCTGTATAGCGGAAGTCTGTTATAAAGATTGCTTCTTCTAAGCTCACTAGAACAACACCTGCACTCCCAGTGAAACCTGTCACATAACGGCGGTTAAACGGACTTGTAATCAATAAAGCATCAAGATTTAATTCCTGAAGCGATTTTCTAATCTTATCAAGCTTTTCCATCATCTCTTCATCCCTTTCCCTTTTTATCCAGCCAACTAGTTTAGCCTACGCATACTTTTGCACTAATTACTGTATTTCTATTTATTAGGACTTTATCAGTTTATCATAAATAGACAAATTTGAATATTGATTTTGATGATGGATTGCCCTTTCGTTTAATTTGAAACTTCTTCATCTTCCTTCTCTTGACTTAATTTTACGGAGTCATAATAATCGAATGAGATTGAATAGCCAATAAACGTTCCATATAAAATATATAAACAAAGTGAGGATATTATCGACGTTAATTCCATTTCCATCACAGAAGGCACGTTTGGAAATATCGGTTCCAGTATAAGAAACACAATCACCCATAATAAAATACCATAAACTATACCTACCCAAATGGAATTTAGCTTTTTTAATGCCCCGTAATAAATTAATGCTACAAAAATGGATAACAATCCTATCAGCACTGACGTTACCAGATCACCAAGCCAAGTATTTGTCCAGGCGGCCGTTGTCCAGGGCCGTATAACATAGGATGTTGCCGATACTTCGATAAAATTAAAATAATACATGAAAATGCCAAATAAGCTTGCCACAATTCCACCTACAAATCCAGTAAATAAAGACCGTCCTAATAAGGAAGACGAATCCTCCTGTTTGTTTTGTTCCAGTTTTTTATTTTTCAACATATCCACCTCCATCAGTAGTATTACCCATTGGTTATCATGCCATTACAGAAAGTTTATTTGATAACTATCCATGAATAATCTTTCTTTCTAGGAGTTGAATATTTTCAGGTGAAACGGAAACAATTATAATAGTATAAACAGAACATTTTTCTAGTAATTTAACGGAACTAGGTTACCTGAATTAGCTAGGGTAACAGAATGTGAATAGGATGTAAGACGAAAGGATGAATACACATGAAACGAGATTCGAAGCTAAGGTTTCTTATATATGGTGTCATTGGATTAGCAGTAATTGGTCTACTTACACAATTATTTACAAATACCTCTTCTTTTCTTGCAAATTTGTTGATGACGGCCATTATTGGGCTAGTACTCTTCGGAATCTTTTATTACTTTTTTCATAAAAGAAACCAATCATCTGATGCAAAAAAATACAAACAGGCTGTTAGACAGTCCAAGTCAAAATACACGCAGTACCGCCAATCAGCTACTAGTACAAATAAATCGATTTCTCCTAACCGTATAAAACCAAAAACCAAAAAACGACCCACGCATTTACGTGTTATTGACGGCAATAAGCCAAAACGAAATAAGCGAGCTTCTAATTAAAGGAGCTCGCTTTTAGGTTGACCAATGATTTAAAAACTGTTCCGCTTCTTCCCGACCACACGCGATTAATTTCTCTTTTACCGCTTTATCAATTGAAAAATCAACAGTCTGTACGTGTTCTACAGGAATAAAGATAATATTTGCTGTTTGAGATTTAGCAATATACCGCGCATCATGGGCTTGCTTCATGGTAGAAAATAAGGCATGAAGCATATCAAGTGCGTTGTTTATCTTCGAAGGCTGGGCATGTTGGAGCGACTCGCTTAGTTTAATTCCGAGTAATGGTCGTAATCGTTTCTTAGAATCACTATCAAATACCCACATCGGAAAATTACTCAGTAATCCCCCATCAACTATGATGCTTTTTTGATTATTTTTTCCAGCTAATTTTTGGGGCATAAAGAAATACGGAAAGCCAGCACTCATTCTTACAGCTTTTGCAACGGGGAATTGGTTGGGGTTAATACCATATACACGTTCTAAATCGTCTGGAATCACTACAAGTTTGCCTAATGTAAGATCACTAACGACTACCTTTAAATAATCTTTTTTCAAATCACCGAATGTCACAATATTACGCGTGGCAAGCTGCTGATATATCCAATTCTCAAATTTGTCACCTTTATAAATTCCCATTTGGAAATATAAAAAGAACCACTTGCTACCAGGTAGTAATCGACTAAGGTAGGGTGTATCTAAAAACGAACGTAAATCTAAGTCATCTAATAATGCTCGTAATTCATCTGGTTTATAGCCAGCCGCAAGAAATGCAGCGACGATAGCCCCTGCTGATGTTCCTGCTACTCGCTCGAACCGAAGCTTTTTCTTCTCAATGCTCTCTAGTGCACCGATAAATGCATACGCCTTTACGCCACCACCAGAAAAGACACCATCGATTTTCATTTCTTATCCCCTTATCACTTTTTTATATGTGTAAGCGGAATGAAGCGAAAATAGAACAGTGTCCATCATTGCTATTATTTATTATTTTTTTGTGTTTCTCGTAGATCATCGACTCTTTTTTGGTCATCTTGAAAATACTTTACCAAATCTCCCAATCGATCGATCGAATTCCAACTTAAATGATGCTCAATTCCTTCAACATCATTATAAATATTTTCTTCGTCGACTCCGATAATTTCTAAAAAGTTCTCCAGTAACTCATGACGAAATACAAGTCTTTCTCCAACTTTTTTTCCCTTTTCCGTTAAAATAAACCCTCGGTACTTCTCATATAATAAATAGTCATCCTTATCTAGCTTTTGAACCATTTTGGTTACAGAGGATGGATGAACATTTAGGGCTTCAGCAATATCAGATACACGGGCATATCCCTTTGTATCAATCAAATTATATATTTGTTCTATATAGTCCTCCATACTCGGTGTAGGCATACTGATTTCCTCTTTTCATAGAATATTTTTTATCATAGGCAAAATTGTTTCTATACCTTGAGGATACAGGAAATATTGATGTTCGACAAGTCTGCACATAAAAATAGGATGCAAGCATTGGTTAATCTATCGGAATATCCTCATCCTGTAATGCACCGAGCTGTACATAACGAATCAGTTTCTCACATTCTGCTTTTACACGGGCGCGTCCTGCATCTGTTAAATACCAATTCGTTTCTGTTGTTATCGTGTCGTTTGCTGGACAAAGTGTATAGTTTATCCAATTAGGGAAGTATGTTTTTAGTGTTAAATAGAGCCTTCTCATATGGTAGTGACTACTAACCACCACTAATCTGCTAATTGTATGCAAATAGAATTCCCGCTCTAGCACTAATAATGACGCGAGTACATTTTCCTTCGTATGCAGGGATTGATTTTCTACTAAAATCGCTGACTCCGGTATGCCCATGGAAATAGCTGTATTTTTTAACATGATTGCTTCTGGATATGGTTGCCCCTCCCACGTAACGCCACCAGAAACTAGTAATTTGTTTGCTCTCCCTTGCTTATACAATTGAACGGCAGTAGGTAATCGGTACTTGACTGCCTTGCTACTTCCTGGAACAAATATACAATCACCATTTTTGTTATCATCTCTGATTCCAGCATATAATAGCTTTGTCATTTGTTCAGTTGAAAGATTTTCGATTTTCATATCAGATATAAGCATATGGGTCCTCTTTTCGTGTATCCATAGTTATTTACTTATAAGTTCAAAAGCAGATTTGGCAATCCGGATAAATCACCAATACTATATTCCGTTGAATAGCCGTGATGCTGTTTGGATTGTTTCCAAATACCTGTCATTCCAATAGTATATGCAGCCTGAATATCATTTACTGGATTATCGCCCACGTAGACAGCTTCAGAAGGTGATAGATTTAACGTGTGTAACGCTTTTTGGAAGATGTCAGGGTTCGGTTTTGCGATGCCTTCTCGTTCTGAAATTAGGAGGGTTGCAAAATATGGTTTTATTCCTAACGCCTGTATTGTAGAATCTTGAAAATCACCGATACCATTTGTAATAATTCCAAGTGTATATCTTGCTTCTTTTAATTCTTCTAGCGTGGCAATTAGATTAGGAAAGCCAATGCAATAATTTTTAAAGTTATGGAAGTAGTCTTGGAACAAGGCTTGCCAAGAAATATCCGAGATAGCATATTCTAGGACTAGTTGTTGATATACCTTATCTTTCCATCTATAACCGTGATTATCTAATTCTAAAAATCGCTTTACATAGTTTTCTTTTGGAATATGGGATAGATAGGGTAAAAATCGCTGATACTGATCTTCTATAAAAGCTTTTACAGATGCGTCTCGATCTAACAGTGTACCATCAAGATCGAATAAGACAGCTTTTATCATGTATATATCCTCCATTGGGCTAGTTCTTCTTGTACTTCGAGAAGTATTTTTTACTTCCTCTCAAAACTACCAATATACAACGAAAAGGCTATCGTAGCGAATAGCCTTTTCTGTTTGTTATTCTATTTTACAAGCCACATTTTAACTGTGCGCCACAGCTTGTACAAGTATTACAACCACCTATGTCCTCAACACTTCCCTCACGACATACAGGGCAAGTATCACCTACTTCTGAACCAATGGTTACATCGGTAGACTTAAGTTCTTGAATGGTATCCATCAAGACCACTTTTTTCGGTTCATTACTCTCTTCAAATAACTCTGTTTGTTCAAAGCTATTTTCTTCTGCTTTTAAGGTTAGAACTTGTGTATCACGACTTCCATCAACATATACTGTTCCACCTTTTGCGCCACCACGATATAGTCTTCTATAGACGCCTTCAACCTGGTTAACTGTGTAACCTTTTGGCGCATTTACAGTTTTAGAGATGGAGCTATCTACCCAGCGTTGAATAACACATTGTGTATCTGCATGTGCTTCTGGTGATAATTCCATTGCCGTCACAAACCAGCTAGGAAGATTTTCTGGATCTGCATCTGAATGGCTATCTAAATATTCTTGAACAATATCTGCTTTTACTTCAATAAATTTACCTAGTCTTCCGCTTCTGAAATATGAGAAGGAGAAGTAAGGTTCTAAACCAGTTGAGACGCCTACCATTGTACCAGTGCTCACTTTTGTTACTCTCTATTATAGAGGGCGGGATTATTAGTACCCGCTCCATATGTCGCCATATGGGTCAGACTATATCATCAACCATTTTTGAATGTCTTTTTCCATGATAAGGTTGTTCACATAACGTAACCAAGATTGAAAGTTCATTTGCTTTTTTCCAATCACCATTACATTTTCTAAAAGGAATTATATGATGAACAGAAAGCTGACTTCCATACTCTTCTTCAGTAATACCACAGTCTTGGCAAGTATAGTTATCTCTCTTTCTTACTTTGAAATTCAGCTTTACAAGAATGGCCGCAAAATGAATGCTTAGTATTTTTCAGCTCGGAAGGCATTCTTAGGATTTTCTTACTACAATTATCACATTGAACAACTAATTTTGTTTTCAAGTGTTCGAATGCTTCCGGATTCTTAGATTGAAATTGCCCTTTACACATGAATTTCCTTACCACAATTAAGACAATTCTTTTTCATTCAAACCATCCTCAACTTGTTTAACTTTACAATAAAACAAGAACGGATGTTCGTCAGGTGAATGGTTGCTCGGCATGTAGTCGTTGAGGGGTCAGCCACGACTTCCCTGCGGATTGTCTGGTAGAATTTTATATTCAACACTTTTGTATTTTTACCTGTGTTTAGCTGGCAAAGCTAGGTAACAAAAGAAACGCCAGAGTTTCCCGCATATAGCCAAGTTTACGCTACATTTTCACAAATGTAGGGGGCAACTTGTTTACCCGTTGGTGCAACTGTGAGTAGATGAGAATTACGAATTCCATATTTTAAAATGTTATTACGTATATCTTCAGGCATTTTTTTCATATAACCTGTATTAATAAATGCTTCTCGTAATGCTTTCGTATCTTCCTCTGTTTCGCCAACTAAGAATGGAAAGCTTCCTTTTTCTTTTGCTAGTTCAACGGATTCACGATAAGCAGTTGTTGCGATTGTTTCGAAAATGCGATCTACTAACTCGTTACCTTCTTTAGAACCATATACAGTCTCACAATAGATTAGTAAGTCATGAAGTCCCATTACACCTAAACCTACACGACGTTCACCTAATGCTTGTTTTTTGTTTTCAGCAAGGAAGTACGGTGTTGCGTCAATAACATTGTCCTGCATACGTACTCCTGTTTTTACAGTCTGCTTTAACTTTTCAAAATTCACCGTTTTACTATCTTTATTAGCCATTTCAGCTAGATTTACTGCAGCTAAATTACAGACAGAAAATGGTGCGAGCGGTTGCTCTCCACAAGGGTTTGTAGCTACTACTTGTTGACCATATGCTTTCGCATTAGTCATGTCATTTGCATTATCAATGAAGAAAATTCCAGGCTCTGCAGAGTATGTTGCACATATGTTGATTAGGTTCCATAATTCCTTCGCTTTAATTCGGCGATAGACACGAACACCATAGCCCATTTCTTCCCAATTACGAACATCACCTACATTGTGCCACTCTTCATTATAAGCTTTCATCTCTTCTTCATTGTAATTCTCTACATCTGGGAATTTAAGTTCATACCACGTATCGTTTTCAACTGCTTCCATGAATTCTTTTGTGATACAAACAGATATATTCGCACCAGTTAAGAATTCCGAGTTATGAACAGAGTATGTTCCACCCGTTCTTAGCTTTTCTTCCGCTTCTTTAACCACAGAATTCGGAAACCCACCTTGTCCAGGAATACTCTTATAGTTTAATACCCCTTGATAAAGATCTGTTTCAGTTTCCGTTAGCGGTGTGAATTTAAGTTTTTCTTGTGCTAACTTTTTGATTTGTTCATCAGATGTATTTTCGATTAAATAACGCAGTATTCTCGGATTTTGCATTTTAGAAATAATGAATTCAATGATATCCGGGTGAGAATCTACCAGCATTATCATTTGTGCCCCACGTCTTGATCCACCTTGCTCAACTAAATGCGTTAATTTAGCAATATCATCTAACCATGAAACAGAACCAGATGATTTTCCGTTAACACCTCTAGCAAGTGCGTTTCGTGGGCGTAATGTTGAACCATTCGTTCCAACACCACCACCCCTACTCATAATTTCCATTACTTGCTTACGATGTTCGGAAATCCCATCACGAGAGTCCCTTACAAACGGCATTACATAGCAGTTAAAATAAGTTACATCTGTATCTGCACCTGCGCCATATAAGACCCTACCAGCAGGCACAAAATTCATAGCCGCTAATTCTTGGTAGTATTTGTCTCCCCATTCATTTTGTAGCTCTTCGGTTGTTTCTACACTTGCCAACCCAGTCGCATTACGCTTGGCTATTTGTTCATAATAAACCTCAAGTGGTTTATCAATAACATCCATTCCACGCTTCACGACACCAGTTTCAGCTTCCTCCCCATCCAAGACAGATAAGAATTCAGGCTCAACTTGAACATCCGCTTCATTCGTTTCCCAATTAATAGCCTTAACAAACCCAAGACCTCTAGCTGGAAATTTCGGATCAGCCTTTACAGTAAGAACGACAAAATCCCCTTCCTTTAATGTCTTCTTCTCTGTATCCTTAAACGAATAACGATCTAACATGACAAGTCGAGATACACCTTTATGTAACAACTTCATATCAGGGGTTATTGGGTGTACCTGTGGGAATCGCTTGATGTCATCATTTAGCGCCTCCACATTTAGGCTTCTTGATTCGACAACCGTTGACATTGTTTCACTCCTCATTTGACATATTTCTTATTCTATTAAACTAGAATTAATTGTTATAACCATATCACATATGCGGACATGTTTACAATATATTGTATTAAAATTAATTAAAAACTACTATATATAGGTGCGATTCACAACGGTCTATATTTGTCAATTAATGAAAATAGATAAAAAACAAAGAAAATCAAAGAATTAACAAGCTAAACCTGGCTAAAATGACTATAAAGAAAAAATATAAAAATTGACTAATATGGACAAGGCTAAAAGTTTCTATCGATTCGACAAAATCTGCTAACCCTTGTCCAAAGAAATCCTTTGAAAAAAAGCCGTTTTCAGCCTATAATAAGAAAGTACAAATGTAATGACGGGGGAAATTAAGAAATGAAATATCTTTTAGTAGCACTTGTAGTCATCATCGTTATCTCAGTATTTCGCTATTTAAGACAACGTACGTACCTAAAAACGTTGACTGAAACACAATTCCGTGAAGGGTATCGGAAAGCCCAATTGATTGATGTAAGAGAACCACAGGAATTTAAAAACGGTCATATTCTAGGTGCTAGAAATATTCCAGTGACACAAATGAAGCAACGACTAATTGAAATCAGAAAGGATCAACCAGTTTATTTCTATTGCCAAAGTGGAACACGTTCTGCTAGAGCTGCACAGATCCTTCACAAAAAAGGCTATAGTGATATCTACCAATTAAAAGGTGGATTCAAAAAGTGGACCGGAAAAGTAAAAAATGGATTATAATAGCAATAACGCCTTAGGTAATTTGACCTAAGGCGTTATTTATTAATTGGATTTTTTATAACGTAGGATTGGATTTCTTGCTGCTGTTGTTTCGTCCATTCGCTTCACAATCGTATGATGTGGTGCCTCTTGTACGATCTCCGGATTATTCTCTGCCTCTTCAGCAATGGTTAGCATTGTTTCAATAAAACCATCCAAAGTTTCCTTTGATTCTGTTTCAGTTGGTTCCACCATTAATGCTTCCTCCACATTTAATGGGAAATAAATAGTTGGTGGATGGTATCCAAAGTCTAGCAAGCGTTTAGCAATATCTAGTGTCCGCACTCCGAGTTTCTTCTGTTTTCTACCAGAAAGTACGAATTCATGCTTACAATGCTGTTGATATGGAAGATCATATACTTTTTCTAATTTACGCATCATATAGTTTGCATTGAGTACTGCATATTCACTAACTTTCTTCAAGCCTTCTGCTCCCATTGTTCGAATATACGTGTAAGCACGTAAATTAATACCGAAGTTACCATAATAAGGTTTCACACGACCAATCGACTGTGGGCGGTCGTAATCAAATGTATAGGACGTATCCTGTTTCACAATCAATGGTTTTGGTAAAAAGGGTTCTAATTCCTGTGATACTCCAACAGGACCTGAACCTGGACCCCCACCACCATGTGGACCAGTGAATGTTTTGTGTAAATTAAGGTGCACAACATCAAAGCCCATGTCACCTGGTCTTGCATAGCCCATAATCGCATTTAGATTTGCACCATCATAATAAAGCTTACCACCAGCATCGTGAACAATATCCGCCATTTCTAATATTTCGGTTTCGAAAAGTCCTAATGTATTAGGATTCGTTAGCATTAAGGCAGCCGTATCTTGGCCAACCACTCGTTTTAAATCCGCTAAGTCAACTAACCCATTTTCATTTGATTTTACCGTTACCGCTTCAAAACCTGCTACTGTTGCGGATGCAGGATTTGTTCCGTGTGCAGAGTCTGGTACGATTACCTTCGTACGATGAAAATCTCCGTTTGATTCATGAAAAGCGCGAATCATCATAAGTCCAGTCCATTCACCATGTGCCCCTGCAGCAGATTGTAGGGATACACTAGCCATCCCTGTAATTTCTTTTAGAGCTTGTTGCAAATCAAACATCATCTCTAGAGCACCTTGAACAGTTTTCGGATCTTGATAAGGATGAATGTGGGTAAAGCCATCTAATCGTGCGACATCTTCATTAATTTTTGGATTATATTTCATCGTACAGGAACCTAACGGGTAGAAACCAGAATCCACACCATAATTTCGATTTGATAGTCCTGTATAGTGACGAATGATATCTAACTCACTTACCTCTGGTAGCTCAGGAGCTTCTTGTCTCACATAGGCATCTGTTAATTCTGCTGCTAAATCTACTTCCGGTACATCAAGTTCAGGTAAGCTATAACTTACTCTACCTTCTTTACTTCGTTCAAAAATTAATGGAAAATCATTATTCATGGATATCCCCCAATTCTTTGACAAACGTATCGATTTCTTCTTTCGTCCGAATTTCAGTTACAGCAACTAACATTGCCCCATCCATTTCGGGGTATGCTTGGCACAAATCATAGCCTCCTATGATACCCTTTTGGATTAATGTGTCATTCACAGATGTAACATTATTTCCAAGCTGCACTACAAACTCATTGAAAAATGCTCCGTTTGTTACTACCTCAAATCCTGCTTCAGTAAATTTACGCATCGCATACCGTGCTTTTTGCATATTTAATTCTGCCATTTTTTTCAGGCCGTGTTTTCCAATTGAACTCATAGCAACTGCGCTAGCTAGTGCATTTAATGCTTGGTTCGAGCAAATATTTGATGTAGCTTTATCTCGACGAATATGCTGTTCACGTGCTTGCAAGGTTAAAACAAATCCACGTAGTCCATTTTCATCCGTTGTTTGACCTACTAGTCTACCAGGAATTTTACGCATTAATTTTTCTGTTGTTGCAAAATAACCACAGTGTGGCCCACCAAATTGTGCTGGGATTCCAAACACTTGCGTATCTCCTACCACAATATCTGCTCCGAATTCTCCTGGTGGTGTTAAATAGCCTAGTGCAAGCGGATTACTAGAAACGATGAACATTGCCTTTGGTTGGTCATTTAGTAATTCTCTAATTTCAGCTAATGGTTCTATTTGTCCGAAAAAGTTCGGATACTGAATAACCACACTTGCTGTATTCTCATCTAATTCAGCTGCTAATTGCTCTAAATTAGTACGACCATTTACATGATCAATTTCAACTATTTCAAGACCTGGCCCTTTTCCGTAAGTCTCAATTACAGCACGTGATTCTGGATGGACTGCCTTGGAAACAAGAATTTTTTTCTTTCGTGTTTGTCCGGCACTTAAATTAACTGCCTCTGCTAAAGAAGTTCCCCCGTCATACATAGAAGAATTCGCTACTGGCATGCCCGTTAACTCAGAAATCATCGTTTGAAATTCAAAAATAGCCTGTAATTCCCCCTGCGAAATTTCTGGCTGATAGGGTGTATAAGCTGTGTAGAATTCTGACCTTGATATCACATGATCTACAACTGATGGAATAAAATGATCATACACTCCTGCACCTAAAAATGAGGTATATTCCTTTGTGTTGACGTTCTTACCAGCCATTTCAATTAACTCTTTCTTTAGCGCAAATTCATTGACTGGCGCTTTTAAGTGTAATGCTGATCGTAACCGAACCTTCTCGGGGATATCCGAGAACAATTCATCAGTGGAGCTTACAGCTATCGATGCCAACATCTCTTCCTTATCTGTCTCAGTCATCGGTAAATAACGAAATTCCATTTTCTTTCCCCCTATTTTTCACGTTTTAGAAATGGTCTTGCAATTACTTGTGCACGAAGTCTTCGCTTTCTAACTTGTATTTCTACTTCAGTACCAACAGTTGTATGATCTGATTTCACTAAAGCTAATCCGATGTTTTTTTGTAAGGTAGGAGATTGCGTGCCTGACGTAACAACCCCAATTTCCTCTTCTCCAGAAAATACCTCGTATCCATGTCGTGGAATTCCTTTATCAATCATTTCAATTCCAATAAGTTTTCGTTCTGGTCCGTTTTCTACTTGTTCCTTTAAAACTGATTTCCCAATGAAATCAGCTTCTTTCGTTACTTTTACAGCAAAATTCAAGCCTGCTTCAATCGGTGTAATCGAAGCGGATATTTCTTGACCATAAAGTGGGAGATTTGCTTCAAAACGAAGCGTATCTCTAGCACCAAGTCCAACAGGCAGAAGCCCCTTCTCAGTGCCTGCTTCAAGTAAAAGATTCCAAAGAATTGGTCCCGCTTTAGGGGCGATATAAATTTCAAAGCCATCTTCACCCGTGTACCCAGTTCGAGACACAAGTGCCGGTTCAGCAATACCTGAAAAATACACTTCTTTATCGAATCTAAAGAACGTAATCTGACTTAAATCTTTACTTGTCACGGCTTGAAGGATTTCCTCCGCTTTTGGACCTTGTAAAGCTAATTGAACATAATGAGAAGAAACATTTTCAATGGTAACGTCATCATTCGAATACGGATTATTTTTTACCATCCATTCATAGTCTTTATCGGTATTAGCAGCATTTACAACTACCAAATAGTCGTTTTCAGCTAACATATAAATTAGAAAATCATCCACAGTACCACCATTCTCATAACACATCAAGCCATATTGTGCTTTATTCGGTACGAGTTTAGCTACATCATTTGTGGTAAGGTATTGCAGGAAGTCTAGGCTCTTTGGACCGGATACTGCTATTTCACCCATATGTGAAACATCAAATAATCCGGCTATAGTTCTCGTATTTTCATGCTCGGCTTTAATACTTGAAAACTGTACTGGTAGATCCCAGCCACCAAAATCAATTGTTTTTGCCCCTAGCTTTTCATACTCTGGATAAATGGGCGTTCGTTTCAGCTCACTCACAATTACCACTCCTTTTTAAATTTTCTAATTTTTAATCATAAAAAATAGAGATTTCTCTTATGTAAAGGGAAATCTCTGTCCTTGAACCAGAAAGTTTAACATTTTCATCATACGAAAATGCGTGCTTCGTGGGTGGTTTACTAGGTAAACACTCTCCAGAGGTGCGTCCTACAAGAGTACTTTTGCCTGAGAGATTCACAATTTTTGCTTGCTCCTTCGGCGTTACTTTATGACAAGTCATAAGTAAACTCTCCCCTTGTAATCATTCGCTTTTATGAAATTGGTTCTTTGTGGTTATACTATGTACGAAATAGTGTGTTTATTGTCCTATTTCGGATTCATTATACCACACAACAATTAAAATGTATCCTTTATATTTACTCGATTAGGAAATTACTGAAAAAGGAAGTATTGGATGAGAAATATCAATATCGAATTTGATTCAAATTTTATCGGAGAATTAGAAGAGCGAATGGATCAGGATGGACCATTTTCATCGTGGGAATTATTCAACATGGCGTACGATGCTGAATTAACTACCATCACAAAAGAGTTTCATGGATTGCGAGCATTAGAGTTCTTACCACAAATGGAATTCCTACCACATCAAATCGAGACTGCAAAACAGGCAATTGAAGAGATGAATGGTCGCGCAATTTTAGCAGATGAGGTTGGGTTAGGTAAAACCATTGAGGCTGGTTTGATTTTAAAAGAGTATATGATTCGTGGATTAGTAAAAAAAGTATTAATACTTGTTCCAGCTTCCCTTGTCAATCAATGGGTAAAAGAGTTGAATGAGAAGTTTTTCATTTCAGCAGCAGCCCATCGAAAAGCTCCTGCATGGGATCAATACGATGTTCTTGTGACTTCTATTGATACAGCAAAACGTTCCCCTCATCGCGAGGCTATCCTGGATATAAATTATGATTTCATTTTAATTGATGAAGCACATAAATTAAAAAATCACAAAACGAAGAATTATGCTTTTGTTCGTGCTTTAAAAAAGAAGTATTGCCTACTTTTAACGGCAACGCCAGTTCAAAATCAGCTCATTGAAATATTTAATTTAGTTTCCATTTTAAAACCTGGGCATTTAGGAAACTACGAATCATTTTTAGAGCAATATGGGCGAGATCGCAAAAGAATAAATCAAGATGTCTACTTAAAACAGCTTGTACAGAAAGTAATGGTTCGTAACACTAGGAAAGATACTGCATTAGACAATTCTAAACGTCATATTGAAACCATATGGGTTGATTTTACCGCAGAGGAATATGAGGTATATAACGAATTAGACAGAATGATTCAGCCTTTTTCATCTTTTTCAAAGATTACCTTCTTACGTGAGCTCTGTTCCTCTCGAGAGGCTTGCTTTTTATCCTTACAAAAGTTGGCAAGTGATGAAGCCAAAAACAACCAGCCTTATATTGAACCATTACTGAAAAAGATTGAACAGCTTCCTCATCACGCTAAAGCACAAAAAGTGGTGGAACTTATTCAACAAATCGGTGAAGAGAAAGTCATTATTTTTACTGAATATCGTGCTTCCCAATTTTACTTACAATGGTACTTACAACAGCATGACATTTCTTCCGTCCCTTTTCGAGGTGGATTTAAGCGTGGGAAAAAGGATTGGATGAAGCAGCTATTTAAAGATAAAGCACAAGTGTTAATTGCCACTGAAGCTGGTGGTGAAGGGATTAATCTACAATTCTGTAACTACATGATAAATTACGATTTACCTTGGAACCCAATGCGACTAGAACAACGAATTGGAAGGATTCATCGCTATGGTCAGGAAAAAGACGTTCAAATCTACAACTTTGCAATACGGCATACAGTTGAAGAGCATATTATGAAGCTATTATATGAAAAAATCGCACTGTTCGAGAAAGTAATCGGTCACTTAGACGATATTTTAGCAGAATTAAATATTGACAGTTTTGAATCAGAAGTTACTTCTATTTTTCAGGATTCGTCATCAACGGGTGAAGTGAAAATTAAATTAGATAACCTCGCTTCCATTATCCAAATGGCAAATAAGAATACTCAACAAGAGGAGACGAAATATGGCAATTCATAATTTAACGACATTTCTTGCGGATTATTTCACTGCACATCACTGTGAAATACTATCTAGTCAAGAAGGAATGCTAACCATACAATTAACAGAAGAAATGGATCGTGCCTTAATGAACCGGCCATTTTACTGGCATTATGTCAAGAAGATGGGAAGAGATGGTGATCCGATGCAATTAACCTTAATCACCAATCAAAATCACCAGGAGCAAAAAGGAGAAAGAATTCATTTTGGAAGTCCACGTCTTCAACAAATATTGACACATCTACGAGAAAATGAGCGATTTACTAGGCTCTTTCAAGTTGTTCAAACAGAAACAAACACTCCCCTACACCCCTGGTTGCTTGCCAATATAAAAATTAGTTATATTGGTAAGCAAAATAAAGATGAACTATTTTCTATCGGACTAAACTTAGTGAATGGCTTAATGAAAACGGGTATGATGGACATGCTAAAACGACAACAATTTCACATGCAAATATCCGATTACTGTTACACGATTGCCCCGTTAATCAAGCTGAAAAGTGGGTATAAACGAATTGAATCGGTGATTAATCAATATATTCATGATCAAAATCATGCCTGGGCAGAAGAATCCCTACAGGAACAAAGACAAGAAGTTGATTTGTTAACGCATTTTTATCAAGGAGATCGTGATCATGAGGTAGAACAAATGGAAAAAGAATTACAAGCTATAAAAGAGCGGTATCAGCCAAAAATTCATGTATCGGTTGTCAACGGTGGGTTAGTCTATTTAGAAGCAACATAAATATAGCAGGTCTACATCTGTAAACCTGCTACTGTGCCCGTTTAAAAATGGATTTAATGGCGACTGGCAATACACCAAACCACCTATTTCCAAGCATCGGTTGATTTTTCTGTGCTTTACTATCTGATTTTCTTTTTTGCCGTTGCTCTTTTGGTAAATCAATATACGATACAACTTGTTCAGTCATAAACTTAACATAATCGTTCCCTTTTATAGGTATCACCTCTCTTCTGCTTAATTATTACTAGTCTTTACCCCATTACTACCCTTTATACCCGAGAGATTCAATAGTTGTATAGCCTGCTTTTCTAACGAAAGATGTGTGCCATCAATTACAATATCGGCACAACTTGCATACATGCTCTTTCTTCGGTTATATAATGCCTCACGCTCATGATTTGCACCGTTTTTCCATAACGGTCTCGTTGTATCATCCATTAAACGTCTGCTTATTTCTGATAATGACGTTTTGATATAAATGATTATACCTGTCTGCTTCATCCACTGAATATTCGCTTCCTTTTCCACCACACCGCCGCCTGTGGCGATAATTGTTTCATTAGCGATTTCCTTCAAAGCAGAAGTTTCATACTTGCGAAATGCCGCTTCACCCTCCTCATGAAAAATAACACTAATTTTCTTTCCTTGTCTTTTTTCAATTGCTTCATCAAGATCTATATATGGAATAGCAAAATTTTCACTAATGTGCTTTGCAAGTGTTGTTTTTCCACTTCCCATAAATCCAATTAAATAGAGCTTTGTCATGTTCCAAACATCCTCATAAATTTTTTTTCAAAAAAAAGAAGGAATTATGCATTGTTTGTCGAATGTAAGTAGGTGACCAGCAAATTCTACTAATCATGAGGTGATGTTTATTGAACCCTGCTGAAGCATTATCCACCCAAATTTTAACCACTGCCATTCAACGTAATGCCACTGATATTCACTTCTATCCCTTCACCAGCTATACCAAGCTTTATGTACGAATAGATGGTAAACGCAGCTTACTAAATTCCTTAACGACGTCACAATATGACTTATTGCTTACCTACTATAAGTTTACATCAGGAATGGACATTGGGGAAATACGAAAACCTCAAAACGGAACAATTACACACCACTTTAATGCCAAAAACTTCTCCCTGCGTTTATCTACCTTACCTGTGAACCAACACGAAAGCCTTGCAATACGGATTCTCCCCCAGGATAATTACCTTTCACTTGAAAAGCATTTCTTATTTAAACACCAATACACTATAATCAAGCGTTGGATGAAGCATAAATCTGGATTAATCCTTTTCTCTGGTCCGACTGGAAGTGGTAAAACGTCTACCTTGTATGGATTATTAGAAGCTGTCTTGAAGGAACACTCCTATCAAACCATTACGCTTGAGGATCCGATCGAAAAGAAACTCCAAGACATCTTACAAGTTCAAGTAAACGAAAAAGCAGGTATTACCTATCAAACAGGACTAAAGGCAGCGTTACGGCATGATCCAGACATCATTATGGTAGGTGAAATTCGGGATAGGGAAACCGCTCAATTTGCATTTGAGGCATCGCTTACTGGGCATTTAGTGCTTAGTACGATTCATGCAAAAGACACGATAGGAACGATATATCGCCTGCTTGACATGGGAATAACACCGATTGAATTGGAACAATCTCTTATTGCTATTGCTTCCATAGAATTAGTGCCGATTTTCCCCAACACCAGTAACCGCACAAGGGCAGCTCTTGTTGAATTACTCGAAGACCGTTTACTAATCCAAGCGATTCACGGGAAGTTAATGACCCTAGAGCAAACGAAACAATCATTCCATCACTTACGAAAGAAGGCTTATTTGTATGGGTTTATTTCCAAAGATACGTATGAAAATTCCTGATCCACGCCTACCATCCAGTATCCAACTTCACTTTCTAAAACGACTTGCTAGCGTCTTATCAAGTGGTTATATGTTATTAGATGCACTGGAAACATTAACATGGGATAAAGCTACCCGATCAATTGCGGATGAAATTAGTCATCATTTGAAAAACGGCGTAACAATTGATCAAGCGTTTGAGCTTGTTCGTTTTAACCCATTAATAACATCCTATTTATTTTTCGCTAAAGAATACGGTGATTTAGAAGAAAGCATAACAAAGTGCTTTGAAATTTATGAAGAACGAATCAAGCATATGAAAAAATTCACCCAAGTAATCCGGTACCCAGTTATTTTACTTGTTATCTTTTCCATTATGTTCTTTTTCATTGAACACACCGTATTACCTAATCTGTTAAATGTTTTTCAGCAATCGGCACAAGACCCTTCCAATTTAACTATTTTCATCCATTTAATCTCCGTATTCTACTACTTATGTGCAGGATTTCTCCTCTTAGTATTACTCATTCGACTGTTTTGGTCTGCCTATAAAGCAAAAATACCTATTCCACAACAGCTCAAGCTTTTTGATGTAATACCACTCTTCCGAAATTATATAAGACTCAATACATCCTATCAGTTCGCGACACATGTAAGTTCTCTTCTTAAAACTGGAATGCCTATAAAAGAAGTATTAGCTATTTTGTCTAAACAAAATAAACTACCGATTCTATCCTATTATGCCACCATGTTAACAAATGGCTTAAATCAAGGTGCTCCTATTTCTCACATCCTTACAGACTTTTCTTTCATTAACCCTCAACTTGCAGCTATCTTTCAAAAAAACAACCACGTGGATTCCTTAGTAAAAGATCTTGCTGTCTATGCTGCTTTTACAATGGAGGAGTTAAATCAAAAAATCATCAAAAGTCTCACCTATCTTCAACCTATATTTTTCATCATCTTAGGGGTTGTAATCGTCATGGTTTACTTATCAATCATGTGGCCAATGTATCAAATGATCGACACACTATAAAAGGAGTGGTTGTCCATGTTTAAAAATAAAAAAGGGTTCACCTTAGTTGAAATGCTAATCGTACTAATGATTATCTCCATTCTAATGATACTCATCATCCCTAACCTAGGTGACAAAAGTAAAAATGCCCAAGAAAAAGGCTGTGAGGCGCTAATTAGCGTTGTACAAACGCAAGTTGATGCCTATTACTTGGAAAACTATTCCTATCCGTCAAGTCTTGATACCTTAGTAAGGGATAATTACATTCGGGAAAATCAAAAAACGTGCGCCAACAATAGCGAATTAACCGTAAACCAAGAAACAGGAAAGGTATCTGTATCCACGAATGGAAACTCTTAAGCATAATGGTTTTTCACTTATCGAGTTACTAATTACATTGTCTATCTGGATTCTGCTTTTGTCACTTAGTGTCCCTGTCTTAATTTCATTACAGGAAAAGAAAACAGAAGATAATTTCCTGCTTACCCTACAAAACGATATTATCTATATCCAGAATGTGTCTTTAGGATCGAAGACGTATAACCGGATTATTTTGGATAGATATAGCTACCGAATCGTGGATAACAAAAACGCCTCTATTGTTCGAAATCTTCCAGATGGCTGGGAAATTGACCGCCGTACGCTGGAAGAAATATCGTTCAATCGGAATGGGACAATACGTAAGGCGGGCACCATCCAAATACGGACAAAACAAAATAAATTTAATATGATATTTCCAATTGGCAAAGGACGTGGCTATCTTGAAAAACAATAGTGGCATGACATTTATGGAGGTACTAATTGCATTAAGTATTTTGCTTACGCTATCCATGACACTTATCCCTTTATATAGTTTCATCTCCTTCGAAAAAAAATCGTTCCATGACAAACGAATTATTGCCTACCAGCTACATGATGCACTACAAGCGATAATTTGGGATACAGATACTGATTTACCACTTCGTTATCAACAACATATAGAAGCAAAGCAGGTTGATTTTTCATTCCAGTTTTCAGATGACATGATTATTCACGCTTGTGCGTCTTGGCAAAGTGTCACCAATCGTTTGGAAGAGGTATGCTTCGATGGCATTAAAAACTAACGAATTTGGCTATACCCTATATAAGTTACTTTTCATCTTGGCTATTATCGCAATTTGCCTTCCCCTTCAGATTGCTATTCTAAAATCGCTTCAATTGCCTGCAAGCTATGAAGAAATTTCTATTCAACAATTTTTTCATTTTATCCAGCAGGACGTTATAAAGGCAGAAGGTGTTCAACTAGCTAATGACAAAATAATCCTTGAGCTAGATGGAGATCTCGTTACGATCGAAGAATACGGTCGTTTGATACGCAGACAGGTTAATCGGCAAGGACATGAGATCTACTTACGTGACATTGGCAACATGACAATCAGCCCACTTCCATACGGATTTACAATTGGCATTTCATCATTACAAGGAGAAATATATGAAAAAGATATCGTCTTTTATCCATAAGGAATCCGGCTTTATCCTTCCTGCGGTAATGCTATTATCGACGTTAGTGTTCCTGTATGTGGCAACGAATATTATTTCCTATAGCCACGATAGGAATATGACAGAGAATAATTTAGAACAACTAAAAGCACAAACACTTTTCCAGATGGGATATGCTCAATTGCAGAAACAATTAATGGTAGAGGAGGATCTAACTCAGCAAACCTATACCTTTCCTCAAGGAACCACCAAAATCACCTTACAACTGATTGACGTGGATAGACTGCAGTTGTTTTTCGAAATCACAACCGATACAAATTATCAGTTTTCCATGACAAAAACAGTGACAATTCCTATTACGACACATAGTTTGCATACTTTAGAGTAAACTAATTTCGTAGCCTATTCATTATTCCTTGAAAAATTTCACAATTAATTGTTGTATCGTTTACATTATTCTTTTCCTCGTATATAATAACAGTGATGAAGTCATCGAAAAGGAGGGGAAACAATGGATCGAATGTTTCGAGTCCTTGCCTTTTGGACTGGTATTTTTACAGTAATGTTCTATGTTGGTGGTATGACGAACACAGCATTGCTCTTCCTAGTTCAGACGGTATTTTTCCTTACAGTAAGTTACTTAAAATTATCTGAGCGTATGTATATGTACTTGTTCGGAGCTTATTGTACTGTTTTCTTTATAGGTTTCACTTGGTATTCAGAATTTATTTTAGTGCCTGGTTTCGGGCATTAAAAGCAAAAAAACCCTGCTTACATATTTTGTTTCCTGCAGGGTTTTTTTGTTGCCATTCTTTTATTAGATCGTTATAAACGGATTATTGCGCTTTTCCTCACCAATAGTCGTCGAGTTTCCATGGCCAGAATATACAATAACCTCTTCCGGTAGTACGTACAGCTTCTGTCTAATAGTAGCTTCTAGCTGTTGATAATCTCCTCCAACTAAATCCGTACGTCCTATTCCACGATAAAATAAAACATCACCACTTATGATAGCTTGGTCCTCCGCAAAATAAAAACTAACACTCCCAGGTGAATGCCCTGGTGTACGAATTACCTCAAATTCAAATGCTCCAAGCTGCATAGGACCTTGTTTTAAAAAGTGATCTGCTGTGTTTATTTGAATAGGTGCGCCGATAAGTCGTGCAGAACCGTTTAAGTTAGGATTGCTTAACCACGTTTTCTCATCGTCATGAATATATAATGGGATATCATACGATTTTCGTAACTGGTCAACTGCTCCGATATGGTCAAAATGTGCATGTGTTAACAGAATAGCAATTGGTTTGATTGCTTCTCTTGTTAAAAACGCTTGAACAACCTCCCCTTCTGCACCAGGATCAATTATAATTCCTTCACCACTATCGTATACGATGTAACAATTAGTCCCAATTGGGCCGAGTGGTATTTGTTTTAGTTCCATTGTAAACCTCCTTATTGGAAAGATATTCGTAATTTTCTCGACAAAATCATGTTTTTATACTAGAATAAATGTGTTAGTAAGATACATATTAATATAAAATGTTTGACTAGACAAAAAAAGAATGATTGCTTTATACGTAAGGAGGGTTTTGTACATGTCACCACATATTGTATTAGGTATCCTATTTTTAATTGTCGCTATCGTATCACTAGTGTCGGTATTTCGCCAATTAAAATATAGAAACTTTTTTGCGCTTGTCATGTCCGCATTATCAGTTCTTGTGTTTGGATTTTTCTCCATTAGTACCATTATTTCTGTCATAAAAGATTCATTACAATAACAATAGAAAAAAGCTGCCAGATGGCAGCTTTTTTCTATTGCATTAATTTGCCTGTTTAAAATTCACAAAACGGAAAAGGTCACCATAAATGATATCATCGGAATACCCTAATTCTTTTTCCACGGTCTCTATCGTCCCCTGGCATGCATCTGCATCCGATTCTCCAACAGGCTCCCCAGTTGCAAATTGATAGCACGTATCATTCGTGTAGATATAATCCTTTGTAATAAAATCACCATTTCGTAAGGCGATATAGTCTTTTCTATTCTCATGGAACATATCATTTCCAAAGTAGATATCGTCCTCAACCTCCATTCCAAGTAAACTTAATATTGTAGGCTTAATATCGATTTGGCCAGTGATAGTTGACTTAATTTCGCCCTTCCCATGTCCTGGAATATGAATAAATAATGGGACACGTTGTAATTGGATGTGATCATATGGCGTAATTTCCTCTTTATTCAAATATTGACTCATCGCTTTATTATGGTTTGAGCTGATTCCATAATGATCCCCCATAATAATGATGATGGAATCTTCGTAAAGTCCAGCTGCTTTAAGTTGTTCGAAAAATTGCTCGATTGATTCATCCATATAGCGAACAGTAGGAAAGAAATTGTTTAAGGTATTAGAATTTGAATCGTATCGTTCAATCGATTTATCTTCCTCATCTAATTCAAAAGGAAAATGGTTTGTCAACGTAATAAACTTCGTATAGAACGGTTCTTCTAATGTTTGTAAATATTTGATTGATTGATCAAAAAACGGTTTATCCTTCAATCCCCAACCAATGGAATTATCCTCGGTTACTTCATAAGCTTCCACGTCATAGAAATAGTCATAGCCTAGATTCGGATACATTTGATCGCGGTTATAGAAGCTTTTATTATTGGCATGAAATACAGCAGAATAATACCCTTCTTCTCCTAATAATTCAGGTAATGCATGGTATTCATTCTGACCGTGTGTGAAGAAAACAGCCCCTCTTGACAAAGGATACAATGAATTCTCCACTAAAAACTCTGAATCAGACGTCTTCCCTTGTTCTGTCTGATGGTAGAAGTTTTCAAAATAATACGTATCCTCATCAGCTAGTAAACTATTTAAAAATGGTGTCACTTCTTGCCCATTTACTGTATTACCAATAACAAAGCTTTGCAGGGATTCAGCCGAAATAAAAATCACATTTTTATCTTTGGCAACACCATATAAATCGGACTGTCCTGGAAGTTCGATGTTTTCCTTTACGTACTCTTTTATTTGAGGTAACTCACTACCATCTGCAAAAACGTGCTGCGTTTTCACCTTGGAGTGAAGCGCTGCATCATAGATGTGATAATTAAATAAGCCAATGTATTTTACAAGATACTCACGATCAAATGCGCGCGTAAATAATTGTGGCCGCTCCATCTCAGCAAGAAAGAAATTCCCTACTAGCAATACAAACGATAATGCTAAGGTAAAAACTTTTCCGCTTCTTGGGTAGCTCGTTGTCACGACATTTACATGCTTTTTACTTAAATACCAAACAAAAATTACATCTACAAATAGCAAAATGTCATACACTTTAATAAGAGACAGAATACTACTTCCTAAATCCCCAACATTTCCACCTTGAAAGAGCTGTGGAATCGTAATGAAGTCAGAAAAAGATCGGTAGAATACTAGATTTGCGAAAATAATAATCGTACCAATCAATGCCATATAGCGAATATACTTCATCTGCCGACTTGTTTTCTTAATCCAGACACTAATGGCAAATATTAAGAATGCTGACACAAAAGGATTGATTACTAAAATTAACTCCTGCATCGAATTCTCTATTTCGAGACTAAATAAAAACCGATAAACAATATAGGTTTTTATCCCGAACAATAATGTGGCAATTACATATAAAGGAATCCGTTTTCCTTTACTATACATAATAAATCCTCCTATAAAACTATTGCTTTTTATATATGTTTTTGATTAAAATCCGTGACGGCACCAGAAAAAAAGTGCACGGACAAACTTCCTATATAGTAAGACGATTTAAAACAAAATAAAGTTTCAATTTTTTAAAAACTTTTTTGGCAACTTATTACATTTTGGCTGTGTGATTTTTTACCAAAGATGCAGCACCTATTATACCCGCATCATTTCCTAATTCTGCTATTCGCACCTCACATGCCTCAAATGTTCTAGGCAAAGCGTATTTTTTAAATGCCTGTTTAATCGGTTCAAGTAATTGATCCCCAGCTTTGGAAACACCTCCACCGACTAGTACTTTCGATGGATTCAATGTCATTGTCAAGTTTGATATTGCTAGGCCAATTACTTCTGCTGTATGTGTAATTATCCCCCTGCTATCCATATCGCCCTGCTGTGCTAGTTCAAAAATATCTTTTGCCGTAACAGTCCCATTTTTGCGGTATCGTTCTGCTAATTTACTCGATGTATTTGTGTCTATGATATTCATCGCTTGACGGACGAAACCTGTTGCAGAAGCTAGTGTTTCCAAACAGCCTTTCCTACCACAATTACAGGAATAGCCATTAGGATCCACCGTAATATGCCCAATTTCTCCTGCGGTACCGTTTACACCGTTAAGAATTTTTCCACCTGCAATAATTCCGCCACCGACACCCGTTCCTAACGTAATGGCAATGACATCCTCACTATTTTTTCCGGCACCAAGCCAGTTCTCGCCTAATACGGCAATATTAGCATCGTTTTCTACAAATACTGGCAATCCAGACTTACTGGACAATTGTTCAGCCAGTTCAACATCCTTCCAACCGATGTTCACTGCCTCATACACATACCCGGTTTTACTATCGATAAAACCGGGAGCACCGACACCAATACCTAAAATGTGCGCTTGACTAATGGACAAGGCCATAGCCTTTTGAGAAATTGCATCCCAAATATCGTCTACAATCGATAGTCCTGAGTTAGCTGTATTAGTCGGAATTTCCCATTTTTCAATAATATCTCCACTGTTTTGTAAAAAACCAATTTTAACAGTAGTACCTCCTATGTCTACTCCAACTATAACTGTTTTATTCATCATTTCTCACCATTTCCCCTATTAAGTTTTGCCATTTCTTGACGTAATACTAATAATGCGAGTTTGAACTCCTCAGCATCTAGGACACCGATTTTATATAATTCTTGTATTTCCAATTGCATTAATTCCAGATCACCTAATCGATTCCCTGTATAAATAAATGTACCAAAGCGTTTTAATACTTGTTGAACATCATAAACCGTTTTCATAAAATCACCAGTCTAATTATACCAAATTATTCAAGTTAGTAGTTAGTATTTTTATACTAAAAAACCCAGTCGGTTTACCGATCTGGGTCTTGTGGATGAAGGATTGTTGGTCGTTTATTTTTTAAAGGCATTGGTGTGCGAATTAATACGTCTCGAAATGCTTGTGGAGAAAACGGAATTAGTGGCCAAAAGTATGGGACTTCAAATGACTTCATTCGTACCGTATAGAGAATCCAAATTAGCGTACCAATCATGTAACCTATCACACCAAAGCTTGCCGTAGCTAATAACAGAAAGATTCGTACGATTCGATTTGCCAGACTCATTTCATAACTTGGCGTCGCATACGTACCAATTGCTGCAACAGCAAGATATAAGATTACTTCATAGGAAAACAATCCAACCTCAATAGCTACTTGACCTATTAATATGGCAGCGACTAGTCCAATTGCTGTAGCTAGTGCAGTTGGCGTATGAATGGCCGCCATACGTAACATGTCAATTCCTATTTCTGCAATTAGAAACTGCATCAAAATAGGAATTACTCCGATTTCTTTGAGACCAATAAATGCTAATTCCCCAGGAAGTAATTCCGGATTAACGGAAAACAAATAGTACAAGGGTAGAATAAAAATAGAGGCCCAAACTGCAATGAAACGCACCATTCGTAAATATGCACCAACTAATGGTTTTTGCCGATATTCCTCTGCATGCTGAAGATGCTGCCAGTAAGTGGTTGGGGTAATCATTACGCTAGGTGAGCCATCAATAATAATTAGTACATGTCCCTCATATAAATGGGTTGCTGCTGTATCTGGTCTTTCGGTATAGCGTACCGTTGGAAAAGGATTCCAGTGCCTCCCACTAATATACTCTTCGATCGTTTTTTCTGCCATAGGTAATCCATCTGTGTCAATTAGTTGTAAAGCCTGCTTTAATTCCTTCACTCTAGCTTCTTCTGCTATATCTGCAATATAGCAAATACAAATATCTGTCAGCGACCGCCTACCTATTTGCATGTATTCCATTCGTAGGGAGCGATCTCGAACTCTCCTTCTCGTTAATGCCGTATTAAATACAATTGTTTCCACATACCCATCACGTGACCCTCTGACAACTCGCTCAAGATCAGGCTCAGCGGGAGAACGTACTGGATATGTTCTGGCATCAATAATAATAATTTTATCGGCACCCTCTACCAACAAAGCAGTTGGTCCGCCTAACACGGTATCAGCAGCTTGATTTAAATCATCGACCACATCTAATTCAACGTAGGGCAAGTAAGTCTTTATCAATTTGGTTAGCGGGTCTGGTTCAATATTTTCTGGTTCGAGCTTCGCTAATAATTTCATTAGTAAATGAAGAATATCATCCTTAACAAAACCATCAATAAAAAACATCGCCATGTTTCGACCCGCATAATTTAAATCTAAATGTACGATATCAAAGTTTTTATCAATCTGTAGACGATTATGTAAATAGGAGTTGTTCGCTTCAAATGAGTGATAAAGGGCTTGTTTTTGTTTTTCCATAGTTCCTCCAACTAATTTGATAATACTATTAGTGTAAGTATCAATACATTTTCTATTCAACTATTTGGAGTTTTAGGTTACTAAAAGAAAGAGAGAATAAATGCTGTATGCACTTATTCTCCCGTTTTATTTCCCGTTATAGTTTGATAAAGTTCTTTGACACGTTGTTCGGTTGGATTAAGCTGGTAAGCCTTTTGAATCATCTCTATTGCTCGTTCGTCACCATTTTCATCATAGAGTAATGCCAGATTATAAAATGCCTGAGGTAGTTCTTCTGGATTTTCTAACACGTTGATACATTGTTCCAAATCAGCTATAGCTTTTTCACTATCACCTAATTGAATATATGCATAAGATCGTTGAAATAATAATATCGCTTCAAACGATTCTGGATTCTTTAATCCATTTGTTGCCCCAAGAACAACCTCCTCGTAGCGTTCTTCTTGCAGTAAATGATCTATATTAGAAAGCTGATAGGACCCTTTTGTTTCATTTATATTTGTATGCCCCATAATGCGAAACCAATCACTAGCAGGCAATAAAGAATAAAAGCAGCTCCTTGGAGGAGAAATCGCTTTTGCTTCAATGGCAGATGAACAATTGCAGCAGCAATAATCCCCGCCACTAATCCTCCTAAGTGTGCAACCATATCAAGCTGAGGAATGACAAAACCTAACCCAATATTTAACGCGAGAACTACTAAAATGTTCTTCCCTATTGTTTGGTAAAACATATTCCGATAAAACATACCGAAATAAATAAATGCACCAAACATTCCATATAAGGCACCTGAAGCACCTGCTGATATATTAGTAACAAAAGCAAAACTTGCTATTCCTCCGCCAATTCCAGCTAGCAAATAGATAATAACAAATCTCGTGGATCCATAGATTCTTTCGGCTAATGATCCGAAATAATATAGAAACAGCATGTTGGATAAAAAGTGGATTAAACCAATATGGAGAAACATGGAAGTGAAAATCCTCCACCATTCCCCATCCATTATCGCTGGATTATATTTTGCACCAAATTGGAGTAATGTTTCCGTTGTTTGGCTACCACCATTAAATTCTAGTAATAGATACAGAATTGCATTTATTCCGATTAAAAAATACGTAACAAGTGGCTTTCCGAACGAAAAGACCTTCTCTGACTTTTTTCGCTTTTCTTGTAGACTTGCAATTAAGTCGGTTCTGAACTGCGTCAAATCCTGTTCCATTTGCATGTCTGTCAGTATCTCTACCTCCCGATCATAAGTCACGTCAAGTGTTTCAATTAACCTATCCCGTTCCGAGTAAAGCTCATCTCCGGATAAATAGTAAGTCTTCATTAAAATAGGCTTTTTTTCTTGTATCATCATCGGTTTCTTTAAAATTTCCCAATCATCAATAGGTGTATGGGGCGAGATATAGACATTATGTATTTCAACGTCCTTCCCACGAAGTAAGTGGCGCATTGCTTTTGTCTTTTCGAATACAATTGCAATATCCTTCTTCAGATGGTTTTTCCAATCAAAACCAATCGTTGAAATTCTTACAACAAGTGATTTCTTCTGCTCCACCTTCTCTAACCAAATTTCTTCTGTGTTTTCATTCATATATAAAACATCATAGCCATTAAATACGGCTAATTGATGGGCAATTTTGTACATCACAAATGGTTGCTTATGTTCCATGAACTCCCCTCCTGTTACCATCATAGCAGAGTTAATGAATTATCGCTTTTAATTCATCTCACGAATCTTCCGCACGTGTGAATTAAAAAAAGCTGTTGCATTAACAGCTTTTCTGGTGATTATTACGTTGATGTATTGGTCGATTCCTTAAATATACTTGGCAAAATCGTTTTCCGTATTGATGGCATATTCATCGAGATGGACACAGCCATTCTTCTTAGAAAACTTACAGCCAATATGGCATTCATAACTTTATATCGCCATTTAACGAGCATCGTAATAACAGCAATTACACCTGTTAGAATAACAAAGATTCGCATCAATAACACCTCTTTACCTACAAGATGTTATTAGTTTTTTCAATTTAAAAGAAAGTATTCTACCGTTACGTAAGCATTCCTACTTCTGTAATCAATTTATTAACTGGTATATCATGTTCCGCTACGGGTAAATTACTAGCAAGCTGTGACGTTGAAAGCAGGGAAAGACTTGTATTGGTATAGGTGCTTAAAAAACGATCATAATACCCTCCACCAAAACCTATGCGGTAACCCTTCTCGTTAAATACGATACCCGGCACCATTACTAAATCAATCGAACTATGTTTTACTTTGTGCTGCTCCACTGGTTTTGGTTCAAGTAGGTTATAGTAAACTGTCTCTAGTTCATCAAAGCTACTCATTCGGTAAAATACTAGTTTCTTTTCTTCAGGGTAGCATTTAGGCACGACAATTTCCTTCTCCTGCTTCCATCCCTGTTTAATAATCTCCCTCGTATCCCATTCAAATCCTCTTGCAATTGTTATTCCGATTACATTAGCTTTCATCCATTCTGGTGATGAAAACAAATGGTTTCTAAGTTGTTCTTCAATATACTGTTTTTCATGATGAGATAGTTTTTTTAGATGAGCTATTGTTTTCTTTCGTAATGCTATCTTATCCATATTAATGCCCCCAAATTAGTAAAAAAGCTTGCTTCAAATCCATGACGGTTTGAAAGCAAGCTTCGGTGAAACAATTATTTTGTTTCACGGTGTAATGTATGTTTTTTAAGACGTGGACAATATTTCATAAGCTCGATACGCTCAGGATTAGTACGTTTGTTTTTAGTCGTAATGTAGTTACGATCTCCTGTTTCAGTACAAGCTAACGTGATGTTTACGCGCATGATTTTCCCTCCAAACTATAAAAACTTGCATAATTCGCATCTAATAGTTCTTTTCAGACTTATTAATAATAGCAGATGTTTGGCAATCAATCAAGACGCTTTGGAAAAAATTTATGGTTTTCTACAAACGATTTGTATGATATAACTAGTAATGTACATGAAATGGAGGTAAGCAAATGATTATTCTTTCAGGTATAACGATACTTATAATAGCTATTGCATTATTTGTCCTATCGTTTTTCCTAAACGATCGATTTGAAAAAATTGAAAGTGATCTTGAACAGTTATCAATATCTACGATGCAAGATACGTATCAATTGAAGAAAAAAGTTAAAATTCTTGAAGAAGAGTTATTAACAGAAGAGCTTTCATCAAACGATTAATTATCATTCGTAATGAAATAACTAAAGTAAGGTGGAAAACATGAAACAATCCATACGCGCATTTGCAATCGGGCTATTCACCGCTGCAATTATCATGCTTATTGTGAACTATTTTTCAAATGGTTCCACGAAAGATCTAACTGAAATGCCCATAGAAGATATTGTTGACGAGTTAAAAAATGAAGGTTATCGCGTATTAACAGAGTCAGAGTATATTTCGATGTCCATTACAGGCGAGTCTGAGGAAAGTAAAGGAGATACCGAATCTACTAAGGAAGAACAGGCTGATAAAGCTGAAAATACGGATACCGAGAAAACAGAAGATAAAAACAAAGAAAAAACGACTCCTGAATCAGAGGATACCTCTTCAGAAGGTGGTACTGCTAGTGATGAACAAGAACAAGAGCAACCAGCAGCACCAGCAAAATCGTACACCGTTACGATTGAGTCAGGAATGGCTCCTTCAACAATTAGTAACGAATTAGAAGCTAATGGCGTAATTGAAAATTCAGCAGAATTTATTCGTTATTTAGAGGACGAAGGTTATGTCGCTAGAATTCAGCTTGGCGAGTTCACGATTACAAGTGATATGAGTTATTTTGAAGTTGCAGAGGCATTAACCAAATAAGAAAAGAGGAAGAAATGATTATGTACAATCATTCTCTTCCTCTTTTTTATGGTATAAAAATAGTTACCATAGCTTAATCATTTAGGTCCACGATTTCGCCTTTTACTAAAAATAAAATACTTTCCCCTATATTCGTTATATGATCAGCAAAACGTTCAATATAACGTGCACTAAAGGCAATTTGCATAACATATTGGATTTGATCAGGGTTTGTTGCTGTTTTGGTCAATAGCTCCGAAACAATATGCTTATATAGCTTGTCGACTCGGTCATCCATTTCTGATAGCTTTTGGGCTATTAATATGTCCTCTCCACGAAATGCTTCCATGGATGTCTCTAACATCGACAGTGTCATATCGCGCATTGTTTGTAATTCCGGCGGTACTGAAAGTACATTATGATTACCAAGACGAATAGCTGCTTTGGCGATATTTTTTGCATTATCCCCCATCCGTTCAATGTCCGTAACAACTCGCAGGGCAATAATTAAGCGCCGTAAATCAGTTGCTACTGGTTGCTGTTTGGCAATCAATAATATTGTTTTATCATTTATAGCTGCTTCTTGTTTATCGATTAATTTGTCATCCTGAATTACTTTTCTTGCAAGCTCGATATCCTGTTTAAATAATGCGTCGACCGCATTACGTAACCCTTTTTCCGTATGTTTTGCTAGTGTTACAATATCTTCATTCAGTTCATCTAGTTCTGTATGGAACTGTTCGCGACTTGGCATAATGGTTCCCCCTTGTAAATATAGTATCTTTCCATAATACTTTGATTGTACAATTTGTTTATGAAGTAGATATGAACTTATTGTAAATGTAGTGTAAATTAAAAAACCGGGACATAAGTATGTATGGTTAGATAACATCCGAACGTTGCTGCACGATACCCTCCCCGGGAATCTACTTCGCTTTCCGCGAGGGCTACTGAGCCCTCGCACGGTTGCTCTGCTGTACGAGATCTCACCTTACTCTTCCTCACGAAGGAGTCCACGTAAATTCCTTACGCTTGAGTTAATGCATTGTTCGTCTTTATACCTGCTCATTTTACTTATGTCCCAGTCTTTAATTTTATTGCTCAGATTCTTCCTCTTTTTCCACCTTGTTTTCAACTTCGCCTTTTTCTCGATCTGCTTTCAGTGAAAAATAGGCGTCTATAATGCGTTGGGTAATATTATGGTTGATTGATGAACTAGTACTTTCATCCAGATTCGGCACAATGACAGAAAGTGCTATTTCTGGATTGTCAAATGGAGCATAGGCAACCATTGTTAAGTTTATTGTCTTCGCTACTAGCTTTCCATCCTTATATACTTCATTTTGAGCCGTTCCTGTTTTACCAGCTACATTATATTTAGAATTACGATTATAATTATAGGCAGTTCCACCTGGCTCTTGATACACTTGACGAAATCCTTCCTGGACACGTTCAATATATTTATCATCCATTATTATTTTATTTAAAATCGTTGTGTTTACAGTGCGATATAACGAGCCTATTTTCCCCTGTTCTGAGCTCGGGTTATGAACCTCTTTTAAGAAATGCGGTTGAACACGATATCCACCATTCGCAATCGTAGACACATATTGTGCTAACTGCATCGCAGTAAACGTATCATACTGACCAATTGCGTAGTCCATTAATAAACCAGCCGCAGCTGTAGTACCAGGGTAACCAGATGACTCATATGGGTAATCAACCCCTGTATTTACGCCAAGACCAAATTGTTTAAAGTAATTTCGAATCTCTGTAAATGCAGCCGGATCAAAACGTACTTTTTTGTTTGGTTGGTAATTATATTCTCCACCCATTTTCATTGCAATGTAGAACATGTAGACGTTTGATGATTGTTTTAATGCACCTAAGTCATCTACATAGCCCAAATTTTTCCATGAACCCTTTTTGGGGGTATCTGCAATTTTAATCGGTTGGTCAACAACACCATCACCAGGCTGAATAACTCCTGATTCATAGCCAGATAGAATCGTTGCACCTTTTACAGTAGATCCAGGTCTGTGGGCATCATATAGCGCCTTAAATGATGTATCGATAATTTCTTTACGCGAATCATCCTTATAGCTTTGAGCGGAAACAGCTAACAATTCTCCTGTATTCGGTACTGTGACAACAGTTAAAACATCATTTAAATGCTTGTTAGCTCCACCCTTTGTTGCTTCTTTCAATTCAGAGCGTAAGATTTCGTCAACCTTTTCTTGAAACTCCATATCAATGGTCAGAACTAGGTCCTTACCACTCTCTCCAGGTACTACAACTTCTGAATCGAGTATTACACCACTCTTACTCATTGTGTATTGCACCTGTTCTTTACGTCCGCGAAGTAAATCCTCATATTGCTCCTCTAGCCCTGTTTCGCCTACGCGGTCATTTCGGCTGTACCCTTTTGCTAAATAATAATCAATATTTTCAGCGGGAACTCCTTCTTTTTCCGTACTAACATTACCGATTAGGTTTTTGAACGTATCACCATAGGGAAACTCTCGTACCCAATCTGTCGTTGCGTTAATACCAGGTAGTTCAGCTAAATGCTCTGCAACTCTAGCATATTCTTCTGGCGTTACGTTATCACTTTTTACGACCTGAGGCGTTAAGGCATAAGCACGGTCTAATTCTTTTTTGATTAATATAATCTCAAAATCCTGCTCTGTAAAACCACTAATTTCTTCCTCCGTAATCCGGTCTAATATCTCATTATATTGTTCCGCATTATCCATCTCAGCAGCTTCTGCATCCGATAATCTTTTCGTAGCTTCCTCTTCATGTTGCAAATACCAATATTCCTTCTTATCTCTTTCCGTAATCCGGTTTAACTGCTTCTCTTTTTCTTTTTCATCCGGGCTAAACATATCAATATAAAGCGCAAGTTGTTTGGCTACATTTAAACGATCAATTGCCTGTACTCCTTTTGGTGGTGTATAGGTGATCGCATACTTCGGCTTATTGCTAGCAATTAAATTATGATTACGATCATAAATTTCCCCACGTGGTACCGGTAATTTTGTCGTATCCTTTGTTGTCCGATCTATTTCGTCTTGAAAATCTTCCCCATTCAATATTTGTACAACGCCAAGCTGTAAAATCAACACAGCAAATAACAAAAATACAACAAAGAATAGTATATTTATACGAAAGGGAAGTTGAGCTTTCTTCTTTTTATTCTTTTTCATAACGCTCCCCCATTACCTTCAATTTATCTTTTCTCCTGTATTATTATAGCATTTATCTAGCGATAGACTAAGTACTTTTATCGATTTTTTTCATCTGTTACTTGATCCTTAATCATGACTTCTTTTTTCGTTGTAGCTGACAATACAATTTTCCGAACCGCAATATAGATTCCTAAATGCAGTGTGCCAAAGAAAATTAATAGAAGGGGTATTATTTTTTCCGGTTCATATAGGCTAATTCCAATTATGAACACGATAATGGATACGACACGACCAATATTTAAATAAAGCTCACGAACAACAATATACTCAATGCGAAGCTCACCCGCCTTCCACGAGTGGCCAATTACGTCATAGGTCATGGATATATACGGCACATTTACAATCGGGTAAGCAATTCCAATTACTATCCCATAAATTATTAACGTCAGGTAGCTTGTGTGGAAGAGAATAATAAATAAGGAAAAATACAATAATAAGCTACCTAACAGGATAGCTGTTTTCCGTTTTGAAGGCTTAATAAACCGCGTTGCAAGAAAATAGCATACAAAGGAGAAACCAGAAAAATATAGATTAAACATTCCAAGTGATAATTCACTCTGAGTTACGACATACACCCAAATGGTAATGACAAACATAAAGATTCCTTCACGTAAGCCTTGAAAAAAATGAGCATTTAAGATGCGATTCCAGTTTTTGTTGTTCTTTCTTTCATCAATTACACGCTTGAAGTAATACGTTCCTTTAGCTAATCGTCGTTTTAGAAAAAAACTACTTGCAACCGCACAAATAAATAGAATAAATGATGCTGTAAATATCGTACTGTACCCTATATTTTCTGGCATTTTTGAAATAATATATCCAGCCGAAAAAGGTCCTACCATACCACCGAAAGACTGTAATACTCCTAAAAAGCCATTGAAAAAATCTCGGGTATCCGGTTCTGTAATTTCAAATGTTAGCACATTAAAAGCAAGCCAATAGAAGCCATACCCAATTCCCAGAAGGCTTCCTAACAAAATGTTATAGGTTGCTGCCATTTCACCAATCAGTAGCACACTTAAAAAAAATAGCGATAAAAAAATGACACCTAGTCTTAATACAATCACCCGGTCAACTTTTTTCGCAATTTTACCAGCAGCTATAAAGGTAATAGGTTGAAACACAAATACAGCTAAATTATAATACGCTATCGTAAAGTAGTCTCCTTCTGCTTGCTTCCATAAATAGATGTTTACAAATGTATTGGATAAATAGATACCTAAAGAGTATAGTCCTCCGATAATTAATAATAAGATTAAATCTCGATTAACTTCAGTTTTACCAATCACATACTGCCACGATTTATGCATGATGAATTGCCCCTTTTCTCTCTTTTTAGTGTGAGCAATTCAAATTTAGATATACAAAAAGAAAAACACGAGCACATTTACTCGTGTTTTTCTCGCATGAATTTATATTACTTCGCTGCGTTATAATTGTTTGCAACTTCATCCCAATTAACAACATTCCAGAATGCAGAAACATAATCAGGACGTTTGTTTTGATAATTTAAGTAGTAAGCATGCTCCCATACATCAAGACCTAGTAATGGCGTTTTACCTTCCATTAACGGTGAATCTTGGTTTGGAGTGCTTGTAACTTCTAGCTCACCATTGTTAAGTACTAACCATGCCCAGCCAGATCCAAAACGTGTTTTAGCAGCATTTTCGAATTCCTCTTTGAATTTATCAAAGCTACCAAATTTAGCAGCAATTTTATCTGCTAACTCACCAGTTGGTTCTCCGCCACCATTTGGAGAAAGAATTTTCCAGAATAAGCTGTGGTTTGCATGTCCACCACCATTATTTCTTACAGCAGTACGTGCAGCTTCAGGTACAGCACTAAGATTGCTCACCAATTCTTCAACTGATTTAGCTTGAAGTGCATCATTTCCTTCTAGTGCAGCATTCAAGTTCGTAACATACGTGTTATGATGCTTTGTATGATGGATGTTCATAGTTTCTTTATCAATTGTTGGCTCTAATGCATCATATGCATAAGGTAATTCTGGTAATTCAAATTTAGCCATGTCGAACTCCTCCTCAAATTGTATTGGAATAAGGATATAATACCCTTTACATGAAAGATTATCAGAGCTTACCATATGTTGCAAATTATTTGCCCAACAAACGAAAAATTTATCCAATAAAAAAACAAGCATATAAGCTTGTATTAAAATGGTGGCTCGGGACGGAATCGAACCGCCGACACATGGATTTTCAGTCCATTGCTCTACCGACTGAGCTACCGAGCCATGTATTTAATTATAAATTGTTATCTTACTTTCCTATTTTTAACTTGCTCACTGTGTCCCTGCCTCTACTAGGGTACTCAGAGATGTTTATCCATCGGGACAGACCTGCACATGGTTGTTGTTTCAAGGATGTAAGCGTTCAGCTACCGAGTATTCTCAGACTGTATTTTTGTTAGTTCCTTCATTTATGTATGGAGGAGGTAGAGGGATTCGAACCCCCGCGCGGTTTGACCCGCCTGTCGGTTTTCAAGACCGATCCCTTCAGCCAGACTTGGGTATACCTCCGAGTTTAAATGGTGGACCCTGCAGGACTCGAACCTGCGACCGATCGGTTATGAGCCGATAGCTCTAACCAACTGAGCTAAGGGTCCTAAAAAATATGGGGCGATCGATGGGAATCGAACCCACGAATGCCGGAGCCACAATCCGGTGCGTTAACCCCTTCGCCACGACCGCCATGTTGTAAAATTATTAAAGTAAATGGTAGCGGCGGAGGGGATCGAACCCACGACCTCACGGGTATGAACCGTACGCTCTCGCCAGCTGAGCTACGCCGCCATTTAAAGTTGGCTCCACAGGTAGGACTCGAACCTACGACCGATCGGTTAACAGCCGATAGCTCTACCACTGAGCTACTGTGGAATAATATAAATTTAACTACCAGCCATACTTTTGAAAGCATGTTCCCTGTAGTTGGACCCCTGCATCTTCTAGCCTATTCCAAGATGTTCATGCTTCGGGGTTACTCGTAGCATATTCGGTGGGAGTAGTGCTCGTCTCTACCACTGAGCTACTGTGGAATA
>NZ_LDPV02000037.1 GCF_001038425.2 Ornithinibacillus contaminans
ACCTATAAGCCACATAAACCGCAACATATAGCTGAAAATGTTTTAAATAGAAAATTCCAAGCCGACTATAACGCGATGGAAGTATTATTAACAGATGTCACTGAATTCAAGTACGGAGTTCATTCGAAAGCATATTTAAGTGCCATCTTGGATTATGGTGAAAATAAAATTGTAGCCTATAAATTATCACGACATAATAACAATGCCTTAGTACGTGATACGGTCACTCAGATTAAAGATACGATTATTCCAATGAAGACATTATTTCATAGTGATCGTGGCTTTCAATACACCTCCCATGGATTTAAAAACTTTGTGGAAGAACACAAAATTATCCAGAGCATGTCACGTGTTGGTAGATGTATTGATAACGGTCCAATGGAGAATTTTTGGGGGATCATCAAGGAAGAGATGTATCGATTAACCACTTATAACACATTTGAAGAATTAGAAAAAGATATTGAGGCTTATATTGAATTTTATAATACAAAGCGCGTGACGTTGAAGATGGGGCTAAGAATTCCAGCATAAGAAAAGCCATGCATGGAATTCATACATGGCACAAAAAATTTGTTTTTTTACCTGTCTACTTGACAGGGGGCAGTTCAAGCTTGAGTCACTTTCTTCCTTTTTGTATAAATTCTGCTACAATACGCTGATGAATATCCGGATGACATGTCAATACAGGATTTTTATCAACCATATTTAATTGGTTGCCATCAATATCTGTTGTAATACCTCCAACTTCATTAACTAGAATTATACCTGCTGCTATATCCCATGGCGCTAAACTCATCGTTATGTAAGCTTCTACTATCCCCTCTGCCACATACGCAAATTCTAATGCAGCAGATCCATATGTTCTTGTACCACGTACGGTCTTCACAAGAGACTGCATAGACTGTTCCTGAACCAAACGGTTTTGGCATAACCATAAATGATTTAAGCCAATGACCGACTCTTCTAAGACTTGTCCCTTTTTAAGGGGGGCTAATTTAACCTCATCACGGAATGCTCCCTCTCCCCTTTTTGCATGATAAAGGATATCATCCATCACATTATAAATTAACCCTATTTCGCCGATACCATTATGATAAATACCAATAGAAATAGCAAAGTTTCGTTTTTGTTGTACAAAATTCATCGTACCGTCAATAGGATCTATAATCCAGACTATACCATCTAATGACCGAATATCATCTCCAAATCCTTCTTCAGATAATAAAAGATGATCTGGATAAGTTGTCTTAATTTTTTCCACAAAATATTTTTCGGTATTTTTATCCATGGAAGTAACGAGATCATTTGGATTGGATTTCGTCGATACGTCAAGTGGATCATTTATTTTATTGCGAATCGTACTACCCGCTTCTAAGATCCAATTCCTTGCCTGCTGGTATAATTCATCACGTAGTAATTTATCCATCATAAAGCCTCCATTACAATCTGATTACTACAATAGTATCAGATTGTACCATACCCGTCATATATTATGAAATTTTCGTTATGTACAAAAAAATCCCCCAAAGGAACTCCTTACTTACAGTAGGATCCCAATTGAGGTAGTGAACTATTAATCCAATAAATCAAGTAGTTGCTTGCGTAATTGCTTTAGTTTTTGCTTCGATTTAATCATTTGTACGTTATCTTCGACTTGCATGGCATCATATAACGTTAATAATTCATAATCAATTTCCAAACGAATGACTGGTAGTCGTTCTTTTTCTTCTTGCTTTCTTACTTCCTCAAGTATATATTTCAACCGTTCCACACCCTTTCATACAAGCTAAATCATGATAAGCGGATAGAAATACGAATTATTTCAAGTATTAGTGTTACTATATTTTCTCTCGTTTTCTTTATATATATGAGCTTTTTATCAATTTCGTTCGCTTTTGTTGTTAGATGGTTAAGGGATATGGCTTGACTTGTTTAAATTAATTTGTTCATAATAATTACTATAATCTATAGATTAACAGAAGGGTTGATATGCACATGAGTAATATAGGTTTCGTACAAAAAGATTTCGACGTATTTCAAATAGATGGATTAGAAGCAAGAATGGAAGCGATTCAAACACGAATTCAGCCAAAGTTTCGGGAGATTGGTCAGGAACTAGTTGACTACCTATCCAGTCAGTTAGGAAATGAAGTATATTTGCATATTGCAAAGCATGCCAGAAGAACGGTAAATCCTCCAAACGATACATGGTTAGCAATCGCTCATGATAAGCGTGGTTATAAGAAGCACCCACATTTTCAAGTCGGATTATTCGATGACCACCTCTTTATTTGGCTGGCATGTATTTATGAATTAGACCACAAAAGTGACATTGCCAAAAGATTTCTTTCAAACTATACGAAGTTAAAACAATTACCAAGTGATTTTGTCATTTCCATGGATCATATGAAAAAGGACGCAATCTCCATTAGCGAATTAGAAAAAGGACATGTAGAACGTTTCCGCGATGTTAAAAAAGCTGAATTCCTAATTGGAAAACAACTCTCTCCTAGTGATTCTGTCGTTAGTAATGGCGATTCATTAGTGAAAACAATTAAAACAACCTATGATGCGCTAATACCATTTTATCAAATGGCCTTACAAGCTAAATAAACGAAACAGCGACAACGTAAGAATCGATAAACAGATACCTTTCCTGTGTTTGAAATAACTACAAACAAAATCCCGAAATAGGTCCATACACTAATTTTCGGGATTTTATCTTTCCATAAATACTATTTCTGTCAACCACTTACTTCATTTTCACTATCGATTTATCTGATTCTTTCGCTTGTTTTAGCACATGAAAACTTGAATAACCCGAATCCTTCTCAAATTCAGCAAAGTATTTTTTTTCCTCGCTTTTAGACGGTACTATATGCTTGAACTTTCGGTAGCCTGCCAGTAATATATCCCGGTCAATTCCTTTTTCATATGCCTTCTCGATCAACGAAAAAAATTGAACGACATCAATAATTTCCTGTTTGCTCCAACTAGTATCAAAAGGGTAATGGTAATTCATCCCTTAATCCACCTCTATTTCCATTTGTTTTTAATTGCTTCCGCTTCTTGTATTATACCATCCATTAATTCTTGAACGGAAGGAATCGAAGTAATGCTTGCTACTCCCTGACCCGCCCAGCCAAAGCCTTCCGCTATCTTTCCGTTGTGAATATAATTCCTATTCGCTTGCCCACTTATGTACGACTTCAACCCATCATAGCCTACTTCCTTAGATTCTAATGCCAATATTTGATCTGTCCATTCATTGCGTAACGCTCGTCCAGGTGTTCCTAGAGAACGTTTAATAACAACTGTCGCATGTTCATCGGCATTTAGAATAGCTTGTTTATACACCGGGTGGGCGTCCACACATTCCTTGGTTGCGATAAATCGTGTTCCCATTTCTACACCTTCTGCGCCAAGTGCTAATGCAGCCATTAGGCCTCTTCCGTCGACAATTCCTCCTGATGCCACTACTGGCACAGACACACTATCCACCACTTGCGGAGTTAAAACCATTGTTCCAGTATCAGCTCTCCCTAGATGGCCGCCACCCTCTTGCCCAACGACAATTACCGCATCAGCACCTAGTTCCTCTGCTTTTTGTGCTTGACGTTTTGCGGCAACTAAAACCAACGTTTTAATTTCATGACCTTTGACCATATCGATTACGCCTTTGGGATTTCCACCTGTAACGGATAAGACCGGAACACTCTCCTCGATTGCTACTTCAACCATCTGTTCATAGGGTCGGCCATGTTGACCGATAGCAAAATTTACACCGAATGGTTTATCGGTAAGTTCTCGCACTCGTCTTATTTGATTTCGTAAGGCCTCCGGACCTTCCAAGCTCATCGCAGTAATTTGGCCCAAAGCACCTGCATTTGAGACGGCGGCGGCTAAATCAGCATAAGCCAAATAAGCAAGACCTCCTTGTATTATTGGATATTCGATAGCAAGTAATTCTGTTAATTTCGTTTTCCAGACCATACTTTCTCCTCCAATTGAAACGTATATATCTTTATCCTATCACGTTCAAGGAAATGTACCCAAGAAAAAAAGCTGCATCACCATGCAACTTTTTTAGTGTTAAATTATTCCGCTTTTTCTATCTTAACATGTTACTTCTTCGTACCGGCTTTACAAGTAGGACATGTTCCATACAGAACAACTACCTTGTTATTTTCATAATGGTCAATGATTTGTTGGCACTGCTGACAAACAATGGTTCCCATTTGTTCATCTCCCTTAACACATTAATGGTATAACATATTTATTATATAGTATGTTATATATTATTTTTTTACCACTATTAGAATAACACATTGATGTAAAGCCCCATTTTTCACATTTTATTTTTCTGTTTTAATTTGATGGGGATTCAATATTTCATATCCTTGTTCACGTAATCCAATTACAATATCGCGTAGCCCTTGTGCTGTCCACTCTCGATCATGCATTAATAAATTTGAGCCATTTCCTAAATAAGGACTTGTTAACATGATGTCGACAATTGCTTCCTTCGTACGATAGTCTGTTTCCCAGTCATAGCCATAGGACCAATTCATCAATACCATATTCTCCTCTTTAGCAATTTGCTTCGTGTAGTCCGTGTTCGCACCATTTGGAGCTCTAAAAAACGCTGGACGGGTACCAATTATTTGCTCGACCGTATCATTCAATTGAATAATTTCATCCTTTTGTTCTTGTTCTGTAAGATTCGGAAGGTATGGATGGGAATAGGTATGATTTCCAATTAGAAAACCCATTTCATAAATTTGCTTTAATACCTTCTGTTCCTCTGGTGTATCAAGAAAGTGCCCATTCACAAAGAAAATTGCTCCTGCATCTAATTCGGATAAAGTCTGCGCCATTTCTAATGCATGTTTATCTGGTGCATCGTCAATCGTTAGTAATACTACCTTTTCATTTGTGCCTTCTTCCAATGGAACGATAGACCAATTTTCGGAAACCTGGTACTTAGGAGCTTCTTGCTCCTCTGTTTCTTCTTTTAATTCGTCTGTGTCGGAATTATTTTCTGGCGTAGAACCTTCTGCTTCATCTGTGGATTCACTTTTTTGCTCTTCTGTATCTATCGAGCCTTTTTGTGTGTCATCCGGTTGTTCCGAAGTATTGCATGCAACTAAAGACAGCATGAAAAACAGCGAAATCAATGGTAATAGTAACTTCATGCCTTTCCCCTCCTGATGTTATAAGACTTCTCTCCATTCAAGTGTAAAGGACGATGAAAAGGAAGACAACCACATTATTAGTAATTCCAAAAAAATGTGAAATAGTAATTAAAATAGTTGGTAATAGTAAGAACTGTACCCTGGAAATTTTCACTTGCTTAATCAGGAGTACGATGTACTTTTCACAGAATAATCTGTTACACGGAAAGGATCGAAACGATGAATAAAGTTACCAATGTATTTTATATCTCTGTTATTGTTAGCATTTTATTTATAATTTGGGGGGTCATACCAGATAAGGTCCTACCGAACGGAAATCTTGAGACAGTAACGAATTCGATTCAAAGCTTTATCGTAGATCGTTTTGGCTGGTTTTATTTGATTAGCGCAACGCTTTTCTTGATTTTTTCCCTATATCTAATCTTTTCTAAATACGGCGGTATTAAATTAGGGAGACCAAATGATAAACCGGAATATTCCTACATCACATGGTTTGCGATGTTGTTTAGTGCTGGAATGGGAATTGGATTAGTATTTTGGGGGGCTGCTGAGCCGCTTTCTCATTTCCATACCCCGCCTTATGGTGAGCCTGGTACAAGTGATGCAGCAAAGACAGCAATGCAATTCAGTTTCTTTCACTGGGGATTTCATCCTTGGGCTATATATGCGACGATTGCTTTAGCGCTAGCCTACTTTAAATTCCGAAAGCACTCTACTGGATTAGTTAGCGGTATACTCGTTCCGCTATTTGGTGAACGAGGAAAACATGTATGGGGTACACTTGTGGACTTTATAGTCGTATTTGCTACTGTTTTTGGTGTTGCGACCTCACTAGGGTTTGGTGCCATACAAATTAGTGGTGGATTAGCTTTTGTCTTTGGAATTGACCAAACCTTTTTGTTACAACTAATTTTGATTATTATTGTTACCGTATTGTACATGTTATCCGCTTCAACTGGATTAAATAAGGGCATTAAATACTTAAGTAACTCCAATATTGTATTGGCAATTGCATTAATGCTATTTTTGCTATTTTTAGGACCAACAACATTCATATTAGATTTCTTTACGACTTCATTTGGAAACTATATTCAAAACTTACCATCCATGAGCTTTCGTTTGACCCCATTTAACGAGGACAATACTGAATGGGTCAAAGGCTGGACAATCTTTTACTGGGCATGGTGGATAGCCTGGGCACCATTTGTTGGTACTTTTATCGCACGAGTATCACGCGGGAGAACTATCCGCGAATTTGTTTTAGGGGTATTATTAGTACCTACTATTTTTGGTGCTTTATGGTTTTCTGTTTTTGGTGGATCTGCCATTCATTTAGAGTATTTTGGTGGCAAGGATATAATTAGTTATGTTAATAATTCCGGAGAAGAGACTGCTTTATTTGCTGTCCTGGAAAATTTCCCATTAGGTGCTGTCATGTCGGTTATTGGTATTCTATTAATTAGCACGTTTTTTATTACATCAGCTGATTCAGCAACCTTTGTATTAGGAATGCAGACTACGGGAGGAAGGTTAGAACCACCTAATTCCGTCAAATTAGTTTGGGGTATTATTCAATCTAGCGCAGCAGCAGTTTTGTTGTGGCAAGGCGGATTAAATGCATTGCAAACTGCATCAATTATCGCAGCATTTCCTTTTACAATTATCATGTTACTAGTTGTTCTATCTCTATTGAAATCCTTCAAGCAAGAGGTAAAGGAAATGGAACAACGTAGGAAAACCTAAGCACTCGTTATTTTCCAAAATGATGTATTATGGTACAAATCCATTTCACTATGATAACAGTTTAGTAACAACCTCAAAACTACTGCTGTAATTTGGTAGAATAAGCATTAATACAATTCGTTATCCAGTAGGTGATGGTTATTAAAAAATACTTCCTATACAGTAGTTTTTTGGTAGTAATTATAATGTGTAGTGGTTGTATCAATGAGCAAAAGGATGAAGTACAAATAATTTCATTTGAACAAAAAGATTATAAAATCATGCTTTACACTTTAGAAAGTACCAATATGTATTTGAATCAAATACTTGAGTTAAAAGCAAAATATCCACAAGAGTTCCAAAATCCAACCATATCCAAAAAAACGATCGATAGTGATACAGAAATGGATTCCACAACTTTTCCTATACTAATTGTCCAAGAAAATGGTACTACAATTAAAAAGCTGTCAGGAATTCAAACTAGTCAAGATATGGTAAAGCAACTAGAGGATTTAATCCAATAACATAACGCAAAGCCCTGCGCTGCGATGAATGGACTCGACTGAGTTTTGCGACTACTAAAGTTACTCAGTTACTGCATGTTGTAGTTTCCTAAACATTAAAAAAAGCGATTAATGTATGGTAACCATACACTAATCGCTTTATTTCTATTCTTATAGCATGTGAATTGGAGTTCCTAAAGCTACTTCCGCTGCTTCCATTGTAATCTCACCTAATGTTGGATGAGCATGGATTGTCAACGCAATATCTTCAGCTGTCATTCCAGCTTCAACTGCTAAGCCAATTTCAGAAATCATATCACTTGCATTTGGACCAGCGATTTGACCACCTAGAATTAGACCGTCTTCTTTACGTGTAACTAATTTTAAGAAGCCATCAGTATTGTTTAGGGATAATGCACGACCATTTGCACCGAATGGGAATTTAGCTACTTTTACATTGTAGCCTTGTTCCTTCGCTTCTGCTTCTGTTAAACCAACTGTTGCAAGCTCAGGCTCAACAAATGCTACCGCCGGCATACCAATGTAGTCCACTTCAGATTTTTCGCCGCTGATTGCTTCTGCAGCTACTTTACCTTCATAAGAAGCTTTATGTGCAAGTGGAATACCAGGAACAATATCACCGATTGCGTAGATATTTTCTACATTCGTACGACATTGCTTATCCACTTTAATTAGACCTCTTTCGCCTAATACAATTCCTACTTGCTCAAGACCGATTTCACTAGTGTTTGGACGACGACCAACTGTTACTAATACATAATCAGCTTCTACTGTTTCTTCTTTTCCGCCAACTTCATACGTAACTTTTACGCCATCTTTAGTTTCTTCCACACCTTTAGCCATAGCTTCAGTGACAATAGTTGCACCTTTATTCTTAAGACGCTTCTTCACAAGCTGTGTCATTTGCTTTTCAAATCCGCCTAGGATATCTTTCGCACCTTCTAAGAAGGTAACTTCCGTACCGAAGTTAGCGTATGCTGTACCTAATTCTGCACCGATAAATCCTGTACCGATTACTACTAATTTCTTAGGAACTTCTTTTAAAGCTAATGCTGCAGTAGAATCTAGGACACGATCAGAGAACTTGAACGTTGGAATTTCAATTGGTGATGAACCAGTTGCAATAATACAATTTTTGAATGTGTATGTTTGAGATGTCTTCTCATCCATTACTTTAACTGTATTTTTATCAACGAAATAAACTTCACCATTTACGATGTCAACTTTATTTCCTTTTAATAGGCCTTCAACACCTGAAGTTAATTTATTTACAACAGAAGCTTTCCATTCTTGTACTTTTGTAAAGTCAACTGTTACTTTTCCAGTTTTAATACCTAACTCTTCGTTACCGTGAGCATGCTCAACAGAATGTCCTGCTTCAATTAATGCTTTTGAAGGAATACAACCAACATTTAAGCAAACTCCTCCAAGAGAACCTTTATCAACGATTGTTACCTTTTGACCTAATTGTGCAGCACGAATTGCAGCTACATATCCCCCAGGTCCAGCACCGACAACTAAAGTGTCTAATTCAATTGGAAAATCTCCTACTACCATAATCCTTACGCCTCCATCATGATTAATTGTGGATCATTTAATAAACGTTTGATTTGATTTAGGGCCATTTGAGCAGTAGCGCCATCAACAATACGGTGGTCAAAGCTCAATGAAACCGCAAGTACTGGAGCAATAACTACTTCTCCGTCACGTACGATTGGTTTCTCAGCAATACGACCAATTCCTAAAATTGCTGCTTCTGGGTAGTTAATAACTGGTGTAAACCATTGACCACCAGCAGAACCAATGTTAGAAATTGTACTTGAAGCACCTTTCATCTCATCTGGTGCTAGTTTACCATTTCTAGCTTTATCTGCCAATTCATTAATTTCTGCAGAAATCGTGAAGATTGATTTGCGGTCTGCATTTTTAACAACTGGTACTAGTAGACCTTTATCAGTATCTGCTGCAATACCAATATTATAGTAATGCTTCTGTACGATTTCTTCTGTTGCATCATCAATAGAAGCATTTAAAATTGGATAGTTCTTCAATGCAGAAACAATTGCTTTTACTACATATGGTAGATATGTTAATTTAATACCTTGATCAATTGCAGTTTGCTTGAATTTCTTGCGATGTGCTACTAATGCTGTAACATCTACTTCATCCATTAATGTAACGTGAGGTGCTTTAGACTTCGAATTAACCATTGCTTTAGCAATTGCTTTACGGATCGGAGTCATTTTCTCACGAGTTTCAGGATAGCTACCTTCTAATACTGGAGCTTTTGCTGCAGGAGCAGCTTTCTCAGCAGCCGGAGCTTCTGTAGCTTGTGCAGCTGGTGCACCACCATTTAAGAAGCTATCAATATCTTCTTTTGTCACACGGCCATTACTTCCAGAACCTGTAACTTGTTTAATATTAACATTGTTATCACGTGCATATTTACGAACAGATGGCATTGCAATAACGCGTTTGTTATCATCAACTGCTACATCAGCTTGTGGTGCTGCAGCTTGTGCTTGCGGTGCTTCTGATTTCGCTTCTTCTTTCACTTCTTCTGCTTGGTCACTACCTGCATCCTCGTACCCCTCAGCATCAAAGGAAATAAGTGTATCACCAACAATTGCTACTGTTCCTTCTTCTACATAAATCTTTTTAACAGTTCCCTCAACTGGAGAAGGGATTTCTACTACTGCTTTATCATTTTGTACTTCACAAAGAATGTCATCTTCTTTTACTGTGTCGCCTTCTTTAACCATCCATGAAACGATTTCTCCCTCATGGATTCCTTCACCAATATCCGGTAATTTAAATTCAAAAGCCATTTAAATAGCCTCCTATTCTATTAGAAATTCATTACAGTGTTTACTTTTTCAATGATGTCATTATAATTTGGTAACCATACTTCTTCTGCTTCAGAGAATGGGTATACCGTATCAGGTGCTGTAACACGTAATACAGGAGCTTCAAGATCTAATATTGCTCTTTCTTGGATTTCTGCTGCAATGTTAGCTGCAATACCAGCTTGACGTTGCGCTTCTTGAACAACAACGACACGATTTGTTTTTTGAACCGACGCTAAAATCGTATCAATATCAATTGGTGATACAGTACGTAAGTCAATAACTTCAACATCTACTCCGGTCTTCTCTAGTTCTTCAGCAGCTTTTAATGAAGCATGAACCATTGCACCATACGTTACAATTGTTACATCTTTTCCTTCACGTTTTACGTCTGCTTTACCTAATTCAATGGTGTATTCACCTTCTGGAACTTCACCACGGAAAGAACGATATAGTTTCATATGCTCTAAATATATAACTGGGTCATTGTCACGAATAGCTGAAATTAAAAGTCCTTTTGCATCATAAGGTGTAGAAGGAATAACTACTTTTAATCCAGGCTGTTGAGCCATTAAGCCTTCTAATGAATCAGCGTGTAATTCTGGTGTGTGTACCCCACCACCGAATGGTGAACGAACAGTAATTGGTGCATTTTGCGTTCCACCAGAACGATGACGCATACGTGCCATTTGACCACTAATGGAATCAATTACTTCATATACAAAGCCGAAGAACTGAATTTCAGGTACAGGACGGTATCCTTGTAATGCAAGACCGATTGCAAGACCACCAATTCCAGATTCAGCTAATGGTGTATCAAATACACGATCTTCCCCAAATTCTTTTTGAAGGCCTTCCGTTGCACGGAATACACCACCGTTTTGGCCGACATCTTCACCAAAGACTAACACGTTTTCATCATTCTTTAATTCTACGCGTAGTGCATCAGTGATTGCTTGAATCATTGTCATTTGTGCCATCGTTTACTTCGACTCCTTTGCTTTGTACTCTTCCAATTGCTCTACTAAGTTACTTGGAAGTGTTTCAAACATATTAGAAATAAAATCAGTTACTTTTTGTTTTGGATATTGGTCTGCTTTTTTAATAGCTTCTTTAATATCTTCTTTTGCTTGTTCGATTACTTTGTTTTCCTCTTCCTCAGACCATAATTTCTTACCTTCCAAGAATTTACGGAAACGTACTAATGGGTCCTTTTTCTCCCACTCTGTGTCAAGGTCTGCTGAACGATAACGTGTTGGATCGTCACCAGCCATTGTATGAGGACCATAACGATAAGTAATTGTTTCAATAAGCATTGGACCTTTACCTTCAATAGCACGCTCACGAGCATATTTAGTAGCAGCATATACTGCTAATACGTCCATACCATCTACTTGAATTCCTTCAATACCAGCTGCAATAGCTTTTTGTGCTAAAGTCTTCGCTGCAGTTTGCTTATCACGAGGTACAGAGATAGCAAATCCGTTATTTTGAACGATGAAGATATTATTAGCTGCATATGCACCAGCAAAGTTCATACCTTCATAGAAATCACCCTGTGAAGTACCACCGTCACCAGTGTAGGTAATTGCAACTGCTTTTTTACCACGCATTTTAAGTCCAAGTCCAACACCAGCAGCTTGAACATATTGCGCACCGATAATAATTTGTGGTGGTAATGCATTCACTTCTGGCATTTGATTTCCATGGAAATGTCCTTTTGAGAATAGAAATGCTTGATAAAGTGGTAAACCGTGCCAAATTAACTGTGGAACGTCACGATATCCAGGTAAAATGAAATCTTCTTTTTCTAGGGCAAAATGACTACCAAGTTGAGACGCCTCTTGACCAGCAGTTGGTGCATAGAAGCCAAGACGACCTTGACGATTTAATGCGATCGAACGTTGATCAAGAATACGTGTATATACCATTCTTCTCATTAGTTCTTTTAATTCCTCGTCTGACAATGCAGGCATGTCATCCTTAGCTACAACTTTTCCATCTTCATTCAGAATCTGGAACATTTCGAACTGACTTTCAACACTCTCTAAAACGTGTTTCAAAATAGTTCACCTCTTCCTTTCATGTATCCTTGTTAGATTATCTTTACTATCCTTCCCAAAAAAAAGGAAAATCTGTACCGATTTGCTCTTATTTGTGTATGGTTTTTCATCTAGCAAAACGATATGTAAAAAACAGACACAAACTGTTATATATTGTTCGCAAAAATGACTGGTACAATTCTTATTACAATTAAAGTGTAGCTATAATTACCCATTCGGTCAACTACTTTGATTAATGTTTTTATATTATTTGATTCTCTATTTAGCTTAGCAAATCATGAAACGACCACAATAACTGAATTCTGTTATAGTTTCATTTCGCGTCTGTATCATAAATCTTTCAAACAAACAAAAAAACCTAACGATTTCTCGTTAGGTTTGATACGAACCTATTTAGGATTATTATTTTGTGTTGTTTTCTACATATTTCACATTGATATTAGCTTGTTCATAAAAACCTTTTTTCAGTTCATTATACTCATTTGTGAAGCTATTAAATTCCTCATTGGCTTTTATGATTTCTTGGTATTTGACATTTATTTTCTCAATCTGTTCTTGTAAAGCTGCTTGATCTAAATCCTCTAATTGAAGCATTTCGTATAATTGTTTTTCAAGTGATAGTGATTCATTATAAGCTTTATTCAGCTTATCATATGCATCGTATCGACTTATCATAGTGTCGTACAATTTCTCTGCCTTTTCTTTCACTTCTGTATCCTTGATGTCTTGAACGAATGATTCCACTTTGGTAAACGCTTCTCGTGATGTAGCTAAGCTCTCTTTTTCCATCTTAATCTTTTCAGTGCGTTCCTCAATCGATGTCAGGGCTTGCTGTGCTAAATCTTTAATCTTATCGAACTCATCAATTCCAAGTTCAATGATTTGATTGTATAGGTCATGTTCCTTTGTTTCTAACTGTGTTATTGCTTCTTGCTGCTGTTGAAAGCCTTCTTCCAATTGAACTGCTTCCTCCAGCTGATTGTAAATTTGTGACTCTGGTGTATCTCCACAGCCCGCTACTATCAATGGAATGATCATAATGATGAGTAACCAAATCTTATTAAGCTTCAAGATAAACTTCCCCCTCTATCCATGCTGCAGTTTCTAATAGTTGTAAACTGTATATTAGTATAGCATAAAATTACCGTGTTGGATTTACAAATTATCAAGTTGTCTATAGTAAAATTATGCCTACTAGATGAAATATATGATAAACTATTTAATTGATTGCACATATAATTTCTGAGTGGAATAATATAAAACACATACATATAGAGACGGAGTGAAGATTATGTTAACAATGGACGATGTCGTTCGGGAAGGACACCCTTCCTTAAGAGAGGTAGCTAACGAAGTACAAATTCCTCCAACAGAAGAAGAAATAACACTGCTAAAGGATATGCTTCAATTTTTAAAGAATAGTCAAGACGAACAGGTTTGTGCAAAGTATGATCTTAGACCTGGAGTTGGACTTGCAGCTCCACAGCTAGGAATTAATAAACGAATGATTGCTGTACATTTCGAGGATGGAAATGGAAACCTGTATAGCCATGGCCTGATTAATCCTAAAATCGTCAGTCATTCTGTTGAAAAAGCCTACTTAACAGTTGGCGAAGGTTGTCTATCCGTTGATAGAGTTGTGGAAGGCTTTGTCCCAAGATATGCTAGGATTACCATTAAGGCTACTGACTTAAGCGGGAATGAACTAAAACTTCGCTTAAAGGATTATGCTGCTATTGTATTACAACATGAAATTGACCATTTAAACGGTGTGATGTTTTATGACCACATCAACAAAGAAAATCCATTCGCCATTCCTGAAAACGCAAAACCCATTGAATAACTTATCGAGGCTAGAATAAACGTATTGGTTGAGATAAAACGCGTACACCAAGACACAATCTTACATAGAGATTTGTGTCTTTTTGCTTTTTAGGTATTCCATTTACATTTATTCTGGTCTGTTTTATTTTGGTAGATTGTTCGAAAAGCTCAGCATACAACGACTCCCGAAGTAGCTTCTTATGCATAGATTTACATGATTAGAGAAAAATATCACTAAAGAATTATACTTTGGCACCGTTCTAACGTTTTGAAAGCTTTTCAATGTATCATTTTTAGTAATCGTTATAGGCTATGTGTTTAACTGTACAGAAATTTTTTAGAATAAATTCGTCATTTTTATTTCAAAATTCCTAAATCCATACTATACTATAGTTAAGAGGGATTGGACGGTAGAAACTTTTGATGCTTTTCTTTAATCTAGGGAAAGGAGTGTATGTCCTTATGTTACGTCGCCTAAAAGAAAAGCTAAAGAAGCGTTGGAAAGATTTTTTAGGCCAAGGACGTGTACCTACAACTTTAAAAGAATAAGCAATAGATTTAGGCAGGGTATAAATAAAAGCCTATCTACCGATAATGATAAATCTAACACATATTTTACCTGCCTTTTTTGTTACGTGTTGCAAGGAATTTATTGTAAGGAATACGGATTGTTACGGAAAAACGGAATTTAGTAATTATGTACGATAGACGTTAATGAAGCACTTGTTTTAAAATAATGAAATCAACTCTATCTTCAGTGTGGACGAAACCTAGACTGAGGATAAGTTACATAGAAAGCGTTACGCTAATATGTAGTTGTTGGCATTTCTTATCATGGCAAAATGAATACTAAAAAATAAAGTTTTTGTAGAGAGAGACAGGAGAGATAACATGATTTACAAAGTAATTTATCAGACTTCATCTTATGAAGTACCTGTACGTGAGCGTACACAAAGCCTTTATATTGAGGCTGATTCCCAAAAAGAAGTAAGACAAAAATTAAGCGATCGCAACTATAATATTGAATTCATCCAACCACTAGATGGAGCACATTTAGAATATGAAAAGCAATCTGAAGCTTTTCAATTGGAGACTGTCTAGATGAAATTTGTAAAAAACGATCAAGCGGCGGTATTTGCCCTAGGTGGACTTGGCGAAATCGGAAAGAACACCTATGCGGTGCAATTCCAGGATGAAATTATTCTTATCGATGCAGGGATCAAGTTCCCAGAAGATGAACTACTTGGAATTGATTACGTTATTCCAGATTATACGTATCTAGTGCAAAACCAAGAGAAAATTAAAGGTTTAATTGTAACACATGGTCACGAAGACCATATTGGTGGAATTCCTTATTTACTGCGTGAGGTAAATATACCGATTTATGCAGGTAAGCTAGCGATTGGCTTAATTCGAAACAAATTAGAAGAACATGGTTTATTAAGAAATGCTAAATTAAATATCATCCAAGAAGATGATGTCATTAAATTCCGTAAAACATCTGTAAGCTTTTTCCGTACAACACATAGTATTCCTGATTCCTATGGTATTGTTGTTAAAACACCTCCTGGAAATATTGTACACACTGGTGACTTTAAGTTCGACTTTACTCCAGTAGGTGATCCTGCAAACATAGCAAAAATGGCTGAAATCGGTAAGGAGGGCGTGCTTTGCCTTCTATCTGATAGTACAAATAGTGAGGTCCCAGGCTTTACAATGTCTGAAAAAGTTGTTGGTTCTAGTATCAATGAAATTTTCGGTCGAGTAGATGGACGTATTATTTTTGCTACCTTTGCATCCAATATTTATCGTTTACAACAAGTCGTTGAAGCAGCGGTCAAACACAATCGTAAAGTAGCTGTATTTGGTCGTAGCATGGAAAATGCAATCAATTTAGGACAAGAATTAGGGTATATCCAAGCACCTAAGGATACGTTTATTGATGCTAATGATATAAACCGTCTTCCAGCTCAGGAAGTAACCATTCTTTGTACTGGTTCACAAGGTGAGCCTATGGCTGCATTATCTCGTATCGCAAACGGTACTCATCGTCAGATTCAGATTATTCCTGGAGATACTGTTGTATTTTCTTCCTCACCAATCCCGGGGAATACAATTAGTGTAAGCAGAACAATCAACATGCTATATCGCGCAGGAGCTGAAGTCATTCATGGGAAACTAAATGATATTCACACTTCTGGTCATGGTAGCCAAGAAGAACAAAAACTGATGTTACGTTTAATTCAGCCTAAGTACTTCATGCCAATTCATGGTGAGTATCGCATGCTAGTAGAACATACAAAACTAGCTGAGATGTGTGGTGTTCCTTTAGAAGATTCCTTTGTAATGGACAATGGAGACGTACTTGCACTTAGCAAGGATACTGCCCAAGTCGCTGGTAAAATTCCTTCTGGTTCTGTTTATGTAGACGGAAGTGGAATCGGTGATATCGGTAATATCGTCTTACGTGATCGTCGCATTCTTTCTGAAGAAGGATTAGTTATTGTAGTCGTAAGCATTAACATGAAGGAATTCAAAATAGCCGCCGGTCCTGATATCATCTCACGTGGTTTTGTATACATGAGAGAGTCTGAGGATATGATTAATGAGGCACAGAAGCTTGTTTCCTCTCATTTAAACAAAGTAATGGAGCGCAAAACAACTCAATGGTCTGAAATTAAGAATGAAATTACAGATACCATTGCACCATTCTTGTATGAGAAAACGAAACGTAGACCAATGATTCTACCAATTATCATGGAAGTATAAGTTATAACACAAAAAATAAGGATGCCAATTAGATTGGCATCCTTATTCATTTTGTAAATTGTTAATCATCTATCACTAATTGTTTTTCAAAACGAGCAATATCCTTATCCGCACCAACCACGACCAAAATATCATTTGGTGTTAGAATATCATCTGGTGTCGGTGATACATTAATATGCTTTCCTTGTTTGATAGCAACAACTGTACAGCCATATCGTGCACGAATATCCAATTCGATAATGGACTTTCCAATCATCTTATTGCCTGCCTTTACCTCGACAATACTATGATCATCTGACAACTCAAGGTAATCGACGATATTATTAGAAATGATACTATGGGCAATTCTTCTTCCCATATCACGTTCTGGATGAACAACTTGATGTGCTCCAATTTTATCAAGAATCTTAGCATGATAGTCATTTTGTGCTTTAACCGTTATTTTCTTCACGCCAAGCTCTACTAAAACTACCGTTGTTAAAATACTTGCTTGTATATTATCACCAATCGCTACGATAACATGATCAATGTTTTTAATACCTAGTTCCTTTAATGTGGTCTCATCTGTTGAATCTCCAATTACAGCATGGGATGCGATGTTTTTAAACTGATTAACACGTTCTTCGTTTTTATCCATCGCTATTACTTCCATACCCTCCCTGCTTAATTCCTGGCATATACTCCCACCAAATCTGCCCAAGCCAATGACTGCAAATTCTTTTTTCATACTTAGTTCCTCCAGACAGAATACTCTATTACGTCTAACGCTTATACCTATAACTTTATCAAGAGATAGAAAAAGAAGCAATTTCTATGTAAACGAAATTGCCTCTTTCTTCTCATTAGATAGCATCTAACATTTGAAATTGGGAGCGTACCAAACCATAGTATTCTCCTTTTAACGCCATTAATTCCTCATGGTTTCCATTCTCTAGTACTTTACCATGTTCTAATACAAAGATATTATCTGCCTCACGAATCGTCGATAGTCTATGCGCGATAATAATCGCTGTTCTATCTTTTAATAATCGGCGGAGTGCAGCTTGTATCTTAACTTCTGTTTCGGTATCAATACTTGCTGTTGCTTCATCCAAAATAATGATACTTGGATTAGCTAGTAATGCACGTGCAAAGGATAACAGCTGACGCTCACCAGCCGATAGGATATTCCCTCTCTCCTCTACCTCTGTTTGATAGCCATTCGCCAACCGCTGAATAAAATCATCCGCACCAACTTCTTTAGCTGCAGCCATAACCTCTTCATCTGTCGCACCTGGTCGTCCGAAGCGAATATTTTCCATAATCGTTCCTGAAAAAATAAATGTATCTTGTAAAACAACACTAATATGCTTTCGTAAGCTACTTAATGATGCTTCGCGTAAATTATGACCATCTATTTTTACGATTCCTTTTGTTGGATCATAGAACCTGCTAATTAGGTTGGCAATTGTTGATTTACCGCTTCCAGTATGACCAACTAAGGCAATCGTCTGTCCTGCCTTCATCTCCAGTGAAATTTCATGTAGCGCAATTCGCTCCTCATCATAGGAGAATTGAACACGATCAAATTCGATATGACCTTTCATTTCATCAAATTCATAAGCATTTTCTACTTCATCAACATTCGGTGTTTCATCCAAATATTCAAAGATACGTTCAGAAGACGCCATTGCCACTAACAACTGATTATACATTTGACCCAAGCGTGAAATTGGATCCCAGAACATTCCTAAGTAAAAGGCAAACGAGACAAATGTCCCTAAAAGAATTCCACCATTTTCTGGTGTTAAGATGATTAAATGTGCACCGTAAACAATTAAAATTACGGTTCCAACTGCATTACTCATCTCAACGAATGGTCGAAACATCGCACTCTTCTTCGTTGCATTTAGCCATGCTTTGAAAGTATCCGTATTAAGCCCATCGAAGAATTCCGTGTTTTCTTTTTCTTGTGTGAAGGACTGTGTAATCCGAATTCCTTGAATACTTTCATTCAAATGTGAATTCATCCGAGACTGCTGGATACGAACATCCTGCCAGGAGCGACGAATCCTTCTTCTTAGGACACTAGTCACATAGAACATTAATGGTAATACAATCATTACAGCTAATGCCAATTTAGGACTTAGCGTGAATAGAATCGTCACAATACCAATCAGTGTCGCAATATCCATTAATAAGTTAATAATACCGTTTGAGAATAACTCTTGTAAGGAGTTGGTATCATTCATAATGCGTACTAAGATAGATCCAGCCGACCTAGAATCAAAGAATCGGTGGGAAAGTCCTTGTACATGGGTAAATAGATGTTGCCTTAAATCATAAATGACATTTTGCCCTAAAATATTAACCCATTTAATCCGGAAATAGTTTGCTATATAACTTAGTAAATACAATACCGCAATAATAATTACTAGATAGATTAATTGTGTTGTATTTTCATTTTTAATCGCCATATCAATGGCTGCTTTACCAATTAATATTGGTATAAGTAATCGAATTGCAGTTGATACAACCATTGCTAAGATTGCCCCTAACAAATACGTTTTTGTATAGGGTTTTAAATAGACTAGTAAGCGCCAAATCTGCTTCCAGTTAAAAGGCTTTTCAATTGCTTGATCAACAGTATAGTAGAAACGTTTTAAATGACGTTTGTTTTTTTCTTCAGTCTTAGCCATCGCTCACTCTCCCCCCCTAATTCACAGCTTTCATGATGACATCATGATCCTGATATTGTATCTTATAGATTCGTTCGTAGACACCATTGTTTTTCAGTAATTCGTCATGTGTTCCACGTTCGACTACTTCACCATCTTCTAACACTAATATTTCATCCGCATGCTTCAAGGATGAAATACGATGGGCGATAATAAATGAAGTACGTCCTCGCATAACTTCCTTTAATGCCTTTTGTATCTCAAATTCCGTTTCCATATCTACCGCAGATGTTGCATCATCCAATACGAGAATACTAGGATCGATACAGATTGCTCGGGCGATTGCAATACGCTGCTTCTGTCCACCCGAAAGCCCCATACCTCTTTCACCTAGTAATGTATCATAGCCATTTGGCATCTCCATGATAAAATCATGTGCTTGAGCACGTTTTGCAGCATCAATAATCTGTTCATCTGTTGCATCTGGATTACCGTATGCAATGTTTTCCCGTATGGTTGTTGAGAATAGGAATGACTCTTGTAAAACAAATCCAATGTGATTACGTAAATTTTTCAAATCGTAGTCTGCTACAGGTCTTCCATCAACCAATACTTCCCCAGCTTCTGGCTCGTAAAAGCGTGTGATGAGCTGTGTAATACTCGTTTTACCAGATCCAGTGGCACCTATTAGTCCAATCGTTTTACCAGGAGGAGCATCGAAAGTAATGTGCTTCAATGCAGAATCATCATCCTCTGTATACGTTAACGTCACATCTTTGAATGTTACATGACCTTTAATCGGTGTATCAATTGCATTTTCTTTTACAACAATATCTTCTTTTGCCTCTAGGATTTCTCTTAAACGCTCACCTGATGCCTTAGCCTGTGAGAATTGGTTAATAACATAACCCACGTTCATAAGTGGCCCCATGATATACCAAACTAAACTAAAGAAGGCTACAAGTTCACCAGATGTTAGGTCCCCATTAATTACGAGATACCCACCAAATGCTAAAAGTGAAACCGCACAGACATTACCGATAAATTCCATTAATGGAAAGAACTTCGCCCATATTTCAGATGTTTTTACATAATTTTGACGATAATCATCATTACTAGATGAGAATCTACCTATCTCAAAGTCTTCACGGGACAATGATTTTACAGTCTGCATTCCGCTAATATTCTCTTGCACTCTAGTATTCAATTTCCCGAATGATTGACGAATACCTCGAAATGCAGGATGTGCCCGCTTTTCAAAACGCATAACAACAATTACAAGAAATGGCATCGCCGCCATTGTTACAAGTGCAAGTGGCACCGAGTAATAAAACATTACACTTAAACTGATTCCAATAAGAAGAACAATACGTAGTAATTCAGCAAACCCAAATGATAAGAAGAAACGAAATCCTTCTACATCTGATGTTAGTCGTGACATAATGTCGCCTGTTTTGGCATTATCATAATGTTTAAAGGATAATATCTGAAGCTTCTTATACAATGCGTCACGTACATGATACACAGCTGTTACCCCAAATAATTCTCCTAAGTACTGATGATAAAACGTTGCAATACCCTTAATAACCATTAGAATAACAAAAATAGTGGATATCCAAGGTATTAATTCATATCTCTCTTCTGCTACAACATCATCAATTGTTATTTGTAAAATAATCGGATACACAACTGTAATGACCGTCACAAAAAACAAAAATAGTAAAGAGGTAAAGAAATACTTTTTATAAGGCCAATAAAATTGTTTTAATTTTCTAAATGTATCCACAATTAACCCTCCCCCATGAAGTGATTTTCTTTCACGTAACTACTAATATAACGGTTTCCGAAATAAATTGCTATATCTTTTGCACAATTTTTTAAAAAATTTTTTATTTGGTTACTTATGTCACTTTTTAAGCAAAACTAACCTTAGAAAAACTCGTATTCGTTTCTCTTATATCTAGAGCTGACGTCACTGTTTAGGTGATAAAATTACTTCGGCATCTGAATTCATTGTTTCCTGAACGCCAAAAAAGCCGGGACAAGAGTATCTATGATAAGACAAAATCCGAACGCGTGGCACTATCTCCACCTCTGGATATAGTGCATGGTTCAGCTAATTATCTTCTCATTTTACTTTTGTCCCGACCTCTTCAGGTTAACTTAATTTATCATTTACCATCTGACAAATTGCTTGTGCGTCCTGGCCCTCTGCACTAATTACTGGACCTGCAATACTTGTGTTGGACATGCCCATTACATCTTGATCTAAACCAGTAATGACACAGCAATCGCAGTGAGCTGTATCTGCCTCTGACTTTAAATCGATTACTTCATGTCCCATTTCCATTAAGGCCTCTTTTACATCCGTAAGGGACTGTTCAACCCCAATTCTCGCCATCATCTCACTCCTCTAAACATAATTTTACATGCTTAGTTTGACCGAAAGTGAATACAATATACGAGCTTAGTACTGCTTTTAAGCCATAGCATCAAACATAGCGACAACCGCATCAACTCCGACTTTCAGCGCTTCTTCATTAGGATTCAGCTTATCGTTATGTAATCCAAATGGCGAATCGACCCCTAACCAAAACATAAAGCCCGGTATTTCCTTTAGCATAAATCCGAAGTCTTCACCTGTCATCGCCTTATTTGCCATGGTGAACTTTATTCCTCTTTCAACCATCGTCTGTTCAAATAATTGTACATAGCTAGCATCATTGTAAACTTGGTAATAATTCGAACCATAATCTACGGTAATTGTACAATCATAGCTTATTTCGAATCCTTTAACCATCGCTTCGATTCGTTTCTTTATCGTCTGAATAACATCTGGTTTTAATGTACGAATTGTGCCTTCTAGCCTTGCAGATTCAGCTATTGCATTTTGCACGTGGCCACTTGTCATTTTTCCTATTGTGACAACTGCGCTTTCCAATGGATCTATTCCTCGAGATACAATTTCCTGAATTTGAGTCAGAAAACTTCCAGCAGCCACTGCCATATCCTTGGTTAAATGCGGATATGCTGCATGCCCACCCTTCCCGGTAAAATCTATAAATAACTCACTTGTATTGGCAAATAGTAAACCCGGCTTACTTGCAACCGTTCCTACAGGATATTCTGGAGCAATATGGAGTGCAAAAACACTATCTGGTTTCCATGCTAAAAATTCCTCCGATTGCATCATGGGCAATGCACCACCTGGACCCTCCTCAGCTGGCTGAAAAATAAACAAACTATCATCTTGTAATGGGTTATCAATTACATGCTTTAACACACCTAAGGCGATAGTCATATGAAAATCATGTCCACAGGCATGCATATTACCCGGGTGTATCGAAGAATAGTCAAGTTCCGTTTGTTCTGCAATTGGTAATCCATCTATATCGGTCCGATAACCAATCGTCTTCGTCGGATTTAAACCGGCTACCTTCACCAATATTCCCGTTTTCCATGTTTTAATTTCTACACGTTCTGTTGCCAATCTCTCCAGAAACTGTAATAAATAATTCTGTGTTTTGAACTCCTGGAAACCAAGTTCAGGAATTTGATGCAACTCACGTCGAATTCGCCTAAGTTCTTTTAAATCCATCATGATTCCCCTTGCTTAATTATCTAACTTACGCAATTCCTGTTTAATTTCTGTTTTCGATTTCGTACCTTCATCAATTTCTTTCAACACTCTAGCTGGAGTTCCTGCAACCAGAGTGTTTGGTGCAACATCTTTTGTAACAACAGCACCCGCAGCCACGATTGCACCTTTACCAATGGTTACACCTTCTAGTACCACAACATTGGCCCCGATAACAACATCATCTTCAACTACTACTGGCTTCGCAGATGGTGGTTCAATAACACCGGCTAACACTGTCCCGGCACCGATGTGACAATTTTTCCCTACCGTAGCACGTCCACCTAATACCGCATTCATATCAATCATGGTCCCCTCACCAACGACTGCACCGATATTAATCATTGCACCCATCATAATAACGGCACCATCACCGATTTCAACCTGATCACGAATGACTGCACCTGGCTCGATTCGTGCATTGATGTTTTTTAAGTCTAATAAAGGAATCGCAGAGTTACGGCGATCATTTTCAACAATATAATCCGTAATATAAGATTGATTAGCTTCTAATACAGCACTAACGTCGTTCCACTCTCCAAACAGTACGCCAGATGTTTTTTCAACGAAGGCTTTTACATTCCCAAAAGAAACCGTATCTAACTGCTGACCCTTTACATATACCTTCACAGGTGTGCTTTTTTTACTAGTCGATATAAATTGTATAATTTCATTAGCATCCATCATTTTCATTTATATTCCCCTCCATATTTTTTATAATTTTCACTTTAACAGACAATAGGATTCCGAGCAATTATTAACCGACTATACAAGACTTCCGTATTAAAAAGGCTACGACATAAGTGCCGCAGCCTAGATAGGATTATTGATTTTGCTTCTTTTTCTCGGTATATATATCTTTTCTAATTTCCTTTAATATTGCTCTCCTTGTTAGGATACCGTCGAAATATCCATTTTCATCTACCACACAAACAAAGGGATAATCAATTAACGCTTTTAAGCCTTCTAAAATCGTCTCATGCTTTTGTAATCTAGGTATATCTGTTGCCATCACATCTTGAACTAATAGACTCGATAATCTCTCCATCTCAAATCGTTCTAACCCGAGTATTTCATTTAGTATTTTGGTTTTACCAATGGTACCTTGTAACGTATAGGAAGCATCCAAAACTGGAACAGCAGAATATCCCGACTTCACAAGAACTAATAATGCATGTTCTAACGGATTATTAATTTGTACATGTGCTACTTTTTCAGATGGAATCATCATCTCTGAAATTGTAAGCGCTGTCAAATCCTTATCTTGCAATAAACTCATTATACCCGCTCCTTTACAATATTCTAAACGAACCTTATTCCATAACTATTGTTGTACCATTAGTTCTTCAACTTTTTTATAAACACTATATATACCCATTTAGAAGTACGTTACATTACAGCATACAACTACAATTTATTGTAACTATTCTTATTGTAACATACGCCTTGATAATTAAGCATGTACGATACATGTAACACTTGAAAATTTGTTCGACCAGTTTTATAATATGAACATATGCTCATATTATAAAAAGGGGTTGTCTTTTCAAATGGAATATTCACCATTACACGATACGTTAATCGATCAAGTAGCACAGACATTCAAAGCATTATCTGATCCAACCCGTATACGAATTCTGCACTTATTATTTTACAAAGAATGCTCTGTTACGGAAATTGCTACTGCACTCGATATGCAGCAATCAACCATTTCCCATCAACTAAAGTATTTAAAACAGCTACATTTAGTAAAAAATCGTCGGGAAAAAAACATGTACTTCTATACGGTTGATGATTATCATGTCATGAATTTGTTAGAACAGACTGTTGACCACATGAAACATACGAAGGGAGCAGTTTAAATGGGACACCATCATCATGGTCATGGTCATGATCATTCTCATGGTCATGGACATCACCATCACACTACTAACAAGCGCGTTTTATTCATAAGTTTTATTGCTATTTTTACATTTATGATTGTCGAAGCAATTGGTGGATTCCTAACCAACAGTCTTGCACTAATCTCAGATGCTGGACATATGCTAAGTGATGCTGTTGCACTTGGATTAAGTTTACTTGCATTAAAAATTGGAGAACGAAAAGCAACCAATGATAAGACGTATGGATATAAACGATTTGAAATCGTTGCCGCCTTTCTAAATGGAGTTGCCTTAATCCTTATTTCGCTTTATATATTATATGAAGCGATAACACGATTTGTTGAACCGCAGGAAGTTTCTGCAAATATGTTATATATAGCTTTGCTTGGCTTAATTATTAACCTTATTGTTGCCTTCTTCCTCTTAAAAGGTGATTCGAAAGAGAACTTAAATATACGGAGTGCACTTTTACATGTGATTGGAGATTTATTAGGCTCCGTTGGGGCAATTATTGCCGGGGTATTAATTCTTTTATTTGGCTGGTATTTAGCTGACCCAATTGCTAGTGTAATTGTAGCCATTCTAATTATCATTTCCGGATATCGAGTAACGAAAGATTCTCTACATGTTTTGATGGAAGGAAAGCCAACTAATATTAATCCAAAAGAAGTAATTTCGGAATTAGTTAGTCTTGATGGCGTTCTAGATGTTCATGATTTACACATTTGGTCAATTACTAATGAATTACCAATGCTTAGCTGTCATATTATTGTTGACGACACTGTAGACCGCGATAAGTTAATCGTTTTGGGTAATGAGATACTAAAAAAATCATTTCACATCAATCACTGTACATTACAAATCGAGGGGAAAAACACCTCTCACACCAACTGTGATCATTGCAATTAAATAAACAAAGGCTGTTGGATAAGGGACATTTCCTCATCCAACAGCCTTTGTTTTCTATTAAAAGGGGAACTTATTCAACCACTGTCCCCCATCCATCGTAACGACCTCTCCATTGATGTAGGACGCTTTATCGGATAATAAGAAATACGCTAGTTCCGCTATTTCCTCTGGTTTGCCTAATCGTTTCAACGGTACAGATGCTAACGTTCTAGTTGCGGCCTCTTCCGACAAAAATAACTTCTCTGCTCCGCCAGTTCTTTCAATAGGTCCAGGGGCGATAGCGTTGACACGAATACCATATTTCGTCCCCCACTCTACTGCTAAGGTACGCGTCATATTCAACACTCCTGCCTTTGCTGCAGAAGAATGAATAACTCCAGCCCCTGCATTCCACGCATAAGTAGCAACCATATTTAAAATAGACCCGTTAATCTGGTGGTCAATCCAATACCTTCCGACCGCTTTACTACAATAAAATGTTCCATTAAGCACGATATCAATGACCGCATTCCAGCCATTAATTGATAAATCCTCTGCCGCGCAAATAAAATTTCCTGCTGCATTGTTAATTAAATAATCGATGGTACCGAATTGCTTTATTGTTTCCGCAACCATCCGCTCTACATCCTCAGGATTTCGAACGTCCATCGTTATAATATGTAGCTTCCCAGTAGCTGTTTGTTCTAATTCTTCCTTAACTAAAGTAAGCCGTTCTAGATTTCTTCCTGTCAAAACAACATTTGCTCCCTCATCAGCAAACTTTTTCGCCATGTACTTCCCCATACCACTCGAGCTTCCTGTTACAATAATTGTTTTACTATCCATTTCATCCACCTTCCTTTCTGTTAAATGCATTACTTTATTGACGTAATTAGTTGATTTCATATTATTTTCATTTATATTAAAAGTCAAACGATTTCATTTTGTATAATTTGACCTACTGAAGCATCTTTTGTTGTATGATATAATCGACTAACAATCAAAACTTGGATAGTGAATTTATTTAACATAAGACAATCATTTTTTATTACAGTTTTTGAAGGTGACAGAATGAATAGAAGATCTTTTCTAAAAAAAGTAGTTGGAAGTATGTTTGGTATTGCCGGAATTTCAGGGGGTACCTACTACTACGCACGAAATATCGAGCCAGAATTACTTACCATGCAACAGCTCACGATAACAGATTCAAGAATTCCTAGCTCTTTTGAAAATTTTAAAATTATCCAGTTTTCCGATACCCATATTGGATTTCATTACAACCTAGAACAATTTGAAAAATTAACGGCTGAGATAAACAAGTTAAATCCTGATTTAATTGTCTTTACCGGGGATTTGGTTGATGATCCTGACCATTATCATTGGGACTCTAAGCTGACAACCCTCCTACGCAATTTACATGCCCCCTATGGGAAGTATTGGGTATACGGCAACCACGACCACGGAGGCTATGGTACCGAAACCATAAAAAAAGTGATGGAAGACGCTCAATTTACCCTACTCCAAAATAGTCATCATGTTATCGAAAGACAACAAGATCGAATTCTACTCGCTGGTATTGACGATGTTATTTTAGGTAGACCTGATTTAACTAAGACCATGGCAAATACCAATTCATCGCTATTCACGCTTTTACTAGCACATGAACCTGATTTCGCCGACACCACTATTCAATACCCAATAGATGTGCAATTATCTGGCCATAGTCATGGCGGACAAGTGCGTCTACCATTTATTGGACACTTATACACACCTATATACGCTGAGAAATATGTGCAAGGAACGTACACATTTCCGAACAACCGGTTAACCCTATATGTTAATAAAGGAATCGGAACAACTCGACTACCTTACCGCTTCTTTTGCAAACCCGAAATATCAATTTATACTTTGAAGCCAGAGTAGACGTAACAATTTAACCTCCCTATTGCATTTGTAACAGTTTATTCATAGTATCAATTCTATTTCCATGATAAAATTATGGAAACATTAGAATTTGGAGGAAATATCGTTGAAGCGTATAGCATTATTACTATTAATTGTGTTGCTAAGCTTACTTACTGCATGTGGTGAGCCGGAATATAATGGGAATATTTCTTATGAGGTACAGGATTTCTCCTTCACAAATCAAGATGGCGAAACGGTCAGTAAAAGTGACTTTGAAGGGGACATTTGGATTGCTGATTTTATTTACACCAATTGCCAAACGGAATGCCCACAAATGGTTTATAACAAACAAAAAGTCGAGCGTGCTTTATCTGATGCCGGAATTGATGACGTTAAATTTGTCTCCTTTAGTATTGACCCAGAACACGATACACCAGAAGTATTAAAGGAATATGGTGAAGTAAGAGGGATTGAATTCGACAATTGGACTTTCTTAACTGGATACGATTTTGAAGAAATAAAGCAATTTGCAGTTAAATCATTTAAGACGTTGATTGAAGAAATGGAAGACGATACATTTGTACATGGAATCAATTTTTTTGTTGTTAGTCCGGAAGGGAATGCCATCAACAAGTACAATGGCTACTACATGACAGATGAACAAGTCGATGAGATGGTTGCCTTTATTAAGGATATGTTGTAAGAGAGAGGCATCGACTGCTTCTCTTATTATTTTTCTATTGAAAATGGACAAGCTTTAGGCTACTATTAATGCAATAAGTTACGGAAAGGAGGTAATTGGATGAACAGCCAAGAAACAGCATCACTTCTTGATCTTGCAAAGGCACTTTATACGGTCAATCGCCACGCAAAAACAGCACCAGAGCCACAACATCTTTATTATATAAAAAAAGAAACAATCCAACGGCTATTAAAAGAAAAACGAGCAAAAAAAGTCGGACTTCATTTTTCAGATCATCCAAAACGAAGTAACCAACATTCAACTTTACTAGTTAAGGTAGCTGACTACTATTTTCATATACCTCCAACAAAAGACGACTTTAAAGAATTGGAGCATCTTGGGTCACTCGACCAAAGTTTTCGAAATCCGCAAACGAAAATGTCACTATCTCAAGCAAAAAAAATTATCTATCAATACATTGATTGGAAGCCTGAAAAGGAAAAACCAATGCATAAGCAACATACTTCTTCCTATTTCACGCCATCATCTTTAGGGAAAATGGATTGGACAAATCGAAAAACATATCGTTGAAAGCATATTAGATGATATGCTTTTTTTGTACTTTCTTTCTTCCCTTTTGGATATAGTTCCATACATGGACGAGAAATAATAACAATCCTAATACCGCTAATGATTGCAGGGTATATTTAAACAGATTATATAGAGTGATCTGTACTTCGCCAATGAATAGCACCGCTATAAAAAATATCGAAGTACAGAATAGACTACTAAGTAGATAGCTTAATAATCTTTCTGACTGTAGCGCAATTAGAAAGGTTATAATTGGACGTATTAACATATAACATCCTAGGATACCAAGAAAGATAACTACACTGTATACCATTTCCTCAGTCAAACCAAGTGAAGATAGTTGAGATAATTTAATTATAGTTCCATGGATAAATGTTTCCATCCTATCGCATCCAATTCTATTGTAATATCCTCCAGTGTATACAGCGAAGTTAGATTATATACGTTTAATAAACTGGATTTTAATCTACTATCATAAAACGAAACCTATTTGCTATAATGAAGAACAAGACGGCTTGATATGGAGGAATTATTGTGGAGCACTTACTTAATCATCAAGTAAAAACAATTGAAATTTCTGGTATTCGAAAATTCTTTAATATGGTTTCAAAGGAAGAAGATATCGTATCTTTAACCATCGGTCAACCAGATTTCACTACACCAGAACATATTAAAGAAGCAGCAATAAACGCCTTACATAAGAATAGAACAACCTATACAACTAATGCCGGCATACCAGAACTAAGACGTGCTATCGCAAATTATTATGAGTCTAGTTATCAGGTAAGCTACCAGCCAGAAACTGAAATCATCGTGACTACCGGTGCCTCTCAGGCAATAGATATCGTATTTCGAACGATCTTAAATCCTGGTGATGAAGTTATCATGCCTGGACCAATTTATCCCGGATATGAACCACTAGTAACCTTAGCTTGTGGAAAAGTGGTCCATGTTGATACTACTAATCAACAATTTAAATTAACTAAGGAAGCACTCTTGCAAGCTATTACGCCCAAGACAAAATGTGTCGTTCTCCCCTACCCTTCCAATCCAACAGGAGCATCATTTACAGCTACTGAATTAAAAGCGCTTGTCGATGTATTAAAGGATAAAAATATATTCATACTAGCAGATGAAATCTATAGTGAACTAAGTTTTGATTATGACCATGTGTCAATCGCCAGTTTTAAAGAAGTGTCGGATCGTACTATTGTGATCAATGGTGTCTCCAAATCGCATTCCATGACTGGATTTCGGATTGGCTATGTATTAGCTCCGAGTTGGATTACAACACATTTACTAAAAGTACATCAATACAATGTTTCATGTGCTTCTTCTATCAGTCAGTATGCAGCACTAGAAGCACTTACCAATGGATTGAACGATTCTAGTAAGATGCGCATGGAGTATCAAACACGTCGAGATTATGTCTATCAACGATTAATAGAAATGGGACTTGAAGTGAACAAACCAAATGGGGCATTTTATTTCTTTCCGAAGTTTCCACTGAAAAACATGACATCCTTTGCATTAGGGGTTGATCTTGTTCGAAAAGGAAAGGTGGCACTTGTGCCAGGAGATAGTTTTTCACCGATTGGACAAGGATATATGAGATTATCCTATGCCTATGATAAAATCACGTTAGAAGAAGGGTTAAATCGCTTAGAGAGGTATTTACAGAATAATGATTTAGAAGGTGGAATACAGTAATAGATGGGATAATGCAGTAATTGCGATATCCCTCCTATTAGCCATATGATAGTGTTATAATTTAATTTTATCTCTATCTGTTTCTGTCGTTCTTACATTTTTTTTGAGAATATCGTAGCTGTTTAAAAGTCGGTCCAGTTCTTGGCTAAGTGTAATTGCCTCGAGACTGTTTAACCCTTTTGTCGTTGCGACGGTACTCATTTTATTACGTAACTTTTCTATCTGTTTTAGGAGCTTGTCAGTATCGTACATAAATAAATTACAATACCTCCTTTACTATTTATATTACTTTAGCATAGAAAAATGGATAAGCACAATTATATTCTTATTATTTCCATTATTTCTTGAACAAATTATGAATCATTATTTACGTTTTTATCTCCCTATAACTGGTATAATGGAATTAATGATAGTTAGGAACAGAAAGGAATGTCTTTTTTGACCAAAACGAAAGAAAAAAACGAATGGCTTGAATGGGGTAAAGCAATTCTTATTGCCATTATTCTTGCATTTTTGCTACGAACATTCATTTTCGCGACTTCCATTGTTGAAGGTGACAGTATGGACCCAACTCTCCAAGACGGTGAGCGCGTTATTTTCAATAAATTTGTTTATTTAATTGATGGTCCTGACAGAGGAGACATCGTAATTATTCAACGTCCTGATAAAAATTACGTAAAGCGTATCATTGGGTTACCAGGAGAAACGATTGAAATTAGAAATCACAAGCTTTATATTAATAACGACTTACATGAACAAACATTTTTATCAGAGGATGCCAAAAATCATACTGGAAATTTTGGTCCAATCACAATACCTAAAGATCGTTATTTTGTTATGGGTGATAATCGGTCCATTAGTAAGGACTCTAGAAATGGATTAGGGTTTATCATGGAAGATGAGATTATCGGAAAATCAGAGTTTGTCTTCTATCCATTTAGTGAAATGGCTAAGACAAGATGAATTAATCTTGAGGTTATGAAGGTCCAGATAACAAGGACCTTCTTTTTTTATTTTAATTTCTACAGGATTACTTTTCATTATCCAAAAAACTACTACCGATATTAAAAAGTAGTATCACAGCGCAAACAATTCCGAGTGCAGTTTCCCACATGTAAAACCACCTCCTACAGTAATATTATGTACTAATGCTATCGTTACCAATTACTACTAATCTTTTTTATCATACCAATATCAGCACCCTAAATAAAGAGAAATATGATAAGATAGACTTAAAATTAATGTCGAATGTTAGAAGCAGGTGAAAATGCATCATGCACTGTCCTTATTGTGGATCAATTATCAAAGAAGAAGAAGCATATTGTGTTAGCTGTGGGAAAGCACTACCGAGCGATATCAATGAGCGTCATGTAGATAAAAAACACTTTGACAAATTATGGTATATGCCAATAGTTACAATAATCATCGTCTTACTTGTCGCAAGTTTATTCCAATCCTATCTTCAAAAGCAGACTACTCAGGCTAAGGAGTTATATGAACTAGGTGAACAGCACCTTGCAGTAGAAGATTATGAAGCTGCAAAGGAGTACTTTACTAAAGCACTTCAGGAAAAACCTAGCTTCAAACAAGGACAAACTGCCCTTGAATTTATTGAAAAGAGCTACAACGTTACCGATTTAATTGAAAAATCAAGAACAGAACTAAAGGAAAATAACTTTCAAGCTGCACTTTCTTTACTGGATGATGCCGAGACCTCCTTACAGAATTTCAATGGCTCTGCAACAACCACTTTAGTCGATCACATCGTATCACAACGTAATACGGTGAAAACAGAACAACTAAAAAGTATTCTTGCAGATAATCCATCAATAGATGAATTGAAAGGACTGCTTTGGGAAGCTGATGCAATTAATACGAGTGAAGCAAGCGAAATGAAAGAATCAATTCGCTCACAGATTATCGACTTTGCTTATTCAAAAGCAAGTGAACAGTTATCAAACAAGCAGTTTAGTGATGCACAGCTTATCGTAGATGATGGGTTAAAGTATGCACCAGAATCAGAGAAACTATTGAGTTTAAAGACAACTATTGAGAAAGAGAAAGTTTCCTTTGAAATCACACAGCAACAACGAATTCAACAAGCAATTAACACTGCTCAAGAAGAACGCGAAATGAATGAAACAGATGCGATTGAAGTAGTTTCAATTAAAGTTGAAAATGATGATCAAGGTAATCTGGTCGTAAAAGGTGAGGTAAAAAGTGTTGCGACTATCCCGATTAACTCTGTGCTCGTTGAGTATTCCTTACTAACTAATGAAACAGAATTTTTATCCAATAATGTCTATGTATATCCAGACACACTTTATCCAAATGAAACGGGTAAGTTTGAATTCACCCATTATGATATTGACAAGGATTTTAAAACAATTGACGTTAACACAAAAAAAATAACCTGGTATACCAACTATTAATCGTTATGACGGAGTGAGATTCACATGCAGTTAAAACAAAAATACCCACTAATCGCAACTATCATAATAGCCATACTTGGACTATCCTTTTTCATCTATCTATTTGTGGATTGGCAATCACAGGATCTAGTCATTAATAATCCGATTATTAATCAAGTCCAAACAGATGACGGTACCCTTGACCTGAAAACAATTGTCCATGAGGCAGAAAAAAACGTCGTACAAATCGAAGCTAAAAACGAGGATGAAACATTAACCGGATCTGGTTTTTTATACAACGAAAAAGGTGATATTATAACCAATGCACATGTGGTAAAGGATGCAGAAACAATTTATGTGCGTACTGCCAATGCTCGGTTTTATCCTGCTGCAGTCATTGGTATTGGTGATAATACGGATGTCGCAGTCATACGTGTACCACAATTAGCTGGATTAACTGGCCTTTCTATTGATCGAGAAACAATGGCAGAGATTGGTGATGAGGTTATTGCATTAGGTAGCCCACATGGATTTCAAAACACTGTTACTCTCGGTATAATTTCTGGGACAGAACGAGAATTCACCGTAGATGGATTCGATTATCACAACAATTATCAAATTTCTGCGCAAATAACACATGGAAATAGCGGTGGACCGTTGATAAATCGAGCAACTGGTAAGGTCATTGGAATTAATTCCGTTGGAACAGATGACGGTACCCTTGGTTTTAGCATTCCCATTATCGATGTGATTGCCACTATTGAGACTTGGTCAAACGAAGCGCAGAATGATCAATTAACCTATACAAGTACAGAAGATCTTCTAAGCACAATCGATTCTAAGCAATTTATGCAGGATGCAGAATATGTAATGGAATACTTTTTAGATAGTATTATTATCAGAGACTATGTCGGTGCATACTCGTTACTAGGGGATTCCTACCAATCCTCCACTTCATACTCTAGCTTTCGTGAAGGGTATATTCAAATTGTTGATATGGAGTATGCCGCTGAAACAACCGAAATCATTGACGAAAATCACGCTTCTGTCATTGCCGATGTAACCATAACCAAAAATCAACTAGATGAAGAGGAACAAATAAAAGAAACGGTTCGTTACCAATTTACCATCGGTTATGAAAATGACCAATTGAAAATCATCAGCCTCGAAACCTTGAAAAATTAAATTTTAACAGATATTTATAAGTAAAAAATCCGAATGGTAATGCACATCTTCCAGCTACAGTGCAACATCATTCGGATTTTTTATTGTCATCTAGGTGTTAATACCTCGAGCGTTCGATTGTAAAAAGATTCTAATACTCAAAAAATGGAAGCAATTCACTTGGTGGCAAAGGCTTGCTTAAATAGAAGCCCTGCATTTCATCACATCGTTCATTCGCAAGGAAATTGAACTGTTCCGTCGTCTCGACTCCCTCCGCAATCACTTTCATATTAAGGGAATGAGACATATGAATAATGGATTTCACAATTGCCTTGTTCTCTTTCTGACACTCATTTAAAAACATTTTATCAATCTTTAGCTTTGAAATTGGAAACATACTTAAATACTTAAAAGAAGAATACCCGGTTCCAAAATCATCTATAGAAACCTGTACACCTAAATCACGTAATCCGTGGAGCGTTTTTAAAATTTCTTCCTCATTTGACATTGCCATACTCTCGGTGATCTCTAGCTCTAGGTACTGTGGATCTAAGCGCGTATCTTTTAGGATTTGTTCAACCTTTTCCACTAGCTTACGTTGATAAAATTGTTTTGCTGATAAATTTACACTTACCGTTAAAGCTCGGTATCCTTTGTTCTGCCATTCTTTATTTTGCCTGCATGCCTCAACTAGTACCCAATCTCCAATATCAATGATTAAACCCGTTTTTTCTGCTAACGGAATAAATTCCGTTGGACCAATAGTGCCTCTTTCCGGATGGTTCCAGCGAAGTAATGCCTCTACCCCAACAACCTCATTTTTCAGTAAATTTTTCTGTGGTTGATAGTGGAGTTCAAAATGTCCCAATTTTAATGCTTTACGCATCTCGGACTCCATTGTCAGCATCGCTTTAAAGTTCTCTGAAATGGAAGACTCAAATATATTGTAGTAATTCTGTTGCTTCCCTTTAATTACATACATAGCAGAATCTGCATGCTTGATAAGGTCTTGTGCGCTATTACCGTTTTCTGGATATACACTAATACCTATACTCACCGTCGTATATATTTCATAATCGGCGATTTTAAATGGCTTCTCAAATTCCTTAATTAATTGCTCTGCTAAAATTACTGCCGTTTCCTTTGTTGTGTTACGTTGCAGGATTAAGAATTCATCCCCACCCATTCTGGCGATAAATGTATCCACCTGTTGAAACGACTTTAATCTTTTGGCACAAGCCTTGAGTAGCGCATCCCCAAAATCATACCCTAATGTATCATTGATTTCCTTAAAATAGTCTAAATCAAGGAAATAAACGGCGAACTCCTCTGTTTCCTGTGCCTGTAAAACTGCCTCGTTCAACACCTTATGGAAGAAGTTACGATTCGGTAAATCGGTTAATTCATCATAATAAGCCATATACTCAATTCTTGTCTCATTCTCTACCCGTTCTGTAATATCTTTAATACAAGCAACCCGAACAACTGAACCTTTATCTGTATATGGATATTCTACCATTTCAATGTGAAATAAACTGCCATCCTTTCGAACACCTCTAAGTTCAATGACCTGTTCATTAGAAAGGTGTTCAAAATCAGCAAATCTTTCATAACTCCTCGGGTCGATTAATTTACTAAGTGCCATATTTTTCATTTCATCTCGTGTATAACCAAACATTTCCGCACATGTATCATCACAGTCGATGATGTCGGTTTCACCATACAAGACAATTCCTTCAATGATGGAATTGGACAATTTATTAATATAACGTTTTATATCGTCAGCTTTATCCTGTACAGAAAAATCCTGTAATAAAAGACAATATATATCATTTTGCAACTGAAGTGATTTCACTTCAAGTAATTTCCCTTTTCTTTTCTGTAATTCTAATAACAAGTGAGCTTCAGACGAATCAAGCAGTACATCAAAATCTAAATACTCATAAATAGATTGTGATAATCCATCTAATTGGTCTAAATCAAGGATGGAATAGGCTGCTTGATTACCATCAATAATCGTACCATCCTTATGGACAAACAAAATAGCATCCTTTAAAAAGGTCAGTACCTGACTATCTATTGGCAGAGCCTCTCGATTTTTTTCCATATCGTTTCCCCTCACTTGTTTTCATTCATTAACCAATGCTAATTCGTTCCTTTGGATAATGATAATCCCCAGTTTTTTTCGTTTTCTTAAACATAAATAGAAACGTTATAATTCCTACTCTTCCAATAAACATTAAAAACATTAGAATTACTTTACTTACACTCGATAACTGATCGGTTATCCCTAATGACAATCCAACCGTACCGAATGCTGAGGTTACTTCAAACATAATCGTAGATATTGAAAATGGCTCTAACTTGGTGATCAAGAGAATCGAAGTAAAAACAAGAATAATGGCCATTAATGTGACTGTAACAGCTTTCATCAAATCTTCATCATGTACTTCTCTTCTGAATATACGAATACTATTTCCTCCACGTGCATAAGTAATGATGAAAATAACAACAAGTGCAAAGGTTGTTGTTCGTATTCCTCCACCAGCACTACTAGGAGATGCTCCAATAAACATTAGGAAAGACATCCATAAGTGGTTAGACTCTGTTAATAAACTTACATCCATTGTGGCAAGTCCTCCACTTCTAGTTGTTACCGACTGAAATAAGGAATAAAAAAGTATCTCATGCCAGGATTTATTAGCAAAGAAATTATTCATGTCTAATATGTAAATGACTATAGTCCCCACTACAATAAGGATAAAGAAAGTTAATGACGTTAGCTTTGTAAATAAACTAAAATGCATATGCATTCGTTTGTCTTTTTGGGAAAACAAGAAATTTTTCACTTCAATTAAGACTGGAAAGCCAATGGCACCAAAAATGATTAATAAAATATTCATGAATTGAACAAAATAATCATCTTTATAAAGTATCAAGGAATTTCCTGTAATATCAAATCCACCGTTGGTTACAGCACTTATCGTACCAAAAAATCCATGTAGGTAGGCTTCCTGTGCGGTATCGTAATATTTCAAAAAATACGTTCCTAATATGATAAAGGCAATTGCTTCAACGGTTATTAATACAAAAAAGATTTGCTTTATTAACCGAACCATTCCCTCAAAACTCGTTTGGTTTTGGTCAGTCATGATTAACTGACGTTCTTTTAAACCGATTTTTTTTCCTAAAAGCAGCCAAATAAAGGTACCAATTGCCATAACTCCAACTGCACCAAGCTGCAAAATAAAAGCAAGGATAAATATGCCCGGTATACTTAGCGTATCGATTACCGAAATGGTACTCAAACCCGTTACACTTAAGGCACTTATCGCAGTAAACACGATATCAATAAATTTAATTTGAACCCCTTCCTGATATGCTATTGGAAGGCTCATTAATAGCGTTGATACAATCGCTGCAACTAAATAGAAAAACAAAATAATACGAACTGGCGATAATTTATTTATCCAGTTAAGAAATTTTAATCCAAACATTTATGACTATACTCCTCAGGTTTGCCTTATTGTAACGAGGCAACCATACAAATTTATTATAGCAATGTATCGAAACTTTTACCTCACTTTTCGACACTTTTTCATCAACATTACCAATTTTTTTCTAATTTCAAACAATCTAAATAGAAAGTGAACTCGCAGGCAGAGGTAATTAATTGAACATTACCTGCTTTATTCTTAGATAAGCTGTTTAAATTTCTCTAATAATTCTTCCCCTTGATACCCTTTTTCGATTAGATTTTCGAGCATTTCTTCAATTTTACTTTTCCGTTTATCCACAATAGTTCCCATAAAAATAACCGATATATGCTTTCCTACCTCATGTAGACCATCAATGGTAGTAATAAACGTTGCCGGGGCGTTAGAATCTTTCGTAATTCTTACTTCTACCATGATTTGATCTCTTCTACTCCGTAAATCCTTAAAAAAAACCAAATAATCTTTATCGATATACGCCTCGATAAGCCAACTATTTTTATCATCCTCCCGATTAATGATTAAGCCATCTTCTAATGTAATATCAGTCTTTACTAAGTCTTCATTGATACTTTCTATGATTTGTAGTGATTTTAACTTAAAGGTTTTCATATACTGCCACCCGCCCATTATCGTTTAAGCTTAGTGTATCAAAATTCTAAACGAATGATAACATTTTTCTTACTAACACATACTAGAAAGGAATTTCTTCGTTCTATGTAAGGAACACATACCGATTAAATCCTAGGAGGTTTCAACTGATGATTCCTGTCATAGTCACCATTACCATTATTGTATTGCTTATCATTTATTTGATTGTCCGTGCCAATCGTTTAAATCTTCCCAAACGAACACTGTCAATTGCCGAAAATGATGCTCTCCAAGAAGACTACGTATCACACGGCTCTAGAAAAAATATCGAAGACTCAAAAAATCTATAGTAATCAATTACGTTGCATACCGTTTGGTCATTACAGCGAGAAATGAATCATGTATAATAACAAGTAATGAGATAACTCATACAGGAGGTATTCATGAAAAAAATACTTGGTTTTTTGTTTCTTTTTGTAATGATCTCGGGATGCTCTAATAATCAGCCTGCTATTGTTAAAGTAGATACCCCACCAGAGGAAGCTTCTTCAGAGCCTGAACTAATCGAGGAGGTATCTGACGATGAGGAAATAGATGAATTTATTGAGTTTCCACTTAAAGATGAAGTGATTCGTGTAAACTTAAGTCAAGTTCCGATTTTACAAGCCTACCTGCAAGCTTCGCCTAATTGGCAACCAATCATTGAACAAATGAAAATAGAACGATTAAGTAATAATACTACTAACGATATCTATTTATTAGAATTCTCCTGTTATCAGGAGCAATGCTCGTATTTATTATTGGATCAATCCAGCGATAATTCAGGATTTCTCATTGCCAATTTAGCACAATTAAAAGATGCAATATTTTCACCCGATGAAACGAAATTACTCGTAACATTTGACCGAGAATCGACAACAACGGAATTACCATTATCTGATGCTGTAGTCATTGATCTAGATAACTGGCAAGAATTATCCCTTAGCCATGATGTAGACGGATACAATTTGCTTGATTATCAGCGATCGTTTGTTAGCGCGGATTGGGTTGATGATGAAACGATCACAATATCCTTCCCTGATACAGTGAAATTGATTACAGATGACGACGAAGGGAATGCAACTAATTCTGTACTTTTCCATATTGTCACTAGTGGATAGTTTCCAGTTTTTTACCTGGATAAATAATCTCTAATTTACAAATAACTAAAGGTGTTTCGAATACGAAACATCTTTTTTGTTTTTTTACTACTGGGTATGCAAAATCTCGTCGTGTCACCATCCTTAAAGTAGGTTCTATCAAGGATAGAAACATTAAAGGAGGACATAATGCAATGACTGTTGGTACTCAAATAAAGCAAGTAGTAGCGGGGTTAAAAAGTGCACAAGCTAGCTTTGAACAATTTGCTTTACAAACAGAAAACAAACAGGCTAAACAGCTGTATGAGCAAGCAGCCCAGCAGACTCAAACTATACTACAATCTGTTGAACCACGTGTTCAACAAATTGAACAGGAAGAGCCTCAATATCAAGGCTTCTAACTAAAAGAGGGGTCTCCCCCCTCTTCAATACTTATCCGAAATAGGTGAAGCACATGGATTTGAATCGATTTATTTTTTTTATAGGTTGTTGTTTCGTCATCCTAAGCGGCTGTGAAAATGACTCCAGTTCACCGAGCGAATCGACTAATCCTTACAATGTTACGAACATGTCATCCGAACACCATTTTGATCAAACTCCCTCCAAACAAGCTGAACAATACTTAGTCCAGAAAGAAAATGTATCGGATGTTATCGCTGTTAATGATGATAAAAAAATGATCATTGCGATTGAAGTTCCACATCACGAACGTTTTCAATTAAAAAAAATCAATAAAGATTATTCCAGCGAGATGAAAGAGAAATTCAAATCAGTGGATATTACCGTGGAGCTGGCAACTGATAAAAAGATTTTTTGGGAATTAGATAAGCTTCATAAGCAAATACAACAAAACAAGATTACGAAAAAAAAGCTAACTAAAGAAATGAAGCATATCAGTAAGCTAATGAGAGAACAGACATAGTGGAAAGAGGGTCTTTACATGGCAGATAAAAAGAAAAAAAAATTACCGCCACAAGCACAGCAATATCAAACCTTTCAACAAGAGCGTGAAGTAAAGAGACCGATTGTAAAGAACTGCATCAAAGCCTTTTTAGTTGGTGGTTTCATTTGTTTTATCGGCCAACTTATTTCAACATTCTATATGTATTTTTTTAATTTTACTGAACAAACAGTTGGCAACCCGACAACTGCTACATTAATTTTTATCACAATGCTCCTGACCGGCTTTGGGATCTACGACCGAATTGGACAGTTTGCAGGAGCAGGTTCTGCCGTGCCAGTTACCGGTTTCGGAAATGCGGTAATATCAGCAGCAATTGAACATCGGACTGAAGGATATGTGTTAGGTGTCGGTGGCAACATGTTTAAGTTAGCAGGTTCGGTTATTTTGTTTGGCGTGTTCTCCGCCTTTATTGTTGCCTTAATTAAAACGATACTTATTCAATGGGGGGCAATCTAATGTTAACCGGACATCGTACGTGGCAATTCGAAAATGCGCCGGTCATTATATCAACAGGAACTGTCGGTGGTCCATTTGAGGCGAATGGAAATATTCCACATGCATTCAACATCCTACATGACGATATTTGGCTCGAACAAGCTTCCTTTGAAAAAGCACAACAGGTAATGATGGAAGAAGCCTGTCAAATAGCAATTAAAAATAGTCCCATCGATAAAGAACAAGTATCTTTCTTTATTAGCGGAGACTTAATCAATCAAATAACACCATCAAGCTTTGCCGCAAAAACAATTGCTGCGCCTTATTTTGGATTATTCAGTGCCTGTGCGACTTCCATGGAAAGCTTAGCCCTATCGGCATTTATTTTAAATGGAAATGGTGCTGAATATATCCTAAGCGGAACTTCGAGTCATAATGCTGCAGCTGAGAAACAATTCCGTTATCCAACAGAATATGGTGGTCAAAAGCCTCCTACTTCGCAATGGACCGTTACTGGTGCAGGCTGTGCATTAGTCGCCAAAACAGGAGAAGGACCTCGTGTTACATCCGCTACAATAGGAAAAATTGTTGATATGGGGATGTCAGATCCGTTTAATATGGGAGGTGCAATGGCTGCTGCTGCAGTTGATACGATAATGACTCACTTAAAAGAGAGAAATGTAGACGCATCTTATTATGATTTAATTATTACCGGTGATTTAGCCCATATCGGTAGAGAAGTTGCCTTAGATTTGCTTCATCAGAATAACATTAATCTTCCAGCTGAGAAGTTTGTAGATTGTGGGTTAACCATATACCGAGAGGATCAGCCTGTATTAGCGGGAGCAAGTGGTCCAGCATGCTCAGCAATTGTCACCTATGGGCATTTTTTAGATTTAATGAAAAAAGGAGAACTAACTAAAATTCTAGTAGTCGCAACCGGTTCTCTACATTCTCCCTTAAGTGTCAACCAAAAGGATCCAATCCCATGTATTGCTCATGCTGTATCCATCGAGTCAGGAAGTGGTATCGTATGATATTTTTCTGGGCATTTGTTATTGGCGGACTAATTTGTGTGATTGGACAAATAATGTTCGATGTATTCAAGCTCTCCCCTGGTCATACGTTAAGTATCCTAGTCGTTGCTGGCGCCATTTTAGACGGCTTAGGGTTATATGAGCCTTTGATTGATTTTGCAGGAGCTGGTGCAACCGTACCGATTACAAGCTTCGGTAATTCTCTTGTCCATGGTGCCATGCAGGAAGCAGAAAAACATGGCATTATCGGAGTTATCACAGGAATGTTTGAAGTAACTAGCTCTGGTATTTCAGCAGCGATTATTTTCGGTATGATTGGTGCATTAATTTTTAAACCAAAAGGCTAATATCCTAGATAGGAGGAGCAATATTGACCGTAAGTTCGCAAGTTAAAACCTGTTACGCAAGTATTAAAAATATAGAGGCTACACTAGCAATACTAAGAGCACAAACCAACGAGGCATCCGCTCGGAATGTATACTTCGAAACGGAACAACTAATCACAACAATTAGACAAGACCTTGAGCAACAAGTGCTAATGCTCGCTAGAGAAGAACCTCAGTATAAACAATAGAAAGGAATTTCACCATGCCAGATTGGATTCAAATTGTACTTCGGTCGTTCACTCTTCTAGTCATCTTGTTTTTATTTACCAAATGGCTAGGAACCAAACAACTCTCTCAGCTTAATATTTTTGAATATATTTCTGGTGTAGTATTAGGCGGTGTAGTTGCTATCCATGTCAGCACACTGGATAGCCCGATATATTATGCTTTACTAGCGATGTTTATTTGGTTTATCATCCCATATTTGGTGGAGCTATTGTCTTTAAAAAGTAAAGCATTCCGTAACTTTGCACAAGGAAAAAGTAGAGTGTTGATTCAAAACGGTAAAATTATGGAAGACAATCTGAAGAAAGAACATTTTTCCACAGATGATTTGTTAGAAAGCTTGCGCGATAAAAATATTTTCAAAGTAGCAGATGTAGAATTTGCTGTATTAGAGCCGACTGGAAAACTAAGTGTACTTCCCAAGAAAGATTATCGTCCTGTAACACCAAAAGATCTCGGGTTAAAGCTCGCACCTGATAAAGAACCGCAAACAGTTATTATGGATGGTCGTCCGCTTTTAGAGCCATTAGCTAATCTTTCCCTAAATCCTACATGGCTAGATACTGAGTTAGAAAAAATGAATATCCAAATTGAAAATGTATTTCTTGGTCAAGTGGATAGTGATGGACAATTAACCGTTGACTTGTACGATGACAAGCTTGCGGTTGCGAGTCCTACTCAAAAGCCGTTACTGCTTGCCACCATGAAAAAATGCCAAGCGGATTTAGAGTTATTTGCCCTAGCAACTGATAATTCCGATTCAAAGCAGTTGTATGAACGGAACAGTCAACGTTTAAAAAGAGCGATTGATCGTGTAGCACCTTATCTCCAATAGGGGCTGGGACATACGTGTTAATGGTTAGATAAAATCCGAACGTTGGTGCACGATACCCGCTCCGGGAATATACTTCGCTTTCACTTCCAGCACAGGGGTGACATCTGCTCGAAACTACCTCGCAGTGTCTACCTTGCCGCGGGGGCTGCTGAGCCTCCTCGCGCTGAAAAGCAGTGCGCCTGTGTCTGCTAGTATC
>NZ_LDPV02000038.1 GCF_001038425.2 Ornithinibacillus contaminans
CGAGGACTTAACTAACATCTCTTGATTCGTTGTTTTGCTTATTTAGTTTTCAGGGTATAAGTTTTAAAAAACCCTTGCATTTCAGAGAAGAAATGCATATAATATATCTTGTCTCGATTTTACGAGATTGTCTGGTAGCGATGGCGAGAAGGTCACACCTGTTCCCATACCGAACACAGAAGTTAAGCTTCTCAGCGCCGATGGTAGTTGGGGCATTGCCCCTGTGAGAGTAGGACGCCGCCAGGCGAAAATTAAAAGTCAAGTTGCGAAAAATCGCATCTTGGCTTTTTTTGTGGTCTAGGGAAAAACTGTATAAAGACATGAACTAATCTCTCATTGAATAACCATAAAAAATAATCCAATACTCATATTTACATCCAAAAATACTAAACTGATAATAGAGTAAAAGAAGGAGGTTTTTTGAATGGCTGCATTTATGGAAAATTTTATTGGTGAAAACTTTCTTCTAATTGTTGTCCGCGTGTTGATTGCGCTAGTTTTATCTGGGCTAATTGGATTTGAACGTGAATTGAAAAATCACTCAGCAGGATTCCGTACTCATATCTTAGTTGGTGTGGGATCGTGCTTAATGATGGTGCTATCCTTATTTGGTTTTGAAGCATTTATAGCTGCCTATGATAATGTTCAATTTGATCCCGCTCGAATTCCTTCATATGTAATTAGTGGGATTGGTTTCTTGGGTGCGGGGACGATTATGGTATATGGTGGAACCATTAGAGGATTAACAACGGCAGCATCGATATGGACAGTTGCTGGACTTGGTTTAGTGGTAGGTGCTGGAATGTATGCTGTTGCGGTTTTTACAACGTTCGTTATTCTTTTAAGTCTAGTCTTCTTGAATAACTTTGAAAAACTTTTTCAAAAAGGAAAACGTTCTATTGTGATTGAAATTGTTGCACATGCACAGGTTGCGATAGCAGAGGTTGTTTCCGTTATTGAAGCAGAACAGTTGAAAATTAAGCAAGTAGAAGTAATCAAGGTGGAAAATGGCTTGCGAAGTATTTTTATTAAGTTTGAGCCAAATAAAGAACTGAATCGAATAAAGCTAATGGAAAAGCTATCCCATATTGATACCATTAAAGGGGTATCAGAACGATAGGAAAATTACCAAAAAACCGCACTTCAGTAACGTGCGGTTTTTTGTTTGCTCGAGGGTTCGAAGGTTTTGATTCCAAGTATTTTGTCTAAAATAGAAAGGGTAAGATAGTTGCATCTGTTAAAAATTGAAGTATAATAAAAATATAGTCAAAGATAGTCAAAGTCAAAAGGATGAATAGCATGAATTGGATCGCTCTTGAACAAGGGGAGGTTATCATATGAGCAATATTTCAGACATCATTGAACAATATTTGAAAACAGTGCTACAGACAAAGGGACAGGATGCGATTGAAATTAAACGCAGTGAGATTGCTGATCGGTTTCAATGTGTTCCATCACAGATTAATTATGTGATTAATACGCGGTTTACGATGGAAAAGGGTTATATTGTGGAAAGTAAACGTGGTGGTGGCGGCTATATTCGGATTATTCGTATTCAGCATCAGGATAAATCAGAGTTATTGGATGATATTATCCGTCTTATTAACCCGACTGTCACACAGCAGGCTGCGATTGATGTGCTAGAAAGATTGGTTGAGGAAGAGATTATTACCGAAAGAGAAGCAAAGATTATGGCGAGTGGAATCGGGCGTAATACATTAGCCTTTCAATTGCCATTACGTGATGAGGTTAGAGCACGAATTCTAACAGCCATGCTGACAACATTAAAGTATTTATAAGAAATTTTTTGGTTTTAGTATGGAAATAAGGGGGAACAACAATGGAGTGTCAAGAATGTCATCAACGGCCAGCGACCCTGCATTATACCCAAGTTATTAATGGCCATAAAACAGAAATACAGCTTTGTGAAGTGTGTGCAAAGGAAAAGGGATATTTAACATATCCTGAAGAGGGCTATTCGCTCCATAATTTATTAACTGGCTTATTTAATTTTGATTCGAATCAAATGACGAATCAGCATGGAACACAGGCTAAAACGGAAAAAGAGCTTAGATGTGCGAAATGTGGATTAACTTTTTCCGAGTTTAAGCGAATTGGAAAGTTTGGTTGTGGAGAGTGTTACCATACCTTCTCTTCTAGCTTAAATCCAATTTTTCGGAGGGTTCATAGTGGAAATACGGAGCATCTTGGCAAGATTCCGAAGCGAAAAGGTGGATCCTTGCATTTGAAAAAGCAGCTTGGATCATATAAGGCTGATTTACTGGAATTAATTGCGAACGAGGAGTTTGAACAAGCTGCTATTGTCAGGGATAAAATTAAGGAGCTAGAGAATACAATTAATCGTACAAAAGCAGGTGATGAGGGATGACACTGCAGAATTTCATGAATGAGGCAATCAGCCCGTGGATGCGTGAAGACGGTCCAGATAATGATATTGTCCTTAGCAGTCGAATTCGCTTAGCGCGAAATTTTGCGGATATGCCATTTCCTATTATTGCTGACGGTTCAGATTTAGAACAAATCCGAAAATTTTTCGAGAAGGAATATGAGCATCGTTCATTTCAGGATTATAAAAATTTTGAATTTGTTTCCATCCGAGATTTGTCACCGATTGAGAAAAGTGTTTTAGTCGAAAAGCATTTAATCAGTCCGCTATTAGCGAAGAAAGAGGATGCTGCTGCGGCGATGATTTCTTCGAATGAACAGGTGTCTGTCATGATAAACGAAGAGGATCATATACGGATTCAGTTGTATTTTCCTGGCCTGCAGTTGACAAGAGCGTTAAACAAGGCGTTAGAGTTTGATGATTGGTTAGAGGAAAAGGTTAATTATGCATTTGATGAAACGAGAGGTTTTTTAACGAGTTGTCCGACCAATGTTGGAACTGGTATGCGCGCCTCGGTAATGATGCATCTGCCGGCATTAGCGATGACCAAGCAAATTAACCGGATGATGCCTGCGATCAATCAATTAGGACTTGTTGTACGGGGGATTTATGGAGAAGGCAGTGAAGCATTAGGAAATCTATTTCAAATTTCCAATCAAATCACCCTTGGCAAGACAGAAGAGCATATCATTGAGGATTTGGAGAGTGTGGTCCAACAGCTAATTGAACACGAGCGAAAAGCAAGAACACGCATTCAGGAGCAAAAGGGCATTGAACTAGAGGATCGGATTTTTCGTTCCTTAGGTGTACTCGAAAATAGTAGAATCATCGAGACAAAGGAAGCAGCAAGATGCATATCGAATGTCCGGTTAGGGATTGATTTAGGAATCATTAAAAATGTATCTCGTAATATACTTAATGAACTAATGGTTTTAACACAGCCCGGCTTTTTACAGCATTACGCAAAAAAGACGCTATCAGCGGGTGAACGGGACGTCCTAAGAGCGTCCTTAATCCGAGAACGATTACAATTTCAGGAATAGGTAGGAGGAAATGCCACATGATGTTTGGACGGTTTACTGAGAGAGCACAAAAGGTATTAGCGTTATCCCAAGAGGAAGCTGTGCGTCTTGGCCATAATAATATTGGAACGGAGCATATACTACTTGGATTAGTCCGAGAAGGGGAAGGAATCGCTGCAAAAGCATTAGAATCACTTGGGCTTGAAGTGGCGAAGATTCAAGATGAAGTGGAGAAGCTAATTGGTACTGGAAAACAACCAATGCAAACGATCCACTATACACCACGAGCGAAGAAGGTTGTCGAACTTTCCCAGGATGAGGCGAGAAAATTAGGCCATTCGTATGTCGGAACAGAGCATATTTTATTGGGTCTCATTCGAGAAGGGGAAGGTGTTGCGGCACGAGTATTAAACAACCTCGGTGTGAGTTTAAATAAAGCGAGACAGCAGGTTTTACAGCTATTAGGAAGCAATGAGTCACAAGCTGGCAGACAAGGCCGTGGTCAGGCTTCTAGTGCCAATACACCAACATTGGATTCATTGGCGCGTGATTTAACAGCGAGTGCAAAGGAAGGCAATATTGACCCGGTTATTGGTAGAAGTAAGGAAATTGAGCGTGTGATTCAAGTGCTTAGTCGCCGCACGAAAAATAACCCTGTATTAATCGGAGAACCTGGTGTCGGGAAAACGGCAGTAGCTGAAGGACTAGCACAACAAATTATACAAAACGAGGTTCCAGAAACATTACGTGACAAGCGTGTCATGACACTGGATATGGGAACTGTTGTTGCGGGTACGAAATATCGCGGAGAATTCGAAGACCGTCTGAAGAAAGTAATGGAAGAAATTCGCCAAGCGGGTAATATCATCTTATTTATTGATGAATTGCATACGTTAATTGGTGCAGGTGGTGCGGAAGGCGCGATAGATGCATCGAATATTTTAAAACCATCGTTAGCACGTGGCGAGCTGCAATGTATTGGTGCAACGACCTTAGAGGAGTATCGGAAATATATTGAAAAGGATGCAGCGCTAGAGCGACGCTTCCAGCCGATTCAAGTTGATGAGCCGACATTAGACGAAACGATTCAAATTTTAAAAGGGCTACGTGATCGTTATGAAGCACATCACCGTGTGACAATCACTGATGAAGCGATTGAAGCGGCTGCCAAATTATCAGATCGTTATATAACCGATCGATTTTTACCAGATAAAGCCATTGATTTAATAGATGAGGCGGGTTCGAAGGTTCGCTTACGCTCGTATACGGTTCCACCAAATCTTAAAGATTTAGAGCAGAAATTAGAAGAAGTTCGGAAGGAAAAGGATGCTGCTGTGCAGAGCCAGGAATTCGAAAAGGCTGCTTCCTTACGTGATACCGAACAACGCTTGCGTGAACAGCTCGAAACCACGAAGGATGAGTGGAAGGAAAAGCAAGGCCAAGAGGATTCACAAGTAACCGTAGAGGATATCGCAAGTATTGTCTCTACTTGGACTGGTGTTCCAGTTTCGAAATTGACAAAGGATGAGAGTGATCGCCTGCTAAATCTAGAAGAAGTCCTACACAGTCGCGTTATTGGCCAAGAAGAAGCTGTAAAAGCTATTGCCAAAGCAATTCGCCGGGCACGTGCTGGTTTAAAAGATCCGAAGCGTCCGATTGGTTCGTTTATTTTCTTAGGACCTACAGGTGTTGGTAAAACGGAACTTGCACGTGCGCTTGCAGAGGCGATGTTCGCGGATGAGGATGCAATGATTCGTATAGATATGTCAGAGTATATGGAGAAGCACTCGACCTCTCGTTTAGTTGGATCGCCTCCAGGGTATGTAGGCTATGAAGAAGGCGGTCAATTAACAGAGAAGGTGCGTCGTAAACCATATTCGGTAGTTCTACTAGATGAAGTAGAGAAAGCCCATCCAGAAGTATTCAATATTTTATTACAAGTATTAGAAGACGGGCGCCTAACCGATTCCAAAGGTCGCGTTGTTGATTTTCGAAATACTGTGCTCATCATGACTTCAAATGTTGGTGCAAGCGAGTTGAAGCGTAATAAATTCGTTGGCTTCAATTTAGAAGAGGAAAACAAAGATTATAACGATATGAAATCGAAAGTAATGGATGAATTGAAAAAAGCATTCCGTCCTGAGTTTTTAAATCGTATCGATGAAACGATTGTCTTCCACTCATTAGAGAAGAAACATATGAAGAGCATCGTAACCTTAATGATTAAAGATGTTCAGAAACGTTTACTAGAGCAGAACATTGATTTCACACTTACGGATAAAGCGGTTGAAAAGATTGCGAACGAGGGATTTGATCCAGAATATGGTGCCCGTCCATTACGTCGATCGATTCAAAAAAATATAGAAGATCTATTATCCGAGGAATTATTAAAAGGCACCATCAATATTGGGCAAAAAGTTAAAATCGGCTTAAACAACAAAGGTGAATTTATCATTTTGCCATAACTAAAAACCAATTATAGTCTATTAAAACTAGAAGGAAATCCTCCTTCTAGTTTTTTTAACATAAACAAAACTATGATACGATGCTACAATGAAAGAGAACTATAAATGTGGCAAAACAAAGGGATATTATCATCAAATTGATAGATATCTGTAACCTTTAATAACCATGAACCGTATATAATAGAAGTAAGCGAAAGGGTTGAAGTAAGCGTGGCGAAACGAAAGACAAAATTCGTCTGTGGCGATTGTGGCTATGAATCAGCAAAATGGATGGGAAAATGTCCTGGCTGTAATAAATGGAATACATTAGTAGAAGAATTAGAAATCGTAGGGAAACCAAACAGACATACGACATTTAGTGGTGTTGCTAAAACAGGTAGTAAGCCTGAAAAGATAACTGCGATTCAATCCCAGCAAGAACCACGAATCACGACGAAATTAACAGAGTTAAACCGTGTGTTAGGTGGCGGGATAGTAGCTGGATCACTCGTGTTAATCGGTGGGGATCCTGGTATTGGGAAATCAACCCTACTACTACAAGTATCTGCGCAACTAGCAGAAAAGGAACTACCAGTTTTGTATATCTCCGGTGAGGAATCGACGAGACAAACAAAGCTCAGAGCTGATCGTCTCGGAATTAATTCGGAATTACTTTATGTTCTATCCGAAACGAATCTGTTGGACATTGCCAACCATATTGAACAAGTATCTCCTTCGCTTGTGGTAATTGATTCGATACAAACGATCTACCGAGAAGAGGTTACAAGCGCACCAGGGAGTGTCTCGCAAGTGCGAGAATGTACGAGTGAATTAATGCGGATTGCCAAAACAACCGGTATTCCAATATTCATTGTTGGCCACGTGACAAAAGAAGGCGCCATCGCTGGACCTAGGCTACTCGAGCATATGGTAGATGCCGTCCTGTATTTTGAAGGAGAGCGACATCATACATACCGGATTTTACGAGGTGTGAAAAACCGGTTTGGAAGTACGAATGAAATGGGTATATTTGAAATGAAGGAAGAAGGCCTGCGTGAGGTACTGAACCCTTCCGAAATATTTTTAGAGGAACGCTCTCAAGGGACAGCTGGATCTACAGTAGTTGCTTCCATGGAAGGAACAAGACCAGTACTCGTGGAAATTCAAGCGCTTATTTCTCCGTCGAGCTTTGGAAACCCACGAAGAATGGCAACTGGTATTGACCATAACCGTGTCCCATTATTGATGGCTGTATTGGAAAAACGAGTAGGGTTAATGTTGCAAAACCAAGATGCCTATATTAAGGTAGCTGGCGGTGTAAAGCTGGACGAGCCAGCAATTGATTTAGCGATTGCTGTTAGTATCACTTCTAGTTTTCGAGATATTCCAACGAGGCCAGATGATATTTTCATTGGAGAGGTTGGTTTAACGGGTGAAATTAGACGTGTCTCACGGATTGAGCAGCGGGTGCAGGAAGCGGCTAAACTAGGCTTCAAACGGGTAATCTGTCCACAAAACAATCTGGATGGCTGGACGGTTCCAAAAGATATTCAAGTGATTGGGGTCAAAACAGTTCAAGAAGCACTACAACTAAGTGTGACGAGATAGTAGAAACGAAAAAATGATAGAAATTTGTCGAAATTTGATTGACATTGAAATTTCTCTATGATAAAATTTAATATTTTACCAATTTGATTGTTTGGTGAAGCTATGCTATGATGGTGGGGTACTATCCTTATTTTGCAGACGATTCTGCATTAGGTCATTACATGTGTTCACCCGTCATATTGGGGAACAATAGATTTCAAAATAAAATGGTTATTTTTTCAAGTTAATAGGCAATAATAATGGGTAGGAGGTGACGGTGGTGCTGAAAAAGATAGTACATTTATTTTTTATCATTTCAGGTGGAACCATTGGGTATTTATATATACCATACATTATTAGGCTTTTAGATTTTACGGATATTGCTTGGGTAGATTCACCATTTTTAGGAGCAGCATTAGGTGCAATTATATTTTTTGTTCTTTCCTATTGGGTTGCTGGTTATATTGTTGATTTCTTAAGATGGATTGAAGAAGGACTTGTTAAAATTCCGATTGGTGATTTACTGTTCGGTAGCTTGGGATTAATTATTGGTCTTGTATTAGCTTATTTAATGAATATCCCACTACAGGAAATCAATATTGAATTCGTCTCAAAAGTAATCCCGTTATTTGTCACTATTTTACTAGGATATTTTGGTTTTCAGGTTGGTTTCAGAAGACGTGATGAGTTATTAAACCTTTTCACGATCAATCGTAAGGATAAAAAACGTGGACCAGCGGATGCTGAGAACCTAGAGACAAATCAACCAAGAGCTAAGATACTAGATACTAGTGTTATTATTGATGGTCGAGTGGCAGATATTTGTCAAACCAACTTCTTAGAGGGCACAATTATTATCCCGCAATTCGTGTTAGGTGAGCTGCAGCATATTGCTGATTCCTCTGATGTGTTAAAACGTAATCGTGGCCGCAGAGGTCTGGATGTTTTGAATCGCATCCAAAAGGAATTGCCTATTAAAGTAGAAATCTATGAAGGTGACTTCGAGGATATTCAAGAAGTAGATAGCAAATTGATTAAATTGGCAAAAGTAATTGATGGTATCGTGGTAACGAACGATTTTAATTTAAATAAAGTATGTGATTTACAAGGTGTGCGGGTCTTAAATATAAATGACCTTGCTAATGCCGTGAAGCCAGTTGTGTTACCTGGTGAAGAATTAATGGTGCAAGTAATCAAGGATGGTAAAGAGCAAAATCAAGGAATCGCCTATCTTGATGATGGTACGATGATTGTTGTGGAAGAAGGCAGAAATTATATCGGTAAAACAATTGAAGTGCTTATCACAAGTGTCTTACAAACATCCGCAGGCCGCATGATTTTCGCCAAACCAAAATTACTTGAAAAAGCACTGTAAAAAGAGTATAACTTAAAGTGGTATATAAAAAGTGATAACATATGATGTTATCACTTTTTATTAGCAGAAGAAACAGTAATTGTTTCACCTGATTTAAAAACATAATATGGTATTGAATGAAGGATAGACTAGGCAGGACATAACGAAGACAAATAACTAAAAGTAATTAAAGCGCTGATTCAGCGTAGGAAATATACGTAGACTCCTGCGGGAGGAGGCTCACCAGCCCCCCCGCGGAAAGCGAAGTATATTTCCGGAGCGGGTTAAGTGCACTAATTGTATATTTAGGATAATTCGTTTTTTAGCCAAAATGTTCCAGCTATATTAAGTTCAATACGATACATAAATTACACGAGAGTTTGTACGAAAGGAAGAGGTCAGATTATGACAAACGAAGTACGAGTACGTTATGCACCAAGCCCAACAGGACACCTGCACATCGGGAATGCACGTACAGCTTTATTTAACTATTTATATGCAAAACACTTTGATGGAAAGTTCATCATTCGTATTGAAGATACAGATGATAAACGAAATGTTGAAGGTGGCGAAGAAAGCCAGCTTAAATTCCTAAAATGGCTAGGCGTAGAATGGGATGAGGGTGCTGATGTTGGTGGCAACTATGGCCCGTATCGTCAAATGGAGCGCTTAGATATTTACAACAAATACGTAAATGAGTTGCTTGAAAAGGGACTAGCTTACAAATGTTATATGACAGAAGAAGAATTAGAACAAGAACGCGAAGAGCAAATCGCCAACAATCAAGCACCTAAATACGGTGGGAAGCATCGTGACCTTACACCGGAGCAGATGGCTGCATTTGAAGCGGAAGGACGTAAGCCAAGTATCCGTTTCCGTGTGCCAGACAATGTGACCTATACATTTACTGACATCGTACGTGATGAAATTAAATTTGAATCCAGTGATATTGGTGACTGGGTAATGGTGAAGAAGAATGGTGTTCCAACCTATAACTTTGCCGTAGCAATTGATGATCATTTAATGCGTATTACGCATGTGCTACGCGGGGAAGAGCATATTTCCAACACACCGAAGCAGCTAATGGTATACCAAGCGTTCGGATGGGAAGCTCCAGCATTTGGTCATATGACGTTAATTTTAAACGAGAATCGTAAAAAGCTAAGTAAACGTGACCAGCATATCCTGCAATTTATTGAGCAATATCATGACCTTGGGTATTTACCAGAAGCATTATTTAACTTTATTGCCTTGCTTGGATGGTCTCCAGTTGGCGAGGAAGAGATCTTTGATCAAGAGACACTCATTAAGATCTTTGACCCAGCGCGTTTGTCTACGTCGGCGGCAATATTTGATGTGCAAAAGCTTAAGTGGATGAACAATGAATACATTAAAGCATCTAGCTTAGAGAAGGTTATTGAGCTTGCAATGCCACATTTAATTGAAGCGGGACGTCTACCGGCGGATATGGATGCTGCAACAAGAGCATGGGCAGAAAGAGTTATTGGGCTATACCATGAGCAGTTACGATATGGCCAAGAAATTGTTGAGGTTTCTGAAATGTTCTTCCAAAAGGAAGTCAATTATGATGAAGCAGCGAATGAAGTATTAGCGGAAGAACAAGTACCAGAAGTGTTACAAGTATTTACCGATAAATTAATTCATTTAGATGACTTTACGCAAGATGCGATTAAAGATCAAATCAAAGCAACCCAAAAAGAAACGGGACATCGCGGTAAGAAGTTATTCATGCCAATTCGTGTAGCGACTACTGGTCAAACACACGGTCCAGAGCTTCCATTATCGATTGAGCTACTTGGGAAAGAAGTAATTTTGGCTCGCTTAGATGACTTATTAAGAAAACTCGGTGCATAAAGTTTGTGTAAAAGCTAATCTAGTTCACATTTGAACGGAAATATAATATAGTATTAGTACAGTAAATAAAGAACGTTGAAAAGGGAAAGTAGTAGTCTCGTTGGTTACACAGAGAAAATCACCTTGGCTGGGAGTGATTTTAATCATGGACTATGAAGTGCCCCTTGGAGTCCGTTATGGAAACCTTAGTACATAACGGCGGCACTCTGCCGTTATTAGAGCATAAGTTGGGGTATGATGATGAAAATCATCATGCTCAAACAGAGTGGAACCGCGCAAGAAGCGTCTCTGTGTATCATGCACAGGGGCGTTTTTTATTATGGTGGAAACATGGGAGTGCATCTTTTTTTAGAATGGGGGATGTTTATGGGGCTATTTAAGCGAATGAAGGAAGATATGGATGTGGTGTTTGAGCAGGATCCAGCCGCTAGAACCTATCTGGAAGTATTTTTAACCTATTCTGGCTTACATGCATTGTGGTCACATCGGGTAGCACATGCTTTATATAAACGAAAGTTATTTTTCATTGCACGTTGCATTTCACAAATCAGTCGGTTCTTCACGGGCATCGAGATTCATCCTGGTGCAACCATCGGTAGACGATTATTCATTGACCATGGCATGGGAGTAGTCATTGGCGAGACATGTGAAATTGGTAATAATGTTACCATCTTCCAAGGTGTTACGCTAGGTGGTACAGGAAAAGAAAAAGGAAAGCGCCATCCGACAGTAAAGGATAATGCTTTAATTGCTTCTGGTGCCAAAGTGCTTGGCTCAATTACGATTGGAGAAGGTGCTAAGATTGGTGCGGGCTCAGTTGTCTTAAAGGATGTGCCAGACTGTTCTACAGTGGTAGGTATCCCGGGAAGAGTTGTGGTACAAAATGGTGAAAAGGTACACAAGGATTTAGATCATCATAAACTGCCAGATCCAGTAGCAGACCGTTGTGCTGAATTACAGGCGGAGATTGATCGGTTAGCAGCAGAAATCGTTAAGTTGAAGGAAGGGATGTAGCAAATGGCCATCACAATTTATAATACACTGACTAGGGATAAACAAGAATTTACACCAATAGAAGCTGGAAAGGTTCGTATGTATGTATGTGGACCAACCGTTTATAACTATATTCATATTGGTAATGCCAGACCAGCTATCGTGTTTGATACGGTGCGCAGGTACCTCGAATATAAGGGATATCAGGTCGATTACGTGCTAAACTTTACCGATGTGGATGACAAGATTATTAAGACGGCCAATGAGCTAGGGGAAGATGTCTTTGCGGTATCCAATCGGTTTATCGATGCTTATTTAGAAGACGTAAAGACACTTGGTGTAAAAAAGGCAACCTATAATCCAAGGGTTACGGACACGATGGAGGATATTATTGCCTTTATAGAAAGCTTAGTCGAAAAAGACTACGCCTACGCAGCAGATGGCGATGTTTATTTTAAACCGAGAGCTTTTGCAGAATATGGCAAGTTGTCCCATCAGTCAATCGACGAATTGCGCTCTGGAGCCCGTATCCAAATTGGTGAGAAAAAAGATGATCCGTTAGATTTTGCTTTGTGGAAAGGTGCTAAAGAAGGAGAGATTGCATGGGATTCTCCGTGGGGCAAGGGACGCCCAGGCTGGCATATTGAGTGCTCAGCCATGGCGAAGAAGTACCTTGGCGAGACAATTGATATTCATGCGGGAGGACAGGATCTAACCTTCCCACATCACGAAAACGAAATAGCCCAATCAGAAGCAAATAATGGCAAGACATTTGCAAACTATTGGATGCATAATGGGTATATTAATATTAATAATGAAAAAATGTCAAAATCACTTGGTAATTTTGTGTTAACGCGGGATTTGCTAAAGGAACATGACCCCAATATCATTCGTTTCTTCATGCTGAGTGTGCATTATCGTCATCCGATTAATTTTTCCGAGGCATTATTGGAAGCGGCTAAAAATGGCTTCGAGCGTGTTAAAACAGCGTATCAGAATCTTGAGCATCGTAAGGCATCTAGTACAAACCTGGCGCAAAATACGGACGAATGGCTGAAAAAAGTGGCAGCCTTTAACGCGAGTTTTGAAGCGGAAATGGATGATGATTTTAATACAGCAAACGCTATTTCCGTTTTATTTGATGTAACAAAGGAAGCGAATGTGTACTTGAATTCGAATCAAACGTCGGCAGTGGTTATTCAAGCCTTCCAAGAAATGATTGCAACGTTTTTAGATGTGCTTGGTATTACGCTTCTTACCGAAGAAACCTTACTAGATGAAGAGATCGAAGCGCTGATTGCAGAGCGAAATGAAGCACGCAAGAATCGGGACTTCAGCCGAGCAGATGAGATTCGTGATCTTTTAAAAGAAAAACAGATTATATTAGAGGATACACCACAAGGAGTACGTTGGAAGAGGGGCTAGTTGATGGAGACAGATATGAAACAAATGAAGAGTCTAGCCCTCGCCTATATGGGCGATGCGATTTATGAGGTTTATGTCCGGGAGCATTTGCTTCAAACAGGGGCCGTGAAGCCGAATCAATTACATAATGAGGCGATTACCTTTGTTTCGGCAAAAGCGCAAGCGACAGTATTGTTGAAGTGGTTAGAGGACGGTTATTTGTCAGCGGAGGAAGAGCGTATAGTTGCCCGCGGGAGGAATGCCAAGTCTGGTTCCGTCCCGAAGAATACAAGTGTACAAACCTATCGCTATAGTACGGCATTAGAAGCGTTAATTGGCTACCATTATTTGTCCAAAAATGAAGCGCGATTACAGCAATTATTAAAAGCGGCTATCCAATTTTTAGAAGGGAGGAAGCAATGAAAATGGATCAAGAATTAATTATTGGAAAAAATCCCGTCATGGAAGCGTTGCGCTCAGGACGGTCTGTCAATAAGGTATTTGTTTCCGAGCAATTAAATGGAACAGTACAAGCAAAAATCATGCAGCTTGGAAAAGCGGCCGGTACGATTGTGCAAAAGGTCCCGAAGACAAAGCTAGATCATTTAACAGATGGTAACCATCAGGGAGTTGTTGCCTATGTTGCCTCTTATCAATATGCGGAGTTGGATGATTTATTTGCACGGGCAAGAGAAAGAGATGAGGACCCATTTTTTATAATATTAGACGAGCTGGAGGATCCGCATAATTTAGGCTCCATTTTACGAACAGCTGACGCTACGGGTGCCCATGGGGTTATCATTCCGAAGCGACGCTCAGTTGGGCTAACAGCAACAGTGGCAAAAACAGCCGCGGGTGCATTGGAGCATATTCCGGTCGTCCGTGTGACCAATATTGCGGCAACCATTGATGAACTAAAACAGCGAAATGTATGGGTAGTCGGGACAGAAGCAGAAGCAACGGAGGATTACCGAAAACTAGACGGAACACTACCGATAGCGGTCGTCATTGGTAATGAAGGGAAAGGCATGAGCCGCCTAGTCCGAGACAAATGTGATTGGACTGTAAGCCTTCCGATGAAGGGGGAAGTCTCCTCCTTAAATGCCTCTGTAGCTTGTAGCTTATTGCTGTATGAGGTATTTCGAAAAAGGTATCCAATTGGTGAATAACGTATGATTGTTGTAGTAGTAGATGGCTATAATATTATCGGTGATTGGGAAGAACTAAAGCAGCTCAAGAAACGCGATATGGGACAGGCGCGTGACCGGTTGATTGAATTGATGGCAGAATACCAAGCGTATTCTGGCTATCGCGTCATCATCGTATTCGACGCCTATTATGTACGGGGAATCGAAAACAAGCTGAAGCAATATAAAGTGGAGATCATTTACACAAAAGAAAAAGAAACTGCTGATGAGTGTATTGAACGGCTTATTAAAAAGTTGAAGAACGTCCAAACACAAGTCTATGTTGCCACGTCAGACTACGAAGAGCAACGAATTATTTTTGGCCAAGGTGCACTACGAAAATCCGCCAGAGAACTAGCGATTGAACTAGAGAATCTCCAGCGAGAAATTGAACACCGGGTTATAGAACACGAAATAGCAAAACCGAAATCCAAAATTCCACTGGATAAAGATGTACTCGAAACGTTTGAAAAATGGAGAAGAGGGGATATATAGTCTATCAAATATATTCCACCTTCTCTTTTTGTTGCAAAGGAAAATACAAACTCCAACATCAAGGTTGAGGTGACATATAATGAATATGCTAACGAACCAAATCAGCGAAGTCTATTCCCGAAGCGGATAAGATAATCATTACGAGTATTTTGTATAGAATTTTTACGCTATTGAGTTATCGAAGCGCTTACTGTATAATGTTTTTAATATTGACTATAAATGTCAAGGGGGCTTTCCGGGTGGACATCAAGCAATTAATCGAAAACAAAGACAAATTACTGACGCTTGATGATGACGAAATAATACGACTGATCCATCAAGAAGATGGCCAAGCATTGGATTACCTTATCCACAAATATAAGAATTTTGTCCGTGCAAAAGCTAGAACCTATTTTCTAATCGGTGCTGACAAAGAGGATATTATTCAAGAAGGAATGATTGGCCTATATAAAGCAATCCGAGATTATGATGGTGAGAAGCAAACATCCTTTAAGGCATTTGCTGAACTATGTATTACTAGGCAAATTATCACAGCGATAAAAACCGCCACAAGGCAAAAGCATATTCCGTTAAATTCTTATGTATCATTGGACAAGCCTATCTATGACGAAGAATCAGACCGAACTTTACTAGATGTCATTGCAGGATCAAAAGCAATTGATCCGCAGGAATTGCTTGTAAACCAGGAAAAATTCGGGGACATGGAAGTAAAATTATCGGAATTATTAAGTGAGTTTGAAAAAGGTGTCCTTCATTTGTACTTAGAAGGAAGGACGTATCAAGAGATTTCAGTAGACCTAGGAAGACATGTGAAATCGGTTGATAATGCACTACAGCGTGTAAAACGTAAATTGGAACAATTGATGGAAACGAATGAAGTGAATTTGTAGGTACGTTGACACAGTTGGACAAGCGTGCTACATTATTAAGAGAATTACCCTAAAAATAGGTGGAAAAATGACGAAAAAAATTACATTAGCGTGTGCAATTTGTTCTAGTAGAAATTATACCACTAGTAAAAATGTATCCACACAAACGGAGCGCATGGAAGTGCGTAAATACTGCAAGACATGTGGTCAGCATACATTGCATCGCGAAACAAAATAAATCTATACGCGTGGAATACGCATCTTCAGTTGAGTTTGGGGAGGGTACAAGCATGTTCAAGTTTCTAAAAAATGTATCTCGAGAAATGAAAAAAGTTAGCTGGCCAAAAGGTAAAGAATTGACAAGCTATACAGTGGTCGTTATTTCAACGGTTGTGTTTATGGCTGTGTTCTTTGGACTCATTGATTTTGGATTATCAGAAGTCTTAAATTTATTTTTTTGAATAAATTTCCTGTAAGTATGCTATAATGAAAATGAATAGAGACATGTTTTAAAAACCCGCCAATTTTACGGGTTTTTTTAATACGATTTTTTTAGCGATAGGAAAGAATACTATCTTTTCTCGGCAGGTTTGAGAAAAACAACGCAAATTCTTTAGAACTAGCAAATGTGAGTTTTTCTAAGCTTGTTCACAAATGAAATTACCGACAAAGGGAGGGAAGGGCAGCGTTATTGTCCTGTAGAAATGGAGAAAAATTGGTTTGTTGTTCATACGTATTCTGGGTATGAAAATAAAGTAAAAGCAAATTTAGAAAAGCGTGTAGAAACAATGGGAATGGAAGATAAAATCTTTCGTGTCATTGTTCCAGAGGAAGAAGAAACAGAAATTAAGAACGGTAAAAAGAAAGTCTTAAAGAAAAAGGTATTCCCGGGCTACGTATTAGCTGAAATGATTATGACAGATGATTCTTGGTATGTGGTGCGAAACACACCAGGTGTTACAGGATTTATCGGATCAAGTGGTGGTGGAACGAAACCAACACCATTATTACCAGACGAAGTGGATACAATCTTAAAACGTATGGGAATGGCAGAGACTGTTATTCAAATAGATTTCGAACTAAAAGAAAATGTTCGCGTTACCGATGGACCGTTCTCAAACTTTACTGGATCAATCGAGCATATTGATATCGATAAACAGAAGGTAAAAGTACATGTAAATATGTTCGGAAGAGAAACACCAGTAGAATTAGATTTCTCGCAGATTCAAAAATTATAAGAATTTTTCAGCGTAAAATCAGATATGCCCCTTGCATTTTTTGTTAATACATGCTAAAATTCTTTTGTTATTCATGCCCTCAAGTAGGGTAATGAGGAAATATGAGTGGGAGGGGAACATGAGACCCCAATTACCACATCACGGACTTTAAGGAGGTGTGTCTCGTGGCTAAAAAAGTAATCAAATTAGTAAAATTGCAAATTCCAGCTGGTAAAGCTAACCCAGCACCACCAGTAGGACCAGCACTTGGTCAAGCAGGTGTTAATATCATGGGATTCTGTAAAGAATTTAATGCTCGTACGCAAGATCAAGCTGGTTTAATTATTCCGGTTGAAATCACTGTATTTGAAGACCGTTCATTTACATTTATTACGAAAACTCCGCCTGCGGCTGTATTACTTAAGAAAGCAGCTGGCTTAGAATCAGGTTCTGGAGAGCCTAATAAAACCAAAGTTGCGACTTTGAAGCGTGATAAAGTAAGAGAAATTGCAGAAACTAAAATGCCAGATTTAAACGCCGCTGACGTAGAAGCAGCGATGCGCATGGTTGAAGGAACTGCACGTAGCATGGGAATCGTTATTGAAGACTAATAACCTTTCTAAATGTTACTAAAATATAAGGTTGCGGTGATGGTCTTCCGTTTCGCGCAACCTTTTTCATGGCAGAGAAGTAAGTGTTCGCTTTCTTCATTTGCATGTGGGTAATGAAGGCGTCGTTTACGTAACGAAGCCTTTATTACCTTCACTAATTTGCTGGGTTGGCAAATTAGTATCGCAAGCTTTATAAAAGCCAAGTGTGCTTTTATAAGTGGGAGGTACTACCGTTATTACCACAATAGAGGAGGAAATTTATAATGGCTAAAAGAGGTAAAAGATATCAAGAAGCAGCTAAGCTTGTTGATCGTTCTAAAACTTATGAAATAAATGAAGCTGTAGCTTTATTAAAAGAAACAGCAAAAGCTAAGTTCGACGAAACTGTTGAAGTTGCTTTCCGTTTAGGAGTTGACCCTAAGAAAGCTGACCAACAAATCCGTGGTGCTTTTGTATTACCACATGGTACTGGTAAAACACAACGTGTTCTAGTATTTGCTAAAGGTGAAAAAGTAAAAGAAGCTGAAGCTGCTGGAGCAGATTATGTTGGCGATCAAGATTTAATCAACAAGATCAACCAAGGTTGGTTCGAGTTTGATGTAATCGTAGCGACTCCTGACATGATGGCTGAAGTTGGTAAACTAGGACGTGTTCTAGGACCTAAAGGCTTAATGCCAAACCCTAAAACAGGTACAGTAACATTTGAAGTAGAAAAAGCAATTAAAGAAATTAAAGCTGGTAAGGTTGAATATCGTGTCGATAAACAATCTAACATCCATGTTCCAATTGGTAAGATCTCATTTGATAACCAAAAACTTGCGGAAAACTTTGTAGCGCTTGTTGAAACAATCGTGAAAGCCAAACCACAAGCAGCAAAAGGGATCTACATGCGTAACGTGGCGCTTACTTCCACAATGGGACCTGGCATTAGAATCGACGTTTCAAACTACCGTTAATTGGTAATTGACTTTTCCTGGCCGATTCGATATACTGAATTGTGCCTGACTTAAAGTCATGGCTTCATAAAATGAATTAAATACGTTGTACCGTAGACAGTGGGTGCTGATAAAGCTTAATATCCCGCCGAGGTGTCCTATAAAACAAATCATTTAAATTTGTTATATGAGCCTCCATGTCACATGGGGGCTTTCTTAATGACTAAAGCCTTAAGCGGTATAATGGACGATACTAACGGGAGGTGGAACAATGTCAAAAGTAATGGAAAAGAAACAACAACTAGTACAAGAAATCGCTGATAAATTCCGCGAAAGCCAATCAACAGTTTTAGTTGACTACCGTGGTCTTGATGTAGCTGAAGTTACAGATCTTCGTAAACAACTTCGCGATGCAGGTGTTGAATTCAAAGTGTACAAAAACACAATGTCACGCCGTGCTGCTGAAGATGCTAACCTAGCTGAACTTAGCGCATCATTAGTTGGTCCTACTGCTATTGCATTCAGTAAAGAGGATGTAATCGCTCCGGCTAAAATCCTTAGCAAATTTGCTAAAGAGCACGAAGCATTAGAAATTAAAGGTGGCGTACTAGAAGGTAAAATCGTTAGCCTTGATCAAATCAAGGAACTTGCAGATCTACCAAGCTACGAAGGTATGCTTTCTATGCTACTCAGCGTACTACAAGCACCAATTCGCAACTTTGCTTATGTTACAAAAGCAGTTGCAGAACAAAAAGAAGAACAAGGCGCATAAGTTGATACTGAATCAACTAGCGGTCACATTATAAAAAACTATTAGGAGGAAATAAAAATGACTAAAGAGCAAATTATCGATGCTATCAAAGAAATGTCTGTACTAGATTTAAACGATCTTGTTAAAGCTATTGAAGAAGAATTTGGAGTAACTGCTGCAGCACCTGTTGCTGTTGCTGGTGGGGCTGCTGGTGGAGACGCTGGTGCTGAGAAAACTGAATTTGATGTTATCCTTGCTGATGCAGGTGCTTCTAAGATTAAAGTTGTTAAAGCGGTTCGCGAAATCACTGGTCTTGGCTTAAAAGATGCTAAAGACTTAGTAGATAACGCTCCTAAAGCAATCAAAGAAGGCGTTGCTAAAGAAGAAGCTGAAGAAATCAAAGGTAAGCTTGAAGAAGCTGGCGCATCTGTAGAAGTAAAATAATTAATGGATTAATTCTATTAAAACTTAGGGCTCGTCGTGTTTATCGGCGGGCTCTACATTTAGCTTCGGTTAAGTATAGCTTAGCTTACTGGTAGATGACTGGTTAGAACAGTACTATCCGCCAGAAAAATCTTCTCATTACATAATAATGCAAAGTAGGTGCCCAAATGTCTGAGCATTACTTTTCACAAAAACCCCAATCAAAAAGCTTACCCAAAACATGGAATTATGAACTACGCGGAAAGAATTTTGCGTTTACGAGTGATGTTGGTGTATTTTCCAAAAACGAAGTAGATTTTGGAACGAGATTATTAATTGAATCATTTAACCCACCGGAGATTCCAGGAGATATCTTGGATTTAGGGTGTGGTTATGGACCGATTGGTATGGCGATCGCGAATCTGTTGCCCGACCGTCAAGTGGTGATGGTAGATGTTAATGAACGTGCTTTAGCCTTAGCGGAATCGAACGCAGCGCATAATCATATACAGAATGTTGAATTGATCCAGAGTGATCAATTTACCAATCTAGCTAATCGAAAATTCGCTGCAATCCTAACCAATCCACCAATACGGGCTGGGAAAAAGGTTGTTCATGGAATGTTTGAGGGTAGTAAAAGCAGCTTGCATCAGGGTGGGGAACTTTGGGTTGTGATTCAAAAGAAACAAGGTGCTCCGTCGGCAATCGAAAAATTGGAAGCATTATTTGGGAATTGTGAGACCGTAACAAAAAGCAAAGGTTATTATATATTACGCGCCAAAAGTATTTGACTTCTATAGTTAGAGTGTGATAATATAATAAAATGCTAATATGGGACTTCCTTGTCAAGAGGAATATTTATGAAATAAAGAAAAGTGTATAATTCAGTGGGTTTAGGAAACAATGATAGAATCGAACTTGTGGGCGTTCTATCTATTTTTCTCATTTATTTGAAGTGGTTTCACATGAGTGGATGAGAGGGGATTGTTGCTTTTCTATTCTAAAATGATACCCCATTATTTTAGGTATGGCAAGTAATTATTTAATCAGCAATTTGATATGACGTGCAAAAACGTTGTTCTGATTGGTGATTCTTTGCTTGGATAAACCTATTAGTATTTTGGTTTAAGAAAACACTAGTTTCTATGAATGAATGTTTTACTTAGAAACGGTTGTTTTTCTTACAATATAGTTTAGTTATTTTCAAATGCAAGCCTATGCTTGCAAATAAAATATGCATGATTTGAGAGGTGAAGCAGTTGACAGGTCAACTAGTTCAGTATGGACGGCACCGCCAACGCAGAAGTTATGCGCGCATCAGTGAAGTATTAGAATTGCCGAATCTTATCGAAATCCAAACCGCTTCATACGAATGGTTTATGGAAGAAGGTTTGCGAGAAATGTTCCAGGACATTTCTCCAATCGAGGATTTTACGGGTAATCTGTCACTTGAGTTTGTTGATTACAGCTTAGGTGAGCCAAAGTATCCTGTAGATGAATCAAAAGAAAGAGACGTTACGTACAACGCTCCACTTCGTGTAAAGGTTCGTTTAATTAACAACGAAACTGGCGAAGTGAAGGAGCAAGAAGTCTTTATGGGAGACTTCCCTCTCATGACAGACACTGGGACATTTGTTATTAACGGGGCTGAACGTGTTATCGTATCACAGCTCGTTCGTTCACCGAGTGTCTATTTCAATGAAAAAATTGATAAAAACGGAAAACGAGGAGTTGCTGCAACTGTTATTCCGAACCGAGGAGCTTGGTTGGAATTTGAAACAGATGCGAAAGACGTCGCGTATGTCCGTATTGATCGTACACGTAAATTGCCAATAACAGTGCTGTTACGTGCACTTGGTTTTGGTTCTAATCAAGAAATTATTGATTTGATTGGTGAGAATGAATACCTAATCAATACGCTTGAAAAGGACAATACCGAAACCACTGAAAAAGCGCTACTGGAAATCTATGAGCGTTTGCGTCCAGGTGAACCACCTACTGTAGAAAATGCGAAAAGCTTATTGATTTCACGTTTCTTTGATCCGAAGCGTTATGACCTAGCACATGTTGGTCGTTATAAAATCAACAAAAAACTTCATCTCAAAAATCGCTTGTTTAACCAAGTGCTAGCTGAGCCAATTGTAGACTCGGAAACTGGTGAAGTTTTAGCCCAAAAGGGAGATAAAGTAGAACGTAGACTATTAGATAAAATCATCCCGTATCTTGAGCAAAATGATGACATGCTTGGAGAAAGCATTCTAGAACCCCATGATGGTGTTTTAGAGGATCCAATTCGTATCCAATCAATTAAGATTGTTGACCCGACAGATCCAAGTGGTGAGAAGGTACTTAATGTTTTGGGGAATGCAAACATTGATACTTCTGTTAAACATATTACACCAGCTGATATCCTAGCATCGATTAGTTACTTCTTTAACCTACTTCATCAGGTTGGAGATACAGATGATATTGATCATCTAGGTAACCGTAGACTTCGTTCTGTTGGTGAATTATTACAAAATCAATTCCGTATTGGATTATCTCGTATGGAGCGTGTTGTTCGTGAGCGTATGTCTATTCAAGACACATCAAGCGTGACACCACAGCAATTGATTAATATTCGCCCGGTTATCGCATCTATTAAAGAGTTCTTTGGTAGCTCGCAATTATCGCAGTTCATGGATCAAACGAATCCATTAGCTGAATTAACACATAAGCGTCGTCTATCCGCATTAGGACCTGGTGGTTTAACGCGTGAACGTGCTGGTTTCGAAGTGCGTGACGTTCACTATTCTCACTATGGTCGTATGTGTCCGATTGAAACGCCAGAGGGACCGAATATCGGGTTGATTAACTCGTTGTCTTCTTACGCAAAAGTAAATAAATTTGGCTTTATTGAAACACCGTACCGTCGTGTTGATCCAGACACAGGTCGTGTAACAGCGCAAATTGATTATCTAACTGCTGATGAGGAAGATAACTATGTGGTTGCACAGGCAAATGCCCGTTTAAACGATGACGGAACATTTGTCGATGCGGAAGTTATTTCTCGTTTCCGCGGGGAAAACACAGTCGTTGCTCGTGAAAAGATTGATTACATGGACGTATCACCGAAGCAGGTTGTTTCGGCTGCGACTGCATGTATCCCGTTCTTAGAAAACGATGACTCCAACCGTGCGTTGATGGGTGCAAACATGCAACGTCAAGCAGTTCCGTTGTTAAACCCAGAAGCACCGATTGTTGGTACTGGTATGGAATATGTATCTGGTAAAGATTCCGGTGCAGCAATCATTTGTAAATATGATGGTATTGTAGAACGCGTAGAAGCAAAAGAAGTATTAGTTCGTCGCGTTTCAGAAGTGGACGGAAAAGAAGTAAAAGGTGATTTAGATCGCTATAAGCTTCAGAAGTTCATCCGTTCGAACCAAGGTACATGCTACAACCAACGCCCAATCGTGAGCGAAGGTGATCGTGTAACGAAGGGTGAGGTACTTGCAGATGGTCCTTCTATGGAAAAAGGTGAACTTGCCTTAGGACGTAACGTATTAGTTGCGTTCATGACATGGGAAGGTTACAACTACGAGGATGCCATCATCATGAGTGAGCGACTAGTGAAGGACGATGTGTATACATCTATTCACATTGAAGAATATGAATCAGAAGCACGTGATACGAAGCTTGGACCAGAAGAAATCACAAGAGACATTCCAAACGTTGGGGAAGAAGCGTTGAAGAACCTGAACGAACAAGGAATCATTCGTATTGGTGCAGAAGTAACAGATGGCGACATCTTAGTTGGTAAGGTAACACCTAAAGGAGTAACAGAGCTTTCAGCAGAGGAACGTTTATTACATGCGATCTTCGGTGAAAAAGCGCGTGAAGTTCGTGATACATCCCTACGTGTACCGCATGGTGCTGGCGGAATTGTACTTGATGTTAAAGTATTCAACCGTGAAGATGGCGATGAATTACCACCAGGTGTTAACGAGCTAGTTCGTGTATACATCGTTCAAAAACGTAAGATACACGAAGGAGATAAAATGGCTGGTCGTCACGGTAACAAAGGTGTAATCTCCAGAATTTTACCGGAAGAAGATATGCCTTACTTACCAGACGGAACGCCAGTTGATATCATGCTTAACCCACTAGGGGTACCATCTCGTATGAACATCGGACAGGTGTTTGAATTACACCTAGGTATGGCTGCTAGACAGCTAGGTATCCACGTTGCGACGCCAGTATTTGATGGAGCAAACGAACAAGATGTATGGGATACATTAGAAGAAGCAGGAATGCCAAGAGATGCGAAAACGATTTTATATGATGGAAGAACCGGTGTACCGTTTGATAACCGAGTGTCAGTTGGGGTCATGTACATGATCAAACTTGCGCACATGGTTGATGATAAGCTGCACGCACGTTCAACTGGACCATATTCACTAGTTACGCAGCAACCACTTGGTGGTAAAGCACAATTTGGTGGACAGCGTTTCGGTGAGATGGAGGTTTGGGCATTAGAAGCTTACGGTGCTGCATATACACTTCAAGAAATCTTGACAGTGAAGTCAGATGACGTTGTAGGACGTGTGAAGACGTACGAAGCAATCGTAAAAGGTGATAATGTACCAGAACCAGGTGTACCAGAATCATTCAAGGTACTAATCAAAGAATTACAAAGTCTTGGTTTAGATGTAAAAATTCTAGCTGGTGACGAATCCGAAATTGAAATGCGCGACTTAGAGGAAGAAGAAACCCAAGCCGCAAGCAAATTAAACCTAGAAGTCGAAGAAAATTAATAACACAGGACTGGGACACAACTGAAAACCTTCTGTGAAGAAGGACGATGCTGAATGAAGTTTCAAATCGTAAGTTTTAGTTTGTCCCTTCCTTCAATATCTAATCCAATCGGTATCCATAGAAAACGGACATTATAAAGGGAGGTATACCCTTGTTAGATGTAAATAACTTTGAATTTATGAAAATTGGTTTGGCTTCACCCGAAAAGATCCGTTCTTGGTCATACGGCGAAGTAAAAAAACCAGAAACAATTAACTATCGTACACTTAAACCAGAAAAAGACGGCTTATTCTGTGAACGTATATTTGGTCCGCAGAAAGACTGGGAATGTCATTGTGGAAAATATAAACGTGTGCGCTATAAAGGTGTCGTTTGTGACCGATGTGGCGTTGAAGTAACAAAATCGAAGGTACGTCGTGAGCGCATGGGTCATATTGAATTAGCAGCTCCTGTATCTCATATTTGGTACTTCAAAGGAATTCCAAGCCGTATGGGACTTGTGTTAGACATGTCTCCACGTGCCTTGGAAGAAGTAATCTATTTTGCGGCATATATCGTAACAGAGCCAGGTAGTACACCACTTGAAAAGAAACAATTACTTTCTGAAAAAGAATACCGTGCTTATTACGAAAAATATGGCAATACGTTTAAAGCGCAAATGGGTGCAGAAGCAATCCGTAAGCTTTTACAAGATATCGATCTTGATAAAGAAGTAGATGCGCTAAAAGAAGAATTAAAAACCGCTCAAGGTCAACGTCGAACAAGAGCAATTAAACGTCTAGAAGTGTTAGAAGCATTCCGTAACTCTGGAAATGAAACATCTTGGATGATCTTAGATGTTCTTCCGGTTATTCCGCCAGAAATTCGTCCAATGGTTCAGTTGGATGGTGGCCGATTTGCTACTTCTGACCTTAATGATCTATATCGTCGTGTTATTAACCGTAATAACCGTCTGAAAAGATTATTAGATCTTGGTGCGCCTAGCATTATCGTGCAAAATGAAAAACGTATGCTACAAGAAGCGGTCGATGCATTAATTGATAATGGTCGTCGTGGTCGTCCAGTAACTGGACCAGGTAACCGTCCATTGAAATCTCTTTCTCATATGTTGAAAGGGAAGCAAGGTCGTTTCCGTCAAAACCTATTAGGTAAACGTGTTGACTATTCTGGTCGTTCCGTTATCGTAGTAGGACCAAACTTAAAAATGTATCAATGTGGACTACCGAAAGAAATGGCACTTGAATTATTCAAGCCGTTTATTATGAAAGAACTAGTAGAACGTGGTATTGCACACAATATTAAGTCTGCTAAACGCAAAATCGAACGTGTTCATTCTGATGTATGGGACGTATTAGAAGACGTTATTAAGGAGCATCCGGTATTACTTAACCGTGCCCCTACGCTTCACAGATTAGGTATCCAAGCATTTGAACCAACATTAGTAGAAGGTCGTGCGATTCGTCTGCATCCATTAGTGTGTACAGCATATAACGCTGACTTTGATGGAGACCAAATGGCGGTTCACGTTCCATTGTCTGCAGAAGCACAAGCAGAAGCACGTCTATTAATGCTTGCAGCACAAAACATTTTAAATCCAAAAGATGGTAAGCCAGTTGTTACACCATCACAGGATATGGTATTAGGTAACTACTACCTAACCTTAGAACGTGCAGATGCTGTTGGGGAAGGTACTGTCTTCACTAATGTGGATGAAGCGAGAATTGCATATCAAAACGGTTATGTACATTTGCATACACGTATTGCCGTGCAAGCATCTAGCTTGAAAAATAAAACCTTCACAGCAGAACAAAATGATCAATTACTACTAACTACTGTTGGTAAGTTGATTTTCAACGAAATCTTACCAGATTCGTTCCCTTATATTAATGAGCCTACTAGGAGCAATCTTGAGGAACGTACGCCAGTACATTATTTCGTGGAAAAGGGTACGGATATTAAAGAAACCATCAAGGGTCGCGAAATCATTAAACCGTTTAAGAAAGGCTTCTTAGGTGACATTATCGCTGAGGTCTTCAAACGCTTTAAGATTACCGAGACTTCTAAAATGCTTGACCGCATGAAGGATCTAGGTTTCACGATGTCAACCACTGCAGGTATGACGGTTGGTATTTCCGATATCGTTGTATTACCGGAGAAACAAGAAATCCTGAACGAGGGTCAAACAAAAGTTGACAACGTTATGAAGCAATTCCGTCGTGGTTTAATCACGGAAGAAGAGCGTTATGACAGAGTTATTGCGATTTGGACTCAAGTTAAAGATACGATTCAAGATAAGCTGATGCAGTCATTAGATAATCGTAACCCGATCTTCATGATGAGTGACTCTGGAGCGCGTGGTAACGCATCTAACTTCACACAGCTTGCCGGTATGCGTGGTCTAATGGCCAACCCGGCTGGTCGTATCATCGAATTACCGATTAAATCAAGCTTCCGTGAAGGTTTAACGGTATTAGAGTACTTCATTTCTACCCACGGTGCTCGTAAAGGTCTAGCCGATACCGCACTTAAGACTGCTGACTCTGGTTACTTAACACGTCGTTTGGTTGATGTAGCCCAAGACGTTATCGTTCGTGAAACGGATTGTGGAACAGACCGCGGTTTACCAGTAGCAGCGTTAATGGATGGTAATGAAATAATTGAACCATTATTTGACCGTCTTGTTGGACGTACGGCATTTGAAACAGTTGTACACCCTGAGACAAAAGAAGTAATTGTGGATTACGATACAGTGATTTCCGAAGATCAGGCGAAACAAATTGTGGAAGCTGGTATTGAAAAAGTAACCATCCGTACTGTATTCACATGTAATACAAAACACGGTGTATGTAAGAAATGTTATGGACGTAACCTTGCAACTGGTTCAGAAGTTGAGGTTGGTGAAGCAGTTGGTATTATCGCTGCACAATCAATTGGTGAGCCAGGAACACAGTTAACGATGCGTACATTCCATACAGGTGGGGTTGCTGGAGACGATATCACACAAGGTTTACCTCGTATCCAAGAATTATTCGAAGCGCGTAACCCGAAAGGTCAAGCGATCATCAGTGAAGTTCATGGTACTGTACTAGAAATTCATGAAGTGAAGGATAAACAAGAAATTGTAATCCAAGGTGACGTGGAACAACGCGCATATGCGGTTCCTTATAACGCAAGACTTAAGGTTTCTGTTGGAGACGAAGTAATCGCTGGTCAAGAGCTTACAGAAGGTTCCGTTGATCCAAAAGCATTAATCCGTGTTCAAGGTGTTCAAGGTGTTCAAGATTACCTATTGCGCGAAGTACAACGCGTATATCGTATGCAAGGGGTAGAAATCGGCGACAAACACGTGGAAGTAATGGTAAGACAAATGCTTCGCAAAGTGCGTGTACTAGATGCTGGTGATACAGAAGTACTACCAGGTTCATTGCTTGAAATACACCAGTTTAGAGAAGCAAACCGCAAAGTCCTACTAGAAGGTAACCAACCAGCAGTAGGAAGACCGGTATTATTAGGTATTACCAAAGCATCTCTTGAAACAGATTCATTCTTATCTGCAGCATCATTCCAAGAAACTACAAGAGTTCTTACAGATGCAGCAATCAAAGGCAAGCGCGATGAATTACTAGGATTGAAAGAGAATGTTATCATCGGTAAACTTGTCCCTGCTGGAACAGGAATGCAACGCTATCGCAAAATCCAACTACCAGCAGTAGAACAAGAAGAAGTAGTGGAAGAAGAAGTAGAACAACCAGTTCAATAATGTTTTTGATTAAAAAAGAGGGCAGTAAATAGATAGACAATCGAGCGATAGACTGATTCAGCGCTGGGAATATACGTAGACTCCTGCGGGAAGAAGGGCAACGGTGAGACCCCGCAGTGAGGGAACTACTTGAATAACCTTCTTCGCTCCCTTGCGCTGAGGAACCTAACTGCGTAGCGTTACTAGAAGACGCAGGCGCACAAGTTTTTCAGCACGAGGAGGCTCACCAGCCCCCCGCGGAAAGCGAAGTATAATCCCGGAGTGGGGATCGTGCAGCAACGTTCGAATTTCCATCTAATCAAATACTGCTCCCTTAAATAAATTTCACATGTTATTCATGCGATAACTTGTATGATAAACAAGGAAATAACTCGGAAGCACTAAAAAATATTAGAAATTCTAGTTGACATTAAAAAACGAGAATGATACTATATTCAAGGTGCTTCCGATTTATACTTGTTGCTTTGGAGGATGTTATTCGATGTCTTATGAAAAAGTAACTCATGTAAAATCGCAAACAATAATTGGTTTGAAGCAAACACTTAAGGCAATGAAAAATGGCCAGATAAGTGAAGTGTATATTGCTGAAGATGCTGATCGGCATATGACACAAAGAATTGAAGAATTAGCTAAAACGCTAGACATCCCATGTCAGCGTGTTGATTCCAAGAAAAAGCTAGGCGCTGCATGTGGTATTGATGTTGGCGCATCAACTGTAGCAATCAAGAAATGATGGTTTTGGCGGGTATAATCTCGCGAAAGCTTTGTTTTTTGCTTCAAGATGAACCACCTGGATGTGTGGGATTACAATCCGGTGATTGCTAGCTATATTCTTAAGAATTAAAATGAGGAAGGGAGGACAATATAATGCCTACAATTAACCAACTAGTACGCAAAGGTCGCGTAAACAAACCGAAGAAATCTGACTCACCAGCACTTAACAGAGGGTACAACAGTTTCAAAAAGTCATTGACTAATGAAAACTCACCGCAAAAGCGTGGTGTATGTACACGTGTTGGTACACTAACTCCTAAAAAACCGAACTCGGCGTTACGTAAATATGCGCGTGTTCGTTTATCAAACAACATGGAGGTAACTGCATACATTCCTGGTATTGGACATAACCTACAGGAGCACAGTGTAGTTCTAATCCGTGGTGGACGTGTAAAAGACTTACCGGGGGTACGTTACCACATCGTTCGTGGTGCACTTGATACTGCTGGAGTAGACGGTCGTATGCAAGGTCGCTCTAAGTACGGTACAAAACGCCCTAAAGAGAAAAAGTAATATAGTACGACAACACAGAAAATAGGAAAGGAGGGGGACATATGCCACGTAAAGGACCAGTACCTAAGCGCGATGTCTTGCCAGATCCACTTTATAACTCAAAACTAGTAACTCGTTTAATCAACCAAATCATGATTGACGGAAAACGAGGCATTGCACAAAAGATTCTTTATAATGCGTTCGAACTTGTTGAACAACGCAGCGGACAAAATCCGATGGAAGTTTTTGAGCAAGCTATGAAAAACGTAATGCCTGTACTAGAAGTACGCGCACGCCGTGTTGGTGGTTCAAACTACCAAGTACCGGTTGAAGTTCGCCCAGAACGTCGCCAAACACTAGGACTACGTTATATCGTAAGTTATGCACGTTTGCGCGGGGAAAAAACAATGGAAGAACGTTTAGCTAATGAAATTCTAGATGCTTCTAACAATACAGGAGCTTCCGTTAAGAAACGCGAAGATATGCACAAAATGGCTGAAGCGAATAAAGCATTCGCTCACTACCGTTGGTAAGCTAAATAAAAATAAAGCTTTTTATAGGAAGGAGAAGAATACATGGCAAGAGAGTTCTCCTTGGAAAAGACGCGCAATATTGGTATTATGGCACACATTGATGCAGGTAAAACCACTACAACTGAGCGTATTCTTTTCTATACAGGACGCATTCATAAGATTGGTGAAACGCACGAAGGTGCTTCACAAATGGACTGGATGGAGCAAGAGCAAGAGCGCGGAATTACCATTACTTCTGCTGCTACAACAGCTCAATGGAAAGGTCACCGTATCAACATCATCGATACACCGGGACACGTAGACTTCACAGTAGAAGTTGAACGTTCATTACGTGTACTTGATGGTGCGGTTACAGTACTAGATGCACAATCAGGTGTTGAACCTCAAACTGAAACAGTTTGGCGTCAAGCAACAACTTATGGTGTTCCACGTATTGTATTTATCAACAAAATGGATAAAACAGGTGCTGACTTCCTATACTCTGTTGGTACATTGAAGGAACGTCTGGGAGCTAACGCTCATCCAGTACAATTCCCAATCGGTGCAGAAGATGAATTTAGCGGAATTATCGACCTAATCGACATGGTAGCTTATTTCTATGAAGATGATTTAGGTACACGTGCAGAAGCAGTTGAAATTCCAGCTGAATACAAAGAAAAAGCAGAAGAATTACGAACTAGCCTACTTGAATCAGTTTCTGAACTAGATGAAGAACTGATGATGAAGTATCTTGAAGGAGAAGAAATCTCCAACGAAGAACTTAAAAAAGCAATTCGTAACGCTACAATAGCTGTTGAATTCTATCCAGTATTTTGTGGATCTGCTTTCAAAAACAAAGGTGTTCAATTAATGCTTGATGGTGTTATTGATTACCTACCGGCTCCAACTGATGTACCTGCAATCGAAGGTACATTACCAGATTCGGATGAAAAAGTTACAAGAGAATCTTCAGATGAAGCACCATTCTCTGCACTAGCATTTAAGGTTATGACTGACCCGTTTGTTGGTAAATTAACTTTCTTCCGCGTTTACTCTGGAAAACTTGATTCTGGTTCTTATGTACGTAACTCTGTTAAAGATAAGCGTGAACGTGTAGGACGTATTCTACAAATGCATGCAAACTCTCGTGAAGAAATTCCGACAGTATATGCTGGTGAGATTGCAGCGGCAGTAGGATTGAAAGACACGTCAACTGGTGATACTTTATGTGATGAAAAGAATCTAGTAATTCTTGAATCTATGGAGTTCCCAGAACCAGTTATCTCGGTTGCTATTGAGCCAAAAACTAAAGGTGACCAAGATAAAATGAGTATCGCCTTAGGTAAACTGGCTGAAGAAGATCCGACATTCAGAACGGAAACGAATCCTGAAACAGGTCAAACCATCATCTCTGGTATGGGTGAGCTTCACCTAGATATCATTGTTGATCGTATGAGACGTGAATTCAAAGTGGAAGCTAACGTTGGTGCTCCACAGGTTGCATACCGTGAAACATTCCGTGCTGCAGCTGAAGTTGAAGGTAAATTCGTACGTCAGTCTGGTGGTCGTGGACAATTCGGTCACGTTTGGATCAAGTTTGAGCCAAACGAAGAAGGCGCTGGATTTGAATTCGAAAACAAAATCGTTGGTGGTGTAGTACCACGTGAATACATTCCTGCCGTTGAACAAGGTATTAAAGAAGCAATGGAAAATGGTGTATTAGCTGGCTACCCTGTAATTGACATTAAGGCTTCTTTATTTGATGGAAGCTACCATGATGTTGACTCTAACGAAATGGCGTTTAAGATCGCTGCATCAATGGCACTTAAAGCAGCTAAGAACAAGTGTAATCCAGTTCTACTTGAACCAATGATGAGAGTAGAAGTTGTTATCCCAGAAGAATACATGGGAGACATCATTGGAGATATCACTTCTCGTCGTGGTCGCATGGAAGGTATGGAAGCGCGTGGACAACAACAAGTTGTTAAATCATTCGTACCACTTGCTGAAATGTTTGGATATGCTACTGCATTACGTTCAAACACACAAGGTCGTGGAACATACACTATGCACTTTGATCACTATGAAGAAGTACCGAAAAGTGTTTCTGAAGAAATAATTAAGAAAAATGCTGGACAATAATTGCATTTTTAGTTATTCTCAAGTATAACTTTTATTGTAGGCTAAGAAATAACACAAGCTGTTATTTCTTGGCACAAAATACTTAAAAAATATCTTTGATTTATTTAAAGGAGGAACTATAAATGGCTAAAGAAAAATTTGATCGCTCGAAAAGTCACGTTAACATTGGAACAATCGGACACGTTGACCATGGTAAAACTACATTAACTGCTGCTATTACAACTGTAATGGCTAAAAGAAGTGGTAAAGGTGTCGCTATGGCATACGACCAAATCGATGGTGCTCCAGAAGAAAAAGAACGTGGAATCACAATCTCTACTTCTCACGTTGAGTACGAAACTGACACTCGTCACTATGCACACGTAGACTGCCCAGGACACGCTGACTATGTTAAAAACATGATCACTGGTGCTGCACAAATGGACGGAGCTATCCTAGTAGTATCTGCTGCTGATGGTCCAATGCCACAAACTCGTGAGCACATCCTATTATCTAAAAACGTAGGTGTACCTACAATCGTAGTATTCCTAAACAAAGTAGATATGGTTGATGACGAAGAATTACTAGAACTAGTTGAAATGGAAGTACGTGATCTATTATCTGAATATGACTTCCCTGGTGACGATGTACCAGTAATCAGTGGTTCTGCTCTTAGAGCGCTTGAAGGAGACGAAAAATACGAGCAAGCGATCATTGATCTAATGAACGCTGTTGATGAGTATGTACCAACTCCAGAACGTCAAACTGACAAACCATTCATGATGCCAGTTGAGGATGTATTCTCAATCACTGGTCGTGGTACTGTTGCTACTGGTCGTGTAGAACGCGGTCAAGTTAAAGTCGGTGACGAAATCGAAATCATTGGTTTAACTGAAGAATCAGCTAAATCAACTGTAACAGGTGTTGAAATGTTCCGTAAGCTTCTTGATTATGCAGAAGCTGGTGATAACATTGGTGCACTTCTACGTGGTGTTGCACGTGAAGACATCAACCGTGGTCAAGTACTTGCTAAGCCAGGTACAATCACTCCACACACTAACTTCAAAGCTGAAGTTTATGTATTGTCAAAAGAAGAAGGTGGACGTCACACTCCATTCTTCACTAACTACCGCCCACAGTTCTACTTCCGTACAACTGACGTAACTGGTGTTGTTTCTTTACCAGACGGAGTAGAAATGGTAATGCCTGGAGACAACATCGAAATGAATGTTGAACTAATCTCTCCAATCGCGATCGAAGACGGAACTCGTTTCTCAATCCGCGAAGGTGGACGTACTGTAGGATCAGGCGTTGTAACTTCAATCTCTAAATAAGTAATAATTCAAAAACAGGTAACGCATTCGCGCTACCTGTTTTTTTGTGTATCCTGGTGCAGTATAATAAGAGGGGTTTCAAGTTAAATCCTACGATAAAAGAATTAAGGTGACCAATGCACTGACTAGCGTAGGTAATAGACGAAGACTCCTTGAAAAAGGATAACGCTTTTTCTGCGTGCGATGAATCGCTGCCGAAGCATTCCTTGTCCTGCGGGAGGAAGGGCAGCGGTGAGACCCCGGAAGAGCATAGCTCTGAGGAGGCTCACCCGCCCCCTGCGGAAAGCGAAGTCTATTACCGAAGCGGGTCATAAGTACTACCCCAAATTTCTAACAAAATTTACGTCTTAAACACTCCAAACTTTCCCAACCCAAAAAAATCCCTTGAACCCTTGCAATCACTGAAAATAGTACGTATAATACATAGATGTGCAACAAACTAGATTTTCTTAAAAAAAGGTTGCATTGACCGCATAATTTCTATATAATGAGAATGTTGGTCGTTTCAGGCGATGATGTGGAAGGTTGTTGGCACACCCGGCCCCTTTGCCATGGGCGGTGGCCAAGAAAATTTTCACGGAGTATGTCTATAATAATATGGGCGAAAAGGAGGGAAAATAATGGCAAAAGAAAAGATTAGAATCCGTTTAAAAGCATATGATCACCGTATTTTAGATCAATCTGCTGAGAAAATCGTAGATACTGCGAAGCGTTCTGGTGCGAAAGTTTCTGGACCGATTCCACTACCTACAGAAAAAGCTGTTTACACAATTTTACGTGCGGTTCATAAATACAAGGACTCACGTGAACAATTCGAAATGCGTACACATAAACGCCTTATCGATATTGTGAACCCAACACCACAAACAGTTGATTCGTTAATGCGTCTTGACTTACCATCAGGTGTTGACATTGAAATTAAACTATAAAATTTGTTTTTAAAATAGGAGGTGTAACGGATGACGAAAGGAATCTTAGGTCGTAAAATCGGCATGACACAATTGTTTAATGAAAACGGCGAGTTAATCCCTGTAACAGTTGTTCAAGCTGAGCCTAACGTTGTATTACAAAAAAGAACTGTTGAAAACGATGGGTATGAAGCAATTCAAATCGGTTTTCAAGATTTAAAGGAATCACGTTCAAACAAAGCGAAAAAAGGTCATGCTGAAAAAGCAAACACAACCCCTAAGCGCTACGTTCGTGAAATCCGTGACGCTAATCTTGGCGAGTATGAAGTAGGTCAAGCGATTAGTGTTGAAATTTTCCAAGCTGGCGAAATGGTTGATGTAACCGGAACTTCTAAAGGTAAAGGATTCCAAGGCTCTATTAAACGCCATGGACAATCACGCGGACCAATGTCTCACGGTTCTCACTACCACAGAGCTCCAGGTTCAATGGGAGCTATCGACGCAATGCGCGTATTCCCGGGTAAAAACCTACCAGGTCATATGGGTTCTGAACAAGTAACAATCCAAAACCTTGAAGTAGTAAGTGTTGACGTTGAGCGTAACCTATTACTAATCAAAGGTAATGTACCAGGTGCAAAAAAATCATTCGTAAAAATCACGAGTGCAATCAAGGCTAACTAATCATATATACGAAGGGAGGATATGTCATGCCTAAAGTAGCACTATTTAAACAAGACGGTTCAAAAGCTGGAGAAATCGAATTAAACGATTCCGTTTTCGGTATTGAGCCAAATACACATGTATTACACGAAGCGGTAGTTATGCAACGTGCGTCAATGCGTCAAGGTACACATGCGGTTAAAAACCGTTCTGATGTGCGCGGCGGAGGTCGTAAACCATGGCGTCAAAAAGGAACTGGACGTGCGCGTCAAGGTTCTATTCGCTCACCACAATGGGTTGGCGGTGGAGTAGTTTTCGGACCAACACCACGCAGCTACAGCTACAAATTACCAAAGAAAGTACGTCGTTTAGCACTTAAATCTGCATTATCTTCTAAAGTACAAGAAGAGAACTTAGTAGTTTTAGAAAACATCGCAATAGATGCACCTAAAACAAAAGAAGTTATCAACATGCTTAGTGCATTAAACGTAAATAAAAAAGCGCTAATTGTTACTGCTGATACTGATGAAAATGTAATTCGTTCTGCGAATAACATCCAAGGAGTAAAAGTACTAACAGTTACTGAAGTTAACGTTCTAGATTTGTTAACGCATGACAAGCTAATCTTAACTAAAGCTGCAGCTGAAAAAGCAGGGGAGGTGCTTGCATAATGACTGAAGCACGTGATATTATAAAGCGCCCTGTCATCACAGAACATTCTGCTGATCAAATGGCTGACAAGAAATATACGTTCGAAGTTAGTGTCAAAGCTAACAAAACACAAATCAAAGATGCTGTTGAAGAAATCTTTGGTGTAAAAGTTGAAAAAGTTAACACATTGAACCTTAAAGGTAAATTCAAGCGAATGGGTCGTTACGGTGGTTTCCGCCCAAATCGTAAAAAAGCAGTAGTACAGCTTTCACAAGACAGTAAAGATCTAGATTTCTTTGAAGGCTAAGAGAAAATAAGTGAAGGAGGGAAAACAAGATGGCGATTAAAAAATTCAAACCTACCTCAAATGGTAGACGTAATATGTCTGTATCTGATTTCGCTGAAATCACAACAGACAAACCGGAAAAATCCCTATTAGCACCATTATCAAAACGTGGTGGACGTAACAACCAAGGGAAATTAACGGTTCGTCATCAAGGTGGCGGTCACAAGCGTCAATATCGTATCATCGACTTCAAACGCGACAAAGATGGTATACCAGGTCACGTTGCTACAGTTGAGTACGATCCAAACCGTACCGCTAACATTGCATTAATTAACTACGCTGACGGTGAGAAGCGTTATATCCTTGCTCCAAAAGGCTTACAAGTAGGGCAAGTAATCGAATCTGGAGAAAGCGCAGATATCAAAGTAGGTAACGCACTTCCATTAGCAAATATTCCAGTTGGTACAATTATTCATAATATCGAACTTAAGCCAGGAAATGGTGGACAACTAGCTCGTTCTGCTGGTGCAGAAGCTCAAATCCTTGGTCGTGAAGATAAATATACATTAGTACGTTTAGCTTCTGGTGAAGTTCGCTTGGTATTATCAACTTGCCGCGCTACAGTAGGTCAAGTAGGTAACATCGAACATGAATTAATTCGTATCGGTAAAGCGGGTCGTTCACGTTGGAAAGGTATTCGCCCAACTGTACGTGGATCTGTAATGAACCCGAATGATCACCCACACGGTGGTGGTGAAGGACGCGCACCAATCGGTCGTAAATCACCAATGTCACCATGGGGCAAACCAACACTTGGTTACAAAACACGTAAACGTAACAAAGCATCAGATAAGTTTATTGTACGTAAACGTAAAAAATAATCGTAACACGGAGTGGGAACAAACACCCATCTCTGAACTTCGAAAGGAGGTTTATCCATGGGTCGTAGCTTAAAAAAAGGACCTTTTGCAGATGACCATCTATTGAAAAAGATTGATCAATTGAATGAATCTGACAAGAAGCAAGTAGTTAAAACTTGGTCACGTCGTTCTACTATATTCCCAACATTTATCGGTCATACGATTGCTGTATACGATGGACGTAAACATGTTCCTGTATTCGTTACAGAAGACATGGTTGGACATAAATTAGGTGAATTTGCTCCAACACGTACGTATAAAGGGCACGCAGCCGATGATAAGAAAACAAAACGCTAATGAGAGGAGGCGCTTAAGGTATGCAAGCTAAAGCCGTAGCAAAATCAGTTCGTATTGCTCCTCGTAAAGTGCGATTAGTCGTTGATTTAATTCGAGGAAAAAAAGTTGGCGATGCCATTGCTATTCTACGCCACACACAACGCGGAGCTTCTCCAGTAGTAGAAAAAGTGCTTAAATCTGCTATCGCAAATGCAGAGCACAACTATGAAATGGATACAGATAATCTAATTATCTCAGAAGCATTCGTAAACGAAGGTGTAACATTGAAACGTTTCCGTCCACGCGCTCAAGGACGCGCAAGCAAGATTAACAAGCGCACTAGCCACATTACAGTGGTTGTAACAGAAAAGAAGGAGGGGTAGTTAGTGGGTCAAAAAGTGAATCCAACAGGTCTTCGCGTCGGTATTATTAAAGACTGGGAGTCTAAATGGTATGCTGGCAAAGACTATGCAGACTTACTACACGAAGATATTAAAATCAGAGAATATCTTGAAAACCGCTTAAAAACTGCTGCTGTTTCCCATATTGAAATCGAACGCGCAGCAAATCGTGTAAACATTACGATCCATACTGGTAAACCAGGAATGGTTATCGGTAAGGGCGGTTCTGAAGTAGAAGCTCTACGTAACGCATTAAATAGTTTAACTGGCAAACGTGTTCACATTAACATCGTGGAAATCAAGAAAGTTGATGTCAATGCGAAGTTAGTTGCTGAAAATATTGCTCGTCAATTAGAAAATCGTATTTCATTCCGTCGTGCACAAAAGCAAGCAATCCAACGTGCGATGCGTGCTGGTGCAAAAGGAATTAAAACACAGGTATCTGGTCGTCTTGGTGGCGCAGATATTGCTCGTGCTGAACATTACAGTGAAGGAACAGTTCCACTACACACATTACGTGCTGATATCGATTATGCAACAGCAGAAGCTGATACTACATTCGGTAAACTTGGTGTTAAAGTGTGGATCTATCGTGGCGAAGTCCTTCCAACTAAAACAAAGAAATAAGGAAGGGGGCTTACTATTATGTTAATGCCTAAACGTGTTAAATATCGTAGACAACATCGTGGTAAAATGAGAGGCCAAGCAAAAGGTGGCACTCAAGTTACTTTTGGTGAATATGGAATACAAGCTCTTGAGGCTTCTTGGATTACAAGTCGCCAAATCGAGGCTGCTCGTATCGCTATGACTCGTTACATGAAACGTGGCGGTAAAGTTTGGATTAAAATTTTCCCAGATAAGCCTTATACAGCTAAGCCTCTAGAAGTCCGAATGGGTTCTGGTAAAGGTGCTCCTGAGGGCTGGGTAGCTGTAGTAAAACCAGGCAAAGTTATGTTTGAAATCGCTGGAGTATCTGAAGAAGTGGCACGCGAAGCATTGCGTCTTGCATCTCATAAGCTTCCGATTAAAACTAAATTTGTAAAACGTGAAGAAATTGGTGGTGAAATCAATGAAGGCTAATGATATCAGAGAACTAACCACTGCCGAAATTGAACAAAAGTTAAAAGCTTTAAAAGAAGAATTATTTAATTTGCGCTTTCAATTAGCAACAGGTCAACTTGAAAACACTGCACGTATCCGTGAAGTAAGAAAGACCATTGCTCGTATGAAAACTGTTGTACGTCAACGTGAACTTAGCGTAAATAACTGATAATGAGAGGAGGTTAGCCTCAAAATGACTGAACGTAATGATCGTAAGGTATATACAGGCCGTGTTGTTTCAGACAAAATGGATAAAACTATCACTGTTTTAGTTGAAACATACAAAACCCATAAATTATATGGTAAACGAGTAAAATACTCTAAAAAATTCAAAGCCCATGATGAAAACAACCAAGCTAAAACAGGTGATGTTGTTCGTATTATGGAAACTCGTCCGCTATCAGCAACTAAGCGTTTCCGTCTAGTTGAAGTAGTAGAAGAAGCGGTAATTATATAATTAAAGTTCGCTCGGAAGGTAATCCGAAGGGAGGTCGCAAGCGTTGATCCAATCAGAAACTAGATTAAAAGTTGCAGATAACTCTGGTGCACGTGAGTTACTGACCATTAAAGTACTTGGTGGTTCAGGACGTAAGACTGCTAATATTGGTGATGTTATTGTTTGTTCCGTAAAACAAGCAACACCAGGAGGCGTTGTCAAAAAAGGTGACGTAGTTAGAGCAGTAATCGTACGTACGAAGTCTGGTGTACGCCGTAAAGATGGCTCGTATATTCGTTTTGATGAAAATGCTGCCGTAATCATCCGTGACGACAAAAGTCCAAGAGGTACTCGTATCTTCGGACCAGTTGCACGTGAATTACGTGATGCACAATTCATGAAAATCGTATCTCTAGCTCCAGAAGTTCTATAAGAAAGAGAATTACCTTGTCAAGGAGGTGCGTCAAGCATGCATGTAAAAAAAGGTGATAAAGTTATCGTAATATCCGGTAAAGACCGTGGTAAGACAGGCACAATTTTAGAAGCATATCCGAAAAAGGATCGTGTTCTTGTTGAGGGTGTTAACATGATTAAAAAACACGCGAAGCCATCACAAGAAAATCCTCAAGGCGGAATTCTTAACCAAGAAGCTCCGATTCATGTTTCTAACGTGATGCCAGTAGATCCAAAATCCGGCAAACCAACTCGTGTTGGTCACGAAGTACGCGACGGCAAAAAGGTCCGCATCGCTAAAAGTTCCGGTGAAGCATTAGATAAATAGTATGTGCTGTGAAAGGAGGGCAACATGGTGAATCAATTAAGACAAAAATACCAAGATGAAATAGTACCATCTTTAATGAATAAATTTAATTACAAGTCTGTAATGGAAGTGCCTAAATTAGAGAAAATCGTAATCAACATGGGTGTTGGTGACGCGGTTCAAAACTCTAAAGCACTAGATGCAGCTGTTGAAGAACTAGGATTAATTTCTGGTCAAAAGCCATTGGTTACACGTGCTAAAAAATCAATCGCAGGTTTCCGTCTACGTGAAGGAATGCCAATTGGTGCGAAAGTTACATTACGCGGTGAGCGTATGTATGAATTCTTACACAAACTAGTTGCTGTTTCTTTACCACGTGTACGTGACTTCCGCGGTATCTCTAAGAAAGCATTTGATGGCCGTGGGAACTACACATTAGGTGTTAAAGAACAATTAATTTTCCCAGAAATTAATTTCGATAAAGTAAACAAAGTGCGTGGTATGGATATTGTTATCGTAACAACTTCTAATACTGATGAAGAAGCACGTGAACTTTTAGCTCAGCTTGGCATGCCTTTCCAAAAATAGACATGAGCTAATACAAGGAGGGAAAATTGTGGCTAAAAAATCAATGATTGCGAAGCAAAAACGTCCACAAAAGTATCAAGTACAAGAGTATACTCGTTGTGAACGTTGCGGACGTCCGCATTCTGTAATTCGTAAATTTAAACTTTGCCGTATTTGTTTCCGTGAACTTGCCTACAAAGGTCAAATTCCTGGTGTCAAAAAAGCAAGCTGGTAAACCCCGATTTGGGAAGGAGGTAATTATGTAATGGTTATGACAGATCCAATCGCAGATATGCTTACTCGTATTCGTAATGCTAACATGGTAAAACATGAGAAATTAGAGCTTCCTGCTTCTAAAATTAAAACTGATATTGCTGATATCCTAAAACGAGAAGGCTTTGTACGTGATTATGAAGTTATTGAAGATAACAAGCAAGGCGTTCTGCGTATATTCCTTAAGTACGGTGTAAATGAGGAACGAGTTATTACAGGAATTAAGCGTATTAGTAAGCCAGGACTACGTGTTTATGCAAAAGCTGACGAAGTACCACGTGTACTTAATGGTTTAGGTATTGCTATCGTATCAACATCTAAAGGTGTTCTTTCTGATAAAGAAGCACGCGCACAAGCTGTTGGTGGCGAAGTTCTTGCATATGTTTGGTAATTAACTTTTTTTGATGAGGAGGTGCATGGAATGTCTCGTATAGGACTAAAACCAATTGAGATTCCGAGTGGTGTAGAAGTAAAACTTAACGGTAATACAATTACTGTAAAAGGCCCTAAGGGTGAACTAACTAGAGATTTTCATAGTGATATGAAAGTAGTTGTAACGGATAACGTGCTTACAGTTGAACGTCCAAGTGAACAGAAACAACATCGTTCATTACACGGAACAACTCGTAGCATCATCGCTAACATGGTTGAAGGTGTATCGAAAGGATTCGAAAAACAACTTCAAATCATCGGTGTAGGTTATCGTGCAACAAAACAAGGTAATAAAATCGTCGTTAATGCTGGGTACTCACATCCAGTTGAAATAGATCCAATCGATGGTATCGAAATCGACGTACCATCTAACACATCATTAATCGTAAAAGGTATTGATAAGGAAAAAGTTGGAGCAATTGCTGCCAACATTAGAGCTATCAGACCACCTGAGCCATATAAAGGTAAAGGTATTCGCTACGTTGATGAGTATGTACGTCGTAAAGAAGGTAAAACTGCTAAGTAAGGTTAGTTAGGCGAGAAAGGAGTGACCCAAATGATCACAAAACCTGACAAAAATGTTTCACGTAAAAGAAGACATAATCGTGTTCGCAAAAACTTATTTGGAACAGCTGAACGTCCTCGTTTAAACGTGTATCGTTCAAATAAACACATTTATGCACAGTTAATTGATGACACAACTGGTGTTACATTAGCTAGCGCATCTACAGTTGATAAAGAATTAAGCGTAGATTCTTCAAGCAGTGTTGCTGCTGCAACACAGGTTGGTGAATTAATCGCAAAACGTGCCCAAGATAAAGGTCATAAATCAGTTGTATTTGATCGTGGAGGCTACCTTTATCATGGTCGTGTAAAAGCTTTGGCAGATGCTGCTCGTGAGGCAGGTCTTGAATTTTAATCGTTAAAGGAGGGACACAGATGAAAACAGTAATCGATCCTAATAAATTAGATCTTGAAGAACGCGTTGTTGCGGTAAACCGCGTTGCGAAAGTTGTTAAAGGTGGACGTCGTTTCCGTTTTGCTGCACTAGTAGTAGTTGGAGACAAAAACGGTAACGTTGGATTTGGTACTGGTAAAGCACAAGAAGTACCAGACGCTATTAAAAAAGCAGTTGATGATGCGAAGAAAAATCTAATTGCTGTACCAATCGTTGGTACAACAATTCCACACGAAATTCACGGTGTATTCGGTTCTGGTAATGTATTAATGAAACCAGCTTCTGAAGGTACTGGAGTTATCTCTGGTGGTCCAGTTCGTGCGGTACTTGAACTTGCAGGTGTAGGTGACATTTTAACGAAATCACTTGGATCTAACACGCCAATTAATATGATTCGTGCGACAATGAACGGGTTAAGCAACCTGAAGCGCGCAGAAGATGTAGCAAAACTACGAGGAAAGTCTGTAGAAGAACTGTTAGGATAAGGAGGGAAACATTATGTCTAAAAAATTAGAAATCACCCTCACACGCAGTGTTATAGGTGCGAAAGATAAGCAAATTAAGACTGTTGAAGCACTAGGTTTAAGAAAGATTCGTCAAACCGTGGTTCTTGAGGATACGCCGGCTATTCGCGGAATGGTTAACAAAGTATCTCATCTTGTAACGGTTAAAGAAGGTTAATAAAACATAAGCGTAAAGAGGAGGTGCTCGTATGAAACTTCATGAATTGAAGCCAGCAGAAGGTACACGTAAAGAGAGAAACCGTGTCGGACGCGGAACATCATCTGGTAACGGAAAAACTTCCGGTAGAGGACACAAAGGACAAAAGGCGCGTTCAGGCGGTGGTGTACGTCCAGGATTTGAAGGTGGACAAATGCCTTTATTCCAACGTTTACCAAAACGTGGATTTACAAACATAAACCGTAAAGAATATGCTATAGTGAACTTAGACGTTTTAAATCGATTTGAAGACGGCACAGAAATCACTCCTGAGCTACTACTTGAAACAGGTGTCGTATCGAGCCTTAAATCAGGTATAAAAGTACTTGGTAACGGTTCTGTCGAAAACAAATATACCGTTAAAGCTCACAAGTTCTCTGCTTCAGCAAAAGCAGCAATCGAAGGAGCAGGCGGTAAAGTAGAGGTGATCTGATGTTCCGTACATTCTCCAATTTTATGCGCGTGGCTGACATTAGACGGAAAATAATTTTTACATTACTTATGTTAATTGTATTCCGTCTAGGCACATTTATTCCAGTGCCATTCACAGATAAAACTGCAATTGATTTTATGAATTCACAAAATGTATTTGGATTTCTGAATACATTTGGTGGAGGGGCATTACAAAACTTCTCCATTTTTGCAATGGGGATTATGCCTTACATTACGGCATCAATCATAATGCAATTACTGCAAATGGATGTTGTACCGAAGTTTACAGAATGGAAAAAGCAAGGGGAAATGGGTCGTAAGAAATTAGCCCAAATTACTCGCTACGGAACAGTGGTGCTTGCATTTGTTCAAGCAATCGCGATGTCCATTGGCTTCAATGCTATGGCAAGTGGTGGTTTAATTGCAAATCCTGGTCCGATGAAATTCCTTATTATCGCTCTTGTATTAACGGCAGGAACAACATTCTTAATGTGGTTAGGTGAACAGATCACTGCAAATGGAGTTGGGAATGGAATCTCGATTATCATTTTTGCGGGTATCGTTGCCGCAATACCAAACGGAGTACAACAATTATATGTCCAGTATTTCAATAATGCTGGTGATGAATTGTTTGTCAATGTAATTATTGTAGCGATTATTGCTTTAGCTGCAATTGCGATCATTGTTGGAGTTATTTTCGTAAACCAAGCATTACGTAAAATTCCAATTCAATATGCGAAAAAGCTTGTTAATCGCTCACCAGTTGGTGGTCATTCTGCTCATTTACCGATTAAAGTAAATGCATCAGGAGTTATCCCTGTAATTTTTGCGGTTGCCTTTATTATGGCACCAAGAACAGTTGCGGGCTTCTTTGATGGGAATGTTGCTACTACGATTCAAAACATCTTTGATTATACAACGCCAGCAGGTATGGTAATTTATGTTGTGCTAATTATTGCTTTCACATATTTCTACACATTTGTTCAGGTTAACCCAGAGCAAATGGCGGAAAACTTACAAAAGCAAGGTGGATATATTCCAGGTATACGCCCAGGTAAGAACACCGAAACTTATCTTAATCGTGTGTTGAACCGATTAACATTTGTAGGGGCATTATTCTTAGCTGCAGTTGCTGTATTACCTATATTATTCGGTCAATTAGCGAACTTACCGAGTGCGGTTCAAATCGGCGGCACAAGCTTACTAATCGTTGTAGGAGTAGCGATACAAACCATGAAGCAATTAGAAGGTCAGCTAGTGAAGCGACACTACAAAGGTTTTATTAAGTAAGAAAGCCAATGAAGCGAGGGGAAATTTTTGAATTTACTTTTAATGGGTCTACCTGGTGCTGGTAAAGGTACTCAGGCAGAGAAAATAAGCGAAAAATATAACATCCCTCATATTTCAACAGGAGATATGTTCCGCTACGCAATGAAAGAAGGAACAGAACTTGGGAAACAAGCGAAGAGCTTTATGGACCAAGGTGCACTTGTACCGGATGAAGTAACAATCGGTATTGTTAAAGATCGATTAAGTAAAGCAGATTGTGCCAATGGCTTCTTGCTAGATGGTTTTCCAAGAACTATTGCACAGGCAGATGCTTTGCAATCACTTTTATCCGATATGAATCAAGAAATTGATTACGTATTGCATGTAAATGTACCAGAAGAGAAATTAGTGGAGCGTTTATCCGGTCGTAGAATTTGTCCAACATGTGGTAGAGCATATCATGTCATGTATAATCCTCCTAAACATGAGGGAATCTGTGACAAAGATGGTCAGGCATTAATTCAACGTGATGATGATAAACCCGAAACGGTTAAAAATCGCTTGGCGGTTAACATCGAGCAATCGAAACCGTTACTAGATTTTTATGATCGTAAGGGATATCTTGTTACGGTTAATGGTGATCAAGATATTGAACTAGTTTTTCAAGATATTCAATCAATAATTGAAAAATAAGCTATGACTGTAGGCTTGCACGAATAGACATTTCTATTTGTACGATAATTAATATGAATCGTGTAGTTTAATGCTTTATGAATGGATGCTGAACACAATCGTGTTTAACAATTACCCTGGCTTTAGCGAAACTGATTCGATTCCACGAATAGGTCTTGTTTGTTGTAGTAGCAAGGGCACAAATTAAGGCATGAAACGATTGTCATCTTCGTGATTGATGATCGAAATGTCTTGGTGCAGATGGGGAATAACATAAACTTTTGATCGACCAAAGAGAAAGAATACACATCATATTGATTTATGGATTATATGTCTCCAGAAGTCCAAAACAGCCTTCTAGAAACTGGTCGTGTCACAAATGAAAATATAAGATTTGCACATTTTTATATAGCAAAATTGTGACTGATTTAAAGAAGGGAGTAAGGCGCAATGGCGAAAGATGATGTAATTGAAGTCGAAGGAACCGTAACGGAAACATTGCCAAATGCAATGTTCAAAGTAGAGCTTGAGAACGGCCATACGGTCTTGGCACATGTATCTGGTAAAATTCGTATGCACTTCATCCGTATATTACCAGGTGATAAAGTAACGGTAGAACTCTCTCCGTATGATTTGACCAGAGGACGAATTACGTACCGTTATAAATAAGCGAGCTCCGATATAAAAGGAGGTAAAGATGATGAAAGTAAGAGCATCTGTTAAGCCAATTTGTGAAAAATGCAAAGTCATTAAACGAAAAGGCAAAGTAATGGTGATTTGTGAAAATCCGAAACACAAGCAAAAACAAGGATAATTGAAGGAGGTGCGCATAACTTATGGCACGTATTGCAGGTATAGATATTCCACGTGAAAAGCGTGTAGTCATTTCTTTAACATACATTTATGGTATTGGTAAGAAAACTGCACAGGATATCCTTAAAGAAGCAGGCGTTTCTGAAGAGACTCGTGTTCGTGATCTAACAGAGGATGAGTTAGGTAGAATTCGTCAAGCTGTAGATGCATATACAATCGAAGGTGATCTTCGCCGTGAGGTTTCTCTTAACATTAAACGTCTGATTGAAATTGGTTCATACCGTGGCTTAAGACATCGTCGTGGTTTACCAGTTCGCGGACAAAATACGAAGAACAACTCTCGTACTCGTAAAGGTCCACGTCGTACAATCGCTAACAAGAAAAAATAATGTAAGGAGGTAAACAATTAGATGGCTCGTAAAACAAATACACGTAAACGTCGTGTGAAAAAGAATGTTGAGACTGGTGTAGCACATATCCGTTCTACTTTTAACAACACTATTGTAACAATCACTGATGTTCAAGGTAATGTTATAGGTTGGAGCTCTGCTGGTGCACTTGGTTTCAAAGGTTCTCGTAAATCAACTCCATTCGCTGCACAAATGGCTGCTGAAACAGCTGCTAAAACTGCAGTAGATAATGGTATGAAAACATTAGAAGTATCAGTTAAAGGTCCTGGAGCTGGTCGTGAAGCTGCTATTCGTTCCTTGCAAGCAGCAGGCCTTGAAGTTACAGCTATTAAAGATGTAACACCAGTACCTCATAATGGTTGCCGTCCGCCAAAACGTCGTCGTGTATAATTTTAACGTATATTATTTGTCACCCTGTCTATAATGGGTTATGATGACTAAAAGTATATGGTGAATAAACGATTACACAAATGGTATGAAAAAATCACCAAGGTTTGAAGGGAGAAAAGAAAGCTAATCGCCATCTGACGAGTAGCTTGCATTTTCTTTTTGTCAACCTTGCTATACAGCATCGCCTAGACAAAAATTACGAAGAAGTATACGGGTTGCGCAGAAACGCCAACTGCGGTCCCGAGGAATTTCGGTTAGATCTACATCTAACCGGGGTTTCGACGTTTTAAAGGAGGGTATTGTGGAATGATTGAAATAGAAAAGCCAAAGATTGAAACGGTTGAGATTAGTGATGATGCTACATTTGGAAAATTTGTGGTAGAGCCGCTCGAACGTGGTTATGGTACAACTCTAGGAAACTCCTTGCGTCGTATCCTACTATCCTCACTTCCAGGTGCCGCTGTTACATCAGTTCAAATTGATGGTGCATTACATGAGTTTTCAACTATTGATGGTGTAGTTGAAGATGTTACAACAATCATTTTGAATTTGAAAAAGCTTGCCCTAAAAATCTATTCAGATGAACCAAAAACATTAGAAATTGATGTGCAAGGTGAAGGTGTTGTTACAGCTGCAGATCTTACGTATGATAGTGATGTAGAAGTATTAAACCCTGAGCTACCAATTGCTACACTAAATGCAAAAGGTAACTTGCGCATGAAAATTACTGCTGAGCGTGGTCGCGGTTATGTTCCAGCTGATGCAAATAAACATGAAGATCAACCAATTGGTGTCATTCCAGTTGATTCCATTTTCACACCGGTATCACGTGTTACTTACCAAGTAGAAAATACTCGTGTAGGGCAAAGTGCAAACTACGATAAATTAACTTTAGATGTATGGACAGATGGTAGCATTCGTCCAGAGGAAGCAATTTCTCTAGGTGCTAAAATCCTTTCCGAGCATTTAAATATTTTCGTTGGTTTAACTGATGAAGCACAAAATGTCGAGATTATGGTTGAAAAAGAGGAAGACCAAAAAGAAAAAGTAATGGAAATGACGATTGAAGAGCTAGACTTATCAGTTCGCTCGTACAATTGTCTAAAACGTGCTGGCATTAATACAGTTCAAGAGCTTTCAAATAAATCTGAAGAAGATATGATGAAAGTACGTAACCTAGGTCGTAAATCATTAGAAGAAGTAAAAGTAAAACTTACCGATTTAGGACTAAGCTTACGTAAAGACGACTAACTAATATCAGACATCTTTAGAGTTTCGAGAAAGGGAGGGATAGTCCATGGCTAGAAAATTAGGACGTACTACAGACGCTCGTATGGCACTACTTCGTAACCTTGCATCTGATTTAATTATTCATGAACGGATTGAAACAACAGAAGCAAAGGCAAAAGAGCTTAAATCTATCGTAGACAAAATGATTACGTTAGGTAAACGTGGTGATCTTCACGCACGTCGTCAAGCTGCAGCGTTCTTATACAACAAAGAAGCAAATGAAGAAGATTCAGTACTTCAAAAGCTTTTCAATGATGTAGCTGCACGCTATGAAGACAGACAAGGTGGATACACACGCGTTCTTAAATTAGGCGAACGCCAAGGTGATGGAGCGAAAATGGCAATTATTGAGCTAGTTTAATCAATCCATACGCGTTAAGGGCAGGACTGAATCTCTTCCACGAGGTGAAATCCAAGCCCTTTTTTTGTATGGTGAGGTGATAATTAGGGCGGTAGCTACATATCAGTCGTTCTGGTCTAGGTACAGTCATGCTGTCCAAACATCAGTCACCCCCCAACCATTCAATCAACATCATTTAACATCACACCAGATAAGTAGTAAAATACATACATAACACAGCTAAACCCAGGCAAGTGTAGCTAGAGGAGGATTTACCATGCGAGAGAAGTTTATAGAGTTTAGAAATGTATCGTTTCGATACGGAGATGAGCAGCCTTGGGTATTAAAAAATGTTTCATTTGAAATTTATAAAGATGAGTGGGTTGCAATTATTGGTCATAATGGTTCAGGGAAGTCGACGATTGCGAAGCTCATGAATGGATTGCTTTTTCCACAAGAAGGAGAAATTACGATTAACGGGGTTCTCGTAAATGAGGAGACGGTTTGGGATATACGCAAACAAGTTGGAATGGTATTTCAAAATCCAGATAATCAATTCGTAGGCACAACCGTTCAAGATGATATTGCTTTTGGAATGGAGAATCGAGGAGTACCACGTGAGGTAATGGTAGAGCGCATTGCTGACGTGTTACAGGCGGTACGGATGGAGGATTACCGGTTAACCGAGCCACATCGTCTGTCTGGTGGTCAAAAACAACGTGTGGCCATTGCAAGTGTTCTTGCGATACATCCAGAGGTGCTTATTTTGGACGAGGCAACCGCGATGTTAGACCCGAGAGGTCGTAAAGAGATCATGAAGACTGTGTCAGATATCCAGGAGAAGAATGAAATTTCCCTGATTACGATAACACATGATCTGCAGGAAGTAGTCCAAGCAGAACGCGTCATCGTGATGAATAACGGGAACGTATGGGATGAGGCAACACCAAGAGAAGTTTTTGCGAAAAAGGATGCATTACGTCAGATAGGGTTAGATGTGCCATTTATTGCTATTTTGGCAGAGGAACTGAAGAACAACGCCGTTCAAATTTCCAATGAACCGTTGAACCATGAAGAATTATTGGAGGAACTATGGACATTACATTCAAAGATGTGAGTTACATCTATCAAGCAAACTCACCTTTTTCCCATAAAGCATTAGACAACGTCTCATTTCATATTCCCTCTGGTTCGTTTGTTGCGATTATTGGTCATACTGGTTCCGGAAAATCGACCTTGATTCAACATTTGAATGGTTTGGTGACGCCCACTTTCGGTGAAGTGCAAATCGGGGATTACCACATAAATGCAACCAAAAAACCCGAAAAACTGAAGGACTTACGCAGCCGTGTTGGCGTTGTATTTCAATATCCAGAGCATCAATTATTTGAAGAAACGGTTGCGAAGGATATTGCCTTTGGACCAGAAAATTTTGGTGTCTCTTCAACAGAAATCCAACGCCGAATTAAGGAAATCATTCCGGCGGTTGGGTTAGAGGAAAGCCTGCTTGAGCGCTCACCGTTTGAATTAAGTGGTGGACAAATGCGACGAGTGGCAATTGCTGGTGTGTTAGCAATCAAACCGGAGATCCTTGTATTGGATGAACCAACGGCTGGACTTGATCCAAGAGGTCAGCAGGAAATTATGGATATGTTTTATGACTTACATCAACAACAGAACCTCACAACCGTATTAGTTACGCACAGTATGGAGGATGCGGTGAAGTATGCCGACCATGTGATCATCATGAATAAAGGGACAAAGTACATGGAAGGCAAGCCAGAAGAGGTTTTTTCACAGCGAGAAGCCTTGAATCAGGTCCAACTGGATGTTCCAGAGATGATTCAATTTTTGGATGCATTTAATGCAAAGTTCGATGTTTCGATTCCGTTTACACGACAAACTGTACAGGAGCTATCAGATGCTGTTCAAGCAGTGGTAAAGGGGGATGGATCCGATGAATAATTCGATGATTATCGGTCAATATGTCCCAGGAAATTCGCTTGTTCATCGCTTAGACCCTCGCACGAAAATTACGATTATCTTTTTCTTCGTAATTGTCGTGTTTTTTGCGAACAATGTCGTCACATACAGTCTATTAACTGCGTTTTCCGTTTTGGCAACAGGCATTACTAGAATTCCGATACGGTTTATTTTAAAGGGGCTAACCCCTGTTTGGTTTTTAATAATCTTTACGTTTGTCTTGCATTTGATCGTTACCAAGGAAGGCTCTGTTCTAGTCGATTTATTCGGATTTAAGCTTTATTCTGGTGCGGTTATTCAAGGGTTTGCGATTTCGTTACGATTTTTCTTACTCATTTTGATCACGTCACTATTAACATTAACGACGACACCTATTGAACTGACCGACGCAATCGAGGATATGCTACACCCGTTGAAAAAAATCAAATTTCCAGTACACGAATTGGCCCTTATGATGTCAATATCACTACGGTTTATTCCAACCCTTTTACAGGAGACTGATAAAATTTCCAAGGCACAAGCTTCCCGTGGGGTGGATTTTCGTACTGGCCCAATCAAAGAACGGTTAAAGGCGATAGTCCCATTATTAGTTCCATTGTTTGTTAGTGCCTTTAAACGGGCAGAAGAATTAGCGATGGCAATGGAAGCGAGGGGTTACCGCGGTGGTGAGGGCAGAACCAAGCTACGACAGCTACAAATTAGAGGTATTGATTGGCTTGTGTATGTCGTGTTTGCCTTGGTAGTTGCTGGATTGTTGCTGTTAAGAAATTACTAGTTATAGGTGGATAAGGACATGCCAAAAATAAAATGTATAATCGCCTATGACGGCTCAACCTTCCATGGCTTTCAGGTTCAACCCGGAAAACGAACCGTGCAAGGTGAGGTAGAAAAGGCGTTAGAACAGATTCATAAAGGAGAAAAAGTCCGTATTCAAGCCTCTGGAAGAACAGATGCGGGCGTCCATGGGAAGGGGCAGACCATCCATTTTGAAACAGGTCTTTATATCCCGGGAAATAGCTGGAAGAGGGCATTAAATACTTTATTACCAGCAGATATATTTGTTATAGAAACAGAAGCAGTCTCAGATGATTTTCATGCGCGCTATCACGTCATTGAAAAAGAATATCGTTATTACGTGTTAAACACCGTCGATCCAGATATTTTTAATCGCAATTATAGCTATCATTTTCCTTATCGACTTGATATCGATGCCATTCAAGAGGCTTGTCGTTATCTAGAGGGTACCCATGATTTTACAACCTTTTCTTCGGCCAAAGCGACGGTGAAGGGCGATCGAGTTAGAACATTAATTGAAGTGTCCTGTAAGAAGGATGGTGACCGATTAGAATTTATTTTTCGCGGCAAAGGGTTTCTCTATAATATGGTTCGAATTTTAGTTGGAACATTATTGGATATTGGCCAAGGACGGATTGCACCGACCGCTATTCCGATGATGTTTGAACAGAAGGATCGTCAACTTGCGAGCAAAACGGCGCCAGCACAGGGGTTATACTTGTGGCGGGTACGCTATCCGGAGGACTAAAGTGTTCGACAAATCGATACATTTCCTGGGAAATATCGACGGGAAATACTAGGGTGCAATATAAGATTAACAGACTAGTGATTCCGCTAGAAGAAATAGTTTGCGAAATTCAAGAATTTATATAGAAGAGCCCTTGACATTTACCCCCTTTTTGAGATATTATGGTCTATGGCAATTTATTTCTAAGACCGCGATTAGCCCCGGAACTAATTGTGTTGAAAATATAGGAATAATGAATGAACAAACTCAAAATTAATGAATGAAAATATGGAGGGAACACAATCATGCGCACAACTTTCATGGCAAATGAAAATAATATTGAACGCAAATGGCTTGTTGTGGATGCTGAAGGCCAACGTCTTGGTCGTCTAGCAAGTGAAGTTGCTGCAATCCTTCGCGGAAAGCATAAACCAACTTACACACCACACGCTGACACTGGTGATTATGTAATTATCATTAACGCTAACAAAATCGAACTTACTGGTAAGAAACTAAGTGACAAGATGTACTACCGTCACTCTGGACATCCAGGTGGTTTAAAAGAACGTACTGCTGATGAAATGCGTACAAAGTATCCTGAGCAAATGCTTGAGATTGCTATCAAAGGCATGCTTCCAAAAGGATCTTTAGGACGTAAAATGGGCAAGAAATTGCATGTATACAGAGGTGCTGAGCACAATCATGCAGCACAAAAACCAGAAGTTTATGAACTTCGCGGATAATAAAAGGAGGTAAATCAATTGGCACAAGTACAATACTATGGCACAGGTCGTCGTAAAAGCTCAACTGCACGTGTACGTTTAGTACCGGGTACTGGAAATGTAACAATTAATGGTCGTGAAGCAAAAGACTATTTCCCATATGAAACACAACTTTTAATTCTTAACCAACCACTACAAGCTACTGAAACTGAAGGAACTTATGATGTTTTAGTTAATGTTCATGGTGGTGGATTTACTGGTCAAGCTGGTGCTATCCGTCACGGAATCGCACGTGCTTTACTAGAAGCAGATCCAGGTTACCGCGCGTCACTTAAGAGTGCAGGGTTCTTAACTCGTGACCCTCGTATGAAAGAACGTAAGAAATACGGTCTTAAAGGCGCTCGACGTGCACCTCAGTTCTCAAAACGTTAATAGTACGTTTCAAAGGCTCTTTTCACTTCGGTGGAAAGGGTCTTTTTTTATCACGAAGAAGAAAATTCCCAATAAAAAATAGCCTGTGACATAAGTAAAATGAAAAGATAAAATTACGAACCATAACGAATTCAGCGGAATATATTCCCGCAGCGTGTAATACGCGCAATTTCGGATTTTATCTTGTCAAAAGTACTTATGTCTCAGACTTTTTCAATTATCTATTTCACTAACTTCTCCAAAATATCATCTATAATTTGACCATTGGCAATAGCACCAGTATATAGCCAGCTATTGTCTTTCGGTAATTCATAGACATTACCGGATTTCACGGCAGGGATGCTATTCCAAAGGGTACTGCTTAATGGACTTGAATCAGAAGATCCATCGTCATTAATTAAGAAAAGATGTTCCGCATCTAGCTCTGCAAGTTTTTCTAGAGAAATTTCACTCCAGTTTCCAGTTGCGCTCGCTGAGATTTCCTTTACAACGGCAGGGACGGTTAGACCAAGATCACCATACATGACAGCGCCACTTGAAAGATTTTCACTTACCATAAAGAACTTCCCGCCAGTTAACCAAATAGCAGCTATAGAAGTATCTCCAACGTTTTCTTCTAACGTTGCTTTTGCCTCTTGTGCTTTTGTCTCATAATCTGCAAGAACTTGCTTCGCTTCGTCCTCTTTTCCAAGAACCTCTCCTACACGAAGTAGTTCATCGCGCCAGTCGTTATTGACTTCTGTACCAATGACATAGGTTGGGGCGATTTGATTGTACTGCTCATATTTTCCACCTTCAACCATACTGGCTGAGTCCATGATAATCAGATCAGGATTCATTTCCTGAACAGCTTCAAACGGAAGGTCATGTGGAACCGTTGGAATCCCTTCCAAATCACCTTGTAAATAATCCTGGATGCTTTGGCCATCATTTACACTCCATTGTGCAACTGGTTTAACACCAAGTGCCACTAAATTATCTTCTAAATAGGTAGCTATTACGCGCTGTGGATTAGCTGGGATGTTTACTTCATTTCCCATCGCATCTGTAACGGTATTTGTTGTCGTATCACTAGATCCTTCTGTTGAATCTGTTGTGTCCTCATTACTTCCACAAGCAGCTAAAAGTAACACTAGCAAACTAATGCCAAGTATATGTAATATTTTTTGTCTTTTCATCTTGTTTCCTCCTCTATTTGTGTTAAAATTAAAATTACCTAATTGATAATGATTATCACTATCGATTAAAATACATAATTCATAAATTGTCAATCTTTATGTTACACTATTTTTAACTTAGAAGAAGGAAAGTAGTCACTATGAAAATAAAAGAGCAAGAGAATCGTAGGTTTTTCAGTATTATCATCCTTGTCGTTGGGGTTATCACATTATTTTTTTCTATTATCATTTCTGTTCGTTTCGGTGCTTCCGATTTAACGTATCGGGATGTGCTAGAAGCAATCATTCATTATGACCATGATAATTCCAAGCATGTCATTGTAAGAGAGTTGAGATTACCAAGATCGATTGCCGCGATATGTGTCGGGGCTGCTTTAGCGATTTCGGGGGCTATTATGCAAGGGATGACTCGAAATCCGTTAGCGTCACCCTCGATTATGGGCGTTACCTCCGGCGCTTCCTTTACCATTGCCATCGCACTTGCGCTGGTGCCGGGCATCTCATACTTGGGCATGATGATTTTTTCATTTGTAGGAGCGGGGCTTGGGGTAGTCATGGTATTTACCATTACCTCTTTCTCAAAAGGGGGAATTACGCCGGTTAAGCTTGCCTTGGCAGGGACGGCAATCACGTCGTTGCTGACTTCTTTGTCAACGGCAATTGGAATCAAATTCGATATTGCAAAAGATATTAATTTTTGGTTTTCTGGTGGTGTTTCTAGTGTGCAGCCACAGCACGTCTATTTTTCCGTACCTTTTATGATAGTCGGACTTTTATTAGCACTTTTCCTCTCGCGTTCCATCTCTATCTTAAGTTTAGGTGAGGACGTGGCGAAGGGGTTAGGTCAAAATACCGGGTTAGTCAAATTTATTGGGACGATTGTCGTATTGTTATTAACTGGAGCTGCCGTGTCCATTGCAGGAATGATTGGTTTTGTTGGTTTGGTAGTTCCTCATATCACACGCTTTTTAGTAGGAACAGATTATCGTTGGATTATCCCGTGCTCGGCTGTTTTGGGTGGGATTTTATTACTGGTGGCTGATATCTTCGGGCGGATGGTTAATGATCCGTTTGAAACACCAGTTGGCGCGATAACCGCAATTATCGGTGTTCCCTTTTTCCTCTACTTAGCTCGTAAAGAAGGGAGAGGGTTCTGATGAGAAAAGCAAAGCGATATAAGAAATTACTTATTGGGACAGTCTTGCTAATATTGATTATGATTGTGGTTAGTATCAATGCTGGGCAAATAAAAATACCAGTTCCTGACGTATTGGAGACCTTGATCGGAGCGGGTACCGAACAAAACCAATTAACGATTTTCCAATTTCGTCTCCCTCGAATCGTCATGGCCATTTTAGTTGGAGTAGGTATTTCAATTTCTGGGGCTATTTTACAAGCATTATCGAAAAATCCATTGGCAGACCCGGGGATACTCGGGATTAATTCTGGTGCGGGCTTTGCTGTTGTGCTGTATATGTTCTTTTTTCAAGAAACTACCTTTTTAACCGGCTGGCTAGCAACATTTATTATGCCAATAGCGGCACTTGCCGGGGCTTTCTTGGCTGCGTTGTTAATTTATCTCATCTCCTGGAAAAAAGGGCAAGTGACACCTGTTCGATTGTTGTTAGTAGGGATCGGGATTAATGCTGCCTTTGGTGCCGGGTTAATTATTTTTCAAATGAAGATGGAACCGATTGATTTTATGAAGGCGATTGTCTGGCTTTCCGGAACAATTTGGGGCACGAATTGGACTTTTGTGTTGGCGATTTTGCCTTGGTTACTGCTTCTTATTCCAATTGCCTTTTATAAATCGAGGGTGTTAGACGTCATGACGCTTGGTGATCCCATTGCGATTGGTGTTGGTGTGCCATTAGAGAGGGAGCGGCGATTATTATTGTTAATTTCGGTTGGGTTAGCAGGTGTCTGCGTAGCTGTAGGTGGTGGGATCACCTTCTTAGGACTTATTGCACCACATATTGCCAGACGGCTGGTCGGGGCCAAACATGCACTTGTTTTACCATTAACGGCTGCATTAGGCGGGCTTTTATTACTGTCAGCTGATACGTTAGGCCGCGTCATCATGGCGCCAATGGAATTGCCGGTTGGAATTGTCGTGTCTATTTTAGGAGCCCCTTATTTTATTTATTTACTAATGAAGAATGTATAGTGTTATGGTGAAGTCAACTCAATAATACATAACAGCGAATTAATGGGGAAACCCTACTAGTGAGGAGGAGTTCATATGGCTAAACAGAATGTGATGGAAGGAAGTCGCGTAGTCGTTCCGGAAAATCCAGTCTCGTTTTTCTTGTTCAACAGTACTCGTTCTGCCTGGATTTGGTTAATTATCAGACTCTATGTCGGCTATACTTGGTTAACGAGTGGCTGGGGAAAGCTTCACAATCCTGCTTGGACAGGTGAAGAATCTGGGGCAGCACTCACAGGATTCTTGCAAGGTGCTTTAGGAAAGGCGGAGGCGGGTGAAGTATCGTCTTGGTATGCGTCCTTTTTAGAAAATATCGTATTACCACATGCGTCGGTATTTTCCTATATGGTTGCCTACGGAGAGGTACTAGTGGGACTCGGATTAATTCTTGGACTATTGACAGGTATTGCTGCATTTTTTGGTTCCATCATGAATGTTAGTTTTTTATTTGCAGGAACAATTAGCTCTAATCCTATAATGTTTATTTTAGCAACTTGGTTAGTACTAGCGTGGAAGGTCGCTGGCTGGTACGGGTTAGACCGCTGGGCATTACCACTATTGGGTACGCCTTGGAATCGGAAATAGTATGGTAAAGCCTCTCGTCTGGATTGGATGAGAGGCTTTTTAGTTGTGCGGAGGAAGGGGTAAGTTAAATTTCCATCTTTATATGTGGACAGTGTTTGGAGAGAATATTGACAAATTCCTCTCTATTCACGGGGGAAATAAAGATAGACTGATATTTCCCATACCTAATCTCGAGTCTTTTTAGTGACCATGCCGGACTTGATAATGGGTTCGTTGATTTTTTTACAGACGTTATCGCATCCAATGGAATGATTTTTCTAAATGGACCAAACCGTATGATTAAATTGTCTGTGTCTATCCTATAAAAGGTAGTAAACCATAACCATAATATAAAAATTGGTAGAGCTATGGCTAGAGAAATTATAATGACATATTCCAGAAGGTTAGCTGGTTCATCACTAAGGGCATATGCGCCACTTCCAAGCGTGAATAGCATAGCTCCCCAAATGATGATGGCTAACCACCAATCTTTCCGTGATTTGAATTTCAATTCGCGCACCTCCTGAAAATGTAACCCCTCTATTTGTTTTACGATTAACGACACAAAAAGATTCATGTACGATCCGTTTGAACAACAGAATACTAATTTCACGCCGATATCTATAGACCGAGTGGGACAATTCATATTCAAATTCCTGGTTATTTCAAAGTGGCTATCATCATAGGCTAATATGTGAGAGAGTCTCTAGGCTGCCAGAGTATTGGTTACTATTTATACAGTGGAATTTGGCATGATGCTAGATGACTTGTATGAAAAAATTCAGGTGGGGTGGTGATTCACATGTATCGAAAAGCGGTGTATGGCGCGATTATCGGGGCTTCAACTGCTGGTGGTTGGCTAGTTGTTGATTTATTGCTTCCTGAACCGATTGGGGATTATTTATTATTCGGTTTGATGGGGATAACGAACATGGCAATCGGATGGCAGGTTGGTCGATCACTTGGTAAGCAGGATAAAGCAAAAAGCAAAACATTGAAAGCTCCTGTGGCAGGAACGGAATAATAGTACTTAACAGATGATAATAAAGAGCATTTCAATGGCTCCACTAGCAGACTCATGCTTTGGAGCCATATTTTTTTCGACAGAATTCGGGTGGTGCCAGGCACCATAACGCGCTGGTAATTTAGTGGGAATTAAGTTAAAATTAAGAATAATAAGTCCCCATAATACCATCAATGGAAAAGGGTGAAATGATGATTTATTCGTTGCAATTGTTCAGGCTATTGTTTGCAGTAGACGATCATATTTTTCGAATAGGGAAAGCGGAAGAAATTAAACGACCGTGGAAATTAATTGCGGTATTAAGTTTGGTAACGGTCGCTATTTATGTTTGGATGGCGATGCTTGGAATTGGTAGTGCATCATTATCAAGTGGTGTGGCATTAGCTAATCCGTCTGCATATGAACTGAATAAATTATGGTTTAGTGTTGGACGAGCTATTTATTCCTTGGTGTTTGTAGCATTCATTTTGCTCGTGCCCTCGTTGTTATTTTATTGGGTAACGAAAGTCCCGTTTAAAAAGCTACTGTTAATGCAAATTGTTGTGCTGTTTGTTTTATTAGTAGAAAGACTTCTTTGGATTCCACTTAGTGTCTATGCCGATTTAGCATGGTACGTCTCTCCTTTGTCCTTTGGCATCATTGCTTCTTATGTAACTGACATTCCATTTCTCATTTATTTGCTTGGCTCTATTTCCTTATTTCAATTATGGATAATCGGCTTTCAATTGCGATTCCTAACCAAATTATCTTCCGTCCATCAAGCATGGGTCTGGAGCGCGGTAATTTTATTTCAACTAGTTGTATGGACAGTAACGGCAGTAGTGACACATACGGACGTTCATCTTTTGAATAGGTGGTTTGAATAATGCTAAAAAAAATCCTTTGGCTCACAATTGTTGCATTCATCACAGCGAATATCGTGCTTGTATTGGTTGATAAGAGTGGGAAGGTAGAAAGACAAGCCTATATTTCGGATTGGGAAGCGGTGTACAAAGCAGATCTATCGGAAACTATTTATGCAAAAGGTGTTGTTTCGTATTCGGGTCAGGAGTATATGTATTTTGACAAAAGCAGTGGGCAGTTTGATGGATTTTTAGTGGAAGCGGGAAGTGAAGTGTCTGAAGGCGATCCGCTATTTACGTATCATGTGGCTGATTATTATGCGACAGAAGCATCCCTTGAGAATCAATTGACGCAACTAAGTGCGGAGGTCTCAGCATTAGAAGATGCCGTAGCTGAGATTGTTGCCTATGACATTCCATCGCCAGCTGCCCCTGTTGTAAGTTCTGACGATGAGGATAGTATTGAGGTAGTCGTCTCGTCGGGAGAATCGGTTGGTGCGGAAATGCAAATGAAACAATATTTAATTGAAAAAGAGCAGGCGTTAGCAATAAAGCAAGAGCAAGAGCGACTAATTGAAACGCAGCTAGCTGATTTACAGGCTGGTGGTGATACGATTACAGTAACTAGTCCGTATCAAGGAAAAGTTAAATCAATCTCGACCACCTTGGCAGATCCACTTATCGTAATCGAGAATACTAGGCTTCAAGTAAATGGCGAACTAACGGAAGAAGATCGGGTAAAGGTGGAGCCGGGTGATTCTGTTTATGTAACGTTAGTCGAACAGGAGAAAGTTCTTCAAGGGTCTGTAAAAACAGTCGGAGAAACGCCGGTGGAAGAGGCTCGGGTTGATTCAGACAGTGTCTACCCACTAGTGGTGGACTTTGAGGAAGAAGCAAATACAGAAAATGTTCTGCCAGGCTACCATTCCAACCTATCCATCACAATCAACGAAGTACTTGATGCTAATACTGTACATGACCAGTTTGTTTTTCTAAATGAAGCATGGAAGCTAACGAATGCCGGTAAGTTGGAAGCTGTGACAGTAGAAACAGGCCTCCATATCGGTAAACAGCTTGAGGTTATAAACGGATTAACGGTTGGAGATGTGGTAACACCGGAATTTAACCGCGAATCCTACTCAGGAATGCCCTTTATTACACCACTAAAACTGGTGGATGTACCATGGCTAGAAATAGGGAAATATAGCGACTGGAAGAAGTATATGGTAATGGGGTTATTAGCGAGATAATGATAGCGGTTAGAGAGCACCTTGATTAAAAGGTGCTTTTCCCTTTTCCGGTCGTATTCCCTAGTCATAACCCGATACCTTGTCCCATACAATAGAAGGAGGAAGTTTAAAGGGGCGAGTTCGATGAATCGATTAGGGAAATTTATATGGTGGGTAGTTGGATTAATAGTACTGATTTCACTAGTGAAAATTCCATTACCAGACAATGTGGAGGAAACGGCTAGTTTTTCGATGCCTTTATCGGGTAAGACGATCGTGCTTGATCCGGGTCATGGTGGACCTGATGGGGGAGCAGTTGGAAAAGATGGGACAGTCGAGAAGGATATTTCATTAAGCGTGTCTGAAAAGCTGAGGGATTATTTACAACAGTCAGGGGCGATTGTTTATCTCACAAGAGAAACGGATAGTGATTTAGCCGCAGAGGATACAAAGGGATTATCGAAGCGGAAAGTCGAGGATATTCGGGAGCGGATGGCGTTCATTCATTCCAAACAAGCAGACTTTTTTGTGACGATTCACTTAAATGCGATTCCGTCAACAAAATGGCGAGGGGCACAAACCTTCTATTATCCAAAATCAGAAGAAGGCAAACACTTAGCGAAAATGATCCAAGCAGAAATCATTCGTAACTTGGAAAATACCGAGCGGACGGCGTTGACAATTAATACGATGTATTTATTAAAGCATGCTGAAATTCCGGGTGCTTTAGTGGAAATTGGCTTCTTATCGAATCTGGAGGAGCGAGAACTGTTGAAGCAAGAAAGCTATCAGCGGCAAATGGCTGGGAGTATCTATGAAGGTATTTTACGCTATGTAACCGAGGAACCCGAACCAGAGGAAGAAGCAGAATAAAGCGTCGATCCATGCGAACATGCGAATAAAGTAATCCCTTCCATAATTCATATCACTTAGAATTTTGTGGATTTATGGTATACTAGCGTTGACAGATTTATTCATATAGTACGCTAGGAATAGGAAGGTGATCATGTGTTAACGAGAGATGAAGTAGTACAATTACTCAATCCAGTAATAGATCCTTTTTTACATAAAACACTGGAAGAAACATCCGGTATAAAAGAAGTAACGATAAAAGAAGATAAGCAGCATGTCAGTGTTAAGGTTGCGATCGGTAAGACGAACACAGCAGAACAAATGCAGCTGCAGCAAGAATTAGTGGGCATTTTAAAACGCAATGGTGCGGTAACGGTGGGCCTACGCTTTGAACAGCTACCAAATGAAATCATTCAGAAGTTCCAACCAGCCGTCGAAAATGCAAAAGAGAAACAACTAATGGGTGGTAATAAACAACCCAATTTCCTGGCAATTGCTAGTGGTAAAGGTGGGGTTGGGAAATCGACTGTCACCGTTAACTTAGCGATTGCGCTTAGAAGACTTGGAAAAAAAGTTGGCATAATCGATGCGGATATATATGGCTTTAGTGTTCCAGATATGATGGGAATAGAAGAAAGACCAATCGTTCGCGGGGAGAAAATTATTCCAGTCGAGCGTTTTGGGGTGAAAGTAATTTCGATGGGCTTCTTTGTGGAAGACAATTCCCCAATTATTTGGCGTGGACCGATGCTTGGTAAGATGCTCAATAGCTTTTTTAAAGAAGTAGAGTGGGGAGACCTTGACTATCTTCTCTTAGATTTACCACCAGGGACCGGAGATATTGCCATGGATGTTCATGAATTACTGCCATCCTGCAAGGAGATTATCGTGACAACACCACATCCAACTGCAGCCTTTGTAGCGGCAAGAGCAGGTCAAATGGCGCTTAAAACAGAACATGAAATCTTGGGTGTTGTAGAGAATATGGCTTACTTTGAAAGTAAATTAACTGGTGAGCGAGAATTTGTATTTGGACAAGGTGGCGGAAAGAAGCTTGCTGAGGTACTGAATACAAAAGTACTTGGTCAATTGCCAATTCAACAGCCGTATGAAGATGAGGATGTTTTTGCACCATCTGTTTACCAGGAAGATCATCCGAACGGAAAAGCATATCACCATATCGCAGCAAAGGTTATTGCGAAGATGGAAGAGGCATAACACTATAAACAGAGAAAAGGCATATCTCCACAGAGGGATATGCCTTAATTTGTATGGATGTCTGGTTCTTAGCTTCCGCCTCCAGAACCAGAACCACCACCACCGCCAGAACCGCCCTCACCTTGGTCGCCTCCGCCTTGATCGCCGCCTTGCGATTTACTTTGTTCTTCAGCAGCTTTCAGTAGTGTTTCCTGAATTTTTGCTTGGAATAATGGTGACTCTAAGGTTTGCTGGATCGTTTTCTCTAGGTGTTCTCGAAACTGTTGGCTTTTCAGTGTTTGGATGGTTTGTTCAGTCATTTCGGGATTTTGAAATAGATCAAGCATCAGTTTTTGGTATTCGGCATCTGTCATTAAATCCTTCATTAATTTTTCCTGATTATCTTTAATGGATTTATAATACGCTTCGGCAAATTTAGGATCCTCAAATAGCTTTTTCCACATATCCTGTGCCTTATCGGATGTCAATGTTTCGTTGATGGCTTGTTTCACCGCCGCCGAATCCATTACAAGCTGTTCCTGCATTTTTTCATCCGCTAAAATTTCACCCAATGCTTTTTTTCCATCTTCGGTTTGCAATATATCAACAACCATTTTTTTCGTTGTATCGTAATCAGTTTCCTGTGTGGCAGCTTCCCCTCCGCATGCACTTATCAATAGGAATAAAACGCCAATTAATGACAAGTAAAAGACACGTAGCATGCAAATCCTCCTTCCACTTATCCTTTAATATGGGTGAGAAATGTAAAAATATGCACGTGATAAAGGAAAAAAGATTCTGTTCATGTTAAAATACAAACGATGTGAAGTAGACGAAATTAAACGAAAAGTAGCGCAGGGGGATTTTTAGTTGAATAGTCGAAAAGTGGTAAATTTATTTTTGAAAACGTTAGCGCTCGGTGGACTAGCTGGGCTTGTTGTAAGTGTATTTGCTATAAGTGGGGTGTATGCTGATAATATACAGCCGTTAAATGTACTAGGTTTAATTGGCGTGATGTTATTTTTCATTGGGCACGGTTTACTCTATAGTGCTGTAAGTCAGACGGGATTTTTTGCGTATCTCTACGTGAATCGATTGGGTTTAAGTATTTTTCGTTCGTTTTGGCCAATTGTTCAACTAGTATTAATCGCATTTGTGCTGTTTGATTTGATTTATTTTACCTATAATGCAGCAGAGGGAGTATCCTTGATCTGGTTTATTGTAGTGGCGGTGGTTTTATTGGCTTATGGCTGGATTATCGCCAAGATAAAAGCAAAGGAAACCAAACAGCATGCTTTTATTCCGGCATTATTCTTTATGGTTGTATTTACGGTTCTTGAATGGGTACCAGCACTTCGGATTGGTTTAGTCGGGGCTGAATTCGCCATTATAATGATTATTACGTTGCTCGTTTGTAATACCTATCAATTACTTATTTTACACCGATTAAACAGCACTACAGCAAAATAAGAGAATGCGAAAAACACCTGATGCGGCATATCAGGTGTTTTTAAATGAACTAATTTATTCAACAATTTTAGATTTTGCTTGTGCGTGATGAAGCATTTCAGAAACTGTCACAAAGGTAAACCCTTTATTTTGCAGTCCGGGTAAAATGGTTTCTAATGCCTCGGCTGTTTGTTTTACCGAATCTGAAGCGTGTAATAGGATTATATCGCCATTGGTTGTTTTGGACATAACTTGATCAACTACTACCTGTGTGCCTGGATTTTGCCAATCATTGGGATTGATATTCCAATGTATTACGTTATACTTTAGCTCTTCTGCTAATTTAATCACATCATCATTTAGATGCCCATGTGGTGCACGGAGCAATTTGATGTTTTTATAGCCTAGCTTACCAAATATGTCCTTTGCATAAGTTAAATCCTTTCTAATTTGATCAAGCTCCTGATCCAGATAACTCTTATAACGGTACCCCAGCATACCAATTTCATGCTTATCCTCCGAAATCTTCGCTAAAATATTTGGGTGCTTCTCTGCCCATTCCCCACTCACGAAGAATGTTGCTTTGACTTGATGCTGTTTGAGTTGCTTTAAGATATCAAATACTTTCTTTTCCCCCCAGCTAATATTGAATGTCAAAGCTATATTGGGCTCATCAGAACTTCCCTTCGTTAAGGCAACCGGGTTGTCTTTTGAAAAAAGTGAAAATGGACCAGTACTTCCAAACCAGATAAATCCAGCAGTAAAAAAAGCAAGCAACACAATTAATGTCCAGTGTTTCCATTTATGAAAACGAATGACGTAAAAATGATTCAAGATTCTCCCCCCTTAAACAAGCTATCTAATACATCTTATGAATCCAACCTTGAAATATGAACAAGCCTTCCAGCAATAATTAAAATCTACTTTTCAACCCGTATGCATTTGTATAAATCCATCAAACTTGTGAACGATATAAAAATGAACCGACAAAATGAACGAATAATTGCGAAAGACTATGGTAACTGTTGAATTAGTAGAAAAAAGCCGAAATTTGCTGAGGTGAATAACATGTTAGGATTAATGATTAACCACACAGAACAAAAAGAACTAGAATATATAATCAAACGAGAATTAGATGAAATTATATTCGATTTAGAGGACAATCGAATTGATCATATGGTAAAGAGTGCAATGAAAGAACGCTATAAAGTATTATTTCAATTATTGAGAAGAGTAGCTGGTGAAAAAGAATGCATGCGTTACATCCCGAAGAAAACAAAGAACGAATAATGGACGAAGCAATCGTCGCTAATGATGCTGGCATAGCCCGAAATTTCAGAAGAGACTTTTAAAAAAAATCCCGTTGATTTTATTGTATACCTGTGATATATTAATTTCTGTTGTCAGTTACATAATGTTGTCGAACAAAAACGATTAAAATTTTTTCGTGAAAAGTTGTTGACATATAAATGTAAACATGATAAATTATATCTTGTCGCTAAAAACGACAAAAGAACAAATTGTTCCTTGAAAACTGAACAAAACAACCAGTATGTCAAGAAAAAACATACCCTGTTTTTTCTATTAAAAGAAATACAGAAGCTAGCGCTTCTTTGCTAAGAACTTTCCTATAATGGATTGGTGTCCATTATAGACAAACTTTTTTGGAGAGTTTGATCTTGGCTCAGGACGAACGCTGGCGGCGTGCCTAATACATGCAAGTCGAGCGCGTGAAACATTTCTGAT
>NZ_LDPV02000039.1 GCF_001038425.2 Ornithinibacillus contaminans
TTGAACCCCCAACCTACTGATTACAAGTCAGTTGCTCTACCAATTGAGCTAGGCCGGCAAAAATGGTGGAGGATGCAGGGCTCGAACCTGCGACCCCCTGCTTGTAAGGCAGGTGCTCTCCCAGCTGAGCTAATCCTCCACTTGGTGACCCGTACGGGATTCGAACCCGTGTTACCGCCGTGAAAGGGCGGTGTCTTAACCGCTTGACCAACGGGCCAGTTTCAGTTGGTTGCTTGTCTTAGCAGTCAACGAATTTTATTATATACAGATTTGATACCTTTGTAAAGAGAAAAACGACGATTTTTTTAAAAAAATTCTCAAACCCTCGTAAAATCTGTCCTATCCTGGGTTAACAGGACATTTAAAAAAATATTTTTACATAAAAAATTGGTTTTCAGATGAAAAAATGATAAATTAGAATTAGGTACTAATAGTTAATCATAAATGGAGGTTCAAAATGGCTGGACTATTGAAAGATAAAAATATAGTGGTAATGGGTGTAGCTAATGAGCGCAGTATTGCTTGGGGTGTTACGAAGTCATTACACAATGCTGGAGCTAATTTAATTTTTACCAATAGACAAGAACGATCTTATCAAAAATTAACGAAGCTACTTGAGAAAAATGATATTGAGGCAAAACTAATTGTATCGTGTGACGTTTCCGATGATGAAAGTATCACGAATGCTTTCCAAGAGATTAAAGAAAAAGTTGGCGTTGTTCACGGTCTAGTCCATGCAATTGCATTTGCTAATCGTGATGAATTAAAAGGTGAATATGCCGATACTTCACGCGACGGATTCTTATTAGCCCAAAATATTAGTGCATTTTCACTTGTTGCAGTTACTCGCGCTGTTAAGGATTTAATGACAGAGGGTGGCAGCATTGTGACACAGTCCTATTTAGGAGCAGAAAAAGTTATTCCAAACTATAATGTTATGGGTGTTGCGAAAGCGTCCTTAGAGGCTAGCGTTCGCTATTTAGCTGAAGATGTAGGAAAGTATGGAATTCGTGTAAATGCTATCTCAGCAGGACCTATTCGTACGCTAGCAGCTAAAGGAGTTTCAGGCTTCAATGATAAGCTAAGTGTTGTCGAAGAAAAGGCTCCATTACGTCGCAACGTTGATCAAGATCAAGTAGGCGATGCAACGTTATTCTTTATGAGTGAACTTTCTAGAGGAATAACAGGAGAAGTATTACACGTAGACTCTGGATACAATATTATTGGTGGATAGATAATAGGTAATCAATACTTTATGACGCTTACTAGCAGTTTTAGTAAGCGTCATTTTATTAAGAACTAGTGAAGTGGGAGAGATTAGAATGGAAGAATGGTTTGGAAATAGCCCAATTAAGACATTTCAACCTTTTGGATTGCCACATACTTTGATGATAGCTTTCTACCTCATCGGCATCATAATCCTAATAATCTATACACCGAGGCTTAAACCAACAACTATTAATGCTATCCGGGGCTCATTACTGACTATCTTAGTTACCTCAGAGTTGAGTTACCAGGCATGGGGAATTATAAACGGAACATGGAATCCACGTGAATTTTTACCTTTTCAGCTTTGCAGTATAGCTGGAATTATTGCCATGCTCGCTCTTTGGACCAAGAACTACAAATTAATACAAATTACTTTCTTTATTGGCATTTTCCCATCATTTTTAGCTGTAATAACACCCGAATTACAGCAAGGCTATCCCCAATTTAGATTTTGGCAATTTTTCATCCATCATAGTATCCTGTCATGGGCAAGTTTATTTCTCATCCTAGCATTTCCGGTGCGGCTAACCATAAAAAAGACACTGGAGACCTATTTATATCTCCTGTGCTATGCTACTATTATCGGATTTATTATTAACCCTATCGTTCATGCAAACTTTCTATTTCTCGCCAGAACACCTTCTGCTAATACACCACTTAGCTTATTAGGTAACGGAATATGGTACTACGCTAATCTATGCCTTGTAGGAATCCTAGTATTTTTGTTCTTATATTATAGTTATGTTTTGCTGTCCCATAAGAAAAATGCATATAAAAAAACACCTACATCTCTTTAGACATAAGTGTTTGGAAAGAGCTTCCAAGCGGACTTGAACCGCTGACCCCCACCTTACCATGGTGGTGCTCTACCTGCTGAGCTATGGAAGCATTAAAACATAAATAAATAAACAAAAAAATGGCTCCACAGGTAGGACTCGAACCTACGACCGATCGGTTAACAGCCGATTGCTCTACCACTGAGCTACTGTGGAATAATAGTAGTAATATTTCCAGCCAAGTTTTTGACTGATTGTTCGATGTTGTTGGACCCCTGCATCTTCTAGTTTATTCAGAGAAGGTATATGCTTCGGGGTTACTCGTAGCTGATTCGGTAGAAGTGATGATCGTCTCTACCACTGAGCTACTGTAGAATAATAGTAATTATTCTATGTAATCTATTATGCAGCACACTCTTTTAGTATGCTCATTTTTTATTATACTATACAAAAATATTGCCTGGCAACGTCCTACTCTCGCAGGGGCAATGCCCCAACTACCATCGGCGCTGAAGAGCTTAACTTCTGTGTTCGGTATGGGAACAGGTGTGGCCTCTTCGCCATCGTCACCAGACATAATACTATGTCGCTCTGCTGAGTTTATCATTAAACCATCACAGAATCTCAACTATTTAGTTGTATTTATACCCTGAAAACTAAATAAGCAAAACAACGAATCAAGAGATGTTAGTTAAGTCCTCGATCGATTAGTATTCGTCAGCTCCACGTGTCACCACGCTTCCACCTCGAACCTATCAACCTCATCGTCTCTGAGGGATCTTACTCACTCGAAGTGATGGGAAGTCTCATCTTGAGGGGGGCTTCATGCTTAGATGCTTTCAGCACTTATCCTTTCCACACGTAGCTACCCAGCTATGCTCCTGGCGGAACAACTGGTACACCAGCGGTGTGTCCATCCCGGTCCTCTCGTACTAAGGACAGCTCCTCTCAAACTTCCAACGCCCACGACGGATAGGGACCGAACTGTCTCACGACGTTCTGAACCCAGCTCGCGTACCGCTTTAATGGGCGAACAGCCCAACCCTTGGGACCGACTACAGCCCCAGGATGCGATGAGCCGACATCGAGGTGCCAAACCTCCCCGTCGATGTGAACTCTTGGGGGAGATAAGCCTGTTATCCCCGGGGTAGCTTTTATCCGTTGAGCGATGGCCCTTCCATGCGGAACCACCGGATCACTAAGCCCGACTTTCGTCCCTGCTCGACTTGTAGGTCTCGCAGTCAAGCTCCCTTCTGCCTTTACACTCTTCGAATGATTTCCAACCATTCTGAGGGAACCTTTGGGCGCCTCCGTTACCTTTTAGGAGGCGACCGCCCCAGTCAAACTGCCCGCCTGACACTGTCTCCGAACCGGATCACGGTCCTGGGTTAGAAGGTCCATACAGCCAGGGTGGTATCCCACGGATGCCTCCACGTAAGCTAGCGCTCACGCTTCAAAGGCTCCCACCTATCCTGTACAAGCTGCACAGACATTCAATATCAGGCTACAGTAAAGCTCCACGGGGTCTTTCCGTCCTGTCGCGGGTAATGCGCATCTTCACGCATAGTATAATTTCACCGGGTCTCTCGTTGAGACAGTGCCCAAGTCGTTACACCTTTCGTGCGGGTCGGAACTTACCCGACAAGGAATTTCGCTACCTTAGGACCGTTATAGTTACGGCCGCCGTTTACTGGGGCTTCGGTTCAAAGCTTCGCACCGAAGTGCTAACCCATCCCCTTAACCTTCCAGCACCGGGCAGGTGTCAGCCCCTATACTTCGCCTTTCGGCTTCGCAGAGACCTGTGTTTTTGCTAAACAGTCGCTTGGGCCTATTCACTGCGGCTCACTCAAAGAATGAGCACCCCTTCTCCCGAAGTTACGGGGTCATTTTGCCGAGTTCCTTAACGAGAGTTCTCCCGCTCACCTTAGGATTCTCTCCTCGCCTACCTGTGTCGGTTTGCGGTACGGGCACCTATGATCTGGCTAGAGGCTTTTCTTGGCAGTGTGAAATCAGGAACTTCGCTACTAAATTTCGCTCCCCATCACAGCTTGAGCTTACGCCAGGCGGATTTGCCTACCTGACACTCTCACTGCTTGGGCGCACACATCCATCGGTGCGCATTCCTTATCCTACTGCGTCCCCCCATCGCTCATAACGATCATGAGGTGGTACAGGAATATCAACCTGTTGTCCATCGCCTACGCCTTTCGGCCTCGGCTTAGGTCCCGACTAACCCTGAGAGGACGAGCCTTCCTCAGGAAACCTTAGGCATTCGGTGAAAGAGATTCTCACTCTTTTTTCGCTACTCATACCGGCATTCTCACTTCTAAGCGCTCCACCAGTCCTCACGGTCTGACTTCGCTGCACTTAGAACGCTCTCCTACCATTGTTCGTAAGAACAATCCGCAGCTTCGGTGATACGTTTAGCCCCGGTATATTTTCGGCGCAGAGTCACTCGACCAGTGAGCTATTACGCACTCTTTAAATGGTGGCTGCTTCTAAGCCAACATCCTGGTTGTCTGTGCAACTCCACATCCTTTTCCACTTAACGTATACTTTGGGACCTTAGCTGGCGGTCTGGGCTGTTTCCCTTTCGACTATGAACCTTATCACCCATAGTCTGACTCCCAAGATAAAGTAGCTGGCATTCGGAGTTTGACTGAATTCGGTAACCCGATGAGGGCCCCTAGTCCAATCAGTGCTCTACCTCCAGTACTCATTTCTTGAGGCTAGCCCTAAAGCTATTTCGGAGAGAACCAGCTATCTCCGTGTTCGATTGGCATTTCACCCCTACCCACACCTCATCCCCGCATTTTTCAACATACGTGGGTTCGGGCCTCCAGTCAGTGTTACCTGACCTTCACCCTGGACATGGGTAGATCACACGGTTTCGGGTCTACGACCGCATACTAATTCGCCCTATTCAGACTCGCTTTCGCTACGGCTCCGTGTCTTCCACTTAACCTCGCATACGATCGTAACTCGCCGGTCCATTCTACAAAAGGTACGCCGTCACCCATTAACGGGCTCCGACTACTTGTAGGCACACGGTTTCAGGTTCTCTTTCACTCCCCTCCCGGGGTGCTTTTCACCTTTCCCTCACGGTACTGGTTCACTATCGGTCACTAGGGAGTATTTAGCCTTGGGAGATGGTCCTCCCGGATTCCGACGGAATTTCACGTGTTCCGCCGTACTCAGGATACACTCCGGAGAGAATTCCTTTTCGATTACAGGGCTGTTACCTTCTTTGGCCTACCTTTCCAGGTATGTTCGTCTAAAGAATTCCTTTGTAACTCCAAAGGAGTGTCCTACAACCCCAAAAAGCAAGCTTTTTGGTTTGGGCTGTTTCCGTTTCGCTCGCCGCTACTCAGGAAATCGCATTTGCTTTCTCTTCCTCCGGGTACTGAGATGTTTCAGTTCCCCGGGTCTACCTTCCATACCCTATGTATTCAGGTAAGGATACTGTTCCATTACGAACAGTGGGTTCCCCCATTCGGAAATCCTTGGATCAATGTCTACTTACGACTCCCCAAGGCATATCGGTGTTAGTCCCGTCCTTCATCGGCTCCTAGTGCCAAGGCATCCACCGTGCGCCCTTATTCACTTAACTAGCTTTACAATGAATAAGCAGTACACTAATAAAAATATTAGCCTTATGCTTT
>NZ_LDPV02000004.1 GCF_001038425.2 Ornithinibacillus contaminans
TGAGAACATCGCTCGAACGGTGAGAACATCGCTCGAACGGTGAGAACATCGCTCGAACGGCGAGAATATCGCCTGAACGCACAAGAACATCGCTCGAGCGGCGAGAATATCGCCCGAACGACGAGAATATCGCTCGAACGGTGAGAACATCGCTCGAACGACGAGAACATCGCTCGAACTGCGAGATTATCGCTCGAACAGCCAAAACATCGCTCGAACGCGCAAGAGTATCGCTCGAATGGTCACTTCCAGCAAACATCTAACTCAACACATATCTCACCACAGAACCAAAATAAGGAGCATACCATTGATATGCTCCCCCTAAAGTAGACACCAAAAAAACAAAACTACTTTAGGGGGAGTTTTTTATGCGTTCTAATAGTAAACATTCTGTTGATGAACTTGAAAGATATATTCAAATGTACCTTGATGAAGGATGGAGCTATCGGGAGTTAAGTGAAAAGAAGGGTCTGCTGTTAAGTAAATCGGTATTTAATAAAAAAGTGCTGAGATACCAAGAACAGGGGATTAGAGGCATTCAAACGAAGAGGAGAAATAATAAATATAGTAAAGAGTTTAAGGACTTGATCGTTAAAGAACGCATCGAACAAGGCACACCTTTCATACAGTTAGCTCGCAAGTATGGTATTCCGAATGATAGTACTGTTCGAAATTGGATCATCAAGTATACTGAGGGGGAGGAATTAAAAACTTATTCTCCAAAACCCGAGGTGTATACAATGAAAAGTAGAAAAGTGACGCATGAAGAAAAAGTTGAGATTGTCAAAGCATGTTTAGCCAATAACTTATCTTATAAAGACACAGCTGAAAAATATCAGGTTTCTTATAATAATATTTACTCATGGGTTCAAAAGTACAAAGCGCATGGTCCTGATGGACTGGTAGATGGACGAGGCCACGGAAAGCCAGACAAGATCCAAACAGATGAAGAAAAGTTACGAACAGAAATTGCAGCATTAAAAGCACGAAATGAGTACCTTGAAACAGAGAACGCTGCGCTAAAAAAGTTAGAAGAAGTGGAAAGAGAGTTGATGTTACGCAAACGCGGTATGAGGCAGAGTACCAAACAATCAAAAAGCTCGAAAAAAAGGGGTTCAAAATAACCATACTATGTGAAGCATTAGGTGTGAGTCG
>NZ_LDPV02000040.1 GCF_001038425.2 Ornithinibacillus contaminans
TCAGGAATTTTGTAGTGCTGCGATAGATAAAGCATATTTTCTTCTGCTAGCTGCGAAGCAGATTTATATTCTGTCCATTGGGAAATCCCATCTTCTATATATTGAACCTGTTCATCTGCCACAGTCCGTTCCGTTGACGGAATAATCGTACCGTCTGGATACAGGTCCGTCAACGTTTTTGTATAATTGTAATACCACGTATTTCTTGTATCTACTTCATAATAAACCGTTAAGAACCGTAAATTATCCACAACTGTTCTTCTAATGTCCGATGTATATCCAGTTTGATAACCTTCATACGTCCAACGCTCCCGCGTCATAGACGAACCAATCTTATATGACGCTAGTGTAGCATACGAACTATTTCGCTGTACATCTGTTTTCCCGTAGGAGGCTCCAGTATCCATATTTGTACCGAGTACTTGATATCCAGATAGTGCCCCAGTAGTATGGATACGATACCGTACTTCTTGACCATTCACATACCACGACGTACTACTTAATTTCATCTTCTTGATATTTCAAGCTATACCCATCTCTTGCTTGCTCTTGAGTCGAGACTCGTATATACCCGAAAACGTTCAATTTCTCACCCTCCCGTTACATAATTTGTAATTTTCGTAACGCTTTTTAAACGAATAGCGAGTATTATACGACCTTCTCTAGTTAGAATACAACTCGAAAATTTAGAAGCCAAGGCACAAAAGTAAAAATTTTTTTACGTAATCCATTGTATCGCCATGAGCTTTGTCATACTCGTTATTTTTTTAGCCATCCCAAATCATAACACCCATGCCATATAAAATGTCATCTCGCCAAATTCTCACATTATTCTTCCTAGCCCAGTGTTAAAATAAAACTCCTTGATGGTACTACCATCATGACCTCTCGATTCTCAAACAATTAATTTTCTATTGTCTCACTCAAATATCAGTTGAAATATAAATTAAAGGAAAAAACCTTGAAAGGCATTTAGCCAATCAAGGTTAATATACAGAAAGTCACAATATAGATTTTCGTTCTAAATCAAATATATCTATCTCTTTCTCTTCAAATAATTCCTCTAATGAATCTGTTCCTTTTTCTTGGGCAAATATATACTCATTCTCAGAAATTGGAACAGCGAGTAACCAAGCTACTTTCTTGTTTGGAAAATCAAGCGTCTTTAAATCTTCCCACAAAAATGGTGATACAAATAGAACATGTTTCATTTCGCTATTAGGATAATACATCTTTATCATATCTCGAAAAACTTTACCATGAGACACTAAAAAGTTTGAATTTATAATACAGAAAGCACAGGTTGCCAACACATTAGGAAAATGTTTATACTCTGATGCACTAGCTCCAACAATTTCTATTCGTAAAGGAGTTCCATCAACAGTATATTCAATTGAATGGTCGGAGAGTCCAATTGTTGAGTATGATGTAATACCTTCATAAGGTCTATCAGCGGTTGAAAGCATATCAATATTACTTACATTACTTTCATCCCAGTATTTTGAAACTTGCGGTTTACCCCCAAAAGCTTGTAAAGCTGACTTTGCAATTATTTTATTTTCAGTTGAAATACTCATAATACCCCTCCTAATACCTCATTACAATCTTAATCTCCAAAATAATTGTCAGTCAAGTCTTCACCTTTATGACTTCTATTAGTAGAAGGCAACTCAGGTCGATAGTGGTCTGGATTATTGTGTTCATCTAGAAACTGTTTTCTTGAAATGCCTCTTTCTTGTGCACTTTTTTGATGCTTTCTAAATTCGTATCCTGGTTTATGGCCCATATCCCATGGTTCTTCTTTATCCATTTTCTTTCCATTTACTGGGTCTCTCACTTCACCGTCTGCACCTTTAGCTTTTTCCCAAGCTTCATCCCTAACGCCTTTTCTATAACCAGACGGACGGCTATATGTCTTATCAATCTTATCCGTACCCTTAGTACCTCCGGCCTTCTCTAGACCCTTCACTACAGCCTTAACATCATCAGCCTTCCTACCTAAACTCGTAGCCGCGTCGACTCCGAGTTTTACACCTTTTACGGCTTTTCCAAATGGATTTGGTATTAAGCTAATGAATGCTATACTTTTGTCTAACACGGATGCATTCGGGTCTGCAAGGGTTCTGATGTCATCCATGAACAGGAAGTCTGCTGCATCTTTTAGGAAGCCCCCAACTTTGGAGAACAAGCCCTTTTTCTTCGGTTCTGGTTTGGCCACAGTCGGTTTAATAGAATTCTTCATAGACGAACCAGTCTTATATGACGCTAGTGTAGCATACGAACTATTTCGCTGTACAT
>NZ_LDPV02000041.1 GCF_001038425.2 Ornithinibacillus contaminans
GCACGATACCCGCTCCGGGAATATACTTCGCTTTCACTTCCAGCACAGGGGTGACATCTGCTCGAAACTACCTCGCAGTGTCTACCTTGCCGCGGGGGCTTCTGAGCTTCTCGCGCTGAAAAGCAGTGCGCCTGTGTCTGCTAGTATCGCTTCGGAGTATGCTTCCTCAGCGCAAGGGAACGAAGAAGGTTATTCAAGTAGCACCCTCACTGCGGGGGCTCACCTAAGCCCTTCCTCCCGTAGGAGTCTACGTATATTCCCTACACTGAATCAGTGCATTGTTCGTCCTTTTATCTTCTCATTTTACTTATGTCCCAGCCTCATCTGTGGTTTTATAGTGCTTTGTCATCCACCGAATTTAAATATTCTTCAATGGTGCTCACAATAGAATCGACCGTTCCTTCTTCAAATGGAGAAAGAAGGTTGGCAGCTTCTACTAATCCTAAGAATGGTTTGGAACCACCTAGTTTACAAAGCTTCAAATAATCGTTCCAAGCATCTTCACGATTCTCTCTGGAACGTTTCCAGAATTGGAATGCACAGACTTGTGCCAATGTGTAATCAATGTAATAGAAAGGTGATCCGAATATATGACCTTGGCGCTGCCAGATTGCCCCAGAACCCCAATAAGGAATATCATCATAATCACGATGTGGTAAATATTTTTCTTCTAGTTCTTTCCAAGCTGTCTTCCGCTCTGCAGGCGTCCATTCTGGATTCTCATATACAAGGTGTTGGAATTCATCGACTGCTACACCGTAAGGAAGAAAACTTAGACCACTTGCTAGATGTGAAAACTTATATTTATCGGTATCTTCTTTAAAGAATAGCTCCATCCATGGCCATGTGAAAAATTCCATACTCATAGAATGGATTTCCGCCCCTTCATGGGTTGGCCAAATATACTCAGGAATTCCGATGTTTCGGCTAGAGAAGACTTGGAAAGCATGCCCAGCTTCATGTGTTAGTACATCAATATCACCTGAAGTTCCATTGAAGTTTGCAAAAATATATGGTGCTTCGTAGTTATCAATAAATGTACAATAGCCACCAGCTTCCTTCCCTTTTTTCGCTTCTAGATCCATTAAATTACGATCAAGCATGTAATGGAAGAATTCATTTGTTTCAGGAGATAATTCCTCATACATTTTCTTCCCGTTTTCAATGATCCAATCTGGCGAGCCTTTTGGCGTAGCATTACCAGTCTTGAATTCGAAGCTTTCATCGTAAAACTTAAGTGAATCGACACCAATACGTTCCGCTTGACGTTCATAGAGCTTCGATACAAGTGGAACAATGGATTCTTGAACTTGCTTACGGTAGTTTGCAACCATTTCTGCATTATAATCAATACGCATCATTCGCACATACCCTAGTTCCACAAAGTTTTTGTAGCCTAGTGTTGTTGCGATTTCGTGACGTACTTTTACTAATTGATCATAAATATCATCGAATTTCTTACTATTTGATTCGAAAAATCCAGATGTTGCAGCAACAGCCTTTTTCCGAATATCACGGTCTTTATGCTGTAAGAAAGGTCCAAGCTGCGCTAGTGTATAAGTGTTGCCATCAAATTCCAATTGGGCAGATGCCACTAGCTTGGAGTATTCCGATGTTAGCTTATTCTCTTTTTGCAGTAGCCCTATTACTTCAGGAGCAAATGCTTTAATCGAGTAATCAGCAATTTCAAATAGCTGTGATCCCCATTTTTTCTCCAGTTCATCACGGAAAGGGGTAGTAATTAATTCTTTATAAAAATCGGTGTTAAGCTTATTTATCTCAGGTGATACTTCATCCCAGTAATCACGTTCTGCTTGATAGAACTCATCATTCGTATCAATTGATGCGCGAATATAAACTAAGTTGAAAAGTGTTGTAATGTCATTACGGAAAGCATTGATTTGTTCAATTGCTTTATTTTGCTCCTCTACTGATGAAGCATTTTTAAAGGACTCAAGTAACGCTGCGAATTTCACTTTTCCTTGCTCTAAGTCTGGTCGCTCGTATGTATAATTTTCAAACGTCTGCATCCTAATTCCCCCTCAAAATTTTAATTCATATATCTATTATAGTTTACACTATTTTCGGAAAAAACAAGATAATGAAGTGCTGAAATGACGGATTATTTTTTTGTGGGATAGATTTGATGCTGTTGATTGGGTTCGGGATATATGCTGGTTTGTTCGGGAGTTGTGTGGTCGTGTTCGGGATATCCAGCGGGCACTTCGGTATATAATCGTTTTGCTTCGGGATTGTTGCTGGAGTTCGGGATTTTACTTGCTATGTTCGGGAAATCTGCTGTGAGGTTCGGGATTGCATCAAAAACTTCGGGATTGCATCATCATAGAGAAGAACTGGCTAAGTGCCAGTTCTATGCAGCGGTTGCCTCCTTTTTTCTCTCTGATTGCTCGACGACTATACTGGCACTCGCATCACCCATGACATTTGTTGCGGTTCGTATCATATCGAGCACCCGATCAATACCGGCAATAAGTGCGATTGCCTCAAGTGGGAGATTAACAGCAGCTAAGGTCATTGTCAGCATAACCATGCCAGCACCTGGAACACCAGCTGCCCCAATTGAAGCGAGTGTTGCGACAAGGGCAACTACTAGAAATTCTGAAAAAGATAATTGAATGCCAAAGTATTGTGCAGTAAATACAACGGCGATTCCTTGATAAATTGCCGTTCCATCCATATTAATTGTTGCACCAAGTGGTAAAACAAAGCTGCTCGTTTCCTTGGATACCCCTAGATTTTCCTGGGTGTTTTTCATGGTAACAGGGAGTGTTCCTGAGCTACTGCAGGTGGTGAAGGCAACTGTTGCGGCAGGGAGGATACCTTTTAGAAAATGGAGTGGACTCATTTTTCCGAGTGATTTAACTGCAAGGGAATACACCACTCCGATATGGATAGCACAGGCAATCAGTACGGCAAGGATTAGCTTCATTAGCGGTAGCAAAACATCAAGCCCATATTGCCCCACAATTGGAGCGAGTAATCCGAATATACCTAAGGGAACTAGTTTCATAATCATATTCGTTACCTTATACATTATTTCTGCTAGTCCTTCAAAAAATCGCTGAACAGGTGCTGCTTTTTCACCAACTAACGTAATCCCTATACCTAGGAAGATGGCAAAGAAGATAATTTGTAGTACATTTGCGGTCGCAAGTGATTCTACAGGATTAGTAGGGACAATATTTAATAAGGTATCGATCACACTTTGATTCTCTCCAGAGGGAATGTTTTCCTCATTTAACGTCACATCAACGCCAGTACCTGGGGAGATAAGTGAGGCAACAAATAAACCTATTACAACGGCAATTAAGCTGGTTGCCAAATAATAGCCAATTGTTTTACTCCCAAGTCGTCCAAGCTTTTTCATATCCCCAGCATTGGTAATCCCAACAACGATCGTGGCAAGTATCAATGGTACAATAATGAACTTAATTAATCGTAAAAATAAATCCCCGAGTGGCTGTACGTAAGACGCATTTTCTCTAAAAATCATCCCAACGATAATTGCCAGAACAAACGCTATCCCAATTTGCCACAGAAATCCTTTTCTCATAAAACGCTCCTTTCTAGTGTAGAATCTTCCTTTCCTTAATAGTATTTATTAATAATTTTATATATTCCTCAATATACATACGATAAACGGGAATATGAATTTGAAATGGGGGATAAATCATGCTTGAAGAAGTTATTATGACGATTGGGGCAGTACTGGCTGTCATCGCTATAGTGCTTGGACTACTCGGTATCAGAATTAGCCGAGTAACCTATTTACCGTATATTCCAAGTTTGGTCATGTTTGCTTGCGGTGTTGCGGTATTATTACTTACGACGGTTGTAAAGAAAATGGAATTTATGGAAGTAGGACTTGGGGGATGGGGAATAGCCTGTCTGTTTGCAGCTGTAATAGGATTTTTTGTAATTAGTGTGACACATGCATTTAAGGTACATAAAGGATAATGAAAATAAATAGGGCATGTAACTCAGTAGAATCCTGAGTTCATGCCCTAACATCTTATTTTAAATAGGTATTTCCCTCACGTTGCTCTATTTTTCCTTCTTTCATTAGCTTTCCGAGAGCGCGTTTAAATGCTGCTTTACTGATGTTAAATGTTCCGCGAATATCATCCGGATCACTTTTATCACTAAACGGAATGATACCATCATGATTCGCTAAGTGTTCTAAAATCATCTCTGCGTCATCAATCATGCCGTGTTGTTTAAGTGGTCTCAGCGAGATGTTCAGTGTCCCATCTTCTTTTACTTCGATTACTCTTCCTTGGACTAGTTCCCCTAGACGAGGCTCTTCTTTCCGCTCAGTATGGTGAATAAATCCACGGTAATCCTCTTCAGTAATGATGGCAGAACCTTCTCTACTTGTATGATAGACTCTTCCAGATACGGTTTGATTTAAAAGTTCATCAGGCGCAAGCTCAATTTCTCGCCAAATAACACCTTCTGTCGCTGGAATTGCTAGTAGGCGACCTTTTTGATCCTTACCTAATGTAACGAATAGCTCATCCTCTTCTTTTGGCCATACATTTTCAAATAATGGTAAGTCATCCTTTGATACTAAGAATTCCTTTGTTGTACCGATATCAACAAATGCTCCTAGATGAGGTAAAACACTCACTACTTTTGCCCAACCATACTCGTCCATAATAATGTCAGGCAGTTTGGTAGTAGCTGTTAGGTTCCCTTTTTTATCTTGGTATAAGAATACATCGACTTCTTGCTCTAGTTCGAGTTCTTTATCAGTTTCGTTATGGTGTAATAAAGCTTCTATTTGGTCCTTAGCTAAAACAAAGCCATTATCGATCATTCGAGCGACGGTCATTGTTTGAATGGTACCGATTAGTGATTCGTACATCTTAACCCTTCTTTCATCTATATGTAATGGAAAAGGGATACCCTATAGGTTAGAGTACCCCTTTGATTTCTAAAGTAACATAGTTTATTTTTTATTTTATCCCGATTTTTTCGTATCGGGTGGGAAATTCAATTTAAATTATTTGGATAAGATAACAACTCGTTAACGCTGTTCGAGATGTTTCGAATTTCACTTTAACCGCGGTATATGTTCCACCAGATCTTCTAACTTAAGCAACGTAAGCCCTACCTGCTCTTACGTCCTTGCGACCCTTTAGTCGCGCCAGTGTGAATAAGCATCAACAAAAACACTGTAGAATGCCAGCTTACTCATATGCTACTTTAGTAACGTTAGTATTATCTCATGGATGTAGCATGTTGTCAAGCTGACTCCTTGACAGTGAATAGTTTGGTTGAGAGTTTCAACGAAAAGTAATATAAAATCAGGGCACATAAAGGTAGTGTAAGGTATGGCTGAAACGGTATAAATTTCTCGATTAATGGAACGAATCCTCGATCCAAATTATTAAAATTTATATAGTACTGCATACCTAAAATTTTTACTAGAGCATCTAATGAAAAAAAGAAAATGAGCATATAGATTACTCCTACAATGATAGTTCCAATAACAAACGATTTTATTAGATAATAAAGTGGAACATAGACTGCAAGCATGATTAAACCTAGACTAAGTAAGATGATAATCTCTTTCCATCCAAATACGTAAATACCATCAGGTAAGATTGCTTCTACAATATGCCCTATAGCAAATTGATACAATACAATGATAATCCATATTATAAAGAGAAAGATATATTTACTGAATACAATTGAATCAGGCTTTAAAGGTAAACTTTTTAAATACCTGTTGATGCTTGCTCGATGATCAGTAAAGAAGCTTCCAATTATAGCTGTTGGTAATGATAAGCATAAACTGGTAAGGAAAGGTGGAATCGTAATCAAGAAACCAATCGTAATAACTATTAAAATGAAAATTATTGTACTTAAATGTTGTAATAAGTCTTTCTTAACTAAACTATTCAATATTGCACCCCCCTTATAAAATATCCTTTTTTGTGAATAACCAGAAAGATAGCCTAAAAGATAAATAGAGAACAATTCCTGAAAAAATTAATAAGTAAATTGATTGACCATTAGTAATATTTATTAGGAAATCTCTTATTGGATCATCAAATGAAATTAATGGATTTCCGGTTATAACTGCATAAGAATAGATGAAAAATACAGCTGAAAGCATGAAAAAAGTCACTGCACGTGTGAAATTCCTGAAATAATAGAAAAACGGAATATAAATAGATAATAAGAGAGAATTCACTATAAAAAGCTGCAAGATTTCAAATCCAGTCATAGATTGTAATATTAAATAAGGTAGCCTTTGATAAGCAACAGCGTCAAAAAGCCAAAGAAATAACATTGCACCAAGTGTAATTGACAGTAAAAATAAATATCTTGCTAAGACTAATTGTTTACGTTGAATAGGCATGCTGACCAGAAAACGATTTACGTTATTTTGACTATCCAAAAAAAATACAAGAGGGATAAAACCAGAAATAATCCAAATGGTAATACCGATACTAGGAACATTCATGATATACGAAAGCGGGATAAATACAGTGAAAATTAGAATATACAATCGTGTAGCTTTCATTTCCCGTAAATAAAGCTGTCTCACGTTAATTCTCCTTTCTGGTCATGAAATACATAATATCCTCAATACTTGCTGGCTCTATTACAACACTTTCTCCGAAGGGCTTGAATAATGCTGGGTCTCCTTCAAACAAAGCAGTAAATCCAACCTCTGATTGCTTGATGCCAGTAAATAATTCCTTCGTGTCAGCGTCAATCAATTCGGTCTTTCCTTTTACAATATGGAAATTTTCTTTAATATCCTCCATACTATTTTGAAAGAGAATTTTTCCTTTATCGATAAAAATTATATAGTCCGCTATTCGGTCAAGGTCCGTTGTAATATGGGTAGAGAAGAATATCGTTTGGTTTTCTTTAACCATCAATTCTTGTAACAAATCCAAAAGTTCTCTCCTGAAAACCGGATCCAATCCAGCAGTTGGTTCGTCCATGACAATAAATTCTGGTTCATGGCTAAGTGCAAACAAAAGTGATGTCTTCATTTTCATTCCTTTAGAGAACTTTTTAATTTTCTTCCTAGTCGGTAACTCAAATTTTTTCACATACTGTTGGAATAGTTCTTCATTCCAAGATTCATAGAGTGGGGCGATAAAGGATTTCATATTCTTAATCGTAAAATCCTCGTACATATATAGTTCATCATAAACAAATCCGATTTTTTGTTTAATACTTGAATCCTGATGTGAAGCTCCGAAAAGCTTGATATTTCCCTCATCGAACTGGAGAATGTCCATCATCATTTGAATTGTTGTAGTTTTTCCGCTGCCATTTGGTCCGATAAAACCAGTTATGTAACCGCGAGGAATAGTAAATGATATGTTTTCAATTGAAAAATCTTTTCTATTTTTGGTTACATGGTGGAATTCTACTGTATTCATCATTCATTCTCCTCCTCAAAATAGATTTCAATCATTTGAACTATTTCCCTTTTTGTAAGTCCGAGATGTTTACTTGCTTTCACAAGCTTTTCGAGGTCATTCTCTAGTTCCCTCACTTGCCATTCTCGTAAGACATGTGGTTGTTGGCCGGCGACAAAGCTCCCTTTGCCAACTGAGGTAACTAGATAGCCCTCTTTTTCTAGTTCTTCATATGCTCGTTTTGTGGTAATGACACTGACTTTTAAATCTTTGGCCAGAAGTCGCATGGAAGGGAGTGCATCCCCCTCCTTTAGTGTGCCTGAGAATATATGCTGTTTAATCTGTTCCTTAATTTGTAAGAACAGCGGATCCTTACTACTGGTTGAAATGATAATATTCATATTTGGCACCTCCTGAAGTTGTATATATTATATATACTCAATATATACAATATATACACCGAGGTGTCAAGGAGATTTATGAAAATTTTGACGCGAAATTCTTTAAATGGATTTTTAGCATGATATACTAGGTAATAGAAGCAGAATATTAATAACTGGAGATAGTAGACATGAGCTTATTTTTAAATGTTATCTTACCGATTATTGCAGTATTTGGTGCAGGATTTATATTGCAACGAATTAAATTGATTGATGTAAAGTCAGTATCAACTGTATCGCTTTATATCTTTTTACCAGCCTTAGTATTTACCAAATTATACGAAGCATCGTTTGATTCGAGTTACACGATAATTGTAATCTTTGCGTGTGTTCAATTAGCAGCGATGATCTTACTTAGTAAACTAGCAAGAAGAGTTTTTAACTGGTCTCATTCAGTAGAAAGTGCATCTATTTTGACATCAGCATTTATGAATGCAGGTAATTACGGCGTTCCTATTATTTTATTTACAATGGGTGATGAGGCAATGCCCTATGCAGTATTTATGATGGTAATTCAGACGATGTTTATGAATTCCTTTGGGGTGTATTATGCTTCCAGAAGTTCTAGTGGAATCGGACAAGCTGTCAAAAAAGTATTTAAGATGCCAGCAACCTTTGCAGCAATTTTCGCTGTTATTCTACAAAATATTTCCTGGGAAATACCGGATTCCATCTACTCAACCTTAACGATGCTTGCTGGTGCAGCCATTCCAACCATGATGGTGTTACTAGGAATGCAATTAGCTTCTATTACATCGATAAAATTTAATTGGCAAGTAATTATTACAACCGTATCGATACGAATGGTAATTGCGCCATTAATTGCTCTTGGGTTTATCGCATTTGTGGATATGGATCCTATCATTGGAATAGTTTTAATTGTTGTCGCAGCAATGCCAAGCGCCGCCACAACAACGATGTACGCAATCCAATTCGATACAGAACCAGATTTGGTATCTAGCATTACCTTAGTGGCAACTATATTTAGTGTCCTATCATTAACGGTGTTATTGAACGTGTTGCCGTATTAGTTTCAGAGAATGATAGTGTTAGTGAAATCAACGTGTAGAAGGAGAAATCATGGAGATTCGGAAACTTAGAGCGGATGAAAAGGCGCCAATGGAATTGTTGTTATTGGCAGACCCTTCAGAGGAAATGATAAAGAAGTACGTCAATGCTGGGGAATGTTTTGTAGCTGAAAGTAAACAGCAGATTGTCGGTATCTATGTACTTTTTCCTACCAAACCAGACACTATTGAATTGGTGAATGTTGCAGTCGTAGAGGATTTACATGGTAGTGGCATTGGAAAACAGTTGGTCATGCATGCAATTAAACAGGCGAAGATTATGGGATATAAAACGCTTGAAGTAGGAACCGGAAATTCAAGCATCGGTCAATTAGCGCTTTATCAGAAATGTGGTTTTCGGATAACGGAGATCGAATGGGATTACTTTGTTAAACATTATCCAGAGAAGATAGTTGAGAATGGTATTTGGTGTCGGGACCGGGTTTGTTTGGTGATGGATTTGTAGATGTAGTATAGTAGAATTTTATCTATATGCGGCAATGAATTCAGATAATAATACATTTTTATTTGTTAATTTCCAGAAGAAGCCGAAATAAAACTAAGAGGTGAAAAAATGGAAATTGACTATAGTCCTTTAAAGCCAGCGTTAGATGGAATTTTATTTGGTCTCATTAAATTGGTAGGAATTCCGTTCATAATAGCAATGGTTGTGGGATTAATCTTAGAGTCATTAAAAATCCATAGAAAACTTGTTAGTTTTATCGCAACTGTAATATTCTTACTGATATTTATTCTATTGATGTACACGTTATAAATGTATATATCCCGTTTAATAGTCACTGTATATACCTTAGTATAGTGACTATTTTGGTTAAATTTCTGAATATTGACACCATATACCATTTCCTATATCATATTGGTACTATGGTAAATGAAAACAAACAACAAAAAGTGTATCGGGTATTAAAAGGGAGAATTATTGAGCGGGAATATGTACCGGGTCAGCGGATTGTGATTGATCAGATTGCAAAGGAGCTGGATACTAGTTCTATCCCTGTACGTGAAGCAATTCGCCAGCTGGAGGCAGAACGTCTAGTGGTGTACAAACGGAATGTTGGTCCTGTTGTTGCAGAAGTAAATGAAACCGATTACTTGGATACGGTTCATGTACTCGCAGTACTTGAAGGATATGCAACATCACTAGCGGCAAGGAGCTTTCCAAAGGAAGAATTAGTGAAATTAAGAGAGCTAAATCAGTTAATGGAGGTGGCATTAGAAGATTTTGATATCATTCAGTTCAGTAAGTTGAATGCTGCTTTTCATCGAGTCATTTGTGAACAATGCAATAATACGTATTTATTAGAAACCATTCAACATACTTGGAACCGAATTGATTCGATACGAGGGACTGGCTCGACGCTTTATTCTAAACGCGTCAAAGAATCAATTGCCGAGCATAATGAGATTATCGAATTGCTTGGTATAGGTGATTCTGATAGATTGGCAGAATTAGCAAAAGAGCATAAAATTAAAACAGCTGAAAACTTTGAACTAAGGAGAAAAAATTTAATCGAAACAAATACATTATCATCTTAAGAGGGAAGAACTGGAGTTTAAAGATTCTAGTTCTTCTCTTTTGGTTTATGAGATGGGTGGAGTATTTGTACTGTAGGACAGATGGTTGGGGAAAAGCGCAGTTTATCTGGTTCAGGCGATGTCTCGTATATCGAGCGATAAACTCATGGATCGGGCGAAGTTTTCATATTTCGGGCGATAAACTCATGGATCGAGCGAAGTTTTCGCAGTTCGAGCGATAATCTCGCAGATCAGGCGATAATCTCACATTTCGGGCGATACCACCTACTTTTCGAGCGATATTTTCCACGAAACGAGCGATATCTCGCAATATTTAATCCCGCATCCCACCCCATCCATTTCCCTATTGACATGATATGTGAAATCATATATGATTTAATTGTTCTGAAAATTAATATTTATCCGAAACTAAAGGGTGGAGGGGATCAAATGGCTTTTGAAGAAGCAAAGGAACGATTACGAGGTTCAATTGCACCAGTGATTACACCATTTGATGAAGACGAGCAGATTGACTTTGATAAGTTCAACGAATTAATCAACTGGCAGATTACTAGTGGAAGTCATGGGATTTCTGTGACAGGTACTTCTGGGGAACCGAGCTCGATGTCGATTGAGGAACGACTTAACGTTATGGAGGTCGCCTGTAAAACGGTAAATGGAAGAGTACCATTTATTCCTGGGACCGGATCAACCAACCATCAAGAAACACTCCGCATGACAAAGGCTGCACAAGAAATGGGAGCAGACGCCGCACTGGTCATTGTGCCATACTACAACAAACCCAACCAACACGCACTATACAAACACTTCAAAGCAGTAGCAGATTCCGTCGATATACCAATCATTCTATACAATATACCAGGTCGAACAGCAATAAATTTGGAAGCGGTTACAATTTCAAGGTTAGCCGAAGACTGCCCAAACATTATTGGGGTAAAAGAGTCCAATAAGGATTTTGAACATGTTAATAAAGTACTACTAAAATGTGGTCGTGACTTCAATTTGTACTCTGGAATTGAAGTGCTTTGTTATCCAATGTTAGCAATTGGTGGAGCAGGGCATATTAGTGCCACAGCGAATGTGGCACCGCAAGAGGTTGCAGCGGTTTATGATCGCTGGGTAGCCGGCGATGTGAAGGGGGCGCAGGACTTACATTATCAACTCATGCCATTAAATGATGTGTTATTTCGTGATACGAATCCAGCCCCTGTAAAAGCTGCATTAGGGATGATGGGCAAAATCAAACCGATACTGCGTAAGCCATTAGATATCCCGTCAGCGGAAATACAAGCCGAAATAAGAGATGTTTTGCTAGATTATCAGCTGATTACGGAGAATGTTGGAATGTGAAGGAGGACTTAAATGGTGAACAATAAAGTAGAGGATGTAAAGCTCTATATTAACGGAGAATTTGTAGAGGCTGCGGGTGGTGACACCTTTGAAAATAGAAATCCTTTTACCAATGAGGCTATTAATCTCGTAGCAAAAGGTAATCAAGATGATATTGACTTAGCGGTTAATGCAGCGGAAGAAGCTTTTCGAAATGGCCCTTGGGGATCGATGAAACTTACACAGCGAATGAAATACATAGACAAAATTGCAGACTTAATTGAAGAAGAAGCGGAAGAAATTGCCCTACTAGAGTCATTGGACTCAGGTCTTCCAATTAGCCAAACCCGTAAGATGGCAGCCCGTGGTGCGGAGAATTTTCGGTTTTATTCCAGAATGGTGCAGGCAAGAATGCACGGGGATGCTTACCAGGTGGATGATGAATTCATCAATTACACTGTCTATAAGCCTCTTGGCGTAGTTGGATTAATTACACCATGGAATGCTCCTTTTATGTTGTTAACGTGGAAGGTAGCACCGGCACTGGCAACAGGAAATACTGTTGTACTAAAACCAGCAGAATTATCACCGTTGTCTGCAAATATCTTGGCAAAAATTATTCAAAAAGCGGAGTTACCAAACGGTGTTTTCAATGTTGTTCATGGTTTTGGGGAAACAGCAGGTGAAGCATTGGTGCAGCATCCAACAGTAAAAGCCATTTCCTTCACTGGCGAGACGACTACTGGTAAACGCATTATGAAAAATGGTGCAGATTCCTTGAAGAAAACCTCGATGGAACTTGGGGGAAAATCACCATTAATCGTGTTTGATGATGCGGACATTGAGCAAGCATTGGATGCGGCTGTATGGGGGATATTTTCGTTCAATGGGGAGCGATGTACAGCGAACTCAAGAGTATTTGTTCAGAAGGATGTGAAACATAAGTTTGTCGAAGCATTAAAGGAACGAGTTCAAAATATTATAGTAGGAGATCCAAGTGAAGATAAAACAGAACTTGGCCCACTTATTGACAAGGGACATTTTCAGAAGGTGACTAGCTATATTGAACTAGCAAAACAAGAAGGTTGTGAGGTTTATCAAGGCGAGGTTCCCGAGCAACTAACTAATGGGAATTACGTACCACCAACCCTTTTACTACATGCGAAGAACGATATGCGTGTCTGCCAAGAAGAGATTTTTGGTCCGGTTATGGCGGTTATTGAATTTGAATCAGAGGAAGAAGTAATTAAGATGGCAAATGATGTAGCGTATGGTCTTGCAGGCTATGTGTGGACAAATGATATCAAACGTGGTCATCGGGTAGCACAAGCGATTGATTCTGGAATGATTTGGGTCAATTCTCAAAATGTCCGTGATTTACGGATTCCGTTCGGTGGGATGAAGGCTAGTGGGATTGGACGGGAAGGTGGACATTTTGCCATTTTTGAATTTTATACAGAACCGAAAGCAATTCATGTAGCAATCGGGGATCATCATATACCAAAATTCGGAAAGAACAAATAGGGAGGGAACGAGATGCCAGCAAAAACTGGAAAAGAATATATTAGTAGATTAAAAGAAGCACAGAATAATGTTTATATTCACGGTGAAAAGGTAGTAGATGTGACGGAGCATCCTGCTTTTAAAAATGTCATTCAATCGATGGCTAATTTGTATGATTTGCAGTATGAGAAGCCAGGAAAGATGCTGTATACATCACCAACAACCAGTAATAAAGTTGGGATGACGTTCATGCAGCCAAGGACAGTAGAAGATTTAATTACCCGCCGTGAAGCGATGCAGGAATGGGCGCGTACATCTGGTGGAATGATGGGGCGATCACCAGATTATCTGAACGCAGAAGTAATGGCGATGGGCGTGAATAACAGCATCTTTGCTGAAGGGGATCCTCGATTTGCGGAGAATGCACGAAACTACTACGAATACGCAAGAGAAAATGATATTAGCTTAACCCATACGCTAATCCACCCTCAAGTGAATCGGGCGAAGATGCAACACCAGCAAAAGGATGCTAATGTTGCGTTGCATTTAGTAGAAGAAAGGCCAGATGGAATCGTAGTAGACGGAATTCGGTTGCTTGCGACCCAAGGTGGGATTACCGATGAAATTCTGGTTTTCCCTTCGACAGTTAAAAAAGCTGGCGAGTTGGATGATCCGTATTCGTTAGCCTTTGCGATTCCGAACAACACACCTGGCTTGAAGTTCATTAGCCGTGAGTCGTTTGATTATGGCAAAAATGAATGGGATCATCCACTTGGTTCTCGCTTTGAGGAAGGCGATGCGATTGTTTCCTTTGAAAATGTGTTTGTACCATGGGAGCGAGTATTTGTATGTGGTAATTCCTCGGTATGTAACCGTACGTTTAAAGAGACAAATGCTGTCATCCATATGGCACATCAGGTATTGGCAAAGAACATCGTGAAAACGGAATTTGTATTAGGGGTTGCCCTAAATATTATGGATGCAATCGGTATTGATGGGTTCCAGCATGTTCAGGATAAAGGATCAGAAATCATGCTTACATTAGAAACGATGAAGTCCCATCTGTATCGAGCAGAACATAATGCGAGGCTCGATGCATCTGGAACGATGACACCTGACTTCGCAGCACTGGATGCAGCGCGGAACTGGTATCCGAGAATTTATCCTAGGTTAACGGAGATTATTCGAATTCTTGGCGCATCTGGTTTGATGGGAATCCCAACCCAAGCAGACTTCAACCATGATGAAATTGGACCTTTAATTCACCGTGGCTTACAAGGGAAAAACCTAGAAGGCTATGAACGTGTCCAGCTATTCCGTTTAGCGTGGGATATGACGTTAAGTGCCTTCGGTAGCAGGCAAACACATTATGAATATTATTTCTTCGGAGATCCAATCCGTATGGGAATGACATACTTTGATAACTATGAAAAGGATTCCTATAAGCAGTACGTTCAGGATTTCTTGAATACCTCTAATGGGGTGAAGGCGACAAAATAGTTAGAGAGGGGACATAGCATGGATTACAACATTATTCGTTGTGCAAGGGCGATTCTGCATGTGAAGGATTTGGAAGCATCGCGAAAGTTTTATATTGATGCACTAGGTTTTATCGAAACAGAGTCTGATGAGGATCATATGTATCTTCGGGGTTTAGAAGAGCATACACATCATAGTCTCGTATTGAAAAAAGCAGAAAATCCTGCAGTTGAAGCATTGGGATATAAAGTTTCGAGTGATCGTGATTTGGATGCATTAGCACTCGAGTTTGAGCAGTCAGGTTGCGAAGTGAAATGGCTTGAAAAAGGGGAACAGCATGCACTTGGGCGAGCGTTGAGAGTGCAGGATATAGCTGGTTTACCGTTAGAGTTTTTTGCGGAGATGGAGACGGTTGATCGCTTATTGCAACGATACGATTTGTATCGAGGTTCACGGATGCAGCGCATAGATCATTTTAATTGTGCAGTATCTGACGTAGAGGCAGCTTATATTTTTTACCGGGATAAGTTAGGCTTTGCTTGCTCTGAATACACAGATACCGCGGATGGCTCTATTTGGGCTGCCTGGTTACACCGGAAACAAAATGTCCATGATGTTGCGTTTATGAATAGTGTAGGACCAAGGCTTCATCATATTGGATTTTGGCTACCGGACCAGTTAGCGCTTATTCACACATGTGACGTTTTGGCTTCGATGGGCTATGGTGAGGCGATTGAGCGAGGGCCGGGTAGACATGGTTTATCGAACGCGTTTTTCCTATATTTGCGTGATCCCGATGGACATCGGATTGAGTTATATAGTGGTGACTACTTAACAAGTGATCCAGATTTTAAACCGATTCGCTGGGATATTAATGACCCGATGCGTCAAACGTTTTGGGGGCATGCTGCACCAGATAAATGGTTCCAAGAAGCTTCTGCTGTATTGGATGTAGTGACAGGTGAGGAAGTAGCACTGCAGCCTGCCAAACTCGCACAGCATAAGCCTACCTTTGTTATTTAATGAAAAAATAGTATGAAAAGGGGGTCAGCAAATGGATGATCGCATTTTCCGTAATGCTATGGGGAAATTTACCACTGGTGTTACCGTTGTGACGACGAAGCTAGATGATGAAGTCCATGGCATGACCGCAAATGCTTTTATGTCTGTTTCGTTAAACCCAAAGCTTGTATTAGTTTCGATTGCTAATAAAGCGATGATGAAGACCTATATTACCCATGCTCAAAAATTCGCCATTAGCATTCTCAGTCAGGAGCAAAAAGATTTATCTGCCTATTTTGCAGGACAAATCAATGAAACTCGCACGATTTATTTTCAATGGTTTCAGGAAATGCCAACAATAAAAGATTCGCTTGTTCAAATGATTTGTGAGGTACATGATGTGGTGGATGCTGGGGATCACACACTTTATATTGGAAAAGTTACCGATATAAACACCCATTCGGGTGATCCATTAACATTTTTTGAGGGTAATTACCATGAGCTAATCAAGGGCAATCAAGTGAAATAAATGTGTTCGGAAAAATAGCATGAATGGAGGTTGGATGATGAAGCAGCAATTGGATAGCCAACAGGACTTATCGTTTGATTTGTTTGAAAAAATAAGTGGTCATGAACAGGTAGTATTTTGTAATGATCCTAGTACCGGATTACAAGCAATCATTGCGATCCATAATACGACACTCGGACCTGCGCTTGGCGGTACAAGGATGTATCCCTATGCGACTTTAGAGGATGCCTTACAGGATGTACTCCGGTTATCAGAAGGAATGACGTTTAAATGCGCAGCAGCAGACGTTGATTTTGGTGGAGGAAAGGCCGTGATTATTGGTGATCCGAAAAAAGACAAGTCACAGGCGCTGTTTCGTTCCTTTGGTCAGTTCGTTGATTCGTTGAATGGTAGATTTTATACCGGAACTGACATGGGGACGTCCATGGATGATTTTGTGCAGGCGTCGAAGGAAACGAATTTTATTAACGGGTTGCCAGAGGAATTCGGTGGTGGTGGCGATTCTTCCATTCCAACTTCTCAAGGGGTGCTATACGGGCTAAAAGCTACCAATCAGTATCTTTTCGGTGATGAGAATTTATCCGGGCGAACGTATGCAATCCAAGGGTTAGGTAAGGTAGGATTTAAGATTGCGGAATACCTTTTACGTGAGGGTGCTAATCTTTATGTGACTGATATTTCCCCGGAAGTAATTACCAAGATTGAAGAGAAAGCGGCTCTATATCATGCCCCGATTACGGTTGTGGAAAGTCACGAAATCTATGAAACAGATGCGGATATATTTATTCCGTGTGCAATGGGCGGAATTTTGAATGATGATACGATTTCGAAGCTACGGGTAAAAGCAGTCGTTGGTTCAGCAAATAATCAATTACAAGCGGAACGTCATGCGAAGGCTTTACATGACCAAGGGATATTATATGCCCCAGACTATATTGTGAATGCTGGTGGTTTAATTCAAGTAGCGGATGAATTATATGGTCCGAATAAGGAACGGGTATTGTTAAAAACGAAAGCAATCTATGAATCTATTATCGAAATCTATAAACAAGCAGAATTAGATGCCATCACAACATTAGAAGCGGCCAATCGTAAATGCCAGCAACGACTCGAACAACAACGCCAACGAAATAACTTCTTTACACGACAGAAGAGTCCGAAGTGGACGATTAAAGAATGAGGTGCATGAAATGGTCGAGGTAAAGTTTCATGATATTGGTGAGGGAATGACAGAGGGAGAAATTCTGAACTATTTCGTAAAAGTAGGGGATTTGGTTAAGGTTGACCAGCCCCTTGTTGAAATGCAAACCGATAAAATGGTTGCCGAAATTCCTTCCCCATCAACTGGAAAAATTAAGAAAATCCATTTCTCAGAGGGAACGACCGTTACCATTGGGACGGTGTTACTTGAAATTGATGATGGGAAGGAAAAAGCGACACCAACACATGCTGAACAAGAGGCATCTGCCTCCATTGTAGCTCCTGCAAAGAAACCGATTGATTATGAGCCAGTGAAACAACCACCGAAGCGAATTATTGCAGCCCCACATACAAGAAGAATTGCGCGCGAGAATGATGTGGATATTGAGCAGGTTGTGGGGACAGGTCCAGCAGGAAGGGTAACAGATGAGGATGTTTTTCGTTTTGTGCGTAATCGTGTGGAGGAAGTGGAATCAGCTAATGTTGAGTTGATTGAAGAAGACTATACTACCTTGCCTAATGAAAGTGCTGGTGACACGATTCCTTTTACCGGTATACGAAAACAAATCGCGATGAAAATGACCAAGTCACTAACGACCATTCCACATGTTACCCATTTCGATGAAGCCGATCTTACAAGTCTACTCGAATTTCGCCAAGAGCTAAAAGACTCTGGTGAACAGGTGTCGGTTGTGGCATTTTTCCTGAAAGCAATAGCGATTACATTAAAGGAATTCCCATTATTTAATGCGCTGTTGGATGAAGAAAACAATGTTATTCGACTTCTAAAGGATTACCATATTGGACTTGCGACCAATACAGACAGAGGACTTTTAGTACCTGTTCTCCGTGAAGTGGATCAGAAATCTATTATAGAGATACACGAAGAAATGAAGGAGTTAACGAAAAAGGCACAGGAGCAAAAGCTGACCGCACAAGAAATGAAAGGCGGTACGTTTACGATTAGTAATATGGGTCCACTTGGTGGGATTGCAGCAACACCAATTATAAACCACCCGCAAACAAGTATTATTGCTTTTCATAAAACGAAGCGGATGCCAGTTGTGATGGATCATGATGAAATCGCGGTTCGTTCCATAATGACGCTATCCCTTTCGTTCGATCACCGGATTATCGACGGTGCAGATGCGGTAATGTTTACGAATCGTGTTATTGAATTAATTGAGGAACCGAAAAAACTGCTACTGTATTTGCGTTAGTTCTCATAGGCTATAAGATGGAAAAGAAAAGCGAGCGAATCGCACATTTCGATAAAATAGGAGTGACTGCGCTCATGATGTATCATGCGAAGGCAAGATTTTCGTCAACAACTGGATTTGAGGATATATTAGTTGGTGTTTCTCACATTCTGTGGAAAGGGGAAAAGCTAGCGGAAGAGTCCTTTTCTTGGCAATCCCCTGTTAATGGTACCGTATATGGAACCTTATTTAACTTTCAAGAACAATTAGAAGCCTATCGGAATGAATTTAACAAGTCACCCTATCAAAATCCTCCGAAACGACCAGTACTTTATATCAAACCAAGAAATACACTGAACGGTCACTTGAAGGAGGTAGCTATTCCAAACGATGTAGAGACAGTTGAAGTGAATGCCACGCTTGGCGTTGTTATTGGTCGTACAGCAGTAAATGTAAACGAAGCTGAAGCACTTCAATATGTTGAAGGATACACGATTGTTAATGATGTAACAATACCTCATGACTCCTTTCATCGCCCGGCAATCAAATACAAAGCCAGAGACGGTTTTTGCCCAATTGGACCTTGGATAGTTTTGAAGGAACATATACCGAATCCAGATAGTTTAATGATTTGGACGTTTAAAAATGATGAGCTAATTCAAGTCAATAGTACGAAGGAATTGGTTCGTTCGATTCCACGCCTAATTCAAGATGTTACAGAATTTATGACTTTATCGAAAGGAGATTTGTTAATGGTTGGTATTCCTTATAATCCACCGACTGTTAGCGTTGGTGATACGATACGAATCGAAATTGATTATATCGGTAGCTTGGAGAATCGATTTGTCCACGAAAGTGTGTTAATCGCAGGAGGTGAAAAGGTATGAAGCATGCCCGAGTAGCCTGTTTTGGATCTATTCATGAGGCGGTAGCAGATGATGGTAAATTATGCCTTGCTGATGGAAGGATAGTAGATTTTGATCAGGTGGTTTGGTTACCTCCACTTGAAGTAGGGACAATTTTTGCACTTGGCCTAAACTATCTGGATCATGCATCGGAAATAAGTGTGAATCTTCCAGAGGAACCATTGTTGTTCTTAAAAGGACCAAATACATTAATTGGCCATGGCGGATTTACACGTAGACCTGCTGGTGCCAGGATGATGCATTATGAATGTGAGCTAGCTGTTGTAATCGGTAAAAAGGCACGCGCCGTCAAACGAGAAGACGCCTATGATTATATTGCTGGCTACACGATTGCAAATGACTACGCTATTCGTGATTACCTAGAAAACTATTACCGACCAAACTTAGCTGTGAAAAATCGGGATACATTGACACCAATCGGCCCCTGGTTTGTTGATAAAGAAGCTGTCAAAGACCCAATGAATCTCAAACTTTATACCTATGTAAATGGCGAACGAAAGCAAGAGGGATCAACAAAGGATATGCTATTTGACATTCCTTTTCTAATTGAATATCTTAGTAGCTTTATGACTTTAAATGAAAATGATGTTATCTTAACGGGTACGCCAAAAGGAACGGTGAATGTTGTTGAGGGAGACGAAGTGGTCGTTGAAATTGAAGGGATTGGTAAATTGAAGAATACGATTGTTGCTGATTCCATCTTTGCACGATAGGGAGTGAAACGATGCCACATGTCATTGTTGAATATACGAGTAACTTAAAAGATGATGGAGATATTAAAGCTCTCTTACAAAAAATCAATGAAGTGTTAATTGTACAGGGGGATACGTTTCCAATTGGTGGGATTCGCACTCGAGCTATTGCGCTTCACGATTATGTTGTTGCAGACGGTTCTCATAAGGATGATGCTTTTGTTCATGTAACATTGAAGATAGGTGCTGGCCGTTCTGAAGAAATCATGAGGGAAGCATGTGATCGTTTATTTGATGTTGTACAGAAGCACTTTGAAGCGATATTTGCTGAACGCTATTTAGCCTTGTCGCTAGAACTGATCGAATTTTCCCATCCTACGTATAAGAAAAATAATATCCATCGCCGGTATCAAACCGAATGAGCACCCGAAACTATCATTCCGGGTGCTAGTTACTTTTATAATAAATTAAATACACCAAGTGTTATAAGCAACACAGGTGGTAAAAAGTTCATACGTTCCAGTTTTTTATTTTTGGATAACACAATACCCATTTTAATTCCATAATGGACAAACATCCCGCTCATCAATGCAATTAATATAGAAGTAATGATGGAGGAATAGCCTAAGATAGCTGCCCCGATTCCTGCCCCAAACGCATCTAATGCTAATGCAGTCCCAAGCAATATTGCTTCTCCAATCGATATCGTACCGGATTGGTCAAGGTCAGCCCTATCAGGTGTTGTCATGACAGTTCGAATGTTTTGGAAATGTTTTGGTGAAGTATTCGGATGTGGTTTTTCCTCTTGTTTTTTCAGTTGACTACGAATGGAATTGATTAAGGAGAATACCCCGATAAAAATGAGAATGGATCCACCAATGGTCTTGGCAATCCCTACTGATAAAAAGGAATGCAGCATGCTGCCAACTTCCATGGAAATAAGCACGACGATGCCTGAGCAAACCATGATCACCAGTAATGCGCTAATCGGTACCACGATTTTTCGCATGCCATACGTGACCCCAACACCAAACCCATCCAAACTAACCGCAATTACTAGAAAAACTAAACCAGTATAAAAAAGCATAGCACCATATCCTTTTCATGTTCTACGCTATTGTATGGGAAGGTGTCTGGGAGTGTGCTAAGTGAGATTAGAATAGAACTGGCAACTAAATACGTCCCAAAACACCAGATATTTCTCCCTCATCATCTGAATATGTTAAAGTAAAGGATAGATGTTTTAAGAGAGGGATAGAAAAAAATGAGTAAAACACTAGTACTAGCAGAAAAGCCATCTGTTGGCCGTGATATTGCCCGTGTGTTAAATTGCACGAAAAAAGGAAACGGTTATTTGGAGGGCTCAACTTATATTGTGACATGGGCACTTGGACATTTAGTGACCTTAGCTGACCCGGAAACCTATGATGATAAATATAAGACGTGGAACCTGGAAGATTTACCAATGCTTCCGTCTAATTTAAAGCTTGTCGTTATGAAAAAGACAGGCAAACAGTTTAGCGCTGTCAAAACACAAATGACTCGAAATGATGTGTCTGAAATTGTAATTGCAACGGACGCTGGTCGTGAAGGGGAGCTTGTGGCTCGTTGGATCATTGAGAAAGCTCGAATCCAGAAGCCGATCAAACGTCTTTGGATTTCATCTGTTACCGATAAAGCAATTAGAGATGGATTTAAACAATTAAAACCAGGAAAGAACTATGAAAATTTATATGCTTCGGCAGTTGCGCGTTCGGAAGCGGACTGGTATGTCGGACTAAATGCGACACGTGCGTTGACAACCAAATTCAATGCACAGCTTTCGAGTGGACGTGTGCAAACACCAACATTAGGCATGGTTGCAGCTAGAGAAAAGGAAATAAACGAATTTAAACCGCAAAAATTTTACGGTATCCAAGCGAAGACAAAGAATGGTGTCACATTAACCTGGCAGGATAACAACACCAATACGCGAATTTTTTCTAAAGATAAAGCAGATGCACTTGTAGGGAAATTGGCGAATAAAGCCGCAAAAGTTGTAAAAGTTGATACCAATTATAAGAAGAAATATGCACCACAGCTTTATGATTTAACCGAGCTACAACGTGATGCAAACCGTATCTTTGGATTTTCCGGAAAGCAGACATTATCGCTCATGCAGAAGCTATATGAGCGCCATAAAGTTTTAACCTATCCGAGAACCGACTCACGTGTTATTTCTACTGACATTGTACCAACATTGAAGGATCGCTTAAAGGCATGTGGTGTGGATCAATATGCTAGTTTTGCGAATACCATCCTGCGCCGTGGTGATATGAAGCTGCCAAAATCAGTGGTTGATAATTCTAAAGTAAGTGATCACCATGCCATTATTCCAACAGAAGAACCAGTTATTCTAGCAGACTTAGATGACAAAGAAAGAAGAATTTATGATTTAGTAGTGAAGCGCTTCTTAGCAGTATTAATGGATGCTTATGAGTATGAACAAACAACCATTCATGCAGAAATTGGCTCAGAGGCATTCACCGCTAAAGGTAAAGTAGTGAAAAAACAAGGCTGGAAGGCTGTATATGATCGCAATTTTGATGACGATGACCAATCAGATGATCAACGTCTCCCAGTAATTAAACAAGGGGATGTGTTTGATAATGTGAGCGTTCGGTTAACATCAGGAGAAACCAAGCCTCCTGAACGGTTGACTGAAGGAGCTTTACTACAAGCAATGGAAAATCCCGTTCGCTACATGAATGCGGATGAAAAGCATCTGGCTGGTACCCTACAAAAAACGGGTGGAATCGGAACAGTAGCAACCCGGGCAGACATTATTGATAAGCTTTTCAATGGTGGTTATATGGAGTTGAAAGGCAAACATATTTTCATTACCTCTAAAGGAAAGCAGCTATTAGACCTTGCACCAGAGGATTTACGTTCCCCGGCACTTACCGCTGAATGGGAGCAAAAGTTAAGCTTAATTGCAGAAGGCAAACTAAATAAAAATAAATTTATTGGTGAAATAAAGGATTATACGAAAGAAATAATCCAAGAGATAAAAGGAAACGACAGCAAGTTTAAACATGACAACATGACGGGAACGAAATGTCCGGATTGTGGAAAGCTGATGCTTGAAGTAAATAACAAGCATGGTCGTATGCTCGTTTGTCAGGACCGATCCTGTGGTCATAAGAAAAACATCGCCAGAAAAACCAATGCCCGCTGTCCAAATTGTCATAAGCGATTGGAATTACGTGGTGAAGGTGAAGGGCAAATGTTTACCTGCTCATGTGGACATCGTGAAAAACTATCTACTTTTAATAAACGAAAAGAACAAGAGAAAAAAGGTAAAGTTTCGAAAAAAGATGTGAATAAGTATTTAAAGAAACAGGAAGCCGGCTTTACGAATAATGCATTGGCCGAAGCACTTGCGAAATTAAAGGATAAATAAGGTAGGATACCTCGACACCGTGATGTTGAAGTGTTTTTTGTGATTGTAGATTTCGAATTTCTCTTTTTACTAATATATTGGTTCCATCGCTGATTTGTCTTCATAGTAACATTTCATAACCTTAACGCTTTTTTATTGGATTGGAATAGAAATACCTATTTATAAAAAAAACATGGAGCTATCCAGATTACAAAAAAGAGCGAATTATCTAATTAATATAAAGTTCCTAAAAATTAATTATGCATAACCCTTTTAGGGTAGTGTGTATAATCAAGAAAAGTTATAATTAAGATAATAAGAATGGAATGTAAAGGAGGAATATTTATGACAGCAGATTTACGCAAAAAATATATGAAAAATCTTTTGTATTCTATTATTCCTTTTATTCTAATAATATACTTTTTAATAAATGCATTTGAAAGCCCTAGTGTTTTGTATAAGATAGTTGCTATTACCTGTACAGTATTAGGTGCAACACACATAATTAAAAACCTAATATTCTATTTAAAAAGCAAGTAAATGATATAGACTAAATAACCAAAGAATTAGACGCTGTTTCCTAGGATTAAAAACCTAGAATCAGCGTCTATTTTTTTTTTTTTTTTTTTTTTTATGTTTTTGAAAACCCCTTGCTATGCGAGGGGTTCCGGAGAGCTTTCAGCGTGGGACAAAAAATGCCTCACTTCATGGTAAGATAAAGTTGGTTTCCCGACCACTAAATCTCACTAAAGAAGGAGGCGAGTCCTATGAAGGACAAAAATAGTTTAGCACACACAACATGGAATTGTAAGTATCATATTGTGTTTGCACCCAAGTACAGAAGGCAAATAATATACGGAAAATACAAAAAAAGCATAGGTGAAATCATACGTGATTTATGTGAAAGAAAAGGAGGACCATACACGAAGCAAATGCTTGTCCGGATCACATCCACATGTTAGTAAGTATCCCGCCGAAATTAAGTGTATCTCAATTTATGGGGTATTTAAAAGGGAAGAGCAGCTTCTCATAATTAATATAACAAAAATTACAAAAAAATAAAGTTTTCATAAAATATAAAATATTAATTTAACATTCAATTTCCATAAGTTAATTTAACGTATAGGGGAAGCTGTTTAAATAGCGACAGAATTCAATTGGAGATTTATTTTTATCAGTTAAAACTATTTATAGGAAAGCAGTTTACTTGAAATACTAAACGTTATATCATTAAGATGAAGTTGTACCTGAATTCTATTATTAGGGAGGGTTAAAATAGATGGCTTTTGTTATATTAGATCCATGCAGACAAGAGAAAGCAGCCGAATGTGTCAGTGTCTGCCCGGTTGATTGTATAGAAGAAGGACCAGATCAGTTCTACATAGATCCGGATATTTGTATTGACTGTGGAGCATGTAAAGCGGCATGTCCAGTTGATGCGATTGAGGAAGAATACGATTTGACACCTGAACAAGAGGTGTACTTAGAGAAGGCAGAGGAATTCTTTGCAAATCGTTAAAAATATAGACAAAAACCCACTAGTAATGGTAATTCATTCTAGTGGGATTTTTTTGCATACAAACAGTTCGCCTATTCTTCATTAACAGCCTCTGCTAGTTTACTAGCAATCCAACGTTTGGCTGTTTCCTCATCTACTTCATACACTTTCCCCGCACGAAAAAGTTCTCCATGGTATGCCGTTTGTACATTCATCTTTACTTTTACCATCTTGGAAATCTCCTTAATCCTAATTTCCTTTATTATAACGAACTACATTAGTCCGTGCGAGTTTTTCGGGCGTACAAAGGTAGGTGATAGAAAAGCTAGAGGCGATTACTTTCCCTACATATTACGGAATAGCTTGAAACCGATGATTATCGCTAATCTGTAGATAGGAAAACAAAACATCAATCAAGGAGGATGACAATGGAAGAAATTAAAGCGTTATTTGAAGAGATTAACACGGCACTAAAAGAGGATCCAAGTAAAGCGAAGGGTGTAAAGGCAGTTTATCAATTTGCTTTTCAAGATGATGATGCAACGACTTTTCAGCTTGTTTTAAATGATCAAAACAGCTATGCCGCTGAGGGAGAAAAGGAATCCCCAGACTGTACGCTTGTGATGATGAAGGAAGATTTTCTAGCGATGGCAAATGGAGAATTAAATGGTACGAAAGCATTTATGAGTGGCAGGTTGAAAATAAAAGGGAATTTTGGTCTGGCTTTAAAGCTTCAGGATATTTTGGCTACGTATAATAAGACAGCCAAATAAGGGATGGGATGTCCCTTATTTTTTTAAAGAGAAAGAGGTGTGGAATATGATAAGTTTTCAACCAACAGCTGAAGAATTAGCGTTTACCCGAGTTGCGAAAGACTTCGCCAAAGAAAAAATAAGACCGTTAGCAAGGGCATGTGAGACGGAACGAGAAGTAGCTGCGGAATTAGTGGAGGAGGCAAAGGAATTAGGCTTTTTATCACTCGAAATACCTGAAGAATGGGGCGGATTAGCATTGCCGCTAATCTCCCAAGTTCAAATCCAGCGAGCGCTTAGCTATGGCGATTTAGCAATTGTTCAAGGGTTTACCGGTGCTGGGGATGTAGCCTCATTGTTTCGTACGATCTCCAATCAGGGTGGATTGCAACAGGTAAAAGAAAGCTTCATAGGTGGAGAAGAATTAACAAGTGTCCTAATCGATAGTTCCGAACCAAGCAAGCCTTGGGGAAAATCAATAACCGTACAAAAACATGGCAGTGATTATGTACTGGATGGAACGACAGAACCAGTCCGGTTAGCGAAATTTGCTGATATTGCTGTGGTTTTTGCGCGTGATCAAGTGGGGGAAGCAGTAATACTTCTAGTGGATTCTAAGGAATGGACAGTTAAGGAAGGGGATTATCGGTTAGGGCTATTGGCTGCGGGTCTGGGAAGATTGTCTTTTGAACAGTTGACGATTTCAGGTGAGCATGTGCTTGCTAAGGGTAAGGAAGCAGAACGGATTTTCCGAACGGTTCAAGCCCGTCTATATACACTTGAGGCAGCGAAGCAAAATGGATTAATGGAAGCTGCACTGGATTATGCTACGGAATATACAGCTGGAAGAAAGGCATTTGGCCGAGAAATTGCCAAATTCCAAGGTGTATCCTTTAAGATTGCCAAAATGGCGATTGAAGTACAAGTCGTCAATCATCTGACATGGGAGGCGGCATTAAAAGCCGATGAAGGATCAGCTTCTGCGTATGGATTTGCATTACGGGCTCTTTATCGCGCACATCGTGGCATTCGCTTTGTAACAGATGCTGCCGTACAGCTTTTAGGTGGGCACGGCTATATCCAGGAATTCCCGGTGGAAAAATGGCTGCGGGATGCTGGGGCACAGGTGGCGCTCTATGGACGAGAGCAAGGTCTATTAGCCCAAAGAGGAGCAGAGCTGCTGGCCGAACCACGGGAGGTGGATTTCCATTGATTTCCTTTGAACTATCGGAGCAGCAACAACAGATTCGAGAAATGACCCATTGGTTTGCAGAGAATGAGATTCGTCCAATTGCACTTGAAGCGGACAGACTCGGAAAAGTTCCTGATGAATGGCTGGAGAACGTAAATCGCATGGGGATTCAGTTAAATACGTCATCCTTTGGGGGAGGCGGCAACGGTTCATCAAAAGGCAAAAGAGAACGAGAAGGAAATCGTATGGGAGTATTAGCGACAGAGGAAATGGCCTGGGGAGATCCAGCAATTACCTTATCACTCCCAGGGGCGGGACTTGGTGGTCCGCCAATTGAGAGTAGTGGCACGAAGGAGCAAAAGGAGCGGTTTTTAACTATTTTTACTAATGATAAGCCGAGATGGGGGGCCTATGCGTTAACAGAACCAGAGGCAGGCTCTGATGCATCTGGTGTTCAAACTACGGCTAGAAAAATAGATGGTGGCTATATCCTAAATGGTCAAAAAATTTTCATTACCAATGGCGGTCGTGCCTCTTGGGTTGTCGTGTTTGCAACGGTTGATCCAAAGCTTGGTAGGGCAGGTCAGCGAGCATTTGTAGTAGAGAAAGGCACACCAGGCTTTCACTGTACAAAAGTCGTAAAAAAGATGGGGCTACGAGCAAACGAAACAGCGGAACTAGTATTGGAGGATTGCTTTGTTCCTACTGAAAATCTCCTTGGGGGAGAGGAGCTGTATGAAGTAAGTGGAGCAAAGCCATCTGGTTTTCAAGTGGCGATGAAAACTTTTGACTCCACCAGACCAATTGTTGCTGCGATGGCGATTGGAATTGCACGTGCTGCCTATGAATATACATTGGATATAGTGCGGAAAGAATACCCGAAGCAGGGGAGATATTTCGAGGTAGCAACTACGATTTTAGCGGAGGCGGAACAGGATATTCAAGCTGCTAGACTGTTAACCTGGGAGGCTGCATGGCTGGCTGACCTAGGGAAGGAGAATGCCAAGGAAGCGGCGATGTGTAAAGCATATGCCGGACAAATGGCCCTCCAAGTATGCTCGAAATCTATAGAACTCTTAGGACCAACTGGCTTAGATGGACATCTTGTTGAGAAGCTTTATCGTGATGTTAAGGTGTTTGATATTTTCGAGGGGACAAATGAAATTCAACATCTCGTTATCGCTCGGAGGCAATATGCGCCGTATGCTATTCGCGTGTAGGGAAGGAGTGAAATCATGACATATCAATTACTGACCATTGAACGACGGAGGTACGGTGTTACATGGATTATAGTGGATAATTCACCTGCAAATGCAATTGGTGAAGAGCTAATGCAGGAATTAGAGGCGGCAGTGGATGACCTAGCAGCGGATTCAGCGGTTCGGGTAGTAGTTGTTGCTTCGAGCAATCCGAAAATATTTTTAGCAGGTGCAGACTTGAAAGGAATGGTCATGCAAAGTGGGAATCTTGCAGATGAAGAAAATTTTATAGCGAAGAAGAGTGCTAGAATGCAAGCATGCTTTCAACGATTTGCATCAATGCCAAAACCTGTTATTGCAGCAATAAACGGCTATGCACTGGGCGGTGGTTGTGAGCTGGCGTTAGCTTGTGATTTTCGGCTAATGGGCAATGGGAAAATTGGGCTGACAGAGGTATCACTTGGACTTATCCCTGGAGCAGGTGGAACACAACGACTGACACAGATAGTCGGGCGAGCGAAAGCGATGGAACTGATTTTTTTGGCGAAGAAATTAACGGCTGAAGAAGCAGTGGAAAATGGACTTATTCACCGATCAGTGGACCCAACTAATTTTGAAGCAGAAGTAACGGCTTTTGCAGAGGAGCTTGCCAAAGGAGCGGTTCATGCGATGGGGTTAGCGAAACAATCGATAAATGCTGTAGACAAAGGGTTGGAACAAGGACTACAAGTGGAAGCACAAGCCTTTGCCGATACCTTTTTAACGGATGAACCAAGTATTGGCCTGGCAGCATTTTTTCAAAAGCAAGCTGCGAATTTTATTCAAGAGTAGAGGTGTGGCGGAATGTCGTGGAATGAATTATTAAAAGGGAAGGTTGCAATTGTAACAGGTGCTTCCAGAGGGTTAGGACGCGCAGATGCATTAGCCTTGGCAGAAGCGGGTGCAGATGTGGTCATTACGGATATTTTAATTGAGTCAGATCAGGAGAATGAAAAAGAAGCGGAAAAATATGGACCGATGGCACAAATCATGCAAAGCACAAATGTTATGTATGCAGATAAAACTGCACAGGAAATACAAGCGATGGGTCGTCGTTCGGTTGCGATGAAAATGGATGTGACCGATCGTAACCAAATTAACGAGGTATTTGCAACGGTGAAGGAGCAGTTTGACCGCATAGACATATTGATCAATAATGCTGGAACCCTAGATCATATTTCCCAAATTGAAGATCAAAGTGATAAGTACTGGGAACGAGATTTACAGGTGAATTTAACGGGTACGTATAATTGTACGAAAGCGGTTTGGCCGTATATGAAGGAGCAGCGTTACGGGAAAATCATTAACATGGCATCGGTTGCCGGAACACTTGGTGGCTTTGGTCAGGCAAGTTATTCTGTCACGAAAGGTGGTCTATTGAGCTTCACAAAAAGCATGGCACTTGAGGGGGCTCGCTTTGGTATCAATGTTAATGCGATTGTTCCCGGCATTATTGGGACTGAAGCATTTCATATGGGGAATCCAAAGATGAATGAACGGATGATTAATCGAACAGCATTGAAACGTGCAGGAGAACCGGCGGATATTGCCAATGCGATTACATTCTTAGTATCTGACAAGGCGAAGTATATTACTGGTGTTGGATTAAATGTGTCTGGTGGTATTGAGCTATTTACATTTTAATCAGTGAGGGTGTCATTGTTGATGCACTTCGAACGGCAGTTGGGAAACGAAACGGGTTTGCATCCAGTAGAATTATAAGTTCTAGTATTACAGAAAACGGGATTGGAGGAATAGAGTCCGTGTATGGCGAAAGTAAATAGTAGAGGTGGCGCAATTGCTTTGGGACATCCACTTGGGGTAAGTGGGGCAAGCATTGCGACGGCATTACTGCATACGATAGAGGATACCGGCGGGAAGTATGGACTTTAAGTGATGTGTATTGGATTTGGAATGGCTACTGCCACGATTATTGAAAACCTATCATAAGGAGGGAAAACCTATGCAGGAGTTTATCAAACCAAATACAGAAGAAGTAGTTAACATGATACATGCAGCATTGGTATATGATCCTGCTGCGACCAAAGGGAAGGAGGGGGTTTACCAATTTAATTTGACGGGTGAAGATGGTGGTACATTTCAAATGATTATTGAGCCTGGGAATGCGCGTGCTATAAACGGTGTGGAAAAAGAACCTGATGTCGTCCTGACATTAGACGCTGATGACCTTAAGAATTTAGTTGCTGGAACATTAAATCCTACCGCTGCGTTCATGAGTGGCAAGTTGAAGATTAAAGGAAATATGGGGCTTGCATTAAAATTGCAAACGGTACTTCATTCATTTTCATTTTAATACGTAACTCAAGGTAAAGGAGTATCGGGAATAAAGAACGATACAGGGAGGTTTTATTGATGAAGCCTAGTAATCTGGTTGAAATGCTTTACCGAACAGTCACGAAATATCCGCAAAAGGATGCCTTTATGTGGAAGATTAATGGAATTTATCAGCATATGTCCTACGAGGTTTTCTGGGAAAAGATTTATGTTGCAGCATCTGGGTTAAAGGCGCTGGGGATTGAAGCTGGTGATAAGGTTGCTATTTTATCCAATAGTAATCCGATGTGGGGAATAACAGACTTTGCGCTGGCAAGTATTGAAGCGGTTAGTGTGCCCGTATATCCGACTCTTCCCCCTGAGCAAATTACCTATATATTAAAGAATGCAGACGCTCGAGCTATCGTGGTCGAGGACGAGGAACAACGGGAAAAGGTATTGGCTGGTGGCGCAGAGTGTGATTTTATCATCACGATGTATCCAGAAGCGGAATTCTCGGTGCAAGGGGAATTATCATTTTCATCACTTGAAGCGCTTGGAAAGGAGAATTTGATAACTGGATGGGAGGAAGCATGGAAGCAAATTGAGCCAGACCAGTTGGCAACACTCATTTATACATCTGGTACGACAGGTAAACCAAAGGGGACATTACTTACACATGGAAATTTTCTCGCGAATGTGGAGGCGGTACAATTTTGGTTTATTGAGTTGTTACCGGAGGATCTCGCATTATCGTATTTGCCATTGTCCCATGTGTTTGAACGGATGGCGGGACATTATACGTTATTATCAGTAGGATGTACGATTGCCTATGCAGAGAGCATTGAAACAATCCAGAATAATTTACAGGAAGTACGCCCAACCATTATGACGAGTGTCCCTCGGTTATTTGAAAAGGTATATGCGAAGGTACTTGATGAGATCAATGGTGGTTCTCCTGCGAAGAAGAAAATTTTTAACTGGGCTGTTGGGGTGGGGAGAGAGCGTTATGAGCGTTACCTGTCTACGTCTGTCCAAGACTTAATCTTCGGAGAAGCGATGCCCAAAAATTTTATGCGTAAATGGAGGCTAGCAGATCGACTAGTATACCAAAAGGTTAAAAAGCAGCTAGGTGGTCGCCTGCGTGGATTGGTATCTGGTGGTGGTACCTTAAATCCTGATATTGCGCGTTTTTTCTGGTCACTCGATATGCCGATTTTAGAGGGGTACGGGCTAACTGAAACCGCACCAGTGATTACCTTAAATCCAATGTCACGGGCAAAAGCTGGAACCGTAGGAAAAGTGTTGCCAAACTTAGAAGTCAAACTTAGTGATGACGGAGAAGTGCTCGTAAAAGGACCTAGCATCATGAAGGGTTATTATAAAAATGAAGCAGCAACACTAGATGCTTTTGAGGGAGAATGGTTTAAAACGGGTGATATCGGGGAATGGGATGAAGAACAGTACTTAAGAATTATCGACCGTAAAAAACGAATCCTGGTTCTTTCTACCGGTAAAAATGTTGCACCACAACTAATTGAAAACGCTATCAACGAAAGCCCTTTTATAGAACAATCATTAGTAGTGGGAGATAATCGGAAATTTATTATGTGCCTGGTTAATCCAGATTATGAAAATTTGCTACCATGGGCTAAGAAAAATGGTGTCCGCTCAGATTCACTAGAGGAAATTTGCCGGTATAAAATTGTAAAGGATTTGATCCATCAAGAGGTAGCAGATCGTACTAGTGGATTCGCCAGATATGAGCAGCCGAAAAAGATTCTAATTATAAGTGAACCATGGACAGTTGATAGTGGTGAGCTAACTCCAAAGTTATCACTACGCATTAACATTATTCAGGAAAAGTATCAGGATTTGATAGAGGAAACTTACCTGGAGGCGGAAGCTAGTCGGGAGGAAGCTGTTGTTAGGGTTTGAATATGGAGGTGGTTTGTTAACTTTGGCTGCTGGCAATGGGCATCAGCAGATATAGAAGAACATCAGTAGAAATCGGGGTGTATCAGCAGAGATTAGGAAACATCAGCAGAAATCGGGGTGTATCAGCAGATATTAGGAAACATCAGCAGATATCGTGGATCATCAGCAGATATTAGGAAAATATCAGCAAGAACTTAGTTAATTTAATTGACTCTAGTTCGAAGTATCGCCCGAACGGTGAGAATATCGCTCGAGCGGCGAGAATATCGCTCGAGCGGCGAGAATATCGCCCGAACGACGAGAATATCGCTCGAGCGGCGAGAATATCGCCCGAACGACGAGAATATCGCTCGAACGGTGAGAACATCGCTCGAACGGCGAGAATATCGCCTGAACGCACAAGAACATCGCTCGAGCGGCGAGAATATCGCCCGAACGACGAGAATATCGCTCGAACGGTGAGAAC
>NZ_LDPV02000042.1 GCF_001038425.2 Ornithinibacillus contaminans
AGACGAATTGTAAAATTAAGTGCAACACCTAAAAATTGTAACTAAAACAAAACAGCCCATAACAGCTTCGTGTAAAATGTAAGTAACCACACCAACACATACACGGAGGACTGTTATGAGCTACAAACATCTTACCACATTTGAAAGAGCACGTATAGAAACGCTTTATGATCAAGGAAAATCTATCCGTACTATCGCTGAAAAACTAGAACGTTCACCATCTACGATCTCAAGAGAATTAAAACGCAATTCACAAAGAGGTTTGTATCAATCTGAAAAGGCACAAGAGAACTATAACGAACGTAGATTAAATTGTGGGCGTATTGGTAAATGGTCTCTAGAGCTAGCCGAAGTCATTAATGAAAAGTTAGTGCTCACCTGGTCGCCAGAACAAATCGTAGGTCGCTTATTCCAAGGTTCCATCAGCTTTAAAACCATTTATCGCTGGATTTATCAAGGACTGTTAGTGGAACAAGACTTAAATGTTCTTCGCCACAAAGGAAAGCGTCAGAAACCCCAAGAAACAAGGGGGCGATTTAATGTTGGAACTTCCATTACGGAACGACCAAAAGCGGTTAGAAAGCGAGAAACTTTTGGACATTGGGAGCTTGATAGCGTTGTCTCAAGCCGTGGCAAAAGCAAAGGATGTTTCGCCACGTTTGTAGAACGAAAAACTAGATGGTACATAGCACTTAAAATGTCGAACCGATCTGCCACCTCTATGGAACAAGCCATACGAACTTTAAATGGACAATTGCCCTCTGGTGCATTTCAAACCGCCACAGTTGACAGAGGTAAAGAATTCGCATGTTATAGCGCGATAGAGCAAGATACAGACATTCAGGTGTATTTTGCGGATCCTTACTCTTCATGGCAACGTGGCAGCAACGAGAATGCGAATGGTCTATTAAGAGAGTTCTTCCCTAAGAAAACCGATTTGGCTAAAGTCTCAGACAAAGAACTCGAAAATGCACTATCACTAATCAACAATAGACCAAGAAAATGTTTGAATTGGAAAACTACACACGAAGCGTTTCAGGAAGAACTGTTGCGCTTAATTTGACAAACTGTCATAAAAAAAAGCGCTAAATCAATTATGATTTAACACTTTTTTATAGTTATATTAGTTTCCCACGAAAATAATTATTACGATCGCTTAATTACCACATGCCGATGTGGTTCTACCCCATCCGAATAGGTGGAAACTTCACTATTATTCTGTAAGACACTATGAATGACTTTTCGTTCAAAGGCAGGCATCGGCTCAAGTGCAACCTTTTTATCGATTCGCTTTGCCTTCTCTGCCATGCGAAATGCTAGTGCTTCTAATGTTTCCTTACGACGCCTACGGTAGCCTTCAGCATCTAACGTAACCGTATAATACTGATTACCTTCTTTATTTACTACAAGATGTACTAAATATTGTAGGGCGTTTAAGGTTTGTCCACGTTTTCCAATTAACACGGCAATATTTTCGCCAGTTAATTCAAAGGTTACGTGATTTCCCTCTACCGTTGTGGTAACGTCTGCTTCCACATTCATCTTACTAACAACATCGCGAATGAACTTTTCAGCTTCTTGGATTTTATTCTTGACCAACGAAACCTTCACAATAGCTCGTTTTGCGCCAAACACACCAAAAAGTCCTTTTTTACCTTCATCAATAATGGAAACTTCCACTTGGTCCCTAGAAGTATTTAACTGCTCTAAAGCTGACTGGACCGCTTCATCAACCGTCTGTCCGGTAGCAGTTATTTCTCTCACTTTTTGTCTCCCCCAGTATCCTTCATCATCGGTTTACGAATAAAAATTGTCTGTGCAATCATGAAGAGATTCCCAATTACCCAATATAGTGCTAATGCAGCTGGGAACATGAACGCAAATACAGTAATCATAATTGGCATCATGTAAAGCATTACTGTCATTTGCGGATTCGCTGAAGCTGGACTACCTGCCATCATAAGCTTTTGCTGTAGGAATGTTGTTATCCCTGCAATAAACGGTAGGATAAAGTCCTTTTCATCTAATGGGAACCATAAGAATGAATGCCCATCAATCGCATCTGTACGCATAATCGCATGATAAATTGCCAGTAGTATTGGCATTTGAATAAAGATCGGCAAACATCCAGCTAACGGGTTAACCCCATTCTTTTGGAATAATGCCATTGTTTCTTGTTGTAATTTTTGCTGGGTATTCGCATCTTTTGAGCTGTATTTCTTTTGTAGCTCTTTTAATTCTGGCTGAATGTCCTGCATTGCTTTGGAGCTCTTCAGCTGCTTCACATTTAACGGAAGTAATGCTGTACGAATAATTACAGTTACGAGAATAATCGCTAGACCATAATTTTCATTAAATAAATCAGCAAAATACATGAGTAACCATGATAATGGATAAACAAAATAGGAATTCCAAATTCCTTCACTCTCTTGTGTGATTGGTTGATCTATCTGATTACAACCAGATAATAACATGACCAATGCAACTAGCATAACTACTATTAATAACTTCTTACGCAACTTTTGCTCCTCCTAACTAGTCAAAACCAACAAACGATGTCCAAGTTCCATAGACAAACCCTTAGTTACTGCCTATTTTACAATAAAGCTGTATGAGTTTCTATCCTAAACTGATTGGATATTACTTTTTTAATAAGCCTTGTTTCGACAAGACATGCTGCAAGCTTTTTTTCATCTCCGAAAATTCCATATCCTTCGTTGGCTGTCTTGCAATAATAATTATGTCATAATCCGGCTCTATTTTAGCTTCAAGCTCATGAAAAGCTTGTCTTAAGCATCGTTTAATTCGGTTCCTTACGACAGCGTTACCAATTTTCTTCCCAACAGATAAACCAATTCGGAAATGCTCCTGTTCTGGTTTCTTCATATAATAAATAACTAACTGCCGATTCGCAAATGACTTTCCTTTTTTAAAGATCAATTGAAACTCTTTATTATCTTTTACTCGGAATGCTTTCTTCATATTCATCACCTTACATAAAAAAGCGTGTTTCCTTTATGTAAATAAAAAGCAATGGAACACTTATACCTACCATTTTGAACCACTGCTTTCAAGTTTATTCCATCTATTAAATTATCTCTAACGTACATGCAAATAAGTTTTGACCGGAAAAAAGACCACTGAAGCTTTCAGCGGCCTATGCAGACAATACTTTTCTTCCTTTTTGACGACGACGAGCTAAAACTTTACGACCGTTTTTAGTGCTCATGCGTGCGCGAAAACCATGTACTTTTTTACGTTTACGGTTATTTGGTTGAAACGTTCTTTTCATTTATGTTGCACCTCCCCGAGGGATTCTATTTATCAAAAACAATCTAACCCATTAGACAGTCTTTGTCATTATACTTAAAAAAACAACTATCGTCAACATTCTTTTAAAAAAACCTACCCTAGATCACATTAACGTAAAAAGTTGTTCTATAACAGCTTGTCCCATTCATAAACCTTATCCACATTACAAGATTTCACAGCAAACCTACTTATCCACACACCCTGTTCACAGATTTTCACCTCTCATTTTTTATCCACAACATTTATCGACAACTTAATCACAAAATATAGTAGTGTGCACAAAAATTGTCTACAACAGATGGATATTGTGGATAAGTGTCGAAAAACCATTGCAGAAAAGGCTATTTTTTGATATTATAGTTGTGTTTTAACATGTTAATAAGTATCTCGCTATTTATACTTATGCACAATTTGTGGATATCCTGTGGACATTTATTCACACACTTGTTTCTAACCTTATCCACAAATTCTTATAATCTGCGAATAACTCAATTAGATGCTTACAAAATAAACAAAAATTATCCACAATCAACACGTAACTATTCTTTATAGTTATTCAACAAAATAATAGATTACCTACCTCTATATCAATATGTGTAACCAACGCATTTTATGCACAAAACGATAATGAGAGGTTTTTTATTCTTCAACTAGGTTAATCTATTATCGTCCATTAGAAAGGGGGGAATACATTTGGAAAACATACACGACCTATGGAAAGCAACACTAGACAAAATCGAAGAAAAAATCAGCAAACCAAGCTTTGATACATGGCTAAAAAATACTAAAGCAGAATCCCTAGAAGGCAGCACCTTAACAATATCTGCACCAAATGAATTCGCTAGAGATTGGTTAGAAGAGCAATATACACAATTAATCTCCACTCTATTAGTTGAAATAACCGGCTCCAAGCTGGCTATTAAATTCATCATTCCTGAATTGATTGTAGAAGAAGATGATGTTCATCCAGAACCTAGACCAATTCCACAAATCCATGATGTTCACGATGGAAAGACCATGCTTAATCCGAAATACACCTTTGATACATTCGTAATCGGATCTGGTAACCGCTTTGCCCATGCAGCTTCATTGGCCGTTGCCGAAGCTCCAGCAAAAGCTTACAACCCGTTATTTATCTATGGTGGTGTTGGATTAGGTAAGACTCACCTTATGCATGCCATTGGCCACTACGTATTAGAGCATAATAAAAATGCAAAAGTCGTTTATTTATCATCAGAAAAATTTACGAATGAATTCATCAATGCCATTATGGACAATAAAACACTTAACTTCCGTAACAAATACCGAAATGTTGATGTGTTATTAATAGATGATATTCAGTTTATTGCGGGGAAAGAATCTACCCAAGAGGAATTCTTCCATACCTTTAATGCTTTACATGAAGCAAATAAACAAATCATTATTTCTAGTGATCGGCCACCAAAAGAAATTCCTACATTAGAGGATCGGTTACGTTCCCGTTTTGAGTGGGGCTTAATTACGGATATTACCCCTCCTGATTTAGAAACCAGGATAGCCATTTTAACGAAAAAGGCAAAAGCAGAGGGTTTAGATATACCAAATGAAGTGATGCTTTATATTGCGAATCAAATTGATACCAATATTCGAGAGCTAGAAGGTGCACTCATTCGAGTTGTTGCGTATTCTTCCTTAGTAAATCAGGATATTGACGCCGCACTTGCTGCAGATGCGCTCAAGGATATCATTCCAAATAGCAAGCCGCGCACAATCACGATCCCAGCTATTATTGATGTAGTCGGTGAAAAGTATAATGTTAAAAAAGAGGACTTTATTGCGAAAAAACGGACAAAATCAATTGCCTTTCCGCGTCAGATCGCAATGTATTTATCGCGCGAATTAACGGATTACTCGCTACCGAAGATTGGTGAGGAATTTGGTGGACGTGATCATACAACAGTCATTCATGCCCATGAAAAGATTTCTACGATGTTGGCAAATGACCCACTATTAACGAAAGAAATCGACGAAATTAAACATCAGTTATCCAATCTATAAGGATTCACTCCTGTTAATAACGGGGATAATAGCACCACACTTATGAACAACTTATGCACATGTGGATAACTATTATTTATCAAGGGTTTACTCAGTTATCCACATAATCACAGCCCTTATTACTATTATTACTATATTTTTTATAAAAAATAATAACTATATAGCACTTCCATTAGGAGGATTTTTTCATGAAATTTACGATTCAACGTGATCAATTAATCGATAGTGTCCAAGATGTAATGAAAGCTATTTCTTCAAGAACAGCTATTCCAATTCTTACTGGAATGAAAATTGAAGCAAGAGAACACGGAATTACTTTAACGGGTAGTGACTCCGATATTTCCATTGAGTCCTATATCCCAGCTGAGGAAAATGGCATTGTTAATGTAGAAGGAATTGAAGCTGGAAGTATTGTGTTACAAGCAAAATATTTCCCAGATATCGTTCGAAAATTACCAGAACAAACTGTTGAAATTACGTCAGATGAGAATCTAAACGTAACGATTCGTTCTGGAAAAGCAGAATTCAATTTAAATGGACAAGATGCTGAAGAATACCCACAATTACCGAAATTACAAACAGATGATAGCTTTGAAATTCCAACAGATATTTTAAAAAGCTTAATCAAACAGACCGTATTTGCCGTTTCTTCAATGGAAACTAGACCAATTCTAACGGGTGTTCATTTATCATTAACTGATAACAAATTAAAATTCACTGCAACAGACAGTCACCGACTTGCTTCACGAGAAGTTCCTGTCAGTGATACAACAATTCAATTTGAAAGTATTGTTGTACCTGGTAAGAGCTTAAATGAATTAAACAAAATTCTAGATGATACGGAAGAAACAGTTGAAATCAGTGTAACGAATAATCAAATTCTATTCCGCACGAGACACTTAAACTTCTTATCTAGAATTTTAGATGGAAATTATCCAGAAACATCTCGCTTAATTCCGGAACAAAGCAAAACAGTTTTCCATGTTAAAACCAAAGAATTAATCAGCAGTATTGATCGTGCTTCCCTTCTAGCGAGAGAGGAAAGAAACAATGTAGTCCGTCTATCAACGAAAGAAAATAACATTGTTGAAATTACAAGTAACTCCCCAGAAGTTGGTCATGTATCCGAAGAATTAACGGTACAATCCATCGAAGGAGAAGACTTAAAAATTTCATTTAGCTCAAAATACATGCTAGACGCTCTAAAAGTAATGGAAGTGGATGAAGTAAAAATAGACTTCACCGGAGCCATGCGCCCATTCATCATCCGCCCAGAAAATGACCACTCCATCCTACAACTAATTCTTCCAGTAAGAACATACTAAGAAGAATTAGTTGTAAGGAATATATGTTTTAAAAATGGTTGAAAATGGTTTGGACATGATAAGTTTTCAACTTAAAAAAGGATAAATGCTCTAACTTAGCGTAGGGAATATACGGAGACTCCTTGAAAAAGAAAAACACTTTTTCTGCGTGCGATGAATCGCTGCCGAAGCGTTCCTTGTCCTGCGGGAGGAAGGGCAACGGTGAGACCCCGGGGTGATGCGCCTGTGTCTTCTAGCATCGCTAAGAAGCAGGCTTCCTCGGCGCAAGGCAGCAAAGAAGGTTATTAAAGTAGTAGCCTGGCTCACCAGCTCCCTGCGGCGAGGTAGTTTCGAGCAGATGTCGCCCCTGTGCTGGAAGTAACCGCAAGTATATTCCCGGAGCGGGTATTAGCACAAACTAATAGAATTTTAAAAATGACTTTTACCATCCAAACAAATGTTAAAAGTCATTTTTTTATGCCGATAAAAAGCATTTATAAGCGCATAGAAAAGTTTAAAATGCATTTTAAGGGTCTCCCTTCCCTTAACACCAAAACTTTAGTAAAATGGATATAAGAGATAATTTAAACATAATAGGAATTGGTGATAAACATGCATACATCGATAGAGATTAACACCGAATATATCACCCTAGGCCAATTTATCAAGCTAACCAATATATTGGAATCTGGTGGTATGGTTAAAGGATATTTACAAGAACAAGGCGTGCTTGTGAATGGTGAAATGGAACACCGTCGAGGTAGAAAACTATACCCCAATGACGTTGTCGAAATTGAAGGTGCTGGATCTTTCCAAGTTGTACAAAAAGATTAGTTCCTAAATGAGGAATATACATGCATATTGAAGAACTACGATTACAACATTATCGCAACTACCCGAATCTTGAAATCAAATTTGATGATAAAGTCAATGTCATCATCGGTGAAAATGCTCAGGGAAAAACAAACCTGATGGAAGCCATCTATTTATTAGCCTTTACCAAATCCCATCGAACGTCCAAGGAAAAAGAATTAATCCGATGGGACCAAGAGTATGCTAAAATAGAAGGTAGGGTAAAAAAACGAAATCATTCCATCCCACTTGAAATTGTATTATCAAGTAAAGGGAAAAAGGCAAAGCTAAACCATTTGGAACAACGAAAATTAAGTGATTATATCGGTAATTTGAATGTGGTGATGTTTGCACCGGAAGATTTGACAATCGTCAAAGGCCCCCCGCAAATACGCAGACGATTTATCGATATGGAGCTCGGACAAATACAACCGCGCTATATCTACCATCTCGGACAATACCAAAAAGTATTAAAGCAACGAAATCATCTCTTAAAACAAATGCAAAAAAACCGATCGATGAACCGAGTCATGCTTGGTGTGTTAACAGAGCAATTAATTGAACATGCAAGCACGATCTTGGAGCGTCGCTTTGCTTTTTTGGAGCTATTACGAAAATGGGCAAAGCCAATACATTATGGAATTAGTCGTGAACTAGAGGAGCTTGAAATCGTCTATTCCCCAACGATTGAAGTATTAGAAAATGCTTCCAAGGAGAAAATAGAAAGTAATTATCAAGCGAAATTTAGGGAAATGGAAGACAAAGAAATCGAGCGTGGTACAACGCTTGTTGGTCCCCATCGGGATGACATTCTATTTTTGGTTAATGGGAAGGATGTTCAAACATTCGGCTCCCAAGGCCAGCAACGAACAACCGCATTATCGATCAAGCTTGCTGAAATTGATTTGATTTTTAATGAGGTCGGAGAATATCCAATTCTTCTCTTAGATGATGTGTTAAGTGAGCTGGATGATTATAGACAATCTCATCTGTTAAACACGATTCAAGGAAAAGTACAAACCTTTGTTTCAACGACTAGTGTCGATGGAATTCACCATGAAACACTAGAAAAGGCAGAGATATTCCGCGTTCAAAATGGCGCAATAGTAAACGAATAGCTTACCAGAGGTTATTAGCCTTTATCATATGCTGGGGGAATAGAATTGTTTATTCATATTGGCAATGGAAATGTACTTAGGTCATCCGATATTGTAACCATCATTGATTATAATATTATTTCATCCTCGACCATAATGGATGAAATGATGGCTAATAGTAAGAAAAAAATAGTCGGACCGACAGTGGATGCGAAATCAGTTGTAATTACCAATGAGCAAATCTACTTAAGTACATTGTCTGTTGTAACGTTAAAAAAACGGGCAAGCATGATCGCAACAATAAGTAAACTAGATGATTATTCAAATGAATTAGAACTTGAATAATTCTCATAGAAATGTAGGTGGAAAAATGGCAATGGAAGAACAAGTGAAAACAGAAGAGACATCGTATAATGCCGATCAAATCCAGGTGCTTGAAGGCTTAGAAGCAGTAAGAAAGCGTCCTGGTATGTATATTGGTTCAACAAGTGAGAAAGGTCTACATCACTTAGTATGGGAAATCGTCGATAACAGTATCGATGAAGCACTTGCCGGTTATTGTGATCATATCCAAGTGATAGTAGAAAAAGACAACAGTATAACCGTTAAGGATAATGGTCGTGGTATTCCAGTAGATATTCAGAAGAAAACAGGGAAACCCGCTGTTGAGGTTATTATGACCGTACTCCATGCCGGTGGTAAATTCGGCGGTGGCGGTTATAAAGTATCAGGTGGTCTACATGGTGTAGGTGCCTCTGTAGTAAACGCCCTTTCTACGAATCTGGAGGTTTCCGTTCATCGAGATGGTAAAATTCATCAAATGAAATTTGAACGAGGCAAACCAGTAGAAGAACTTAAGGTAATTGGCGAAACAGACTATACTGGGACAACAACCCATTTCAAGCCAGACCCAGAAATTTTCACAGAAACAACCACATACGATTTAGATACACTTGTGCAACGTGTACGTGAGCTTGCATTTTTAAATAAAGGAATTAGAATTTCCATTCAAGATAAGCGTACAGATGAAGAACCGATTTCATTCCACTATGAAGGCGGAATTAGTGAGTATGTGGAATACATTAACCGCAATAAAGAAGTATTGCATGAGCCATTCTATGCAGAAGGCGAAGACCAAGGCATCGTTGTTGAGGTCGCTGTTCAGTATAATGAAGGCTTCAACAGCAGTATTTTCTCATTTGCGAATAATATTCATACGTATGAAGGTGGAACACATGAATCAGGCTTTAAGACTGGTTTAACACGTGTCATTAATGATTATGCTCGTAAAAACGGCTTAATCAAAGAAAATGATGTGAATTTAACTGGTGATGATGTCCGTGAAGGGATTACGGCTATCATTTCTGTTAAACATCCAGATCCACAATTTGAAGGACAAACGAAAACTAAATTAGGTAATAGTGAAGTTCGTACAATTACCGATTCTGTATTTAGTGAACTATTCCATAAATTCCTACTAGAAAATCCTTCTATCGGTAAAATTATCGTGGATAAAGGATTAATGGCTTCTCGTGCTCGTGCAGCAGCGAAAAAAGCACGTGATTTAACGAGAAGAAAGAGTGCACTAGAAATTTCCAGTCTTCCAGGTAAACTAGCAGACTGTTCTTCCAAGGATGCGAAGATTAGTGAATTATATATCGTAGAGGGAGACTCTGCGGGTGGTTCTGCGAAGCAAGGTCGCGATCGACACTTCCAAGCAATTCTGCCATTACGAGGTAAAATTTTAAACGTAGAAAAAGCTCGTTTAGACCGTATTTTATCCAATAATGAAGTACGTTCGATGATTACGGCTCTTGGAACAGGTATTGCTGATGATTTCGATATTACCAAAGCCCGTTATCATAAAATTGTCATCATGACTGATGCCGATGTTGATGGTGCACATATTCGTACGTTACTATTAACATTTTTCTACCGTTTTATGCGTCCATTAATCGAGCATGGCTACGTGTATATCGCTCAGCCACCACTTTACAAAGTACAGCAAGGAAAAACCGTCCATTATGCGTACGATGATAAAGAAATGGAACGAATCCTAAGCGAATTGCCAAGCGCTCCAAAACCAGGTATCCAACGTTACAAAGGTCTAGGAGAAATGAACGCAGAACAATTATGGGAAACAACCATGGACCCAGAAAACCGTACCCTACTACAAGTAGAACTAACTGATGCAATCGACGCAGACCACGTATTCGATATGCTAATGGGCGACAAAGTAGAACCAAGAAGAAACTTCATCGAAGAAAACGCCCGTTATGTTAAGAACTTAGATATTTAAGTAATCAGCAACTACTAAATAATGAAATAGATAAACTATGCAACTTGATCAGGGTAGGATATGAATGCACTAAACTAGCGTAGGGAATATACGAAGACTTCTGCGGGAAGAAGGGCAACGGCGAGACCCCGGGGTGATGCGCCTACGTCTTCTAGCATCGTTAAGAAGCAGGCTTCCTCGGCGCAAGGCAGCAAAGAAGGTTATTCAAGTAGTAGCCTGGCTCACCAGCCCCCCGCGGCAAGGTAGACACTGCGAGGTAGTTTCGAGCAGATGTCGCCCCTGTGCTGGAAGTAACCGCAAGTATATTCCCGAAGCGGGTTAGAAGCACCCAAATTTTATACTTAGTTTTTATAAAATGTCCCACCCATAACGTGGACAGTTAAGTAGCAATCTGCAGCTTAACCATGCACGTTTACTAGGAGGTTTAATGAATGGCGGATCAGGAACGTCGAAGTGTACAAGAAATAAACATTAGCCAAGAAGTACGAACATCCTTTCTTGACTATGCAATGAGCGTAATCGTCTCAAGAGCACTACCAGATGTACGAGATGGCATGAAACCAGTACATCGAAGAATCCTATATGCAATGAACGACTTAGGAATGCATTCCGATAAAGCATACAAAAAATCAGCCCGTATCGTCGGCGAAGTAATCGGTAAGTATCACCCACACGGTGACTCAGCCGTATACGAAGCAATGGTACGTATGGCACAGGATTTCAGCTACCGTAACCCATTAGTTGACGGACACGGAAACTTTGGATCTGTCGATGGCGACTCAGCAGCAGCAATGCGTTATACCGAAGCAAGAATGTCCAAAATTTCTATGGAATTATTACGTGACATTAATAAAGATACGATTGATTACCAAGATAACTATGACGGATCAGAGCGTGAACCAGTTGTATTCCCTGCTCGTTTCCCGAATCTATTAGTCAATGGTGCATCTGGTATCGCGGTTGGGATGGCTACTAATATTCCACCACATAACCTAGGAGAAACCATCGATGCTGTTCTAGCGGTAAGTAAAGACCCAGAAATTACGGTTGATGAGATTATGGAACAGTATTTACCTGGTCCAGATTTTCCTACTGCCGGATTAATTTTAGGTAGAAGCGGAATCCGTAGAGCCTATGAAACCGGTAAAGGCTCGATTACCGTTCGGGCAAAAGTAGAAATTGAAGAGCAAGCCAATGGTAAATCAACGATCCTCGTAACCGAATTACCATATCAGGTAAATAAAGCGAGATTGATTGAAAAAATCGCTGAGCTAGTTCGTGATAAGCGTATTGAAGGAATCACTGATTTACGTGATGAATCCGACCGTAATGGAATGCGTATCGTGATGGAATTACGTCGCGATGTCAATGCGAATGTATTATTAAATAATCTTTATAAATTTACGGCATTACAAACGACATTTGGTATTAATACATTGGCACTTGTTGATGGTGTTCCAAAAGTATTAAGCATTAAAGAATGTCTATCGCATTACTTAGATCACCAAAAGGTCATCATTAAACGTCGTACTGCATTTGAATTAAATAAAGCAGAGGCGAGAGCACATATTTTAGAAGGTTTACGTATTGCATTGGATCATTTGGATGAGGTTATTGCCTTAATCCGTAATTCCAAAACAGCAGATATTGCACGTGAAGGCCTAATGGAACGCTTTAAGCTGACCGAAAAACAAGCGCAAGCAATCCTAGACATGCGTTTGCAGCGTTTAACAGGCTTAGAACGTGAAAAAATCGAAAATGAATATAATGAATTACAAAAATTAATCGAGGAATTAAAAGCGATTCTTGCTGATGAAGAAAAGGTATTAGAAATCATTCGCGAAGAATTAACCGAGATTAAAGAAAAATACGGTGACAAACGTCGTACCGAAATTACAGCTGGTGGCGCAGACTTCTTTGAGGATGAAGACTTAATTCCTGAAGAAAACATTGTTATTACGCTGACACATCAAGGCTATATTAAACGACTTCCTTCTTCAACGTACAAAACCCAAAAACGTGGAGGACGTGGAATTCAAGGAATGGGTACAAATGAAGATGATTTCGTTGAGCATCTTGTATCAACGTCAACCCATGATACGATTCTATTCTTCACGAATAAAGGGAAAGCATATAAGGTGAAGGGATATGAAATTCCAGAATATAGTCGTACCGCTAAAGGAATTCCGATTATTAACCTATTACAAATTGAAAAAGGCGAATGGGTCAATGCGGTAATTTCAGTAAATGAGTTTAGTGATGATTGGTATTTCTTCTTCACGACCAGACAAGGAATATCCAAACGTACCCAATTATCGCAGTTTGCTAATATCCGTAAAGGTGGCTTAATTGCTCTTGGGTTACGTGATGATGATGAGTTAATATCTGTCCGCTTAACAGATGGAACAAAAGATATTATGATCGCAACGAAAAATGGTTCCTTAATTCGCTTCCCAGAAGACCAAGTTCGTTCAATGGGTAGAACAGCAGCAGGGGTTCGCGGGATTTCCTTACGTGATGACGATGAAGTCGTTTCGATGGAAATACTTGAAGCGGGATTACAAATTCTCCATGTTACTAATAAAGGTATCGGAAAACGTACACCAGAAGACCAATACCGAATCACCAATCGTGGTGGTAAAGGTATTTTCACAGCAAAAATTACCGAGGATACTGGCCATGTCGTGTCCGTACAAGCTGTTACTGGAGAAGAAGATTTAATGCTAATCACAGCTGCAGGTGTCTTAATCCGTATTCCAGTGGAAGGCATCTCGCAAACCGGTAGAAACACACAAGGTGTTCGATTAATTCGCTTGCAGGAAAATGAAGAAGTAGCAACTGTGGCGAAAATTGATCGAGAAGATGATGAGGACGAATTAGAGTCTACTGAAGAAAATGCAGAAGCAGCAGTAGAAGCAACAACAGATGAAGTAAGTGAAACCAATAATACAGAAGATATAGAGTAAGCTATTTTATCAGGTGACTCCGAAAAGAATACGTATGTTTCTTTCTAAGAGTCACCTATTTTTACGAATGGGAGGGGTAGAAATGCGTGTTTCATCTTCACAATTAGTCCCTGGTTGTGTCCTTTTACGCGATGTAAAAGGAAAAACAAACCGACCAATTATCCCAGAGAAAACCGTGCTAACGGATAACCACATTCTGTTCTTAAAAAAATTCTTAATTGATCAGGTGGAAGTATCCGAGCGTCTTGCAGCAGGCACGATTTTCAAGCCATTACCTATTCGACCAGAGGAAGAGCAACCAGAAAAGAAAACCTCAGAAGTAGAATTAGCTACACTATCCTTTAAAGAGCATTATTTATATGTAGTAGCAAGCTATAAAAAGTTATTTGAATCCTGGAGAAACAATCAGCCAATCCGTAACTTAGCTGTACGAAATCTTCTCTTGCCATTACTTGATCGAATGGATGATATCGGTTCTTCGGTGTATACACTTCATCAATATGCGAATAAAAAGGACTATTTCTACCATCATGGTGTATCGGTTGCAATTTTAAGTGCGTATTTAGGGAAGAAAATGGGCTATCAACAAGGTGAATGGTACCAAATTGGTTTAGCTGGTTTACTAAGTGATGCTGGCATGGCCAAGCTTGGCGATTTCATCTTAAAAAAAGAAGGTGCCTTAACCGAGGCAGAAAAAATAGAAATACGGAAGCATCCAACCCACTCCTATCGCATGGTGGAGCATATCTCACATATTCCATATACGGTAAAGCTAGCGGTTCTACAGCATCATGAACGAATTGATGGAAGCGGCTATCCACTTGGGTTATCCCATGAAAAGATTCATAGCTTTGCAAGAATCATTGCGGTAAGTGATATGTATCATGCGATGACAAGTGAACGGCTGTACCGTAAAAAGCAGTCGCCATTCCGGGTTATCGAAGAACTACAAAAGGAGCAGTTTAGTAAATTAGATCCAAGAGTAGTCCAGGTCTTTGTTGATGCAGTAACTAATTTTTCCATCGGGACAAAGGTAATCCTATCGACCAATCAAATTGGTGAGATTGTCTTTATTGAACAAAACCATCCAACTAGACCGATAGTCCGATTGGAAAGCGGTGAAATTATCACCTTAAGCAATAATCACCAATTATATATAAAAGAAATCGTGTCTATGTAACGTAATAGTCATCCTATAGGAGATTGGAACAAAAATGGAACAAAAAAGTACGGATGTTAATCCCATACTCTTATGTTCCTGTTCCATTCTCCTTTTTCTTATAAAGCTCCAACCCTAGCAAGTACGGGATTTTCTTTTCCGTGACACTCAGAAACTGTGCAATAATCGGAAAGTCTATATCCGGTTTGATAGTTATTAATTCACCCCACCACTCCGCCTCATAACGAGACAGCATGCTTAAGTTATATAAGACCAGATAATGAAGCATCACCTCAGATATCGGCGTAAAAAACTCCTTATCTCTCGGTAAATAAATCGAAAAATCCATATCCATTACAAATGGTCCGGTTGCCGCTTGGATGGGCTCGTTTAAGTGAAGTAGCATTTGGCCATCAGCTCGTTTTATTTCCATAACTTCTGGTAAAAAAAACGCCAATCGCGTAATAAATGCTTTCTCAGTTAAAAAATAATCATCACAAATCGCGGTCGGAATAGACAGCGTATGATCCCCAACACGACCAACTCGCCATAAGCTGTCTTCCTCTTCCCATTTCCATAACGATCGAAGCTCTGGAAGTAATTGCAGCAGTGATTTCATTGTCACCTTTTCAAATGGATGTTGTTTGATTCCAAAGAGATGCTCTGATACATAGGGGAATAATCCATTGTGCTGAATTTTGACCTCATCCACTAGAAAACTATAATTTTTCTTTTTCCGCTTTCTTGTTGAAAGCCCATGTGCTAAAACAGAGGTCGATTCTGGATAATCTGGTCGAATCGTTAAAAGGCACGCTTTTAATAAATGTGCCATCCCATAAAAAAGCATGACAGGCTTTAACACCATATCAAGCTTCTTCCCTGCGTTATAGTAAGTCCAACCATGTTCAATGTAATAACGGAATACATTACAATTCTCATAGCTTTTCCGTTCCGCATCCTGTTCATGTAATTGACGATAGCATTGGTATAAATACGATTGCGCAGTTTGTTCGGATTGTAGATAGGTATAAAACGAATTGATGTCATGTTGGTGCATCGTAAATTCCTCATTAGCCCTCTATATTATTTAAAAACTTTGAAAAAACTTACTTTTATTTTCGCTAATTCTTATATTGAAAATATCCTAGTGTTGCCGTATTGTATATAACAATAGATATACTTACTAGCATGACCATTTGCTTATTTTATTATTCGATAGAGTAGGATTTTGGCCGTTTAACACGTCGAAATCAAGAAACTTTCCATCCAGCGCATTTGCGCTTTTTTTAAAAACAAAAGGAGGATTATGATGAGAACTGATAAATTTGCTAAAGAAGGTTTAACATTTGATGATGTGTTATTATTACCCGCAAAGTCGGAAGTATTACCTCGTGAAGTAAGTGTTCGTACCGTTTTAAGTCCAACTTTAACCTTGAATGCACCGCTTATTAGTGCAGGAATGGATACTGTAACAGAAGCACCAATGGCGATTGCCATGGCAAGACAGGGCGGTTTAGGCATTATTCATAAGAATATGTCCATTGAAGAACAGGCGGAACAAGTAGATCGTGTAAAGCGTTCAGAGAGTGGTGTTATTACTAATCCTTTCTTCCTAACGCCAGAACATCAAGTATTCGATGCGGAGCATTTAATGGGAAAATATCGAATTTCTGGTGTGCCGATTGTCGATAATGACCAAGACCAAAAGCTCGTAGGTATTTTAACGAATCGTGATTTGCGTTTTATCCAAGATTATTCCATGTCAATCTCTGACGTGATGACGAGTGATAATTTAGTGACAGCCCCGGTTGGAACCACATTAGAAGAAGCAGAAAATATTCTCCAGCAATATAAAATCGAAAAGCTACCATTAGTGGATGATAATGGGGTCTTAAAAGGGCTTATTACCATTAAGGATATAGAAAAAGTAATTGAATTCCCGAATGCGGCAAAAGATGCGCAAGGTCGGTTATTAGTTGGTGCTGCAGTTGGGATTACCGGTGATTCATTGAAACGAATTGAAGCGTTAGTGAATGCTGGTGTTGACGTAATTGTCATTGATACAGCCCATGGTCATTCCAAAGGTGTACTTGATCAGGTAAAAGAAGTTCGCAACCAATACCCAGATCTCAATATCATCGCAGGGAATGTAGCAACTGCTGAAGCGACAAAAGCATTAATTGAAGCTGGTACAACGATTGTGAAGGTTGGAATTGGACCTGGCTCTATTTGTACGACGAGGGTTGTTGCAGGTGTCGGAGTACCGCAAATTACAGCAGTCAATGATTGCGCGATAGCGGCAGCAGAATATGGTGTGCCAGTCATTGCCGATGGCGGAATTAAATATTCTGGTGACATTACAAAAGCAATTGCTGCAGGTGCACATGCGGTTATGCTCGGTAGTTTACTGGCAGGGGTTACCGAAAGCCCTGGAGAGACGGAAATTTATCAAGGCAGACGGTATAAAGTATATCGTGGCATGGGCTCAGTTGGCGCCATGAAAGCAGGATCGAAGGATCGTTATTTCCAAGATACAGACGATGCTAAAAAGCTTGTTCCTGAAGGCATTGAAGGAAGAGTAGCCTATAAAGGTCCACTAACTGATACGGTCCATCAATTACTTGGTGGTTTACGTTCTGGTATGGGTTACTGCGGCTCACCAACTATTGATGCATTGCGAGAGGATGCACAATTTATTCGAATTACCAATGCAGGATTAATTGAAAGTCATCCACATGATATTCAAATAACAAAAGAAGCACCGAATTATTCAGTTAAATAGTCCTTAGTTGGTTGAAAAAAAATAGCGAATAATCGGGGCTAAATCGTGGATTTTGAGTAAAAATAACTAAAGGATAATTAAATAGATGGGCATTATGGCCCGTCTATTTTTTTACTGGAATCTGTGATAAAATACTAAAGGTGTTCCTAGGAAGGAACTATAATTTTTACTAGCATAAGGTGGAGGTAAGAGAAGTGAAACAAATCTTTTCCAAACTAATTATCATGTTACTTGCTGTCTTCGTTATAACAGCATCGTTTATATCACAACCATTGACTACACAAGCGCAAGAATTGGATTTACCTGCTGAATCGGCTATTTTAGTGGATGCGGAAACAGGGAAGGTTTTATTTGCTAAAGACGCTGATATGGCACTTCCACCAGCAAGTATGACCAAAATGATGACAGAATACCTTGTCTTGGAAGCAATTGAAAATGGGCAAATCACGTGGGAAACAAAAACCCAAATTAGTGACTATCCATATAGTATATCGGCTAATCCTGAATTCTCAGGAATTGGTTTAACACAAGATAAACAATATACGGTTAAGGAATTATATGAAGCAATGGCGATTTTCTCTGATAACGGGACAACCATTGCGCTAGCAGAATTAATTGCTGGTTCAGAAGGTGAATTTGTAAAACTAATGAACCAAAAGGCAGACGAAATGGGTCTTCCGGATGCAAGCTTTGTTAATGCAACAGGGTTAGAAAATAGTTATTTAGGTGATAACTATCCAGAAGGAACCGATCCAAACGGAAATAATTTACTTTCAGCACGTTCATTAGCGTTATTAGCGTATAATCTAGTAAATGATTTTCCACATGCATTAGATATTTCTAGTCGTATTGAAGATGACTTTGAAGGCTATAAGGTGGAAAATTTAAACTGGATGCTACCACATGAAGCATCGTTCCTGAAGCAGTTCTACTATGAAGGTATGGATGGCTTAAAAACTGGCTATACCGAGCTTGCAGGCTACACATTTACAGGTACAGCAGAGCGTGATGGTCATCGTTTAATTACCGTGGTAATGCGTACCGATAGTAAGGAAGCACGTTTTCAGCAAACGGCTCAATTAATGGACTATGGGTTTAAGCAATTTGAATCGAAGGAATTATTCCCTGCTGGTTATCAGCTAGATGATCAAAAAACATTACCAGTCGCAAAAGGGAAAGAAGATACAGTTGGTATTTCGACTCGTGAAGGCTTTACGATTCCAATTAAAGCTGGCGAAGAAGAGCTTTATCACATTGAATATAAACTGGATGAATCGAAATTAAATGAAGACGGCGAATTAATTGCCCCAATTGAAAAAGGCGATAAAATCGGAACAGCTGAATTAGTTTACAGCGGTGAATCGGACTATGGTTATATCTTTAATGCAGATCATGCAGAAGTAGACCTAGTTGCAGATGCAACGGTTGAAAAGGCGAATTGGTTCATGCTTGGACTAGGCGCTGTTGGTGATTTCTTCAGTGGAATCTTCACCTCCATTGTAGACACGGTTAAAGGCTGGTTCTCCTAATCGTTTATAGGAGGAAAGCTTGCATCTTTTTCGTAAATTGGGTAAGATAGATTTTAATTAGATTGTATGAAAAAAAGTAATGATAGGAACTAGTAACAGTACCCCTTTCTAAAGAGAGTCGGTGGTTGGTGTGAACCGGCGAAAGACTACTGTGAATCCATCCTTGAACTGGTTTATGGAACAGAAGGAAGTCCTTCTTAGTAAGTAAACCCGGCAGCGTACCGTTAACACGACTTAAGCCGGAAGAGGAAACTCTTCAATCAGGGTGGCAACGCGGGAAACTAAACTCTCGTCCCTATTTATTGGGATGAGGGTTTTTTTGTACGTTAGAAAGTATAAAATTTTTACTATGGAGGTAAGCGAAGTAGCTAAAATTTTAAAGGCCTAAGTATAAGAAAAACGTACACATTCACTAAAAGATGAGTGAATGCGAGTTTTTCTAATATAGAAAAAGCTAATTAGGAGGAATTGTTGATGTTAGACATGAAGTATTTACGTAATCATTTTGCAGAAGTAAAGGAAAAGCTACAACATCGTGGTGAGGATTTATCAGAGCTTGATCGTTTTGGTGAGTTAGACGAAAGACGTCGTGAATTAATTAATAAAACGGAAACACTAAAAGCACAGCGTAATGAGGTTACCAAGCAAATCTCTGTCCTAAAGAAGGAAAAAAAGGATGCAGAAGCGGCAATTAAAGAAATGCGCGAAGTTGGCGATCAAATTAAGGAATATGATAATGAGCTACGCGAAATCGAAGAAACATTGGAATTAATGATGCTATCGATTCCAAACATTCCACATGAGAGTGTACCCGTTGGCGAGAGCGAAGATGATAATGTCTTAGCACGTAAATGGGGAAAAGAGACAGCGTTTGATTTCGAAGCACAGGCACACTGGGACATCGCAACGAATTTAGATATTCTTGATTTTGAACGTGCCGGAAAAGTAACCGGCAGTCGCTTCGTTTTCTATAAAGGACTAGGCGCAAGACTTGAGCGTGCATTATGGAATTTTATGTTAGATTTACATGCTGATGAACATGGTTATGTGGAAATGCTGCCTCCGTACATGGTGAACCGGGCTAGTATGACTGGAACTGGTCAGCTACCAAAGTTTGAAGAGGATGCTTTTAAGCTAGAGGGTTGGGATTATTTCATGGTACCAACAGCCGAAGTACCTGTGACCAACTACCATCGGGAAGAGATTTTCAGTGCTGAGGATTTACCTACGAAATATGCGGCATTTAGTGGCAGCTTCCGTTCTGAAGCGGGATCAGCTGGTCGTGATACACGCGGGTTAATTCGTCAGCACCAATTTAATAAAGTTGAGCTTGTTCAGTTTGTGAAGCCTGAGGATTCATATGCGGCATTAGAAGAGCTTACTGGTCATGCGGAGAAGGTTTTACAATTGCTTCAATTACCATACCGTGTGATGAGCATGTGTACAGGTGATTTAGGCTTTACCGCAGCGAAGAAATACGATATCGAAGTATGGATTCCAAGTCAAAATATGTACCGTGAAATTTCTTCTTGTTCTAACTTTGAAGCATTCCAAGCAAGACGTGCTGGAATTCGCTTTAGAAGAGAAGCAAATGGTAAGCCAGAATATGTGCATACATTAAATGGATCTGGACTAGCAATCGGTCGTACCGTAGCAGCTATCCTGGAAAACTATCAGCAAGCAGATGGTTCTGTGAAGGTTCCAGCCGTATTAGTACCGTATATGGGCGGGAAAGACGTTATTAAATAATGCAGATAAATGTAACGAGGCTAGTTGTCTAGCCTCGTTTTAGTATTTAGTAGTTTATTTAAAATCCTTGCGATAGAGGATAAAAGAATAAACGGCTCCAACTAGGAATACGATACCTTGAAATAGTATGAAGAATTGACGGAAATAATCAATATCCCGGTCAACCCACGAAATAAAGATACTATTCATGATTAATTGCGTTACAAACATACACACGATTATTTTTAAATAAATCCCATTTGTGCGCTCATCAGGCTTACCGAATTTTTTACTGATAATAAATAGAGAAAGGATGGAACCTGCATAAACCAGCATGGTAATCCCTGCGATAATATTGAAGTTAGTAGTGCTTTCCAACATCCATTCATTTAGTACATCAATCATTTAGCTCATCCTTTCTTTTATAAGTAAATATTTCATTGATATCCACTTCAAAAAAATTAGCAATTCGAAACGCTAGAATTAGCGAAGGGGAGTAATTATTCTTTTCCATGACAAAAATGGTCTGCTTAGAAACACCAACCGCATCCGCTAACTCCTGCTGTGATATTCTTCGTAACACGCGATGCTCATACACCTTATTGATAATGGAATCACCAAAATCTTCTTTCACATCATACACCCTCTTTTTGTAGTTCTTTTTACAGTATAAAATATAACTATTATTATATAAATTTTTCATAAATGGCTTTGTGAAGACAAAAGGAGCCTGGGACATAAGTACTTGTGATAAGATAAAATCCGAATTTGAGCGTAATGCCTGCTGCGGGAATATACTCCTTCCCGTACGTTTCTCCGTGTTTTCCCTACGCTGAATTAGGCATGGTTCGTAATTTTATCTTTTCATTTTACTTATGTCCTAGGCTCTTAATTTTTTTTCTGATAGTCAAACGTGTAATGGTGACTTTACTCACAATTATTTTAAGAACTCCATTTGCCTATCATTATTTAATTGATAGAATAAATTTTGGAAGTAACTTATTTTATCCGTATCCGTCATTTCAAAATCAGCATCACTAATAGTCGCAGAATAAGCACTAAATTCTTTATCACTTTCTTTAAGGGTTAGCTCTATTTCTAACTTTTCATTTTCATTTTCAAATAAGAGTACAAGCGTATCCTTGTTCCATTCATACGTTCCCTCTTCGTAACCCAGCTTATTTTTCACGATATTTTCATCTAAAAATTCTAACTTCATAAAGGGGGAATATCCCTCAGGACTATTAAAATCTGCATCAAGTGCATCTGGACCCAGTTCTAGATAAGAGACATTAAAAGTTCGTCCCGATAACTCGTCTCCATTGGTACAAGCAGAGGTCAGAAGTACCAGGAACAATAGTAGAAAAACAAATCGCGTTTTCATAATGGTAGCCCCTCTCTCGATTCATTCTGTATAGTTCTATTACGGAAGAGAGTAATAAATGGTTCCAGCATTTATCAAACTATTCCAATAAATAAAGAGTGCGGGTCTGTGTTAAAGTTGTAATTTTACAAAATATTATATAAAATGGAAAATTAGTAGAGAAAGGAGTAGAAGGAATGAATCGTATCAATCTATTAACATTAGGGGTATCTAATATGGAAACGTCACTTAAGTTTTATCGAGACGGGCTTGGGTTTGCAACAAGTGTTGCGGAGGATAATCCTGAAGTTGTGTTTTTTAAGAATGGCGGAACAAGGTTGGCATTATTTCCAATTGATGAATTGGCAAACGATATTAATCCGGACAACCCACCACAGCGAGATGGATTCTCTGGCATTACCCTTGCTTACAATGCGAAATCAAAGGAAGAGGTAGACCAAGTAATGGAACAAGCAATCCAAGCTGGTGCTGTTATGCTAAAAGAACCACAAATCGTCTTCTGGGGCGGCTACAGCGGCTACTTCTCCGATCCAGACGGCTACACCTGGGAAGTTGCTTACGGGGAAATGTGGAAGTTTGATGATAATGATATGCTGGTTATTGATTAAGTAGAGTTGAGGGAAAAAACTAGGAAGTAATTTAATGATAAGCAAAAAACGTACAAGGAACTACTTTAGCGTAGGGAATATACGAAGACTCCTGCGGGAGGAAGGGCCTAGTTGAGACCCTGCAGTGCGCAGCACGAGGAGGCTCAACAGCCCCCCGCGGAAAGCGAAGTATATTCCCGAAGCGGGTATTTACGCCAAACTATCTTTCGAGTTAGTTTTGCATCTACATAACTAGACATAAATAGTCATTAAAGTTGGAAAAGTTTTTTATTTTTTCAATGTGAAAAAATGCGCAAAATCTAATTGACATAAAAAACGAAATCCTGTATATTAATTAATGTTGCTACGGAGGTATACCCAAGTCTGGCTGAAGGGATCGGTCTTGAAAACCGACAGGCGGGTCAAACCGCGCGGGGGTTCGAATCCCTCTACCTCCTCCATTAAACAAGCGCATAAATATTGGAGATATAAAAAACCGTTACGATTGTAGCGGTTTTTTTTGGTTTTATCTCTTTTTGAAAAACGACTCCAACAGCGCGGCTGGAAGATGGAACTTATCATTATTCAACTCGAGCAAAGATAATTCCTGCTCCGATTCGTTCTCTTTTAATTCCTTTATTTCATTGTGGAGATTTTCCATACGGTGATCTAACTCAGTTGCAACATCTGCAGCATCCTTTAATTCCTTAGAAAGATGCGCCGGAATGGCTTTATCATACTTATAATAAATTTTATGCTCCAGGCTTGCCCAAAAATCCATCGCAACGGTTCTAATTTGAATTTCCACATGAACCTTTTCCACCCGGTCCGAAAGAAAAACAGGAACACTTAAAATTAGGTGAAGACTTTGGTAGCCATTTGGTTTTGGATTTTTAATATAATCCTTACAATCAATTACCGTAATATCCTCCTGTTTTTGAATCATGTCACTAATTTTATAAATATCGGTAACAAACGAGCAAACAATTCGGATACCGGCAATATCATGGATGTTTTCGCGAATCGTATCAAAGTTGAAATCCAATTCTTTTTGTGCGATTTTCTTTAGAATGCTTTCCGGTGATTTTAACCGTGATTTAATATGTTCAATAGGATTGTAGTCATGGATATGCTGGAACTCTTCTTTTAATATCTCTATTTTCGTATTCATTTCATGAAGCCCGAATTTATAGTTCATCATAAAGCGCGTCATTTCATTTCGAATTTGCTTCATTTGTTGTTGTATGGTTTTCTCAAAATCCAACAGTAATCTTCCTTTCATAGCTGATACCTTTATTATACAGCAGCACCGTTTATGGTATAGACGATAAAGTCGCAAAAAAAAGATGATACACGTTAACATGTACCATCTTTGTAACAATTATTTTATAAGTGCTCGTGATTCCCAGCGTCTTGATTGTTGAATAAAGTGACCAATTTTTTCTAGGATTGGTTCAATCGATGTTTTATCATCCATTAAGTCATAATCGGAAATATTAATGCGTAAGATAGGGCATGCATTAAAGCCATCAATCCAGTTTTCATAACGGGAATACATTTCTTCCCAATACGTGTTTGGCGTGCTTTTTTCCATTTCACGACCACGCTCTTGAATGCGGCCAATTACTTCTTCAAATGATCCCTCTAAATAGATTAGTAAATCAGGGTGTGGGAAATATGGTGTCATCACCATGGAATCGAATAAAGCTGTATAGGTTTCATAGTCGGTTTTTGACATGGTGCCATTCTCATAATGCATTTTTGCGAAAATGCCAGTATCTTCATAGATGGAACGATCCTGAATAAATCCACCACCATATTCAAAGATTTTCTTTTGTTCCTTGAAACGTTCAGCAAGGAAATAAATCTGAAGATGGAAGCTCCAGCGTTCAAAATCTGCATAGAATTTTTCTAAATATGGATTGGTATCCACTTTTTCAAATGACGTTTTAAAATTTAGTGCGTTGGCTAATGCCTTTGTTATGGTTGACTTTCCAACCCCAACAGTTCCAGCGATGGTAATGATACTATCATTTGGAATGTTGTATTTCTCTCGTAAATTCATTACATGTTCTCCTTTTATGGTGGGTTTCATATTATTTTGACACAGTAACAACATTACTTAGCTGCAAGTTCACTTGCTTCATAATAGCTTCTAAATCAGCTTCGTTCTTCACGAAATCCATTTCATCGCCATTAATTCGGATTACGGGGATTTCTGGATGCATGATTTCAAATTCATTCATGTAAGCCTCGTAGTCTTCAGCAAGCTGTGCTAAATAGGAAGCCTTAATATTCTGTTCGATTTCTCTACCACGCATCTGAATTCGATTTAAAATCGTATCTAAGCTCGCATGCAGGTAAATCAGCATATTTGGAACAGGCATGTCTTTTGTTAAAATATGATAGATTTGCTCATACTTTTCAAACTTATCCGCCTGTAATGTACGCTTAGCAAAAATCATATTTTTCGAAATGTGATAGTCTGCGACAACAGCTTTATTTACGTTTAAATATTTTGTTTCAATGTCTTCTAATTGCTTAAACCGATTGCAAAGAAAGAACATTTCGGTTTGAAAGCTCCACTCATCTATGTCATCGTAAAATTTACCTAAAAACGGATTTTCTTCAACGATCTCTTTTAATAAATGAAATTCAAACTGATCGGATAGCCGTTTGGCTAATGATGTTTTCCCAATACCAATTGGTCCTTCAATTGCAATAAATGGGACCTCTGCCATTCTAGTTCCCCCAATCAAAATAAATGTTGACAGTCATCTTTTCATTTTATCACACTACTACGAACTCTTCTAGAAGGTTTCGAGAAAGCTGACTTTTAATTTATGGAAATTTAAGCGGTACAGTTATTTGCTTTGATTAATCCCAAAGTTTTTGTATAATTAGGCTTGTCATTAATTTCATTGCCCTCGTAGCTCAGGGGATAGAGCATCGGTTTCCTAAACCGTGTGTCGCAGGTTCGATTCCTGCCGTGGGCGTTACGTTAGACCTTGCTGATGCAAGGTTTTTTTGTTTTATTTTGTAAGTTGAAACTAGAAATTTTTTCCCTTTTGGAACCAAGTTAAGGTCACTAAGAAAGAAATCTATATTATTGTTTTATGAGATTAATAATATAGATTTTGATTTGGAAGAATTTATAGGTTTCATAGAGAATACATTTATCATAAGAGGGAAGAAACAGCCAAGGAAGTTAAGTTTACTATAAAAGATAGAACAAAAAGATTCGTAGATAAACTCTCAAGGAATGACTACCAATAAACTTGATATTACTTGTACATCATTCACACCTAAATCTCGTAAATACAGCACTTATGAAGGAACTGCAGGCAAGATTTCGAAAAACCTTATACACCATAGATTCCATACAACTATTCCAACATCAAAATTAACGACCGATACATCTGAATTCAAATACTATAAAACCGATTCTGAAGGGAAGCTAATCATTGAGAAGGCCTATTTAGATCCATTTCTTGATATGCTTTAATGGTGAAATTCTATCCTTTCAGAACGACCAAACGCTTAGGTAATTATGGATGCTTTAGATGAAGCAATTGAAATAACAAAAGATTGTCCATATCGAACGAAAATACACTTTGATCAGGTCTGGGTTTATCAAATGAAAAGAAATGTAAGGAAACTAAAAGATTACAGTAAAATTCAAAGTATGTCCCGAAAAGGAAACTGTCTGGATACTGAAACAGGAAATGTATTACGTTAGACTTTATAAATTATTTGAGGAACTTAAACAAGCAGTAACTGATTATATTTTTTACTATAACTATGAACGGATAAAAGCAAAATTGACTGGTATGAAGACGGTGGAATACCGTCTTCATACCAGTCAACAAGCTGCATAAATATTTTTGTCTAACTTTTAGGGTTCAGCACAAAGGGATATTCTTTTGTCTTTTAGAGCGTTAGCGTTCCCTTGTCATTCGTCTCCTTGACATAACCCTTCAGTCTATAGAAATTTGAAACTTTCATACCTTTATTGGAATTGTGTGGCCACATTCCAATAATTAACTTAACTTTCGAAGAGAGGGGGCTTTCAAAAAAACAATTAGTCAGCAGCAGGATGTTCCCATATGACTTTCTGATCAGGTATTTTTTTTAAATCTCCAAGGGAATAACCTCTCTCTACTCCTTCTCCTGTGTATATATTACCTGAAATGATGGAGATAATATTAATAGAATCTACATCATTTACATCATTTAAATTAATTGAAAATGTCCCTTTACTAGAAAAAGAGGGTTCCCTATGTATGATGATATATAATACTTCATCAACTTTTTCTACATTTATGTGAGATACTGCTTCAAAACGATCTACTTTAACTTCTCCGGTAATTTCAGTTTCTGTTGATAAAACTTCGTCTGCAGATATACTGATGCTGTTTATGTCTTCAATAGGAACAACACTAATATTTTGAGCTTTGTATATACCCCATAAAATATATAAACATAAAAATATAATCGCACTTATCAAGAAAAAAAGTATAACTTTTTTTAAAGACAATTTTTTCTTCAAAATATTCCTCCATCCTAGTAAATTTCAAAGTAATAGATTTTACTAATTATAGTACAAATAATCTAATTTATGACATAATTATAACAAATATTGTTGTTTTTTGTAAGATTAATATATATAATCATTGTGGAGGAGGTGTTTTTATGAAAAAGAGGAAAAATATTGCTATTATTTTAAAATGGTACCTGTAGTTAGGACACTTGAAAAAGAGTGTTTTATCTACAGGTATTTTTATATATAATTAAATTTCACAATACGGGGACTAGGAGATATCATGAGTAAAATAATATTTTCAGATAAAGAGATAAAAGCACTTCAAAAGAATCCAAATGTACAACGCGTTAGTGAGAAATCCATCACTTACACGGATGCTTTCAAGAATAGGTTTATGGATGAGTATCTAACTGGTAAACTCCCACGACAAATCTTTATGGAGAGTGGATTTGATGAAGAAGTAATTGGGATAAAACGCATTGAACAATCCGCATGCCGGTGGAAGAAAGCTTATGAAACGAAAGGGTTAATAGGGCTTACTGATACAAGGAAAACAGAATCTGGCAGAACCCTGAAACGGGAGCTTACACCTTCTGAAGTGATCGAGAGGCAAAATGCACGAATCAAGCTTTTGGAAGGACAGGTGGAGCTGTTAAAAAAGCTAGAAGTGATAGAAAGGAGGCTGCTAAACACAAGAGAAAATCTAAGCCCAAGTAAAGCATATCAATTGATTCAAGAGACAATTGAACAAAATGGTTTTAAAAGGATGACTAGATACTTTTGTGATCTTTTAGGTGTTTCACGTTCTGGATATTATAGTTGCTTGAAGGCATCTGTCGTTCGGGAGGCTAGAGAGCAGCTAGATTTAGAAGTGAAGGAAATCATCCTAGAAGCTTTTAACCGCAGAGGTTATAAGAAAGGTTCACGTTCCATTAAAATGATCCTAGAGAATGAGTATGATCTTATTCTTAGTCGTAAAAAGATACAGAGAATCATGAAGAAATACGGAATTGTCTGCCCTCACAGGAAAGCGAATCCTTATAAACAAATCGCAAAGGCGACAAAGGAGCACCAGGTTGTACCAAACAAATTAAACAGGGAATTTAAGCAAGGAGTCCCAGGAAAAGTATTATTGACGGATATCACCTACTTGCCATATAACGGTAATTGTATGGCTTATTTGTCAACCATAAAAGATGGTTCTACCAATGAACTCCTGGCTTACCATGTGTCTGACCGAATCACTTTGGATATCGCAATCCAGACGGTCCATAAATTGATGAACAATAAGAAGGTCCCTCTTGATTCAGATGCCTTCATTCACTCGGATCAGGGAAGCCATTACACAAGCCCACGATACCAAAAACTTTTAAAGAAGTATGGCTTAGGCCAGTCTATGTCACGAAGGGGTAACTGTTGGGACAACGCTCCTCAAGAATCATTTTTTGGTCACCTAAAGGATGAAGTAGATTATAAATCAGCCAAAACATTAAAGGAATTAAAATTGAAAATCAATCATTACATGACTTACTATAACAATTACCGTTATCAGTGGAATCTAAAAAAGATGACCCCTATTCAATATAGGAATCATCTATTATCTGCATAACCTCTTTTTTTATAAGTGTCCTTGACACGGGTGCCAGTGTA
>NZ_LDPV02000043.1 GCF_001038425.2 Ornithinibacillus contaminans
ATGACAGTTTGTCAAATTAAGCGCAACAGTTCTTCCTGAAACGCTTCGTGTGTAGTTTTCCAATTCAAACATTTTCTTGGTCTATTGTTGATTAGTGATAGTGCATTTTCGAGTTCTTTGTCTGAGACTTTAGCCAAATCGGTTTTCTTAGGGAAGAACTCTCTTAATAGACCATTCGCATTCTCGTTGCTGCCACGTTGCCATGAAGAGTAAGGATCCGCAAAATACACCTGAATGTCTGTATCTTGCTCTATCGCGCTATAACATGCGAATTCTTTACCTCTGTCAACTGTGGCGGTTTGAAATGCACCAGAGGGCAATTGTCCATTTAAAGTTCGTATGGCTTGTTCCATAGAGGTGGCAGATCGGTTCGACATTTTAAGTGCTATGTACCATCTAGTTTTTCGTTCTACAAACGTGGCGAAACATCCTTTGCTTTTGCCACGGCTTGAGACAACGCTATCAAGCTCCCAATGTCCAAAAGTTTCTCGCTTTCTAACCGCTTTTGGTCGTTCCGTAATGGAAGTTCCAACATTAAATCGCCCCCTTGTTTCTTGGGGTTTCTGACGCTTTCCTTTGTGGCGAAGAACATTTAAGTCTTGTTCCACTAACAGTCCTTGATAAATCCAGCGATAAATGGTTTTAAAGCTGATGGAACCTTGGAATAAGCGACCTACGATTTGTTCTGGCGACCAGGTGAGCACTAACTTTTCATTAATGACTTCGGCTAGCTCTAGAGACCATTTACCAATACGCCCACAATTTAATCTACGTTCGTTATAGTTCTCTTGTGCCTTTTCAGATTGATACAAACCTCTTTGTGAATTGCGTTTTAATTCTCTTGAGATCGTAGATGGTGAACGTTCTAGTTTTTCAGCGATAGTACGGATAGATTTTCCTTGATCATAAAGCGTTTCTATACGTGCTCTTTCAAATGTGGTAAGATGTTTGTAGCTCATAACAGTCCTCCGTGTATGTGTTGGTGTGGTTACTTACATTTTACACGAAGCTGTTATGGGCTGTTTTGTTTTAGTTACAATTTTTAGGTGTTGCACTTAATTTTACAATTCGTCTAATTAAAAAAAGTCGGCAACTGTTTTAACCATTCTTCAAAGTTATTAGCTTCTTTATCTATATTAGTTTCTTCATGTGAATAATAGTAAACTCCTGTGTTTGGACACTCATTAGAAACAAGGCAAAAGTAGTCCCCATTACCTATACTATAAAACGGGATTAATTCTTCCTTCCAATTGCCCTGTTTGATTTCATAGTCATAGGTAAATTCAATAGTATCATTTCCATTTGTTTTACCATTGGAAACATTTAAGATATCTCCTGGAAATGAATATTCAGACATTAGTTCTATAAAAAATTTAAATTCCGGTGGAAATTGACATCCAAATTTTTTTTCGATATTTTCCCAATCACTTGCCGAAGGAATATCTAAATTTCCTAATTCTTTATCTAATATACCATCTAATAAATTTGCAATCTCATCTCTTGTCACTTGCTTTTCCTCCTTTTAAACCCCTTCTCCTGGTAGTATATATTCTTTTCCTCTTTCTTTATAGTGTTCTCTAATCTCCTTGGCTCTTTGAGAAGGAGTTAACTGGGAAGGTTTATCATGACGTGTATGATTTCCTCCACCTCTATGAGTGCTTTGTTCTAACTCATCTAATATCCCACCATTTTTAACAGGGACTTGTTGTCTATGGTGTGCTTCTATATTTTTATCACCATGCGTCATTTTAGTTGTTGGTCCTTTTCCTTGACGCATTCTTATGACTTCTTTTATTGTTTTTGGTTCATATCTTACAGGTGGTATAGACATAGGTGGGTCTGGATTTGGATAATTTGATGGGCTTAGCTTAGCATTATCTATACCCTTAGTACCTCCGACCTTCTCTACACCCTTCACTACAGCCTTAACATCATCAGCCTTCCTACCTAAACTCGTAGCCGCGTCGACTCCGAGTTTTACACCTTTTACGGCTTTTCCAAATGGATTTGGTATTAAGCTAATGAATGCTATACTTTTGTCTAACACGGATGCATTCGGGTCTGCAAGGGTTCTGATGTCATCCATGAACAGGAAGTCTGCTGCATCTTTTAGGAAGCCCCCAACTTTGGAGAACAAGCCCTTTTTCTTCGGTTCTGGTTTGGCCACAGTCGGTTTAATAGAATTCTTCATAGACGAACCAGTCTTATATGACGCTAGTGTAGCATACGAACTATTTCGCTGTACAT
>NZ_LDPV02000044.1 GCF_001038425.2 Ornithinibacillus contaminans
TGTACAACCAAAATAAACTCCTGCTAAATCTCCCACCTCAAACCCGCATTCCACCGTTGCCGTTAAAATAAAGTATTGCTACGGAACCCCCATTTTTGATGTTTTTTCCTTCAAAAATACGCACTTTCTTCCCTCTATTACGCCTGTTTTTCCACCTTTTTTTCGGAGTTATAAAAAACATTTGTGATATTGGAATGAAGAAAAAGTCGATAAAAGAATGACAGGACAAGGGTTTGGGCATGAAAAGACCCCGAATTCGCAAAAGTATTTTTTAACGAAATCAGGGTAGGACTAGCAAATGTTTATTTTGACTAGCAGATTTATTTTTTAGTTAGACAAATTTTTCTCCAACCAAACCACACACTCAATATGCATACTCTGCGGGAACATATCGACTGGCTGTGCTTCCTTCGTTTCGTATCCACCATCCTCTAAAATACGTAAATCGCGTGCTAATGTGGATGGATTACAGGAAACATACACAATCCGCTTCGGTCCCATGTCAAGCATTGCCTGAAGCAGCCCTTCATCACAGCCTTTACGTGGTGGATCGACCACAATAACATCTGGTCTTAAACCGTCTTCCTTCCACTTCGGCATAACCTCTTCTGCTGTACCGACCTCAAACTCTACATTTGTTATACCATTCAATTTCGCATTCACACGTGCATCTTCTATTGCCTCAGGTACAACCTCAACACCATATACCTTCTTCGCTTTTTGTGCGAGGAATAGAGAAATAGTTCCGATTCCACAATACGCATCAATCACGGTATCATTTTCATCAATTGTCGCATATTCCAATGCTTTTTCATACAGTCTTCTTGTCTGGGTTGGATTGACCTGATAGAAAGACTTTGCGGAAATCGCAAAGCGAATATCGCCAATGGAATCATAGATATATTCTTCGCCCCACAAAACATTTGTCTTATCACCTAAAATTACATTTGTCCGGGCTGAATTAATATTATGGATAATTGATTTTACATTTGGATAGGTCTCGGTTAACTCCCGGATAAATTCATTTTTATGCGGTAATTCTTTCGTCCGAGTAATAAGAACAATCATGGTTTCCTTCGTTTCTTGTCCAGTTCGAACCATGATGTGACGCAGCACGCCAGTATGGCTTTTCTCGTCATAGGCCACAATACCAACTCTATCCGCAATTCGACGCACAGCCTCCACCATACGATCATTTAAATCTTCTTGTACGATACAAGTATCCATATCTTCAATAATGTTATGACTACGCATTTGGTAAAACCCGGTGATGAGGTCCCCGTCTTTCTCCCCAACTGGAATGGCAACTTTATTACGGTATCGCCACGGGTCTTCCATACCAATGGTTGGATGAACAGGTACATGTTCTAAATGCGCAATCTTACGTAACACATTTTTGACTTGCTGTTGCTTCATGGAAAGCTGAAGGTTATAGCTCATATGTTGAACCTGGCAGCCACCACATTTATAAAACACATCACAAGGTGGCTCCACTCGTTCTGGGCTAGGGTTTTTGACTTCCAGTAATTTGCCGAAGCCAAAGTTTTTATTTACCTTGATGACCTTTACCGTCGCTTCTTCTCCTGGTAATCCGTATGGCACAAATAGTGGGTAACCATTTATTTTCCCAACACCGTTTCCTTCGTGGGTTAAATCCTCAAATCGAATTGTCACGGTATCATTTTTTTTTACTGGTGCAGCTTGTTTTGCCATCTATGTATCTTCCTTTACGCTCTAATGTTCTTCCTATCTTATCATACCTTGAATCGATGATTATATGAAATGAAAAGAGACTACTTATCAGTCAGTAGTCTCCCGATTTAGATACGATTCTGGTACAAAGAATTCAATATGCTGCTGGAGATTACGGAAATCACCTGGAAGCAGTCCACCATATTCACCATCGATATTTAACTGCATTTTATCTAGCGGTGTGACCTTAATCTCTCTAGCTTTTGCATAAATAACATGTTTATCCTCAAGGTGCGCACCCCTAAGGGCTAGACTAACGATACGAATAAACTCCGCTAGATTCGTTTTACGTAAAATAAGTAAGTCAAAGTAACCATCATCTAAACACGCATCCGGAGCTAGCTTCTCAAATCCCCCAACCGAATTCGTATTCGAAATGAGAAAAAGCATAATATCTTCTTCAATAACGTTTCCATCGTATTCGATTTTTACTTGGGCCGGTTTTAAAGAAGGTAGCATTTCAATACCTTTTGCATAATACGCCAACTGACCGATCATCGTCTTCAGTTTACTTGGCACATCATAGGTTAATTCGGTGAGTTTTCCACCGCCAGCAATATTGATAAAATACTGCTCGTTAACTTTTCCGATATCTAAAAGCATCGAATGATCTGCTACTATCACATCCACTGCTTTTTGAATATCACGCGGGATAGTTAATGCTCTCGCGAAATCATTTGTCGTCCCAACTGGAATGACACCTAGCTTCGGACGGTAATCTTGTTCTGCTAGTCCATTAATGACTTCATTTATTGTTCCGTCTCCACCTGCTGCAATCACGATATCATATTTTCGTTCAACCGCCGTTCTTGCTGCCTCGATTGCATCACCTTCGCCTGTCGTTGCATGTGCTGATGTTTCATATCCTGCTTTTTCAAACTTTTCTAGGACGGTTGGTAATTCTTTTTTAAATGCCTCTCGGCCAGAAGTTGGATTATATATGATCCGGGCTCTTTTCATAAGACATGTCCCCTCTCCACTGCTAAACTATGCATATTGCCTGTTTCATAGTATCTATTTAAATGATTGGATAAAATTTCATGTATTTCTATCATAGCCATATTTTATAGGTTTGAAAAGTTTTTCGCAAAAAATTGATGCCCTAACAAACTGAAAGCATACATGCTTCAACCAATTATTATAATGGTCGGAATTTTATGGTAGAATTAGCCTAATATTTATGTAGAGGAGATTTCAGAGTGAAACCAGTCCAGATTAGACGACCACAACCTAATGATGTATTGGAGTTAAAAGCATTTTTCAGCCTCGTTCTAATTGATACCTTTGAGAAAAATGGCATTGGTCATCTTACAGCTGATAGAGATGAAGAATTAGAATCGAAATATCATGCCTTACATAGTGATTTCGAAAGTAACGGGAAAGAGAGATTTTTTCTAATTGCTACAAATTGAGATAAAATAGTAGGTTCCATTGCTTATGGACCTGCCAATGACCTTATCCTCAACTGTACCGATCATGCTTTAGCTGACATAGTTGAAATAGGAACCGTGTATGTTCACCCAGACTATCAACGACAAGGAATAGGTAGCCAGCTCTTACATGAAATGTATGCCGTTTTAAATCGCCATGGCATTGAAGAATTTTGTTTAGATTCTGGCTTTACAATTGCCCAGCGTGTTTGGAAAAAGAAATTTGGTGATCCTGACTATTTTTTAGAGAATTATTGGGGTGACGGCGAACATCATATGATTTGGCGGATCAAGGTCAATGAGGTAATAAAATAGAGCTAGACTACATCCAAGGTTGTAGTCTAGCTCGTTTTTTAGCGCTTATTCATTTCCTCGACTAAAATCTTATTCACCATCGGAGGATTTGCTTGTCCTTTTGTTGCTTTCATTACCTGACCAACTAAGAAGCCAAGCGCACGATCCTTCCCATTTTTAAAGTCGACGATTGACTGTTCATTTTCATTTAAAATGCCTGTGATGATTTCACGTAATTGGCCTTCATCTGAAATTTGAACCATGCCTTTATCTTTTACAATTTGTTCTGGATCGCCACCATTTTCTACTAGTTCTGCGAATACTTTCTTCGCAATTTTAGAAGAGATGGTGCCGTCTTCGATAAGTTTAATCATTTTCCCTAATGCTTGAGGTGTCAGTGCAAGGTCATGTAACTCCTTATAGTGCTTGTTCATGTAACCAGACACTTCACCCATTAACCAGTTGGAGGCTTGCTTCATATCTGCTCCGTTTTGAATGGTTTCTTCAAAGAAGTCTGCCATTTCCTTCGATCCAGTTAAGACTGCTGCATCATATTCCGGCAATCCCATGGATTCAATATACCGTGCTTTACGTGCATCTGGAAGCTCTGGAATTTCACTACGAATTCGTTCCTTCCATGCCTCATCAATATAGAGTGGAACAAGATCTGGTTCTGGGAAGTAACGGTAGTCATCTGACCCTTCCTTCACACGCATTAGAATCGTTTCTTTTGTCTTCTCATCATAACGGCGTGTCTCTTGTAGGATTTCTCCACCAGATAGCAGTACTTTTTCTTGTCGCTTCTCTTCAAACTCAAGACCCTTTTGGACAAATGTGAAGGAGTTTAAGTTTTTCAGCTCTGCTTTCGTACCGAACTTCTCTTGTCCATATGGACGTAAGGAAATGTTCGCATCACAACGAAGAGAACCTTCCTGCATTTTCACATCGGATACACCAGTATATTGGATAATCGTTTTTAGCTTCTCTAGATATGCATATGCTTCCTCGGGAGAGCGCATATCGGGTTCTGATACGATTTCAATTAGTGGTGTGCCTTGACGGTTAAAGTCCACATAGGAATAGCCATCATCACCATGAGTAAGTTTACCCGCATCCTCTTCTAAGTGAACACGTGTAATCCCGATTTTTTTCTTCTTGCCACCGACTTCGATTTCAATCCAACCGTGTTCCCCAATTGGTTGGTCAAATTGCGAGATTTGGTATGCCTTTGGATTATCTGGGTAGAAATAGTTTTTACGGTCAAACTTTGTATCGGTTGCAATTTCACAATTCAGGGCCATTGCAGCCTTCATCGCAAAGTTAACAGCTTCCTCATTCAAGACTGGAAGCACACCAGGATAGCCTAAATCAATTGGATTCACATTACTATTCGGCTCTGCACCAAACGCATTCGGGCTTGGGCTGAATATCTTAGATTTTGTTTTCAGTTCAACATGTACTTCTAGACCAATAATTGTTTCGAAATTCATTCGTTTGCACCTCCGATTTGAGGTCGTTTCGTATGATGATCTGTTGCTTGTTCAAAAGCATGTGCCGCACGGAATACCGTGCTCTCGTCAAAGTGCTTCCCAATAATTTGTAAGCCAATTGGAAGTCCCTCATTGGAGAATCCACATGGTATAGAGATTCCCGGTACACCGGCAAGGTTTACTGGAATGGTTAAAATATCATTGGCATACATCGTTAATGGATCCTTAATTTTCTCGCCAACTTTAAATGCAGGTGTTGGTGTGGTTGGCCCAATAACAACATCGTATTCTTCAAAGATTTTATCAAAATCATTCTTAATTAAGGTACGTACCTTTTGCGCCTTCTTATAGTAAGCATCATAATAGCCTGAGCTAAGTGCAAAGGTTCCAAGCATAATACGACGCTTAACCTCTTCCCCAAAGCCTTCGCTACGAGATTTTTTAAACATGTCGACCATGTTATCGGCATTTTCCGAACGAACACCGTAACGTACTCCATCAAAGCGGGCAAGGTTTGCAGACGCTTCAGAAGATGATAGTAAGTAATAGGTAGCCACAGCATATTTAGAATGTGGCAAGGAAACCTCTTCCCAGGTAGCACCTAATGACTCATACACGTTTAATGCTTGCATGACAGCTTCTTTTACTTCCGGGTTAACCCCTTCGGCCAAATACTCTTTCGGAACAGCGATTTTTAGCCCTTTTACATCGCCAGTAAGTGCTTCTGTATAAGCAGGTACGTCAACAGCTGCGCTAGTAGAATCCATTTTGTCATGTCCGGCGATTACTTCTAAGACACGCGCATTATCTTCTACAGTACGTGTTAATGGACCGATTTGATCTAGTGAAGATGCAAATGCAACTAATCCGAATCGTGAAACAAGACCATAGGTAGGCTTTAAGCCAACGACGCCACAGAATGCTGCCGGTTGACGAATCGAACCACCAGTGTCAGATCCTAATGAAAATAGTACTTCACCAGCTGCTACAGCTGCTGCCGAACCACCACTAGAGCCACCAGGAACATAATCTATGTTCCACGGATTACGTGTTGGTGTAAAGCTTGAATTCTCGTTAGAAGAACCCATTGCAAACTCGTCCATATTTAGCTTTCCAATCGTTACGGCTTTTTCCGCTTTTAATTTTTCTACGACAGTTGCGTCATATAATGGATCATTAAAGTTGCGTAAAAATTGACTTGCACAAGTAGTCCGTAGTCCTTTTGTGACGATATTATCTTTAATCCCGGCAGGAATCCCGAATAATTTTGCACTTGTATCAGACTCGTTATCCAATTCAGCTGCCTTAGCTAGTGCTGCTTCTTCATCTAATGTTAAAAATGCGTTCACATGGCCATCGACTTCTTTAATTCGGTTATACGAAGTTTCTACAAGGTCACGAACGGTAATTTCTTTATTATGTAATTTAGCTTCTATTTCCTTGATGCTGTTATCAAATAATGACACGGATTTCCCTCCTTATTCCAGTATTGATGGTACACGGAATTGACCATCTTGTTGATCTGGTGCATTTTTCAATGCTTCTTCTCTTTTAATCCACTGTCTAGGCTCGTCCTTACGCATTACGTTTTTCAAGTCTAGGACGTGTGTAGTTGGTTCAATACCTTCCGTATCAATTTCATTTAATTGCTCGGCAAACGAAATAATCGAACTTAACTGCTCGGTAAACATCTCTACTTCTTGTTCCGATACGTCAAGGCGTGCTAAATTTGCAACGTGTTTTACTTGTTCTTTCGTAATCTCTGCCATTCTTACACCTCCATCAATCTATAGGAATAGTTTATCATTATCTTTTAGACAATAAAAAAACTGCTACAATACTATTGATAATAGCAGAATTTACTAGTACTAGGCAACTGTTCGAGCAAGTGCAAGCATGAAGAAGGGTCACTCCTCATTCAAGAAGTGACCCTTCATGACACTTACTATTTTAATTGGGAAACAGTTTCATTAAATTCAGTTTCCATTTCGGTTGTTGGTCTACCTAATTTACTCACCAGAATCGTGATAATTAGGTTAAGTACAAAACCTGGTACAATTTCATATAAATCAAAGATTCCACCTTCTAGGTAGCCTCCCCATATGATAACTGTTACAGCACCTGCTACAATACCAGCTAAGGCACCATTACGGGTCATCCCCTTCCAGAATAAGGCGAGGATAACGGTTGGACCGAATGCCGCACCGAATCCAGCCCAGGCAAAGTCAACCAGTTCCAATACGGAGTTTTCCGGGTTCATGGCAAGCAGTGTTGCAATCAATGCAATAACACCAGTCGCAATTCTTCCAACCCAAACCAATTCTTTGTCAGAAGCTTTTTTACGGAAGATCGCCTTGTAAAAATCCTCTGCGACCGCTGAGGAAGATACTAGTAGCTGGGAGTCAATCGTACTCATGATTGCGGAAAGTATAGCCGCTAATAAGATCCCCGCAATGACTGGATGGAATAATAGTTGAGAGAATGCAATGAAGATTGTCTCCTCGTTGTCTAACAGCTGTAGACCATTTTCCTGCACGACTTTTATCCCGAAGTCAGCTAATCCTGAAACGTCCTGTGTACCGATATAGGCAATCCCGATAAACCCAGTAAATACCGCCCCATATAGACCTAATATCATCCACGTTGTACCAATAAATTTTGCTTTCGGTACATCCTTTGGTGAACGTAGTGCCATGAATCGAACAAGGATATGCGGCTGCCCAAAATAGCCTAGTCCCCAGGCAGCACCAGATATAATTGCAATTGTCCCTGCAAATGTCCCTAATCCCGCCATCATATCTAATAGCTCCGGATTAACATTACCAATCGCTTGTACAGCTGAATCCCAGCCACCAATCTCATTTAAAGCTACAATTGGTACTACAATTAGCGCAAATAGCATTAACAGACCTTGGAAGAAATCGGTCCATACAACTGCTAAAAATCCACCTAAAAAGGTATAAGAAACAACTACAATCGCACCGATCCATAGTGCCGTGTCATAGGATAATCCAAATGAGGCTTCAAAAAGTGTTGCACCCGCAACCATCCCAGATGAAGTGTAAAAGGTAAAAAACAATAGAATAACCAATGCAGAAATCACGCGAAGTATATGTGAGTTATCTTTAAAGCGATTCTCTAGGAAATCTGGAATCGTAATCGAATTGTTGGAAACCTCGGTATAAACCCGTAAACGCTTTGCAACGAACTGCCAGTTTAAATATGCCCCAACCGCAAGACCAATTGCCATCCAACCGCCATATGCACCGCCAAAACCGGATACATAAATAGCACCAGGAAGACCTAATAATAACCAGCCACTCATATCAGAGGCACCAGCACTTAATGCCGCAAGACTTGGACTAAGTGTTCGTCCACCCAATACATAATCCGATAAGTTATTCGTCTTATAATACATGACAATTCCGATGGCTAACATTCCGATTAAATAAATAACAAATGTAATTAAAATCGTACTGTCCATTTATTTGTCCCCCTTATTCGTAAACAATGAAACAATTGACAAGATAATTAATAATGGCATCGGAACAAACATCCAAAACCACGTAGCAGCAGATAATGCATATTCTTCCATCTCCATGTCCCCTTTCCTTTTAACAATTTTATACCTGCCCAGTATAGTGATGAGAAAGTGCATTTAAAGAAGTATATGTTTCCATGTGAATATTTATAAAATTTCAAATCCACCCCCTCAACTACTAGCATAACATAGGATTTTTGCAATCTATTCCATAACTCAAAATATTTGCATAATTAATCTTAGATTGTTATAATACATGATTTTCATAAACTATTACTGAACAAAAAAAAGACCTGAAGAGTTTCCACACTACTTCAGGCAAAATCTATCATATAGTAATAGGGTAAAAAATAAGAATTACTGACAAGCTTAAGTAAATTGATTAGAATACATTAACTAAGGAAGTTCTTGAAATTTTGAATACACTAGGCTCTGTTTCACCATGAGCAATATCGCTTGGTTGGAAATCTTGTACGAATAAGAATCCACCTACAAGCAAAGTTCCAAGAGCAACAGATGCAATAAGTTTTTTCATATACAACCCTCCTTTACAGGTTAACTATTTCCTCATATGTGAGGTTAGCAATTTTATAGTATTTAACAGAGTCCTTATACTTACCTACATTTTCAAAATGCTTTGCTAGCATATTGGAAAATAGGATTAAATTCCCATGATCCTTATGCTTCTTTAGGTAAGGAATAAGATCCTCTATTACTAACTTAGTAAATAGATCATATTGATCGTTAATAGCATATATATAAGTATGAATTATATAGTAATATAAATCATAAAATACATTATTCTTCGCTAACTCTAATAACTTCTTTGCCTTATCAATTACTTCTAATGCCTTTTCATAATTATGGGTTTTGTAATACTCCTTAATTAAATTCGTAGTTGCAGTCAATCTTTCATTTAAGCCAATTGCATTTCCTTCAATAGCACCAAGATAGTGTTTAATTGCTTCTTTTGAATCACCAATTGCTGAATACAAGTAACCTAAATTTTGATTCGTTAGCTGAATAATATTATTATTCTTGTTTAACTCTCCCAAATGCCTTGCCAAATTATAATGTTTAATGGCTTTTTCATACATTTTAATTCTTCTATATGCAATCCCTAAAAGGATGTGGCATTGTGCACAACGAATGAAGTTATATTCCTTTTGGAAGATATCAATCGCTTTATTGGAATACTCAATCACTTCTAGCGTGTTTAATAGTTTACTATGAGTTACCGCTATCGTATATTGCAAATCGGCAACCTCTGCCTCAGGGAGATGAATTTGGTTCAATTTATCTTCGGCAAGTTTATACATTCTCATTGCCTGATTATATTCAGTGTTTCTAGTAGCGTAATTTCCTTTGAACTTATACCAGTAAAATAAATGAATACTATCAAACGTACCAGAAACTTCATTTAAACTATTAATTTGTTCTAATGCATTTTCTAGTTCACCTAGGATTAGATAATACCTAATCTTATGTATCTCAAACATCATCAAACTATCAGAGCGTACTAATGCCATTAATTCATTTAGTTCATTGTATCGCTCAGTGATCACTTCTTTGTCATTGACTTCAAATAGCATATTGAACCACTGTTCACATTTTTCCTTAATGGTGATGTCCTTGTCACTATCTAGTTCAATACCTAGTCGTGTACAAAGCATACTAATTACATCAGGACTTGCATCTGCACGCTGATTTTCAATCTTTGACAAATAGGACATAGAAACAATACCATCCGCAAGCTCTTCCTGTGTCATACCTTTCTTGACACGCTGCAATTTGATAAAGGAGCCAATTTCCATATTACTTCCCTCCCATACTTTGCTTCTATTTCTATTTGTTAAATCTATAATAACACATTCTGAATGTTTGCATATTGGGAAAGTTGGGGGTAAAAAGTACTAATAAACCCCCTAAAAACTTTCCTACTTTCCTAAAATGAGGAAAGTAGGAAAGTTTTTATTAAAAATGAACCAAAAGTATGATGATTTTAGTCGAATATTGTAGAAATTTTAATGGAATCGACCGGTTTTTTTCCTAACTTTCCTTTTGCAATAAAAAAACCTCTTTCCGCATTTTTTCGGAAAGAGGTCTTGACTTCATGATTAAAGCATTTCTGACGTTGTTTTTCCTTGCATGTGTTGAACTAAATAATCTGGACCACCGGCTTTTGAATCGGTACCAGACATGTTGAATCCACCAAATGGTTGGTAGCCAACGATTGCTGCCGTACAGCCACGATTGAAGTATAGGTTTCCAACGTGGAAATCTCTACGTGCTTGCTCCAGGTGCTCACGGTTGTTCGTGATAACCGCACCAGTTAAACCGTACTCTGTATTATTGGCAATCTCAATTGCCTCATCAAAGTCTTTTGCTTTCGATAATGCAACAACTGGTCCGAAGATCTCCTCTTGCATAACGCGAGCTTTCGGAGCAACATCAGCAATTACAGTAGGGTTAACGAACCAACCTTTCGAGTCGTCTCCAGTTCCTCCTACTAGAACATTACCTTCTTCTTTCCCAATTTCAATATATTTCATAATTTTATCGTATGAACCTTGATCGATTACAGGACCCATATATTTATTTTCCGTTGGATCACCGACCGTTAATTCTTTCGTTAATTCTACTACACGATTCTTCACTTGATCATAGACAGCTTCATGAATTACAGCACGAGAACATGCAGAACATTTTTGTCCAGAGAATCCAAATGCAGAATGTACAATCGATTCAGCTGCTAATTCAAGATCCGCTTCTTTATCCACGACAATGGTATCTTTCCCTCCCATTTCAAGGATAGTACGTTTCAACCAAATTTGACCTGGTTGGATTTTCGCTGCGTTTTCAAAGATATTAAGTCCGACTTCACGAGAACCAGTAAAGCTAATAAAGCGAGTACGTGGGTGATTTACTAAGTAATCTCCTACTTCACTACCAGGACCCGGGATATAGTTGATGATACCAGCAGGTAGGCCAGCTTCCTCTAATACTTCCATAAATTTATATGCAATAACTGGTGTCACACTAGCAGGTTTTAATAGTACTGTGTTTCCAGTAACCATTGCTGCCACTGCTGTTCCTGCCATAATCGCAAATGAGAAGTTCCAAGGTGAAATAACAAGTCCTACTCCTAATGGGATGTAATCAAAACGGTTATGTTCAATTGGACGACTGTTGATTGGCATACCATCTTTCAGCTTAAGCATTTGGCGGCCATAAAACTCAAGAAAGTCAATTGCTTCAGCCGTTTCTCCATCCGCTTCCTTCCAAGGCTTCCCAGCTTCTTTCGCAAGATGTGCATTAAACTCATGCTTGCGGCGGCGAATAATCGCTGCTGCACGGAACAAGATATCAGCACGGAACTTCGGATCAGAAGTTCTCCAGTAATTTTGGAAGCGTTCATCCGCTACTTTCATCGCTTTTTCAGCTAAGTCTTTATTTGCTTTAGATACATATCCAATTACTTCCTTCTTATTAGAAGGATTAACAGATACGATCTTATCTTCAGTCATAATTCTTTCTCCATTAATAATTAATGGATAGTCTTTACCAAGATCTGCTTCTACCTTTTTTAAGGCATCTAGCATTAATTGTTTGTTTTCTTCTACTGTAAAATCAGTAAAAGGCTCATGTTTGTATGGTACTACCATAAAAAAAACCTCCCTAAAGTAATACAATTTATTCCGCTTGATTCCGTTTTCAACCATCCTAAAAAATATATCGTCTATCAGGAACTAATAGATTATGCTTATGCCATCAGGAAGATTGTTGACCTTTCCTATTAGCAAGAAAAACGGAGTGGAATATATCCACCCCTTATTCTAACGTAATATGGTTGACTCTTCAAACATTCGGTCGCTTTTAATCAAATATATGAACCGTTGGATTCTCTTCTCCCGATTCACGATAGATAAGCCCCTCTAGTTTATCGCTTGAGCTAATTTTGATTTCAATATCATATTTGTTCGGGAACTTATCCTTTACTAAGCCATAGGTGTATTGTGAAAATCCTATGACCTCCCCTTTACCTTTAAACTCAATTGGCACTTCGATGGTAAGCTTCTGTAATTCCTCATTCACATAAAAGCCTTCCCCAATGTAACCTACATAGTTCGGGAAAAATTCTGCAATATCGATTCCAAAGGTTTTTACGATTTGGGCATCGTCAAAGTACTTTTTCTCTGCTTCACTAGATGGGAATAAGATATAATCTTCTTTCACAGCTTCCCATTCATCAATCGATAAATCACCATCTTGGACATACGTTTTCGCAACAAAATTCCCTGGAACTGCAGAACCAACCTCTTCTTCACGATAGATTGCAAACATTACTGGAACATCCGCAAGGCCTTCCATTCCTCTTATTCTTTCTAATACCTTTTGAGCAATTTCTTGACCTTTTTTAAGCATATCGGCTTGCTTTATGTCTTCATAAAAATATGGTCCACCAACTTCTGTCTGGAAGCGATACTGTGATTTTAATGCAAGTCCAATCGATAGACCGACTAGATCGACCGTATTATCATCATTTCGCTTTAGGAAATTCTGCTCCAAGATATGCGATAAATAACGCGGGTTTTCCCGATATTCCTCTACCTCCGAGCCTTTTTCAACTACCGGATTTAATTCATCAATCCAGGTATATACCGTTTCATCTGTTAAATACTGACCCTCTTCAAAATAAACCTTGTTCGGATCAAAATATTCCTTAGAATGCCTCATTAATCCTTCTTCCATCTCATCAATATCTAGACGGTTCGCTAATTGGTTCGTAATAACGCCTCTCGCTTCACTCGTTCGATAAGGTAGAATAACGCGGTAATCCTCATCGGATAGTTTATAGGTTGGAACGATAGAAGGTTGGCCAGTTGGCTCCTCCTCATTCGGCATTAATTCATCTTCTTCCTCCCCAATCTTAGGGGCACAACTCGTTAACAAGAGGAGTATACTGATTAATCCAATCGTTAGTTTTTTCATGCAACCCCTCCTTCCTGTTCTAGCATACGCATAAACTGTTCTTCATCCCATATCGTAATACCTAGCTTGATTGCTTTATCATATTTCGAACCAGCATCCTCACCAGCAATAACGATATCTGTTTTTTTACTGACACTACCTGTCACCGTACCACCTAACGCCTCAATCCGTTCTTTTGCTTCTGGACGGGACATCTGCTCCATTTTACCGGTTAGTACAATTGTTTTACCGGCAAATATACTGGACCCATCTGCTACTATTTCGCTCCGCTTCGGTCCTTTATATTCCATATTAACCTGAAGCTCTTTTAGTTCTTGAATCAAGTCCGTTACCTCTTGTTCGGAAAAATACTGGACAATGGAATCAGCCATCTTTTCACCAATTTCATCAACGGCGACTAGCTCATCATAGGTTGCTTGCTGTAGCTTATCGATAGTTTCAAATTCGGTAGCTAATGTTTTGGCTGCTTTGGCACCAATAAAACGGATGCCTAAACCAAATAATAAGCGCTCCAATGAATTTTCTCTTGAAGCATCGATTGCTTTCAATAAATTATCTACTGACTTTTCACCCATTCGTTCCAGTTTCAACAATTCATCTCGTTCCAATCGGTAAATATCAGCAATGGTATGAATTAAACCTTCCTGGAATAACTGGTTGATAACCTTTTCACCAAGTCCATCAATATTCATCGCATTTCGTGATACAAAATGGACTAACCCTTCTTGTAGCTGTGCTGGGCAGCTCGGATTAATACACCGAAGTGCAACCTCTTCTTCTAACCGAACGAGTTCACTACCACATGCAGGACATTCCGTTGGCATATGGAATTCTAGCACATCCTCTTCACGCTTTTCCGGGATGACGCGGACGACTTCCGGAATAATATCGCCTGCTTTTTTAATCACTACGGTATCACCTATACGGATATCCTTGGCACGAATAAGATCTTCGTTATGTAAGGAAGCTCGCTGTACGGTTGTACCGGCAACTTTCACAGGATTTAAAATAGCGGTTGGCGTTATAACACCAGTTCTTCCGACACTAAGCTCAATATCCAATAGCTTCGTGACAACTTCTTCTGCTGGGAATTTATAGGCAATTGCCCAGCGCGGACTTTTCACCGTAAACCCTAAATCTTCTTGGGTATCCAGATCATCCACTTTTATTACAATACCATCAATTTCATACGGTAAATTTGGACGTTCTCTTGTCCAGTATTCAACGTATTCTAATACTTCTTCTACCGATTCACATTTCTTCCATTCTGGATTCGTTCGGAAGCCTAATTCCTTCAGTTGGGTTAATCGCTCACTATGGGAACTAACTGGATCTCCTTGCCACTCACCGATTCCATAAAGGAAAACATCAAGGTTACGTGATGCAGCTATTTTTGGATCAAGCTGCCTTAACGAACCTGCTGCAGCATTTCTCGGATTGGCAAATAGCTCTTCCCCGTTTTCTTCCCTTAGTTTATTTAAGGCAAGGAAGGATTTATGTGGCATATATGCTTCCCCACGAACTTCTATTTTTCGTTTTTCCTTAATAGACAACGGGATACTCTTAATTGTACGGAGATTACTGGTGATATCCTCACCTGTTGTCCCGTCACCTCGGGTTGCGCCACGAACGAATTTTCCGTCCTCATAGGTCAAGGAAATGGCTAATCCATCAATCTTTAATTCACAGACAAATGCTAAGGGCTTACTTGTCCCTTGGCTTGCACGGCGAGCAAAGTCACGGAGATCCTGCTCGTTAAATGCATTGCCTAAGCTAAGCATCGGAATTGAATGCTGCACCTTTTGGAAGCCTTCTAGTGGTTCCCCACCAACACGTTGCGTAGGAGAATCCGTTGTAATTAAATCTGGGAATTGCTCCTCCAGCTGTCGTAATTCTGCTAGTTTTTCATCGTATTCCGAATCTGGAACCGATGGCTTATCAAGTACATAGTATTCATGTGCATAGCTATTTAATAGCGTCCTTAAGGAATCTATTTTTTCTTGTGCTTGCAATTTATCCATTCAACAAGCACCTCCCTACTGTTGTTTCGTAATTGGAGCAAATTTAGCCAGCAAACGCTTGATACCGGTTGGCGCTGGGAAAGCAACGTCCAGCTCCATCTTATCACCATCACCTTGTACCTTCACAACTGTACCGACGCCCCATTTCTTGTGTGCAGCTTTGTCACCTGGTTTCCACGCTTCATTCTCTGCACCAGTTGTTGTTTGTAATCGTTCTGCCTTACGTTTTAATTGCACCTGCTCCTCAGTCGGCTTTGTTCTTGACTGGTTACCAAATGGTGTTCGGTTTCCTAATGCGGATCCACTACCAAATAATGATGGTCCAAACATAGCCGCTTTCGCCTGCTCGATTCCGTCGATTAATTCATCTGGAATTTCATTTATGAATCGGCTAATCGGATTCATATTCGTCCGTCCATACAAGGTACGCATTTTTGCATTGGTTAAGAAAAGCTGCTTCTCTGCACGGGTAATCCCTACATAAGCAAGACGTCGTTCCTCTTCCATTTCCTCTTCATCAAACATGGCGCGACTGTGCGGGAATACATTTTCCTCTAATCCAATCAGGAAGACGACCGGGAACTCAAGTCCTTTTGCAGCATGTAATGTCATTAATGTTACTTTTTCCTGATTGTCTGGATCTTCTTCATCGACACGATCAATATCAGCGATTAAGGCTAAATCGGTTAAGAAAGCAATTAAGGATTTATCTTCACTTGTTTCTTCAAAGTTCTGAGTAACCGTCATGAATTCTTCTAAGTTCTCTAAACGACTCTGTGATTCGATAGAGCGTTCGTTTTTCAACATTTGCTCATAGCCAGAACGTTCTAGCACGGCTTCAACCATATCGGTTGCTGTTAAAAATTCCTGCTGCTGTGTTAGGGTTTTGATCAAATCACCAAACTCCGCTAAAGCAATAGCAGCTTTTTTTGAAACTCCGGTAAAATCAACGACCTCAACAGCTTGATAGAAGGACATCCCATTCTCGGTTGCATATGCTCGTAGCTTTTCTATCGATGTTTTCCCAATACCACGCTTTGGTTCGTTTACAACACGTTCAAAGCTTAAATCGTCATCTGGATTCGTAATCAATCGAAGGTAAGCCACCATATCCTTAATTTCTTTTCGGTCGTAGAATCGCGTTCCACCAACCATTTGATACGCTACGTTGGATTTCATTAGCGTATCCTCAATTGCTCGTGATTGGGCATTGGTACGGTACAAAATGGCAATATCGCTCGGTGAAATTCCTTCTTCACGAACTAGTTCTTGTATTTTATTTGTTACAAAAAATGCTTCATCCTGCTCGGTAGCACCTTGATAATAATTAATCTTTTGCCCGTCCGGGTTTTGTGTCCAAAGATTCTTTGGCTTACGACCTGGATTATTGGAAATTACCTTGTTCGCCGCTTCCAGGATCGACTTGGTAGAGCGATAGTTTTGCTCAAGAAATACCGTTTTAGCGGTAGGATAGTCCTTTTCAAAGGAAAGGATATTGGAAATGTCCGCCCCACGCCAGCGATAAATCGACTGATCTGAGTCCCCTACGACACACAGGTTTTGGAACCGGTTTGCTAATTGTTTAACTAAAATGTATTGCGCATGGTTTGTATCCTGATACTCATCCACGTGAATATATTGGAACCGGCGTTGATAGTATTCCAACACCTCTGGCACTCGTTTGAAAAGCAGGATTGTCTGCATGATTAAGTCATCGAAATCAAGCGACTGGTTTTTACGAAGGATTTTTTCATACCCCTCATATACATTTGCCACTGTTCGGTCGTAAAAATTACCTGCTTTAGTTGCAAATTCTTGAACCGATATTAGTTCATTCTTTGCCGTACTAATTTGTCCTTGCATTGCACGCGGCTCAAATTGTTTTGTATCGATATTTAAGTTTTTCAATACCTGTTTGACCACGGATAACTGATCACCACTGTCTAAAATCGTAAAGTTCCGATTAAACCCAATCCGGTCAATATCACGTCTAAGAATTCGAACACACATGGAGTGGAAGGTGGATACCCACATATCCGCTCCCTCTGGTCCAACGAGTTTGCTTACACGATCTTTCATTTCCCGTGCAGCTTTATTGGTAAAAGTAATCGCTAGAATATTTCGTGGCGATACTTCCTTTTCATCCATTAAATAGGCAATACGATGTGTTAACACACGAGTCTTACCACTACCAGCACCAGCCATAATTAATAATGGTCCTTCTGTATGACAGACCGCTTCCTGCTGTTCTTTATTTAAACCTTTAATTAAGTCATCGATTGTACGACTCATGTAAAACACCTTCCCACGAAATCATTTGTCTTTCACAGCTTGTACTGTCTCTAAAGCTGCTTTTATATCGGTATAAATGCTGTTACCAACGATAACAACATCGGCATGTTCTTTCATTTCACTCGCCTGTTTGGCTGTTTCAATCCCACCACCATAGAAGAGAAGCGTGTTATCTAATTGTTGCTTAACCTTCCTTACTAATTCAGGATTGCCATATTTCCCACTGTATTCAACATAAAAAATAGGAAGATGGAAAACTTTTTCCGCCATATAAGCATATGCCACAACATCCTCGTCATCTGGCAGCTTACAGTTGGTATACTGAAACACCTTTGCATCCTCATTTAAAACGCAATAGCCTTCCATAAATATCTCTTCCCAATTCATAATGTCCTTGAATTGTTTAATTGCCCCGTGCTGGATATCCATCATCCATTTTTTCTCCGTGCTATTCATTACCATCGGAATATAATAATAATCAAATCCAGGTGTAATAGCATCCATCGAGGAAATCTCTAGAATAACCGGAACCGTATAACGACGTATGCTCGATAATAAATCTAACACACCATCCAGCGTTATATTATCTGTTCCACCAACAATAATCGCGTCCGTTCCAGATTCACAAATTAATTCTAAATCCTCATCTGAAATTTCCTTCGCTGGATCCAGTTTGAATACATGCTTCCATTCTTTCATATTTGCATACAAAGGTCTAATCCTCCATCACTATATTCCATTAGTTTATTATAGCAAAAAAAGAGCCTCGGATTTAGTGATATGGTGAGATTTTTTTGAGAAGTTTTAAATGTCTTGCTTGGAAGTTTCTGTACTTTATAGGATTTTCTACAAAGCTAGCGAATAGATGCGGTAGTACCAGAACAAGCATTAGCCCTAAAACCATCTTCACTTTCCTTCGAAGAGGCGGCTTTGGTACCATGGCTGCGGTTACTGCAATACACGCATTGCGTGATAAATGGAACGTTCAATCGGGGCAAAGGGTAGGAACGTTTGCGATACAACTAGCTAATGCCGAGGTTACAGCCGTATGCAGTACACGACACATCGAAATGGCAACATCACTTGGAGCAGATTATGTCATTGATTATACGAAGGAAGATTTCACCAAGCGTAATGCACTGCCATTATCTTTGTACTATGCAGAAAAATGACTATGTTTTGTTAATCGATCATCTTCGGTATAAGCCACTTTAATTGAATAAGGTATATTTTTTAAACATAGAGAGACAATACTATTTAAAAAGCATATTATTGGAGGATCTATGGCATTTTCTATATTTTTTGCATTAACAGTAATAATAAATCTGACATATGCCGTATCCAAAAAGAATCTTCATCTATTTGAAATATTCTTCATATGGATGGTTATTAACATTATTCATCATAATTTTATGACCATCTTCGCATTGAACACGGAGATGATCAATTTAAATAGCAGTTCAACTAGTTATTGGACAATGGCACTTATTAGGGTCTTCCTTATTCCTGTTCTTATTATTTGGTATATAGATAAAACCCAGGAGGCTAATAACAGGAATAATTGGATTATACTGTTTATTTTAATACCCCTTTTAATAGGGATTGAATATCTAGCCAACCTTCTTAATGTATATGATTTAGTAAAATGGAATCTTTTTTATTCCATAATAGAGTGGGTTGTCATTTTACTTATTATATTCTTCCTTTCAACCATCTTTAGAAAAATACTTAAAAAGGAGATGAGCTAATTGTTACCATTGCCAGAGCAGTTTGACGAAAATGAATGGTTTATAATTCTTACCACTGTTTTTGGTTTCATATTGATCTTGTTACTCCCCAAAAGATATCCTCATGTAATTTCTATCTTAATGGTTTTGTTCACTGTAACAATTGCAATTATTATGGACCATCTAATAGCAACGCCACCCTTGGATTTATATGACCTTAATGACCTTAAAAAATATGAGGTAACAGACATAATAACATATTTGATGTATTCTCCCTATGCATTATTATGTATATATTTATTTGACAAGTTTGATCCAAAGGGTAAATATATTACTGCATATGTCGTATTTTGGTCTCTTTTTGCTCTAGGCTTTGAATCGTTAGCTGCGTTTTTTAATGTTTTTAAGTATAGTGGATGGACTTTCCTTAATTCATTTGCCTTTTATCTTCTTGCTACATCCATATACATATTTTTTTTTACATTTACAAGGGACTTGTTAAAAAGTAACAAAGTCAAGTTCCTCCCACATCGATTAAAAAAATCGTAGACTTTGCATGCCGCACCTATTACGGGGAACTTATTCTTTCCTAAAAAACTTGTAATATTTTCATCTCAAAACTATCTCCCTACTACTAGAATAACTTGATATTTATCACCCTTCTAATCATGCAAGGAATGTCTATCCTTTCATACTGTTAGCAAAATTAATCTAGAGGACTCAAAAAATTATAATTTAGCGGGAGGAAAAGACCTTGGAAGAAATTAATATTGGTGTCCTGACGATCAAAGTTATCGTGGGTTTTGTTGCTTTATTTTTTATTATTATCATAACAGGCAGAACATCTATCTCTCAGTTAACCCCGTTTCACTTAGTTTTTGTATTAGTACTTGGGGATTTTTTAGGAAATACCATTTATGAAGATAAGATAAGTACTTTTCATTTTTTATATGCCATTGGATTGTGGACTCTTCTCATGTTGGGGATAGAGTTTGTAACTCTAAAAAACAAGACGGCACGTTCTCTCTTTTTAGGCAATCCTAACATCATTATTCGAAATGGTGTCATCAACAGAAAGTTACTTAAAAAGAACAAACTAGATATAAATCAGGTACTGAGTTTGCTTCGACAAAATCATGTTTTTTCAGTTCGGGAAGTCAAATACGGTATATTAGAAGCTAATGGGCAAATAAGCACATTATTAAAATCCAAGTATCAAAAACCAGAAAAGCAAGATCTTAATCTTCCAGAATGTCCAGTAGTTCTCCCAACATCGTTAATTATAGATGGAGAAATTTTATGGGATAATTTACATGAACTAGGCTTCGATCAACAGTGGTTACAGAACAAATTAGTTGCAAATGGATATGAAAATGAAAAGTGTATACTCTACGCAGATTGGCGAGAGAGTGAAGGTATACATATAAGCCCTAAATATAAACTGAATACATTAAACACGTAACTTCAACGATAACCTAAACAATTTTGTAGCGTCTATATAGGCTAATGTTTTTATGAATCGGATAAAAGATAATATAACAACAATACTTAAATAGTTATCGGTCACTTCCATAAAAATACGTAGCCTTATAACACCTACAACAATAAGATGAACGAGCTCACAATCTAAGATGATACACCATAATGTCCACAAGAAACAATGTCCATGCATATTCTTATCTTAATCATCAAATTAAGTTCCCAATTTGGCCCGATACACAAAGAAAGAGCGCAATTCTTATTCCTGAAATGCGCCCAATTGCTGAAGATTGATGATTTTTTAGGACTAGCAATTTCATAATACTTTTGATATTTCATTTCAAATATTTAACTATTAGTAATGGTTCTTAAGGAGTCATAGCGTCTGCTTTCGTTTCATGAACAGTACCAAATGGATGCTCAGGCGGGGCATAGATAGTATAAAGTTTAAGTGGTTCATCCCCCGTATTGGTTAGATTGTGCCATTTACCAGCAGGTACCATAATTGCATAATCATCATAAACTCTTTCTTGAAAATATAAATTATCTTTAGTATCACCCATTTGAACGATCCCTTGCCCCTCTTCAACACGTAAGAATTGATCAACTGTGGGATGAACTTCTAAACCGATGTCTTCCCCAGCATTGATACTCATCACAGTAACTTGCAAATTACTACCTGTCCATAAGGCTGTTCGAAATGTACGGTTTTGCTTAGTAGCCTCATCAATATTCACTACAAATGGTTCTTTTCCATAATCTTTTAATTCAATGCTGCTTTCCTCATTTAATGAATGCCAATAACGATATCGTTTAGCATATTCTATCTCATCAGCATAAGACCGGTACACAGGCTGTCTTCCATAAACACACATTGGTACATTGACGTAATAAGGATGTGGATACATATAAGGAACATAGTACATTTCGCTCATTCCCTTCACAGATTTATAATATTATCCTATTCACTATGTTTAGGGAATGTACTTCGATTATGGTGACTTATCACAAAAGACTTTACTCATTTAAATGGCCCGGTTGTGGAAATCAACACCTATATATAAAACTCTTCACTTTAAATAAATTCTTTCACAAAGTCATTTAAAAGTGATACCCTTGTTGCGCAGTATTGCTATTCCCCTACCTACAAAGATAGCTTTTTAACAAAAACCACCTTCAAATAATTTCCCTGCGGATACTCTTTAACCGTTCGGAAATCCTCCGGAAGCGAAAATTGCTCTACTATTGTATAGTTATGACCAGAATCTTCAAATGCTTTTTGAATAAAGCCTTTGAATTTGCTCATTCCAAATGAACTACTATTGGTAGAGGCAACAATGACGCCATCATCTTCGGTTATTGCTATTGCTTCTTTTAATAATTTGGTGTAATCCTTATCCGCACTAAAAACAACCTTTTTTGAGCGAGCAAAGCTAGGTGGATCAAGTACTACCAAATCAAATTTCAAATTCTTTCTTCCGGCATATTTAAAGTAATGAAACACATCTTCCACAATAATATCCTGTGCGTCGTAATCAATCCCATTTAGACTGAATTGCTCAATCGTCTTCGGCTTACTTCGGTTGGCAAGGTCAACACTAGTTGTTTTCGTAGCACCACCAAGTGCCGCAAATACGGAAAACGCACCTGTATATGAGAACGTATTTAACACCGTTTTCCCTTTTGCATACTTATCTCGGATAGTTTTTCGCACTTCTCGTTGATCCAGAAATACCCCAACCATTGCACCTTCGTTTAAGTAAACAGCAAACTTCACACCATTTTCTTTCACAATTAGTGGAAACTCTCCACGCTCTCCAGCGACAAAGTCATCATCTTCCATCATATACTGACCTTTTGCATCAAACCGTTTCTTCTGGTATATACCTCTAAAGTCCACCGATTCTTTCAGTGCCTCGATAATAGCCTCCCGATAATGGTAAATACCAAGGCTGTACCAATTTATTAAATAGAAGCCTTCAAAGTAATCGATGGTGATACCACCAACACCGTCTCCCTCTCCATTAAAAACTCGAAACGCAGTTGTTTCTTCGTCTGCGAATAAATTCGCTCTACGGCTGAGTGCGGCTGTTATTTTATTTTTAAAGAATTTCTTATCAAATGTTTCCTGTTCATTCTTGCTAAGAATCCAGCCATATCCCTTGTTCTGTTTACCATAGTAGCCCTTGGCGATAAATGCATTCTTTTCGTCAACCAGCTTTACAACAGAACCTTCTTCTTTTAAATCCTTCAGATTACTAATTGCATCCGAGAAGATTAGTGGAAACCCACCACGATATTTATTTACAAATTTTGCATCTACTTTCAGTTTTATATCCTTTACCATTCCGTCAAATCCAATCTATCGATATTTTGTATGTTATCTAGTATTTCTTGATTGTAACACATAATGCACCTTTACCAAGATTTTAGTGACAAGCACTACTTTTGCTTGCAATACAAAAAAGCACGTTAACGAGAAATACACATGTTAACGCACCTTTAGTCAAATAATCATTTATTCTGTTTCCATAATCCGCTCTAAAACAATCTTATACCCGTCACTACCATAATCAATACAACGTCTTACTCTTGAGATGGTCGCTGTTGATGCTTTTGTTTCCTTCTCAATCGCATTATAGGTACGTCCTTCTGTTAGCATTTTTGCCACTTGCAGGCGTTGCGTGAGTGACTGGATTTCCCCCATTGTTGCGATGTCATCAAAGAAACGATAACATTCTTCACGGTCTTTTAACGATAAAATCGCATCAAATAGCTGATCTAGTTGTTCTCCTCGTAATTTATCTATCTGCATGGTATTTCCTCCTACTCCCTACTGACCTGAAATCGTAACCGATTCTTCCATACCAGGATTTGTTGGAACAACATTAATCCACGTCTTACCTGGAACAAACCCAACTACTTCACCGTCTTTAACTGGAACGATTTTTCCATCACGGTTTTCCCACTGAAGCTGTTGGACCTTCCCTTTTTGGATCAGATACGCATTTCCTCCCGCATTCATATCGACAGCACGGCGACCCGCATCATCAATTACTTCATGATGTGTCTCAACGATAAAGACATTATCAACCTGAATCGGTTCGTTCGTGTCTAACTCCACTGTCATTTCACTGTCATTATAGCGGGTATATATTTCTGCTGTTGCATCGTATACATATTCCACGATTTCCAATGGATTGTCGGAATAAACGATTTCTATATGAGCTGCATTATCACCAGTGATTGCATCAACTTCTTCCTCCGCTAAAAACGGTAAGGCATCGTGATCAGCTTTAACCTCATAGCCTAAATCCGTCGCCACATCGTATACATTATTAAGTAGTAAATAAGAGTTATGTGGTGCTACTCGGAATGATTCGCGCTTAAATAAGTGTCCATCATTATCATATTGCGCCCCATCAATATGGTCAATTCCGCGATTATCAAGCATATCATTTACAAAGGTAGCAGCACCATGATAAATGTATAAGGCACCATAACGATTGGCTAAGTCAAAATAGTACTCGCGGGCACTACGAACTGGCCCAACCATCTCAGGCTGTTCACTTTGATAAAGTGCTAGAAAACGAGTAATCATACCTTCTGCTAAAATCTCAAATACAATATCCGCTTTCGAAAGTCCTGTTTGCGGACGAGCGTTACCGTGGTTGTTTACCATCACACCGACAATCCGGTTATCCACTGGATCATTTGTGCCGATCCCGGTTAATGGGTATACATTTTCAAAGGCTTCCTCTTCCACTACTTCTTCCGGTTCTTCCTCTTTCTGCGTCGTATCGGTTTCTTTATTACAAGCTACTAATACAATACTCATACCAATAAAAAGAAATAAAATAAAATTTCTCATGCTCCCAACACCTTTTCTCTGTCGATTTTTGCCTCTTAGTTGCCTGGTTCCTATCAAATTCATGACCTCTACTTCTATTATATGTTACCTCATAGTAGCTGGAAAGAGTACTTCTCGCTTTTTAATATCAATTATACCTGCCTGAGTGATTCGGATATAGGGCAAATGGGTCGATGATAAAAATAAGATACTGTAAATAGGATCTTGAAAGGAATAGCCAAACTGTTGAAGCGTATCCTTCAATTCCTTCTCAATCCGAATTAACTCCTCCATATTACCCGCAAACATTTTACCACTTAATTGTAGGGGGATTTCTACTATAATTTCACCTTCGTGCACAAGAACAATTCCACCACCTAGCTCTTTCAGACGCTTCCATGCAAGTAGCATATCCGGTTTATTCTTACCAACAAAAACAAGGTCACCGGTTTGGGAAAACGAACTTGCTAAGCCACCTAAATTCTTTGTGAAACCACGAATAGTTGTATTTACGCGCCATTCCCCTTTTTTATCCAATAAAAGAAGGAATGCATCATCACGATCCTCCGGTAATTTATCTACACTTATATCAGTTTGAATCGCATACGGTTTCATAATGACGTCATTTACCATATCCAACCCAATTGGGATTGAAAATTGCAAGTCACTCATATTCATATCCCAGTCAAATTCCAGTGGCTTTAGGTTATAGTTTTCCCAATTAATGGTTGACGGGAATTCTTGAACAACCTCATCCTTCACGATCCATTGTCCTTTTGCTAGAACACTTTCCGGATGCGGGTTGTCCTTTGCTTGTAATATATTAATATTCGCAATCCTCCCCGGAGCTATACATCCAAGCTATTCCTCTAAGTGAAAATGCTTGGCCACATTAAACGTCGCCATCCGGTACGCCTCTTCAATTGGGACACCCCGTTGAATCGCAATATCAATACAGACATTGATTAATCCCTTCTCATAAAATCCAGCTGTTCCACCATCGGTCGTCATGGTTAATTGATCGAAGGTTGTTAATCCCGCTTCTAGTAGTTCATCAAGCAATTGCGGTAAATCTGGACGAATCGACGAATAACGTAAACCCACCTGATAGCCAAGTTTCAAGCGCTTCATCACATCCTCGCCACTAATCGACTCATGATCAGCTGATACACCGAGGAGTTTGAGTTTTGTTAGTGTATTCTCAGAAGCTCCTGGCAGATGCCCCTCAACTGGCAACCCTTTTCGCTTTGCTTGTTGTAGCCAATACAATAAGCGATCATCACCATTCAATAAGCTTGGCCACCCAGTTAATTCCCCACCTTGAATAACAGACGGGTGAGAAAGCCAATCCATCATATCCGTTGTATTAAACAATTCATCCTCATTTAACAATTCCGTTTGCGGGTCAAAGCGTGACCACCAATACATGGTAACTGGAAGCTTGTCAAACTCTTCTAATATCGAAAACGCTTTCTTTTTGTCGAATAAAAAAAGCCATGTTAAGTTATCATTTACTAGTGTTGTTGTGCCGAATCTAGCTGCATATTTTGCTAATTCTTCCGGGTTATAAACTTGAAACGGATGGGCATGTGGCTCCATATAACCAGGAACAACAAACTTCCCCTCACAATCTACTATTTCAGTGTCCGTTGTCTGGTCGGGTAAGTTCTCCCCAACATAGACAATTCGCTCATTATATACCCAAATATTTGCTGTTAGCCATTGCTTTAGGTACATATTTAAATACGTAGCATTTTTCAAAACTAATGTCGGAGCAATTTTGCCTTCCACTACTTTTACATGCTTACGTAGCTCTATATTTCTCCAATACCCATTTTCTAGCATATGGCACACTCCCAATCATAGTTTTTATAATTGTACCATAATTCACGCTTTATTACTGTAAAGTTTTTATGAAGTAGTGTGAAGATTTGTTGACAATTGATGTGGTTTGGGGTGTTCTTTATAAATTTAAATGGTTGTTGTGGATTGAAATTTTGATCCGTGGGGGGGTGAATTCAGCGCAAATTATAGTATATCACCGTTCGTACAATTATTTCAGCGGGAAGAACTGTTATTTCGGCGTAAGCAGTCTTCAACTAGATAAGTTTAGTATATAAAAAGAACGCTCTATTTAAGAACGTTCTCCCCCCAAAAAATATTTACAAGATCTTCGACATATAGTACTCATCCACAAACTCACCATCAATGATCAATGATTTCCTCTTTGTACCTTCCACTTCAAAGCCAGCTTTTTTATACAATGACAGTCCTGGTTCGTTCTTCGTGACCACTGTTAGTTCCAGCCTTTTGATGTTATTAGAGGCTGCCCAATTCTCTAGCTGTTTGAATAGCAATTTACCAATACCTTGTCCTCGATAACCCTCAGAGATTCCAATAACAATATAGGCAGCATGTTTATTCCTTTTAGCGTTACCACCCATGGCAAATAAGTACCCTATTAATTGATTATCTCGTTCAGATACAAGAATAGTAGAGTTATCCTCACTATTAATTCGCTCAATCATCGTTAATTGATTTTCTGGCTGAATAACCCTTTCCCCAGCTTCCCAAAGCATGTATTGTGAACTAGCTTCTACTCGTTGGATTAGATTTGCTAGGTTCTCTGCATCAGATGGTTTTATTTCTCTAATTTTCATGGCGTTTTTGCTCCCTTAAGACTTCTCCAAACCAATGAATTGCCCGCTGTTCCATTTCCTCTACAAAATCCTTCTTTGCTGGACTGTATTCATTTGTATCCTCGTAACGTTGAGCCAATTCTTCCTTAAAATTACTGTACCTAATAACTTCCTCTGGATGAGTCCGTAAATAATCTCGAAAAATTAAGTGCCGTTCGATTTCAGGATTATCAAATTGATAACAATGAATATGGTGCGTCCTATTTTCTCCACCTTTTCGAAAGAACCTTCTACCCGTAATACCCCATTCACCTGCAACATCATATCCAAGAGATTGCATTTTGGAATTGAATAAATCAACCTTCTCTATATCTTTAAAGATACACATCATGTCAATTACAGGTTTTGCCTTCATTCCCGGAACTGATGTACTTCCAAAATGCTCACATCTTATGATTTCCTCGCCGAATATTGTTTTCAGATTTTGTACCTCGTCATGAAACATTTGAGACCATTTATCATTAAATTCAGTGAGCCGAACTTTCATTTATTGTACACTCCTTTAGATACCATATTTATTTAAGTTTTCCGTATTAAACTCTTGGATGTACTTTCCCTCTTTAAAGTACTCTGTAAATTTACCTTTGCTGATCTCCTGAATTAATCCATGCCAAAAAGAATGGGCAGGCTTATTTTTTACTATTTGAGTAATTTTCCAATCACCAGGAAACATGGTAAATAATTTTTTCGCAGCTTCTTTCCCGTATCCCTTTCCACTATGTTTAGCCATGATAAAAAACTCTTGAATTGTGTTAGGGTAAGAATCCTTCGCGCTTTCCACAAGTGCAAATCCAATAAGCTCATCGTCTTTCTTTATAAAATAAGCATGAAAATTTTCATTATCCCAATATTTATCTAATTTAAATGGCTCATATGCACCATCTTCTTCTACACTAATAATAGGAATGTATTTGCTGAATTCATATATGTAAAATTGCATAATATTTTGTAATACATGTTCTTCCTTTGCCTGTACTCTTTGTAAATTTAACAAAAAATCCACCCACTTTTAAATATAAATACTTGAATAAGAACCAATTCTCTAATTTACCCAATAATTTCTCTATCCATATACTGCTTAATAAACTCCCTATACTCATCAGTTAACCCACTAGGCAAATTATGTAATGAAAAATACTGCATGTTTTCTGATTCACTATAATCAATTTTAATGTCTCCACTTACATCTTTCGTATAATAAACAGCTGTTACTGAATATAATTCATCACCATTCGGAACTTTTAAGTAGTAGTTTGAGTCGGAGAATACATTAAGCAATTTTAAGTTTTCAACTGCTAGTCCTGTTTCTTCAAAAACCTCTCTTTTGGCGACTTCTTCAAAACTTTCTCCTAAATCCATTAAACCGCCTGGCAATCCCCAAGTACCCTCGAGTCTCATTTGTAATAAGACTTCATCTTGTTCATTTAAAATGATTACAACTGAACCAGGTAAAATAATTGGTTTATGCCCTACATATTGTCTGAGATATTTATAGTATTCCATTACGTACTCCACCTTCTGGATCGCTATTTGCCTTTAGACTTTATTAAACTGCCAGTTTTTACAACTTACACTTCCATACTACCATAATTTTCAAATAATTTTACTCACTTTTTGCACAAATAAAAAGGACGCTCTATTTCAGAACGTCCTCACCAATCTTACCAATATCCGATCGATAGAAAAATCCATCTATCTCACCAACAGAAGTCAAGCTTTTATATACTAATCTACCTGCATCCGCTAATGTTCCAGCCTTCGCCCCAACTACCAGCACACGTCCACCATCCGACACATAGCCATTAGCTGCTTGCCCAACACCAGCATAAATCGTAAATGTATCGTTCTCAGGAAAAGCAGGAACAGAAACACCTTTTTCATACGACCCAGGATATCCCGCGGAAGCTAGCACGACACCAAGGCAAGCTTTCTCTTCCCATGCCAACTCTGGATTCTTCCCAGCTAACACATCCAGCATCACCTGAACCAGGTCATTTTTCAACAACGGCAATACGACCTGTGTCTCTGGATCGCCGAATCTAGCATTGAACTCAATGACCTTTGGTCCTGCCTCTGTCATGATTAGTCCAGCATACAATATTCCTGTAAACGTACGTCCTTCAGCGACCAATCCACTTGCAGCCTTCTGCAAAATTCCCTCCGCAGCAACCTTAATCACATCTTCTGTTATATCCGCAACAGGAGCATAAGCACCCATGCCACCAGTGTTTGGCCCCGCGTCATGATCAAAGGCACGCTTATGATCGCGTGCTGGAATCATTGGGTAAACATTTTCACCGTTTACAAATGCCATCAAAGAAAATTCTCTACCAGCTAAAAATTCTTCGATAACTACTTTAGCACCAGCATCGGAAAAGGCTTTGGAAACAAGCATATCATCAATCGCTTGGTATGCAATCTCCTCCGTTTCTGCAACAATTACTCCTTTACCAGCAGCTAAACCGTCCGCCTTAATCACAATTGGAGTACCCTTTTCCGCTACATAGCGTTTCGCCAATTCAGCATCTGTAAATGTTTCATAATCAGCAGTTGGGATATGGTATTTCTCCATCAATTCCTTGGCAAAGCTTTTACTACCTTCAATAAGCGCTGCTTCCTTTGTAGGTGCAAAGATTGCTAAATTCTCTTCCTGAAATCGATTTACTATCCCCATTAGTAATGGATTTTCAGGACCTACAAACGTTAAATCGATCGCATTACGCTTTGCAAAGTCGACCAAACCATCAACATCTGTTTCCTCTATCGGTACACAGGTTGCATCACGAGACATCCCGGCATTACCTGGTGCAATAAATAGATTTCCAACTTGGTTACTCTCAGAAAGCTTTCGTACGATACTATGTTCCCGACCACCACGACCAATCACTAAAACGTTCATCAAAGACCCCCTCTTTAATGTTTGAAATGACGCATACCTGTGAATACCATGGCAATTCCATGTTTGTCACATACATCAATGGAATCCTGGTCACGCTTCGAGCCACCAGGCTGGATAATCGCTGTCACCCCAGCTTTTACCGCTTCTTCTACCGTATCAGGCATTGGGAAAAATGCGTCAGATGCCATGACAGATCCAGTCGCTTTCTTACCTGCTTGGTCTATGGCAATTTTAGCTGCCCCAACCCGATTCATCTGACCTGCACCAACACCAATCGTCTGGTTATTTTTTGCTAGTAAAATGGCGTTTGATTTCACATGTTTTACCGCTTTCCAAGCAAATAATAGATCCTGTAGCTCTTGCTCAGACGGCGCTCGTTTTGTAGCTACCGCTAAGTCTTCAGCCGTAACACTACCATTATCTCTGCTCTGTATTAACACGCCACCATCAACAGTAGTCAGCTTGTAGCTAGCTTCATCCTTCGTAGTCATTTCTAACGTTAATAGGCGAATATTCTTCTTTTGTGTTAAGATTTCTAGTGCTTTTTCTGAAAAGCTTGGTGCAATGACAATCTCTAAAAATATCTCGCTTAGTTGTTCTGCCGTTTGGGAATCTACTTCACGATTCAAAGCAACAATTCCGCCAAAAATAGAGACTGGATCCGCTTCAAATGCCACCTGAAAAGCATCCGCAATAGAAGCCGAAACTCCGATACCACACGGATTCATATGCTTCACCGCAACAGCGGCAGGATCTGTATATTCTGCTAAAATCTCCAGTGCCGCATTAGCATCCTGAATATTGTTATACGAAAGCTCTTTCCCGTGTAATTGTTTTGCAGTCGCTAGGCTCATGCCGTTTTGTAGTGGGTTCTTGTAAAATGCCGCTTCCTGATGTGGATTTTCCCCGTAACGTAATGATTGCACTTTTTCATAGGTAACGGTATAGGTCTCCGGAAATTTTTCTCCTGTTTCACTCGCAAAGTAATTCGCGATCAAGGCATCATAGTTTGCTGTATGACGGAATACCTTCGCTGCCAGCTGTTGACGATAGTCATAGTCCGCTTTGTTTGGCTTTAACACGTCCAGCACAGACTCATAATCCCCTGGATCCACAACTACTAGTACATCTGTGAAGTTCTTCGCAGCTGAGCGCAACATCGTTGGTCCACCGATATCAATGTTTTCAATGATCTCGTCTTTTAATACGCCTTCTTTTTCAAGCGTTTGTTTGAATGGGTATAGGTTTACGACAACAATATCAATCGGATCAATATGGTTTTCTTCCATTTGCTTCTGATGACTAGGATAAGAACGTTTCGCTAATAGCCCACCATGAACGGATGGATGCAAGGTTTTGACACGCCCATCGAGTATTTCAGGGAATCCTGTAACCGCATCAATAGCGATTGCCGGTATACCAGCATCTTGTAATACGCTTAACGTTCCCCCAGTAGACACAATCTCGTAATGTAGTGCAACTAAACCTTCCGCAAATTCTACGATATTCCGTTTATCTGAAACACTAATTAATGCTCGCTTCTTCATGGTAAGACCCCTCACTTTTATGAGATATTATTTATCTGCTGTTCTGGCCAAATATCGCTCGAAATCTGTGAACATCGCTCGTTCTGTCCAAATTTCGCCCGATTTCTGTGTACATCGCTCGTTCTGGCCAAATTTCGCTCGATTTCTGTGTACATCGCTCGTTCTGACCAAGTATCGCTCGATTTCCAAAAACATCGCTCGTTCTAGCCAAATATCGCCCGATTTCCAAAGACATCGCTCGTTCTGACCAAATTTCGCTCGATATCCATTAACATCGCTCGTTCTGGCCTAATATCGCCTGATATCCAAAAACATCGCTCGTTCTGACCAAATATCGCCGGATATCCAAAGACATCGCTCGTTCTGGACAAATATCGCCTGAACTATTCCCCCAGCATCCTGTTAATCAGTGGTACTAAGTAATTGGTTAATAACCGCTGGATAAAGGACATGCTCGACCTTTTGGATCCGTGCTTTCAACGTTTCTTCCGTATCATCGGGAAGAACGTCAATCTGCTCTTGGGCTATGATTGGGCCAGTATCGACTCCTTCATCAATAAAATGAACTGTAACACCTGTAACAGCAGCTCCAGCGCGGTAAGCCTGGCCAATCGCATCTTTTCCCGGGAATGCTGGTAATAAGGACGGATGAATATTAACAATTTTTCCCTCGTAGGCTTCTAGCAACGTTTTCCCAACAATTCGCATATAACCCGCTAAAAATATCCATTCGATTTCTGCGGCTTGCAACATGCGAAGTATTTCTTGCTCATATGCTTCCTTTGAATCAAAGGATTTCGGATTTAAAACAAACGTTTGTACATTACATCGAGATGCCTTCTCTATCACACGAGCACCTGGCTTATCACAGATTAATAGCACAACCTCACAGGCGAGATCATCACATTTCATGATCGTTTCAAAATTACTACCAGTGCCCGATGCAAATACGGCTGCTTTCACTTTACTCATAACGCAAATGTACCCCTTCATCACCGACAACACGACCGATTATCGAAGCCTTTTCTCCTACTTCTTCTAATACTTCTAGCGCTGACGCAGCGTCCTTATTTGAAACGACAATTGCCATCCCAATTCCCATGTTAAAAACACCAAACATCTCCTCGAAGGAAAGTTCGCCCTGTGCTTGTAAAAATGGAAAGATTTCTGGGATGTCCCAGCTCGTAGTAGAAACGGCTACCCCTAATCCATCTGGTAGCATTCTCGGTAAATTTTCATAGAACCCACCACCAGTAATGTGGGAAATTCCTTTCACATTGACCTGTTCCATTAATCGCTTCACCTGTTTGGCATAAATGCGTGTTGGCTCAAGCAACCATTCACCTAATGGCTTAGATAACCCTTCTGGAATAGACGTAACATCCATGCCTTCCACTAGCTTCCGAACTAATGAATACCCATTGGAATGAATGCCACTTGAAGGAAGGCCAATCACCACATCTCCAGCATCGATAGAATCCCCCGTAACCAATTTTTCTTTCTCAGCGATGCCAACAACAAAACCAGCTAGGTCATATTCATTTTCCCCGTACATACCCGGCATTTCAGCAGTTTCCCCACCAATTAACGCAGCACCAGCAACTCTACAACCTTCTGCAATCCCAGCAACAATTTGTTCAATTTGTGCTGGATCATTTTTCCCGCAGGCAATATAGTCTAGGAAAAAGAGGGCCTGAGCTCCTTGGGCGACAATGTCATTAACACACATGGCAACTAGATCGATGCCTACTGTGTCATGCTTATCCAGTTGAAACGCAAGCTTTAATTTCGTGCCAACACCATCTGTTCCGGAAACCAATACTGGCTCTTTATAATTCAACGAAGTAAGCTCAAACAATCCTGCGAATGCACCAATCCCTCCAAGCACTTCTGGTCTGGTTGTCTTTGCGATATGTTTTTTCATTCGTTCAACCGCTTCATAACCCGCTTCTACATCAACACCTGCAGCTTTATATACGTTCGACACATGGACACCCCTCTTCGGTTAGCATTTCGTATAGGATATTTCTAATTGCCCTTTTTCTGATACTGGATAATTCCCTGTCATACACGCCATACAAACACCTTGATTGATTGAATCCTCTGTGACAATGGCATTCTCCAATCCATCCGTTGATAAATATGCCAGACTATCAGCACCAATCATGTCACACATTTCTTGAATCGAGTAATTGGCAGCGATTAGTTCGTCCTTTGTGGACATATCAATCCCGTAAAAACACGGATCTGTAATTGCTGGAGAAGCAATTCGAACGTGAACCTCTTTTGCCCCAGCATCTTTTAACATCCGAACAATCCGCTTACACGTCGTACCACGAACAATGGAGTCATCAATCATAATGACACGCTTGCCTTCAACAATCCCCCGTACTGGTGATAGCTTCATTTTCACACCCAACTCACGTAACTCTTGAGATGGTTGAATAAACGTTCTACCAGTATAACGATTTTTAATAAGTCCAATTTCATACGGGATTCCTGTTTGTTCCGCATAGCCGATTGCTGCTGAAATACTAGAATCCGGAACACCGGTGACAACATCCGCTTCAACTGGTGATTCCTTCGCTAGCTCGATCCCCATCCGCTTCCGTGAAGCATGAACATTCACATGATTCAAATCACTGTCTGGACGAGAGAAATAAACATATTCCATCGCACATAGAGCACGTTTTTCTTGTGCGTCAAATCGTGTACTTTCCATTCCTTTATCTGAAATAGTTAATAGTTCACCAGGTAATACTTCGCGCTCATAGGTTGCACCAATTATATCGAACGCACATGTCTCCGATGCAACCACATAGGCATCGCCTAACCTGCCAATTGATAATGGTCGTAACCCTCGTGGATCAAGGGCAACATGCATTTTATCTTCTTTTAAAATAATGAAGGCATATGCACCGACCAGTTGACGCAAAGCATCCTTTAGCCCTTCTAAGGACTCTAATGATCCATTACGTTTAATTAAGTGTGCGAGCACCTCTGTATCAGAAGAGGTCTGTAAAATACTCCCCGCTTCCTCTAACTCCCCGCGTAGTTTATAGGCATTCATGATGTTACCATTATGAGCTAGCGCCATACTACCGAGCTGCGAGCGAAAAAGTAATGGCTGTACATTATCGATTGTTCGTTCTCCTTGTGTTGCGTAGCGTGTATGCCCAATTGCCGCATGCCCACTTAGCTTCGAGAAATCCACTCGTTTAAACACATCATTTACCAGACCTTGGCCTTTATGAAGCTTTAGCTCATGACCATCTGTCGTCACAACACCTGCTCCCTCTTGTCCACGGTGCTGTAAGGCATGCAAGCCATAATACGTTAATTCGGCTGCTTTCTCATGACCCCAAATTCCAAAGACACCACATTCTTCATTCAAGCCTCTTATTTCAGCAAGCATGGGATTGCCCCTCTCCAAAGGTTGCATAGCTCTTCTACTTCTTCACTTAAAATAACCGTTTCCTCATTATGAACCGTGAGATAGCCATCAGCTGTGACTGTACCAATTTCAATGGCATCTTCTACTAAAAATTCAAATGCTTCCTTATGCGCTTCCTTTACACTAACAAGAAAGCGTGATTGTGTCTCACTGAATAATGCTACGGTTGGATCCGCCGCTATGTTAATATCAGCACCTAAAAACGTATCCGTAAACAAGCTTTCTGCTAACGCCACACCTAATCCACCTTCTGCAAGATCATGTGCCGACGTAACCATTCCTTGTTGAATCGCGGTTAATAGCTGCGATTGTCTTGTTGCCTCAACATGCAAATCAATTTCCGGAGCTTTTCCTTGGTAGATTCCTTCTAATAGATTTTGCAGCTCACTTCCACCGAATTCAGCTTTTGCTTCACCAATCACATAAATGACATCACCCGCTGCTTGGAAATGACTTGGGGTAATATGATCTAGCGACTCATGCAAACCAACCATCCCAACAATCGGCGTTGGAAAAATTGCTTTCCCTTTTGATTGGTTGTATAAGGAAACATTCCCACTAATAACAGGAGTCCCAAGTGCATCACATGCTTCACTCATACCTTCCACGCTTTTCTCCATTTGCCAAAACACTTCTGGATTTGTTGGATTTCCATAGTTGAGACCATCGGTTAATCCAAGTGGTCTCGCTCCTGAACAAACAATATTACGAGCCGCTTCAGCCACCGCAATTTTTCCACCAGTCTCTGGATCTAAATAAATATAGCGAGAATTACAGTCTGTTGTTATTGCTAATGCTTTATTTGTCCCTTTAATTCGTACGACAGCTGCATCGGAGCCTGGTGCAACGACCGTATTGGTTTGTACCATCGAATCGTACTGATCATACACCCATTCCTTACTGGCAATGGTTGGCTGCTGTAATAATTGTTTTAATACAGCACGATGGTCCTTGACTACAGGTATTGTATTGCCAATCTTCTGAAATTCTTGGTAATACGTCGCCTCTTGAGCTGGTAAATGATAGACAGGCGCTTCCTCTGCTAATGCATCCACCGGAATCTCTGCTTGAATTTCACCATGCTGTTTAATACGGAAAACTTTTTCCTTTATAACATGACCTACTGCAATTGCACGAAGGCCATAGCGTTCAAATACATCAATGATTTCTTGCTCTCTACCTTTCTTCACCACCAACAGCATTCGCTCCTGGGATTCAGAAAGCATTAATTCATACGCATTCATATGTTGTTCACGCTGTGGAACAAGGTCTAAATCCATTTCCATTCCTGTTCCAGCTTTACTTGCCATTTCACTTGCAGATGATGTCAGACCTGCTGCACCCATATCCTGCATACCAACTAGTGCATCCGAATGAATCACTTCTAAACTAGCTTCAATAAGCAGCTTCTCCATAAACGGATCGCCTACCTGTACTGCCGGACGGTCTTTTGCTGCATCCTCTGCTAAATCATCTGACGCGAAGGTTGCACCATGAATCCCATCACGACCTGTTGGTGCTCCAGCATATAACACCGTATTCCCAATACCAGCAGCAATTCCTTTTTGAATATCAGCATGATCAATTAAGCCAATACACATCGCATTGACTAGTGGATTATCCTCATACGAATCGTCAAATTGAACCTCGCCACCAACAGTCGGAATCCCAACACAATTTCCATAGCCAGCAATTCCGCTGACTACCTCTGAAAATAAGTATTTCACCCGATCCGTCGTCAAATTACCAAATCGTAACGAGTTCATCAAAGCAATTGGACGAGCCCCCATTGAAAAGACATCCCGAATTATCCCACCAACACCAGTTGCCGCCCCTTGGTATGGCTCAACAGCAGATGGATGGTTATGACTCTCAATCTTGAAAACAACTGCCTGGTTATCCCCAATATCGATAATCCCAGCACCCTCACCTGGCCCTTGCAATACATGGGGTGCTTTGGTCGGAAATTTTTTTAATAATGGTTTGGATGTTTTATAGCTACAATGCTCCGACCACATTACTGAAAAAATACCTGTCTCCGTAAAATTAGGACGACGACCAAGAATCTTCTTCACCATCTCAAATTCGTGATCACTTAACCCCATTCCTTGATAAAGCTTTTCTTGTTCAATTTGCTCTGGACTAATCTCATGCGTTTGCAACATAGTGGGACTCCCTCCAGTTTTGGACGATTGATTGAAACAGCTTTAGCCCATCCTCACTGCCAAGCAGCGCCTCAACGGCACGCTCTGGATGTGGCATCATACCGAGAACATTTCCCGCTTGATTGATGATTCCAGCAATATCAGCAACAGACCCATTTGGGTTGTTTTTATACGTAAATACGATTTGATTATTCGCTTTTAACGTTGCAAGTGTCTGTTCATCACAGAAATAATTTCCTTCCCCGTGAGCAATCGGAAACCGAACGATTTCATCTTTTTCATAGCCCCGTGTAAAAATCGTGTCATTATTTTCCACGATAAGTTCTTCTTGATGGCACATGAAAGCAAGCTTTTTATTACGCATCAGCGCACCAGGAAGTAAACCGGCTTCGGTTAGAATTTGAAATCCATTACAAACACCGAGCACTGGCTTTCCTTTTGCAGCATGTTCTTTTACTTGGTTCATCACATCTGACGTAGCTGCTACTGCCCCGGATCTGAGGTAATCCCCATAGGAGAAACCACCCGGAAGTAAGATTCCATCATAGTTTTCTAGTTTACTATTTTGGTACCATACCAAATCTGCCTCTTCGCCAAGCACTTCATTAGCGGCATGATACATATCGCGATCACAGTTGGAGCCTGGAAAAACAATGACAGCAAACTTCACGAGCGAACAGCCCCCTCGAGTTCGAAGTGATAATCCTCGATTACTGGATTGGCAAGCAGTTTATCACACATTTCCTTCACACGAGTATCCACGTCCGCACCATCTTCCACCTGCATTTCTATGTATTTCCCAACGCGTGCCTCTTGAACCTCTTTATACCCTAATGTGTTCAGTGATTCTTGGATAGCCTTCCCTTGTGGATCTAGCACACCTTGCTTCAATGTAATGTAAACTGTTACCTTTCTCATAATCTTGCCTCCAGTCGCTGTAGTATTTGTTCATAAACGCTTATTAAATCACCAATATCCTGGCGAAAAACATCCTTATCCATTTTTTCCTCCGTCACCATATCCCATAGGCGACATGTATCCGGAGAAATTTCATCGGATAAGACAATACTTCCATCCGGCAATCTTCCAAACTCAAGCTTAAAATCTACTAATGCAAGATTTATAGATTGAAATAACTCACGTAGCACGGTATTAATTTCTAATGCCATTACTTTTAATTCACGTAATTCTTTGGCTGTACTATCTGTTAAAAGCAGAGCATGATCATCATTAATTAAAGGATCATCTAATGCATCATTTTTATAGAAAAGCTCCACAAGCGCTGGCTCAAATGGCGTCCTCTCCTTGAATCCAAGCCGCTTCGTAATACTTCCGGTTGCTACATTACGAACAACTACCTCTAGTGGAATAATCTCAGTTGCCCATACGAGCTGTTCCGTATCATTCAGCCTTTCCAAAAAGTGCGTGCGAATCCCTCGCTCATGTAAATAAGGAAAGATTAGGGAAGAAATTTCGTTATTTAATCTCCCCTTCCCAGTAAAGCTTGCCTTCTTCTTGCCGTTAAATGCAGTCGCATCATTTTTATAGGACAAAATGAGTTGCTCTGAATTGCTAGCTGAACGATAAACCTTCTTAGCCTTTCCTTCATATAAAAGCTCTGCCTTCACGTTAGTCACCTCAGTTTAAGCCGATGCGATCAAAGATAACATCAACATTTTTTAAATGATATGTGTAATCAAAGCATTCCTCAATTTCCGCTTCTGTAAGTAATGACGTTATTCTGTTTTCTTGTGAGACAAGCTCCTTGAAATGTACTTCAGTTTCCCATGCTTCCATCGCCTTAGGCTGGACAATATCATATGCTTCCTCACGCGCCATTCCTTTATCAATAAGGGCTAAAAGCACACGTTGTGAGAAGATAACACCATGTGTCTTATCAATATTTCGTTTCATATTTTCTGGGAAGACCGTTAAGTTTTTCACGATATTCCCAAATCGATTTAACATGTAGTTAAGGGCAATCGTTGCATCCGGTAAAATCACACGCTCAGCTGATGAATGGGAAATATCACGCTCATGCCATAGGGCTACATTTTCATAAGCAGTCAGCATATAACCACGAATGACTCTTGCCATACCAGTCATGTTTTCGGAACCAATTGGGTTACGTTTATGCGGCATTGCCGAAGAGCCCTTTTGACCTTTTGCGAAAAATTCTTCCACTTCACGTGTCTCTGTCTTTTGCAGACCACGAATTTCAGTAGCGATTTTTTCAATGGATGTTGCAACTAATGCAAGTGTGGAAATATACGCTGCATGACGATCACGCTGTAAGGTTTGTGTAGAGACTGGTGCTGCTGATAGTCCTAATTTTTCACAAACATATTGCTCCACAAATGGGTCGATATTCGCATACGTACCAACCGCACCAGATAATTTGCCAACCTCAATCATTTTTGCGGCTAGTTCAAAACGCTCTAGATTACGTTTCATTTCTTCATAATAAAGTGCTAGCTTTAGTCCAAACGTAGTTGGTTCGGCATGAACCCCATGTGTTCTCCCCATCATGACGGTATGCTTATGCTCGATTGCTTTGTTCTTTAAAATCTCAATGAAGTTGTTGATGTCTTTACGGATGATTTCATTTGCTTGCTTTAACAAATACGATAGCGCAGTATCCACCACATCGGTTGAGGTTAATCCGTAATGCACCCATTTTCGCTCTTCGCCGAGTGTTTCTGAAACGGCACGAGTAAATGCAACTACATCATGTCTCGTTTCCTTTTCAATTTCATAAATACGTTCAATATCAAATGAAGCATTAGCACGAAGCTTTTTCACATCTTCTTTCGGAATAATGCCAAGCTCACTCCATGCTTCACATGCTAAAATTTCTACTTCTAGCCATGCTTTAAATTTGTTTTCCTCTGTCCAAATCTTGCCCATTTCTTCTCTGGTGTAACGTTCAATCATTGTTTTGCCTCCTCAAGCTTTTCAAGCTGTTCGTTGATGTTTTCTCCAATAAAGGTAATATGCCCCATTTTTCGTTTCGCTTTCGCCTCGACCTTTCCATATAAATGGACATAGCCTTGGTTCAGCTTAGGCATCGCCTGTTGAATTGCTTCTAAATCTTCCCCTAATATATTAATCATTCTCGCTGGTTTTATAAGCTCTACCGGCACAAGCGGCAGACCACAGATTGCGCGGATATGCTGGGCAAATTGTGATATCGTGCATGCCTCAATTGTATAATGGCCAGAGTTATGTGGGCGTGGAGCCATTTCATTTACATAAAAGTCATCCCCTGCAACAAACATTTCAATCGCAAAGGTGCCAACAATATTCATTTGATCTGCCAAAACAGTTGCTGCCTGATACGCTTTTTCCTGAATTCCACCTGCAATAGTCGCACGGACAGTCGTTTGATACAAAATATGGTCCTTATGTACATTTTCAGCAATTGGGAAAAATTCCATTTCTCCTATCGCTGTTCGCGTGAAAATCACCGAAATCTCCTTATCAAATGTGACCCAAGTCTCGATAATACAAGGTGCGTTCTTATCTGCAAATCGGATCGCAGCAGGAATGTCTGCTGCCGATTCAAGCTTTAACTGACCCTTTCCATCATAACCACCACGGCAGGTTTTTATCACGACTGGAAGAGCCACATTTCGGAGTACATCCTCACACTGAGCACCATCTCGTACGATGGAAAACGCTGGTACAGGTAGCCCTAAATCCTTCATGAGTTGTTTTTCTTTTGCACGATCTTGGGTAATCTCAAGCGCTTTTACACCTTGTGGTAATTTCCCATGGCTCTCAATATATTTCGCTGCTTCCACATCAACATTTTCAAATTCATAGGTTACAACATCACTTATTTCCGTTAATTCCTTTATCGCGGTTCTGTCGTCATAGGCTGCAATGATTTGCTTATCGGCCACTTGAGCTGTTGGGCAATTCGGTGTTGGATCTAATACAGCAACCTGATAGCCCATATATCGTGCAGCAATCGCCATCATCCTACCAAGCTGACCACCACCAATGATACCGATTGTTTGCGGGGGTAGAATGCTACTATTCTTCTGCAAGGTCTTCCCTCATTTCCGCCACTTTTGCTTGCATCTCCTTTCGATAGTTTGCTAGTTTAATCGCAACGTCTTCATCAAAAGCACCAAGAATCTGTGCTGCTAGGATGCCTGCATTTATTGCGCCAGCTTTTCCGATGGCAACAGTTGCCGTTGGAACACCACCTGGCATTTGTACAATAGAAAGAAGTGAATCAAGTCCATTTAATGCTTTACTTTGAATTGGCACGCCAATGACAGGAAGTGTTGTCTGCGATGCTACCATTCCTGGCAAATGTGCCGCGCCGCCAGCGCCTGCGATAATTACCTTTAATCCTCGCTCACGTGCGGTCTTTGCATAGTCAAACATGATATCCGGCGTTCGATGAGCGGAAATTACATCTTTTTCATACGGTACTTGGAGCTCATCTAATAGCTGACAAGTATGCATCATTGTTTCCCAGTCTGATAGGCTTCCCATAATAACCCCAACAGTTGCCATACGATCGTCTCCTCTATATAGAAAAAGTTTTCCATTAAAAAAGTCTATTCGTCTCCCTCATATGAGAGAAGATGAATAGACAAAAAAGCAACCTAAAGTAACCATTGATATCCGATACAATGATTCATCCTCCCTCATAGTCCAGCATTTACGGTGCCAGGTAGAAACTCTTAAGCCATATCCCTAAGAATATATGAGGAATCGTTTTGAATTGTCGCCTTTAGAATAACAAAACAATCTGGTGAAGTCAACTAATTGTCGAACGTTTTAATTTTATAATATGTTAATGTTCGGTTTTTACTGCGATCGTTGCACTTCCATCCTGTTATTTCATTTTATTTTCTAGTAATTTATTCTTGCGGTTCCTTTTCAGTTTCTTTTCCTGTCTTATGTCTCGGCTTCAATAAGGCACCTTTTCGTACATGTTTCACCCAAAATCCGCCATAGATTTGTTTCGGTTCATAGGAAATAATAAATGCTTTTGGATCAATTGTTTTTATTTCTTCATAAAGTTTCAATTCATATTTTCTCGGTGTTAGGATTTGCATTGATAAACGATCTCCGTCCATACCATAAGCAGACCAACTCGTCACACCATACCCCTTTTCCCTGAGCCTTCTCGTAAAGTTAAGATCCGGATTTCCTGACACCACATTAACTGTAATGTAACCAAGTGCCAATTTTTCCTCAATAATAGACCCAATCACAACCCCGATTCCATACCCGAGCGCATATGCAATTACATTTTGAATTTCATTTAAATTATCGAGGACGAGCCCTAAACCAAATATATACACCACGATTTCAAACATACTCACAAAAGCCGCAATATACCGCCGACCTTTTAGTGTTAGAATCATTCGAATCGTGAACATAGATACATACACAACATTGATAATTAATATAATGGAAACCATTACGATAGCATTATTAAGCAAAAAATAACCTCCTGCATGACTAACTTTTATAGATGCGTGTTCTAAATTTTTTATTCTGGGTTTGTGGTTCTGCTGATGTTACGGGATTCCTGCTGATATTTTGGAATATCTGCTGATGCTACGGGATTCCTGCTGATATTCTGGAATATCTGCTGATGCTACGGGATTCCTGCTGATATTCTGGAATATCTGCTGATGCTACGGGATTTCTGCTGATGTTACCGAATTCCTGCTGATACCCGCCCAGTTCCGCTGATATCGCAGGATTCCTCCTAATGCTCATCCACCAGAAAATCTGTTATACTCACCCATTTTTATCATTCGCATATAGTATCACTATCATACTTTGAAAAAACGAGGTGTTTCGTGTGGACCCATTTTCACAAATGACTGATTGGAAGAAAAATATGGATCAATTTTTCGGCGAGCAATTTTGGGATCAATTTGAAGGGATCCTTAAACCAACCATTCCCCAAATTAATTTATATCAAACTGACCATGAACTTCTATGCATTGTCAATGTCCCTGGATTAACAGATTTAAATAAAATTGATATTTATGCTGATTATGCATCATTAGAACTGCGTGGTGTAATTGACATTAGCCATCAAGGTGGAACAGTTGTAAAGGAAGAAATTTTACAAGGTGTGTTCGAGCGGACTGTGCACCTCCCCTTCCCTGTTCGCCCTGATAAAATACAGGCAACCTATCGAAATGGTCTTGTCTACATTCAATTACATCGCTTGATCTCCGATAACAGTCGTAAAAGCCGCGTGCAGCTTGAATTAATTGAAGAAGAATAAATTCAAGAAGCGAATGCCCCCTTTCTACTCTTATAATCGATTATAATAGTAGAAAAGGGGCATTATTTTATTTTTTCCTTTAGTAACGCAATCGTTTCCTTAATGAATGCTTCCAGCCATCAGCAAGTAGTTCACACGCTACAAGTTCTTTAGCAGCTTCTAAGTCATCATTCCGCACATTTAATACATCATTACATGCAGCAATGGTCCATTTTGGAAGTGGTCGCTCAAGCAACTGAAGATTGAGCCCCGCTTCAACCGCCCCCTCTTGGAGGACTCGGTAATACCAACCCGTTCTACCAGTGTTTTGAATCCGCACTACAAAATCAGGGACCAGATAACGTCTTCCTGGTTTCCAGCACGGCTTTCTTGGTTGAGATACTTGAATAATTGTCTCACCCATTTGATAGATATCACCAATACATACAGTGGATTCATCCATGTTTTTCACGGACAGATTCTCACCCATTGCACCAGCACCAATTTCATCAATAGGTAAATCTGCTAACCAAAAATCATAATGCTCAACCGGATAAGCAAAAACAGATTTTTCTGGGCCACCATGATTCTTTTTATCCGCCACTTCATCCCCAGCTAGACCTGTTTTACTTAACCAAACGGAACCCGCTATGACTTCTTTAAACATTCCTGTCTCCCACTGTTTTTCCATTAGATTGGTGGCGTCAGGGTCACCAACCTGCCTTACTTTACCAGTTAATATCTTGTCTAAGAAAGGATTATCCATCTGGCACCTTCTTTCCGAACTGCTTCTTCCTACAGTTTATCATATTGAGCGGTGTTTGCGGCTAGTATGAACTGAGGAGTTGGGGTGGTGCGGTTGAAATGTTAAGCTGCATGAAATAATGCTAAAAGCGAGGCTAAAATGTTAAAAATAAGCGAAAACGTTAGGCGCCCTGCTGTGGCACAGGTGTCCGAATATCTAATGCTCCAATCGTGCTACTTTCCTCAAATTATGGTATAGTTTTTTAAAATATAGCTGCCATTGACTGGCAGTTTGATATGGGGGAAGTCACGTGACAGCATTAAAAAAAGCAACATTTGCGGGTGGTTGTTTCTGGTGTATGGTAAAACCGTTTGATCAGTGGGACGGGGTTCATGCCGTTATCTCTGGTTACACTGGCGGACATGTAGAAAACCCAACTTACAAGGAAGTAAAAACAGGAACTACCGGCCATTATGAAGCCGTTGAAATTACATTTGATCCGAGTATCATTTCCTATCATGAAATATTGGAAGTATATTGGCGCCAAATTGACCCAACAGATGCAGGTGGTCAATTCCAGGATCGCGGAGACCAATATCGCGCCGCTATTTTCTATCACGATAAGGATCAGCAGGAGCTTGCAGAAGCATCCAAGAAAGCATTATGTGACAGCGGCAAGTTTAGCAAACCAATCGTTACCGAAATCTTACCTGCAGTACCCTTCTATCCTGCTGAAGATTACCATCAGGATTTTTATAAAAAGAGTGAAAAAGAATATAAAGAAGATCGTGCCAAGTCTGGCCGTGATGAGTTTATCGCCGAGAATTGGAAATAATAGATTGAGCTGAGCATCCTCTTATGCAGGGATGCTTTTTAATTGATAGAAGTTAAAATTTCCAGTTTGCCTGATTTGAATAAATCTGCTAATTAGCTAAACTCTCTATTTCCCCATACTTCAGAAAGTAGTATAATTACCCTTTGACAGCATCGTTAAAGGAGCGGACATATTGGCAAATAAAGAATCATTACTACCATTAAAAATGCTATTGTTTAGTTTCCATTCTACCAATACCATTATATTAAGCTTTCTCCCTTTATATCTAGCATATAAAGGATTAAATGGAACGGAAATAGGCTGGGTACTAGCAATTGGTCCTTTAGCTTCTATTTTTGCCCAACCGTTTTGGGGATATTTAAGTGACCGATTTAAAACCGTGAAACGAATACTCATTATCTGTGTTTGTGGGCTACTTATTTTTAGCACGCTATTCTTTCAAATGAATAGCTTGATTAGTATTATGTGTATGGGTGCTGTCTTCTATTTCTTCGTGACACCAATTGGTCCATTGGGAGATAGCCTGGCACAGCGCAGATCAGAAGCGCTCGGAATATCGTTTGGTACAATTCGGATGTGGGGATCTATTGGATTTGCCATTTCCTCCCTCGTTATCGGTGAAGTCCTATCCCGATATGGGGTGCAGCATATGATTTGGCCATATCTTTCCTTTGGATTCCTTGCCTTACTCGTAGTCTTTCGATTAAAGGATGTCAAAGCAGAATCCGATCCAGTAAAAATTAAAGATATTGGTATTCTAGTAAAAAATAAAGCGTTTATTCTATTCTTAGTTTCCGTTGTATTTCTCTCGATTGCTCATCGGACAAGTGATAGTTTTATCGGGCTATATATTACAGAACTGGGCGGGAGTGAAGGGCTTGTCGGACTAGCTTGGTTCGTCGGCGTTGCTAGTGAGGCTGTAGTATTTGCCCTGGCAGGTCTATGGTTTAGAAAACTCCATCCACTAGTGTTTATCATGATTGCTGGAGCCATTTATAGCATACGTTGGTTTATATACGGAGCGATTGATGACCCAATTTATATTATTGCACTTCAATTTTTACATGGTATTACCTTTGGAATCTTTTATTTGTCCGCATTTAATTATGTATCACGTTTAATCCCGAAGCTGCTACAATCAACAGGACATTTGGTGTTCTTTGCTACGTTCTTCGGACTTAGCGGAATCATTGGTTCTTTAATGGGAGGAGCCATTATGAATAACTTTAATGGTGGTACACTATACACGGTACTCGGTGTATTTTCATGTATCGGTACAGTGTCGATATTCTTTTATCATTTGATGTTTTCTAGAAGTAGAGCAGTAGAATAATTGATATAAAAAAAGAGCGAAATCATTGATTTTAAATGACTTCGCTCTTTCCTTTTAATTACTAGTTTAAGAAAATAAAATACAAAATAAAGATAACGAACAGTCCATACATGATTGGATGTACTTCTTTCGCACGACCTTTTAGAGCCATGGTAATCGGGTAGAAAATAAATCCGATACCTATACCAGTTGCAATACTGTATGCTAATGGCATGATGAGAATTGTAAAGAATGCCGGTACAGCAATTTCGAATTTATCCCAATCAATCTGTTTCAGTGATGTTGCCATCATGACACCAACAATAATTAATGCTGGTGCTGTTACTTCTGATGTAACTACCGCAAGTAGTGGTGAGAAGAATAGTGCTAGGATAAAGAATCCTGCAGTCACGACTGCTGTAAATCCAGAGCGTCCACCAACACCAACACCTGCTGTAGACTCTACATAGGAAGTAGTTGTAGATGTCCCTACTACTGCACCAACAACTGTTGCAGATGAATCCGCAAATAACGCTTTACCAGCACGTGGTAATTTATTATCCTTCATCAAACCTGCCTGAGTTGCAACAGCCACTAAAGTTCCCGCTGTATCGAAGAAATCAACAAACAAGAACGTTAATATAACAACTAGCATTTCCATTGTGAAGATATCACCGAAGTGTAAGAAAGCTTGTCCAAAAGTCGGAGCAACACTTGGAACACCACTTACAATACCATCAATACCCGATGGAATTGGTACTAATCCAAAGATCATCCCAACAATTACTGTTAAAATCATGCCATAAAAAATACCTGCACGAATACCAAGCGTTAATAAAACAACAGAAGCAATTAGTCCAAAGATAGATAGTAGTACGGTTGGTGCTGAAAGATCACCAAGTGCAAGTAATGTATCAGGGTTGTCAACAACGATTCCAGAACTTTGCAGACCAATAAAAGCAATGAATAAACCGATACCAGCTCCAACCGCTAGCTTTAAGTCCGCTGGAATAGAATTAATAATTTTTTCACGTAGCCCAGTTAATGTTAACACGATAAAAATAAGTCCAGATGCTAGAACACCAGATAAAGCTGTTTCCCAAGGAATACCGCCTCCGATAACAACGGTGAATGCGAAAAATGCATTTAGGCCCATACCAGGTGCAAGTGCCACCGGATATTTCGCAATAATCCCCATTAATAGCGTACCTACCGCAGAGGCAATCGCTGTTGCTGCAAACACGGCATCTTTATCCATTCCAGTTGCACTTAGTAAGTCAGGATTGACAAATAAAATATAAGCCATTGCTAAAAATGTTGTTAATCCTGCCATAAATTCGGTGCGATAATTCGTTCCTAGCTGTTCAAACTGAAAATACTTCTTCATTCCTTTTCCTCCTAGAAAATAAAAAATAAGTTCAACTTAGAAAAGCGCAAGGCGCCGCTCAGCGACGTACGGACTGGACTGAACCGCAGGAGATAAAGGAAACACGACGACTGCAAGGAGTCGATGTTGACTTATCGTACGGAGGTGAAGGAAGTCAGTTAGTCGTTGGCGCCTGGAGCTAGACATCCTTGATATCTTTTCCACTAAAAAAGCATGCTCTAATCCAAATAGGAAGGATTAGGCATGCTACCAGTAACTACGTAAGAAAAGCAACGAAACAATAGATCTCCAAAACAGGAAAACTATCCGTTAACAATCACTCATCAGCGTAGTCAGACCATTTACGGTAGTCTGGTAGAGACTTTGGGCCATATCCCCGAAATTATACGCAAAGCTGTATTATTTTTTGTTTGTTTATGATGTTATATTACTATTTTACTAGAATCATGTCAATAAATCCCGAACAATTTTTGCAATAAATTAATTAATGTTCGTATTTTATTCCCACTCAATCGTAGCAGGCGGCTTACTCGTAATGTCATACACAACGCGATTAATATGCTGCACATCATTCACGATCCGGGTTGAAACCTTCTCCAGCACGTCAAACGGAATCCTTGCCCAGTCAGATGTCATGCCATCTATCGAGGTAACCGCACGAATACCGATCGTATAATCATACGTACGCGCATCTCCCATTACCCCTACACTGCGGATGTTTGGAAGTACGGTGAAGTATTGCCAAATATCACGTTCTAAGCCAGCAGCAGCAATCTCTTCACGCAAAATCGCATCTGATTCACGTACGATTTCTAATTTTTCTTCGGTTACTTCACCTAATACACGAATAGCTAGTCCTGGTCCTGGGAAAGGCTGACGCCAAACGATTCGATCAGGAAGACCTAATTGTGTTCCAAGCTCACGAACCTCGTCCTTAAATAACGTATTTAGTGGCTCGATTAATTCAAATTGCATGTCCTCTGGAAGTCCACCTACATTATGATGAGATTTAATCGTTTGTGCTGTTTCTGTCCCACTCTCAATGATATCCGTGTACAGCGTACCTTGCGCAAGAAAATCAATATCCTTTAGCTTAGCCGCTTCATCATCAAATACATAAATAAACTCATTTCCGATGATTTTACGTTTTTTCTCTGGATCATCGACACCCTTTAGCTTCGTTAAAAAGCGTTCAGCAGCATCTACTTTAATAATATTCATATTAAAGTCATCTGCAAATACCTTCATCACATCATCTGCTTCATTTTTACGAAGTAGACCATGATCCACAAAAATACATGTAAGCTGATCGCCAATTGCCTTATGGATTAATGCCGCCACAACGGAAGAATCAACCCCACCACTTAACGCACAAAGCACGTTACGATCGCCGACTTTTTCCCGGATAGCCGCTACTTCCATATCGATAAAGTTTTCAATCGTCCAATCACCAGTAGCATTACACGCATCAAAGACAAAATTACGAAGCAATTGATTCCCGTATTCTGAGTGGCGGACCTCAGGGTGGAACTGCACACCATACATCTTGCTTTCTTTGTTACTAAATGCCGCGATTGGTGTTGAAACACTCGTCGCATCCACGGTAAATGTTGCTGGAGCTTCTACCACTTTATCCCCATGACTCATCCAAACCGTTTGTTGACCTGGTGTTTCCGTAAATAATAATGAATCACCCTGCAACGCAATCGTAGCTTTTCCATATTCCCGATTCTTAGACTTATCCACTTTGCCACCGAAATGAAGCGCCATTAACTGCATCCCATAGCAAATCCCCAAAACAGGTATTCCTAATTCAAAAATACGCTCATCGGGACGGAAGCTATTCTCATCATAAACACTATGTGGTCCACCAGATAAGATAATTCCTTTTGGATTCATTGCTTTTATTTCTTCAACCGTAAGCTTATGAGAATGAAGTTCACTGTAAACACCAAATTCGCGGATTCTTCTTGTAATCAGTTGATTATATTGACTGCCAAAATCTAATACTAGAATCATTTCCTTATCCATACCCATTCTCCCAACTATTATTAAATAAAAAAAATCTGAATTTCTCCTTATTCTAAGCATGCAGATTACACTACACAACTAGAAAAAGGCAGAAATCCAGATTCCAAAAAATCTAGATATTCCGCCTTCATAGTCAGAGCATTTACGGTGCCCCGGTAGAGACTTTCGATCCATATTATCGAGGATATACGAAAGGCGATTACTATTTAAGTTTAAAAGTTAAACCTATTTTACTAGCCTTCGCTACCTAGGTCAACCCAATATACGGTTGATTAAATTTTTCCATAAATTAGACATTTCCTGTTCAGCAACAAGGTTTCCACCATTTTGATAGATTAACCGTTCATAGTTCGCTGTTAGGCGCCCCATTTCATCACTGCCATACCAACTATCAATCCGTTTCGCAAATTCTCGTAACGTCTGATCTGGCTTCTTGCTAAATCCTTTGTGCTTCAATAGCTTCAGAACATAGTGATAGGCTTGTTGATACGTAGCTGCATCCTGACGTTTCCGAATTTTTCTCTCGATAAAATAGACTTGAATCTGATACCTCTTCCAATAAGCAAGCACAAGAACTAGTAGGAGAATAACTGCCGCAATGACACCATGCACCCAGGTCAACTCTAACGTAAATGAATCTGTATCCTTTTTCTGACCACTCACTTCTACAGCTTCTTCCTCTGCTTGCTCTGGCTTTTCAGGTTGCTGCTGAACTTCTGGCGCTTCTAATGGGTCTTCCTCGTCATTACTAGTATCCACCGCAAAATCATTCGGTACATCAAAGCCCTGTGTCGGTTCAAATGGTACCCAACCTACTTGTGGAAAATATACTTCTACCCAAGAATGTGCATTCGCATTTGTTACCTGATAAACATCATAGCCACTGTCATCGATATTTTCCTGTGCCTTTTCCCCACTCGTAAAGCCCTTAACCCATCTAGCTGGTATATCCAGTGTACGAAGCATTACAACCATGGCTGAGGAAAAGTTATCACAATAGCCTACTTTTGTTTCAAATAAAAACTGATCCACATAATCTTGGTTAATTCCTGGTACTGCCACATCTGTCGTTTGGTACTCATATCCATTGGCACTAAAATAGCTTTCCACAGCACGAACCTTATCATATGGCGAGTCAAAGTTTATGGTAATCTCTTGTGCTAACTCAGTAATCCTGTCCGGTAATGATTGTGGAAGCTGTGTATATTGTGCTAAAAGTTCAGGATCCTCGATCGGTAGCTCCTCACGCATTGTATCTATGGGATAGGCTGGATAATCATATTCAATCCTGTAACCCTCTAAACTAGTTTCTTCTTGCAATAGCTCTGTTCGAATTTCTCCAGAGTTCTCATTTACTAATAAGCTCACATCCGGATTACCCAGTTCCACCTGACGGATACCGTACGGATAAATAAGCTTCGGAATTTGTGTATCACCTGAGAAAACTAATGAGACATCCAATTGCTCCGTTTCTAATGCTGGATCGAACGTCTCCAATGAAATTTCCTCTGCTGCTTGTTCACTATACGTGGCATTATCAGAGGTAATCCAGCCTTTTCCGGTATAGACATCCTTGGACTCAATCCGGAAATAACTTGGTTTCGTCATATAGGCTTGAAATACAGAGCTATAATCCTGGACGAATGACCCACCTAGCCGTGAATCATCTTCTCCGTAGCCAACCTTTTGGATACCAAATCCACCGACACCGCCAATTCCACCGGAGGCACTTTTCAGAAATGGAACTGGATCAGGCCATTGCGCTTCAAACTTTGGTGCAGTATATCCTACCATCGATGAAAATAGCACCATAGCAATCAACGGCAGAATCCAAATAGACCTTACTCGCATGCCATTGGATTGAATATTTTCCCGTTGCATCTCCTTTAATACATTTGCTAGACCTAACGCTAGAAAAGAAATAACAAACGTCCGAAAAATAGCCCAATTTGCTTGATAGACTGTGAAGGTATCTAGCAGTGTCACGAAAATAAAGGTCAAAATACTAAACACTAATACATGCTTCATTTGTACAAACCAATAGTATAGTAAATAGCTCATCAACCAAATGACGAGTAAAAACAACAGCGTCCGAAACATGTCTGTTAGGTTAAACCATTCTCTTGCAATTAATGCCTCAACATTAAACATCAAGTCCGAAAACACACTACCAAGGAAGCTTTTGTCCGGAAGTTTTGATGCAAAAATCCCATGTAAAACGACAATAATACCGAACCCTTTTACAGGAACCGTAATCCACCATTTTACCTGTAGCAGGGTAATAAAGCAACATAACAACGTATAAAGAATAAAGACACCAATATAAGCTGTATCGGTTACCTCTTCAATCGGATATAACCATTCAAAAAACAACAAAAGTCCAGCTATATACAAAATAGTTGTATAAATGAATGGGGTATTGGATTGTTTGAATCGTCTCACAATGTTTTCACCTCAATCGGGTCCTGGACTAATTCTTTCTCTGTCAACAGGCATACACTAATTCCTTCATTGCGTAATTGCTGGATAATTCGGTGCTCCTGCATGGAAACTCGTTTTTCCGCTTGAATAAACATAATCATAAGCTTCTTTTCACGTAGCCTCACATGCCCAAGTGTATCTTTCAGCTGCTCATCTAGATGCGTCGTTACTAAAATAACGTAAAAACTACTCGTGATTTTCAGCATTTCTTCTTTTAGTTTTTTCGAAAATGCATAATTGGAACTTGGTTGTACCTGTGTTAAATGCCTGCGTATCCATTCCATTTTCGTTGGGTCATGCTTTACCGGAAAAAATACAGTATCTGTCCCAATCGATAGGAACCCTACTTGAGAAGCCTGTCTGCGAATCGTGTCCATTAACGAGATACTCATCTCAACTGTAGCTTCATAGGCTAATAGATTCATTCCCTTGTAATAGCAATTATCTAAAACAATCAATGTATCGGTACTTTTTTCCTGTTCAAATTCCTTAGTCATCACATCGTTTTTCTTAGCCGTTTGCTTCCAATCAATCCAAGAAAACTTATCACCAGGCATGTATTCCCGAATTCCGGTCGCAACATTTGTATTCTTTAAATTCATTGCCAATGATGCAATAGATCCCTGTTCATAACTGTTCATTTTTTCCACCATTTGAACAGCTCTTTCTACTGGATAAACCATTAATTCACTTGTAACAGGATAGATATGCTCCTTTTTCACTAACCCGAATATATCACCAATTTTCACCCGGATAGCTGGAAGCACATGATTTCCTCGTGGGAGCTGATCTAACTCATAGACAATTTCCATATTCCGCTTGAACCACGGAAAAATTATCTTTTTAAAATGCCTACTTGTGAATAACTTGTTCGGATGCTCTAAATACTGATACTTCGCATGCCTTATATCGACACGATTTAAGCTCTTCGGTAAGACTTCCTCTACGATACAATAATGAATCGGAAAGGGTAGCGTTCTATTAATCTTAATGGTCACGGTTAAATGATCCCCTGTTGCCACCACATGGCGCTTCATCAATCGTTGAACCTTCCACCTCGATATCGGATACAACGATAATCCGATTAGATATAAAAAGATTGGTAGAAAGCTAAAAAACAAGAACCAGCTCGTAAATCCCCCTTGAAACATTGCATAAGCAAATAGTAATAGAAACAAAACCAGACTGAAGAGAAGATTACGTAAAAACAGAAACGACTGGTTCATCAACTAAATTCCTTTCGAATTGGTACAAATGTTTGTTTGACAATTTCCTCCACAATTTGTCTTGCTGTTTTACCATCATATTTTGCTTCAGAGGTTAGGATCATCCGATGGGTTAATACATATGGTGCTAAATATTTCACATCGTCCGGAAGCACATAATCACGCCCTGCGATATAAGCATACGCTTTTGCTGCCTTCATTAAAGCAATCGATCCACGTGGACTGACACCCAGAAAAACAGCATCATGATTCCGTGTTTCCCGTATGAGGTTAACGATGTATTGCTGCACATTTTTCTCCATATACACATTGCGAACTTCTTCTTGTATTAACACTAATTCCTCTTTTGTCATTACCGGTGAAATTGTTTCGATGGGGTGATCTTTTGATGTTCTCTCTAGTAGCTCCAACTCATCTTGCAAGGTTGGATAACCCATTGTTAACTTTAAAATAAAGCGATCAAGTTGAGCTTCTGGAAGTGGATACGTACCTTCGTATTCGATAGGATTTTGTGTAGCCATAACAAAGAAAGGTTTATGGAGTGGAATTGTTTTTCCATCTACCGTGACACTTTTTTCTTCCATACCTTCGAGTAGGGCAGATTGTGTCTTAGGGGAAGTACGATTTATTTCATCTGCTAGCACGATATTTCCTAAAATTGGTCCACCACGAAATTCAAATTCCATTTCTTTCGGGTTGTAGATCGATACGCCAGTTACATCTGAAGGCAGTAAATCAGGTGTAAATTGAATTCGTTTAAAATCACAATCCAGTGATTTAGCAAGTGTTCGTACAAGCATTGTTTTCCCAACACCCGGAACATCCTCTAACAATACGTGACCTTCCGCAAGCAAGGCCACTAAACTTAAAACAGCAACATCTTCTTTTCCAATCATTACTTTGTTAATGTTCGCCATTACTTTCTCGATTTTTTCGTTATATACCATAGTCTCCTGCATCCTCTAAACGCCCCTCTGCATAAATTACTAGTACCCTTTAACTATACTAAAAATCCACGCGTTAGTAAAAGGATACTTAATATATATTATTTTCAGAAAAACAGTTCCCTAAACCTCTTTTTGATGAAAAAAAGCCCATTCTGGAGAGAATTGGGCTTTTGTCTTGGGCGCTGGTTTGGCGCTGGTTTGGTGGACGGGCGATGTTTCTGGAGGTTCGGGCGATGTTCCGCTGGTTCGGGCGATACTTCTAGATTTCGGGCGATGTTCCGCTGGTTCGGGCGATACTTCTGGATTTCGGGCGATGTTCTGCTGGTTCGGGCGATACTTCTAGATTTCGAGCGATGTTCCGCTCGTTCGGGCGATACTTCTGGATTTCGAGCGATATTCTGCTGGTTCGGGCGATACTTCTGGATTTCGAGCGATATTCTGCTGGTTCGGGCGATACTTCTGGATTTCGAGCGATGTTCCTACTCCTTAGGTTAATGGCATCTGCTGATATTTCAGGATAATGGCTGATGTTTCCGGATTTCTGCTGATATCCTAAAATATCTGCTGATACTTCTGCTTTTTCTGCTGATATTCCCATATATCTGCTGATACCACCACGTTTTCTGCTGATGTTTCCATATATCTGCTGATACCACCGCTTTTTCTGCTGAAACGATCCTGCCCAGCCCTCCTACACTAGCCGACCTTGCCTACCCCACCAGCCAGCGAGGGTACCCGCACCCCCGAGTTCCCAGTACCATAGCACAAACCCCGCGTCAGCACTCAACCACACCTACCCTCTCACATCCACTGCCTCACTCAAAATTGGATTCCCCATCACATCTATCCACAGGCCTGATTGCTCTAGTTGATAGGCGAGCTGTAACAGACGATGCTCTTCCCCTTTAGATGCCATTACCTGCACGCCAAGTGGTAAGCCTTCTGCGGACTGATAAACCGGAAGTGAAACAGCTGGTTGTCCGGTTAAATTAGCCAGCTGGGTAAATGGTGTATAGGTTAAGCTCGGTAGGAACATGTCATAAATTAACGCTTGTTGGCCGCTCTTATCTAATCGGGCAACCCGTTCACGAAGCTCTGCTTGCGCGTCGGCAGAATGCGTTAGCTCCCCGACTTTTGGTGCTGTATACGCAGTAGCTGGTGTGATGTAAAAATCATATTCCCGATGGAGTTCGGCCATTTGTGCTGCGGCTGTATCCCAAGCAGCTAGGCTTGCCGTAAACTCAGCTGCACTGACTGATTTTCCAGCAACATTCATTAACCACGTTTCAATTTCCATATCATCCGCGGTCAACTCCCGCCCCTGTAATGCCTCTAATTCAACCACCATGGCTGAAATTTCGCCACAGTTCATCAAGTAGTAATTACGCATTAATTGAATGCCATCCACGCCATTTTCTTTTTCCTCCACATGATGACCTTGTGCTTCCAACCACGTGACAACTTGTTTAACAGCTGACTCTGCATCGTTTGATACAGGCGTTCCGACCGGAGATTTCGTTGAAAACGCAATTCGTAACTTTTGATTAAACGGTTGTGCCATCTGCTTCTGGAAGCTTCCAGGGAATAGCGGGGTCTGAAACGCCGCTTCTGGTTGAACTACCTGCACCATATCGAGTAATGCCGCACTATCTCGAACTGTCCGTGATAAGGCAAAATCAATCGATGCGCCTTGCCATTGTCGTCCTACACCTGGTCCAACAGGGGTGCGACCTCGTGTTGGTTTCAAGCCGAACAAGCCAGAAAATGACGCTGGAATACGGATTGATCCACCACCGTCACTAGCTCCTGCCATTGGTACAATACCAGCCGCAATCGCAGCAGCCGTACCGCCACTTGATCCACCTGGAGAGTGTTCTACATTCCACGGATTTCTCGAAGGGCCATATAGAACGGGTTCTGATATATTTTTCAATCCGAATTCAGGTGTATTCGTATGACCCAAAAAGATAAAACCTGCTTGTTGAAGCTTGTCCACATAGTTCGAATTTTGCTTAGCAAAGCTAGACCGAAGTAGCCTAGAGCCTGACGTTAACGGCTCCCCTTTTAATCGTTGGGAGATGTTTTTCAGTAAAAATGGCACCCCACTAAAACCACTAGAATCTACTGTGATGCTTTCTGCTTCCTGTAATGCTTTTTCTTTCCGCTCGTGAACAACGGCGTTTAAAGCTGGATTAACCTTTTCTAATTGCCGGAAGCTTAAAGACACTAGCTCCCTTGGTGTTACTTCTCTATTTCGAATTAATGCTGCCATGTCAGTAGCATCTAATGTTAAATAGGTTCTTAGATCCATAAATCACACCTCGAATTTTCTTCTTTTCTACAGTGTATCACCTGTCGTTCAATATTTGAATTTGCATGGTCATACTTTCCTATTCGTCTTACTAAGAAAAATTGTATACACGCTCTTTCGTACTACATTTAACCAAAAAAATCTAATAAACAAGCCACTTTTACTATTACGATGAATAATAGTAAACGACCTGTCATAGTATGTTACGAATACCAGAAACCTTCGCCAACTAGAGAGAAGAAAAAAGCAGAGAGTATATTACCGTAACACGTACTAACTAATGATTGGGGTGTCTTTCATGAGGCCAAATCCGCTTCTAGCTGTTAATCAATTAAAAACGTATTTTTACTTGGACCAGAAAAAAATTGCAAAAGCTGTTGATGGTGTTTCTTTTACTGTCCAACCTGGAGAAACAGTAGCAATAGTTGGAGAATCTGGTAGTGGAAAAAGTATTACTGCACTATCCATCATGAAACTAATCGAGAAGCCTGGCGAAATAGTGGAAGGAACCATCACGTTAAACCAGCAAGACCTTACGAATCTATCAGCAAAACAAATGACAAAACTACGTGGAAATGAAATCGCAATGGTGTTCCAGGAACCAATGACCGCCTTAAATCCCGTATTCACCATCGGAAACCAATTAACAGAAACGCTCCGGAAGCATCGAAGCATGACGAAACAAGAAGCCCAACTAGAGGCTATCAATCTATTAAAAACCGTTGGAATATCTCGAGCAGACGAAATAATTCACGAGTACCCACATCAACTCTCTGGCGGAATGCGTCAACGCGTTATGATTGCCATGGCTATTTCCTGCCACCCAAAGCTCCTAATCGCAGATGAACCAACAACAGCCTTAGATGTCACTATACAAGCCCAAATTCTAGATTTAATGGTAGAAATGAAGGAAGAACTGGATATGGCATTGCTACTCATTACCCATGACCTTGGCATCGTATCCGAATACGCAGATCGTGTGTTAGTCATGTATGGTGGACAAATTGTGGAAGAGGCCCCAACTAGAGAATTATTGCGTACCACGAAACATCCCTATACGAAGGGATTACTAGAAAGCCTGCCTAACCTAAAAGAAGATGTTGACCGTCTAGGAACGATCAAGGGAACCGTTCCTCCGGCATACGACCTTCCTACTGGCTGTCGATTTTATACTCGTTGTCCATTTGCCATGGAAAAATGCAAGCACTCCAATCCAGATTTAATTGAAATAACAAACAACCATGTCGTACGCTGCTATCTTTACGAAAAGGAGGAAATGCAGAGTGTCGAGTCCAACACCTAATCTTCCATTCAAAGACGAGAAGCTCCTAGACGTTCTTCATATAAAAAAATATTTTCCAATCAAAGGAGGGATTTTCAAGCGAACAGTTGGTCATTTAAAAGCAGTTGATGATGTTTCGTTCTCCGTTTATAAGGGAGAGACCGTTGGAATTGTTGGAGAATCCGGTTCTGGAAAATCAACACTAGGTCGCGTTATTTTACGACTACTGGATCCAACTGATGGTGAAATTCACTTTGAAGGTAAAGACATTTCAGGACTTACGGCACGAAAGGTGAGACCATTCAGACGCGATATGCAAATGGTGTTCCAAGACCCATTTGGATCGCTCAATTCGAAGATGAGTGTTGCAGAGCTCATTGAGGAACCATTACTCGTGCAAACTTCCCTATCAAAAGCCGAACGAAAAGAAAAGGCGATTGCAATGATGGAAAAAGTTGGCTTGCGAGCGGAGGATCGGCTTAAATATCCGCATGAGTTCTCAGGGGGTCAGCGCCAACGGATCAGTATTGCACGAGCACTTATTATCAATCCAAAGCTAGTAATTTGCGATGAACCTGTTTCCGCATTAGATGTCTCCATTCAAGCACAGGTATTGAATTTAATGAAGGATTTACAGGATGAGCTATCGTTAACCTACCTTTTCATCGCACATGATCTTAGTGTTGTGAAGCATATAAGTGACCGGATTGCCGTCATGTACCTAGGGAGAATTGTGGAAATTGCACCGAAACAAGCTCTTTACAATAATGCATTACACCCGTATACACAGGGACTGTTAGCGTCCATTCCGGAAGTAGATTTGGACGGTACTAACCAGAAAAGAGAAAAGATACGTATTGAAGGGGACTTACCAAGCGCTGTTCATCCACCATCAGGCTGTCCATTTCGCACCCGGTGTCCAAAAGCCCATGAACGCTGCGCAGTGGATCGACCTGATTTAACAAAGGTTGGGGAGGATGAGCATTTTGTCGCCTGTCACCTTTATACGTAATAAAAATCCATACAAGTCATTCATATTATTTAAAAAGGGGGAAACAAATTGTTTAAAAACAAGTTTGGTTTACTGGCAATTGTTTTTCTAGTCATGCTTGGAATTATCCTTGCCGCTTGTGGAGATGATGCCGAGGAAGGGACACAGGATCCCGCACAAGAAGAAAGTGAAGGCGGTACAGAAGGCGAAGCGGAAAATGCAGAACCAGTTGCTGGCGGGACGATAACCGGTGCCATGTATTCCGCACCTGCGGGTATGTTCAACCCTATCTTTTATGAGGAATCCTACGAGGCAAATATTCTATCGTTTACGCATGAAAGCTTAGTTAGCCAAAATGAAAGCCTTGAATTTATTCCAGGTCTTGCAACCGACTGGGAAACAAACGAAGACCAGACAGAATTAACCTTGTACCTAGAGGAAGGCGTAAAATGGCACGACGGAGAAGACTTCACTGCTGATGACGTCGTGTTCACGTATAAGGCCATGTCTGATCCAGATTATGTAACAGCAGGCGGAATTCGTACTGCATATGTCACACCGCTTCTCGGCTATGAACAATATGTAGCTGGGGAAACCGATGAATTCCAAGGTGTCGTAGCCGTCGATGATTACACCGTAACCTTCAAATTTGCGGAACCAAATATTAATCCGTTGTATTATGCGAGCTTCCCGATTATTCCAGAGCATGTATTTGCCGATATTCCAGTAGCTGAAATGCCAGAGGCTTCTGAATCACGGGATGCGGGCGCTGTCATAGGAACTGGTCCATTTAAATTTACTGAAATGGTCGAACGCGAGCAATATGTACTGGAGCGTAATGAAGATTACTGGCAAGGCGCACCTTACCTTGAAAGTATCGTTTGGCGTGTCGTTGCACAATCTGTCATGACTGGACTACTGGAATCTGGTGAAGTTGACTTCATCGCTGATCCAAACGGTATTCCACCAGCAGATTATGAAACCGTGCAGGCTTTAGGAAATATTGAAATCATCGAGCAGCCTGATTTCGGTTATCAAATACTTGGATTCAAGGTTAATCACCGAACAGCTGAAGATGTGGAAAGTGGCGCAATCACTCCTGAAAATTGGGTACCAAATGAAAAAATTGCTGATCCAAGGATTCGTCAAGCAATGGCCTATGCAATCAATCGAGAAGGCTTAATTGAAGGATTATTATATGGACGCGGTGCGATATTAAACTCACCAATCGCCAAGCAGTTCTGGGCATATGACGAAAGTGAAACGACGAACTACACGTATGATCCAGATATGGCAGCTTCCATCCTAGACGAATTAGGCTATGTAGATACAAATGACGACGGCTTCCGTGAAGACCCGGATGGCAATGAATGGGTCATCAATTTCGATTACCCTACCGGAAACGAACTACGTGAAAAATCAGCACCACTAATTGAGCAAATGCTAGAGGAAGTTGGGATTAACGTAAATCTTCGTCAACCAAAGGAAATGTCTGCTTATGTGGAGGATTTAACGAATGATAACAGTGATTGGGATCTTTACTTATTAGGCTGGAGCTTAGGTAGTGCAGACCCAGATCCAACTGGATTATGGGGCACTACAGCTGCTTATAACTTCTCTCGCTGGAACAATCCAGATTCCGAAGCACTTATGCAACAGGCTTTACAAGCACCAGAAGCCTTTGACCAAGAATATCGAACAGAAGTCTATAAAGAATGGCAAAAGCTATTCTCAGAGGACTTACCAGCGTTACTCTTATATGCACAAAACAGCTTATGGGCTTATAACGAACGATTACAAGGTGTAGAAGCCCTTCCGTTTACCATGTACAATGATCCACATTTATGGTGGGTAACAGACGCTGAATAGTTGAATAGGAGATTTGTAAAAAAACAATGAGGGGCTGGGACAAAAGTGTTAATGGTTAGATAAAATCCGAACGTTGGTGCACGATACCCGCTCCGGGAATATACTTCGCTTTCCGCGGGGGCTGCTGAGCCTCCTCGCGCTGACGCACTGCGGGGTCTCACCTAAGCCCTTCCTCCCGCAGGAGTCTACGTATATTCCCTACGCTGAATTAGTGCATTATTCGTCCTTTTATCTTCTCATTTTACTTATGTCCCAGCCTCCTCCTTCATAGGGGGGATTTATTTGTACAAATATATTATAAGAAGAATACTTGTTTTTATCCCGATGCTCATTGTGCTTTCTATTATTGTATTTGGACTTGCAAAGGCAGCACCAGGCGATCCCTTTACTGGAAGAATATTAGACCCTGACATTAATCCTGAAGTCTTTGAGCAACAACGCGAAGCACTCGGACTCAATGACCCTATACCTATTCAATATGTTAATTGGGCGAAGCGAATTGTCCAAGGTGATTTTGGTGAATCCATGTACTACAAGGGCCGATCGGTTGCCAGCCTTATTTTAGAACGACTTCCAAACACATTGTATTTAGGATTGTTTGCTCTAGCGATTACTTTGATTGTTGCGATTCCAATTGGTATTTACTCAGCACGGAATCCCTATTCAGTTTTAGATTATAGCGCAACAACCTTTGGCTTCTTTGGACTTGCAGTGCCCAATTTCTTCTTCGGTCTGATTGCCATCTACTTTTTCGCAATTAAACTGGGATGGTTCCCATCACAAGGAACGATAACCGGTGCTAGCGTTTCTGGGATGCAGGAGGTTTTTGACCGAATCCATCATATGGTCTTACCCGGAATTACATTAGGGCTTGCTAGTACCGCATCTTATATGCGCTATATGCGCTCCGAAGTGCTTGATGTCCTTGGTAGTGATTATATCCGAACGGCAAAGGCAAAAGGAATGTCAGCACGAAATGTCTTATACAAGCATACCTTGCGAAACGCTATCATTCCCATCATTACCTTAATGGGCTTTGAATTCGGTGCTTTATTAAGCGGAGCCATAATTACCGAGCAGGTTTTCAGTTATCCCGGCCTTGGGACGCTCTTCATCAACTCGATTACCAATCGCGACTATCCTGTCATCATGTCCATCACCTTATTATTAGGGGTAACGATTCTAATTGGAAACTTATTAGCTGATATTTTTTACAGTATCGTCGATCCGAGAATTCGCTATGATTGAGGTGAATGAAAAATGAAATCTAAAAAAAATAGCAGCTATCAAAGTCCTATGCAGTTGGCAATCAGGCGTTTTTTGAAAAACAAGCTAGCAATTGCTGGAATTGTGGTACTAGCATTGATTACATTAGGTGCTATCTTTGCTCCGTTACTCACCAGTCATGATCCTACTTACGGCGATTTATTAAAAATTGAAAAGCCACCTTCTGAGGAGCATATTCTTGGTACAGATGGTTCTGGTCGTGATAATTTTGCACGCTTATTATACGGGGCTAGAATATCACTCGTTGTCGGCTTTAGCGCCATGCTGTTCACGTTAATTATTGGTGTTATCACAGGTGCTGTCGCTGGGTATTACGGTGGAAAAATTGATAACATTATCATGCGACTTGCTGATTTAGTGTTAGCCATTCCGTTCATTGTATTGGCGTTAACCATTATCGCTTTGTTAGAACAAGTGACGATTTCCCTTTTTGTCACCGTTATCGCGCTCACCACATGGCCAACATTAACAAGAATCGTCCGCGGGACTTTTCTATCATTACGTGAACAAGAATTCGTTCTCGGCGCTCGCGCGATTGGTGCAAGTGACACTCGTATTATTTTCAAACACTTTATTCCAAATGCCATCGGTCCCATCATCGTCAATGCTACATTAATGATGGCAACGATGATTATCGTCGAGTCCGGTCTTAGCTTTATCGGAATGGGTATTCCCCAGCCAACACCAACCTGGGGCAATATGATATCAGAAGCACAAAACATCCGGATACTCCGTGATCACCCAGAAGCCTGGATTCCACCTGGATTAGGAATTTTGTTAACGGTATTGGCCATTAACTTTATTGGTGACGGGCTGCGGGATGCATTTGATCCGAAGAGTAATCGGCGGTAGGTGGGATGCGATCTGGTGCTGATTGTGTGCTGATATTTAAGCATATCTGCTGATGTTGCCAGATTCCTGCTGATGTTTGAGTATATCTGCTGATGTTGCCGGATTCCTGCTGATGGTTGAGCATATCTGCTGATGTTGCCAGAATACCTGCTGATACTATGCCACTTTCTACTGATGTGGACGGTCTAGCGGAGATACTACTCCATCAGAATATTTATCCGGCTATAGCTCACACTACTAACAGGAGGTGCTTCGTATATGAGCGATAATAAGGATAAAACACCGGAAAAATTAAAGGTTGAGCTTGGTGGTATGGGGCTTTATGGCACTACAGGTAATGGAAAAATCGGAGGCTACTCGATGTCAGGTGATATTGAGAATGCCGGTCAGCTTGATAAAGGATTTAAGAAACATGATGATGAATCAGGAGCAATTGCTTCTCGTGATGATTCTAACGCTAGGGACGATTGATTCCTATAAATAAAAAAGTGTCCTTTCTATTATTGTTACGGTAATAGAAAGGACCAATTTACTATCATAGACTAATTATATTAACACTGCTCCACACGTTTTATTCCGCTGCTACCAGATTTGATTGGACAGGTTTTGCATAAATAATATACCGTTCTGGCGCATCGCCTATAAAATTGAATGGGTAGCAAGTAGTTAACGTCAATAATTCATCTGGTGCTGTTGAGCGAATAACGTTACGATCAGCAGCATCTACAATGTCAGTGCTTGTTACTTCATAGCTGTAGGCTGCGTCTGGCATTTCAATGATAATTTGATCACCGACTACTAGATCGCCTAAATTTTGGAACACTGTCTCCCGATGACCAGAAAGGACAATTTGGTCCTGTTGGGTTGGATAGGCTGATCCAATATAATGCCCTACCCCTTTTTTAAGTTCCTCTTGATCTGTTCCCTCAATAATTGGAAGTTCTGCTTCTATACTAGGAATAAGTAAGACACCAAACACTTCCCCTTTTTCATATTGATAGGTTATAGGATAATCCTTATTAGCGTTTACTGGTACTGGAGACTCTGATAGTACATTGGATTTCGCTATATCTAGTGCCTTCGCTTGAGCCATTTTACTATCTATTAATTGCCATGATCCATATACAATAATTACGATTCCACATGTAAGAAGGAGTGCAACAATTATTTTTATACCGAGTTTTTTTGCCTTTGGTACCATAAAAATTCCATCTCCTTTTTAACAGTTTCATGTACTAGTAAAAAGCTTTCTTCCTACAAGCAGGAAGTAAATCCGGTATTACGCTCTTTCTTTTCTAATCTGATAAGCTATTATTCCAACAGCTAACAAAATGAATAATGAACCAAACATAATCCAGTTAAGGGTATTCGTTGCAGTATTCGGTAGTTCATTACCTTCATTTGTTCCATTGCTTTCTTTTTTCACACCTGTTTGATCATCGTTTTCGACTTCTCTCTCAAATACAGTATACGTACTAAAGTGAGTTGTTTCGGCCGTAACGACACCATTAGCATAAGTTCCGCCAATATATTCCCATTCCCCAGTAGTTTCATTGAGGTACCAAACTTTAACGTTGTCGCCATTCGTAACAGCTGTTTCATCAACAGTAAATGTAAGGGTTACTGGTGAAGCGAACTCTGAAATGTTTCCATCAGCAGTTTCGATTGTGAAATCATACGTAGCAGCTAGTGCGCCTTCTACTTTTGCTAATCTTTCCACTACTAGATTGACATCCTCACTATCCCCTAGGATACTAGCCGGGATGGAAACAGTAGCATCTTCCCTTGCAATTTCAATCGACACATTATTTTCCTGTAGCATTTTAACTTGCTCGCTCGTTAATTGGACGCTTACTTGATTATCTTGATAATCTTTTAAATCAAGCACAAGCTGTCCATTCGTTTGTACCGAATTAATATCTTCATAGGTAATTGTCGCCGTTTTACCTACAACTGTTGGCTTTGCAATTACTTTTTCCGTAGCTTTTACGTCTTCTGCCTTCACGTTGAATGTTACAGATTCAGGTCCACCACTATTTAGTAAATTAAAGTTAAAATCGACTCTAATCTCATATTTTTTACCTTTTTCTAAGTTTTTAAAGGTATATTCTGTCACCTTTGGATCATCGATAACCGCCACTTGTTTACCATCTAAGAATAATGTAAGGTTATTCGAAACTTGTTTCGTATTTTCAAAGATAGACCAATCAATGGTGATTGAATTGCTTGTTACTTTTTTTGTATTGAATTTGATAACCGTATCGCGGTCCAGTATAACACTCACATTCTTCTTTAGTAATGTTTGAATGTCTTGATAGGCAACGGAACCTTTGCTAAGATTTAAGGGATTTTGTTCCAATGCAACTCCGAATAAACCAGATAAATCAGTAATTGCTTTAACATTCGTAATTTTGTTGTTTGAAAGTAATAACATCTGTAAGTTTTTGAGTTTTGCTAACGGTGATATGTCCGAGATATTATTTCCGCTTAAATCCAACCAAAATATATTCGTTAATTTTTCAAGCCCTGCGATAGTTGAAATGTTATTATTATCTAAGTTTAAGCTACTCAATTTCGTTAGCTTACTTAGTGAAGAAACATCCTTAACACTATTACCTGACAAATAAAGTGTCGTAAGCTGGGATAATTTGTCGATCCCTACTAAATCACTAATCTTGTTGTTTGATAACGTAAGGGTTGTTAAACTTGTTAACCCTGTTAATCCTGATAGCTTACTAACATTGTTATTTGAAAGATCCAGGCTTACTAAGTTAGATAGCTTACCGAATGCAGAAACATCACTTATACCATTTCCTTGTAATGATAAATAACTTACATTTTGTAATCCTGAAGTGATCTCCACTAAATTTGAATTAGAAACTTCATTGTTGTTTACTGTTAATGAGTCTACGTATTCTAAGTCGCTAATGGGACTAAAATCTGCTATTGCACTTGATTCGATAGAAATAGATTCTAAGTTTACCGCGTGCTCTAACCCCTTAAGACTGGTTATTTTCACACTAGCATCCGTATAAATTTCATATAATCCTAATAAATCTTCCTCTGTAACATCGTCCAAACCTAATTGACTAGATACTACCTCTGCTAAATTATCGTCTTCAAAAACAACTTTGTCTCCCGCTGCTGCTTCTGCTTGATTACTAAAACTAATCTGTGCTACTACCCCAACTACTAGAGCTAACACGGAAAATTTAATCTTTTTCATAACGTTTCTCCTCTCACTTTTTTCATCCACGTATTATGTAGAATAATGTCTAATATTGGTTCACTAGTAGCAGTATACAGATTAGCCGTACACTTGAGATGTAACGAAAGTAATGGTTTTACTATTTTTTTCAAAACAAAAGAGCCTCTGTAGGCTCTTCTCCAATTTTGTATAGGTACTAGTTTATCAGGTTATGCAATTTTGCAACGACCGTCGCTTGTACTCTGTTTTTCACCTGAAGCTTCCCAAAAATATTAACGAGATGGTTTTTTACCGTTCCTTCTGTTAATGCATAGGTCGAGGCGATCTCCTTGTTTGACATGCCATCACTTAACAAGCGTAATATTTCTACTTCTCTTTTGGTTAGCGATTCTGTAAGTGGCGGGAGTGCCTCTGTTCCACTGCCATCTTGTTCTACGGAATTTTCTAGGAGAATCCGCTCGATTGTTTGCTGCAGTCTCGTTTGCGACAACGGCTTTACAATGTAATCATAGGCATATACGTCAAAAGCAGAAAGTGCATATTCCTTATGAGACGTGACGAAAACGAGTCTAATTTGGTTTCCTGCTTCTCGTAAACGCTTGGCAAAATCAAGACCACTTTCCCATGGCATACTAATATCAACAAACGCTATGTCGACCTCATTGTTTCGCAAAAAGGAAAACGCCTCTGTCGTATCGAAAAAACTTCCGACAATTTCGACCTGATTAACTTTCGCCAGCATCTTCTTCATGATTAAGTGCATCGCTTTTTCATCATCGATTATTATTACTTTCAATCATGCTCACCCTTTCCTATTGCTTAGCCATGTTAGCTATCCGTCGGTCGGTATGGGGATGGAAAAATAGAAGGTGCTCCCTAAATCCGGCACACTCTCGAACCACATTTTCCCGCCGTTCACTTGAACAAAGTGCTTACATAATGATAATCCTAAGCCAATCCCTCTCTCACCTGCAGTTCCAAGAGATGATGTTGGTATCTCTTCATCCTGTAATAATGTCCGCGCCTTATCCGGAAGTATACCTTTTCCAGTATCACTGATGGCAACTACCGCTTTTCCATCTGAGTTCTCTGCTTTTATTCGGATTGTTCCATTATGGTCGGTGAATTTAATCGCATTGGATAATATATTTCGAATGATCAAGTCTAGCATTTCCTTATCTGCTAGGATAACCAAATCTTCCGGAATCTCCATAATCATATTAATTTGCTTTCGCTCCCGCTGGATACGAAGTAAATCCATATTGCTTTTAAAAGCTTTCGCCAAATTCCAAGAAACCGGATTAAATGTCATCCCACCCTTTTGACTTCTAAACCAGTCCAGCAATCCTTCAACTAATGTAAATGTATTTCGAATTTGCTTTTCCATTTCCTCGGTTACATCATCCTGCTTCTCTCCACGTACTTCCAATTCATCTCGTTGTATTTCAGCTAAATTCATCAGGATGGAAAGCGGGTCTCGTATATCGTGGGCAATTACTGTAAACATTTTATCCTTGAAGGCATTCAATTCACTCAATTGTTGTGCACTCGAGATTAATCTTTCCTCTGCCAGGACCGTTTCGGTAATATCGGATAACATTAGCATTCTTCCAACAGGATTCTGCTTTTTATCCAAAACATCGGAAATATATACGTGATAATAGTTCGTGTTTTGCTGTTTTTGTAGTTTTATTTTTTGATGCTTAACAAATCCAGCTTCGATCATTTCCGATAGCTCTGGATACTTTGAAAGGAATGGAACGACTTCTTGTCCCAAAACCTTTTTATCTTGTAACTCTGGAAAGATCTGCTTAGCAGAGAGATTAAAACTACTGATTGTATTATCAAGATCCAATACAATAACAGCATCCTTCATCGATTCAAATACCTTTTTCAAGGCGTAAGGTACCAGATTCAGCATATTAAATTGGTAAATTCCCCACATAAAGAAAACCCCAGAGAAAAGAAATCCTATCGGAGAGATATCCAAAGGCTTTAGGACACCACTTAAATAGATAATGGTTATTCCAAATGGGCCACAGGAACCTATCAACATTAAAATTACTTGCTTTTTCAAATGAGCTTGTACGTTGACTAACATATTGACAAGCAGTGCCATTCCAATTAGGACAAGAAGGTAATTATAAACGGTATGCAGCATGTAAAACGGACCAGCGGTAGTGGACACTAACAAAAACCCCATTGTTTCCGTCATTTCCATATCCCGATAGAATAAGTGGTGCCAATCATTTGTGTAATGACTGATGAAGGTGATAATAGGCACAATGGCCATGATATAAAATACCCATTTTCGGAGAAAAATTTTACTATTGGTATATAATGCAATCGTAAAAAACCATAACAACACGCCAAATGAAATTCCAATATACTCAATCTTTAGCCAGAACTTTATTTGCTCCAGGTCAGTGCTCATTATTTCAAAGGCATATCCAAACGTGTAAAGCGCACTTGCCAGCAAGCCAAAGAAAAAACAAAAGGCAACCGTATTTTCTCTTCTTCGCCATGCCAGGACGGCAATATATAAGTTACAAGCTGTGACTATTAATAACAGCAGAAATAAATAATAGTTGTAGGTCATTGGACTTTTCCCCTATGGTTTCCTGTTTTTATTTAATGATACCATTAAATTGTGTGGCTATAGATATTTTTTTAATTAAACCATGGTAGAGATAGTCCTCACGAAAAAAGAAGGTTTTCTCACGACATTAATTAGTTGTGGAAAACCTTCCTTATATTACCTAAGATTTTATTGTCCAAGTTAAATTCAGGGCGTGGAGAGTGTTACCCCATCACACATGCGATACAATAAACTCAGCATCCCCAGACAGATGATAGTCTTTAACACCATACGGAAGAATAAAATGGTCTCCTTTTCCTAAAGGAAACGTATTGCCCTCTACTGTAATTGTAGCATTCCCTTCTATCACACTAACCTGTAAAAAGTCCTGTTCTAGCTTCAAGGCAGCATCACCAGTTAACTTCCAATGATAAACAGTAAAATACTCCGCTTCCGTTAGCTTCTTAATAGCTAGATCTTCCACTGTGACCTCTTGCTGGTCGCTTGCCACATCTTGATGTGGCACAGTAGTCACTTCAATGGATCTATCTAAGTGTAGCTCGCGCTTTTGACCATTCGCGTCGGTACGATCGTAGTCATAAACGCGATACGTAATATCAGAGCTTTGCTGTGTTTCGAGAATCACAATTCCTTTTCCTATCGCATGAATAGTACCACTCGGAACATAGACAAAATCGCCAGCCTTAACCTTTTTACGGCGTAATAATTTGTCCCATTCCCCGTCATCAACCAGCTGCGTCAGTTCTTCCTTCGTTTTCGCATGGTGGCCAATAACAAGTTCCGCATCTTCTTCTACACTAATCACATACCAGCACTCTGTCTTGCCATACGGCACCCCTTCTACTTGCTGTGCAAATGTATCATCTGGGTGTACTTGTACGGAAAGGTCAGCATCAGCATCCAAAATTTTCACCAGTAATGGATACTCCTCCTGGTTGGACGGAATCTTATTAAATAGTTCTCCATGATTTTCCCATGCATCTGCAAGCGTTTTTCCTGCAAGATCGCCATTCGCGATTATACTAGAACCGTGGGGATGCGCAGAGATTACCCACGCTTCCCCAGTCTTCTCATTCGGAATATCATAGTTGAATTCAGTACGGAGCTTCTGTCCACCCCAAATTCGCTCTTGAAAAACAGGCTGTAAAAATATCGGTTCTCTATAAATTTTAATCACCTCATACAATGTGTAGCTTTTATTATTGAATATCCTCTAGCAATGTCATTGCTTCTGATTTAGAGGCTACTTGAAGCAACTGATTACGATAGTCTTCATCCATTAGCTTTCTGGATAACATTTGTAATATCCTTAAGTGGGCATCTCCAGCACTCTCTTCTGGAACAGCAATCATAAAGATAAGCTTTGCATCGCTACCATCTAAGCTGCCCCAATCCACGCCATCACGCTTAATCCCAAACGCTACAGCTGGACGTTTAACGGCATTTGTTTTTCCGTGTGGAATTGCAATGTTCATGCCTAATCCAGTGGAGCTTTGATTTTCACGGTCAAGAATCGCTTGCTTATACACTTGCTTTGATTCTAAAATACCTGCAGCATCAAGTCTTTCAATTAGCTCATCAATTACCTCATCACGTGTCGTACCGTTTAATTCAGGCACTAATAAACGCTGATCAGTAATATCCACTAATCGATGAATCTCTGTTGTTTCAGAAGTTTTTACCGTTGTTTCTTCTTTCTTAGTGCTCTTTACTGTTGTAGCACCTTCTACATCTTTTTTCAAAAAGTTAACTAGGAATGCCGTTACTAGTATACCAGCTATTGCTGCAATAAAGAACATCACAACATTATCGACTGCACCTAATAGTGCTACAATTGGTCCACCATGTGCAACTTTATCGCCAACACTACCAATCATCGCGATTACCGAACCTACCATAGAACCTACCACAATACTAGGAATAACGCGTAGTGGATCTTGTGCTGCGAATGGAATCGCACCTTCTGTAATCCCGAAGAATCCCATTGTTAATGATGCTTTACCTGCTTCTCTTTCGTTTGCTTGATACTTTTTCTTATTAAGCAATGTTGCAAGACCCATTCCAATCGGTGGAATACAGATTGCAACTGCAATTGGCCCCATAATTTCATAGTTTCCTTCTGCAATCATCGCAGAACCAAATAAGAATGCTACTTTATTGAATGGTCCACCCATATCGACAGCAATCATACCACCAAGAATAATCGCAAGTAAGATAGAACTTGCACCTTGCATGCCTGATAGCCAAGTTGTTAATCCTTCGAATACTTGTGCAACTGGTGCACCGATTACAAAGATAAATAGTAATCCAACAATCACGGATGAAATAATAGGGATAAAAATAATTGGCATTACTGGTTGTAGTGCTTTAGGAACTTTTATTTTCTTAATACCAAGTGCAACGTAACCTGCTAAGAAACCGGCGATAATACCACCGATAAATCCAGCACCTGCTTCACTTCCATAAAAACTACCAGTAGCAGCGATGTAACCACCAATCATACCTGGTACAAGACCTGGACGATCCGCAATACTTACCGCAATAAACCCTGCTAAAATTGGTACCATGAACATAAATGCTGTACTTCCAAGACTTTCAATTTGTTTCCAAATCGAATCCTCTGGAATAACAATTCCACCTGGTGTTTGTTCTCCACCTAGTGTTAGTGCAAGCGCAATCAAAAGTCCGCCAACGACGATAAATGGAATCATATACGATACACCATTCATCAAATGCTTATAAATAGGGTTTTCTTTTTGTTTACGTTTTTGTTTAATTTCCTCTGGCGTTTTTAAGCCTTCTTGATAAACCGGTGCATCACCAGCTTGAATACGATTAATTAGTTCTTTTGGATTACGGATACCATCTTGGACACCGGTTACAATTAATTTCTTTCCAATAAAACGTTCTTTTGAAATTTCTTTATCCGCAGCAATGATAATACCATCTGCCTCCGCAATATCTTGCTCGGTTAGTACATTTTCCGCTCCAATTGAACCTTGTGTTTCTACTTTTATATCAATACCCAGCTCTTCTCCTGCTTTTTGTAAATTCTCAGCAGCCATATACGTATGGGCGATCCCAACTGGACAAGCTGTAACAGCTAATACCTTCATTCTATATACCTCCTATATACACTTAATGTAATTGCTTACATTTAGTATAGCGTAGAATATATAGGTAATTAGTTCGGATTATTACCAGAAGCTGTGGTAAAAATGGATTATTACCGGAAGTATAATGAAAGCAAAACGAAAGGAGAGAAAAATCATCATTCTTCTCTCCTCTACTTAATCTGTTCTAAAAATTCCTTTACTTGTTTTGATTCTATTAACCCCTGTACAGCTGATGGATCCTCACTGAATCCGACAATTTGGCTAATCGCTCCTCGATTCAGCTTTTGAACCTGATTCGAAATCGCTAGCATAAAGACAACGGATACTTGTTCATTTCCCCATTCGATTGGTTGTTTTAACACCGCAACAGCAATCGCAGACTGAATAACCGTGGTGGGAACACCATGCGGAATGGCGATTCCTCCCCCAATTGATGTAGCAGATTTTCTTTCTCGTACAAGTGCACTATGAATAAATTCTTTCTCAACAAACCCTTTTTGATAGAGTGTATTCCCTAACATTTCGATTACTTGAAGTGGGTGTTCTTTAGCCACATCTAGATGTACGAGGTCCCCACGAATTAGAGATGGCAATACAGCCTCTTTCGTACCGGATTCTTGCTTGGCCTCCAATGAAACCATAAATTGATTGAGTTTTTCTTTGTCGCGAGCTTCCAACAACGGCGAGACCATCACATACGGAACATTTACTCTCTCTAACTCCACTGTTGAAATAATAAGATCCACCACATGCTTTTTCAAATAATCCTGGGTATCAGCCTTTCCGATACACGCAACAACTTGTAAATCCTGATAATAATGTTCAATCTTTGCTTGCAATAAATGGGACATACCGACACCTAGATGACACACAATTAATGTCCTCCGTTGTTTCTCCCGCTTTCCTTCTAACCGTTCAATAGAAGCTTGAAAATGAAGAACTAAGTAAGCCGCTTCATCTTCCGGAACATCTAATCCGTGCTTGTCATTAATGTCATCCAATGCGATCATCACCATATTAAACAGGTATGGGTACATTTTTTTAATATCGGATAAGAGAGGATTGGTGATAGGGAATCCATACTTAATCCGGTTAATAACCGAATAAATATGTACCGCTAACCCCTTTTTTAAGATGGAATCCTTTTCGAAGGAATATAACGTAAGATTTCCAAGTTTCGTCATTAAATCTGTAATTACTTGCACTAAAAATTCATCTTGTATGATGTTGTTATCTTCTGTATCCTCTTTCTTTTTGGCACTAATTAAATGCCAGGTAAAATAAATTAGCTCATCCTCTGGAAATTTAATCTTAAATGCGGCCTCCAGCTGTTCTAAAAACCAGGTTGCATAGTCGTATTCTTTGTATGAATAAACGGCTTCCTTTTCCAAACTCGGAACTTTTACAGGAGATTTTTGCCGTGTCCGTTTAATCATGATAAGCGCATGCACAAGTAAACTTTCCACTGCCCCGTCTGTAAATGGTGATGGATAGTTCTGCCCTAGTTCGTTTAATACGTGTTGTACTGTTTCGATTTCATAAGGTAAAAATAGATCAAGCACATAGCTTTTATCAGCTGTAATAGAGGATATCAATTCGGATAAATGCGCTAGTGCACTACGTTTTTGCAGCTCTGTCCCCTGAACCACATTTCCTACCCTAGGCTTTGATATTAGCTCTAGATTATAGCTTTCCAACCACGTTGCAATGGTATCTAATTCTTTTTTCACGATTGTTTTTGAAACATAATAACGCTTCGCTAATTCATCTATCGTAACCGCTTTATTACTTACCAATAATAGATAAGCAATTTCAAAGAAACGATCTTCCTCTGTTTTTTGTTCGTAGGATACTAGCTTTTGAAATATAGCAGACCGATCAGATTCCGTAATCTCAAGTGTGATCCCAATTCCAGGCTGTCGTTTCAGAGTAGCACTAGGATAGTCAGCTAACCACTCTTCTATCCGTTTCAAATCATTACGTACCGTTTTTTCTGAGCAGTCCACCTCCTCAGCTAAATCAACAAGATTAACGATTTGTCCATTTTTTATTACTAATGATCGAAGTAATTCCTTCTGTCGTGTGTTCAAGACTACACCACCGTTACGAAAATTCATTCCGCTATTCATAGTTTGCAAGAATAATGATAGCGTTTTATCTAGTTTAAACTGTACCAGCAAATAGGTATGTAGACAACTATTGTCATGGAGACCGTTTGGATTTCATCCCTTTTGTTGCGAGATGATGTACTTTATACCTGCATTGGAGGTTCGAAAAACGTTTACATTTGCAATATCGATTGTTAATTTTTTTGCTAACTCTGGCTTTAATCCTACTATTATCGATTGAACACCCATTAGCGATAAAGCAGAAATCATTTGATTAATATGTATTTCTTGATTCCATTCTCTTATTTCACTAAAGTCAATCAAGATATAATCTACTTCTCTCGTGCCACAATGATGTAATAGTTTTTCTAAAATGATTTCAAATCGAACATTATCAACGAGACCAAGAAGTGGGATAGCATATGTTTTATCCCAAACATGTAGTAATGGGGCAGAAAGTTCTTGTATAAGCGAATTTTTTCTTTGCTCTTCTTGAACAGTCGTCGTGACGTCCATCAGCATAACGACATAGCCAATGATTGCTTCATTCTCTCTCATGGGACTAATGATAATATCAGCAATATAGTGGTCTTTAATGTTAATTCTTGCTCTATGAGTATTGGATAACTTGCCCATAATCTTGTGCTGATATTCTGGATTTTCATGAAAATGATTCATGTTTTTTCCAATAAAATCTTCTACGCTTTCTAGATCATAAAGTGTAGCAATATCCTTGAACAGCTTTACTCCTGTTTCATTAATCCATAATATATTGTAATCAGTATCGGCAATAATGATATTTTCTTTTATTGCTTCTAGCACTGTTTTCGAATTATTAAAAGCTGATAGACTACCTACAGAACTCAATTCAACTTCACTTCTTTCTTGAATATATAGATTTTTGGTTATTTTTTAATTGTATCGTATTATAATACTTTATCCAACAAGCATTTGCACCTGTAATCTTACTCCTATTTTTGTCCTGAGAATTTTCCCTCTCAGTTCCTCGAGAGAAATATGTTTTACTGCATAAAAAAACAAAGTCTTGAACGTGGTTGCTCCTCTTTCAAGACTTCGTTTTCTTGTAGATGCACAGATTCAAATACATGCAGGCACTAATCATTTAATCCTAATCCCTCAAGGATTTGCGGCACATATTTTTCAATTCTTGCTTCACGAGTTTTGGATTGCTTCGCTTTAGAAAAATAATAAATATACGCTCGCTGGCGCCCTGGCGTCAATTCTTCAAAAGCAGTTTTCAATGCAGGAATTTCCTCGAACTTTTGTTGAAGCTCATCAGGAATGGGATATTCGTTCGTTTCCTTAAGCTTCACTGTCAAACCAGCTTTTTCCACTTCAATAGCTTGTTTTATATAGGATTTCAAGATAGCTTCCATGTCAACAATCTGTTGAAGATTGGTGAAACGAATTTGGCGATCTGCTTGTACATTCTCCGTTTGTTGAATTAATATCTCGTGAGGATCTTGCAACAAGGCACCTTTGTGAAAAAGAAACGCACAATACTCTTTAAATCCATGGATTAAGACAACATTCTTATTCTCATACATGTAACAAGGATGCATCCACTTAATATCTTCCGTTAAATTACAGTCCAGAACGATAGCTCTAAGTGCCTCAAATTCTTCCTTCCACTTGGTGGCTTTTCTTAGGAATCCATCAACTTTAGGACTTTTATTGCTTTCTGGCATTCTGGTACACCTCACTTATATTATTCCCTGCTACTTTTGGATTTTTACTTTAATATACAGCAGTCCTAGTATTCTTTCTACCCTTCGTCATGATTAATCACCGTTCAAGGCATACAACATTATCAGTGTAACGCATATCGAGATTCGTACATACAAAAAAAGTCTTTCATCAGTTTAGTAAACAGATGAAAGACTTTTTAGATAAGCTGTTTATTAAGTAATAAAGTCAGCAATCAACTTTATTTTCATTTGAAAACATTACCTATCGAGGCTTAATGATGATTACATCATGCCGCCCATTCCACCCATATCCGGCATTCCGCCACCAGCATTCTCTTCAGGAATGTCTGCTACTACCGCTTCAGTAGTTAAGAACATAGCTGCTACAGATGCTGCGTTTTGTAATGCAGAACGAGTAACTTTTGTTGGGTCAACAATTCCAGTTTCAACCATGTTTACCCACTCGCCAGTTGCTGCGTTGAAACCAACGCCAACTGCTTCGCCTTTTAGACGCTCAACAATAACAGATCCTTCAAGACCAGCATTGTGTGCGATTTGACGTACTGGCTCTTCGATAGCACGTAGAACGATGCTTACACCAGTTGCTTCATCACCTTCTAGTGATAATTTAGCAATGTTGTTGTAAACGTTAAGTAGTGCAGTACCACCACCAGCTACGATACCTTCTTCAACTGCTGCACGAGTTGAGTTCAATGCATCTTCAATGCGTAGTTTGCGTTCTTTTAGCTCAGTTTCAGTTGCAGCTCCAACTTTGATTACTGCTACACCACCAGCTAATTTCGCAAGACGCTCTTGTAATTTTTCTTTATCGAATTCTGAAGTTGTTTCTTCTGCTTGTGCACGGATTTGTGCAACACGAGAAGAGATAGCTTCTGGGCTTCCAGAACCTTCAACGATTGTTGTGTTTTCTTTCGTTACAACAATTTTAGAAGCATGACCTAGTTGCTCAAGTGTTGCTGTCTTAAGCTCTAAACCAAGATCTTCTGTAATCACTTGACCACCAGTTAGGATTGCGATGTCTTCTAGCATTGCTTTACGACGATCACCGAATCCAGGTGCTTTAACAGCTACCGCATTAAATGAACCACGAAGTTTATTTAATACTAATGTAGGAAGTGCTTCCCCTTCTACATCTTCAGCAATGATTAATAGTGGTTTACCTTGTTGAACAACTTGCTCAAGCAATGGTAAGATTTCTTGGATGCTGCTGATTTTCTTATCAGTAATTAGAATGTATGGATTTTCAAGGACTGCTTCCATCTTATCTTGGTCTGTAACCATGTATGGAGAAGCATAGCCACGGTCAAATTGCATACCTTCTACAACTTCTAATTCCGTAGTGAATCCTTTTGATTCTTCGATTGTGATAACACCGTCGTTACCAACACGCTCCATTGCTTCAGCGATTAGGTTACCAACTTCTTCGTCAGCAGCTGAAATCGCAGCAACTTGTGCGATAGATTCTTTGCTTTCTACAGGTTTTGAGATAGCTTGTAGCTCTTCAACTGCAGTAGCAACCGCTTTTTCGATACCGCGCCGGATACCTACTGGGTTTGCGCCAGAAGTTACGTTTTTCAAGCCTTCACGAATCATCGCTTGTGCTAATACCGTTGCAGTTGTTGTACCATCACCAGCAACATCATTTGTTTTAGAAGCAACTTCTGATACTAATTGTGCTCCCATATTTTCGAATGGATCTTCTAATTCGATTTCTTTAGCAATTGTTACACCATCGTTCGTTATTAGTGGTGAACCGAACTTTTTATCTAAAACCACGTTACGTCCTTTTGGTCCTAATGTTACTTTTACAGCATTTGCTAATGTATCTACCCCACGAAGCATTGCGCTACGTGCGTCTTCACTAAATTTAATTTCTTTAGCCATTTGAAATGCCCTCCTTAGAATTATTGAATATCAATTTATGTGGTAAACTTGCTTAAAATTTTATTATTCTACTACTGCTAAAATGTCGCTCTCGCGTAGAATTAAGTATTCAGTTCCATCGTATTTCACTTCTGTTCCAGCAAATTTCGAGAAAATGATACGATCACCTTCTGAAACTTCAAGCGCAACTTTCTCCCCGCTTTCTGTTACACGGCCAGTACCTACTGCAACAACGCGACCTTCCTGTGGCTTTTCCTTTGCAGAGTCTGGAAGTACGATACCGCTTGCAGTTTTCACTTCTTGCTCAACAAGCTCGATTACAACACGATCTCCTAGTGGTTTAATCATGTAGACAACCTCCTTAATTCCTTTTCGATTTTTTATTGTTAGCACTCGATGTGTTTGAGTGCTAATTCCAATTAATATAATAATTAATTTTATTTTTTTTTGCAAGTAATGTGTAATCGATTTTTTTATTTTTTTCTTGTCCAAGATGATACTATTATAATGTATTACTTGAATATGATAAAATACACAGGAATCGTTTTATATAAATAAGTATCAACTCATGTAGACTTTTAAGGAGCTGTTATTATTGCCTAAACGTTATTGGTGGGTGATTCTTACCTACATCATCACACAACTATCCGGAATTATTTTTCTACCTATTCTATTTCCAATTTTTCCAGGACATCGAGCTGAAGTATTCATTTACTACACGATAGTTAGTTTTGTAGTTGGATTATTGGTGACTTTATATTTGTTGAGACCAGATATGAAAAAGGTTGAGACTCGTGCTAAGACAACAACAGGTAGCTTAGTAATTTGGGCTGTATTAGGGGTATTCATGGCTTATTTCGCACAAGGAATTGCTGCGATTATTGAAACCCAAGTGTTCGGAATTGAAACTGGATCGGAAAACACCCAGGATATTATGAACATTACGCGCACGATTCCATTATTCGCTATCATCCCTGCAATAATTGCACCTATATTAGAGGAAGTTATTTTTCGAAAAATAATATTTGGAACACTATATATGCATATGAATTTCTTTCTAGCTGCACTTCTCTCTGCCTTTGCCTTTGGGATTATTCACGGGGAACCTGAACATTTATTAATTTATGCATCGATGGGATTTGTGTTTGCCTTTTTATATGTCAAAACGAAAACGATCATCGTGCCAATTATTGTTCACATGGCATTGAATTCAATCTCCGTCATCGTACAATTTTCCTTAACACCAGAGGATATCGAACGCATGCAGCAGCAATTGGATCAAGTCCAGATGGTTCTTATCGGAGGTTTTTAAGTTATGCGATTTAAAGCAAGAACACTTTCGTTTATCTATTTTGCGATGGGGATACTGTTTATTTACGCAGCAGTACGGAGTGTCGATGATTCAGGCTGGAGCTTTATCACCATTCTCTTAGCCTGTATTGCGACGTTGGATTTCGGTGCTGGTATTCAGTATTTACGGTTGCATTTTAAGATAAAGAAGATTAAGAAGAGATAATGTCGAAACAAAAGTAAGATCAAATCGTAAAATGATTTGATCTTACTTTTGTTTTACCTGTAAATGCATGTTAATTTTCTGTTAAATTATTTTCTGCTTAATATTCTTTTGATAATCCGTGTTATGCTATTTGAGTCACAAGTTCCATACATATTGGGGAGGAATATTAATGAGAAAATTACTATCAGCTGCATTGTCTACAATTTTATTCGCTATCATAATTTCTTGGATTTTCCATACACCTAGATCCCAACAGAATCCTAATGATGATTTTTTTGGTTTTTCTGTACTAGTTAATGTGATCCTTCTATATACTGGGCCTGTTTATTTTCTGGCTGGAATACCGATATCCATCCTGATAGAAAAATTGGTTCATAGAAATTACAACTATTCACGATTAGGGCGTTACTTTATACAATTAGGTCTCTATTCGTTTTTTGGAGTACTTGTAAGTAGCCTCTCTCTCATCGTATCTTTTTCTCTGAATTTCAATCTATCCGACCACCTTTCACTTTCTCTATATGGCATTCTTGCATCTACTATTTATTTTCATTTGCTTTTGCTGCTTAACACTGTAAATAAGAATCAAAAAAAAGAGACCCCTAAGGCCTCTTAATCTGTCTGTTCTAACTCTAATGGATAATGCTTCAAGAAATAAACTAGTGACTGCAATTCAATTGCCAGATCAATATGATGCACACGTACATCATCCGGCACCGTAATACGAGCTGGGGTGAAATTAAGTATTCCTTTAATGCCCTCCCCTATTAATCGTTCGGTAACACGGTCCGCTTCTAACGCTGGAATCGTCAAAATAGCAACCTTGATGCCATTTAATTTTTCCTCTAAATCATCGATGTGATAAATCGGTACGCCACCAACTTCTCCACCAACCTTATTCGGATCTGCATCAAACGCTCTAACAATTTGTGTATTATTGTTTTTCATAAAGTTATAGTTTAAAAAAGCGGTACCAAGATTACCAACACCGATAAGAGCAACCTCCGTTACTTCATCCTGATCAAGTGTCTTTCGAAAGAAGCCGAGTAAATATTCAACATTATAGCCGTACCCTTTTTTACCGAGTGCACCGAAATAAGAAAAATCCCTTCGGATCGTCGCAGAATCTACCTTCACCGCGTCACTTAATTCCTTAGACGAAACACGCGTTTTCCCTTGCATTTGTAAATTATTTAAAAAACGGTAGTACAGCGGAAGTCGTTTCGCCGTAGCTTGTGGTATTTTATGTTGTTCCAAGCTGATTTCCTCCTTATCTCTAAAGCCAAACTAAATGACCCGTACGAATAAAACGCTTTAATATTATGGTTCACAAATTTTTCGATTGATTTACCTTTCTCTATTTTATCAGATATTTCCATAGAAGTCGTGATTAATTTCACAATTGTACAATTGTATTGCTCGATTACTTCATTATAAGATACACTTATACTACTAGAGGTGAGCATTATGATAATCATGCAAGTAAATGATATCTCCAAGTCATTTGGAGCTGAAGAAATATTAGCGAATATAAAACTTGAGATAAAAGATAAAGATAGAATCGCCATCGTTGGACGAAACGGAGCGGGAAAATCAACGCTTCTGAAAATAATGGCAGGTGAAATGTCACACGATACGGGCGATATTATCAGGCCTAAGGATCTTACTCTCGGCTATTTATCCCAGCATACAGGGCTAGAGTCGGTAAATACCATTTGGGAAGAAATGCTCGAGGTTTTCCAAAATTTAATTTCACAGGAAAAAAAGCTTCGTTCCTTAGAAGCACGTATGGCCCAGACTGACCAGCTAGATCCGGACGTTGCTGCCAAGTTATTAGAAGAATATGACCGCTTGCAGGTTCAATTCGAAACGAGTGGCGGATATAGCTACGAATCGGAAATCAAAACGGTATTAGCTGGATTAAATTTTCTCGATTATGATGATCAAACGCCGATCAATGAATTAAGTGGTGGACAAAAAACTCGTCTCGCACTCGGTAAATTACTATTAAAGAAACCGAGTCTTCTAATTCTGGATGAGCCAACCAACCATCTTGATATCGAAACATTGTCTTGGCTGGAAAAATATTTAACCAGCTATCCTGGCGCAGTTGTGATCGTATCCCATGACCGCTATTTCCTTGATAAAACCGTCTCAATCGTCTATGAAATCTCTCGTCACCGCACAAAGAAATATCACGGAACATACAGTGATTTCCTTACTCAAAAGGCATTAAACTATGAACAAGAAATGAAAGAATTCGATAAGCAACAAACCGAGATTAAGAAGTTAGAAGATTTCATTCAGCGCAATATCGTACGAGCTTCCACCACAAAGCGTGCCCAGAGTAGACGAAAGCAATTAGAAAAAATGGATAAAATGGATCGACCATTAGGAGATGAATCCTCCGCTTCCATCACGTTTGAGATTACTAAACGTACTGGAAATGATGTATTAAAAATACAAGATCTCTCTTTTCGATATGAAGACGAAGAAAGACCCTTATTTAATCACGTCTCCTTCGATGTATCGCGCGGTGAGAGCATTGCCTTAGTTGGTCCAAACGGTGTTGGAAAAACAACATTATTAAAGAATATATTAGGAACACTAACACCTAGTAATGGAAAAATACAGCTTGGCACCAATGTGCAAATTGGCTACTACGACCAGGAACAAGCCAACCTTAGCTCTACTAAAACCGTACTCCAAGAGCTCTGGGATGAATATCCTACCGTAAATGAAAAGGACATTCGGACTATCCTCGGAAACTTCCTTTTTTCCGGTGATGATGTGTTGAAGCTAGTAAAATCCCTCAGTGGTGGAGAAAAAGCCCGTCTAGCACTTGCAAAACTGCGAATGCAAAAAGCGAACTTACTAATTCTCGATGAGCCGACCAACCACTTGGATATTGATAGTAAAGAAATTCTCGAGGCTGCACTAATTGATTTTCCTGGAACGATTATCTTTGTATCCCATGACCGATACTTTATAAACAAAATTGCGGATAGAGTAGTGGAAATGCAACAAGGTGGCGCCACTGTTTATCTCGGCGACTATGACTACTATTTGGAGAAAAAACAAGAGGAAGCTGAGCTCGCGCAATTACAAGCCGAAAAGGAAATCAAACCAATTCAAAATGAGAAGAAATTAAGCTTTAAAGAGGAAAAGAAGCTTCAAAGCGAACAGCGAAAACGTGAACGCAGAATTGCTTCCATTGAGGAAATGATTGAGAAACTAGAAGAAGAGCTCGTTTCTCTTGAAGTAAAAATGACAGAGCCAGAAGTGTATGAAAATCACGAAAAAGCATTAGAATACACGAACAAGACAACGAACGTCAAACAAGAAATTGAGCAATTAATGGAAGAATGGACCGAATTACAGGACGATGAATAATCACAGAGCCTAGGACATAAGTAAAATGAAAAGGAAAAAATTACGAACAATGCACTAATTCAGCGTAGGGAATATACGGAGACTCCTACGGGAAGACAGGCCTAGGTGAGACCCCGCAGTGATGCGCCTGCGTCTTATAGAATCGCTACGTAGCGGTCTTCCTCGGCGCAAGGCAGCGAAGAAGCTTATTCACAAGTAGTAGCCTGGCTCATCAGCCGCCCGTAGAAAGCGGAGTATATTCCCGAAGCGGGCATTACGCGCGATTTCGGATTTTATCTTGTTAAAAGTACTTATGTCCAAAGCTCTTTGTTATCCACAGAAACCAGTAACGATAATCCCTATAAATACTAATTATCAACATAGTTATACACATTATCCACAATAATTTACAAGGTTATCCACTATTTTGTTAACAACATAAACAGGTTAACACCGCGAACTATAAAAAATATCCACAATCAATGTGGATATCTATTTTAAGACTAGTGATGGATTTGCATTTAAGTCTAACCCAGAACGCTTCCCTTGTTCATAATTAATCGTCCCAGCAGCCGCAATCATGGCTGCATTATCGGTACAAAGCCTCAGTGGCGGGATTAACAACGGGATATCTGTTTCAGCGAACTTAGCTTCAAGTTCTTTCCGTAAGCCTTTATTTGCCGCAACACCACCAGCAACAATGACTTGCTTCACCCCATATTGTTTTGCTGCCTTCACGGTTTTCGCTACTAATACGTCGATTACGCTCGCCTGGAAACTAGCAGCGATATCTTCTGGCTTCAATGTAATCCCTTTTTGTTTCGCATTGTGGATTCTGTTAATAACTGCTGACTTTAAACCGCTAAAACTAAAGTCAAAGCTATCTTCCTCAAGCCATGCTCTCGGAAAGTCAATAGACACTTTGCCTTCTGCCGCTAATCGGTCGATATGTGGTCCACCTGGGTACGGTAAATTCAGCATACGCGCTACTTTATCATAGGCTTCCCCCGCTGCATCATCCCGTGTTTCCCCAATTACTTCATAGCTACCATGCTCCTTCATGAGAACCAACTCAGTATGCCCTCCAGAAACGATAAGCGCTAATAACGGAAACTGGAATTCTTCCTCTAAGCGATTGGCATAGATGTGCCCGGCAATATGATGAACACCAACTAATGGTTTATTTTTAGCAAATGCTAATGCCTTCGCCGCGTTCACGCCAATTAAAAGTGCTCCAACTAAGCCTGGCCCCTCTGTAACGGTAATCGCATCTATTTCGTCCCAGCTTAACCCAGACTCCTGAAATGCTTCTTCCAAAACAAGTGTAATCTGCTCCACATGATGCCTAGAAGCAATCTCAGGCACAACGCCACCAAAGCGTTTATGACTTTCAATTTGCGAAGCCACAACATTCGAAATGATTTCCCGACCATTTTTTACAATAGCAACTGCCGTCTCATCACAGCTCGTTTCAATTCCTAATATATATGTATCCTTCTTCATCCTATATTCACCCACATAACTATTGCATCTTCATTATTGTCCGTATAATAATTTTTCCGAACCCCACCAGGGACAAGCCCAAACTTTCGGTACATCCGCTGTGCTACAATATTTGTAACTCTTACCTCTAACGATAGCCGGCTAACACCCATACCAACTGCCTGTTGCATGGCGAAACCAAATAATTTTTCCCCTAATTTATTTCCACGATACCCTGGCATAATCGCGATATTCGTAATCTGCGCATCATCTAACACAACCCACATACCGACATAACCAATTACCTTTTGATTAATCGTCAGCACATAATAATAGGCATGCTGATTTTGAGTAATCTCCTGTTCAAATATATATTCTTGCCATGGAGAGGAAAACGATGCTATCTCAACAGACATGACTTGATTAATATCCGATAGCTCCATTTTTCGTATTACTAACTCAGCCATTGCTTTTTTCCTGCTGACTAGTAATCCAATTTGCCTCAGCTTCTGCTAATCGTAAGTAATTAGGCGTTAGAGCATGGGTATTGTCAGCCTCATGATAGTTTGCCGCAATGACTAAATCGGACGGTCTTGTCATATGATAAGCTTTCTCTGGTATGACAGCATCGTCTCCCAGTTTTTCACGAATGACATCAGCATGTTTTTCAATATCTGGACTTAAAAATAACACTTCACGCTTCATTTCCGATAGTCTATCCAACCAATCGGTAAATTGGATGTTCTGTTCGCTTTCCACTAGCACCAGCTGATCACCTTTAACCTCATATAAACCTGTAAACACCAGACCTCGTCGTGCATCAAAAAATGGACAGATTAACGAATTAGAAAACCTACCTTGATAGGCAAGTCCTTCTAAGCTCGATACCCCGACAACTGGAATCCCGAGTGACCACGCTAACGTCTTGGCAGTTGTAAGACCAATACGTACACCTGTATACGATCCTGGTCCTTTTACCACAACAATTTTATCTAACTGCTCTGGTAAAAGGTTTACTTCCTTCATTACATAATCAATGGCTGGCATTAACCGTACCGAATGGTTTTTAGAAATATTCGTTACGATTTCACCAATTACTTCATTTTCTTTCATAATAGATACACCTAATGCCTGATTGGATGTATCAATTGCAAGTATATACATATCAGGTAACTCCTTCTTTACGACAATGATTCGATAATTGATTCAAAATGTGCACCGCAAGCAGTAAATTCAATTACTCGTGACTGCTCGTCCTGATAGTTTATCGTTATATCCAAACGCTCCTCTGGAAGAAAATCCTCAATAAATTGTGCCCATTCCACAACAGCTATTCCATTCCCATTAAAATACTCATCAAAACCAATATCCTCATCTGATCCTTCTAAGCGATAGACATCCATATGGTAAAGTGGCAATTTGCCCTCATACTCTTTTACTATAGTAAACGTAGGACTACTTAAGGTTCGCGTAATTCCTAACGCTTTCGCAATACCCTTTGTAAAAGTTGTCTTGCCAGCTCCTAAATCACCTTCAAGTGTTATTACATCACCAGGTGTTAAACGGTTAGCCAATTTCTCTGCAACCGCAATGGTTTCTTCTGCGGTATTTGTTGTTATGATTAGTTGCGACATTGTTTCACCTACTTAAATGGTTATATCCTTTTTTCTCTAATTGTTCTATTTTACCATTCTTTTTCTTTAAAAACACCTGTCCTAGCCGTGAGTTGGTAGCGACATAACCAATGTTTGTCACCCTTAGATTCAATTGTGCTGCAGCATCTTGCACCTGTGCCCAATTTTCCTTCGGTACTGTTCCAACTATTTCATAATCCTCTCCACCAAACAGCTTCCATTTATCCTGTAAAGCAGCTTCAAATTGCTTAAAAGAAGAATGGACAGGTAAATCCTCATCATTCAAATATATTGTGACATTGGAAGCCTCAGCAATCTCATGTGCTTCACTAGCTATCCCATCACTTATGTCATTTAAACAAAGCCTTGATATGTCTTGTAATGCAAGCGCAAATAGGACACGTGGGCTAGGCAATTGGTGACGCTTGATAAAGTAATCAGAGTCTATGTATTCCCCAGCATTGGTTAACATATGTAACCCCGCCTGCGAATCTCCAAGTGTACCAGTAGCAAAAACAATATCCCCATCACTCGCGTGGCTACGGTACCTCGCTTTACCTGTTGGCACATACCCGATGACTGTAATAGAAATAACTAATTCCTTCCCAGAAACGGTATCGCCACCAATTAGATCCATCTTATAGTTTGCAGCAAGGTCCTTCATTCCTTTATAAATTGTGTCTATCTCTTCCATCGACCAGTGCGGAGGAATCGATATACCTACTAAGTAAAAAGCAGGTTCAGCTGCCATTGCTGCTAAGTCACTAAGATTAGAGGCTAGTGCTTTATAGCCAATATGATAGGGATCCATGGTATGCCTTGCAAAATGAACATTTTCCACAAACATATCCTTTGCGGTTACAATGTCTGCTGCCTGTTGTCTAAATACAGCCGCATCATCACCAATACCTTGCACTAGTGAGGCTTGGCTATACGCTGATTGTTCGATTGATTTTATAAAAGAAAACTCGTCCATTATTCACGCCTCTTTCCATATGGCTAAATCCATAATAGCAAAAAGAAACGGTATTAACTATTAATCCTATCTATTACATAAAAAAACACATGATCTCCGGAGATATCATGTGTGTATCGATTATTTTATAAAAATGGCGGTCCGGACGGGACTCGAACCCGCGACCTCCTGCGTGACAGGCAGGCATTCTAACCAACTGAACTACCGGACCACTATGTAAATTATTTCAAAATAATTTAGTTGCATTTTACAGTACTATTGCTTTCCAACTAGCTGAGAAGTATTTCAACGTAGTGAGTTGGAATAAATTGGTTGCGGGGGCAGGATTTGAACCTACGACCTTCGGGTTATGAGCCCGACGAGCTACCAGACTGCTCCACCCCGCGATATTAAAAAGTATTTATCTTTGAATATAATAATATTGCCTGGCGGCGTCCTACTCTCGCAGGGGCAATGCCCCAACTACCATCGGCGCTGAGAAGCTTAACTTCTGTGTTCGGTATGGGAACAGGTGTGACCTTCTCGCCATC
>NZ_LDPV02000045.1 GCF_001038425.2 Ornithinibacillus contaminans
TGTACAACCAAAATAAACTCCTGCTAAATCTCCCACCTCAAACCCGCATTCCACCGTTGCCGTTAAAATAAAGTATTGCTACGGAACCCCCATTTTTGATGTTTTTTCCTTCAAAAATACGCACTTTCTTCCCTCTATTACGCCTGTTTTTCCACCTTTTTTTCGGAGTTATAAAAAACATTTGTGATATTGGAATGAAGAAAAAGTCGATAAAAGAATGACAGGACAAGGGTTTGGGCATGAAAAGACCCCGAATTCGCAAAAGTATTTTTTAACGAAATCAGGGTAGGACTAGCAAATGTTTATTTTGACTAGCAGATTTATTTTTTAGTTAGACATAGTAGAAAAAAGATGTATAGAAATAAGAAAAGAATAAGGAAGCAACACACCGCACCCAACATAGGATACTTAGGCTATTCTATATTGTACACAAAAACATAAAAATCTCTGTATTTGTGTACAGGATTGATAACAATCATACAAAGTCGAGATATTTGATCTTGATTTTGCTATTTGTCGGATTAATCTAATATACTGAATTTTAATAGAATCATGACGGTGTTAATTAGTTATTATTAAGCAATTTCCCTTTAGATTTGAACTTAAAATAAAAAATATAGAACAAAAAACAATATAAGTGTCCATATATAAGAAATATGTATAGATTTTTGGCTTTGTTGAGAGGCTCTTTGTTTTTTGTGTTCAAATGAAAAAATAAATAGGAAAATTAAAAATAAGAAATAAACAAAAAATACATAAAGTAGGGAACGCCATTGTTCTACCCAAGTCATAATGGGGCCGATAGTTCCCCCAATTATAAACAGAATAGTCGATAAGATACCTACAATAACAGAAATTTTTGGCATAATAGTCCAAATTGGATGATTAAGGCAACTTTTTTCTTTTTTCGCCTCAAATAAAAATATTAAATAAAAAAAGGTTACAACCAATGCAACAATGAAGAAAGTGCCGTATGCAGAATTTACAGCGGTCCACTCCCCAGAAACTGGTTGAATAGTTTTATTTCCACTTATGTATTCTAACGACCACATAGACACCACAATTAAAGAAATCATTAGTATCTGATATAAAGACCATTTCACACTATATACCCCCTAATAACTTATACGTAATACTAAGATTAAAGTTTCATTTTCACCTCTTTCACTATCCTGTCCCGTTAGCATTCCTGTAGTGCCTTAATTTCGAGTTTATAAAAATAGAGCTCCTCAGTAAGATGAGAGTAGATACCACTCTAAAACTCAAAACCTAAGGAAAAAGCTCTTATATGAAGTTTAAAATGCAAGACAAACAATATCAACTAATTGAAAGAATTTGAAAAGACCCCGAATTCGCAAAAGTATTTTTTAACGAAATCAGGGTCGGACTAGCAGAATTATTTTTTAGATAGACATAGTAGATAGAAGGGTTTTAGAATTTATAACAAGGATATTTCTGAAACTTATTATAACCTCCCTTTTTTCAATCTAAATAGTCCTCCTTAAATAAAGAAGCTGTCACTATATTTAATCCCTGTATCACGACGAAAAGAATCTAACTCCACATGAAGCCATAAGAAATTTATTCACTATTAACTAATACACCCTATAAAATCACGATACCTCTGTGTTTTTGTGTTTGAATACTAAAGCTACATAACCCATTATAGAAGCTCCTGTAAATAGAGCATGATACCCCGTTAAATCTGCGATTAACCCGGAGATAATGGACCCTATTGCTTGACCAAGTGCTAGTATTAAGAAAGGTATACCTAGGCCAAATGATGGGTTTGATTTAAACACGGAAATCCCCCATACGATTAAAACACCTGTCATAAAAATATACGAACTACCAAAAAGGGCTGGTGATAGCCACCCTATTATACTATAATCTGCAAATGTCCCTAATAGGAGAGACGAGGTTGAAAGTGCTAATACAGAAATCCTGTATGCAGGCATTAAACCATATTTATTTACAAATACACCGGCAGTTCCCCCTAATAACCCTGCTATTCCAATAATCACCCAGAGCCACTCTCCGAGGTATAAAGGAACATTCTCTATCTGAAACATAAAGTCTCTTGAAAATGTCCAATAGGCTGAGCATGATATTCCTAACAATAAAGAAGCCAGAATTAACGGTGTAGCTCTTCTCACCTCTTCTTTCGAGAAACCAACTATTACGTTTTCTTTTAAAGGTTGATTCTTTGGCAGTACTTTGTAATTACCAATTAATACAAATATAGCAATAACCATAAAAATAAAATACGTTTCTCTCCAACTATCTGTCATTAAGATGGCAACTGCACCAGTAACTGCTGTGCCAATACTCGTACCAGAGTTAATCCAAGAATTAGTTTGATTCTGTAATCTTGTTTCTACATTTAAGTCAACAATATTAGCGTATGGTGGGGATGAGAAACCTGTACTTAATCCTGCTAAAAATATACCTAGACCAAGTACGATCGGACTAAACGAGATTGAAATAATCCCCAAACCAATTATCGATGATAATCCAGCTATGACAAGTATAGACTTTGAGGAAATCTTATTAGAAAATACCATTGCTAATACGATTGCAATACAGTAAGCGATGTATGACAGAGACGAAATGACACCGCTAGTGGACTGTGTCATATTCATCGTTTCATTAATATATGGAAGCATTAAACCATAACTAAATCGAGATAAACCATACGTCACAGCAATCATTGGTAAACCAACAACAATCAATTTCTTTTCATACATTTAGACCACCCTTTCCATATATAACGTTCATTATAATAAATGAGTAAAAAAATAGGGAACAATGTTCGACATTTGTTTCCCTCTCACTATTTCATTTTCCAGCATCATATATACCTTTTATTAAATCATTTGCAGCTTCCTTTACTTCATCTATTGTCTGGATTTGGGCTATTGATGTTAATCCCTCTAGAATAATAAGTAATTGGACACCAAGTGATCTAGGAATTTGAAATAGATCTATATCATTTTCAATCCTGCTTAGCAGTGTTTTTTTATGCTCCCTACTTAGCGAAGCAATTTCCTCATTTACACCTTCGTACTCCTGCTTTGCTCTTAAGAATAAGCATCCATTAAAACTATCCGATTCTATCCAATCTAAGTGTGTCTTTATTAGAGAATTTATATATGAATTAATTCCGTCTTCCCTTTTAACGTTATCTTCTATCAATTGCAGATATTGATGTTCTCTTCGCACTAATATTTCTTTGATTAGATCTTCTTTTGAGTTGAAATGGTAGTACATAGTCATTGGTGCCACTCCGGCTTGTTCCAATATAGATTTCACACCAATTGCATGAAAACCGTGCTGATAAAATAGTTTTTCTGCCGTATTCAAAATGGATTCTCTTTTTTGTGACTTTTTCATATGACAACCCCTTTATATTGAACGTTCATTATAAAAATTAACATAAAATGTCTCTTATTGCAAGAAACTATAGTAATTAAAACAGCACATATAAATTCGATTCCACTTCCAGTACTTAAAACGGGACTTTCCTTTAAAAGCATGGTGTTTTGAACAATAATAAGCTCCAATTATCTGATGATGTGTCCTCCAGTAGCTTTCGCCTAATTTTTCTACATCTTCCTTATAACTTAATGGGCAATACTTTAAGTAACTAGGTTTTCGTACCTTACTTCCACCAAATCCTATTATTTTTTCGACGCTATTTTTTAAACCATACGACCCTTATTCCATCGTTTTATAAATTAGATTTGCTTTCTCATTTGATAGAAATGATGTATAAAAAGGGATTAAAGTATAGTTCTCAATAATTACTCTAGTTGTTACTTTTGAAGTTTGCGGTAAGGATTTAGTAAATGAATCAATATATTGTGGAAAATAAGAGGAAGATACTAAAACGTATCTTCCAAACATATCTTCTATTAGTGCCCTTTTACTTACTATTCCACACTTTCTTTGATACTGTGCAATCACAGAATAAAAGAGTTTATTTTAATATAGCTGCGGAAGAAAATTAATCATGTCCTCTCCACCTCTATCCATTTTAAAACATCCTCAATATATCCGTTTTCTAAAAGTAGTTGATATGGAGTCCTTTCTTCCATTAATCCCTTCTGAAACATCCTCTTCTATTATATTATCTAAACATTCTCATTTAAACCAAGAAAATTGGAACTCCAGCTCCATAGCTCTTTAGCACGACCAATGTCATAAGATTCCTTTGAAGATGGTATTTCTTTTGGTCCATCAAAGTATTGTCCACTACTTGAAAAACGCTGATTCAATAGTAAATTTGCAAGATCAGTTCCAGATTGTTGCGTGCTCCGTATACTGGAACGAAAGAAACGCATTAGTGGTAGTACATTATTCCACATGAATTTAAGTACAGGATTGTAATCTCTAGATAAACTAGAGCCCCTTCCAGGCATCATTCCTGGATTAAATGCTTTTACAGTAATTAATCGATTGGCTTTTTCAATACGTCGAGCTAGTTCGTAGCTAAAATAGAGATTACATAGCTTCGAGGTTGTATAACGTGTTTGCCCCCTACTAAGAGATGAAAGATTTGCTAATGATTCATCCGATTTTTGTGGATTAGCCATAATACTGGGGTCGAGATAAATTGGTGCAGGCATACCTGTTTTCATAAGTGGATCATGGGTATCACTGCTTACAACAACAATAGAGCCATGATCTTGAATCTGGTTAAGTAATAATCGTACAAGTAAAAAATGACCAAGATGATTAACTCCAAATGTCGCTTCTATTCCATCAACAGTAGCTTGAGTTCCTTGTACAAATTGAACACCTGCATTACAAATAATGGAATGCAAAGGTGGAAGACCAGCTTCATTGAATTGATGAACAAAATGATGTATGGATGAGAACGAGGCTAAATCCACTACCATTCCTGAGATATGTTGATTCCCTGTTGTTTGAATCAATTCTTGGGCAGCTTTATTTATCCTTTCATTATTACGTGAAGCCAAAACTATGTGCCAATCGTTATTAGCTTTTGCAATCACTTTAGCACATTCATACCCTAATCCAGTATTCCCTCCAGTTATAATCACAGTCTTTTTTTCTTTACTCATAATTTTTTCCTCCTTATTAATCCTTATATAAAATACGATACAGTATCGTATCGTATTATGTCAATAAAATAACCTCGCATTACATGCAAGGTTAAAATTATTTTTCTTTTATCCCGTTCAAAATCATATCAATCCCAGCCCTTAAATGAGGTTCTAAATCTGTTGTAGAGGGCTTGAGTAAAAGTTGGTAAATAATAAAACCAATTAAAAATTCGGAAACTAGATCTAGTTTTACTTCTTTACGAATATTCTCTTCCTCAAGATATTTTTGAAGCAAATTTGAAATTTCCTTTGTTTTAGGCAGTGAATGGTTTTCCCAATACGATTCGGAAATCTGTGTATTACTTGATAATGTTGACATTAGTAGGGAGAGCATTTGTTTACCAAGCGGGTTATTCATTTGCTCTGTGAAGTTTCGTGAAAGTTCCAATAAGACATCATCTAACTTCCCATTTATCGAGATATCAATTTCTGGTTTCAACTGTTCCAGTGCAGCAAGAATTAACTCATCTTTATTTTTCCATCTCCGATAAATAGAACTCTTACCTACACCAGCTTTCATAGCAATAGTTTCCATACTAATTTTTCCAACACCAACTTCAGCAAGAAGAGTTAGTGTTGCATCAAGAATACGTTTATCAACATCAATACTTCTTGGTCTTCCCCGTTGGACTGTTTTTTCAGAATTTCCACTATTAGAATTCAATGGTACTTACCTTCTTTCGTAATGTATAATGACACATTATATCATAAGTTACTTATAGATACTTTCTTAGCATAATGAAAAATACGGAGATATTAAATGAGGTTTTCTCATATAAAAATTATTCTATCTACTGAGTCTAACTAAAACATAATATTTATTAATACAACCAAGCTCTCCCATTTTTAACACTATTTATTTCTTAAAAATTTTAATATATAAGATAAAAGAGCAGTAGGTTCATCTTTTTGAACTAGGTGTCCAGCATTGGGTATGGAAACCAATTGCGAGTTATTAATCTTCTCATGTAATTTATGCCACATCTTTATTGGTATCCAATTATCTTGTTCTCTCCAATAATTAAAACTGATTCATTTATATCCCCGTATAGAGGTTCTATTTCATCTGTAAAGATTTGGTTGGATTGAGCTGTTTGACGGTAAAAGGCAATTTGACCTTTGGACCCCACCCATAGAGTCAGAGTCCCTTTCAAAGTTTCTTGGCCCATCTCATGGTTTGTTGCTCCCTGAACATAAGCTGCAACAATAGCTTTACGAATCAGTATTGGACAAGCAAATATTTAGTTAAAATAATTGCCTTCTAAAATCCACCCCGCATTCCACCGTTTCCGTTAAAATAAAGTTTTGCTACGGAACCCCCATTTTGATGGATTTCCGGTTCAAAAATGACCGTTTTTTCGCTTGTTTTCCACTCGTTTTTTCACCTTTTTTTCGGAGTTATAAAAACATTTGTATATTGGAATGAAGAAAAAGTCGATAAAAGAATGACATGACAAGGGTTTGGGCATGAAAAGACCCCGAATTCGCCAAAGTATTTTTTAACGAAATCAGGGTCGGACTAGCAAATGTTTATTTTGACTAGCAGATTTATTTTTTAGTTAGACACTTTCTGTACAATTATAATAAACATCCCTTAAATCACCCACCTCCAACCCGCATTCCACCGTTCGAGTTAAAATAAAGTTTACCTACAGAACCCCTATTTTTGATGTTTTTTCTTTCAAAAATACGCACTTTCTTCCCTCTATTATGCCTGTTTTTTCACCTTTTTTTCGATTTTAAAATAAAGTTCTCTCAAAAATAATGGAGAAAAGTATGGAAGAGGAGAAGGAAAAATATTGGATGTATATTGATTTATTATTGAGTTAAATATTGAGTGGGATATTGGATAAACCCAATGATGGCAAGGAATATAACAAAAAGAAAAGGAAGAAAAGGAACTCTTTTCTCCCCCACTCTTTCATCTATTATGCGAGAAATTATTGATCCAGACCCCGAAATCGGAAATGTTTATTTTAACTGAGAGATTTACTTTTTAATTAGACACTTTTTGTACAACCATAATAAACTCCTGCTAAATCCCCCACCTCAAACCCGCATTCCACCGTTGCCGTTAAAATAAAGTTTTGCTACGGAACCCCTATTTCGGACGTTTTTTGAATCAAAATTGGACGTTTTTGGGCCTGTTTATCGCCTGTTTTTTCACCTTTTTTTCGGAGTTGGAATAAAGTTTTGCTAAAAATATAATAGAATGAAGAACGGAGATTAAAGAACCAAGAGAGATAGGCCGTATTGAATGAGTATTGGATTTTGTATTGAATTGAATATAGAGTGAGATATTGGACAAATCCAGTCATGACAAGGGATAGGAAGATAATTTATTTATGAGAAGACTATTGAAAAGATATTGAGTTGTATTGAAAAAGACATAAAAAATCCCGGGTTTTTATTGGAAAAAACCCGAGAAATTATTGGATTTTGTATTGAAAAAGCAAAAGATTATTTTAACGAAATTGGTGTTGGATTAGCAAATGTTTATTTTAACTAGCAAATGTATTTTTTAGTTAGACATAGTAGATGTAGAATTTATAAAAATACTAAAACGCACAATCTCAATACTAAAAGCAAAACTACTACAGTTCATTGAATAAACCAAAAACATTGGGTATCTCTGATTTTACTCTATCCAAATTATTTATATCTTGATCGTTAGTATATATTTTTCTTAAAAGATTAATCATCTGGTTTAGATAAACAAAAAGTGACATATTTATTAGTTTTGCATCTTTCTTTAACCTTATTAAACCTTCTGTTCCGTCGTTCAATACAGTAGGATGGTATTTCATCATATGATTTAAACTGTTGATTTTTGGATGGACTATATTACTAAGAGATTTATAAACTTTATTAAATAATTTTCTGTCCTCTTTTTCTATTCTTTTATTATTCCTTAAATTACCAGGCTTTATTTTAAATCCAGCTTTATTATTTTTCCAGTTATTAAAGTAATTTGGGTCTAAATAAAAATTTAAAATTACAAACATATCTTCCATAGCTGATCTTGTTAATGAAATAGCATCTACAGTAAAGCCTTGTGAAACAAGAATTAATGATGAAGAGAAGTGATCCTTCACCCTAATGTGCATAACTCTCGTATAATATTCCTTAGATTTGTTATCTCCCACTTCACATTTGGAGGAAAGAAATTTATCAAGTTTTGAAAAAGACGTAAATAGTTTCATAAACTCAACGTATTCATCTTTACACATCTCTTTAAAACTTCTTAGAGTATCTTCCCTTAATGTGGAGTTAAAATCGATGTTTTGATAATCTATTTCCAATTACCCTCTCTCCTTTTTTTAACATAAGCATACAATTCAATTGAATATAAAATAATTAAAACTCCTTAAACCATGAAAATACTTATATACTCTTAAACGTGGTACCATAATTCAATATGTAATCTGTATGTATTTTTATATTTTCTTTATAATCTTATAAACTAAGTTAGTTGACTCATCATTATCGTCAATCTCTTGCTCAAAGCCTACCCCAATAGTCTCGTATGGTAACGAAAGACCTATTAAAAGTAAATTATTACCACCAAATTCTTTACTAATCGAACTGAGTACCTTTTTGAATAACTTCTCTACTAAGTTGGTAATCAGCAGTGATGTTTTACCTTATAAGATTCCACTTTGACCAAAATATCTCCGCCAAGTTTTATGTCGCTCCTTTAAAATTGTTCTCTGTAGATCTGGATCTGATTTGAATCTAAAGTGCTTACGAGTACTGATTTATTACTAAGCCTTTCATTAAGTTTAAATAAGGCTTGGAACAAAGGTCTTTCGAATCCGCTCTAGTTATAGGTAATGAAACAAACTTATTGTCTAAATAGGACTAAAACTTCCTCCAGTTGTTCCATCAAGCCCTTATGCACACCCTATAGTGGTGTAGTTACAAAGGATTTCTCAATAATATTAATTTCAGAAAGTTTTTCTCTATTTTCCTTAGTTAATGGTGGACCAGCTAGACATAGTAAATCCTTAGCTCTACTCATAGCGACATAATAAATCCTTGTGTCATCATTTTCAGAGTCTATTTCAGGATGAATGATGTTATTTATTTCTTCAACATCATCAAGATATAAAAGTACAGATTCAAATTCAGCACCTTTAGCTTTATGAATGGTTCTAATATCTGCATGTTTTTCTTCAGGTAAAATAAGATTTTCAATTAGCTCTTGCAATGTTATTTGTTCGGATAGCGTTTTAATATTACCTCTTGTTATCTTTATTAGGTTATATCCCTTACCCTTCAGAAATTCATAAAGTATCTGGTAGAATACTAACAATGTGTAGCTAGTAGATTCATTAATTTCACTCATTAGGAATTCAAGCAAATCAACAGCAAGACTCCTTTTCGATAATGGATCTATAAATTGATTTCCTTGGAATGGGGATCTTAATATATTGTCTTTGTCTGTTCTGATAGAGCGTATTATTTCTTTTATGGCAAGTTCATTCCTACCATCTTCTACTACCTTGTAGGCGGTAATAAGCGATTTCAATAATCTTTCTCTGTCTGAGTCTGTTTCACTTAAACTTGTCCACACATCTGTAACCTCTATATTCCGAAGTTTTTTTACAGATTCATTATTTCGAGTTAAAATACAATAATCATTTTCCAACCCTAACTCTTGCCTTAAATAATGAAAATCCGAAATTGTTTGAGTGATTTCAGCATTACACTCAAAATAATAGATAGGATTATTACTATTATTATGAGTCGGTAATTGAGTTAAGGAATCACCTTGTCTTAAAAAATTCAAAACATCAACTATTCCTTTTCCACTTCTTCGATTATTTTCAATCTGGTATTCTTTGAGATTCGGTAAACAAAAACTTACAAAATCGGATCTTGAAGCACCCTGGAAACTATAAATTGATTGAGCCGGATCGCCAATAACGCCTACTATCGTTCCAGCATCACCTAACCATTTAATCAACTCAGACTGAATGGGGTTAGTATCCTGAAATTCATCCAAGAACATGTACGGATACTTAGCACTTAAATGATCCAAAATGATTGGAAATTCTTCCAATAGCCTGTAAGAAAAATAAAGAACATCTTCGTGATGGATTATCCCTTCATTCCAAAAGATTTGTTTGTAGATAGGTAAATCGTCTAATTTTATGTAATATGTTCCTATTCTTCTCAAATATTCCTTTCTCGGTTTTAATATAAATGAACCATTATCAAGAACCCAATCAATATTTTCCAAACACTTTTTTATCTTTTTTTGATCTCTTATATAGCTATTACTAACCTCCGATTGCCATTTATATATCTTTCCTTTAGTAGCTACATTTTCATAGTGTCCATCCATTTCATCGATGTTGACCAATTCTATTCCTGATTCGTCCTTTAAAAGATGGCCATATGGTTTAACGATATTTGAGTATAAAAAACTATGAATCGTAGATACATCAACCTTATCCAGATTATCCTTTAATCTATGTTGAACTTCTTCAGCACCAACTGTTGTATAAGTAATACAGGAAATCTTAGAGATACTTGAAAGTTTAGTTGAATTGAGAAGAACATTTTTTATATGCTCAACAAGCCAATGTGTTTTTCCCGCACCAGGCCCAGCTACTACTTTAAAAGGTCTTTCAATATCTTCTAATCTATCGTCTGAAAAAATAGTAATTATTGATTCACCCATCAGTTCAATTCCCTTCATTATTTTTATGGCATACCCAAGCTAGTGCATCCTTTATGTGGACTGGTAGGTTTAATTGAGTATCACCATCTACTAACTTTGATGCCAAATTAAAAGCAACTTCCCCTTTTTGATTATCTGCATAAATTAGGAAACTTGAAGCTCTTTTCGCTCGCTCTTTCTGCTCCCCCTCCCAATCGCTTTGTGCCAATTCTGGAAGTTCAAGGATTTCTACGGATCCATCAAATATTAATTCCGATAGATAATTTTCCCACGCTAAATCATACTCAAATGTTTTACCGTTCTCTTCTTGATGATAAACATTTACATTATTAGAGTTCTCTTGTTGCGTTAATAAGTTTTTTAAAGCACCAGACTTACTATCGTATTCATAGTTATCAGGATCGCTATTTATTTCAAATGGCCAGCACTTTTTCCAGCTCCTTCTTCTTTGATCTACCTCTTCCTTTTTTCTTTCAATTTTTCTTGGATCAGAGTCAATAATGCAGCTCACTCTCTTTTGCAAAGCAAATTGTTCTTTTTCTGGTTTTATTCCTGCACCGTATAACTTAATAAAATGCTTAAATGTAAGTGCATCAACCCTTACAAAAGAAACATGGTGTTTGTCTAAATCATAACCGGACTTTTCTGCCAACACAGGTAACAGTACAAGTTCTGCCATTCCTTCTACTAATAGTACAGATTTTGAAAATAACATAGCAGATTTTGTAGCATCAAGAAATCGTTCAACGTACTTTTTTGACTTTTGATCTTCCTTATCTGCTGAGAAAACTCTTCCAGGGTATTTAGCATAAACCTTACCGCTTTCATCTTTTTCTAAACAAATAATTGGATTTAAACCAACAGCAGAAGTAATTTGTGTAGAGTGAGTAGTAATAAAAATTTGCCTACTGAAGGTCTGATTTTTGATTTCTTCATTAAGAAACTTTAAGAAGTTATATTGTAAAGCTGGATGTAAATGAGCCTCGGGTTCCTCAATTAAAAGAATCGGAAAAGTTTTTGCATTTTCACCGTAGTCTTTCGAAGTAATCATTTTAAATTTCGATAAAATTAAAGATATAAAAATTAGATTATTGTAACCCATTCCGTTATTTATAATTGGTATTTCAATACCAGTGTGATCCTTAATAATTAGACGTAAAGCTGACAAAACATCACTTTCATCTAATGAACCATCTAAAGCAGGGGTCCCACCTATAGAGGCTCCAGTTTTTTCAGCAAAGTCTAGGACTTCTTTTTGATTTATTTTTGAAATTAGGTTACTAACTATTTTTTCTGAGTGGTAAGTAAATAAATCCTCTTCTGACTCTTCCTCACTATTTGTCGTTCCATTTTGTTCTTCTTCAAAACTATCATCCTTAAAATGTTGCAGTAATTGTCTAAGTAAAGTATTTCTACCAGTAAACATTTTACTTTCAACATCTCGTAAAGCATCCAAAGTCTCACAGTGTATCTTATCCAGATACTCCCCCTCGGCTCTTATTCTATTTTGAATATTACCTCCATAAATTCTTGATACATAACGTTTTAAAGATGTTTCTAATAGATTCCACCTTTCTTTTTCACTTGATAAACTTTCATATATTTCTTGGTATGTTTTATGTTCTTGTTCAGGAAGGAAGAATCTATATGTAAGAGTTGCTTCCCATGGCGTATTTAATTTCGTAAGCCAACTGGCAACAATAGCTTTATCGTCTTTGGTGTCATTTTGAGAAGATTGCAATGTAGCTGTAATAGTTATCTCAGGAGGTATGGAAAGATCAACTTTTTTGTTAAAATCATCTATAGTTAATGTCTTGGACTTTGAACGGTTAAAAATTAATTCTAACGCTTTAATTAACGTTGTTTTTCCTGCATTATTAGAACCAATCAGTACGTTCATTCCTTCGTTAAATTCAACGTCTATCTCATCAAGGCATCTAAAATTTTTAATATTTAATTTTGAAATATACATGCGTTTCCCCCATTTTCTACAATTTCTGATAATACATCTATAACCATGGTAACATAAGAATATCTAAATATTTCAACATTTCCTGTGACAAAATACAAAAAAAGAAACCACTAACAAAAGTAGTTTCTTTTAATAGATTGCTTTCTTGAAGCACTTCTTTCGACAAAGTGAAAAGAATTATTAATTGAAATATTTATTAGAACTTATAAAAAATCATATTCTAAAAAGAAGCTAACCTTTAATTCAAACTCATTACTACCAATGCCATGTTTAAATCCGGTACTTATATCAAGAGAATGAAGCATAATTTCCTGAAACTTTTTCATGTTGACTTTTTGTAATTCTGAAAGCCCATGTAATATTTCACTTAAATTATGTATATTAACTGATTCCAAAAAAGCCATCCAATAACGCAAAACTCCTACAATCAAATCTGATACTTGCACTAAGCGTTCATCTTTTGAATCTACAAAATTATAGTTTATAACATTATGTCCTGATAACTCTATTGGATTAGCATTCAAAAGTTCTTCAACAAACTGCTCGTGATCAAATATATGGTCTGCATTAGGAAAAGCAACTATTAAGTTAGCATAAAAAGCTGAATAATCACTTATTGCAACTTTATCTTCATTGTCTTCCAGAAATACCAGTTGCTGGTTTCTATAGGTTTTTAGTGATTGCCGTAAATATTCAAGATAAAAATCATCACCAATGTTTACAGACCATATCCAATCAACAATTTTCTCAACAAACTTTTTATGGTTTTTGATGTTGGGATAATCTACTTCAATTAGCAAACTTATAAACCATTCTTGATATTCCTTAATCAATGAATAAAAGTGATCTTTTAGTTCTCTATTAAAACCCGGTCCACCGAACCACGACTCCTCCATTGAATCGACTATATCAACGATTGTGTAATAAAAATTATCAACGTAAGAATAATGGATTAAGTATTGTTTTTCGTAAAGCCACTCAATAAGAGTAGTTACTCTCGGTTTTGATAACAAAGATAAAAAGTCTTTTGCATTTTGACGAATGTGCTTAAATTTAACTTCCATTGCATTTCCTTGTAATAAAAGTTTAGAAAATAACTCATCAATATCATCTTCCGAAGCCGACTTATCAGATTCAAAACCAATTCCACCTAGAATAAAGAATTCGTGTTCATTAACGTTAAACCCATCATCTGTCAATCTAAAAGTACGAGGATTATTAGTTTCGTCATAATACAATATGTACTTTTTATCTATGTTAGTTACTCCACCTTCAGATGCAATAAAATCATATATTTGAGAATAATCCATTTTGGCTCCCCCATTTTTTTAGTTAGACATTGTAGACAGAAGAGTTTCTGGTAAAGTATCTAAAATAAAACTTCCAAAAAACTATTAAAATCTAACTACAATACAATTTTACATTAGAACCATAGGTTTCTCGTAAAAATGATTCACATGCTAACAAAATTATATTCATTTCATCTGAGATTTTTTCCATTTTTACTCCAGGTTGAACAATATTCATGTTAATTCTAGCTTTCTTACCAACCTTCAATTTATTTTTAATAGTGTTTAAGTCATTCAGGGAACCTTTTTCAATCCTAGAATTTGTCCCAAACTTCGCCTTATACTTACTTTCCCTATACATCAATCTTTCCACCAACGCAACATAATCATTCGCCCATCGTAGGGATTTCTCAGTTTGTCCACAAACTTCATATAAATCCTCAGTTCTAGCACCTGGAGTTTGTTTACTAGAATATTTACAATGGAAGAAATCGAATTCTATCATTTCGGTTGTTTCCCTAATCGCTATAATATCAGCAACTTCTCCAGAATCATCATCATCAAAAATAATCTGATAGTCATCTTGATGCAATACACTATTAATCATAGCATATTGAATTGAGGTTCTATCTTTGCCTCTCCCTTGGGACTCCTTTCTTATATTAACATTAAGTTGTCCCCAATCTATTGGAAGGATTTGTTTTTCACCAAACTTACCATTAGTAGGTCCTTTTAGATCTACTTGTATATTCGACTCTAATGAGTAGATTTTTCCTTCCCCCATAATCCATACTCTTGGAGGTTCGTTCATAAAATATTCCTGTACTGGAATTTTTGTTCTTCCCGATACATAAAATATTTCTGTATCACTTAGCTGTTCAATTTTAAAATAGTCCTCGGTTAACGTGTACTGAAATTCAATTTCTTCACCTTGAATTTCTAAAATCAATACTAAATTATTATTGTTACTTTTTTCACTATTTATATTCAGTTCACAATCAGACAGGGGCACTATTTTATCATTTTTCCCTTTAATAAAACCTTTTCTTGGTGAATTTTCTAGTTCAGCATCATTTGCCAATTCTGCTTTATATAAAATTCCCTTTGGAAAGGAAGAAACCGTAATACCTTTTAATGATCCTTCTAGTATATCTTCTGCATTTATATCATTATCCCGTACCTTTTTTGATATACTGTTGCACCAATCTTTCCAATAAGATAATGACTCTATCCACCTAGACCAAACTTTTCCTCTATAAGAACAACCAATACTGACTTTTCCATTTCCATCAAAGCCATTACCAAACAAATTGGATTTTGTTGATGTTCCTCTAATAGCATTTGAAACGCCTTCAGCCACGTCTGTTCCTGCAAACATTCTATAGCTTACCTTCCCAGGTAATTCATTACGCAAACCCAGTGTTCCAATCATCAATCTATTTACACCATCTAGTGTTCTAAATATCACATCCCCTTGGATTCTGGTACTATGGGGAAACATTGCTTCAATAAGGCGATTTCCTTTTCCTTGGTCGGTTTCATTAATATGAATTATGTTATTTTCAGTATCATAGTAAATAACGAAAAGGTTCCAATCTAGTTCATTAATATCCTTTTGAGTTGACCAAGCTACATTAGATTCTACCTTTTCAACCAAAACCATTAGCCTTTCTGATTTTGAATAGTAGCACATAGCATTGTCCGGATTTAGAACACTTTTCCAATTTTCATTAAGCCAATCACTTTTTGAATAATTAAACATCCTTGTACTTATTTTCATTTGTAATTGATAAATATCTATATCAGAAACTTCCCTATTATCTAGGCTTTCTAGTAAAGCATGTATATTTATTTGCTCGGTAATTTTTTCAGCTGAAACTATATTTAAAAGTTTGTTCCAATCTGAATCCTGTTGGAATAATTCTGCTACTTGACTTTTCAGATCATCATTAGCAATATTGGTAATTAATTTTGCATTACCCAAATTCTCCTTTGTACGGGCAAACCTACCAATAAATTGAAGAGTTATAGGTAGCGATTTATACTTATCGTGTATGGCAGCAATCTTCAATGAAGGAATATCCACTCCTTCTCCAAACATATCCACGCAAACTACTATTTGACTTTTATATTCCCGGAGTTTTTTAATATTGGAAGTATTTACTGCTTTTGATTGACCACTAATAACCAACACAGGATTAAACTTTGAGTAATACTTATTATATATGTTTTCAAAAAGAGACTTTGCTCTTTCTCTGTTACTAGCCCTCGCTAGGATTATGTGTTTATTTCCTTTATCTTTATCTTTCTTTAAAATCTCTACAGCCTTTTTTGCAATAGCTTTGTCTCCCTTTAATTCATCAAATTCTTCAACAGGATAATAATCAATGCCTTTGAAGTATCCTTGCTCCTGTGCTAAAGCTAAGGGATAGTTATAAATAAGTTTCCCAACTATTTTTTTACCATCATCTCTGTATGGGGTAGCAGTGAATTGGAGTATCCTACTGTTTCTGAAATACTCTCTAAAATTTGACCACGTTCTTGCTGCCATATGATGAGCCTCGTCAAAAATTAGTGTTTCACATATCGTCGAGAGATATCTTTTATAAGAGTTTTGAAACTTCGCTAACAAGGACATTGTAGATACTATAATGTTTGAATTTTCTACCAGCTCTTTCAGTTCTTCAATATTAGATGGAATACTTGCTAAAATAGTAGTATTAGGCATTAAAGCCGACGAGTCCACCATTCCTAGTTTAGGAAATATCCCGAAGTGCTGGACATTTTCATAGATTTGTTTTCTTAATAAGTCTGAAGGCACAATAATTAGTGTTGTTTTTAGTCTTTCAGAAAGAATCGTAGCAAACATTGTCTCTGTTTTTCCTGTACCGGTTGGCATAACTATAGTTGCAGCCTCATTACTTATAGTCCAATGGGCTCTTATTGCATTCAACGCTCCATATTGAGGAAATCTTAATCCTCCCTCTCCATCCACCCCAGATCTTTTTTCATGATACCCATTCATCCATGTTTTAGAGACATCAATAGGCTTAACAAGCCCACCACTTTTGTCCACATTATAAATAAACACATTTTTTTTAATATTAATCTTTTCCATGACACCGACCCCCTATTTAGAAACTGAATTCATTCCCACAACTTATTTTTATAGTTTAATACGAAAATACCTAGTTGATAATTCATCCCCACCTTTAGACAATATTTCATATAATAGAATTATTCATCTTCTGGTATTAAATCCACATACCATGAGCCTTTCCCAAGGACATCATCATCTTTATTTATTAAAGGATCAATCCAGTCAGCTTTATCTCTAGCCCACTTTATCCAGTGTATTACATTATTTTTTTCCTCAACTTTATCAATTACTTTAAGTTTCATTTCTACTGCATTTGCAAATCTTCTTATCTGATCAGCTTTGTCCCAATCTATAGCATGTTGGTTTAATAGTTCAAGCCGTTTAAGTTCCGCTTCTTTACGCTCAGCGATTTGCTGACGGACCCGTTCTTCTTCTAACCGACGGACTTTTTCAGCTTCACGTTTTTCTCTTATGACTTTCTCTACATGAATAGTTTCCATTACCCATATTATTATTTCACCAATTTGATCTTCTATCTTTTTCGTCTCAGTATCATTCCAGTTTTTTCTTTTTGCGTGATACGCATCTATTCCAAAGTGAAGTTTTCCAGTCATAATATAATCATAGGAAGATCTATAGCTATCTTTTTCCTGCTCAGTTGGGTTATGTTCTATTCTTCTTTGTTTTTCTTTTATAAAAATTGGAACGCTATCCTCATTTAAACTGATAAATAGTTCATTCCGCTTGTAATATCCCGGATACTTCGGTTCTTTAACTTCTATTGTGTATCCCATATGTTCTAACCCTTTAAACAAAGTGCTATAAAACCGATATGTTCGTTCCTTTTGTTCCTCTGAAACTTTCATGTTTATTACTCTGTTCATAGGAGGTCTTGTTAATTCTTTTCTCGAACGGTAATATTGTTTAGTATCTGTTATTAACACATGAGGTTTAACTAATTTGCTAGGAACCTTTAATGAAAAACAATATTCCTTTACTCTTTTTCTTTCATCCTCGGGTAAAAATAGGAGGACAGCGTCCATTTTTCTACCGAATAAGTCTCCCGATGGGGCTTTTACTACAACTTTGCTTGGCACATCCATTTTGGGTAATGGCGGTATCTTGATTTTATGCCCAGCTTTTACTTTTGCCCAATGTCCAGCTTTTGGTAGTGGTATCCCCATCTTTTTACACTGCTTACGTAACGCAACATCAGATATATTATAGCGTTTAGAGAGAGATGTCATGGGTTCTTCCCATACTTCTTTATATAGTTTTTCTCGCTCGTAGATTCTAGTCTTCATTAAATAATTTTCCTCCCAAATACTTACATTAAACAAAAAAGTCACTCTTAGATTTAGATATTACTAATAAATTTCTAAGAAGTGACTTTTCTACAGTATATATTTTTTATTTACAACTAACTCAGCAGAACTCAATTCCCCTTTTAATAGTCTGGGAGTTCTTCTTAAAATATTTTGAACAATATATCCTTCCATGTTCTAATAATTTGTCCCCATTTTTAAAATGGAAATATTAAATCCCCTTAACGATTATTAACCTAGTACAATTTTGTTGATTCTATCATATCACAAAATTCGACTTTTTTTGAATTAATAGATTGATTAAAAGTTTAAAAAGCTACATATAGTATGTGGCCTTTAAATATGATTATTAGTCCCTAAAATCTCTAATATCAATTTCCTCACTTTTTTATTACTCCCATCAAACCCAGCATATAGCTGAATTTTGTATGGAGACACAATATGTCCTTTACTTAACATTTCATTGATAGCCCACTTAATCTTTCTAACTCTGAAATCATCTATATCCTCTTTCACTTCTTTTAAATATCTCTGAGTCCTCACTAACTTTTCATTATGAAACCATGACCCAAAACCCAAAGTATTTCTTATACTCGAAGGTGTCACTCTTATCGGTTTCCCTTCTCTCTGGAGAATGATTTCAACAGCCTCACTAACAAGCCTCAAACATTCTTCATCCCTTTTCTCCCAATCAATGGTTCCGGCTTTTTCTTTTCCTAAAGCAGCCTTTGGAGTTACTTTGTCATACCAATCCCAGTCATATCTATAAATCCATGTATGTAGCCCTTTTCCCTTTTCTTTCAATTGACTTCTATTTGCACCGGGATTTTCCTTAATTAATTGCAACCACTGCTCTCTTCTTTTTTGAATATCAAAACTTGGATTATATTGGACTGAAACCACTTTTTTTCCTAATACCTTCTTATTCTGAAAGAGGTTGTCAATTTTAACTCCTAAGAACTGCAAGAACAATAAATGTCGCAAAGGACTTCTATTCTTTTTATTGTTCCTTACAAATAACCGTAGCCAATTGGATGGACTTTCAGGATCAATATCGCTCTGCATCATTTTTAGATACTGCTTCGGGTAAAAATTCAGGAATAATTCTTGAATATCCTTCATGTACAAATTTCCATTTGTAGAGGCTAACCCTCTTTCCCTTAACCTATCAATGTAAAAATCAATAATGTACGTTAACTTTTTCCTAGGAAAGTTTCCATTCAATAATAGTTCAGCATTATGAATATAACGGAGATTTAATAATTTTATAGTATCTGAATAGTTATCTTCTAATAGTTTTTCATTACAAACTTGTTCATCCGTGCATATAAATTCAGTACCACTACCAGTACTTAAAACTGTACTCTCTTTTAAAAGGACATGGTGTTTGGAGCAATAATAGGCTCCAATTATTTGGTGATGAATACGCCAATAACTCTCACCTAATGTATCCATATCTTCCTTATAACATAGTGGACAATACTTTAAGTAACTTGGTTTACGAACTTTGCTACCACCAAAGCCAATTAGCTGTTCAATATTTAATTTTGCTCCATTTGATCCTTTTCCCATCATTTCGTAAATCAGGTTCGTTTTTTCCTTGGAGAGAAATGATGTGTAAAAATTAAATAGAGTATGTTCTTCAATAATCTCCTTAGATGTAACTTTAGAAGTTGGTGGTAGACAACTAATAAATAAGTCAATATATTGGGGAAAGTAAGAGGAAGATACTACAACGTACCTTCCAAATAGATCTTCTATCAAAGCCCTTTTACTTACCATTCCACACATTCTCCGATAACGTGCAACTACTGAAAAAAAAGTTCATTCTTGTATAACTGAGGGAGAAAGTTTATCATTGTATCACCTCAATCCACATAACAGTGTCATCAATATAATCATTTTCAATGAGAACTTGATAGGGTGATTTTTCATCACTTTTTTCTTGAAGCAAGTAGCGTAAGTCATCTTTCTTATATTCCATACTCCTTATTTGCTTCTTAGGTTTCTCAACTATATTGACTTCCTTTACCTTGTCTTCCCTTTTCTTTGGTATTGAGTTCACTCTTTTTACATCTCTACCTTTTCCCAATTCTCCTAATTCAATCTTCCTAATATCTTCATATTTTGCTATTTTATGAGGGTTTCCTGAACGAATTGCGTTTAACATTGGTTGAAGTAACCTAAACTTTTCTTTTGCTACATTCTTAATTAAACCAATAGAAAGCTCTTCTATTCCTTTTTCTATAGCAAACTGTTGAGAATACGCAAATAGCTTTATAACCAAATCCGAAATACCCTGAGTTTCTTTATAGATTACCTTTCCAAACTCTTCATTATAGGGTACATAATTCTTTGTCCACTGATATTTCCATACAGACTCTAGCAAGAAGGAAAATTCATTACCATATTGCATATTGTTATAAATGATTTCAGCGTTTCCCGTTAAACGTCTTGTCATACGTAACTCCTTACCAAACAAATCATAAGCACCTGGGGTACCGATTAAACAAAGATTAATTCCTGTATTTATTAAATACACGAAAAAATTCATAATTTGATCTGCACCACGTTTTTTTATATTCTGTGTTTCATCAATGATTAGTAGTCCCAATCCTATATTGTGTGCTACCTGACTGATTAAAGGCAACATGCTATCTACAGACATATTCCTAGAAACGTATTTCTTATAATTGTTTGTTCCAAGCAATTCATCAACTTTCATGAAAAATTGTAAGCATAATGCCTTTAAACTTGAATTACTAGGTGCTTCCAACTTCAGCCATACAAGTTGAATTTGATTAAAATGGGCCCCTTTGTATTCGTTGTGAATAATCACTTGTGGAATATTACTTAGTACTCTATTAATCGTTGTTGTTTTACCCATGCCCGAAAACCCAATAAACGTGCCGCAGCCAGAAGTAGTACGGAAATTTTGTCTGCTACTTATTTCATAGGAACGATTGATTATTTCTTTACCAGAAGCATTGATATACTGCTTATAATTCTTATCGAAAGGATTTCTTGCTAAATATCCTTGCATAATCAATGAATGTACCATATTCCATACTTCTATATGTACTGGAAGGGGTGTAAATAGCTGAAAAAGACGGTTTACCATGTGGATGCGATAAACACTTTCAATATATCGTTCTTCTTCCTTATAGATTGGCTTTACCATGAGTTTTCTGATGATTGCTGCTTTATCCAACAAGGGGGGTAATGCTTGAATTAAAGGGTTTTGATTAAACTCTACTAATGGGAATTCCTTATATTCTGCCTGACTAGCTTCCATTCCATTTGGTAGAAATATAGATTTAGTCAATATCATCATCCCAATCTAACTTTTGTATAGCTCTAAACAAATCAAGCTCATCCTCTTTCTGCTCTTGTGTTTCAATTGAGTCTATCAATTTTTCATCTACATCTACCTTCTCTTTGTTTAATTCCCGAAGTAACTCCCTTTCTTCCTTCTGATTCTCCCTTATACCTCTCAAACGTTGAGTCTTACTTAAAGAATCATCTTTCTCTGCTTCTTTCCGTTTCTTCCCTTGTCCAACAATTGCTTGAATATCATTATATAACTTCATCTTTTCCTGCAATTCATGTTCTTTACTTCTGTGATCCATTGCCTCTTCATACTTTATTATCTGCTCTATTTCATCAATTCCTTTATACTTAAACTTAGTCAGATGCTCAAGAAGATTCAATTTGTGGAACTCCCCATCTTCATTAATGGTATATACATAAGATAAATCTCTTGGGTCATACCAAATCTTTATTTTTTTGCTGCCGTTAATCCGTGCAAACTGGAACCAATTGTTTTTTAAGGAATAATCCGAAGCATAGAACATTTTTTTATATCTAACTCCACGAGAAGTTATGGAGGCTGTATCAGTTGGTAGTAGGTGCATTTTTATCGTATTTTCAGGCAAAACACGCAATTGTCCCTTCATGTATTTCACGCCATACTCCCATATCTGTGCAGGGATTTTCTCGATTTCTTCGCTAATCATCATTTCATCCAATACGTACTCATTCAAAACATGATGATTGTTATGGAATAGCACACATTTGATTACTATTCGTGTGAATTCTTCTATTGTAAGATTAGCTTTAAGTCTATAATCTTCGTCTCCTCTTTCTATCGAGTTCTTTCCATTCTTTACAACCCCGTCTGCAAAAGGTTTAACCTTAATGTTTAATTGTGCAAATGCTTGTTCAATCACACCCTTACTATCGGCTCTGTACGGAGGTGAATTCAGGATTGACATACCTAGTCCTGAAATAGCATCTTCAATTTGTTTCCCGTTCAGCTCACCCCTGTCCGCAAAAATTCTTTGGGGAACACAAGCCACGCTCCATTCATCTTTATCCAATGTGATACCAAACTGTTTACAAAAATCACTTTTGGGTAACATGCTATTTGCAAGAGCAACCATAGTACCTGTATAAGAATTAAATGACTCAAAAGTAACATTAATCCCAACTATCATCCTGGAATATACATCAATTACGCATATCAAAGTAGGTCTACCAACAATAAGATTGCGATCGACTGAGGACACCAAGTATATATCAAATTGAGTCGAGTCAATCTGCCATAGAGTTCCTGGCCCCAACCCAGCATCCTGTGTTGAATCACCTATTATCGTTCTGTGATTTTGATAATAATTTCTTGTCCCTTTTCTATTAATTAATTCCTTTTTAGGATTATTTAACTTTTTAAACCAATATAAGAACTGATGGTAAGTAGGAATACTTGAAGGCTCTTTAATCACAGGAACTTCTTTCCCATTGATATGGATAGGCTACACTAAGTTGGACAGATAAAATAAGGGCTTGTAAACTTAGACTATAACTTAAGGGAGCGTGACTACGATGACACGTCAACGTCGAACTTTTACACCCGAATTTAAACTGCAATTAGTGAAGCTTTATGAAAATGGTAAATCGCGTGCAGATATTGCGAGAGAGTATGATATCACGCCTTCTGCGTTAGATCGCTGGATTAAAAATCATCAAGAAACAGGTTCATTTGCCGCTAAAGATAACCGTTCTGCAGAAGAGAATGAACTAGCTCGGTTACGTAAGGAAAATCAACGTCTCATGATGGAAAATGATATTTTAAAGCAAGCAGCGCTGATCATGGGACGAAAATAGATGTGATTCGAAATAACGCTCACATCTATTCGGTATCAGCAATGTGTGACGTCCTCCAGATTCCCAAAAGTACGTATTACTATCATGCCAATTTACACAGCCAACGTGTGTTTAAAATGGAAGATGAAGAGATTTCCCAAGAGGTCTCCCGAATTTTTAAAGAAAGCCGGAACAATTATGGCACGCGCAAAATTAAGAAAGAATTAAGTAGATTACCAAAGCCAAAACACGTATCACGTCGTCGGATTGGCCGATTAATGAATGAACTCGGGCTTGTGTCAAACTATACCGTGGCACAGTACAAGCCTCATAAAACATCATGTAATGAAGCGTTGATAAAAAATGAATTACAGCGTCAATTTGAACAAGACAAGCCGTTGGCTGTCATCGTCAGTGATTTAACTTACGTCCGCGTTGGGACAAAATGGCATTACGTATGCTTATTTGTGGATCTTTTTAACCGTGAAATCATTGGCCGTAGTGCTGGTGCTAATAAAAATGCAGAGCTGGTCTATCAGGCTTTATCGAGCATTAAAGGCAACTTGAACGACGTTCAAATGTTTCATACAGATCGAGGTAAAGAATTTGATAATAAGCTTATTACAGAAGCACTTGAAACATTTGGCATCCAAAGATCGCTGAGCATGAAGGGATGTCCTTATGATAATGCAGTGGCTGAAGCGATGTTTAAGGTATTCAAAACAGAATTCGCTAACAATGCTCATTTCTCTTCTCTTGAACAGCTCGCTATTGAACTGGATGATTATGTTCATTGGTTTAATAACATTCGAATTCACGGAACTTTAGACTATTTAACACCAATCGAATTTAAACAGCAGCCCCTATAATTTTTGTCCAATTTAGTGTTGACATACCA
>NZ_LDPV02000046.1 GCF_001038425.2 Ornithinibacillus contaminans
CGCAGTGAAGAATAATTTCTTAATGCAGTTCCAAAGTGATATCTTAGGTGTTCCTGTTGATCGACCTGTTGTAAACGAAACAACAGCACTAGGTGCAGCATATCTTGCTGGTTTAGCAGTTGGCTATTGGGCAGACAAATCTGAGATTGCTAAACAATGGCAAAATGAACGCACCTTTACAGAAGAATTAGCGGAAGAGAAGCGTGAGGAATTATATAGCGGTTGGAAGAAAGCAGTCACAGCTACAAGAGCGTATAAATAATCACATCCTCCCATAAGAAAAATGTAAGGTCTTTTCATTAATAACGTATCATGGTATACTAAAGACAAGTTAATAATTATGGTGGAGATTCCGAGAGACCACAACAGTCTATTTTATCGAGTTAAAATAGGATGTTTTTGTGGTCTCTTTTTGTTTTTCTAATGGTGATAATGGAGATTAGAGGAAAGCAAGCAGTGCATAATAAAAAAGAGAAGGGAACGAAGAACATGCAATTTTCAAATTTAAAAAGAAGTGAGATTAAACAAGAAATACAAGCTGAAGCATTAGATTTACTTGTCATTGGTGGAGGTATTACTGGTGCTGGTATCGCATTAGACGCTGTAACTCGTGGAATGAACGTAGCAGTAGTTGAAATGCAGGATTTTGCAGCAGGTACATCAAGCAGATCTACTAAATTAGTACACGGTGGACTTCGCTATTTAAAACAGTTTGAAATCGGAGTTGTAGCAGAAGTTGGGAAAGAACGTGCGATTGTGTATGAAAATGGACCACACGTAACAACTCCTGAATGGATGATGCTACCGTTTTATAAAGGCGGTACATTTGGTCCGTTTACTACAAATATTGGTCTTAAGGTTTATGATTTTCTTGCTGGCGTTAAGAAGAGTGAGCGCAGAAAAATGTTTAAACCAGATGTTGCCCTAAACCGTGAGCCGTTATTAAAGAGTAAGGGAATCAAAGGTGCTGGTTACTATGTGGAGTACAAAACAGATGATGCTCGCCTAACACTTGAAGTAATGAAAAAAGCAGTTGAAAAAGGTGCCAAAGCACTGAACTACATGAAAGTAACCGACCTAATTTATAAAGACAGTAAAGTAGTCGGCGTTAAAGTGGAAGATTTAACAGATGGTTCTGTTTCAGAAATCTATGCGAAACGCATTGTTAATGCTGCTGGTCCATGGGTCGATACAATTCGTGAAATTGACGGATCTAAAAAAGGAAAATCGTTACAGCTTACAAAAGGTATTCACTTAGTGTTTGATGGTAAACGATTCCCATTACAACAAGCAATCTATTTTGATACGCCAGACGGTCGTATGGTCTTCGCTATTCCACGTGAAGGTAAAACATATGTAGGTACAACAGATACAGTATACAAAGGTGACATCGCTCATCCGCAAATGACTGTTGCTGACCGTGACTATGTAATTAAAGCAATTAACTTTATGTTCCCAGATGTGAAGATTACTGCTGACGATGTAGAGTCTAGCTGGTCAGGTTTACGTCCGTTAGTTCATGAAGATGGTAAGTCACCTTCTGAAATTTCACGTAAAGATGAAATCTTTGAATCAGAGTCTGGCCTATTATCAATTGCTGGTGGTAAACTTACTGGTTACCGTAAAATGGCTGAAAGTATTGTTGACTTAGTTGCTAAGCAATTAAATGCAGCAGAAGGAAAACACTATCCAACTACACAAACGAAACACTTACCAATTTCTGGTGGTGATGTTGGTGGTTCTGAAGGATTCCAAGTATTTATCGGCAAAAAGATTTCGGAAGCGAAAGAGCTTGGATTAGATAAAGAAACTGCTGAAGCACTAATCAGAAGATACGGTTCTAATGTAGATATTGTGTTTGACCTTTATAAAAACAACCGTGAAAAAGCTGAATCAGAAAAGATTGAGCCTGTTGTATTTGCGATGCTACGTTATGCATTAGACTATGAATTAGTCTACAAGCCAATAGACTTCTTCATTCGTCGAACTGGTGCATTATTCTTCAATATTAATTGGGTTCACGCTCATAAAGAAGCAGTAATTGACTTTATGACGAAGGAATTTGGTTATACTGCAGAGCAAAAAGAAACATATACTAAAGAGCTTGATCAATTATTACATGAAGCTGTAACACCTATCGAGCGTGACTAATGTGGAAAATCCTCCTGTGATCAGGAGGATTTTTTTAGTTCTACATAGAAGATAGCTTATAGATTGGAAATTCAAATCAGTTTGAAAATTTATCTGCCATGTTATATAATCAATGTAATATTATTGAACGGGGGTGGATGAAGATGTTGAAGACTGTTTTAGTGCACGAATATTGGATTAACTTCCTATATTTCGTTCGTGCAAAATTTGCTGTTGTAGTTGATAACGGGATACGTATGCCCTTTTTTAGCAACTAAATAGCAAACCTAAAACGGTGAAAACATCTCTTTATCCACATAAATTTAAGAAGTAAGGTAAAGATGAGCGTTTAGCACGCTCTTTTTTTGTACCTTATTATTCATGGAACTTGAAGTCATGGGATGCAATACATCGCCATGGCTTTTTTTATTTTAAGGAGGAATACTCATGATTATATGTAGTGTCAATAAAATAGCAAAAATGTACGGTGGGAATACCATTTTTGAAGAGATTAGTTTTGAAGTGAAAGAAGGAGAAAGAGTTGGCCTAGTTGGTCGAAATGGGAGTGGTAAGTCTACTCTGTTTCGCTTACTTTCTGGGGAAGAAGTTCCTGATAATGGGGAGATTCATTGGAAAAAAGGGCTGCAAATTGGTTATCTTGCGCAAAGTCTAACCTATCCTAGTGAAATCACCGTAAAGGATGTATTATATCGTGCTTTTGCTAAGCTAATTTCACTTCAAGAGAAAATAACAAAACTAGAAAGAGAAATGAGCGAAGAAATTAGTGGAAATAGATTAGAACAATTAATGCGTGATTATGGGGAATACCAAGATCAGTTTGCCATAAAAGGTGGGTATGAAATAGAAGCTTCAATTGAAAAAGTGGTAGACGGTCTGAATATAAAAGCCCTGCTATACGAGAAATTCTCCCAGTTAAGTGGTGGAGAACAGACGAAAGTAGGTCTTGCGCTAACACTATTAAAAAAACCGGATTTATTATTGTTGGATGAACCAACCAATCATTTAGACTTAATGGCGGTTGAATGGCTCGGTGCTTTTTTGAAAGACTATCCCGGTACAGTTGTTATCGTTTCGCATGATCGTTATTTTATGGATGAAGTTGTCACAAAGGTTCTCGATTTAGAGGACGGAGAAATTATTGGATATCTTTCAAATTTCTCAGGCTATGTAAAGGAAAAAGAGGCACGTTTACTTCGAGAATTTCAAGCCTATGAAGAACAACAAAAGAAAATCAAGAAAATGAAGGAAGCAATTAAACGACTTAGAGAGTGGGCTAATCAAGCGAATCCACCTAATGAAGGCTTGCATAAGCGAGCGAGAAATATGGAAAGAGCACTGGAGAGAATGGAAAAACTTGATCGCCCTATTCTACAACGAAAGAAAATGGGATTTGAGGTAGAGGCAGCAGATCGCAGTGGCAAGGATGTAGTCATGTTAAAGGATGTGACAAAAAGATTTGCTGATCGAACGCTCTTTAAACAGGTTAACATGCATATTACCTATCAGGATCGTGTAGCTATTATCGGTGAGAATGGTACAGGTAAGTCAACCTTAATTAATTTGATACTGAATAATCTCTCGCCCGATGAGGGTGAAGTACTAGTAGGCAGTAATGTTAAGATCGGCTACTTATCCCAACATACATTCTTAGATAGTAGTGATATAACTATAATCGAGGCTTTTCGCGAGGATATCCACGTAACAGAAGGGGAAGCAAGACATATTTTGGCCAGATTTTTATTTTATGGCCATGCGGTTTTTCGCAAAGTAACACAGCTTAGTGGTGGAGAGAAAATGCGTTTGCGATTAGCTCAATTAATGTATCACGATATAAATTTATTAGTACTTGATGAGCCGACAAACCACTTAGATATTGAATCGCGAGAGGTATTGGAAGAAGCACTAGAGGAATACAATGGCACGATTCTGGTCGTGTCGCATGACCGATATTTTATTAATAAGCTTTTTGAAAAAATCTATTGGATTCAGTCACAGCAGCTTCATTATTTTGAGGGTAATTATGATTATGCAAAAGTGAAGATGGCTGAAAAACTGGTGGTACAGGAGCAACCGGTTAAGCGCAACAAAACTCCAAGAAAACAAATATCAAATAGAAATTCTAACCCGAAACGTATCGAGGAAGTAGAGAAAATAGAAGCAAAAATAATAGAAATTGAAAAGCAGCTTATGGAAACAAATGACTTAAATGTTCTACAACAATTATACGACGATAAAGAGCTATTAGAAGGCAGATGGGAAGAACTATGTAAGGAAATAGGTCAATAAAATATTACGCTTTTTGATTGCGCATATTTCAGCCTCCTTTTCCTATACTAAGGCAGAAAAGGAGGGATATTTTTGGCTAAGCGAACGAAGAAAAATGATGCTGCTCAGAAGAATAAACAAGGTTTTGATTCCAGTAAAACAGATAGTGAATTTTCAAAGGAAATTGGAAGTGGTAGTGCCAAGGCTAACCAAGAACATAAGGAAAAGGCTAAGAAAGCAAGAGCAAATAACTGGGAAATATAATTCGTTTTGAAAAGGAGTTTGATTAATGTCCAACCCTAAAAGTCGTGAATCCCGTCAGTGGCGAGGTAAAAAGAATTCCCAAAATCCGCATGGTAAGGTAAAGTCTAACGAAGAATTAGCAAAAGAAGCGGAAGAGAATAAATAACACCACATCAGACCCGAAACATTCTAGTTGCGGGTCTTCGTTATAGCAAGCTAAATCTTAAAAGTATTCAGTTGATTCGGGCATTTATGCTATGATGAAGGTAGGAGAATAGAAGCTTGGGAGGAACAGGTGAATTCATGATAACTAGTATCTATTTTGTACGTCATGCTCATTCTACTTACACACCAGATGAGCTGGGGAGACCTTTATCTAAAAAAGGCTTTGAGGATGCTAAGCGTGTTACAGAATCTTTACTATCCGAAAATATTAATGTTGTTTTATCAAGTCCATACAAGCGTGCCATTCAAACTGTTCAAGGTATCGCGGATACATTGCTAAACAGATTGTCCCAATAGAAGATTTTAAAGAAAGAATTCTTTCAGAAGTTCCTGTTGAAGACTTTACAATTGCCATGGAAAAGGTTTGGGGAAATCCTGAATTTAAATTTCCTGGTGGTGAGTCCAATAACATGGCTCAAGCTAGAGGGCTTCGGGCAGTGTTAAAAGTAATAGAAATGTACAATGGGAAAAATATCGTAGTTGGTACCCATGGTAATTTAATGGTACTTATCATGAATTATTTTGATAATACATACGGCTATGTGTTTTGGAAAAGTCTCCAAATGCCTGCAATCTATCGATTAAGATTTGAAGACAATAGATTTATAGACTGTAAGAAAATATTGGATTAAACGGAGGACGAGAATGCGGCGGATTGCGATTATTGGTTCTGGCGGATCGGGTAAGTCAACATTTGCGCGTAAATTAGGTGAAAAGCTACAGATTAATGTTTATCATCTTGATGCGTTATTTTGGAATCCTGGTTGGGTTGGTGTGCCAAAGGATGAACAACGACAAATCCAACAAAGACTTGTCGCGGAGGAAGCGTGGATTATCGATGGGAATTATGGCGGAACAATGGATATCCGTTTAAATAAGGCAGATACTATCATATTTTTAGATATATCTCGGTTTATTTGTTTGTATCGCGTAGTAAAAAGGAATATACAATACAGGAATGCCGCGCGGCCAGACATGGGGGAAGGTTGTGAGGAACGGTTAGATGTAGACTTTCTAAAATGGGTATGGCAATATCCGAAAGCGAAAAGACCAGGTGTTTTGGATAAAATAAGGAAACTCACGACGGAGAAGGAAGTTATTATTCTTCAATCACCCAGACAGGTAGAACAATTTTTACAAGTGATAGCGAGGGAGAAAAACGATGCAAATTAGGTCGTATGAGCCAAATGACGAACAAGGATGGGTACGTTGCCGGGTGCTGTCATTTCTAGATACTGCGTATTTTGATAATGTACTCAAGCAAAAAGAACAGTATGAAAATCCTGCCATTGAACTAGTTGCAGTGGAAGGAGGAACCATTGTAGGGATATTAGATATTGAATACGAAGTAGAAGAAGGAACTGTTTGTTCAAGAGGGACAGGGCTTGGTGGTATGATTTGGCATATTGCCGTTCATCCTGACCATCGCAGGAAAGGAATTGCAACCGCATTATTGCGGGAAGGGATAGAAGTCGCCATCTCCAAGAACCTAAATCGTTTCGAAGCCTGGACGAGAGATGATGATTGGGTGAATCACTGGTATGAAAGAAGTGGATTTCAAAAGGTTGATTCCTATTTACATGTTTATATGGAAGGGAATGACGAGTTAGAAGGTCATATTCGTAGTGAGATTCCAGCGTTATATCCAGTTTATACATTTTCCCATTATGTAGGAAAAGATAAACACGTTATAAAGGATAAATTCAAGCGGGTTCACGAATGCGTTTGCTTTGAAAAAATGTTAAGCGATTGAAAATATTTGATTAAAGTATTCGAACTTCAAGCTAGATAGATTGGAGATGCTTCTTATGGATGTAGATTTATCGCAGTTTGTATTTCCAGTTATATCGTTAATGGCAGGGATATTTAGCGCGTATTTCTTAAAGCGATGGTGGTTAGCTCCACTACTGAGTGCAGGACTGTTTTACATCTTTCATATACTTTATAAATTTGACTTGTTAATAGGGTACGATTCTTTGCGTTACATATTTATAGATGCTGTCATATTAGCGTTTTTAAGTTTGTTATTGTCGTTGTTTACGATGAATCTAATGAAAAGAACGGTTGTGATTTTAACAATCGCTAGTGTTATCCTTATTATTCCATCTGCATACATAATGGATCATCAAAAATATACGACCTATCAGGAAGTCATGACAGATCTTTTAAGGAATCGATCAATAGCAGATATTTCTCTTGAAAATACTGCAGAATATGACCAATGGGTAGAGAATAAAGATGAAGAAATGATACAGGGGCTATTAGAAGAACCTACTATGGAATTGAAGGAAGTCAATTTGTTTCCGTGTGATAAATATTGGTTAAACATAAAAACAGAGCAGTATGAACGTATTTATGTCCAAGTTGGAAAGGATATTGTTCGGATTCAAGGGCAGAGTTATCGCATCCTTAGCAATAATGAGTTATTAACATGGATAGAAAATGGAGATTTTGATTGGGAAGCTAGAAATATTGATTAAGCTTAAATCTCGATTGATGACTAGCTTTGCATGCGTGGGAGAAAATGATGATGTAAATAGGGGGAATATATAATGAAGAACTTTCTAAAACGGGTAGGAACAACATACATACCGGTGAACAACCCAGAAGAAGCTTCAAGCTGGTACCGACAACTATTAGGTGCAGTTGAAAATTACCGTGATGAAAATAAAGCGATATTGGATTTGGCAAATCAGAGTTTTTTTCTTGTCAAAGCACGGCCTGGGGAGAAAATAGGTTTCATCGATTATAAAGGTGAGCAGCATTTTGCTTTTACTTTTGAAGTAAATGGTCTTGACGTCTTAAAGCAATTCCATACTTTTCTGCGTGAGAATGGCGTTGTGGTAAGTGAGATAGAAGATCGAGGACATCCAGGCTATAATTTTGTGTTTTATGACATGGATGGGAATTGTTTTGATGTATGGAGTGAATTAAGTCATGATTTTAAAGAAAAATACCAATTAGAAGGGTAATCAGAAATAATTCTATCAACAATTTTGTTACAGTTATTACTTGTTTCTCACATAAAACGCTACTTATTCAATTACAATTCTTTGACTTCTGTAACGCTACATAATACAGTCAGGTTAGAAGTTATTTTGTATAAAATTTGTTCCTACCGAATGATGAAACAACATGGATAAACAACAATTAAATGAGGTGTAAAGATGAAGTTAGAAGTCACCAAGGAAGCAGCAGTATGGTTCAAAGAAGAAATGGGATTAGACACAGGAGATTACGTACATTTCTTTTTAAAAATATATGGTGGGATTAAAACAGAACACCCCAATTACTTTTTAGGATTATCCGTTGGGTTAGATGGTGAAATTGGCGTAAAACAAGAGGTTGAAGGAATTACTTTTTATTTTAGTGAAAAAGACGCTTGGTTTATAGAAGAATATGACATGAAGGTTGTAATGGGCCAAGATGAAGTAGAATATCAATTCACGGCAAGATAGTCTTGAAATAAGAAGCGCCAACCGGGACATACTAATTATCGAGGATAAATTAATGTCTTGATTGGAGGATTCTTTTCATGTCTGAAGAAAATAAAAATCGTAACCGAGATACCGGTAGACAGAAGAACCACGGGATTAAATACAATACGGAGCCGGAACGTAGTAAGAAAGATGACGCGGAATTTGCATCCGATAGTGAGTTTTTTAAACCTAAATGGGAAAAAGAACAAACGAAAACGTGATAACGGCTAGTTTTGTAGCATGTACTTACTGGAGCTTGTTTGCCACCTAGGCTGACACAGGCTCCTTTTTGTTTGCGCTGATACACAACGGAGCTTTGATTTGTGTGATTTTTCACAAATAGTTATAATAGAAAAAGAGATATTGTTAAAGGAGAGTCAGCATGAAAATTGGAATAGATAAAATCGGATTTTACACGCCGCATATTTATGTGGATATGAATAACCTAGCAGTTGCTCGTAATGTTGAACCAGAGAAATTTACTATTGGGATTGGTCAAAGTAAGATGGCTATTGCACCGATTACCCAGGATTCCGTTACACTAGCGGCTAATGCGGCATTGGAGATAATTACTGATGAAGATCGTGAAAAAATTGATTATGTCATTTTTGGTTCAGAGTCAGGAATTGATCATTCGAAATCTGGTGCGGTGTATGTTCACCAATTATTAGGACTAAAAGCTAACGCGCGTGCGGTAGAAGTGAAGCAGGCTTGCTACGGCGCAACTGCTGGGATACAAATGGCAAAGGGGCATATCGCGTTAAATCCAGAGAGTAAAGTACTTGTATTGGGTACGGATATTGCACGTTATGGACTGAACACCGGCGGCGAATCAACACAGGGCGCTGGTGCAGTTGCAATGATTATCAGTGCAAACCCTAGCATCATGGAACTGGAAAATCATAATGTTTATCTAACAAACGATATTATGGACTTTTGGCGTCCAATCTATTCGGATACTGCCTTTGTAGATGGAAAATTTTCGAACGAACAATATATTTTATTCTTTAATAAAGTGTGGGAATCCTATAAAGAGAAATCTGGATTAACTTTGGCTGATATGGAAGCAATTTGTTATCACCTTCCATATACGAAGATGGGACTTAAAGCATTACGAACAGTGCTGGAGGAAACATCAGAAGAAGTCCGTACTCGTTTGCTGGAGAATTACGAGTTAAGTACAACCTACAACCGAAATGTCGGAAATATCTACACTGGATCTCTTTACTTAAGTCTACTATCGCTATTGGAACAAAAAGAAGACTTACAAGATGGTGCAAGAATAGGCTTGTACAGCTATGGATCCGGTGCGGTAGGGGAGTTCTTTACAGGGGTTCTCCAACCAAATTATCGCGATCATTTAAAAATAGATGCGCATAAGCAATTATTCAATATGCGTAAAGAAGTTTCTGTTGCGGAATACGAGGAAATTTTTGAAGAAACCTTACCAAAAGACGGTGCTAATATTGAATTGAATATTTCTAAGGATCCAGCTACGATTTGTTTAGCGGGTGTGATGGACGGTAAGCGTCAATACGTGAACAAGCTGTCTTAGTTTTTAAGCTCTAGGGTAATCATTCCTAGAGCTTATTCTATATCGTGGTATTCTGCTGCATTTCGGCAAAAATAAACATATCCAATCAGGTAAGGGTGATGACGGATGAAGATTAGAATTGAGATAACGTATAGAACGCCTAAGGGCACAGAGACGAATTTTGTTTCAGAAGACATGAACCCGGAAAAAGCACTATTATTAGCGGAGGATTTAGACAAAACGGGTCGGATAAAATCGATGACATTCTTCGATAATCATGATACGACGTGGATTATGAAGGAACTGAAAAAGTATCTAGCAGGAATTGAATCGGAGCCACACAACATTGTTGTGTTCTTTGATGGTGGATTTGATAATGAAACGAAGCATTCTGGTTTAGGATGTGTTATTTATTATGAACAAGATGGAAAGCAATATCGGCTACGTAAAAATGCGTTAGTAGAGGAACTTACTACGAATAGCGAGGCGGAGTATGCTGCACTTCATTTAGCAGCGCAGGAGCTAGAACTAATTGGTGTCCATCACCTTCCAGTAACATTTACAGGTGATTCCCAAGGTGTTATTAATCAAATGAAGGATGAATGGCCATGCTATGAGCCAGAATTACTACGATGGATAGAGCGAATTGAAGCACGGCTTGAGAAGCTAGGTATTACGCCTGACTATCAGCTGGTAACGCGCAAGAAGAATCGAGAAGCAGATCAGCTAGCCACCCAAGCCTTAAGTGGCACAGAAGTTTTTAGTAAACGTGAAATGGAATGAAAATGAGCTATATCTCCAGTGAGTTGTGAGATATAGCTTGTTTTATGAATAATCATGTAGTCCATTAGCTATTTACAAAGCACAGAAAATAGTTAACAATTGTTGTATATGTTTTGAAGGTTATAAGGGAGAAGGGTAAGAAATGCAACGGTATTTAACGCTTGAAGCGATTCAGGCAAAATGTGATAGTTTAATGAATGAATATGAAATAGATGAAGAGAAATTTTATCATATAGTAGAGAAATGGGCAGAGGAAGATGCCCCTATAGAAACCAAATTACTAGCTAGTTTTTCTGAACTTTTGCAGGTAGTTAGTGATGAGATTTCCAGTATGGAAAAGAGTGTTGAACTCCAAGCCACTTGCCGATTAGGTTGTGCTTTTTGCTGTTATTTTCCAATCATCATTAATGAGATGGAAGCAAAGTTTATGAAGAAAGCAATTGCAAATTTTCCAGCAAGTAGACGAATGAAAGTAGAAGAGCATCTAGTTCATTATTATCAAAAATATGGCGAGTCATTAAAGCCAATTCTGGAGTTGGATTTTGATGAAGATACAGACTTTAAGTTAAAGTACCGAAAAAGTTTAATTCCTTGTCCCATGCTGAATACCGAAACGAACCAATGTATGGCTTATGAAATTCGTCCATTGCCGTGTCGTACGTATGTAAATTATACCGATCCTAAGGTTTGTGAGGATAATTTAATGCCTAAGGAAACGATTAGCTTTGAATTTTTATATGGCGAATACATGGGCGCGTTAAATGAATTTCTACAATTCCTTTATGAGAAAGGGGATACTGGTTTTATCCAGTATCCAGAGGATGCGTATAAACATGATTATTTGGCGAATTGGCTACGATAGAAGAGAGTACAGTAGGTAGCTTTTGTGAGGTAGCTTTTCCGGGTGTGTGTGATGAATTGTCATGTTTAGCATTTCGCCATCACCATATAATCTGTCATAAGTGAGCACGATAGAACAGGATTACTCACCAAGACACCGCTAAACTAAAGCTAGGGAAGGGGAGAAACGAGATGGAAGGACTTCAACGAATGGTTGTTAGTATTGACTATATAGAAGAGAATTTAGATGGCGAGCTTGTAATTGAACGGATTGCAGCAGTTGCTTGCATGTCAAAATTTCACTTTCAACGCATGTTTAACATGCTGACTGGGTATACCGTAAGCGAATATATCCGGAATCGCCGTATTACGGTTGCGGCTCAGGAGCTGATCAACTCAGATTCTAAAGTGATTGATGTTGCGATCAAGTATGGCTATGAAAGTCCAGAAGCATTTACGAAGGCGTTTGGCAAGATTCACGGAATTAGTCCATCTAATGTGAAGAAGGATAGTCAATCATTGAAGGCTTATCCAAAGCTCTCTTTTCAAATTCAATTAAAGGGTGATGTGGAAATGGATTACAAGATTGTGGAGAAAGAAGCATTTACGGTAGTAGGAAAAAGCATCCGTACTTCTACGGTTGGTGGAGAAAACAATCGCAACATAGCAGCGTATTGGAGTGAGTCTAATGCGAATGGGTTTACAAAAGAACTGGACAAGAATTGTGGGCCACTAGGTATACTTGGTATCTGTTTAGCGTTTGACCAGGAACAGGAAAACCTCGTCTATTTGATTGGGGCAGAAAAGAATAGTGATAAGCTTCCACCTGACTGGGAAGAGTGTGAAATTCCAGCAGCGAATTGGGCAGTTTTCCCTGTACATGGCGCTATGCCTCACGCGATACAAAAAGTTTGGGAACGCGTTTTTTCGGAGTGGTTCCCTTCAACTGGATATGAGCATGCTGGTGGACCAGAGATGGAAGTCTATTTAAGCGATAAGGATCCTTCATCGGAAGACTATTATAGCGAGGTTTGGATTCCGATTAAGAAATAATAACGGTAGCTTTGAGCTTAGAAATGTCCCGAAAATCCGTACATACTAACCGTCTTACCATGAAAGACTATTAGTATGGAGGTGCAAACATTGGGTGAATATTCTAACAAAAAAACAGGTGGCATGAGTGATGAACAAGCAGTCAGAGGGAACCTCTCCAAGAAGTTCGATCATGAATTTGCTAATGAACCATTAACAGCCAACGAAAAATACAACAACAAAAAAACAAAAAAGCGCCAATAAAAAACAGGCACCACCCGAATCGACAAAATTCGGGTGGTGCCTGTCACCGTATCACGGTCAACGAGTGCATGGCTCTTGTGCAAGCGGTATAGAATAGGGTGCGGTCGGATTCCTGATTATAGTGTTCTGGTGATCCGTCCGGGATAATGACTGCATCGAATTCGATTCCCTTTGCTAAATACACCGGCAGAATAACGATTCCCTTTTCAAAAGAATACGTTTCTTCGTTAATCTGTCTAATAGCGATTTTATCATGCAATAGTTGATAAAGTTGATTACTTTCTTCTAACGTTTTACAGATAATTGCGATCGTCTCAAAATTTTTTTCCTGCAATGTTTTAATGTTTTCGATTAATGTCACGGAAAGCTTGGTACGATCCTCTAATTGAATAATCTTTGGGGGCTCACCACTACGCTCAAATGGTTCGATGATATCACCATCAGGTGCATATGCTTTGGTAAATTCAACGATTTCCTTGGTGGATCGATAGCTTTTTGTTAGGGTAATTCTTTCGTGATTTTCATCAATTAAATCTGGTACCAACGGATTCATATCAGAGGCATAGGAGTATATTGCTTGATTAATGTCTCCAAGTAAGGTCATACGTGTATAAGGGAAAATCTCCTTCATGTATGCAAATTGAAAAGCAGAATAATCCTGTGCTTCATCAATGAATAAATGGCGAATGGACCGGTATTCCTTATTTCCAATCAGCTTTCCTCGGAAATAGTGATAGGCTGTAGCATCCTCCCAGGTTAACCACTTCCTTGCTAGGTTTTCGTGTGTTAGGCTACATATTGTGCCCCAATTTGCGGGTTTTTGGCTAGGCCCCCAATCAGTGAACATATTACGGAAGGTTGTCAATGTATTCACAAAGGCATATTTTCGCACGCGTTTACGCATTGGGGCAAACTGTTTTTTTACTACCTCCGTACGTAGAAAATCTTCCTCTAAACTGAAATCGTCCTCATCCACTTGTTGATTTTGGTAGTAGGCTTGTAAGTAATCCTCCTTATCTAATAACTCCACCTGATCCAATACCCAGTCTTTTTGCTTTTCGTTGTTTTGATATTCACGTAATTCCTTTAAGAGCCATTTGGAAACAAGCTCTATTCGGTTTGGTACAGAAATCGTGTCATCGAGTGAATAAAAATAGTCGTAAATACGCTCTTTAGAAACAAGGACTTCATTTTGGAATTTTATATTCTTAAATTGAACGCCTTGTGTTTCTAATGAACCAAGATATTCATCAAGTATCGATTTATATTCGATGCTTGATTTAAGGTACATGTTTTGTTTTCTTTCCTTTAACTTCGCTTCATCTTTACACGTTAACGTAAATTCCATTTGTTCAAATGGGGACTCAATCGTAATATTCTTTTCAATTCCGTCTCGTAAAAAATTAAGAAAAGTGGTTTGGCTAATATTGGTTTCACCAAGCTCAGGTAGTACATTAGCGATATAGCTTGAAAACAACGGATTAGGTGAAAATAATAATAAATTATCGGAATTTAGGTTGTCGCGAAAACGATACAGTAAATAGGCAATGCGTTGAAGAACTGCAGAAGTTTTCCCGCTACCAGCAACCCCTTGCACGATTAATAAATTACTGTGTTCGTTGCGAATGATTTTATTTTGTTCTTTTTGAATGGTTGCGACAATACTTTTCATGGTTGTGCTCGCATTATTTCCAAGTGCGGTTTGCAGAAGACTATCTACAATCGTTACACCTGTATCAAACATCCCATTAATTTTTCCTTGTCTGATAATAAATTGGCGTTTCAAGGAAATTTCACCAGAGATTGTACCATTTATTGTATTGAAATAGGCTTCACCAGGGGGGAAGTCGTAATAAAGGCTAGAAATGGGAGCGCGCCAATCATATATCAGAAAATTTTCCTCTTCAAGGTCCATTAAGGATGCTATTCCAATATATATTTGTTCCTTTTCATTGCCAGGTTTTTCAGTGAAATCTATTCTCCCGAAGTAAGGGGAATCCTTTAGGCGATCTAACGTTTTTAATTCCTTTGCTATCTCGCCATGAGACCGTTCTCGCTCGGAAAGTAATTCTGCTTGCTGCTTAATGCTAGCTTGTGTTTCGATTACATCATCCATTTCTTCTAGGTTTACGGTAACATCTTCCCAGAAGTTTTTACGAAGATCGACAATGCTTTGCTTGAGACCGCCTGCTTTAGCGTAAAGCTTTTCTTCCTTTTTGTTGATTTCTTGAATGACGTCATCTACACGACTTTGTTCCGAACGAATGTTTTTGTCATGTCCCATTAAATCAACCCCGTTCTATATTTTTTCCTTTTTTGTTGACTTCCAAAACCGACAGTGCTACAATAAAATAAGATGGATGTAGTGTGTTCGGTTTTCAAAAAGCAAATACTTACTTAGTTTATCATATATAATGCAATGAGACAACGTTTTTTTGAGGAAAAGCGTTTTTTTATTTTCCTCAAAAATTACTCCGCTAGTATAAGATTACCCTCCTGAAAAGTCCCGTTTCGATTATATGTACCTACTGGGAATATAAAGGTCCACGGCATACTTGTTTTATGCTTAACAAGAAGGTTTGGTAAAGTAAATGTATGCATCGCTAATACCCTTTCTTTTTGAATATAGCTAATTTTTGTTGTGTCAAAAGCTAATTCTTGATCTGTATTATTATGTACGAGTACCATAATTAATAATTCGTTTTTATAATTTTTATCCCATCGTAATGGGGTGAAGTGGACGCCTTCTTCTTTTAAGTTTACCTTCTGAAAAGTTTCTTCAATTAATGTGCGATCTTGAACAGAAATGGTTTTATCCCAAGCGGCTTCATATACGAGTGATTGCATGATTGATTCTCCTTCTTGAAAATTATCTTCATTATAGTTTATTACCAAGACTTTTCAAAATTAATTTACTTCATATTATCAGTTTGATATAGTGATAGAAATTTGTCGAATGATTTCTTCGATTTGGTACGGCGAGAACGATCTATTGTTTGCTTCAGGGCGGATAAGGGGAAACGATATGAAAACTGCATTAGTTTATCATGAATTTCAAATCATGTTTAGGAGTAAAAAGAACTTTTTATTTCTGATTTTTCTGTTAGTTATGTTATATAGCTATTGCTTAGTGATTTTACCAAACAGAGAAACTGCAGATTCCTTTGATGCAGTAAAAATGAAGCAGGAATTAGGGGAGTTATATATTATACAGCGTGACTGGGAGAAAAGAGGAGCAACTGGATTTGTGTACATGGCTCAAAGTCCAGTTTATGCTGAACGAGAATATTATTACAAGATACATAATAAGATGTTAACCGCCTATAAGGAAGATAATTTTGAAAGATTTCTTCATTTGCGCTTACATTATATCGCGAAGGGGATGGGGAATTACACGGGAGAACCAGGACAATACCAACAATCTCCATTTCCTGGAAAGGATAGAATGCATGACTATTATCAAACCTTGCTTCAATATCAGGGATATTTAGATGAAGGGTTGCCGATAACATATGAGTTGATTGAGCAAAAATATATCATTTATTCTTTATAGCGATTTATGTTAGTTGTGACATAGTGGTGCGAGATCGTGAAAACAAAACACTTCTTCAAGGAATACCTTTGTCTTGGTATCGGATACTTAACATTAAAACGTTAGGAGCCTTTTTATATACAATGCTTATTATCGTGGTGTTTACGATAGTGGTCGTGGTTCTACTAAGTATAACCAATGGCTTTGGTTATACTGATATTCAAGTGCCAATTATGACGTTTGACGTATGGGATTTTACGCTGAATGATTATGATGTTATAACATTGGCGCATTTTTTACTTCAGGCAATGTGCTTTATTCCTTTAGTAGTGTATCTGTTCATTCGATTAAATATAATTTTAAGTCTATTAGTTAAAAATCAATGGATGGTTCTAATATTTAAAGAACAATTATGAAAAGAGGTTAGTTGGATGAACACAGAAAAAGAAAAGATGATTAGAGGAGAGCTTTATAATCCAAGTGACAGCGTCTTAATTCAGGACCGACTTCAAGCTAGGAAAATGACAAGATTTTATAAGTTCGTCTGAGAATGTGTATTTGGAAGAAATGGAAAATAACCAATTACCGTAGGAAGAACTTATTTAAATTGGGAATGGAATGATACAATACCTACAAATATTAATTGAAAAAAGGCACGAACACCGAGCTTGTAAATGATCGGGTGTGCCTATCGTAATAATAATTTTAGTTCTTCTGTTTTTTAGTGTAACGACTTTCTCAATTTCCCTTTCAAAATCCCATAGGAAATGAATATGATAAATATATATAAACATAATCCTGTTAATATGATGAAAGAAAGATTTTGTAGACTTACTGGATAAAAACTGAAGAAAAACGCAAAGCTAATGGCACACCCAATCAACAATGCGATGCCCGTCCATAGAGAGATTTCTTTTAGATATAAATTGGTAATATCATTATACTTCCATCCCAATAGTTTGAAATTAGTTATTTCTCCTCTTCGGTTATGGAGCATTGTACTAAGATTCTCAATTAAAGTGATTAGGGTTAATAACAACGTACAAAATATTACAATGTTATTCCATCCACCAACTCCAGCGTTAATATACTGACCTAATATGGTAAGATTCGTTTGCGCGACTGACTTTGTTAATGATAAGTAGACGAAAGAGGCAAGCGAACTTACTAATAATATCTGAAGGAACGTCGAAAAAATACTTTTACGATAATAAAATACATTCCTTAGTATTAAAGAATTAGTTGTTTTTACTTTTTGAGGTGTTTCTGTAATTTTTTCTTCTAGAATAAAGTTAAGGTGTTTCCTTACTAGCAATTTCACAAAAATAAAAATAGCGATAATAACCGATACTTGAAATAAAAGTAATCTGCTGTATTGCGGTTCGGTATGCATAAAGACTCCTACACCTATTAACGATAAAATGACAGATAAAGTGAGTAAACAAAATATTTCTTTTTGATATAAGCTTTTAATATGCTTGAATTTCCAGCCTAGTAATTTAAATTGGCGTATTCCTTCTGCTTTTTCAGTGCTCCACAGTTTGATACGATTTAGAACATAAATGATAGAGGCAAGTACAAAAGCTATAGCTAATAAAAGATTAGTAATGTCCCATTGCCCGACAATTTGTCCAGAGGCACCTAGTGTCGTCCAGGATTCTTGGACTACTCCTACACCTTCAATATCTACATTAATCGTCTGTAAGGAAGAACCGGCAACAACATCTACATGTAGGCCCATTTGTTTAATTTCGTTTGATATATTCTCAATTTTCTTTGCTGCTTCTGGAGAATATGCATCAATTCCGGCTACTTTTACGCGAATTGCATCGATAGGTTTATCTCCCTTTACAAATTCTGCAGATTCTATATTTGTTATTCCCTCAGCGGGAGCTGTGACAAAGCTTCCAGCAGTAAATGTAGGTGTTAACGTAATTTCCTTCCTGTTAGCATCAATATACTTCACTGGTTCTAATTGATATATACCTAGGGGACTAGAAGCTAAACTAGTATCCTTTCCATCTATTTGATAGTAGCCTACAGGGTCAGTCATTACTTGTAGCGATTCATATGAGCCAAAGGTATCTTTAATGCTGATTCCTTTTTCTTCAAGCTGACGATAGGTAGGTATGCCATTTTCTTGTCCTACTTTATCTACTCGGAGACCGTCATCTGTTTGTTTATAGGATACCGGATCTGCTAAATAGTAGCGTGTTATATTATTCCAATTAATGGAATTAGCATAGCTCACACTTTTACTGTATTCATCCATATCTAGAATTTCACCATTTTCGCTTACAACAAGTCCTTTAGCTTCTGCATTGAAAGGCTTAACATAGTCTGTTAATTCTAATTCATGATAAATTTCATTAGTTTTTGGCGCATCCATAAGTTCATCAAAAAATTGTTGGTATTCAGGATCATCAATGTCGTTAATAATTTCATAGATCTCGTTTACTCCTAGTTGATCTTGAAATTGAAGTGTATCCTCTTTTGTAAAGGGTAATTCTCCGTGCTTTATTTTTGCTTTGATTGATATATCACTATCTTGTAATTGCATTACTGGAATAATGTGCACGCTTTCTAATAATTGGGGATCAGAACCTGGTCCTTGCGCTAATCCCTTTTGTTCTTCGCCATATTTTATTGCTGTAAAGCTAATTCCAGTTAATTTTTCTTCTTCTTTTGCATCGACAGCAACTAAATGATTGTAGGTCACAGGAAGAGGAAACAAGGCATGAAGCGGATGCATGAAGCTAAACATTTCTTTTTGATTTACTAGAACCTCTAAAGGGTAATCGTCATTGTTCGTTTCTAAATATAGCTGTTCATATGTGTTATATACATAGTCGTTGACACCATCGGTTGTAGAATATTCTACTTGATAGGATGATGCCTTATCAGGTGAAGGTAATACACCTAATGTTGTATTAAGGCCAGTAAAATATCCTAAGGATGCGACTGGTGCTGCAATTTCAATATCATCTCTGCCCTTAATTTTTTGCCATTGAGCGAGTGAAATACCACCTTTACCACCACCTAAGTAATTCTCCGGAACAATGTTTAGTTTTTTTTCAATAGTTGAAATTGCGACAGGTGATCGGACTAATAAGTCATAACTACCTCTAGAATTCTCTGCAATATCAGCATGAATATCGCTATGCATAGTTGTAATCGAGAATAATGCGATTGGTATTATAGAAAAAATAAGACAAAATGCAAAAAAAAGTAATATACTTGTCTTTATATTTTTAATTAGATTTTTCTTTAATAATTGTTTCATGCTACGTATACTCCTTCACCATTCCATCCTGCAAGGTTAAGATTCTATTACTATATTTAACTAAGGTTTCATCATGCGTGACAAAAATAATGGTTATTCCCGTTTTATGTAGATTTTGGATGAAACGCATGATGTTATCTGTATTTGTGCTATCTAAGTTACCTGTAGGTTCATCACATAGTAAAATATCCGGGTTGTTTAAGAGAGCCCTAGCTATAGCAACCCGTTGTTTTTCTCCACCCGATAATTCCTGTGGAAAATGACTAATTCTGTGGGTTAGTCCTACATCTTCTATTAATTGTGTTGCCTTTTTTTCAACTTCCTTCCTTTCTCCGTAGGGAAGCTGTGGAACCATCACATTTTCTAATACCGTATATTGATTGAACAATTTGAAGTCTTGATAGATAAAACCAATTTTATTACGGCGATATTCTTGCAGGTTAGTTGCATCCATTTTGTTAAGGGTAGTGCCATCTATTTTGACGAATCCTGAAGATGGTTTTAGAACTCCACCAATGATATTAAGTAGTGTAGTTTTCCCAGAACCCGATGTTCCCAAAACAGTAACCCAATCATTTTTATTAACATGTAGGTCAATATTGTTCAATGCGGTCGTAACAGGATTAACCCCGAAACTTTTTCCAAGATTTTGAATATTTATCATATACTTTGCTCACTCCATTTATAAGAAATCCCTTTAAGTGGTTTAGCTTAAAGGGATTTCATTGTTTGTGCTTGGTTAAATGACTAAGGTAACCTTTTTTGAACTTGAGCAGTTGCTGCCTGTGCTGTACCATCAGATATTCTTATTGCAGTAAATGTAGGATTGTAAGTTTCCCATTCTTCTTGACTGTAATAAGTAAAGTTAATTTTACTTAGACGAACTGTGTTATTAGAATCCCATAATCGAGTTCCACTTCCATCACCAGGATTAAATCTTACAGCATGTGCTCCACTTAGACTCCATGTAAAGTTCCAATCTGCTCTAGCTGTACTACCTCTAATTGTTTGAGAGCTTGGGCTAACACTTGCTGCTTCACTTACAGAAGAAAAAGCTAACAGTGCTACCAATGATGTTATCGTTATGAAAGTGCGTGTAAATAATTTCTTCATTTTTATACATCCTCTATCCTTTAATCATACATTATAGTAATTTATATGTATGTACCTGTAAATTACCATAAAATACCTCATCTGTATATATTTTATCAGAAAATATTATTTTTTTGTTCTTTTCAGATAAAAATAGTATCAAAAAATATATTTTTAAAAATTTACTTTATACTTAAAAGTTTGATATAGTTAATGAAAATTGTCTAAGATGAATTTCAAAAATGTTGACTATTAAACTATCAATAAAGAATAATCTTGAAGTGCTAAAGTGAGGTTAGTTGGATGAACACAGAAAAAGAAAAGATGATTAGAGGAGAGCTTTATAATCCAAGTGACAGCGTCTTAATTCAGGACCGACTTCAAGCCAGGAAAATGACAAGACTTTATAACCAAACAATAGAAACGGAAATGGACAAAGGAGCAGAACTATTAAAGAAGTTCTTTGGTTCAACGGGTGAGCATATCTATATTGAGCCAACCTTCCGTTGTGATTATGGCTATAACATTCATGTGGGGGAGAATTTTTACGCGAACTTTGATTGTGTCATGTTGGATGTATGCGAAATTCGAATCGGGGATAACTGCATGATGGCTCCTGGTGTACATATCTATACCGCAACACATCCAATTGATCCGATCGAGCGGAATTCAGGTGTAGAATTAGGTAAACCAGTCACGGTTGGTGATAATGTCTGGATTGGTGGTCGAGCGGTGATTAATCCTGGTGTTACGATTGGGAATAATGTTGTGATTGCCTCGGGTGCGGTTGTGACTAAGGATGTAGCTGATAATGTTGTTGTGGGTGGTAATCCTGCTAAAGTAATAAAAATAATTGAATAACATTATTTTAACTGCCATATGACATGTATGGTGGTTTTTTTATGGTTTTTTACGTCAATTAGGAATCTATTCCTATCTAAATCTGTTAATTGGGGAACTACGGGTGATGGTTATTCTTGCTTGTTTTTTAGAAAATGAAATAAGAAGAACAATCGGACATCCAATAGGAGGAGCGCACCATTGCAAACTAATGACAGGTGATGGAGGTAATAAGATGGGAGAACAATTTCGTTTGAAGAAAGTGGAGAAAGATAGATCGTTCCATAAAGTAATAGCCAATTATGAGACTAGATTACAGTACGTAGAGAGTCATGATGGCTTAACAAATCTTGCTAATCGTTCCTCATTTGAGCGAAAAATCATAGAATTAATTCATATTAACCAACCATTTGCTTTATTACGCTTAGATTTAGATCGATTACGTATCATTAACGAATCCCTTGGACAATCGATAGGAGATCAGATGATTCGTGAGTTCAGTCATCGGATTAAGTTAATGCTAAAGGATGATGCTTTTTTCGCTAGAATATCAGGAAATGAGTTTGGTATTTTACTATGGAACGTTTCTCCTTCTGTCATAGCTGAGAAAGTTGCTTGTGACATTATTGAAAGCTGTAAAGCACCAATCGTACAGGACGGCTATGAATTGTTTGTTACCACAAGTATTGGGATTAGTATATTCGATGCTGACGGAAAGACAGTGGATGAAATCATTCGTAATGCAGAGGTTGCGCTATTTGAAGCGAAGGAACGTGGGAATAACCATTATTTGTTTTACGCATCAACCTTATGCGTGATGTCAGTAAAAGAACTAGAGTTGGAAAAAGACCTTCGTAAATCAATAGCAAACGAACAACTCGTCGTGCATTTTCAACCAAGGGTAGATGCTGTGACGGGCAAAATTGCTTCTGCTGAAGCACTCATTAGATGGATGCATCCTGTACGTGGTTTGATTAGCCCGAATGAATTTATACCATTGGCTGAGGAAATTGGTTTTATAACTGAAATAGGTGACTGGGTAATTCGACAAATTGGCATTTATATGAAGCAATGGAAGGATACGGGGATTGAACTAGTACCAATATCCATTAATCTATCTGCCCAACGCTTTTTGAAGGAAGATTGGAAGTCTACGATACTTGAGATACTGACAGAAAATGAGATTGATCCATCTTTAATTGAATTTGAAATTACGGAGACTACTTTGATTAAGTATGAAAAGGAGGTTGAAGAGGCACTTAACTATCTTCGGGACTTAGGCATTCGAATTGCTTTAGATGATTTTGGTACTGGATATTCTTCACTAACTTATCTATATAAATTTCCAATTGATACGATAAAGATTGATCGTTCCTTTATTCACCAAGTAACTGAAAAGGCGGAAGCAGCAATTATCATCACGTCTCTAATTTCAATGGTAAAAGGGTTAGGGATGAATCTTGTCGCAGAAGGTGTGGAAACAAAAGAACAATTAGCCTTTTTAAAGCAACAAAAATGTCATGAAATACAAGGTTATGTTTTTAGCAAGCCAGTTCCGGAGCAAGACTTTCGTAGCCTACTGCTAACAGGAATATTGACACCTCATAACCACGTAACTACGAATACATTAGATTAAGATTGGAGTCCTAGTGTTTTCGTTCCGAAATTAATGGTTGTTAGCCTTCTTTATTCAAGAAAATTATTATCACGCAGTTCGATTGTTTGTGATATTCTAGTACTAACGAATTGTGTAGTGTTTTGTTGAGAAAAGGAGACTCTTTGTATGGAGAAGGTTGACAAGATTAATATTCTTTTAGTAGATGATAGACCAGAGAATCTATTAGCTTTAGAAGCCATTATCGAACAAGATGATTATCATTTAATCAAAGCTTCTTCTGGCGAAGAGGCTCTGAAATTTTTAATGAAGTATGACTTTGCAGCGATATTACTCGATGTTCAAATGCCAGGAATGGATGGAATTCGTACAGCAAAAATTATTAAAGCACGAGAAAAGACGAAGCATATCCCGATTCTATTTATTACAGCTAACCACATGGATTCTGAACATATATTTATGGGATATTCCGCAGGAGCGATGGATTATATTTTGAAGCCATTTGACCCATTTGTATTAAAAGCTAAGGTAGAGGGATTTGTAAATTTATATAAATTACAGCAGAAGTTAGTACTCCAGGCAGAAATATTAGAAGAAAAGACTGAACAATTAGAAAAAACAAACCAAGAATTAATGCTTACAACAGCGAATTTACGGCAATCAGAAGCAATTGCAAACGTCATTCGAAATACATCCTTAGATTCAATGCTGCTATTGAATCAGGAAGGGTTTATCCTACAAGTGAATCCTACTGCGGTGGAGATGTTCCGTTACGAAGAATCGATGCTTATCGCTAAGCCTCTTTCTATCCTTTTTGAAGAGGATGTGATGCGATATTTCCATCGGGATGATATTGGTGCAGGATACACATCGATAGCGGAGTTGACTGGAAGGCGGAGTGATGGGACAACCTTTTTCGCAGGAATTCAGTTGGGTAGACAGAATATTGATGGAAGCTGGATTACCGCATGTACGATTCGCGATATATCCGAGCGTAAAAAACACGAGGAAATAACGACTTATATGGCGTATCATGATGGCTTAACTAAACTATCCAACAAACATCATTTCAATATTTTTCTTGCTAATCATGTAAAAGATGCGAAGCTTTTGAACCAGCCATTTGGCGTATTATATCTGGATTTGGACCGATTTAAGTCTGTCAATGATTCATTGGGGCATTTAATAGGAGATAAATTACTTCAAGAAGTAGCAAAGCGTCTAACAGCTATTATTCGAGAGGGAGATTTTATAGCAAGAGTTGGAGGCGATGAGTTTAATATCATCCTTCCTAACACAAGTCGTGAGGAAGCATTGCAGATTGCTGAAAATATTATTGATGGCTTTAAGCAAGCTTTTTATATTGAGCAATATGAACTATTTGTCACTACGTGTATTGGGCTAAGTGTTTTTCCATATGATGGGGATGATTCCTTAGAACTAATCAAGAATGCAGATGCTGCCCTGTATCGTGCGAAAAAGCTTGGGAAAGATCGTTTTCAAATTTATCATGCAGGACTTAATGTGCAGTCCTACCGTACATTTATGATGCAGAATGATCTGCGAAAAGCATTGGCAAATGGTGAACTGAGCATCATGTATCAGCCAAGAGTTAATCTAGTCTCCGGCAAAGTGGAGAGTGTTGAGGCGAGTATGTACTGGAATCATCCTAGCTGGGGGACGATTTTACCAGATGAATTTATTCCATTAGCAGAGGAAACCGGTAGGATAGTTCCAGTAGGGTTATGGTATTTCCAAGAAGTTTGTAAGGAAGTTAAACGTTTAGCTGACTTAGGTTTTTCGCAAGTTAGGGCTGCCGTATCCTTGACAACACAGCAATTTCTCCAGAAGGATTTAATGGCTTCGCTTAATCGAATTATTCAAGACACTGGTGCAAATCCGAAGCAATTGGAAATAAGAGTGCGCGAATCAACCATCCAAGAGTACGAAGAAACGGTGCGACAACTATTGGAACAGCTGCAATCAATTGGCTTCTACATTATGCTTCAGGACTACGGGAAGGGACATCTATCTGTTCCGTATATAAGCAAGCTTCCAATCGACGGGATTTGTCTAGAAGAATCCTTTGTTAACAATCTTATCGGTGAAGGTGCAGAGGGAAGTTTGCTTGCAAGTACATTGATTAGTCTGGCACATAGACTCAAGCTCCATGTGATGACAACGGGAATTGACAAGGTAGCACAACTAGAAATATTAACAAAATGGAATTGCAAAGAAGCACAAGGGGATTTATTTGTACCAGCTGTGCCGGTTGATGCTATGGAAGAAATTTTACACAAAAATGAAGACTATTTAGCAAGCTATACAACCGTTTTAGCCAATCTCCAGGAAACATCTGCGACTACAGAATTCACATCTTCAGAGGATAAAAAAGAAGATCATAAACAACAGTTTTTGAAGGAAGCGTTTAGTCGCATTAAGGATAAATATGCGATTTCAACAAGGGAAATGGACGTCTTTGTTTTAATATTGGATGGTTTAAGCAATAAGGAAATTGCTGAGCAATTATTTATAAGCGAGCATACCGTTAAAAATCATCTTACACGAATTTTCCATAAGCTAGGTGTGAATGACCGGGTACAAGCAATCTCGGTATTGTTCCAAACATATAGCGACAATGATTTCGGTCTTAATTAAAGGAGATAAGTTATGAAAATAAAAACAAAGTTATTGCTAGCATTAAGTACGCTTCCAATCTTTTTAATTATTTTGCTCATCACTGGAATGATCCAGCGGTCTATTTTAGATGATTTAAGTGGATCGCTACAAGATAACTATGATTTAACGACGATTACGGAACAAATACATCGGGATATTAAAGATGAAGGGATAAGCTTACGTAATCTGGTTCTCTTTAATGATGAGCAATCCATTCAGGAGGAATTGGTAACGCTTGAGAATGAAAGCGAACAAATCTCAGAAAATATTGGGCTATTAGAATCGGTTATAAAAACAGAAGCGGAACGGTCGAAAATTGCTGAGCTGCGCCAAGTCAATAATGAATTTAATACCTATAAAAATGATATTATTTCCTATGTTGAAGCAGGTCAAAAAGAACAGGCACTTCAATTAATAGATGAGAATTCCAAAGACATTCATAGTCAATTTTTTGCGTTGATTAAGGAAATAAGTACGAGCTTTGAAACGAATATGGATAATGAAATTGAAGGATTTACCTCGAGTTTTCAGCAAGTACTTACCATTAATGTCGTGGTGTTATCCGTTATACTTTTGGTTATTCTATATCTATTAATCCGTACGGTTTGGAAGCTGATTAGTCGATTAAACAGCGTTGCACAGGTTATGCGAAAGGTTGCTAATGGCGATGCTGATTTAACGACACAGGTAGAAGATCATGCAACAGATGAAATTGGAGAAGTAGCACAAGCTTTTAATCGGATGACAACATCCCTTGAGGAGCAAATGCAGAAAGAACAAGAGCTTACCTGGGCAAAATCCAATATCGCAAATATTACGACTAGCTTAAGTGGCACACATGATTTGGAGTCCTTAGCACAAACCTTCCTGTCAAATGTGGTGCCATTGGTTAAGGCAAGTCATGCAGTATTTTATGTGAAAGATCTTGTTGAAGATGAATCTGAACCAATTTATCGTTTGTTAGGATCGTATGCCTTTAAAGAACGAAAACACCTTACAAATACGTTCCTACAGGGGGAAGGTCTAGTTGGTCAAGCTGCGCTTGAGAAAAAGCCGATTATTCTAACTGATGTACCGTCTGATTATATTCAGATCAAGTCAGGATTAGGGGGGGCTGCTCCGGCTAATGTCTACGTTTTACCTATCCAATATGAAGGAGACGTTAAGGCGGTACTAGAAATAGCATCATTTACTCCTTTTACCGCTTCAGAACAAGTTTTCCTAGAGGATTTAATTGAGGACTTAGGTATTATATTAGAAAGTGTGATGGGAAGAATTCAATTAGCGAAACTCCTGGAAGAATCACAAGCATTAATGGAGGAAACTCAAGCACAGGCGGAGGAACTGCAAACACAGCAAGAGGAACTACGCGCTACGAATGAGGAGCTAGAAGAACAAACACAAGCATTGAAGCAGTCGGAAGAAAAACTGCAAATGCAACAAGAAGAACTGGAAGAAATTAATGCAGATCTAGAGGAGAAGACGAAGAATCTAGAAGAACAAAATCGCCAATTTGAACGGAAGAATCGAGAAGTAGAAGCGGCAAAAATGGAATTAGAAGAAAAGGCGGAGCAATTGGCATTAAGTTCGAAATATAAATCGGAGTTTCTGGCCAATATGTCACATGAGCTACGGACACCGTTGAATAGTTTGTTAATCCTATCGAAATTACTTGCGGATAATAAAGAAGGGAATTTAACAGCGAAACAGGTGGAATTTTCTAGCACTATTTATTCTTCCGGTCATGATTTGCTTGCGCTTATCAACGACATTTTGGATTTAGCTAAGATTGAATCCGGTAAAGTGGAGATTCTTCCTAATCAGGTGAATTTAAATAAGCTTGTAGAGGATGTGGAAAGCAATTTCCGAGCAATGGCAGAGGTAAAGGGATTAGATTTCACGATAGAATTGCAGGATAACCTTCCAACGACAATCTATAGTGATGAGGCAAGGATTCAACAAGTATTGAAAAATCTCTTGTCCAATGCATTCAAATTTACCGAATCTGGAGGCGTAACAATGAAGGTGAAGCAGGAGCTGAATCGGAATAATGAACCAGTTATTGCTTTTGCTGTAACAGATACAGGAATTGGTATTCCAAAGGATAAGCAGGGGTTAATTTTTGAGGCATTCCAACAAGCAGATGGAACGACGAATCGGAAATATGGTGGTACCGGATTAGGTTTATCCATTTCGAAGGAGACTGTTCAGTTATTAGGCGGAGAAATAACCGTTGATAGTGTAGTTGGTCAAGGTAGTACATTTACATTACGAGTGGGTAATTTTGAGAATAAAAACCTTGAAGTCATTGCTCCTATAAGTGCTGAAGAAGCGGCTGTAACTACTGAGATTACTGTGCCTTCAAAAGAAATAGTAAATGAAGAAGTGGTACAGGTGGTAACGGATAATTTCAACCATATTAAGCGAGTATTAATCGTTGACGATGATCAACAGCAGCGCAATAGCCTAATGGAGCTTATAGGGGACATGGATATAGTCTTAAAAGCGGTATCGACAGGAACAGAAGCAATGGAGGAATTAAAGGTTAGTAAGTTTGACTGTATGATTCTTGATTTAGGTTTAACCGATACGAATGGTTTTGAATTGCTTGAAAAAGTAAAAGCGGCAGATGAAACGGCTAATGTGAAAGTAATTGTATACACAGGACGTGATCTTACATCTAAGGAAGAAATGCAGCTAACAAAATATGCTCATTCAATCATCATCAAAGATGAGCATTCACCAGAACGATTAAAGGATGAATTAGGACTGTTCCTAAGTGAGCCCGCTGCTGGGGCATTAGAGGAGATTCAACTGGAAAATAATGCGGATTTGACTGTTTTAAAAGGAAAGCACGTGTTGCTAGTTGATGACGATGTGCGGAATGTATTTGCATTATCGAGTATACTTGAGCAATTTGGTATGAAGATTACTTTTGCAGAAAATGGTGTAGAGTGCTTAAATACACTACACGATAATCCAAATGTTGACATCGTGCTTATGGATATCATGATGCCAGAAATGGATGGGTATGAATCCATGCGTCAAATCAGAAGCATGCCAAAGTATGAATCATTACCAATCATTGCGTTAACTGCAAAAGCGATGAAGGAAGATCGGGAGAAGTGTTTACAAGCTGGTGCATCTGATTATATTGTGAAGCCGATAGATACGGATCGTTTATTATCCTTAATAAAAGTATGGTTGTATCAACAGGAAGGGAAATGAGTATAGGATGGATAAGGCCGAACCAGAAATGTATGCAAGTCAGAAAGACAATTCTTCCTCGACATTAGAAAAACTAGAAATTGAACTTTTACTTCAAGGGGTTTATGACTGGTGTGGCTATGATTTTCGCGAATATGCCTACAATTCCATTAGGAGAAGGGTGCTACACCTGGTTCATCGGGAAAATGTAGGCACGATTTCTCAACTTCTTGACAGGGTATTACATGATCCAGATTGCTTAAGACGGTTAATAGAGGATTTTACGATTAATGTAACGGAAATGTTCCGTGATCCATTGTTCTTCCGCCATTTTCGGGAAAAGGTGGTACCGATTCTTAGAACCTATCCATCCATTCGAATCTGGCATGCGGGCTGTTCAACAGGTGAAGAAGTCTACTCGATGGCTATACTGCTACATGAAGAAGGACTATATGAAAAAACCAAAATATATGCAACAGATATTAATACGACGGTTCTCAAGCTTGCTAAGGGAGGAATTTTCTCTATCGAGCATATGAAGAAGTATACGAGTAACTATTTAAAGGCAGGCGGAAAACAAGCTTTTTCGGATTATTATACTGTGGTGAATAATGGTGTAAAGTTTGATTCCTTCCTAACAGAAAATGTCATCTTTGCTCAGCATAATTTAGTGACTGATAAATCCTTTAATGAATTTCATGTGATTTTGTGCAGAAATGTATTGATTTATTTTAACAAGGAGCTTCAGGGAAAAGTTCATGATTTGTTCCATGAGAGTTTGGGAATGTTTGGGATTCTAGGGTTAGGTGACAAAGAGAGTATTTCTAAGCATCATGCTAACTACTATGAGCCAATAAATGTGCAGCGGAAATTGTATCGCAAGGTAAAGTAAGAGTGTTTTAACATTTTTTGAAACTTAGATACGATGAACTTGAAGTTGAATTAGTTGTATTTCCAAAGCATTCTAGGCAAACTATACATAGTATACTAGATAGGAGGAAACTCATGATGGAAATGAACGTAAAATGGAATGAAAAGATGTCTTTTACTGGCTTTACGCCGTCAGGTCATGCCTTACAAATGGATGCTTCAGAAGCAGATGGTGGAGAGAATTCTGGTGCACGACCAACCGAATTTTTATTAAGTGCTGTCGCTGGTTGCACAGGAATTGATATTATCTCTATCCTATCGAAGATGCGCTTAACGGCAGATGCTTTTGAGATGAATGTAACTGGTGAGCGAGCGGATGATCACCCGAAGAAATTTACGAAAATCAATATTCACTATGCACTAACAGGAGAACTACCGGAAGATAAGGTAGTAAGAGCGATTGAATTATCGAAGGATAAATATTGTTCGGTGGGACATTCACTTAGTGCTGAGCTAACTGTCAGCTATTCCATTAATGGTGTGACTGGAAATAAGAGCATTTAAATTATGAAGACCTACATCTTTTATCTGATTAAGAGATGTAGGTTTTTATATTGGAATTTCAAACAGTAGAATTAAAGTGATGGTACATGCTGCACTAATTACCCATGCTAGTAAGGGCTTTATGTAGTGGATTCGTAATGTTGAAAACATGACAACGTCAAAGGCGATTGACCAAGGCATAGTCCATCCATTCTGGTGAGTTATTAATGAAAAGTAATGTAGGTTAATAAATTCAAACACTCCATAAAGAAATACCCAAAGTGCAATCCAACTAATTTTCATCCATAGTTTTTTCGGAAATTTACCAAGATAGATTAAGATGGTTATCGGATAGACAATAAACATGATAAGTAAAGAGATAATTGTATGGTTATATAAAAGTTCCTCCCAAAAGATAGTTTCTTGATAATTCCATAATGGGTAATCATGGGTTAAGAGGTTGTGGAATAGATCACAGGAGATAAAAAATAGAATGGTAGCATAATACTGCTTCCAGTTTTTCCAATCTGCCCACTTTATACCCACAATTACGAATGAAAAGATATAGACTAAATGCATGTCGTTCTCCCTGTATTAGTGTTCAAATGAACAATCATATTTTAATCCTTTCACCATTATTGTTTTCTTTATATGTAAATTTATCCCTGTAAATTCAAGGTAACTACATGATTTCTTATCTGGCAGTTGATAAAGTCCTGCTAGTACTGTGCTGCAATTTGGGCTTTATTCGCCTTGACTTTTTTGAAAATTCCTGTATAATGAATGACAATCAGTCATTATCGGAGGAAGTAAATGGACAATAAAAAAGAGCGCATTATACATGCGGCAATGGAAGTGTTTACGGAAAAAGGGATAGAGAAAACGAAGGTATCGGATATTGTTAAAAAAGCTGGTATTGCACAAGGTACGTTTTATATTTATTTTTCTTCTAAGCTGTCAGTTGTACCTTCAATTGCTGAAGTCATGGTAGAAAAAACCCTCGATGAGATTATTAGAACGGTTAATAAGAATGATACTTTTTCCGAACAAATGGAGGAAGTAATCAATGTTGCTTTTTCAGTTACAAAAGAGTATCGTCAAATATTCGCCTTAGTGTACGCAGGCTTAGCGGCAACGGAGTATCTACAGGAATGGGAAGCACTTTATTCCCCATATTATACGTGGATGAGTAAATTCTTAAGTGATGCGAAAGAAGCCGGAACATTGCGTGACAATCTTGATCCAGATCAAACAGCGGTGTTGCTAATAGATTTAATTGAATCAGCTGCAGAGCAAACCTTCCTATATTCTCATGGTGATAAAGATATGGAAGCTATTAAGAAAAAGGAAGTTTTGGAGTTTTCGTTGTATGGTTTAGGGGTAAAGAAGTAATAGAATAATAGTGTGCTTTTGCCGCTTGTTGCTGTCCTAGAATTCGTAGTCATCAGTTTTAGTCATAAAATGTTGAAAAAGTACTAGAATATTTCCTTTTATGTTGAAGGGAATTTTCTTTTAAGGATAAAATGACTGAATGTCAGTCACGGATTAATTGGGAGCGTGTAATCATGAATAAATCATGGATTTATGTAGCATTAACAAGTTTGTCGGAATTAGTATGGATTTACGGATTCAATACGGCATCAACATGGTGGCATTGGGCAATGATTATCGCATTTATTCTATTGGATTTGTATTTCTTAGCAAAGGCATGTGAGGGGTTACCAACTGGTACGGTTTACGCAATATTCGCTGGTTTTGGAACGGTTGGAACGTTTTTAATGGATATCTTTTTATTTGATGAACAAATTCGCATGATCAAGGTTGTTTTTATCGCAATGATTATTGCGGGGGTAATTGGCTTGAAATTATCCGATGACCATAAAACGACGAAAGGAGCTGTCGAGTAATGGGATGGATTTATGTTGTATTAGCTGCTGTTAATGAATTGATTGGTGTATGGGGCTTGAATAAGTTCAGTCAGCGACGTAATTTGATGAATGCCATGCTTTATGCTGGTGGTCTAGGATTGTCGTTTACATTTATATACGCATCGTTTGATTATTTACCAACGAGTATCGCTTATGCCACCTGGACCGGAGTAGGAACAGGTGGAGTAGTCCTCATGAACATGCTACTATTTGGCGAATCCAAAAACCTATTCCGAATCATCAGCCTCTTCGCCATCATCGTAGGCGTCACCGGATTAAAAATAGTATAAAAGGGTGCCTGTCACTTCCCGGATTTTGTCGATTAATATCTTGATGGAGCTGGGAGTGAGAGGTATTTTTCTTTTCTCTGTATGAAGTAATTACTTGATTACTAGAAGGTCTTTTTAGTTTTGTTTAGTTTTACATAGATTCTGTATAATGAGTAGTATAAAAATTAGAGTGTGTTCGACAAAATTCGGGAAGTGACAGGCACCGTATAATTTTGGCTTTGATATTCGTTATATAGGTAGAAGGGGAGGGATTTTATGACAAGAGTAGATGAAGAAACACAATTGTTTGTGGAAAAGTCAAGGGAACTGAGAGAGGAATTTAGTAATCTTATTATAAGTTTTCGTGAGGATTTATGGAATTATTGTCGTTACTTAACGGGATCAGCTTGGGATGGGGAGGATTTATTCCAAGAAACGTTGTTAAAAGCATATGGTGGGTTTTATCAGGTTTGGCAGCCAGAAAATCCAAAGTCATACTTATATCGTGTGGCAACTAATACATGGATTGATCATTGCCGTAGAGAAAAGCGTATAGTCGGATCGTTAGAGGATATTGACGAACCAAGTGAAGCGTTCGTAGATAATTTGGAACTAGAATTTGCTTTAGAGCATTTGGTCAATCATTTTACACCAAGGCAGGTTTCTGTATTTTTGCTTGTTCATGTATTTAAATTTAAAGCTGACGAAGTTGCGAGTATCGTAAAGACTACAAGAGGTGCTATTTATTCAACGATAAGAAGAATGGAGAAGCGGTTAAGTAAACTAGATTTAAACACAAATCCAGTTCTAGACGAAACTACTGCAAATACATTAACAGAGAGCCAAAAAGAAGTAATTCAAAAGTATATTCAAGCGATGAATGATGGTAACTTAGAAGGAGTATTTAGTCTACTTAGTGATCATTTACATCACGAAGCATCACTTGGATTCCAAGAGTTCTCGAAGGAAGCTATACGAAAAGGTTCGATGCAGCATGGACTACCACCCTATCGGGCAGAAGAGCATTGCTTATGGGGAAGGTTTGTTATTCTTAAAATTGTAGACAGTGAAAATGGTCCATTAATACATGATATTCAATATCAGGATGTTGAAAATGATAAAATTGTCTATCATAGAAGTTATTATTTCCGAAAAGAATTTATCGTAGCTGCTGCAATCGAATTAGGAATGACTCCCGAATTAGATAAATTCCCAATCGATTGGGATAAGAAATAGGTGCCTGTCACCACCCGGATTTTGTCGAATTGGATTCGGCAAATCTCGGGTGGTGACAGGCACCGTACTTATTTTGCAAATATATGATTTCCGATTGTTATGGTTTCTTGGCGTGTGGTGATCCAGTTGTTTGTAGACTTAGCTGGGTTGTAGAAATAGATAGAGCCTTGTCCTTGGCCGCGAAAGGCAATTGCCTCGTTAACTGCTTTCATATCCTCAGCAGTATACCCACCATTTATCTCTCCATTTTCAACAGGAGAGAATGCATAATGACCTCCTGCTTGTTCATAGATTACTCCACTAACTGTGTTTGGGAATTCGCTATGATCAACACGATTTAGAATTACAGTAGCAACAGCGACTTTCCCGGCATATGGTTCACCTTTTGCTTCAGCATGCACTAGACTAGCCATTAACTTCTTATCTGCTGAAGACACATGGTCCGGTACTTGAATGGTTTCACCACTTACTAGTAAATTTCCTGACTTTTGACTAGCAATTTGTAAGTTTGCTACAGTTGTGCCGTATTGTTGAGCAATGGAGAAAAACGAATCACCTTGCTGGATAGTATATGGTGCAGCACCACCAATGGATGGTAATGCAAGTATAGAAAGCGATAGCGTCGCGGTTATTAGTAATTTTTTTATTTTATTCATTGTTGTATACCTCCTAGTTATTTTGGCTACAACTACGAGATTACTAGATGTAACATAGTTTATCAGTAGAAGATTTTGGAAAAAGGGTCAAGTGCCGTACAACCATAGATAGGTTATAGCGTTATCACTTAAATGGAAGTATTAACCAATGTCTAAAATGTAGCAAAATCTGGTACAAAAGGAATTCAAAGACTGAATCATTACACAAGTTTCAACTATGTTACTAGATTCTTCATGATAGAAAGAAAATGAATGAAGTGACTGGAAATTTCTGAATGTAGAGGGATTATTCACTTCATTTTCGCTAAATTATGATAGTATATATAGAAATAATAAAAAGTTTCTTAGACTAGGAGGTAGTATCAATGACGTTTCAACGACCTGCACAATATGAATGTTTACGAGATTTAACAGCTACAGCACGAGGTGATATGCATGCTACGTTAGTAATTCAACATGCAACATTAGTCAATGTTACTTCAGGTGAAATTCTTTCTGATATTGATATTGCCGTTCAAGGTTCACGTATTGCTTATGTTGGCAAAGATGCGACACATACAATTGGAAGCAATACTAAGGTGATTGATGCTGCTGGAAGGTATGTAGCACCAGGATTTCTTGATGGACATTGCCACATCGAAAGTAGTCAGATTACACCAACACAATTTGCTCGAGCGGTACTGCCAAAAGGGACAACGGGTGGATTCTTTGATGCACATGAAATAACGAATGTATTAGGGTTAGAGGGACTAAAGCTAATGCTAGAAGAAGCTCGAACTACTCCAATGGCAGCCTATATGCAGGTTGCATCTTGTGTTCCTTCTACGAATCCTGAGTTTGAAACAAATGGCGTAACAATCGGTCCAAAAGAGGTGGCTGAAGCATTTACATGGGGAGACGATATGGTTGCACTAGGGGAAGTAATGAACTTTCCAGGTGTTGTCTATGGAGATGACACCATGCTTGGTGAGATTGAGGAAACGTTAAAAGCAAAACGTATTGTTGATGGTCATTATACATGGGCAGCGGATGATGATAAGAAGCTTTCTGCATATATAGCCGCAGGTGTTAGTGGGGATCATGAGGTAACTACGATTGAGGATGTAGTGGCACGGCTACGGTTAGGTCAATATGTGAAAATGCGTCGTGGTTCAGCATGGCATGATGTGGCTGAAACGATAAAAGCTTATACCGAGCGAAATCTTGATACAAGAAGAATGGTTCTCGTAACAGACGATCGTAGCCCAGAATCATTAGTAGATGAAGGACATATGGACTTTGTCATTCGCCATGCGATTGCACAAGGTGTTCCCCCAGTTATAGCGATTCAAATGGCAACAATTAATACTGCGGAGAGATTTGGTTTATCCAATGATATTGGAATTATTGCACCAGGTAGATTTGCCGATATTGTACTACTGGATGGGCCATTAGTGGATGTGAAAGTCGGAATGACCATAGCTGCAGGTCAAGTGGTTGCAGAGAATGGAGAGATGACTGTTGAACTACCAAACTACCCGTATCCACAGTCAGCGATCGAATCTGTACACCTTTCTCGCGTCATCACTGCTGACGATTTTATCATAAAATCCCCAGTTGAGAATGGAAAAGTGGATGTAAGAGTCATTCAAGTCCGAGAAAATCATGTGGGAACAATTGAAAAACATATGCAGATTTCATGCTCGAATGGTCACGTTGAGCTTGAATCTGGCTTAAGTAAAATGGTTGTCTTTGAACGCCATGGAAAAAACGGAAATATTGCCCATGGATTACTAGCTGGCGTAGGCTTTGATAAGCCAGCAGCAATGGCAACAACTGTAGGCCATGATAGTCATAATTTAATGGTTATTGGAAATGATGATGCGTTAATGGCAAAAGCGGCAAACCTAATTGTGGAAATGCAAGGTGGGATTGTCGTTGTTTCGAAGGAATCGATGACTAAGCTACCATTACCAATTGCGGGATTAATGTCAGAAGCTCCATTTGAAGAAGTGGCAGCAGGATCCAAAGCAATTAGTCATGCACTAGCAAAGGTTGGCTGTACGATGAACTATGCGTTTATGACGTTATCGTTATTGTCCTTAGTCGTGATTCCGGAAATACGCTTATCCGATAAAGGATTAGTGCGAATAACCGATAAGGGATTTGAAATTGTGCCACTATTTATCTAACGTCATATTATAGTAGCTAATTGCCATAAAATATTCCAAGAAAAATAACAAGAACCGTTTTCCCATTGTTTTGGATTACGGTTCTTGTGTTTTATCCGATATAGATAATCTTTTTTCGTTTTCGTTGTTCTCGTCCTAAGGTCAAGCTGTACATACGGGCTACGACTTATTTCTGGATTTAATCTACCTTCACGAACAAGCTTGTCGCGTCTTTTTTGCGCTTTTGATTTACTCATGAATACCACTCTCCTCATATAGTTTGTAATCATTATACAAGAAAAAGGTAATCGTCACCACCTATAGTTAGGATAGCGGAAACGTAGGGTTCGCGTTAAGGAAGCTAAACTAGACTAGTTTTGATATAATAAGTATACGACTAAATTACGGCTGGTCATACTAGCTAGTACTTAATTTTGCAAAAAGAGGATGATTTGATTGGCAGAAACACATACCTTTTCAAAAGGTGAAGAAATCGCTAATGCGATAACACATGGTATAGGTGTAATTTTAAGTATTGCTGGCTTGGTATTATTAATCGTTTTTTCAGCGTTCCATGGTAGTGCCATGCACGTTGTTAGTTTTACGATATTTGGTACGACGATGGTTCTGTTATACACATCGTCTACACTCGTTCATGCGTTACCACCAGGAAAGGCAAAGGATTTATTTGAGATTTTTGATCACTCCTCCATTTATTTGTTTATTGCGGGAACCTATACGCCATTTACCTTATTAGTTATTAAAGGTGCTTTAGGGTGGTCAATGTTTGGAATCATCTGGGGACTTGCCTTGGCAGGAATAGTATTCAAGGCATATTTTGTGAAAAAGTTCCTATTTACGTCAACGATTCTCTATTTATTAATGGGCTGGATGGTCGTCATTGGCTGGAATCGAATCGTTGCTGGCATTGATTTTGGCGGTGTTGTGTTACTTGGAGTGGGAGGACTCTGTTATACAATTGGAACGATTTTCTATATGTGGCGTGGTTTTAAATATCATCATATGGTTTGGCATATCTTCGTTTTAGCCGGTACAGCATGTCACTTTTTTAGCGTGTTATTATACTTGCTATAGGCAAAGAAGGATATAAATAAAGCTTAATGGGCTAGGAGACATAATTTCTAGTCCTTTTTGTTGGGAATGTATCGGTAAACTTAGCGCCAGGAAAGAAAAGCAACTATTGCTATATGACTAGTGTTTGTACATGTATCTAAAATGGATGAAAAATATATGATATAATTAAATTATTGTGAATTAATGGAGTTAAAAGTACATTGTATTTGAGGAAATAGCATGACACCATTTACTAAATCCGTTCTAAAAATCATTAGGGAAATTCCAGAAGGCAGGGTCATGACCTATGGCCAAATTGCATCGCTTGCTGGGAGTCCACGTGCTGCTAGACAAGTAGTTCGGATTCTCCACTCCATGAGTAGTAAATATCAGCTACCATGGCATCGGGTAATTAATGCAAAAGGAAAAATCGCGTTAACAGATGACGAATCTTATCAGGAACAACTTATAAACCTAGAGGCAGAAGGAATTGAAGTAGGGCCACATGATGAAATTGATTTGGATCGGTATCAGTGGAACCCATAAACGTACAAATGATTATGATTTGAAGAGGTGAACTGAACTATGGTATACATATGCATCATACTAGCTATATTTTTATTTGATTTTATGAAAATAAGAAAACAAAACAACACTCTGATAGAACAAAATGAAAAGATTATTTCCTTATTAGAAGACATTAAAAATAAAGATAAATAATAAAACCAAGGTAGGATAAATCTTCTAGCCTTGGTTTTTTGTCGATTAGAATACCTTTGTCGTCCAGTCCTCACAATTCCAAATATCGGTTACAACACCATCATAGAAGTCTGGCTCATGTGAGATTAACAGAACACTTCCTTTGTATTCCATTAAAGCGCGTTTCAATTCTACTTTTGCATCATGGTCCAAATGGTTTGTTGGTTCATCGAGAACGAGTAAATTTGATTCGTGATTCATTAATTTACATAAACGAACTTTGGCTTTTTCCCCACCACTTAGAACCTGTACCTTACTCTCAATATGCTTTGTTGTAAGTCCGCATTTCGCTAGTGCAGCACGTACCTCGTATTGCGTAAAATGTGGAAATTCATCCCAAACCTCTTCAATACATGTATTGGAGTTTTCGGATTTAATTTCTTGTTCAAAATAGCCAATATGCAAATGTTCTCCTAATTGGACCGATCCTGATACAGGTTTGATTTCACCTAAAATGCTTCGTAGTAAGGTTGTTTTCCCAATACCATTTGCCCCGTATAAGGCGATTTTCTGTCCGCGCTCCATGGATAGATTCAGAGGACGAGACAGGGGCTCATCATACCCAATAACTAAATCCTTTGTTTCAAACAAGTATTTACCAGAAGTACGAGCCTGCTTAAAATTGAATTCTGGTTTTGGCTTTTCAGCATCTAGTTCAATAACATCCATTTTATCTAATTTTTTCTGACGAGACATCGCCATTCTACTTGTCGCTGCATTGGCTTTGTTACGCGCAACGAAATCCTTTAAATTCGCAATTTCTTTTTGCTGCTTTTTAAATGCGGCAACTTGCTGTTGTTTCTTTAATTCGTGTAGACGTAAAAACTCATTATAATCACCAGGGTATCTGGTTAATTCTTGATTCTCCACATGATAAATTAAGTTAACGACACTATTTAAGAATGGAATATCGTGGGAAACAAGAATAAATGCATTTTCATAGTTTTGCAGGTAATGCTGCAACCATTCAATATGCTCAACATCCAAGTAGTTGGTTGGCTCGTCCAAAAGTAGGATTTCGGGCTTTTCAAGCAGTAATTTTGCTAGAAGAACCTTGGTACGCTGACCACCACTTAAATCATGAACATCACGATCTAAACCAAAATCATTTAGCCCAAGTCCATTAGCGACTTCTTCCACCTTTGCATCGATTGTATAGAAATCATTGTTCGTTAACGCATCTTGCATGCGTCCGGTTTCTTCTAAAAGTTTCTCTAATTCATCTGGTTCGACCTCTGCCATTTTGGCAAATAGCTCATTCATTTCTGTTTCCATATCATATAAATATTGAAAAGCAGTTCGGAGCACATCTCGAATGGTCATGCCTTGTTTCAATACGGCATGCTGATCCAAATAGCCGACACGTACATTCTTAGCCCATGTAACATTTCCTGCATCCGGTTCAAGTTTTCCCGTAATAATATTCATAAAGGTGGACTTACCTTCTCCATTGGCACCAATAAGTCCTATATGTTCACCCTGTAATAGACGAAATGAAACATCATCGAAAATAGTGCGATCGCCAAATCCGTGACTTAGATTTTTAACCGTTAATAAACTCATGTTCAAACACCTTTTCCTTCCTAGGTACATTCTTTCTTATTATACGGTTCATTTTGAAAAAGGGGTAGAGGGAATGAATAATTTTCTACTGGAATAGTTCTTGTTCTATAAAATTGTGCATATGATTCTGGTAAGGTTAGTACCAGATACTAATACTTGGTATTATTTTAGTTTCCATGTATAATTGATTTAAAATTAGAAAATGTAATGGGAGAGGGGATGGGAAATGGTACAGAAAATTGCTTTTGTCACGGATAGTACTGCATATATTACCGAGGAATTAAAGGCGCATTCAGATGTTTATGTCGTACCGATTGTAGTGATATCAGATGGTGAGGCATATGAAGATGGGGTAGATTTAACATCAGAACAATTATATGAAATCATTCGGACGGAAAAAGAAGTTCCAAAAACATCCCAACCTAATGTTGAGCGCTTTAAAACATTATATAACGAGTTAAAAAAGAACTATGATGCTATAATTTCGATTCACGTATCGTCAAAATTAAGTGGAACACTATCAAGCTCGATTGCTGGAAGTGATCAAGCTGAGGCTCAAGTAGAAGTAGTAGATTCCAGATCGATTTCTTATGCCATCACCATTTTATTGGAGAAAGGATTGAAGCTTGCAGCGCAACAAGTTGATGGGAAGTTAATTGCTAATGATCTTCGTGCGGCTGCAAATGACCATCAAAATTTGATATTACTCGATACGTTAGAGCAGCTATATAAAGGTGGAAGAATGTCTGGCACTCAGTTTTTATTAGGGAACTTCCTCCATATTAAGCCAATACTTTCAATCGGTAAGAATGGAGAACTAGGCGTTGTCGAACGAATCCGATCGGAGAAAAAAGCTACTCGAAGGATGATCACGTTAATCAAGAATGCTTACGAAGAAAATGCTGTTGCAAAGATTGGTATCATGCATGCCAATGCGCTAGAAAAAGCACTTGCTATACAGGAGATTCTGACAGCCGAGCTTCCTGGACTAGAAATTGTAATTGGTGAAGTAAGCTCGTCCTTAGCGGTTCATGCAGGTGAAGGTGCAATTGCTATTTTTTGGAGTGTTTAAATCATAGTAGGTATTCTACTGAATTTGTATTATAATGAAGCTATCATGTAAAGAGGAGTTTTTCGCAATGTCTGAAAAGAAACTAAGTATGCAAGAAGTAATTAAACAACAATTAGAACGAAAAAAACAATCGCAGGCTGAAAATAATCAAAACCAAGCTAATTGGAATGGAACAACTAAGAAAATGCAAAGTCAGCAAGCGAAAAAAGCAAGCACTACTCGCCGAAAAATGGGTAGCTAAGTTTGTTAATAACGACAAGGGCTTTTACTGGCCTTTGTCGTTTTTTTATGCTATTCCTTTTGATATTTAAGGTAATTATAATTTGAAGTCGGGATTCTACTAATTACTTCCCCTTCAGCATCTTCATGTACTTCGTATTCTTGATAGGTCTCCACGATATAACCATCCACTTCTTTCATTTCCTCTAACCGATATTCGAAGTATGTACTGACTGATTTTTGAATGGACTGATTCGACGTATCCGCATCAACACTTTCTTCATCAATCATCTGATAGTAATTCGTACTTTCGTCAGAAGTTAATGAACTGTCTAACAGAGTAACAAGTAGTATAATTGCTAAACCTCCCAGAATGGATAGTGTTGTTTTCATAAGAATAACTCCTTTCGTTCCATTATCCTTCCTCACTTTCAATATATATGCTTGGACAACTATATTTATCCTGTTGGTGATGGAATTTTTTTATATATCCTGTAAAATAAGAAACAAGAAAATTTTTATAAAAGAGGTAGATAATATGTATCGAAAAAAAGCTGATTTTTTACAGGACTGGAAGATTGCTTCAAAAGGCACAACACGAGTACTTGAAGCATTATCAGATGATACGTTAGGACAAGCGATTGCAGAGGGGCACAATACATTAGGCTGGCTTGGATGGCATCTTGCAACAGCACCGGCGTTTTTTGCTAGTCAAGTTGGGCTAAAATTGAAATCTGTAGACGCTAGTCAACCAGTACCTGCACATGCCAGTGAGATTGTAGAAGGATATAAGACGGTTGCAGAAGAATTGAAGAATGAAGTAGAGGCGAATTTAACGGACGAAATGTTTTTGGAAGAGATGGATAGCTTTGGGAAATTGGTTGCAAGAGGTGCTATGCTCCGTACGTTAATTGATCATCAAACCCATCATCGGGGACAAATGACGGTGTTGTTAAGACAAGCAGGCTTGAAGGTTCCAGGAGTTATGGGGCCGACAAAAGAGGACCAAGAATAATAGGAATTGGAAAAAGGACGAAATGATGGAGAATGATTTCGTTCTTTTTGCGGAAAGGGGATGGTATTATGAACAAATTGATGAAGAGAAACCGAGGAATGGAAAGACGTGGTGAGCCAATTTAAGTTAGGAAGGGAAGAAGTGTATGAGTAAAAAAGAATTCGTATTGGATCAATTGTCCGTAGTTCGCAATACTGAAAGTTGGATAAAGCCTATCAGTGAAGCGTTAGAGGGGCTGACGGTAGAGGAGGTAGAATGGCGGCAAACGGTGGATACCCATACTATTGGAGAAATCGTTACCCATCTTTATTTTTATAATGAAAGATGGTTGAAACGATTTCTAAATGAGGCGATTACAGATAAAGTGTAATTAAATGCGTCAACTTTTAAGCATAGGGGTTCATTTACGGAAGCGAGCTGGCATGATTTAGTAAAGCAGGTTGATGAGGGGTTAGCTAAGTGGGAGCAGGCAGTTCAGAATTCAACAGAGGAAAAGTTAGAGGAGTCTATCCCAAACTTTCCAGAAGAAGCGAAATGGTGGGAGGCATTATCCAATTTTTGCACACATAATGCCTATCACATCGGACAAATCATTCATATCCGAAAAGCACAAGGATCTTGGATTAGCAAAGACTAATACGTGATTGCTTACAGGCATACCAGCTAACGTTACTTGGTGTGCTTTTTTACAATATCTTTTAGAAAATATTAGAATTATATGATAAAATTCATATGACTACATCCAAGGAGAACGTGAGAGAATGAAACTACACTTTTATGAAACTACCAAATTAAGTGACGTTATGGGATATCAACTGACTGAAGAACAACTTCGGTATACTGGAACACCGCTTGAATCCATTGAAAAAGCGCAGACTGATTCAGATCGACACTGTATACTCGCTATTGAGGATATGAAATTAGTAACCTTTTTCGTCCTACATCAAAACGAGGGTGTTTTGCCATATACCGATAATCCTTGGGCGATATTAGTCCGAGCATTCTCAACGGATTATCGTTATCAAGGGAAAGGCTATGCAAAGGAGGCATTATCTTTATTGCCTGGCTTTGTGGAAGAACAATTTCCAACCATCAATGAGATTATATTAGCTGTGAATGTCACGAATATTGCTGCACAACGATTATATGTAAAAAGCGGATTTGTCGATGAAGGTGTTCGAACAATGGGAAAAAAAGGGGAGTTAATTGTGATGAGTTACCACTTAACTTCTGACTTGAAATCACCACTACCAAATTAGAGGGGGAAATTAGAGGTGTGGGAGCAGCACATTATCCAAACGGAACGCGGAAACTTCGAATATTTTCATAAAGGCACTGGGGAACCGATGTGTGTGACACATTTATATAGTGAATTTAATGAGAGAGGTAACACATTTGCGTTACCGTTTACCGAGCATTATTCAGTTTTTCTGGTTAATCTGCGTGGTTGTGGTAAATCAGACATGGCAGAACAAGATGCAGATTATAGTATGGAGGCTGCAGTAGCAGACCTTGAGGCAATAAGGGAGGCATTAGGGTTTGATAAATGGGCGTTTGCTGGTCATTCGACTGGTGGAATGCTTGCATTGAAATATGCCATCATGGCAGAAAGAAGCTTAACCAAGATTGTAGCAGGAGGATTATGTGCATCTAGTGACTATATGTACCATCCAGGGAGCATCTATTGCCGAGAAAATCCAAACAATAAGCGGATTTTAGAGATTATGAGACTATTAGATTCACCAGATACGCCGATTGAAGAGAGAAGAGCATTGGGGAAAGAGTGGTTTTTAATGTCTATCTACAATGAAAACCAATACGATCAAATTGTATCGAAGCCGAACAGTGGAAAAGTAGTTAGCGCCAGGTTAAATTATTTTTCTTATGTGGAGTTGAAAGACTATGATTTGCGACCCGCACTACCAAATGTAACATTGCCTGCATTTATTTACAGTGGTCTTCATGATGCCCAGTGCCCACATGTTTTTTCTAAAGAAGCGGCAGATTTAATGCCAAATGCTACGATGACAACATTTGAGTGGAGTAATCATAATCCGTTTGGGGAAGAAGAAGAAAAGTTTAAGGAATTTGTTATAAAAACTTGTAGCTCCTAGAAAATTAAGAAGGATGTTCCGAAATGACTTCGAAACATCCTTTTTGTGGAGCTTGCAGCTTATTCTTTTTCAATCATTTGCTTAATGTTTTCAACGGTTATTGAGATGGTTTCGGAGGATTTGGTAATTGCACTTACGACCTGTCCGATTCCCTCTAAGTCCTGTTGCATATTCATATTACTTGTTTTTGTTTTTTCCATACTGGCATTAATTCGATTGAATGCATCTTCTGTTTGTTGCATCTGCTCACGAACCTCGGCTAGGTAATTTTTGCTTTCATCAATGGAATCAGCACTTTTTTGTACTTGTTCATTTGTCTTATTAATTAGCTCGGTTACACTAGATACGGAATTGGCGGATTGCTCAGAGAGTTTTCGAACTTCCTCTGCTACTACGGCAAACCCTAGACCGTGCTCACCAGCTCTAGCTGCCTCAATCGATGCATTTAAAGCAAGTAAACTAGTTTGATCGGCGATGGATTTTACAATCTGGATGATGTCTTTGATTTGGGTCGATGTCTCTTCCAGTATCTTCATTTCTTCGGTAACTTTTGTTGTACTTGCTTCCATATTTTCCAATGAGTTGCTCATCGTTATGATTCGCTGGTTTCCTTCATCAGCGATTTCTTTTGCTGCTTCTGATAATTCAGTACCTGTTCTGGAATTCATTGTGATGACATCAATTTGGGCAGTCATTTCTTCAAAAGAAGCAGTTGTTTCCTCGGAGACAGTTGCAAGCTCTACAGATGCTTTCTCTAATGTCGCAAACATATCTTCCTTCTTCTTTAATTCTGCTTCGTTTTGTCTAAGAACTTCATCATCATAGGCTTCTAACACCATTTGTTGTTCTAAATTTAGTAGTTTTTGAATGACTTTAATTGCTGCAATCTGGTCAGCTGGATTTTTAAATTGAGTTAACACCGTTTCTAGTAGACCATAAAATATTTTTTCGAAAGAAGCGATATACCATTTTTGTGTTAGACCAATATGAACATGGATAATTGCAATTCGTTTCCGTTGGTTTACAAATGCTTCATTCATCACACCAGAGAACATTTCAATGATATGTCTATGTAATGTTTGTTTAAGTTTATCAATAGAACTATGTTCATTAATGATATCCATTAGTAACGGATTTGTTTCGAGATTATCGTAGAACCCATCAATGATGGAAATGATATTTTCCTCGACGTAGGGCTTTAAAGCCTGTCCGATGGCTAAATCATTTTTGGTGAAGTCTAGCATACTTAATTGTTTTTCAAGATCGGATCCCTTTTCAACCTCCAAAACGGGATGTGTTGTTTTACTTAATGCTTCTAATGAGATTACTTGATTCTTCTTTTGCTTTGATTTTAATAGCGTTACCATGAAGTCACCCTTTTCACATGATAGAATAATTGTATCCTTATTTAATCATTTAGAAAAGTACATTTTTACTGCAGTCGGAAAAAGGGGAAGTAATTGTATTTGTCTTAGCTTGTTGGATAATCAATTTTTAGTTGCTGGTCAATTCGCATATAATCATGGACACGATGAATATAGTGTTGTATAGACTTAATCGCGACTAAAATATTGTTATTTTGCAAGCGCTGCCAATTTTGGCTTCGACTGGGAAAGGGGAACAGAATGAAAGTTGTTGTAGCACCTGATTCGTATAAAGGGAGTATATCATCTGTTCAAGTAGCTGAGGTAATTAGTCAGGCAGTGTACGAGGTTATTCCGAAAGCAGAAATTATTCAAATGCCTATGGCTGACGGTGGAGAGGGTACTTTAGATGCATTACTTGGAGCTATGGGAGGAGATCGGATTCAACTTGAATGTACGGGACCACTTGGGAATAGGATCCAGACGGAGTATGGCATTGTTCATAATAGACTAGCAATCGTGGAGTGTGCCTTGATTGCGGGACTTGTCCAGGTACCTATTAAAGAACGTAATCCAGAACATACTACATCCTTTGGAATTGGAGAAGTAATGAAGGATGCGCTGGATCGCGGATGCTCGGAGATTATAGTCGGACTTGGTGGAAGTGCGGTTAATGATGGTGGACTCGGTATGCTTATGGCCTTGGGAATGCAAGTAACTAACAAGAATGGTGCTGCGGTAGGAATGTATGGGAGAGATTTGCACGAGGTAGAAACGGTAGATTTTTCTCAGATAGATCCACGATTAACGAATATTTCCCTAAAAGTGGCATGTGATGTAGATAATCCGCTTTGTGGTAATCGTGGTGCAACGTATGTGTATGGACCACAAAAAGGGGCTACTGTTAATCAATTAGAAAGCCTTGATAACGCTATGAGAAAATATGGTGTGCTGGTAGAAGCGGCTAGTGAAAAACGTATGATGGACTACCCTGGTGCGGGAGCTGCTGGAGGGCTCGGATTTGCTCTATTAGCTTTAGGCGCAACATTAGTATCTGGTGCAGCACTTCTTGCGGAGGCAATGGATATGGAAAAGGCGATTAGTAGTGCTGACTTGGTATTTACTGGAGAAGGGCAAAGTGATGAACAAACACTTTATGGGAAAGCACCTGGATATATAGCGGAGTTGGCGAATAAACACCAAGTACCAGTCATTTTACTTTCAGGCGGTTTAGCTGGTGAACTAGATAAATTACGGGAGCGATTTTCGGGTTGTTTTTCAATTGCGAATAAACCACTTACATTAGAAGAATGTATGGAAAAAGCTGATGAACTTCTATATGAGCAAACGAAGCAAATTATTCATTTGATTAAGTCTATGAAATAGATTTAAGGGGTGAATGTCGTGGAAGGTTTTGGTTTAGTTATACTAATTGTAGCTGGTGTAATTTTTATTGTTTATGCGACAGCGAAATTAAAGCTCCATCCGTTTCTTTCGTTGCTACTAGCTGCATTTGGAATTGGAATTATTGCGGGTATTCCTTTAACAGAAGTCGTAGCGGCTGTAAATGATGGATTCGGCGGATTAATGGGTAGTATTGGATTAGTGATTGTTTTCGGTACAATCATTGGTGTTATTTTAGAAAAATCTGGTGCAGCACTCCGCATGGCGGAAGTTGTGTTACGCGTAGTCGGTGAGAAACGACCGCAAATGGCGATGAGCTTAATCGGGGCAATTGTAAGTATTCCGGTTTTCTGTGATTCTGGGTTTGTCATCCTAGCATCGCTGAAAAAGGCGTTAGCTAAAAAAGCAAAAGTAGCGATGGCTTCAATGGCGGTTGCTTTAGCTACGGGGTTATTTGCCACCCACACGTTAGTGCCACCAACCCCTGGTCCAATTGCAGCTGCAGGGAATATTGGAGCGGAAAATTATCTGGGAACGATTATTCTAATTGGGTTAGTCATTTCTATTCCAGCGGTGCTTGTTGGTTACATTTGGGCGATGAAGGTTGGTACAAAGATAAAAATTGACGGAGAGGATACGGAAGAAAATTCCTATGATTATGATGCGATTTTAAAAGCATTTGGAGAAATGCCTTCCACTGTAAAATCTTTTGCACCAATTGTGGTTCCGATTCTCCTCATTGCATTTAGTTCGGTGATTTCCTTTGCCGGCTGGACGGGAGTGTTCTTTGACATCTTTACCTTCCTTGGTTCGCCTGTTGTAGCATTGCTAGTAGGTGTGTTATTTGCCGGTTTATTACTACCAAAATACGATGAAGAGACGCTATCGGGATGGATCGGGATTGGTATTAAAGAGGCAGCGCCAATTTTGCTTATTACTGGTGCTGGTGGGGCTTTTGGACGTGTGATTAGCACTACTTCCATAGCGGATTATATTCAGAGCTTTGGTGAAGGTGCATTTTTTACCGGTGCGATGTTTTTATTTATACCGTTTTTAATTGCTGCTGCTTTAAAGTCAGCACAGGGTTCTTCAACTGCTGCGCTTGTCATAACCTCGACGTTGGTTGCACCACTTCTTGTAGAACTTGGAATTGATGGTGCGCTACCACTTGCTTTAGTGGTGATGGCCATTGGATCTGGTGCGATGATTGTTTCGCATGTAAATGATAGCTACTTCTGGGTTGTGAAAGAATTCAGTGGTATGTCCGTTACCCAAGCCTATAAGGCACAAACAGCAGCCACATTGCTGCAAGGTATTGTTGCCTTTGCAGTCACATTTTTATTATGGTTGGTGTTTGTATAATTGGCATTTGGAATGGGAACAGCCACCGGGACGGAGGGTCTCGGTGGCTATTTTCGTTGAAAGGATTGGAATTATCTGCTGAGCTTCTGCTGCAATTTTGGATTATCAATAGAACTCTTAGAATATCAGCACGAATCTGGGAACGTCAGTAGTAATCCCAAATTATCAGTCGGTATCTCAAATTAACAGCAATTATCTCAAATCAGCCGTCACTAAGAACGCATGCTTCGTCATTGCGTGCTTGGACGATTTATATTTCGCTTGTTTTTCCATACGCGATCTTTATTAGAGGTCTCAGGAAAATGTTCCCCTGCATGTAATTCAATTTGTTGTGGATCCTTTACACTACTTCCAGTTTCACCAATTTCAATATAAATCCCATTATTGGGCGCTTTTTCCCCTGGTCGAAATTGACTAATTTCACCCATACTTTTCACTCCTTTTCTGCATCTTTTTGTAGTATGAGTCATTACGAAATTTTTTATTAATCAAATTCGACAAAATTCGGGTGGTGACAGGCACCTCATTTTTAAATAGGGTGGTGACAATGGTTCATTTTTTTGGTATATATGATATGTAGGTTTGTAATTTTAATTTTTGAGGGAGGTTTATTGGATGCAATCTGTCAGACTACGTTTCTTTGCTTTGAACAACTAATTAAATATGTTCAAAGGCTCTGTTTGTGGATACAGAGTAAATGGGATAGGTCTGTCATTTTTTATAAATTCATCCAATAGACAGGTTTTAGGTTATAACTGTATTTTTTAGGTGTAAACTTATGAAAACACGCGTTAAATAAATCCCTTTTACTCGTAATCGCAGGTAGTGTGCCTGGGGTTTTTTTGCTTTTAAAAAGATTATGTTGCGAATTAAATGACGAGAATAACATTAAAAATGAATAGGACGTGTAGAAATGAGTAAGGCGAGTGAAAATATAATGGAACATTGGAAACGGAATAGTATCCTCTTTCTTGGAAGTCAGATGATATCACTATTCGGTTCAGCACTGGTTCAATATGCCATCATGTGGTATGTCGTACTGAATACGCAATCTGGAATGATGATGACGGTGTACATCCTTTGTGGGTTTATCCCAACGTTCATTTTGTCACCTTTTGCGGGAGTGTGGGCAGATCGTTTTAATCGAAAGAAGTTAATCATTATTTCGGATGCATCCATTGCAACGGTAACGCTAATTTTAGCAATAGTATTTTTAATGGGCTATGATGAATTATGGCTAATGTTTGTGGTGGCTGCAGTTCGCGCGCTAGGTACAGGTGTACAAACGCCAGCTGTAAGTGCCATCCTGCCTCAATTTGTACCAGAGGATAAGCTGACAAAAATAAATGGGGCTAATGGTAGTATCCAAGCACTAGTTATGCTGCTAGCTCCTATGGCAAGTGGTGCGTTACTTGGGCTGTCTTCTATTGAGATAATCTTTTTTATTGATGTGATTACAGCGGCTATTGCCATCTTGATATTCTTATTATTCTTGCACATTCCATCTCATGCAAAAGCTGAGGATAAGCAACCTGTCAACTATTTCCATGATTTGAAGCAAGGCTATTTATATATTAAGAATCAAGACTTTTTAAAGAAATTCTTCGTCTTCTTTGCATTGTTCTTCGTATTTGCTGCGGCTCCATCATTTTTAACACCGCTGCAAGTAACACGTAGTTTTGGAGAAGATGTTTGGCGATTGACTGCCATTGAAGTTGCGTTTTCAATTGGAATGATGATTGGTGGAGTAGTAATAGCTTCTTGGGGTGGGTTTAAAAATAAAATCCATACAATGGCCTTAGCTACGTTTATCTTTAGTATTCTGACGATCGGTCTAGGTATTATACCGAATTTCGTTATCTATTTAATCTTGATGGGGGTAATCGGTGTTGCGATGCCATTATTTAGCACACCATCTACAACATTATTACAGGAAAAAATTGATCCGGATTATCTAGGTAGAGTATTCGGGGTTGTTGGAATGATTTCAACTTCCATGATGCCACTAGGGATGTTGCTATTCGGACCAATTGCCGATATCATTGCAATTGAATGGATACTAGTTGCAAGTGGAATCGTGATGTTTTTTGCAGGATTTTTCTTACTAGGAAGTAAATCGTTATTCGAAGCAGGTAAGCCAAAATTAGAAGAGAAAAATGAAGCTTAATGATAATGAATGAAAAGGTGCATTTTTTTAGAGATGCACCTTTTTATTTTTTAGGCTCTGTTAAAGAACAATGTTGATATTTGATAACTATTCACAAACTTGCTACAATAAATGAGAACAAACATTCGTAAACTTTCGAGAGGTTACAAAAGTGAGCAAAGCGTTTAGCAACTTGTTAAAGTATATCGACAAATTACCGCATACAAAAAAAGAACTAGTCTATCAATGGGTTAAACGCTATAAAACCGAAAGTCGATGCCTTGATTGGTTCTAAACTGTCTAATGAAAATGTGCTTGTAACCGATGCTTGGACAGCCTACAAAACCTATGCAAAAGAAAAGGGTTTAGAACTTTATCGGATTAAATCAGACGATGGCAGACACGTTATTAAGGGCTTGTATCACATTCAAAATGTCAACGGTCTCCATTCTCGTTTGAAACAATGGATTGACCGCTTTAAAGGCTGGCTACGACTAAACACCATATAAAGGAATTTCTATTAAACTCATTTGTATTTGAAATGACGGACACATATGACAGTCTAAGACTATCAAAATTTAATGTGTAATTCTTATTAAATTAACGATGTAAATTACTTTAAGGGTGGGGAAAAGGTATATGGACTATTATCTCGTAATATTTTTTTGTTTTGCTATTACACTTCATAATATCGAAGAAGCAATTTGGTTGCCTAAATGGTCACAGCAATCTTCAAGGTTTCACGAGCCAGTTACTTCAAGTGAATTCCATTTTGCTGTTATTTTTATAACTATTCTGGCTTATTTATCTGCATTTAGTTTTTTATATATGCCAGAATCTGATTTTACGAAATGGATTTTTATTGGATTTTTAGGCTCAATGATTTTTAATGCTATTTTTCCTCACCTTATTGCGACCGTTTTGATGAAAAAGTATGCACCTGGACTTCTCACTGGTTTATTACTTAACCTTCCAATAAATTCATTAGTTATCTATCAAATGTTTTCAAAGAATTTAATTATTTGGCAAGAGTTAGTCATATCAACATTTGTAGTAGGAATTATTTTATTAACACTTATACCTTTTTTGTTTAAAATTGGTGGAAAAATAACACCTTCTTAATATGTTGATTGAGGACATAATATTTATTGAATTAGGAAAAAAGGAAACCGTCTACAATTGGTTTCCCCTAAATTTTGTTGAAATTATCAACATTAACGTATAACAGAACCTATTTTTAAAATAAAAACCCTTGACCTTTACGTTGCGTAAAGGTTTACGATAAGAATGTCAGGAGGGTGAGACATATGGAATATACCGTAAATCAATTGGCACGTATTTCTGGAGTAAGCGGCCGCACGCTCCGTTATTACGATCAAATCGGACTATTAAAGCCGGCAAGAATTAATTCGTCTGGTTATCGTATATACGGCCAACAGGAAGTGAATCTACTGCAACAGATTTTGTTTTTTAGAGAATTAGAAGTTAGTCTAGAAGACATCGCAGAGATACTTCAACAACCAGGTTTTAATCAACAGGAAGCTTTAAGAAGTCACTATGAAAAACTAAGACAAAAACGAGCCCGCCTAGACAAAATTATGGCAACAGTCGAAAAGACGATTGCTAGTGTTGAAGGAGGAAAACCAATGCAAGACAATGAAAAATTTGCTGGTTTTAAGGAAAAGTTAATCGATGAAAACGAACAGAAATATGGCAAGGAAATCCGTGAAAAATACGGTGATGAGACGGTTGAGGCGAGTAATAAAAAATTACGTGGCTTGTCACAAGCGGATTATGATGCGATGACTAAGTTGGGAGAAGAGATTTTCTCACAATTAGAAATAGCCTTTGCAACAGGAAATCCGTCATCACCAGAAGCGCAGGAATTAGCGGAAAAACACAAGCAATGGCTTATGTATTCTTGGCCAAGTTACTCGAAAGAAGCACACGCAGGATTAGCCGAAATGTATGTAGCGGATGAGCGTTTTGCAGCTTATTATGACAAACAAGGCAAAGGTAGAACAGAGTTTTTACGAGATGCGATTGTTAATTATTTAGGACTTGCTTAAAGTAGCAGTAACTGCGAATAAATCATGTTAATTTAACCATCTTAGTACTAGGAGGTGCTAAAATGGGAAAAGATCGGCAAGAAAAGAAGCTTAAGAAAAGTAAACGAGTGGAATCAGATCGTGATGTGGGATTGCGCTATAAAGGGTCAACGATTATGTCTAGTCCTGAAGAAGCAATGGAATTAAACGATGGGAAAAAATGAGTTTGAAAGTTCTTCACCGCGAGTGTTATGTGGTGGGGAGCTTTTTTTGCGTGAGAAACATTAAAAGTGCTACTATCATATGAAGGGAAAGGGATTTGTGCGGTTTGTGTAGAATATATTAGTTTAGGTAGAGTTATTTGAGTAACAAGGGGGAAAGTCATGAAACCTACGTTTGGAACAAAGCTAGCTAATATCGATTATCATCTCAGAAAAGGTTGTTATGCAATAATCATTAATAAGACGATGGATAAAGTATTAACCGTGCATAATGGAGAAGGCATTCATTTTCTTCCGGGGGGAGGAACCGAGAATAACGAGTCTGATGTAGCGTGCATAGAACGAGAAATGTTGGAAGAAACAGGTTATACCGTTAACGTGGGTTCAATGATTGGGAGTGCTTTACATTATTTTATGGCTCGGAATAACGAGTATTATGTAAGTGATGGTAAATTTTATCTAGCCGAACTCGGTGAAAAAGTGCAGGAGCCGAATGAGGAGGATCATTTGATGGATTGGACTGCTATTAACGATATACATAAGCTTTTCTTTTATCAGCATTAGGTTTGGGCAGTGGAACAATGTATGAAGATAGAGTAAAGGAAGTGTTAAAGATTGAAATTTAATAATAAAACAGTCATTATAACTGGAGCTGGAAATGGGATTGGAAGAGGCATTGCTCAAGCATATGCTAGAGAAGGTGCCAATGTAGTAATTGCTGAAATCAATGAAAGGGCCGGTAATGATGTTACGACTCTCGTTAAAAAACAAGGTGGTAGCGCAATTTTCGTCAAGACTGATGTACGAGCCGAAGCGGATATAATCCGATTAATGGAAGAAGCTAGCCATACCCTTGGAAAAATTGATATTTTAATTAATAATGCAGGGAAGTCGGAATTTAAGTCGCTTTTTGAGTTATCCATTGATGAATGGGACGATGTGATTCAGACGAATTTACGAAGTGTCTTTTTGGGTGCGCGAGAAGCAGCACGATATATGCAACAAAATGATAATGGTGGATCAATCGTGAATATTGCTTCCACTAGGGCGATCATGTCGGAGCCTCATTCGGAAGCCTATGCAGCTACCAAGGGCGGAATTGTTGCAATTACACACGCGCTTGCAGCTTCTTTAGGTGAACACAGAATTACTGTGAATGCTATTTCACCTGGTTGGATTGAAACTGGGGATTACAGCAAACTGCGTAAGGAAGATCACGAGCAGCATTTTTCCAAACGGGTTGGTAAACCTGACGATATTGCGCGTGCTTGCTTGTATTTAACCGCAGAGGAGAATGATTTTGTTACTGGTGTGAATCTTGTAGTTGATGGTGGCATGACGAGGAAGATGATTTATGAGGAGTAAGAATGGCTTTAGAGTTTGAGAGAATGGTAAAACTGGGGGAAAAGCTATATGGAAATTAAATTAGATGATTTAACTGGGGAAGCTATCAAGCAGTTAATAGTGGAGCACTTAAAAGAAATGGGGCAGAATTCTCCAGCAGAAAGCATTCATGCACTTGATTTGACTAAATTAAAAGCGGCAGAAATTACGTTTTGGAGTGCATGGGAGGAAGACGAATTAGTTGGCTGTGGTGCATTAAAGGAACTGGATGCAACACATGGCGAGATTAAATCGATGAGGACGTCACCGAATTTCAGAGGTCGTGGGGTGGCCAAACTTATGTTACAGCATATAATTGCTGAGGCAACCAAGCGTGGCTATTTGCGATTAAGTTTGGAAACAGGTACGATGGCAGCATTTGAGCCCGCAAGAAATCTTTATAAAAGGTTTGGATTCAACGAGTGTGAGCCGTTTGCAGAGTATATAGTGGATCCAAATAGTGTATTCATGACGAAGGAATTAGCATAGTTAGAGCTATACTTAACATTTTGTAGTCTCTTTCCATACTGCGGTATGGTAGGGGCTATTTTTATGCATTTTATTCGACAAATATCGGGTGGTGCCAGGCACTGTTCGCATATGAAATTGGTAAAGTGGAATACTATGTTTAGGTGTTTGTATTTTGGGGGTTGGATGTATGAAGAATTATTTTCCTACGAATATGGAGCGTCGTTTTAAAGCGAATGTTAGTCCGATTGGAACGACACAGCTTCATTTACGCAATCCTTATATTATTGCGTGGTGGTCTGCTGCTTTTCCTGGGTTTGGGCATTTATTGCTTTCTAAATATCTTAGAGGATATGCGTTATTTATATGGGAAATTGTAGTAAACAGTATGGCACATATTAACCTATCTATTATCTATTCATTTACGGGGAAACTTGATATGGCAAAAGAGGTTTTGGAGCCGCGTTGGATGCTAATGTATCTACCTGTCTATTTTTTTGCGATATGGGATAGTTATCGTACAACGGTAGACATGAATAAAGTATTTATTTTAGCCGAACGAGAAGATGCCAAATTTCCTTCCTTCAACATAACCGCAACGGAAATCAATTACTTAGATAAAAGAAGACCACTTATGGCTGTTGTTTGGTCTTTATTTACTCCTGGTCTTGGGCAGCTCTATATTCATCGCGTCCTGACTGGCGTATTTACAATGATATTTGTGATTATATTTATTTATAAATCACAAGTGTTGGTTGCTATTTATTATTTGTTTATAGGAGAACTTGCGCTTAGTACACAGGTATTAGATCCTCATTGGTTCCTCTTTCTACCTTCGCATATAGGATTTGGTATCTATGATTCCTACATCAATACAGTTGAAAATAACAAGTTGTTTGAAAGTGAACAACGAAAGTTTCTAGTCGAGCAATATCAGCATTATCAGGTTCGAATCCGAAGTAGATGAGGTGAAGTAACATGCAAATTTTCTCTACCTTTGAACATTCAACTTATCTAGAATTAGCATTAACAGCATTAGAAAAGATAGGGGTGAAAAAGGAACATATTCTTGCTGTTCCTCTTAATAACCGTGTAGAGGAGCGAAGATTATTTGATACACTGCATCGTGCAGACGGTGTGTCTTTATTCGATAAAGGAGCAGCACTTGCAACTGCATTTTCAGTGGTGGGTGCCAGTGTTGGATTTCTATTAGAGCTTGGTCCAATAATATGGGGATTAATTTTTGCAGGAATTGGGTTCTTATTAGGTATAAGTATCGATATGTTCATTTATAAAGTGGTTCATAAAAGAAATCGGAAAGTAAGAGGAAAAAAAACAGAAGTGATTGTCGTCTTAGAATGTCCAGCAAACTTGGTTGATAAAGTAGAGGAAATTTTGTGGGATAATTTAGCGTTAGGGGTTGCACGCATTGGAGCGACTACAAATAATCCATTAGATAAATAAATGTATCTCTTAGTAAGTGAGATTATTGTTTTTGATGTATAGCCAAGCACTGAGATAGTGCCTGGCAAATTCTAACCAAAAATCTGACCGCCATTTACATGCAGTGTCTGTCCTGTAACAAATCTCGAATCATCAGAGGCAAGATAAACAAAGGTAGGGGCGATTTCAAACGGTTGACCTTGACGGTCCATTAAGTTGTCAGCAAGTACTACTTGGTCTGCGGAAAAGCTAGCTGGAATTAGTGGCGTCCATATTTTCCCGGGTGCAATGGCGTTTACTCGAATCCCTTTTTTCGCTAGATTTCTAGCTAAAGCACGGGTGAACCCAATATTGGCAGCTTTTGTAGCCGTATAGTCCATTAATAAATCGTTACCTTCATATGCAACAACAGAAGCAGTGTTTATAATGGAGCTACCTGCTTTTAGATACTTTAATGCTTCTCGTGTAGTGTAAAAATGAGAATAGATATTTACTTTGAATGTATCGTCAAATTGTTCATCGGTAATATCCAGTAAACTTGATTGTTGAAACTGAATACCGACGTGATTACATAAAATATGCAGCTTGCCAAATGTTTCGATTGTTTTTTCTACAATTTCTTTGCATTGTTGTTTATCTCGCAAATCACCTGGTAATAGAAGACAGCTTCTACCAATTTCCTCGATCCTATTTTTTGTTCGATTAGCATCTTCATGCTCATCCAGATAAGCGATTGCCACATTTGCGCCTTCCTTAGCAAATGCAATTGCCGCTGCGGCTCCCATGCCACTGTCACCACCAGTAATTAGTGCTACCTTTCCCTTCAACTTCCCACTGCCATGGTAATTTGGATTTTCTATAATCGGCTTTGGTACCATTAAATTCTCTAGTCCTGGTTGTCGGTATTGGCGCTGTTCGGGAACTGTAATGGGTATTTCCTCATATCGTGTGATTTTTCCGTAGTTTGGATACATCGGGTAATCTTGTTGATTAGATCTTTTATCAGACATGGTCTGGTTAATCCTCCTTATAACGGACTTACAGATTACACTATTCAATCTAGGCGAATAGTGTGCTTGGCAAGTGTGTCATCTCGGTTGAGTCCCATGTGTTGATCAGTTTGAATACGCTAAAAAAGATACTGTTTAAGGAGGGAAAATAGATGACTTATTATTATAATCCACAAGTAAAGCTGTTGCTGATAAATCAATCAGATGAAACAGAGGAAATCTTATACGATAATCATGCACAGAAATGGAAAACACCACTAATTGGACCAAGACCGCCGTATTATGCTAATCCAAGGTATGAACAATATTATCCATTAATCTAACAACATGCGTAAGGTGCTAGTCAGGAACCCTATGACTGGCACCTTATGTTTTGATACGTTATAGTTAGGGTAACAGTAAACAATGGCAATCTTTGGCTGGTTTTGTCGATACATGAAGTTTTATAGATTTTTTAATAGAGGTGATTATATGCTAGGTTGGATGGATGAAATTAATTGGGCGGAAGTCATGATGAATTTTGGTGTCGTCGTCATTAAACTTATCGCGATTATTATAGTGTATCTTATTGCCAGGTCAATTGGGAAACGTACAATTGAAAAGGCGTTTAATAGAAAAGGAAATGACTTTTCGACAGGTAGAACAAAGACATTACAATCAATCACGGTTAATATCTTTTCCTATTTTTTATTATTCATTTTTATTGGGATAGTTTTTGAATTAGTAGGATTAGATATTAAAGCATTACTAGCAGGTGCAGGGATTGTTGGCCTTGCGATTGGTTTTGGCGCTCAAGGCTTAGTGAGTGATGTTGTAACAGGTTTCTTTCTGTTATTAGAAAAGCAAATCGATGTAGAGGATTATGTAACGGTTGCTGGTAAAGATGGTGTTGTAGAGGAAATAGGCCTCCGAACTACAAAGCTGCGTGGATTTGATGGAACTCTTCATTTCATTCCGAACCGTGAAATTACGAATGTTAGTAACCATTCTAGAGGAAATATGCGCGCATTAGTTGATATTGGCATTTCCTATGATGACGATATTGATAAAGCGACAAAGGTCATGCAAGAAGTGTGTGACAAGCTTGCAGCCGAAGATGAAAATATTTTGGAAGGACCAGACGTTATTGGTGTACAAGCATTTGGTGCGTCTGATGTTGTTATTCGTGTTATTGGAAAAACAAAAAACGGCGAACAATTTGGAGTAGAGCGTAAGTTACGAAAAGCAATTAAAGAGGCACTGGATGAGAATGGTATTGAGATTCCTTATCCACATCAGGTGAATGTTAGTAAAAATAGTTAACTAGAACGGAAAAAGGATGCTCTAATCATGTGAATAGAGTATCCTTTTTTTTGCTGATAGGAAACATAACATTTTTCAATTGTTTTTACAGAGTCCCGTTGGTTTAATTCAATGCTACTTTATAATAGCTTGTACAAAGGTTTTTTTTAGAACATACTAAGATAAATGGCGGGAATTATTTCGTTTTTTTAACTAACACCTGAATGATTTTGTCAACGATAAATGCTATCAATATCCCAACTGAATACCGCAGCAAATCAATCGGGAGAAATCCTTTACCTAAAATTAATGCACCAATTGTTGTTGTGCGTAGTTGATTAATCCAATTAGCCTGATATAGCTGACTACATTCAATTAAAAAGCAGAATAAAAAGCTTAGTGCTAGAGAAGCTGATAAGTTCTTTTGCGTTAACAAAAAACGGAATCCAAAGAAAACCATCATGGCCCACAACATATCACCAGCATTTTCAGCTAGAAATAGGGGGAGGATATTGCTCCATTTTCTAGAGGCTAGACCTAATCCAATAGTTAAAAGGATGGCGAAAATATAAGCGATTTTCCTTTTTCGATAATGGAGTTGAGCTTTTTGTTTGCTAGTACTGGACATGGTATCACGCTTCAATTTCGTTCGAATTTGGATTGTCGTAGGTTTAAATAGTGCTAATTATAGTTTATGGTTCTACTATGTGTAGAGCAAGATAAATGTAGAGCAAGATAAAAAAAGAGTCCTATTCCTAAGCTCCAAGTGTAGATTATGAAGCGGTGGGAATAGGATCTTAATTCGAAATTTATTGTCTGTTCTTAGGATAACGTTCTTTCCCTTTTAATTCGTTTAATTCTTCTTTGCTTTTATTCTTTTTCTTTTTGTTTTTAGACAATGCATAATCCCTCCTTTAGTAAGTAGTGTGGACGGATCATGTTAAAAAAATGTACAAAACCCGGTTTATAGCTATCAATTCGACAAAATTCGGGAAGTGACAGGCACCCTACTTATTTTTTCCATTTTTTAATGAAGCTTTTGGTTTTGGGGCTTGGGTTGTTTGTTTTTGGTGTTTCGATTGGGTCTTGGAGTCCGTTTACGATCATGGTGATTTTGAATCGTTGTCCAGGTTCATCGATAAAATAGGATCCAAGCTTAAATAGGTCTGCTTTATCGAATAGATCATTAAGTCGCAAATTGATTTGACGAAAGGCTTGCATATCTACGTCTCTTGAATAACCAATATTAATTATTAATTGCTCGCCTTCTGTAAAATCCTCTGGTAAATATGGAGCAGTTAATAAATTTCTTAAAGGTTCATCAAAGGTTTTGCCTTCTATAGTATATAAAAATAACGGCCCACGCTTTTGCTGAATGAAGGTTTTGATATCATGATAATCAATATTAATTATTCCAGTCTCATCCAGAGTATCTCGCAAACCTTGAATTACTTTTTCCTCTAGCATATCAAATGACTTTGGTGCATCATGGATAGGAGTGGAAGGATCAATAGATTCCATTAGCCCATCACTTTCAAAGGTAATGACAGCATCACAATAATCCTTCATGATGAAATATTGCTCTCTAGCAGCCATGCGTTTTCGCTTTCCTTCAAATTGAAAAGGAAAACGATAAATACCAACTATAAGAGGCTTTCTCTCTCGAAGTGATTCTAATGTATTCCGAAGCTCCTCGGTCTTGCTAGGGTTTCCACCAACAAAGCGATAAAAACTAATATCATCTCGTTCTAGTTCTGCACGAATCGATTGTTCTTTATCGGAAAAGTCCGTATCCATTTTAAAAGGTCCAAAAATTCTCTCCATGTCGCCTCTCCCAACTCTATTAGTTCATTATTTTCACCATAATATCAGATACGCCCAATAATGTTTGTCGTATCTTGTTAAGAAAAACAACTAGTTTTGTTGAATGAGATAGTATTTGGGTTTATTACGGTATTCTATCTATATAATCGAACAAAGTCTGTGACAGGTGGCAAAATATAACAAAAAAATCGCCACTATTTACTTGTTTTTTACGATTATATTATTGAGAAGGTTTAATCACTATACATAAGATTAGTTTTGGTGTAAGCTAGGTAATGTTGTGAATTTACTTACCTAGCTAACTAAATTGGAGGTAGGCAATGTTAAATCAGGATTTGCTGCATACGCTGAATCAGCGTATACGATATATACAAAAGCATTTGAATGAGTGCTTAAAGGTGCATGGATTATACCACGCGCAATGGACAATTTTGTTTTATTTAACGAAATACGGGGCAAGCACACAAACAGAGCTTAGTAGTTATTTTCATGTGGAAGCTCCTACCATAACACGGACAGTAAAACGGATGGAGCTACATGGGTGGATTGTTAGAGAAACGGGGATGGATAAACGAGAGAAGGTTATTGTGTTAACCGATATGGCCAAAAGAAAGTATGTAGAAATTGAGAAGTCTGTATCGGAACACGAAAAAGTGATGCTATCTAATTTATCACAGGAAGAGAAAGAGAGCTTACTATATTTACTGCAAAAAATAGGTTAGAGGTGTTAAGACAGCATGAGTGACCATCATAAAAAGATTTGGACGAAAGATTTTATTTATATTTCATTGACACAGTTTATTTTATTTTTAGCATTTTATACGTTATTAACGACATTGCCAATCTATGTTATACAAGAATTAGGGGGAACAGAAGCACAGGGAGGTTTGGTTGTTACTAGCATGCTGATTGCTGCAATTATCATGCGGCCATTTTCGGGGAATCTACTAGAGAAAATTGGGAAGCGAAAAGGATTATTATGGAGTACGTTCTTATTTACGGTAACTTTGTTCTTTTATTATGGGGTTCATAGTTTTCTAGGATTAATTATTTTACGTTTTATTCATGGATTATCGTTTGGCGTATTGACCACGGTAACTAGTGCGATAGCTGCCGACGTTGTACCAGAAGAAAGAAGAGGAGCAGGCCTTGGTTATTTTGCCATGTCCATGAATATTGCAATGGTGGTTGGTCCATTTATTGGGTTAACATTACTTCAGTTTGTTTCGTTCCATGTATTATTTGTCATCACGAGCCTCATTATGGTTATTGGATTAGTTAGTGCTTTTCGTGTCCAATTACCAGCAGTTATTCAAGAGACAACGAAAACGGTGAAAAGGAAACTATCTATTCACGATTTAGTGGAAATAAAGGCTATTCCTATTGCTGGAATTAGTCTATTTGTCGGAATTGCTTATTCCAGTATCCTATCCTATATTAGTGTATTTGCAGAGGCAATGGATTTAACGAGTGTAGGAAGCTACTTTTTTGTGGTATTCGCTGTGGTAATGATTCTTACACGTCCTTCGTTAGGACAACTATTTGATGTGAAAGGACCAACATATGTCATTGTTCCATGCTTGCTTATTTTTAGTGTTGGATTAATCATGTTAAGTTACACGACTTCTTCTTGGATGTTTTTATTAACAGCAGCGGTTATAGGTCTTGGAAGTGGTGCCTTGCTTCCTAGTTTTCAAACGATGTGTATCCAAGCGGCGGATAAGGGAAGAAGTGGTCATGCGACGGCGACATTCTTTATTTTCTGGGATACTGGAATCGCGACTGGTTCTTATGTGCTCGGTATGATTGTTGCTATGTTTAATTTCCATGTGTTGTATATTTCATGTGCGTGTCTATTGATTCTTGTACTTGGATTATTTTTGACTGTTCAAGTAAAACAAGACAAGAAGGCTACCGGAACAGAGCTAGCTTAAATGCTCTATCCGTCTTCGGACTGAAAAACCCTACAATTGGAGTAGGGTTTTTTTGTGCTTGAAAATCAGTCGTTGCACGGAGGTTAGAGCGTGAAAAGATGAGTATGATAGTGATGTAAGGTAAACAAGAGGAGGAATATAAATGATGAATTTTGAGTTATACAGAAACTTGGCTGAGGAAAAAATGAAGACATTGAGAAAGCACGCGGATGAAAATAGACTTTATATATTAACACGTCAAAAGCAGAAGCACACGGATAGAAAGAAAACTAGCAGCTTGTTTTTCAAATGGATAAAACAAGTAGGGTAGTCAGGATGCTCCTCATCATTTTGGGGAGTTTTTTGTTTTCGGTTTTTCAGGGAGAATTTTTATCTTGTTATTTCAAAAAGGGTATCTGATAATTAGAGTATACTTGATTATAGAAAATTTGGAGGAGGACATTTACATATGCAATCGGCACTTGTATTTGGTGGTACACGATTCTTTGGAGTGAATTTAATAGAATCATTATTGGAAAAAGGAATCATGGTTACAGTGGCAACACGCCAGAATGGCACTGACCCTTTCGGAGATCGTGTAGAACGGCTAAAGGTAGATCGTTTTGATGAATCATCTGTGATGGCTGCTGTAGAAGGAAAAGAGTGGGATGTTGTGTTTGATCAACTTTGTTTTTCGTCAGAGGATGCCGCTATTATAACAAAGGCACTTGAAGGAAAAATGAAGCGATATGTATTTACTTCTACTTTATCAGTCTATGATTATGGGAAAAAGATGGATGAAGGTGAGTTTGATCCATTTACATATGAGTTAAAAATGGTTGATCGTCAGGAGGTTAGCTATCAGGAAGGAAAAAGGCAGGCGGAAGCTTACTTTTTTCAACGTGCAACGTTCCCAGTTGTAGCAATGCGTATACCTATTGTGCTTGGTGAAGCGGATTATACGGAGAGACTGCTGCACTATGTGAAATCAGCTAAGGAAGAGAAGCCGGTATATTTTCCAAATCCAGAAGCGGAAATGTGTTTTGTGCATCAACGAGAAGCTGGGGAATTTCTTTCATGGATAGCGGAGACTAATTTTACGGGTCCAATTAATGTGTGTGCTAATGGATATATTACGATGAAGGAGTTAATGGCACTGGTTGGTGAGAAAACTGGTAAGGATGTGCTAATTACTTTGGAGGATCAACTGACATCACCATATGCAATTGAGGATACTTGGTCCATGAGTAATGAAAAAGCTACAAAATTAGGGTATGAATTCACGGATTTAGCTGAGTGGTTGCCAGATCTAATTGATTATTTAGCAAAATAACCAAATGCTGTCACCACCTGAATTCGACAAAATTCGGGTGGTGACAGGCACCTTATTCTTTCAAAAAGTCACCTATGACTTGGAGATAGGTTTCTGTTTCTTCTATGTAGGGCATGTGTGCGCTTTGTTCGAATACATGGTATTTACTGTTTGGGGTTAGGTTGCTAAAATATTCCGTGGATTCTGGTGTTGCTTCATCAAACCGCCCACATGTATAGAGAGTTGGAATCTGTATCGATTTCAACTGCTGTGTGCAATCAAAGTTTTTTAAGTTACCTGCCACATGAAACTCTGACGATCCCCACATGATATTATAAATTTCACTGTTTTTGTATTTAGCACCTTCCTTTAAGAATTCAGGTTTGTCCTCGTCGGGCATTCTGAAGACAAAATGATCATTAAATACTTTTGTTGCTGCTTTATATTCTTCTGAATCAGTCGTGCCATTTTCTTCGCATTCTTTTATCGTGTTCTGAACCGATTGTGGTAATTTGGAGAGATTTCTTTTTTGATCCTCTGCCCATAAAGGGGCGCTTAAGCATGGACTCGAAAAGATAATGCTTTTGACTCCTTCTGGGTATGTAAAATAGAATGCAGCAGCAAGGGTTGTTCCCCAAGAATGACCGAGAAGATGAAATTCGTTTAAACCGAGTGCGTCAATTAGCTGCTTTAGTTCTTCCACAAATCGATCTATTTTCCATAAGGATGGATCATTTGGGCGATCTGATTTTCCACAGCCTAATTGATCGTATAATATTACCGGCCGTATGGTGGATAAAACATTTAGATTTTGTAATGACCAATGTGATGAACCAGGACCACCGTGTAAAATAATAACGGGTGCGTTGTTTGTATGGTTATCATGTATTTGGTACCACACGTTCCCCCCAGTAACGTCAACAAATCCTTCTTTTATTAGCAAAGATTGTCTCCTCCTTTATGTATTATCCTTCTATCGTACCATGAAACCTTTATTACGTTAATATCGTATAAGGAATAATGGGAATATTTATTATGTTATAATAGTCCTACTATCAATGGGGGCGGTAGTTTGTTTGAGTTATTTGTATTCATACTTTTAATTCTTGGGTTTATAGTTGAAAAAATTTTTGTCAAAAGGTTTTCCATATTAGATGAGATCTCGGAGTATTCCTATGTGAATAGCTATCATAAGTGGTTCATTCAAATATCTGTTGGATTGGTAATCATCATGACAATAATCGAAGGCATCTATTTCCCTGATTTTAATCTTTATTTGAACTCCGGATTTATTACCATCATATTACTGATTGATGCAAGGATTCAGTTTAAAATAGAGCGAGAAGAGAAGCAATACATAAGAAGTCTAGTTAGAGCTGGGGCAGCTTTCGCCATATTTGTTGGGGCACTTATTGTTTGCTTCCACACGACCAATTTCAAAGAGGTAGTTGAAGACGAGTTTGAACATATTGATGTAACGAGTTTAAATGAAATGAGGATTGCTATTTTACAAATGAATCCCGAAAGAAAGGTCCCTTCTAAACAACTTTCTGAAAGTGTGATAATAGAGGACGGAGCGGTAATATCCAATGTATTAAGTGAAATATCTTTATTGGAGCTTAAACGAGCACCACTAAGAACCGAAAACATCGATGTAGTGTACGAAATTACGGCAAGAGGTGGTTGGAGTCAACAGTTGGATATGGAAGTATATGAAAACCATATTAGGATTGGACATGAGACTTATCGAATAATTGGGGATAACACACTGTATCCATTTTTGGAGGCTGAAGATTTTGAATGGCAACAAGTTGAGGGAAACTCGAATTAGGTGAATGTTACTTATCGAATTACATTGTTTTTTTAATGACAGGGTAAATGCAACAAAGAACCCTTAAAAATCCTAGAGGATATGCAAGGGTTCTTTATTTATTTCTAGATTAAAGATTATAAAATTCACGTAATAAGAAGGCTATCCACTTACATTGTGGGTGATTCCTAATATTCTCAAGCATTCCACTTACAATAGCTGGGCTATAGTTTGGAATAAGAAGCTGCTGCTTCAAAATAGTTAATGATTCCTTTTCCAATGGTTCATTAACTTCAACAATGCTTTGATCAATTAATTGAGCTATTTTATCAGAAGTAATATCTTGTTGGGTTGCCTCTTTAAAGACATTTGCGAATTCTTTAGTAATAATCGGAAGTGTTGTATATTTTGCTAATAAATTTGTTTTTTCTACAAGCGATTCACACAAAATTTCCACATCGAGTGAGATGTTATAAAAAATAAACAATGAGGAATAACTATTCATTAATCCCTTGATGGAGTAGACAAGATCATATTTTGTTTCTTCAATTTCTTCTCCATATAACCTCTCTACCATTGATAAGATAATTTGATCGATAAGCTGTTCATAATAGCGAAATTTTGCTATTAGTTCTTTATTTAGGGATTGCGTCTGTTCTTTCATGAGGAGTTTGGCAAAGCTGGAATGTGCTTTAAAACCACTAAAAATCGATTGGTAAAATTTATATAAAAGTTGCGCACTTTCTGTCTCTCTGACCATGTAGTCAATTTCTTCGGTTAACTGGCTCATGAAGTGATCAATTAATGCGATGATTAACTCGTCTTTTGATTTAAAAGATAGGTAAAATGCCCCTTTAGAAATTCCGCAGTAATCTGTTATTTGTTGAACGGATGTTGATTCAAATCCGTTTTGCGCAAAAAGTTCAAGGGATTTATCCATGATTAATTGTTTTTTACTCATCAAAATTTCTCTCCTTAGTTCCGATCTCCCAGTTGACAAATGACCGATTAGTCATTAGTATAGGGGAATGAGTTTATAAAGTCAAATTAGGGTAGGTGTAAGCGTGAAAGGTTTAGTTAATTTTGTTATCAAGAATAAATTAGCCGTGTGGTTATTAACGATAATCATTGTTGCTACTGGTATTTATTCTGGTACACGTATGAAAATGGAGACTATTCCGGATGTATCCATTCCGTATTTAATGGTTTCTGATGTATATCCAGGAGCTACTCCAGAGCAAGTAATGAATGAAATTTCGATTCCAATTGAAAAAGTCATCGAGAATCTAGAAGATGTAAAAGGAGTTTATTCGAATTCCTATTCAAACATGGCTAGTATTCAAGTAGAATATGACTACGGAATTGATATGGATGAAGCGAAGCGTGCACTAGAATCTGCACTTGATTCTGTAACATTACCAGAGGAAGCACAAGCGCCATCCATTACTGCGATTAGTATGGATATGATGCCAGTCGTGGCATTAAGTGTGAGTAGTGAATCAGAAGATATCGTAGAGTTGACTTCTACGGTTGAAGATGTGATTTTACCGAAGCTTGAAAAGATTGAGGGCGTTGCATCAGCTACAATCACAGGGCAGCATATTGAAGAAGTTCAGCTAACCTATGATGAAGCTAAAATGGTTGAACTTGGTCTTACTGAAGACGATGTTAAGCAAATGATTCAAGCAAGTGATATGGCTGTATCTTTAGGTTTATTTGAATTTGAAGAGGGCGAACAAGCTGTATCAATAGATGGTAAGTTTATGACAGCAGATGAGTTAAAGGAAATGATTATTCCGGTAACACCATCTGAATCAAATCCAGTACCATTCGTGAAATTAAGTGATGTTGCCAATGTCGAAGTAGTTGGTAAAGTACAATCTGTTTCTCGTACAAATGGAGAAGACGCAATTGCTATACAGGTTGTAAAAGGGCAAGAAGCAAATACGGTAGACGTTGTGGAAGCAGTTAAAGATTTAGTGGAAGAGGAAGAAGCAGACATTGAAGGTCTTGTGATTGATATTTCATTAGACCAAGGAGCTCCAATTCAAGAATCCGTAACAACAATGGTTGAAAAAGCTGTGTTTGGTGGATTAATTGCTGTTCTTATTATTCTACTGTTCTTACGCGATTTTAAATCAACAATTATTTCAATCGTCTCGATCCCGGTTTCCATTTTTATGGCGTTAATGCTATTGAATTGGATGGATATTACATTAAATATCATGACCCTAGGTGCCATCACGGTTGCAATTGGTCGTGTAATTGATGACTCGATTGTCGTGGTAGAAAATATTTACCGACGATTACATTTAAAAGAAGAGAAATTGAGTGGACGTGCATTAGTACGTGAAGCTACAATTGAAATGTTCAAACCAATTCTTTCCTCAACATTAGTTACGGTTGCAGTATTTGCGCCACTTATCTTTGTTGGTGGAATGGTTGGAGAATTATTCATGCCATTTGCTTTAACCATGACATTTGCGCTTGGTGCATCACTACTAGTTGCAATAACCATTGTTCCAGCTTTATCACACTTCTTATTTAAGAAGAAATTATATAGTGAGAAAACAGAAGCAAGCCATAAGGAAGCTGGTAAATTAGCTAATTGGTATAAAGGAATTCTGAAATGGACCCTTAACCATAAAATTATTACTTCCGCTATCGCTGTTATTTTACTAGTTGGTAGCTTGGCGTTAACGCCGCTTATTGGATTTAGCTTTATGGGTAGTGAAGAAGAAAAAGTTATGTATTTAACGTATACCCCAGAAGCCGGAGAACTTAAGGAAGATACTTTAGCAAATGTTGCTGAGGTGGAAGAAGAGTTATTAACACGCGAAGATATTGACATTGTTCAACTATCCGTAACAGATAGTGATAGTGCCGATATGATGAGCTCTATGATGGGCGGAGGATCTGGTGGTGCATTAATGTACCTTATCTTTGATCCTGATATGGAGAACTTCCCAGAGGTTCGTGAAGAAATTGAAGAGTATGTATTCAATATCGGTCAAACCGGTGAGTGGAAGAGCCAAAACTTCACTTCCATGTCAATGGCTGGAGATGAACTTAGCTATACATTCTACAGTGAAGATTTAGATAAACTGAATGAAGCTGTTGGAATGGTTGAAGAAGTATTAAGTGAGAATGATGGATTAGAAGATGTTTCTTCTAGTAAAGAAGAAGCATATGTGGAATACACGTTTAACGTGGATCAAGAAGAGTTATTACAATATGGTTTAACAACTGGTCAAATTGTCATGTTGCTAAGCCCGAATACCACTCAAGATGTGCTAACAACTGTTGAAAAAGATGGAACTTCATTGGATGTAATTGTACAGCAGGAAGAAGCTGCACAACCAAAATCAATTGATGAACTCTTAGAAACAGAAGTTCAAACGGCAACTGGTCAAACGCTCCCACTTTCAGAGCTAGTAACAGTTGAAGAAGGAACTGCTTTAAATACGCTAGCACGTAGTAAAGGTGAGTACTATGCAACAGTTTCTGGAACTATTATCGGTGATGATATTTCCAAAGCTTCTGCAGAGGTTGATAAAGAGATTGACGAATTAGAATTACCTAAAGGTGTAACAATGGGTATTGCCGGTGTAACAGCTGATATGGAGGAAACCTTTACACAGCTTGGAGTTGCAATGATCGCTGCGGTTCTAATTGTGTACTTTATCCTTGTCGTAACATTTAGTGAAGGACTGGCACCATTTGCTATTTTATTCTCACTACCATTCGCGGTAATTGGTTCATTCGTTGGACTATTAATAGCAGGTGAAACGATTTCCGTTTCGGTTATGATGGGTCTGTTAATGTTGATTGGTATTGTTGTTACGAATGCGATTGTACTAGTCGATCGAATCATTCATATGGAACGTGATGGAATGGAAAGACGTGAAGCGATTCTTGAAGCAGGTGCAACTCGTCTACGTCCAATTCTAATGACAGCAATTGCAACAATATGTGCGTTAATTCCGTTGTTATTCGGTAATGGCGGTGGCGGTTTAATTTCGAAAGGACTTGGAATTACCGTTATTGGTGGTCTAGCAAGTTCAACATTGCTAACACTAATTGTTGTTCCAATTGTTTATGAATTGCTTTCTAAGTGGTTCAAGAAAGACCGTAAAGAAATAGAAGAGAATTAATGAAAAGCCCTACAAGGTATTTGATGCCTTGTAGGGCTATTTTTATGCTTGCTTTAAGTATTTATCAAGAAATTCTTTAATGGCACGGTAGCCAGTAATACGATTCTCTCTTTTTGAAAATCCGTGACCTTCGTCATCGAAAACAATATATTCCACTGGGACATTGTTTTTCTTAACTGCTACAACGATTTCATCTGATTCTTCTTTTAAGACACGTGGATCGTTTGCACCTTGTAGCACAATTAATGGTTTTTTGATGTTATCCGCATGAAAGAGTGGTGAGATGCTTCGAATGTATTCCGTATCAGTAAATGGATTACCGATTTTTTTATATAGTACGTCACGTATTGCTTCCCACCAAGCAGGCATGCTTTTTAACGTGCGTTCCCAATTGGACACGCCAAATATATCAACACCAACCTCAAATGCATCAGGATGAAATGCTAAAGCTGCCAAAGTCATATACCCACCATAACTTCCACCAATAATACCTATTTTATCTTCATCAATTTTTCCAGTGTTTATTAAGAATTTTTTCGCTTCTATACAATCTGATAAATCAACATCACCGTGCTTTAAGTCAGCTGCTTTAAAGAATGTTTTTCCATAACCTGAACTCCCTCGGCTATTAACCGCAATGACTGCATATCCGCTATTGACTAGGTATTGAAAAATCGGATTATACGTTGCCGTGGATTGTCCACCAGGCCCACCATGGACATAGACGAGTGCGGGAGCTTTTTCACCCTTTGCAAGATGTGGTTCATAATAAATTGCTGGTATGGATAGACCGTCGAATGAAGGGTAGTTTACAACTTTTGCTTGTACTAGATCCTTTTGTTCTATTTCGGGATTCAATGTATTGGTAAGCTGCTGTAATTTTTGAGTGCTAAATGTATAGACATACAGGTTGGAAGGCGAATCCGAGCTATTTAGTAAAAAGACAATTTGTTCCTCGTTATGGGATAATTTAACACTATCAATTGCGCCTTCGGGTAGATTAGGGATTTCAATTTGTCTTCCTGTTTCTATATCCAGTAGTTTTAATTGAAATGCTGCATCATTGTTTACTACGTATAGAAGGTAAGAATAATTTGGTGAAAATTTAGCGCTAACAATATCCCATGGTTCGATAGCAACAGTTTCCACAGACATAGTTGAAAGATGCATGCGTTTTAAGTGAAGAAATTCATTTTCTTCATCAGTTAGATAATACAAATACATAGAATCTTGACTGAATGTAAGGGGGACAAACTGAACATCTCCATCATGCTTGGATAGATGTATCGTTCCTGAATCAGGCGAATAGAGATACATGTCTGAATTATTGGCTGTAATAGGTTTATGTAGGGCGATGAATTGTTTATTAGGTGAAATGGCGTTGATGTGATAGCCTTGGTCATTTTGGAATAATAAAGTTGGTGTAAATGTGTCAATATCCATTTCGTATACATCCATAAAACGATTATCGCGTTTGTTAGATTCATAGAAAAAGCTTTTTTTATCAATGCTCCAATCTGTGAAAGAAGCTTTCTCGTTTTCTTCTGGGGTTAGATCCCTTGACTGCCCACTTTCGTCCATTACATAAATATGAATAATTTCATTTCCACCCTTATCACTTTGATATAAAAAGCGATTATCATACGGAAAATAGGTAGTGGGAATGATACGGTCGGTAGTTGAATGCGTTAATTGTGTACGGTTACTGCCATCTAATTGCATCGAATAGGCGTTATAGACGCCGGATTTGTCACTAGCGTATAAAATGGTTGAGTCATCATGTGAAATCGATACGGCAGCAAGACTTTCCGTGTTCATAAATTGCTCAATTGAGTACTTAGATAAAACATTGGGCTTACTACTAGCCTTTTTGGTCATTTGATTACCTTCTTTCACGTTGGATATCTATAAGTATTCTAGAAATAGGAGGCGATATCCTGTTGGAATAGAAAATAATTTCTTGGCGAGAATTAGGGAGGAATAATTCGACAAAAACCGGGAAGTGACAGGCACCGCCCTTTTGCGCTATAATTTTATAATAATTTTAATTTTGGAGGTGTTGGGTTTGGTTTTTTCGGTGATTGGGGCTGATGATACATGGGTTCTTTGGGCTTTTTTGGCTGGATGGGCCGGTGTGAGTATTTATTTGGAACAGAAATATGAATGGGCTTCTAAGGTTTCAGGAGCAATTATTGCGCTTGTAGGTGCGATGCTGCTTGCAAACTTTAATGTAATTCCCACAGATTCTCCTGTATATGACACGGTATGGGGTTATGTAGTTCCTCTAGCTATTCCGCTTTTATTATTCCAATCGAATATATTGAAAATCTGGAACGAGAGTGGAAGACTGTTAGTGATGTTTTTATTAAGCTCTATAGGTACAGTCGTTGGGGCTATTGTTGGGTTCTTCTTATTAAAAGACTATATTCCAGGTCTGGAAAAAGTAGCAGCGATGATGACAGGCTCGTATATTGGTGGAAGTGTAAATTTAGCTGCATTATCGGCTAGATTTGAAACGCCTGGTGAGTTAGTGTCGGCAACTGTTGTTGCTGATAATTTAATGATGGCACTATATTTCCTTGTGTTAATGGTTATTCCAACCGTAGCATTTTTCCGAAGACGGTTTAAGGCGCCACATGTTGAACAAGTGGAAAAGCATGAGCAAGATGGTGGGGAAAATCTAGCTGCGACCTATTGGAAAGGAAAAGAAATATCGTTAAAGGATATTGGCTTTGCAGTGGGATCTGCCTTTGTATTGGTGGCAATTTCCTTCAAACTAGCCGCACTATTTGACTCGATTATTCCATCTGGTGATGATATTAATTTTGTATGGAATGCATTAAATGGCATATTAGGTGATAACTATTTGATGCTCACTACTATTACCCTGGTCGCAGTAACGATTTTTTCACGTTTTTTTGAAAAGATTAACGGTGCACAGGAAATCGGTACATATCTTATCTATATTTTCTTTGTAGTTATCGGCGTTCCGGCTTCACTTCCAATTATTTTACAAAATGCACCATTATTATTTGTATTGGTATTCATCATGGTTGCACTTAATATGATTATTTCCTTCGTATTTGGGAAATTGTTTAAATTCAATCTGGAAGAAATTATTCTTGCAAGTAACGCTAATATTGGTGGACCGACAACGGCAGCAGCTATGGCTATTTCTAAAGGGTGGACGAAACTAGTAGCACCCGTATTAATTGTTGGAACGCTTGGCTATGTTATCGGGAATTATATTGGCGCGGCAATTGGCTATTGGTTTGGTTTATACTAATGATTTGGACTCAGATATTGGCGTATTCTGAGTCTTTTTTGTTGGAAAAAATTACTTGCTTAATCGACAAAAAAAGAAATTGACATGTAAGGGTATATCCTTTAGTATTAATCCCAGCATAATAAAAGTCTATCTTATTAATAGCCGCTGAGACGAGGGGTCGAAGATGCGGTGGCAAGCCAGTTTGGTTCAAGTGAATCAAATATGGGGCCCAACCTGAGCGCAAAACAATATGTTTTGTGAACAATAAGAGGATAAGCTGCGGATATTAATCAAAGCTTTCCTTAGGTTGTAGGAGAGCTTTTTTTGTGCCTGAAAATTACATTTTTATGGTAGGAGTGGTTAATATTGGCAGAAAAACTTTTATTCACGTCGGAATCTGTATCAGAAGGGCATCCAGATAAAATCGCAGATCAAATCTCAGATGCTGTTCTTGATGCTGCACTACAGGAGGATCCTTTTTCTCGGGTTGCTTGTGAAGTATTTACAACAACCAATACAGTAATTGTTGGTGGTGAAATTACCACAAGAGCTAATTTGAATATCGAAAAAATTGCCCGAGATACGTTACTAGAAATCGGATATATGGATGATCGTTTCGGAATTGATGGTAGCACTTGTGATGTTCACGTACTTGTCCACACCCAATCACCAGACATTGCGATGGGTGTTGATACATCTAGTGATACAAAAGAAATTGGTGCTGGTGATCAAGGAATCATGTTTGGATTCGCAACGAATGAAACAGAGTCATTCATGCCACTAGCGATTGAAATGGCTCATACACTAGTAAAACGTGCATCAATTTTACGAAAAAATGGTGAATTCAAATGGGCTCGTCCAGATATGAAATCACAAGTAACAATCGATTATACAGTTTCAAATCAGCCTAAAATTGATACGGTCTTAATGTCCATTCAGCATGATGAGGATTTTGATAAAGAAAGCTTTGAAACGTATGTTATGGAGACAATTATTAAGCAAACAGCACGTGAATTTAACCTTAATGAAAACTTCCGTATATTGATTAATCCTACTGGACGTTTTGTTGTAGGAGGACCACATGGTGATGCGGGATTAACTGGTCGTAAAATCATTGTAGACACGTACGGCGGTGCTGCAAAGCATGGTGGAGGAGCGTTCTCTGGAAAGGATTGTACGAAGGTAGACCGTTCTGCAGCCTATGCAGCACGTTATGTGGCCAAAAACATCGTTGCTGCTGGAATCGCTGAAAAGTGTGAAATTCAGTTGTCATATGCCATTGGAGTAAGTGAACCAATTAGTATTGCACTGGATACATTTGGAACGGAAAAGGTTACACATGAACAATTATTACAAGCGATTCGAAAAGTGTTTGATTTAACACCAGCTGGTATTATAACCATGCTAGATTTACGGAGACCACAATATAAACAGGTAGCGGCTTACGGTCATTTTGGAAGAAGTGATCTTGATATACCTTGGGAAAGAACGGATAAAGTGGAGGAATTACAACAAGCTGTTGAACTTTTTGAACTTGCTGGAGTTGGCAGATGATGAATAGCATAAAGGAACTTGCCGGGAAAAGAGATTTACTGTTAAACCAGGATAAGATGCCTTTATTCGACGCATTGGTTCAATATGCCAAACAGGATGTCACGCCTTTTGATGTGCCTGGTCATAAAATGGGTTCTACGATGACCCCGTTAAAACAGGTTCTTGGAGAGATGACTCTTCGGATGGATGTAAATTCTATGAAGGAGCTTGATTTACTAAGTCATCCACAATCTGTTATTAAAGAGGCGCAGGAATTAGCAGCAGCTGCATTTGGTGCAGACCATGCTTATTTCCTCGTAAATGGTACGACAGTTGGTATCCAAGCCATGATTATGGCTGTTTGTAAGCCAGGTGATACCTTATTAGTGCCACGAAACGGGCATAAGTCTGTCATGGACGGGATTATATTAAGTGGGGCAAGACCAGTTTTTATACAGCCTGAGGTGGATTATCATTTCGGTATATCACATGGAGTTTCGATTGGAAGTGTGGAAAGAGCAATCCAAGAGCATCCAGAAGCAAAGGCTCTATTGATTACGTACCCAACTTATTTTGGTTCAATGAGTGATTTACAAGCAATCTGTCAGCTTGCACATGCTAACGATGTGACGGTCATTGTAGATAGTGCCCATGGCGCACATTTACCCTTTATGTCAGACGATATGATCGACCCAATTTCTGCAGGAGCAGATGCGGTAACCATTAGTATGCATAAGACAGGTGGATCGTTAACACAAAGCTCGATTCTATTGGTAAAAGAAGAGCGAGTTGCACCAGAAGCAATTCAAAAGCTACTTAGCATGTTACAAACGACTAGTGCTAATTATTTGCTAATGAGTTCACTAGATGTTGCGAGAAGAGAATTAGTTATGAATGGTTCTGAACGATTGCATCAATTAAGACCAACCATTGATGCAGCGATCGCAGAACTAGAGACGAACTCTCGTTATGAAGTATTAAAGCCAGATTATGTGACGAAGCATTTTCAGCAATCCTATGACTGGACGAAATTAGTTATTCGAGTAAATGGGATTGGTTTAACAGGATTTGACGTATACACGATGTTAAAGGAATCTTATGGTATTCAGATGGAACTAGCGGAAGGATATGTCGTCATGGCTGTTATCTCAAACGCTGATACAGCGGAATCAATAGGGAAACTAGTCAATGCGTTACAAGATATTGAGAGACGGTTTGGTCAACAAAACGTTATCATGTCTACTAATGTAACAGCCGATCAAGTAAATCAATTGGTAATTAGTCCTAGAGAAGCATTTTATGCTGAGCAAGAGTCGGTATTTATTGATGATGCGATAGGTAGAATTAGTGCGGATACACTTATGATTTATCCGCCTGGTATCCCGCTTGTGATTCCAGGAGAATTAATTTCCGAGGAAGTTGTCCAGCAGTATCATTATTATCGTGAAACATTAGGGGAAGTTTTGATCGAAGCGAAAGAAGCAAACCATATAACCGTTGTAAAGGAGAATGCGTAAAATGGGCATTGAATTATCGACATTAGGAAGACATGTATTAATAGAGTTTTACGGTTGTCCAAGTGAGATTATTGAGAACAACAAGTTGATTGAAAAATTTATGAATGAAGCAGCAGATTATTCGGGAGCAACAATTGTTGAATCGGTGTTCCATCACTTCAATCCATATGGGGTTTCTGGAGCGGTGATTATAGCTGAATCCCATCTAACGATCCATACGTGGCCAGAATATGGTTATGCTTCTGTGGATGTCTACACATGTGGCGATTCTGTTAGCCCTTGGAAGGCTGCTGATTACCTGGGTGAAAAACTACAGGCGAAGAAAACAGAATCCTTTGAGGTACCACGTGGCATGGTTGATAAAATTAAACAATTTGCAGAGCGTGATATCCGAGAGGTACAAGTAAAACCCATGTTAGAAGGAGTCAAATAATGAACTGGTATACAGAGCAATGGAGTAAGAATTGTAAATTTTCAATTGCCTATGATAAGGCATTATATAGCGAGAAAAGTCCGTTCCAGCAAATTGATTTTTATCAAGGGGAAGAGTTTGGTACCTTTTTTACATTAGACGGTTTAATGATGGTAAATGAGAAGGATGAATTTATTTATCATGATATGATTACTCATCCAGCATTTGCGACAAATCCGAACATCAAAAAAGTATTAATTATTGGTGGTGGTGATGGTGGTACGGCACGTGAAGTATTGCGCTATCCATCAGTTGAAGAGGTTGTCATGGTAGAAATTGATGAGCGGGTCTTCCGTTTGTGCCAGGAATATTTACCGGTTACGGCAAAAGGTGTGGAAGAGGATTCTCGCATGAAGCTTCTGTTTGAAGATGGATTAGCGTATGTGAAGAATGCACCAGATGCATCCTTTGACTTAATTTTAGTAGACTCTACCGATCCGGTTTCAGTCGGAGAAGGATTGTTTACGACTGCTTTTTACCAGGAGTGTTATCGGGTGTTAAATAAGGATGGTATCTTGATTAACCAGCATGAGTCTCCATACTTTGCAGAGTATGCTTCCAATATGAAAAAAGCTCACAAGAAGATTAAAGATATTTTTCCGATTACCAATGTGTATCAATACCATATGCCAACCTATCCATCTGGACATTGGCTGTTCGGTTTTGCATCGAAAACTTTTGATCCAATTAACGATTTAAAGGTGGATGCATGGAAAGAGTTTGGTTTAAAAACGAAATACTATAACACTGATTTACATGTTGGCGCGTTTGGGTTGCCGAATTACGTGAAGGAGGCACTAGAACGTGGGGAATAAAGCCTTAAACATTAGCACTTTTATTGGTTGTGAAAAGTCTTACGAGGAAGCGGATATTGTCCTGTTTGGAATACCATTTGACGGGACAACGAGCTTTCGTCCAGGTACTCGCTTTGCGATGCAAGCCATTCGAACGGATTCGTTTGGGCTAGAGACCTATTCTCCTTATCTTGATAAGGATTTAGAAGACGTATCGGTTTTTGATGGTGGAGATTTAGAGTTACCTTTTGGAAATACGAAAAAAATACTTGATGAGATCCATGCCTATACACAAGGAGTTCTTCGGGATGGGAAAAAGTTTGTGATGGTGGGAGGAGAACACTTAGTTAGCTTACCAACCATTAAAGCAGCTTATGAAAAGTATCCGAACCTACATGTCATTCATATCGATGCACACACTGATTTACGGGATGACTATTTAGGGGAAAAACTTTCCCATGCATCAGTTATTCGCCGCTGTCATGATTTTCTAGGAGACGGTCGTATCTTTCAATTTGGCATTCGTTCTGGTATGAAGGAAGAATTTGAATGGGCGAAGGAGCATACGTATTTAGAACGTTTTTCATTGGAGACGTTAAAGGAAAAAGTCCTTGCATTGAAGGATGTTCCTGTCTATGTAACTATGGACTTGGATGTATTGGATCCAGGCGTATTTCCTGGCACAGGAACGCCTGAACCAGGTGGAATTACGTACCGTGAACTGTTAGAAGCTATTGGTTCGCTACAATCACTTAATCAAATCGTAGCGGCAGATATAGTGGAATTATCCCCGCCATATGATCCATCAGGAGCTTCAACAGCCATGGCATGTAAAACTGTACGAGAAATGCTTTTAACATTAGTAGATTAGTATTATATAACTTTAGGAAATGCACCGCTTAGGCGGTGTGTTTTTTTTTATGGCGTTAAGTTGCTGTATTGCGGTGTAATAGACAAATAATTGTTTCTAAATGATGGAATTGTCAAATAGGGATGTGCTAATAGACAATCTCAGTGTTTGTTTATATGGAATGTCCAATAGCTGCGTTCTAATGGACAAAAGGCAGTAACTAATCGTAGATAGTGTCCTATTGCATTCATCTAATGGACAAAAACTTATATTAAGTTAGTTGAAAAGGTGTTTAGTGGATTTAAAGGCAAGATTTTGTATGGAAAATTCTGATACAAAAATGTGAAACTTGTGTTACTATGGTAATTATTAGAAAAAATAGATAGATCGGTAGGGGATACAATGATATTTTCAATTCGTGAAATGGAGATAAAGGATATTCCACAAGTTCAATATGTCGCTAAGACAAGCTGGAACACAACGTATGAAGGAATTATTCCATTAGCAATTCAAGCGAAGTTTATCTCAGTTGCTTATAGTGACGACATGATGCATAGACGATTGAATCACTCCTTAATGTTAGTGGCAGAGACAGATGATAGAGTAGTTGGATTTGCAAACTTTTCCCCTGTGAGAGAGGGAGGAGATGTAGAATTGTCCGCTATCTATTTGTTAGAAGAATACCAAGGAAATGGCATCGGGACTTCATTATTACAAGAAGGAATCAAAAAATTAAATCTAGCTAAAGCCCTATTTATTCATGTGGAAAAGGAAAATCAGATTGGTAGAAATTTCTATACGGCAAAAGGATTTCAAGTGATAAAGGAATTTGACGATGATTTTGATGGGCATATTTTAAAAACAGTTCGGATGGAATTAAAGCTTTAACTACACGGTGAAAGCAGTTGGTAGAATGAAAATAAATGGTACACAGAACATCATAAAAAGTAGTATTTTCCGCTTGTTCATGATCATAGCTGCATGCATCTATGTAGCATATGTTTCCATTGAGATATACAAAGCAACTATTAGTAGATCTATTGTTGGCCCGCAAATAACTGAGGCAGAATTCATGCAACTACATTCACTTACAAATTATAGTCTGATTTTTGAATACGGGTTGTTTTTCTTAGCTGTTGCTAGTCTTGTAGTGCTCTTTTTTATTAAATCAGGGTCATTTAAAAAACGTTTTATGGCATCTTTATTGGTAGTATTTATTGTTCTATGGATACTTGGTGCGATTTTATCCTGGATATTTAATGCGCCGGTCGGTAATTTAACACAACCTTTACTTTTTCCGGTAGCAGTTACCGTTTGCTATTTTGTAGTCAAAGGTTTTCGCTCTCTACGTAACTTATACCCCAAGTTCTAGAATTCGTGTCTTAGAGAACGCATAACAAGGTAACTTTCACCCAAAATCTAAGCATTAGTTACTCAGAGAAAGCATATCTGAGTAGCTTTCTTACAAACTATACGCGTTAATGCCTCAGAGGATATGTCATGTCATTTTAATATTCCCAAATATTCCTTCCAAGGTCCAACATCCAGATCATAACGCTTCGCCATAACTCGAACAATTTGTGCGATGTGGGTTAAATCGTGTACTGCCCATGTTGCGATTAATTCGCGGATTTTAACTATTCCAAACGCTGGATGGAAACCAGTCTTTTCCAAACTCGATTCGGATGAGCTACAAAGTTCCCTTAGTTTATAGATGTTATGGCTGCGGAGAGTTTTGAATTCAAGTAGTGTTTTCTCAACTGGTCTGTTTGTTTCCGGCTTTAAATGAGCAAATCGGTCAAATGGTGGAAATGCTTTTTCTTCTCCTTCCTGTAAGATAAATTCAAGTCTTGGTATCCAGTTATTTTTTTCTGCTTCGATAAGGTGTTCGATTACTTCGACAGGATTCCATGTGCCTTCTCCTTCATTTGTATCCAGCCAGCCATTTGCCAAACCAAGCAGAAAAAATTCCAATGTTTGTGGCGTGCGTTCTAAAATTTGGATTGCTTCCGTAAGATTGAAATTCATATTCCCGATCCCTCCTAGTTTTATTGCTACTATGATTATATGCAGCTAAAATAAGTGCTTTGCTATAAAAAAGACTAACAACGATTCAAAGTTGTTAGTCTTTTGGACGATTAATTAGATTGTACACTTGTTTGATTGATTTTTTGCATTTTATGCAGCGTATGCTTTGTACCCCATTCATGCATCGCATGTAAGATTGGTTCCAAGCTTCTTCCGTATTCGGTAATGGAATACTCTACTTTCGGTGGGACTTGTGGATAAATAACACGTTCCACAATATCCTCATCCTCTAATTCACGTAATTGCTTCGTTAGCATCTTTTGTGTTATTCCAGGTAGGCTACGCTTCATTTCACTAAACCGCTGGGTGCCATTTTTTAATAAATGTAAGAGGATTATCGGCTTCCATTTTCCAACCAAAATTCCTAATGCGTCTTCTACCCGACATTGTTCTGGTTCGATATTCATCCTTGCTCCTCCTTATAGTATCTTTTTGTATACTATACCACTTAAAAGTGAGTACTTAAGTTATTTGTTATTATCCTTTATAATAACATTAAGAGATGTTTTACGCTATAACTATTTACACAATTGGGATAAACTAGTATTGATTGGAAAGGGAGTAGTTCATCATGGAAAAGTATCGTATAGATCCAACGAAAGGGTTGGAATTTGGTATATATACATTGGGAGATCATTTAGTAAATCCTCATAAGGGTGAGCGGATTTCTGCAGGTCAACGGATCAAAGAAATCATTGAGTTTGCTAGGCTTGCAGACCAGGCTGGAATTGATTTCTTTAGTGTCGGTGAAAGTCATCAGGAATACTTTGCAACGCAAGCACACTCTGTTGTTTTATCTGCAATTGCACAGGCTACTAAAAATATAAAAATAGCAAGTTCTTCAACAATTATTAGTACATCTGATCCAGTTCGAGTTTATGAGGATTTCGCAACGATTGATTTGATTTCCGAAGGGCGAACAGAAATCATTGCTGGTCGTGCTTCTCGTGTTGGACTATATGAGTTACTTGGGTATGACCTTCGTGACTATGAAGAATTGTTTGAGGAGAAGTTTGATTTATTACGAAAGATTAATGAAGAGGAAGTTGTTAATTGGAGTGGTCAATTTCGTGCGCCATTAAAAGATGCACGTGTTCTTCCACGTCCTCTCAATGGTTCCTTACCAATATGGCGTGCGGTTGGCGGAACCCCTGCTAGTGCGATTAAAGCCGGTCTTGCAGGAGTTCCAATGTTCTTAGCTCATTTAGGTGGACCGGTAACGTCATTTAAACGGTCGATTGATGCGTATCGTGAGGCGGCACAGCATGCGGGCTATAATCCAGCAGAGTTACCTGTTGCAACGGCAGGATTCTTCTATGCTGCAGAAACCACTCAGCAGGCACTTAGTGAGTACTATCCACATATTAATGAAGGTATGAAGCTTACAAATGGACGTGGTTTCCCTAAGCAACTTTTTGCGCAGGGTGCAGACAAACGTGACGTCATTAATGTAGGAAGTCCGCAACAAATCATAGAAAAAATTCTCTATCAACATGAGGTATTTGGTCATCAACGTTATATCGCGCAAATGGATTTCGGTGGCGTACCTATGGATAAATTAAAGCAAAATATTGAACTGATTGGTACAGAAATTTTACCAGCAATTAAAAAATATACCGCGAAGAACTAGGAGGAATGAATCATGAAAATTGTTGGGTTATCCGGTTCTATTGTAGGTTCGAAAACGAAAACTGCGATGGAATACACGGTTCAAACAATTACAGATAAATACCCTGATGTGGATGTGACATTAATTGATCTAGCTGATTACGATATTCAGTTTAGTGATGGGAGGAATTATCTGGAATATGATGGGGATACCGGCTATGTGGCAAAAACTATCATGGAAGCAGATGCAATCATGATTGGAACACCAGTTTTTCAAGCTTCTATCCCAGCAACCTTGAAAAATATTTTTGACTTATTGCCAGAAAAAGCATTTTTAGATAAGGTAGTTGGAATTATTGTTACTGCGGGCTCGCCAAAGCATTACCTCATTGCTGAACAACAATTAAAACCGATTGTAGCGTACATGAAGGCTCATATTGTGCAATCATTTGTCTTTATTGAAGAGCAAGATTTTTATCGGAAAGAAATTACGAATGATGATGTATTATTCCGGATTGAACGTTTAGTCGAAGATACCGTTGTGTTAGCGGAAACCTATCAACGCATTCGAGAGGCGAAGGAAGCAGAGTATGGATTTTAATTTAAAATAGTCGGTGCAATTATAAATTATACGGTGATTTATGAAGGAATCTGGAGTAATTCAGGTTCCTTTTTGTGTAGAATTGTTCTTAGAATTCTGAATGGTGTTATAATGGAGTTGGCTTTATACATAATCAGACGAATAGGATGAGAATGATGAGAAACCATACAGATGTCTTTCCAACTCTTGAAACAGAACGACTTCGATTAAGACAAATTGAAGAAAGCGATGCAAGTAGCTTAATGAATTATCTCACAGATCCTGAAGTGATGGAATATTATGGACTAGCACCGTTTCAATCCATTAAGGATGCATTAAATGAAATTTCATGGTATCAATCAATATTTAAAGAAAATACTGGGATAAGGTGGGGAATTACACTTAAAGGGGAAGATGAAATTATTGGTAGCTGTGGGTTTCTAAATATGAGTCCACAAAATTATCGAACGGAAGTAGGCTATGAGTTAAGTAAACAATACTGGGGAAAAGGAATTGCTGGCGAGGCGTTAGATGCGGTATTATCGTATGGATTTGAGTCGATGAACCTCCAAAGAATTCAAGCATTAATTGAGCCACCTAATGTTGCGTCCATTCGATTAGTAGAAAAACATGGATTTGTACGAGAGGGCTTATTACGAAATTTTGAGTTTACTGGTAATAAATTTGATGATTTGTATATGTACGCGTTATTGAAACAAGATTTTGGAAAAAGAATTTAGTAGAATAATAACTAAAAATTAGATTGTCCAATTTGATAGAAGAGGTGTAAGGATGAAATCGATTCAATTAGGAACAAGCGATTTGACTGTGTCGAACATATCACTAGGATGTATGCGGATGGGTGAACTTTCAAAATCAGCTGCGGCAAATGTTATTCATAATGCACTAGAGTTAGGAATTAATTTCTTTGACCATGCCGATATTTATGCCAAAGGTAAATCGGAAGAAATTTTTGCAGAAGCAATTGAAATGAATCCACAAGTACGTGAGAAGCTAGTACTACAAACAAAGACTGGTATTCGAAAAGGATTCTTTGATTTTTCCAAGGAACATATTGTTGACTCTGTAGAAAACAGTCTTAAACGTTTGAACACAGAATATATTGATGTGTTACTGCTTCATCGACCTGATACATTGGTTGAACCTGAGGAGGTTGCAGAGGCATTTTCGTTATTGAAGGAAAGTGGAAAGGTTCGTCAATTTGGCGTAAGTAATCATAATCCAATGCAGATAGAATTACTTAAAAAATACGTGGAACAGGATTTGATTGTCAATCAGTTGCAATTTAGTATTATGCATACCGGAATGATCGATTCTGGACTCTTAGTAAACATGAAGCATGAAAATGGAGTAGATCGTGATGGGGCTATTTTAGACTATAGTCGTTTGCATGATATGACTATTCAAGCCTGGTCACCGTTCCAGTATGGATTTTTTGAAGGGGTATTTGTGGATAATCCGAAGTTCCCGGAATTAAATAAAAAGCTACAGGAAATTGGGGAGAAGTATCACTTATCAAATACGGCGGTTGCGATTGCTTGGATTCTGCGTCACCCAGCTAAAATTCAACCTGTAGTTGGAACAATGAATCCGGAGAGATTGAAAGAGATTGCCATAGCTTCCGAAGTTACTATTACGAGAGAAGAATGGTATCAAATCTATTTAGCAGCAGGGAATATGCTGCCATAAAAAACAAGGACAGACACAGTGGAAAAGAAGCGTGTCTGTCCTTTTTAAATTATTTTTTCTTAAGTAAATATATAAAATAGGGTGCTCCGATTAAGGCAACGACAATACCGGTTGGAAGTGAACTTGTTTCAAATACATTTCTTCCCAGTGTATCTGCTAAAACGAGTAAGATCGGTCCAATAAATAGGGCAACAGGTAAAAAGAGTTGATGTCTCGGTCCTACAAGATTCTTAGCGATATGTGGTGCCATTAATCCAATAAAGCTGATACCACCAGTTATCGAAACTGCTGCAGCTGCAAGCGCGACAGCTAGAACGATAAACAGGAAGCGGTCTTTTTGTAACGGGACACCTAGCCCGATAGCAGTCGGTTCATTCATCGCAAGAATATTTAGCGTGCTTGCCTTATAGAAAATAATAGGTAAACAGATAAGTAACCACGGTAATAATGCTACGACAAAAGGCCAGTCGGTTCCCCAAATATTGCCTGCAATCCAACTTGCAACGAATTGGACCTGTTCATCCTCAGCAGAAGAAATTAATACCATCATTAATCCTGAAAGTGCTGTTGCAAATCCAAAACCGATTAGCACAAATCGGATTGGTTGAATACCTTTGGACTTTTCATAGGACAAAAGATAAATTACTGCTGCTGTGATAATGGCACTGATAAACCCTATTAGCGGAAGAACAAATGCAAAGTGTTGAATATCGGATTGAACGAAAAGATAAAAACAGGTTATTCCGACACCTGCGCCAGCATTAATCCCGATAATCCCGGGGTCTGCTAAATCATTCCTCGTTACACTTTGTAGTAAAGACCCGGCCATCGCCAATGCCATTCCTGCTAAGATAAGGATTACTACTCTTGGTAAGCGAACGGAAAATAAAATAAATGATTCTTTAAACGTTCCCTGACCAAATAATGTAGGTAGAATTCGATTAATTGATAGGGAAGAACTCCCCACAGTAATACTTGCTATAAATAATACGACTAGTAGAAGTGCTAAAATTAATAACCATTTTCTTTGTTTATAAGTTTGTAATTTACCCAAATTGTCGCCCTCCTTTTCGAACTAGCAATAAGAAGAACGGTAACCCGATAATGGCAACAATCGCAACCACAGGGGTTTCAAATGGGGCATAGATAACACGTCCAATTAAGTCCGCACATATCATGAATAACCCACCAATGATAATACTCATTGGGATGATAAATCGGTAATCTGAACCAACAATTGCACGAACAATATGAGGAACCATCAGACCAACAAACGCTAAATTTCCAACGAGTGCTACTGCAGCACCTGCAAGAATAACGACAGTTGCCATTAGGATCGTTTTAATTAGAGCGGTTTTTTGGCCAAGACCTACGGCAACATCCTCATTTAGACTGAGTATGGTTAATTGTCTGCTTCCACCAATGCTAATCAATAATCCGACAATTATAATTGGTGCGATTACTAATGCTTGCCAAGTCGTACCGATTAACCCACCAGCAGTCCACATTGAAACATCTTTGGCGATGCGGAATAATAATCCAACACCATCGGCAATGGCTTGTAAAAAAGCGGAGACTGCAGCACCAGCTAATACTAATTTAAGTGGGGATAGTCCACCTTTAGTTGATATACCAATCCCATAAACAATGGTCATACCGATACCAGCACCAATGAAACAAGCTAGAATGATAGCTAAATAGGATGCACTGGGTATAAATGCCATACACAGTGCTAATGCAGCATTAGCACCGGCAGTTATCCCGAGTAGGCCAGGATCAGCAAGGGGATTACGTGTAACCCCCTGCATAATGGCACCAGCAACGGCTAAGGCAGCCCCAACTAAAAATGCGGCAATAACACGCGGGAATCTTACATCGCGTAATATTGTATAATAATCGCCCTCACCTGTTGCCATTAGTGCGTTCCATATGTCCTTGAAAGAAGTATCTGCTGCTCCTAATTGGATTGCCAGCAAACTACTACCTATTAATAGTACAATGCTAATAACTAATTTTAATGAAAAAGGAATCGATTGGATAATTTTCATCACTAATTCACTTTCTTTAGTTGCTCTCTAAGAATTTTTCTTCGAAGAAATCTAGTTGATCGTCTAGTGATAACGCATCGTTAAATGTAAAGCCCTTTATGTCCGCTGTGTATACGCGGTCATTTTGAACTGCTTCAATTTCCTTATACCAATTTTCTTCTAGAAATGAAGTATCTTGATCCTCAGTAAGACTTAAAATGACATAGTCTCCAACATAATCTGCTAGTACTTCTTGAGAAATAGCAAAATAACCTGGTTCTAATGCAACATCTTCAACTTCCTTAGGCATTTTTAATCCCATTCCTTGGTACAAGATTTCGGTGCCACGTCCCCAGTTATTGCCAAATAAATAAAATTGCTTTTCGTAGTTTTCAATAACGGTTACAGTAGCATCTTCACCAATTTTAGCTCTTATTTTTTCGCCAACTTCTTTCATGCGGGCTTGGAAATCTTCTGCCCATGCTCTTGCTTCTTCCTCTTTATTAACTACTTTTCCAATTTCAATATGCTGCTGAATATAGTCGTTTTTTCCATATGTAAAGAGAACAGTAGGTGCAATTTCTTCTAATTTAGCAGCGTTTTCAATAGTATTAAGACCAATGATTAAATCGGGATCCAATTCAATAATTTTCTCTAAATCTTCATTGGAAACAACTTCTGCTCCCTCAGTTGCTTCCTTGAAATTAGGATTATCTGCTGACCAAACATCTACTCCCACAACATTGACCCCGAGTTTGATTAAATCGCCAACATATGACGATAATACTACTACGCGCTCAGGGTTAGCAGGAACCTGTACAGGTCCAGTTTCTGATTCGTACGTAATCGTTTCATTCGCTGAATCATTAGATGAGGTATCTTGATTATTATTACATGCTACTAGTAGCAGCAACAGGCTCAATAGAATCGCTAACTGTATCTTTTTCATTTTGATTATCTCCCTTTATTAAGTTATAGGTAATGCACATTGGTTTATTTGTTCGTGGGTCTTCTATAATAACGGCATCAATTTGGAAAACGTCTCGAAGTACTTCAGTAGTGATAACTTCCTCTGCGTTACCAGACTTTATTAATTTTCCATTTGACATTGCCAATAAATGATCGGAAAATCGTGCAGCTTGATTCAAATCATGTAGAACCATGATAATGGTCTTGCCTTCATTTCGATTTAGCTGTTGAAGTAGTTCTAAAACTTCAAGCTGGTGTGCCATATCTAAATAGGTTGTTGGTTCATCTAAGAAGATAATATCCGTGTCTTGTGCTAATGCCATAGCAATCCAGACGCGCTGACGTTGTCCACCTGATAGCGCATCTACAGTCTTATAACGAAAATCCTTTGTCCCAGTTACTTCTAACGCCCAATCAATGATTGTCTTATCTTGTTTGGATAAATTTCCAAACCCTTTTTGATAGGGGAAGCGACCATAGGATACAAGCTCTTCCACTAATAATCCGTTAGCACTTTCCGGGTTCTGTGTTAAAATTGCTAGCTGTTTAGCCAGTTCTTTTGTATTCATATGATGTATATTTTTACCGTCAAGGACGATTTGTCCATCCTTGTGACTGATTATTCGTGTCATTGCTTTAAGGAGAGTGGATTTTCCACAACCATTGGATCCGATTATTGTTGTTATTTTACCATCGGGTACCACCAAGCTTAAATCATGTACAATGGTTTGTGATTCATAGCCGATGTGAATATTTTTCACTTGTAAGCGCATAAAAGTGTTCCCTCTCTTTCCAAAACATGTTATGATTGTGACAATGAGAATCATTTTCAATTAACATATTAGAGAGTAATAGGTTTTATGTCAATATTAAATTTGTTAAAAAGTTATTCTGGAGTGATTAATATGACTGATCGTTATGATGTGACAATTATTGGTGGAGGGCCTGCAGGGTTATTTTCTGCTTTTTATAGTGGATTGCGGGGAATGAAAACGAAAATCATAGAATTCCAACCAAAGCTTGGTGGAAAAGTTCTACTATATCCTGAAAAGATGATTTGGGATGCTGGGGGACAGCCACCAGTGTTGGGGGAAATCTTTGCGAAACAGCTTGTTCAGCAAGGTATGACTTTCCAACCAACAGTTTGCACAAATGAGAAAGTAGATTTAATTGAAAAAGATGAGAACGAGGATTTTATCATTACGACGCATAATGGAAATAAACACTATTCGAAGTCAGTAATTGTTGCAATTGGTGGTGGGATAATTCAACCTAAACCACTTCAAGTTGAGGGTGCGGAAAAATATGTAGGTAAGAATTTACACTATACCGTTAACGATTTGCGGCAATTTCGCGACAAAGTAGTCATGATTTCTGGTGGTGGGGATTCTGCAGTGGATTGGGCTGCCGAATTACTATATATAGCGAAAAAGGTGTATATCGTTTCCAGACGAGATAAGTTATCTGCGCATGAAGCATTAGTAAAACGACTAGAAAGCAGCAGTGCAACTATCGTAACGAATAGTAGAATCAATGGTTTGGTAGGAGATGCCGACCAGATAAATCAAGTTTTATTAGAGGATATACATAGTGGAACTATTACAGCACAGGACATTGATTATCTTATTGTAAACCATGGCTATAATCAGGATTCTTCTTTTGAACTTGGTTCAGATCTATCGTTAGAAATGAAGGACGATTACTTCTTCTTGGGAAATCCACAAGGCTATACATCGGAGGATGGTATTTTTGCTGCCGGTGACATTTTAGCTTACGATGGAAAGGTAAACTTGCTAATTGGTGCGTTTCAGGATGCGGTAAATGCCGTTAATAGTGCGAAGACTTATTTAGAGCCAAGTGCTACCAAAATTGCAATGGTATCCTCCCATAATGAAGCCTTTGATGAACAAAACGAGAAATTAAAACGTGAAATGCTACGATAAGAAGTGAAAGGTAGTCCATAATGATGGATTACCTTTTTTTTGCATGAAGGTTTATGAAGCTATACATAATCTGGAAGATGGCAGGAAAAACTATGAGCGATACGTAGAATTTTTGGAGGGTTTGTATGGCACAGGTTAATTTACATCAGAAGCTACAACAAGCTAGTCAGTTATTACAAGAAGCACAACAGGCAGTTGTTCAGGCTGCGGGGCAGGATATGAGCTTACTAGAACAAGCTCATCAAAAGCTCGAGCAAGCAGAACGTGAGCTGCGAAATGTGCAGAATCAGGCAGGAACAGAAGCTACGGAAAATGCGCAATTCCAACAAGCATTTGAAGAATTGCATGACGTTCGACAACAAGTGCAAGAAGCACAACAAAATAGTACGGATGTATTATAGAAATGGAAGGAGACCTTAAAATGAGAGGTCTCCTTTTATATGAAAAGAAATTCGACAAAATTCGGGTGGTGACAGGCACCACCTATTTTTGGTATAATTTGTTTCGTTAACTAACTAATTTGGTTTGGTGGTGTTTGGTGTGGGGGTTCCGCATAGGCAGCTTTTTTATGAGTATGTATCGATGTATCGTCCTTTTTTAAATGAGTTGAATGAGCAGCTTGCTCCATTTCGAATTCATTTATCCGATTGGAAAATATTATATTTTATTTTACGAGAAGGCGGTAATACAGTCAGTGCGATTTCTACTCACTTTAAGGTAGAAAAGCCGACGATAACTAAAATTATTCAAAAATTGTTAGAGCTTGGATATGTAGAGGTTATCACTGGGACCGACAGAAGGGTAAAGGTTATTCAACTAACGGATGAGGGGCAAGAAATCTGTAATCAAGTTAACGATACATTAGATCAGCTACATGAATATTTATTAGAAGATGTATCAGAAGAAGAACAATTATTGGTAGCCCGTGTGCTCCAGAGTATTTCACAGAAATTAGGTGTCAATAAGGGATGAATGAAATGCAGAAAGAAAAATTGTGGACGAAAGATTTTATTTCCGTATCTGTCGTTAACTTTGTCATGATGCTATCGATGTATTTATTACTTGTTACGATGGCTTCTTATGCCACGGAGAAGTATGATGCCTCAACAAGTATGGCTGGATTAGTTTCTAGTATTTTTATCATTGGTGTATTAATTGGTAGATTATATATTGGGAAGGAATTAGGACGATTTGGGAGTAAAAAAGTATTAGTGATTGGAATTGTATTTTTTGTGCTGGTCACAATGCTTTATTTTATTCCTGCTAATTTATATGTATTGTTGATTGTTCGGTTCTTACACGGTCTTGGAGTTGGATTTGCTACAACTGCAACTGGTACAATGATTGCTCAAATTATTCCGACTAGCAGAAAAGGGGAGGGAATTGGCTATTTTAGTCTGAGTGTTATACTATCAACCGCGATAGGTCCTTTAATTGGTATCATCTTAATCGAATATTTAGGCTATCCTAGTATCTTTGTATTTTCATTAGTCGTAGGAATCATTAGCTTGTTTATCGCACTACCGGTTAATCCGCCAGTAATCAATTATGAAGAAGTGGAAGAAAGGAAGCAAAAAGGATTTAGAATATCCAATTATTTGGAACCAAGTGCCTTACCGGTATCGATCGTGATGCTCGTTGCAGCAATGGCATATTCTAGTACACTATCATTTATAACCTCCTATGCAGCTGATATTGATTTAGTTGAAGCAGGGAGCATGTATTTCTTTTTTTATGCGATTGCAGTATTATCACGACCGTTTACTGGAAAAATCATGGATGTGAAAGGTGCTAATCTAGTAGCCTTTCCGGCGTTGGTTCTATTTGCAATCGGAATGTTTATATTAAGCCAAGCAACATCGAATGTTGTTTTCCTGATTGCTGCTGCGTTAATCGGTTTGGGTTATGGAAACCTACAATCAATCATCCAAACGCTTGCGATAAAAGTAACACCACCACATCGAATGGGGCTTGCGAATTCAACCTATTTTATAGCACTTGATTTTGGTATTGGTATTGGTCCATTTGTTTTGGGCTTCATTATTCCAGAATTTGGCTATAGAGGCATGTATTCCGCAATGGTTGGTTTGATTGTAATTAGTATTGTACTTTATTATTTTTTGCATGGTCGGAAGGAAAAGAAGCTATTTAATCAAAGCAGTATGAATGAAAATTAGTATGCAGAAGTCTCTAATCGATTCGCTGTTGAGTCGATTAGAGACTTCTTTTATTTCAATATGACAATGCGCTCTGAAATAAACTTGTAACATTCACTTAAACGTATCGAAATCTAGTAATGGTATACTTCTTCTGGTAGATTGTAAACGTCTGTAACAATTTTTACTAGGAAGCAGGGGAAAAAGTTGAAAAAAATAACTGCAATTACCTTAGCGACTGCAATTATTATTGGAAGTGCATTTAGTAGTATTGATACATTTGCAGATGCAAAAGATGATTTAAAGAATATTAAGGAACAACGTGAGAATATTAAGGAAAATCTCTCAGATGCTGAGGCTCAAATCAATACGATAATGTCTGAAATAGATGAAATTAATGCAGAAATTGAGCGAGTGAATCAAGAGATTGCCCAGAAGCAAGATGTAATTAATCAAACAGATAAAAAGATTTCTGATACAGTAGCGGAAATTGGGGATCTTCAAGCTGAAATACAAGAATTAGAAGCAGATATTGAAAAACGCTATTCGATTTTGGAAGAAAGAATATCCTCTTATCAAAAGTCTGGCGGCGCTATTAATTATCTGGAAGTAATTTTTGGTGCACAAAGCTTTAGTGATTTCATTGGTCGTATTACTATGGTGAATACAATTGCGGAATCCGATACGGCACTAATTGAGACAATTGAATCAGATTTACAAACGATTGAAGAAAAGAAATTACTTGCTTTACAAAAATTAGATGAATTAAATGATATGAAAGTACAGCAAGAAGAAGCACTGGCAACAATTGAGGAAAAGAAATCTCAAAATGAGAATAGAAAGCAATCATTAGAATCAAAACAAGCGAATGTTCTTGATTTGATAAATGAGCTAGAATCAAAGGATAGTAATCTTGCTTCACTAGAGTCAGAGGTAAAGCAAAGCATTGCTGCAGCCAAAGCGGCGAAGCGAAGAGAGCAAGAACAAAGAGCGAAAGAAGCAAAAGCTGCGTCAGAGGGATCTGAGCAAACATCATCAGAAGAAGTTAAAGGTAAGACCATTTCCGTAACAGCTACTGCTTATACGAGTGATTGTAGTGGATGCTCAGGAACAACGTATACTGGAATTAATTTAAAAGATAATCCTAATGCAAAGGTTATTGCGGTTGACCCAACAGTCATTCCTTTAGGTTCGGTTGTTTATGTGGAAGGCTACGGCTATGCAATTGCTGGTGATATTGGAAGTGCTATTAAAGGAAATAAAATTGATGTGTTCGTCCCGACTAAAGCAGAAGCCTTAAAATGGGGTGTACGAACTGTTAAGGTAACGATACAATAACGCATAATGCGGAAAGAGATAATGAGAGGAACAGTCTATTCACTAGTACCAATAGTGAAAGGCTGTTCCTTTTTTTAATCGGCTAATTTTAACGCAGCCTTGGTTGTTTTTTGTGCTACTTCAGCTTGTGCCTTTAAGTCACTAGGATGAAAGTAGCCTTTTTCTACCATATACTGAGTTATTTTTTCATGTGCTTCTATTGAATAAGTTAATTGCTTTTTTAGGGTGTCACGTACTTCTGGTGTCACGGATTCTGTAATGGCTAATGTGTAGTTTTGTATCGCGGTTTTAGTTGCAAGTAAGAAATCTGTAGCTATTACTTGATCAGTCATGCCGCTAAGACCTGCAATTTTTTGAATCATATTTGTCATAGCTGTATCTTCCTACTTTCTAGTAATTGGTTTAATTCTTTGACATGGTTTTTTCCTTCTGTAACTTCAGTGTTTAATATTTCTTTTAACTGCTCACAGCCAACGAGCCCTTTCATCGTAGCTACTTTCGTTAAACTTAGATTTTTAAATGTTAAAATACCCTGTAATTCCAAGGTTTCATGTAGAGCTATTTTATCCTCCATATCATCACTCCTATTTAAATCTTGCTTTTCTTTATAATCCCTAGTTATGACCTTCTTATTCGATACGCGCTCTAGGATTATTTTTCGAATAGCATAGGGCATTCGAGACAAAATAGCAGTAGCGTTAAATAGGAGGTTATCTGAATGGGAAAAGAGGACATGGCATTTCATGAAACAGTAGACTTACATGAACTTCTTAATATGAAAACTGTTGGATTATTGAAATCCAAGCTTACACAAGGTGTCGTTTTTGATCAGGATTTACGGAAGCTCATGGAAAAAAATGTGCAAATGTCAATTCAAGATGTGAAACAGCTACAACGTCTTTACCCCTATACACGATCGGAAAAATGAGGTGAGAAAATGAATGATTACTTGGACCCAATAAACTCTGTTGGGATGCCTGAAAAAATAGATTCTGCCATCGCAATGGAATTATTGATGAGTGTTAAGGTAGCCGTACGCAATTATGGGATTGCATTAACAGAGGCTGTCAGTCCAGAAGTTCGTACAACTATACGAAATCAAATGGAAGCAGCGATTGACTTTCACGGTGAGGTAACAGACCTCATGATAAAGAAGAAATGGTTCTACCCGTATGACTTAAGTGAACAACAAACAATTGATTTAGATGCAGCACAAACAGCTGTAGATATTGCAGGCTTGCATTTATTCCCAGAAAACAATAATCGCAAGGGATTATTTCCGACCCCACCAGAGTAGAGAAAGGAAGAAAGACCAATGAAAGCAGTAACCTATCAAGGAGTAAAGAATATAGAAGTGAAAGATGTAGAAGCTCCAAGTATTCAAAAATCGGATGATATTATTGTGAAATTAACGAATACGGCAATTTGTGGATCTGATTTACATTTAATTCATGGTATGATGCCGAATCTACAAGAGAATTATGTAATAGGACATGAGCCAATGGGAATTGTAGAGGAAGTCGGACCTGATGTAAACAAGGTGAAAAAAGGGGATCGTGTAGTTATTCCGTTTAACATCAGCTGTGGAGAATGTTGGTTTTGCAAAAATCAGTTAGAAAGCCAATGTGATAATTCCAATGATAATGGTGAGATGGGTGCTTATTTTGGTTATTCTGGTACAACAGGTGGGTATCCTGGTGGACAAGCAGAGTATTTACGCGTTCCTTATGGGAATTTTGTCCCATACAAAATTCCAGATGATAGTGAGATAGATGACGATAATTTAGTGTTGCTATCGGATGCTGGAACAACAGCATATTGGAGCGTCGATAATTCCGGATTAAAAGCAGGAGATACAGCTATTATTTTAGGGTGTGGTCCGATTGGATTATTAGCCCAGAAATTTGCTTGGCTTAAAGGAGCAAAGCGGGTAATTGCCGTTGATTATGTTGGGTATCGTTTGGAGCATGCAAAACGTACAAACAATGTTGAAATTGTTAATTTTGAAGAGCATTCAACTGTCGGTTCTTATTTACTTGAAATGACAAAGGGTGGGGCCGATGTTGTGATTGATTGTGTTGGAATGGATGGGAAGATGACAGATTTGGAGTTTTTAGGAACGGGACTAAGACTTCATGGTGGTTCCATGGGTGCCATTGTTACAGCCAGTCAGTGTGTCCGTAAAGGTGGAAATATCCAAGTGACAGGGGTTTATGCTGCCCGATATAACGCATTTCCTTTTGGTGATATTTTTGCACGAAATGTGAATATACGAACTGGACAAGCGCCTGTCATTCATTATATGCCGGCATTACATGATTTAATTGCACAAGGAAAAGTAAACTTGAGTGACATTATTACGCATAAAATTCCATTAGCTGAAGCAAAACATGGCTATGAAGTGTTTGATACGAAAACAGATAATTGTATTAAGGTTGTTTTACAGCCATAGACACAACAGAAGTGCCAGACAATCCTTCATGGGATATCTGGCACTTCCTAGTTATGTGGCTTGTGCTTGAATGGGTGCACGGAGTTTAACGAGTCCAAGGACGGTTAAGACGCTCATTCCAATGATAAACGCAATAAAATAAGGCGAGATAAAGTCTCGGGAAATTCCTGTTATAAATGAACTTGCAATAATTCCTAACGAATAGACAGCGGACATGACTCCAAACGCCTTACCATAGGCATCGTTAGTAACATTCTCGGTAATAGCAGTAGCCATCGCGGGCATGATTAGACCAGAAAAAAGTCCTATTGTAAAAAGTGGAATTGGTAGTGCGATATTCGGTAGAGCAACTAAAATAAATATTGAGATGGACATACCGAATAATCCAATCATTAGTCTTTTCATCGGATCAAATCGGTTAATGAAGAAGAGTGATAACGTTAAAAACGTTCCGATTCCCATAAAACTAAACAGCTGTCCAGTGGCTGCGGTCGAAAGCCCTTTTTCAACGGTTAAGTACGGAATTTCGTAAATGATGACACCATGGTTATACATAACAGCAAATCCAACTAAATAAATGACAGCTAATTTTGGTATTGTAATTAAATTTAGGAGATTCACGTTTTTTTGCTTGCTGTGTTTCATAATTTCTTGATGCTCTCGTAAATACTGTGTTGCAAATACCCCGGTCAAAATCATTGCAGTTCCAATAACATAGTAGGTGTACTGATACCCAATTAATTCCACTAGGTTTCCACCAATTAACGGCCCGATGATGCTTGCAAATGTCGTTAGAATTCCATTCATAGCAATATTTTTTCCTTGTTGATGACTATTGGTTGCATAGCCTGACAGCAATGCCAGAACAGCAGGAATCAAGAATGCCAGGGCAAATCCATTTAAAGCATGTAATAATAATAAATCTACAGCATTAGATGCAAGGCCATGGGCAAAAAATATAATACCTGATGTGAATATTGGAATAGTAATAAAAACTTTTTTTCCTAATCGATCTATCAGTGGTCCGGATAATAAGTTTCCAATTAAATTAGTGAAGGAAGTCACACTTAAGATAATTCCAATGAGAATACTGGATGCACCTAATATGGCTGCAAAAGGAGTAAAGATGGGTACTTGCAACCTCATAATGAGGCTAATAAAAAACATAATAATAAAGATGTACAATTTTTCTACCGTAGATTCTCGCATTTTTTTCACCTCGGAATACAGTGTATTCGGATAAATGCTAAAAAAGACGAGCTTATTTGTTAATTTTGTGACGCTTAAATGCAGGTGAAAAGTATGTAGATCACTACGTAGAAATGTCGTGAAATTACGGTCACCAAATCTTGGAACGAAAAAAAGGTATAGTTTTTCGTATGCTTGTGTTATACTAGTAATAACTTATTGATGTTCGTGCTAGCAATACAAGATTTATGTAATAACTTTCTAGTGATTATCTTCGTCTTGAATTATTATCTTGAACTGAAATTAGTAATAAACGTGCCAAGCACACATGGAGGTCATTTAGATGAACACAGGTACAGTTAAATGGTTTAACGCAGAAAAAGGTTTTGGTTTTATCGAAGTTGAAGGTGGAGACGACGTATTCGTACACTTCTCAGCTATTCAAGGCGACGGATTCAAAACTCTAGAAGAAGGTCAACAAGTAACTTTCGAAATCACTGAAGGTAACCGTGGACCACAAGCTGCTAACGTTGAAAAAGCGTAAGTAACTGATGAAAAATCCCTTCTCAATTTGAGAAGGGATTTTTATTATGCTTTATTATGTAATATCTTGTTTCCGATATAGGATTGATGATAAAACGATGAAAATAATTAAGTATACACTTAATACTAAAATGTTGCTCCATTCGGGAAAGTTTCCTCGAACAATTTCCCAGGCGCCATTTCCGTAATTATAGGATGGTAACCACTTTCCAATCGCTTGTAAAATGTCGGGAAAGCCTGACATTGGGAACCACATTCCACCGAGTATTGCTAACAGTAAATAGAGGATATTGCTAACCCCAGCTGCAGTTTCTACTTTTTTCATTGTCCCCACTAAAGTGCCCATTGCAAGAAATGGGAAAGAAGCTAATAGGATCCAAGCACCTGCTGTCAGCCATTGTACGAAAGATAGTGACACACCATTAATAATAATACCTGCTAAGAAAATAATGATAATGGAGCCAATATGTACAACCGATTGTGCAATCATTTTAGAAGTAATATATGCCCAAGAAGGTAAAGGGGTCAGCTTTAAGAACTTCGACCAACCTTGACTTCTTTCTTGAACTAACACAATTCCAAATGTCATAATGGCAGAACCCATCAGACTAAAAGTAGTCATAGACATTAGATAATGTGCTTGCCACAATTCTCGATCAGGTATATTAGCATTTACGATTTTCGTGAAGATAAAATAAAATACAATTGGCATAAACAATGTCCAAAATACAAAGTACGGGTTGCGGAATATACGGATAATTTCCATTCTACATTGCATCGATATAGCTTTCATGCTAACTTACCTCCCCTTGATTTGAGGTTAAATGTTCAAATACTTCTTCTAATCTTCCGTGTTCAATTTGCATGTCTTTTGGTATGAAATTCTCTTTGTAGATTGTTTCCAGAACGGCATCGGTTTCTTCGGTTATGATACAGATGCGTTCTTCTTCCATGTAACAATCTAGTACATTCGGTAGTGCTTTTAGTTTAGGTAAAGCATCTGGATTGTCGGTTTGAAATGAGATAGTACTTCTCCTAAACTTTTGCTTTATTTCAGCTGGTTTTCCATCAGCAATGATTTCTCCTTTATTAAATAGGATGATCCGTTCCGCGACATCATCAGCTTCTTCCAAATAGTGGGTGGAGAAGATAATGGTTTTACCGCTAGCTTTTAGGATATCAATCTTTTCCCAGAATTTTCTCCTAGCTGTAACATCGAGACCAACTGTAGGTTCATCTAAAAACACTAAGTCAGGATTTCCTGCTAGTGCAAGCGCAAAGGCAACTCTTCGCCTTTGACCGCCAGATAATTTAGTAGCCCATTTCGTTAAGTCTTCTGGCTCTAAGCCAGTAATTTCAACCAGTTCCTCAATGGATAATGGATTTTTATAGTAGCTTCTAAACAATTTAATAACTTCATGGACCTTCAGTTTATCGATAAGACTCACATCCTGCAGCATAGCTCCTATTTTTTCACGAACCACAATTTCCTTTGGATTTTTCTCGAAGAGCCGGACATCACCACTCGTAGGCTCTAACAGTCCAAGCATCATGGAAATGGTAGTTGTTTTACCAGCACCATTAGGTCCTAAAATTGCCACAGTTGTTCCCTTCTCAATGGTGAGTGAAATATTTTGTACTGCTGCTGTTATACCATAGTTCTTGGTAACGTTATTTAGCTGTACTGCAATTGCCATTTTTAAACCTCCATTTAAATTAAATCAGATAATTATATTAAAACATAAATTTTCAAATAAATGTTACAGATTGGAAAAATAGTGAATCTGTACTCGAAAATGAAACTAGACCAATTTTCAAGCTTTTATAAGTTCATAATTGCAATATGTTAGAATAGTAGTACAAAACACATAATGGAGAGAGAATGAAAATGCGTAACAAACTTATGAAATGGAAACAGCCAACCATTCTTTTAACTTCTGCAGGAATAGCGGGAGTAGGGGACTTTATTTACTTAGTAGCTATAAATATATTAGTGTTCCAAATGACAGGATCAGCAACAGCTGTCGCAGGTTTATGGATAATCACCCCGGCTGTAAATGTTCTAACAAAATTTTGGACTGGTAGCTTTATAGACTATCGTAGTAAACGAAAGATTATGATTGCAACGTATCTTGCTAGAGCTGTATTGGTATTTTGCATACCTTTTCTACCATCGATATGGTTCATCTATATTGTTTTAGTAGGATTAAGCATTGCACAGGCGTTTTTTATTCCTTCTTCAATGACTTATACAACGCAATTAATACCAAAAGAAATTCGAAAGCGATATAATTCCATACGTTCTTTAACCAGTTCCGGAGCTTTTATTATTGGTCCTGCTATTGCGGGTACGTTAATACTAATTAGTGATGTAGACACAGCACTGTTTTTAAATGCATCGTCTTTTATTCTGGCTGCATTATTACTGATTTTACTACCAGAAACTGATATGCATGATAAGGAATCCATCCCATCATTATCGGTTCAACAAATTAAAGAGGACTTCTCCATAAGCATTCTATTCATCAAAGAAAATAGCTATGTCGCTATTGTATATATGACATTTATAGCGATGACGCTTTTTGCTTTTGCTGCAGATACACAGGAGGTTGTCTTTACTCAAAGTATTGTTGGGTTATCTGAAACGGACTATAGTTTACTGATTAGTATTACTGGGATTGGATCGGTAATAGGAGCGTTTTTAGTTTCTATATTTTCGAATCAGTTTTCATTACGCTATTTAATTTCTATCGGAATTTTTATGCAAACAGTGGGTTACATAATTTATGCGTTCGCTTGGTCGTTTCTCTCCATTGCCGTTGGATTTATCATACTAGGATTTTTCAATACATTTCTAAATGCTGGGATAGTTACCTTTTATCAAAATAATGTGCCAGTCCATCTAATGGGGAGAGTCACGAGTATTTTTCAATTGTTACAAAGCTTTTTCCAAATTGTTCTTGTGTTATTAGTTGGAACAGTTGCAGAAATTATTCCGCTAAGGGTCACGATTATTATATTGGTTATCGGAATGTTGCTTGCATCGGCAATCGTTATTATTAATGTTTTTAAGCAAAAGAAGGAGAGATATTTTATCGAATGCTAGATTATTAGGAGGGGAATCGATGAATATTGAGTTAGAGCAAGCAAAATTAGAAGATGCTGAGGCAATATTAACGATGCAAGTAAAATCTTTCAAGCCATTATTGAAAAAATACCAAGACTATCATGCTTCTCCAGCAAATGAGTCAATTGTGCGAGTTGTTAAGAGAATATCCAATCCAAAAGGGGCTTTTTATAAGATACTACTGGATAAAAAAATGGTAGGGGCAATCTGTATCGCAAGACATGGGGAAGCGATATGGATAAGTCCGATGTTTATTGCACCTGACTATCAAGGGAGAGGTATTGCACAGAAGACATTGGATATGCTGGAGATGATGTATGATGAATTCAAAATATGGGAACTAGCTACGTTGCAAGAAGAAGTGGGTAATTGTTATCTATATGAAAAAATAGGATATGTTAAAACAGGAATCGTAAAAGAAATCAATGAAAGGGCTACATTAGTCTATTATAAAAAATTTATCCAATAAAGGGGTAGTTCAATGGAACCAAAATGGCTAAAGTGGGCGAAGGAATTACAAGCAATTGCGCAAGCCGGGTTAACATATTCAAAAGATATCTATGACCTCGAAAGGTTCGAAGCAATTCGTGAGATAAGTATAGAGATGTTAGTTCATCAAACAGGAATGGATAAGACAATAATAAAGGATTTGTTTGCTTCAGAAACTGGTTACGCGACTCCAAAAGTTGATATTCGTACAGTTATATTTCGTGATAATAAATTATTAATGGTTCAGGAAAATTCTGATGGTAACTGGGCATTACCAGGTGGTTGGGCGGATATAGGGCTAACCCCAAGTGAGGTCGCAGTCAAAGAGGTCAAGGAGGAATCTGGATTTGAAGTTCGTGCGACAAAATTATTAGGTGTATTGGATAAGAAATGTCATCCTCATCCACCGTCTGCTTATCATGTTTATAAACTATTTATTCAGTGTGAAATTATTGGTGGGGAAGCAGTTAGTGGTGTTGAGACGAATAGGGTCGAATTTTTTGCAGAGGATGAATTGCCAGTACTATCTGTTGGAAGAAATACAGAATCACAGATAAAGGCTATCTTTCAATTGCGTCATAATAATGATGACAAAGTACTCTTCGATTAAATGAATGTTACATAACACGGTTCATGAAAATTCAACAAAATGTACGATTTATAGTGAGATAAAATGGCTAAGAAGTGATACAATGTATAGAAGTATGGTAAGGAACATTGTCCACATTGGATAATGGAAAGATAGAAGGGAAATTTTACGTACCATGAAAAAGACACGAGAGTTAAAAGATTTGTTTACAGCAACTGTTAAAGCTGGTATTATTCGATCGAATTTAATTCCGATGATTGCTGGATTAACCCTTGCTCTATATACCTATCAAATGGAATTCACAGATAAAATTCCAGAAATTATCTTTGCTATTATTGGAACAGCACTAATTATTGGAGCGGCAGGAGCCTTTAATAATCTATATGACCGAGATATTGATGCGGTTATGGAAAGAACAAAGGTAAGGCCGACCGTAACGGGTACGATAAGCTTTAAAACCACTTTATGGCTTGCAATAGGAATGGCTGTTGTTGGAATTGTAATTCTAGCACAAACAACATTATTAGCAGCATCCTTAGGCTTCTTAGGTTTGTTTTTATACATGGTTCCGTATACCATGTGGAGTAAGCGAAGAACCGTTTATAATACCGAGATTGGTAGCTTGTCAGGTGCAACACCCCCATTAATTGGTTGGGCAGCTATCTATCCAGATATTACCCATCCAGCAATACTAGGTTTATTTGTAATCATGATCCTTTGGCAAATGCCGCATTTCTATGCAATCGCGATACGTCGTAATGATGATTACAAAGCTGCTAATGTTCCGATGCTTCCGGTCGTAAAGGGAATTAAAAGAACATATATCCAAACGAATATTTATTTGGTAATCCTAATCGTAGTTAGCTCGTTATTAGGAACCTTAAGTTTAGGACTAATGTTAGTTGCACTTCTATTAGGTATAGGGTGGTTAACGTTAAGTGTTCTTGGATTCAAACAAAAGGATTCAACGAAATGGGCAAAAATATTATTTATTTATTCGCTTTTATATATGACAATCCTTTATTCAACCATCATTATTTATTCAACAATGGGAATTATATTTGATTTATATTAAAAAAAGTTCATTTTGAACTTTTTTTCTTTTTGAGTACAGTATTTTATCAAAACCATGGTTAAGAGCATAAATTACATTGAAAACACTTGACGGAATCACTATAATAGGGCTATCTTATAATTCTGATGTTTAATTTCGAGTTTGAATGATTATGTGTAGTATGAGGTGCAATTATGGAATTTAATATTGGTCCGCGTATGGTAAAAACCGGGCTTGCCGTGGCATTAACCTTGCTGGTAACAGATATTCTTAAATTAGATTTGGAGATTGTGGCAGCAATCGCAGCGGTCTTAGCGATGCAGCCATCAATTATGAGGTCCTATGCTTATATAAAAGAAGTAGTGATTTCGAATAGTGTTGGGATTGTTTTTGCCTTATTAGGTTATTTTCTATTAGGCAGTCATCCGCTATCTGTTGGGGCTGTCGTTATTATGTCCATTGCAATCAACGTGAAGCTTGGGCTAAATAAAACAGTTAGCTTAACCGTACTAACGATTATTACGATGATGTTAGGTGGAGAAGGTGGTATTAGCTATCTTTATATTATCGAACGATTATCATTAGTAGCAATCGGGGTATTGGCTGCGTTTATAATTAATGCATTAGTAATGCCTCCTGATCATAAAAAAATCTTATTTACTATTATTAAAAACGCATTTGAACGAACGAATTTTATGCTCCGAGTAATTACCAATAAAACGATGAGTGTTCCGCAAATGAAAGCTGAGGACCGCGAAGTCGAGAAGCTTATAAATCAAGCGAAGGATTACTATGAAATCATAGCGGATGAACGGAATCGCTTATTTATTCAAAAGCGGCTAAGTTTTTTTAGAAGTATTATCGTTTATAAACATATGATTATTGTACTAAGTAAAAAACAAACGTTGATTCGGCAATTAGAGAAGAACATGAACGCAGTTGAACAGATGCCAAGCAATAAGGCTTTCTTAATTAAGAAGCTTGTACAAGAAATTAACACGTATAGCGAGAATATTTTACTGTTGTATGAAGATAAAGTAGTTTTGGATAAGGATTTGCAAAAAGAAACAAAAGCAGCGATGCAGGTAACAATTAATCATTTGATTGAGGAATTACAGGGTGCCGAGTTTGCAAAGTGGGCGTATGTATTTCCAATTGCGAACAGTATAATCGAATTATTTTCGGAATTAAATAAGTTGGAGCGATTTATCAGGTTGAAAGAAGTAAAGGAATAGAATATTGATCGTTTTAATGTTTAAGGATACCTTGGCGATAAGGTATCCTTTTTTCTATTATAGTTTGTGCCCCAAAATCGATAAGTACCCGAAAAGGTAAGAGAGGCTAGCAATGATAAATAATGCGCCAATCATCATGGATAAGAATAACCAATCACGAATACTTATTTTCATTTCATGATAGTAGGTACGCTCGGTATCTCCGGTAAATCCTTTTGACTCCATGGCGATTGCGACTCTCTCAGCCTTGCGAATACCATTCGCTAGTAATGGAATGGCATAACGTTTGATTTGCTGTAATTTCCCACCGAATCCTGGTGTTCTTGAAACGCCACGGATTCGATGTGCTTGCTTAATGATTTGGAATTCTTGTTGAAACGTAGGCAAGAAACGATAACCTGCCAGAATGCCGTAAGTGATTTTTGGTGGGAGCTTACATTGCTGCATTAAACTCAACATGAATTTGGTTGAATCGGTTGTGAATATAAATAATAATGAGAGCGCCACAAAACAAAGTGAACGTAAGGCGAGACTAATGCCTGTTATTAGACTCCCTTCTGTCACATCGAACTTCCAAACGGAAAACAAGACCTCACCACTAGTAAATTCATTACTTGTATATAGCATGGTCATCCAGCCAAAACCAAGCGCGATGAATAGAAATGGTGTGAAAACCTTTAACCATTTTATAATTGGAATTCTCGCCCCGAAAAATGTAATGACTAGGACAAGCAGTAAATAAAGAAGTGGTGTAAAAATATCATAGTGTAGTCCCAATAATACACCAGGAATTAACACAGAAAATGCTTTGATGGATGGATTAATGGACGCTATCATGTGGCACACCTACTCTAAACTCATTTTGTAAATGATATGGTAGTCTTAGTTTGGCTTTTTTTATAATTTCAGATTGCTGCCACAAACAATCCGGTTCACCAGAAAAAATGATTTCCTGATTACCTATGACAAATAGTCTATCTGACAAATCAGCAAGATCCATATCATGTGTAATAATTACAATCGTGGTTCCTTTTTCTTTCAGATTCATTATTGTTTCTATAAGCTCATGTGTCGTGTGTGCATCTTGGCCGAAAGTTGGTTCATCAAATAATAATAGCTTGGGAATTTCATCTAACATGGTGGCAACACTTAAACGCCGTTTCTGGCCACCACTGAGTGAAAATGGATTACTATAGCGGTACTTTTGCAAATCAAATTGAGTTAGTAAGCTTTCTGCACGGTTACTTACTGTTTCCTCCGCATATCTAGTTAATTTCATGCCATACGTAATCTCATCCATAACCGTATCGGTAATGAATTGGTGCTCTGGATTTTGAAATACAAAGCCAATTTCTTTGCGTAATTCTTTTTCTTTCCACTTCATTAGTGGTTTATTCAAAAGGGTGATTACGCCGTTGTCAGGTGATATAATTCCCGCCATTAGCTGCAGGAGGGTTGATTTTCCCGCGCCATTTCTGCCGACAATCGAGACGAACTCCCCTTGATAGAGTTTTAGATTAATTTCATGTAGAATACGATGCTGGTTACGTTGAAATGTTAAGTTTTCAATCGTTAAAAGCGTTTTAGTTTCCTGTAGTGAACCTTTTTTGTAAAATGGTTGGTTATCTTGGATTGCCTTTGGTAGAAATATGCCGACATCTCGTAGTAGCTGATCCTGTTCGTTGAAAATTTTTTCAGGGGGTCCGTCGATGAGGATTCTCCCGTCTTTTCCAAGAATTAGTAAACGATCGATTAGTGGTAACCAATCATCGGCTTGGTGATCAATGATCAAGATAGCTAGATTTCTTTCTAGTTGGATACGCTGGATAAGTGAGATAAATTCTATGCTTGATTCAGGATCTAAATTTGCTGTTGGTTCATCTAATAGGATGAACTTAGGTGTTAGTAAGAGAACGGCAGCCAGTGCAATCTTTTGTTTCTCACCCCCGGATAGTTCATGTAAGTTAGTAGTTAGATGATTTTCCATCCCAACTAAACGAAGAACCTCTAATATGCGCTCAGGCATTTCTCGTGTAGGAACCTTCAAATTCTCTAACGTAAAGGCTAGTTCGTCCTCAACAGTTATCATGCAGAATTGACTTTCTGGATCCTGAAAGACTACACCGATATGCTGGGCTAATTCCCCCTTTGGGAAGTCTTTAAGATTTTGATTGTTAAAATATATGTCGCCTTTGGCTATTCCTTCAACTGCTTCTGGGTATAAACCATTTAAACAGAGTGCTAGACTGCTTTTTCCAGATCCACTCGCTCCCATTAGCAATGTTACTTCATTGGTGTGAAGGGTGAAACTGAGGTCACGGAGGATATAGGTATCCCCAGTGATTTCATATCCAAAGGAAAAGTTTCTCAGTTTAAGTAAGGTTTTATTTAGGTCAGGCTGCACGTTCTCCACGTCTTTGTTGCAGCTCCTTTCCTATTGCATATCCTCGTAGTACACCTGTTTTTGCAAGCTGATCGCCAAGCCATTTTCCTAGTAACCCAGCAAGTAGTGCACCACTTACAATACGAATTGCTAATGAGGTAATAATAATCCATGGTTCGAGTGCGAAGATTCCCGATATATAGATCCCCCATACGAAACTAAAGATTGCTGCTGACACACCGGAAAGCATTAAAACTGGTAATCGGTAATTACGCCATTTTGTTAATGCGAAAACAAATTCAGCACCAGCACCTTGAATCATGCCACTAATGATGAGTGAAGGGCCAGCTGAACTTCCAATCAATACTTCAACAATCGCCGCAATTACTTCTGCCATTAATGCAACACCTGGTTTGCGAATGATGTAAGCTGCTAAAATCGAGACAATAAACCAGATACCAAAGATGAATTCATATCCAAGTGGTCCTAATCCAAATGGGGTAAGGAATGTCGTGAGTGCCTGCCCAACGAAGAAGAATAATAGATAGATAACCCCAAATGCAACCCCTAGGATAGACATTAAGATAATTTCTTTTAGCTTCCAATGATTTGTCATGTGAATTCTCCTTTACTTTGTTGATGGACTGTTTGCTGAAATCATAAATGTCATTGTGACATGGGAAACCGTAGTTTGAACATTTTCGAATGCTTCTTGAAGGGCTTGGAAAATGTCATGTGCATCCCCATCAAGACGGGTAGCATAGTGACTATGACTAACTGTTACACCTCGTGACTTTGATAAATCAATTTGTTCATAAATCGTGTCCATATAATCTTCTCTTCCCATCGGATAGAGGGCGAATTTACAACCTGCTTGCTGGTGGATGCTGCTAGCAAGCTCTTCGTTTAAGGCGTCGTCTGTTTCATCCATGTAAACATCACCACTGGAATCGCCAGGACATCCAATCGAAAACGTCCCACTCATCGCGACATGCTTCCCTGTTTTTGCTGCATGTAAGAATATCGCTTTTGTGACGTCAAATACATGGACCATTTTCCCACGAATACAAGTACTGACGTCATCTGTATCCTTCCAAACCTTTGATGTATTTACCGTATTAAGTGTTGATAGAATGATGTCTACAAAATCATCACTCATTGGTAAAAGGGTAAACTGACAACCTACGATTCTACTAGTTCCACAAGCTGTGTTCATAAGAACTCCTCCTAAATTTTTTTGTAACAAAAAAAACTGCACCCCGATGGAATGCAGTTTACGGCTGTATGTAAGGAAATACGAATTGACTAATTAAATACACACAACGAACTACACTTCCCCACGCTAGTATTATCCAGATCGGGTAATAAGGGTCAGGCCAAGCCTTCTCAGCCGCGTCACGCAGCTCCCCTAGTGTTCACGAATATGCAATTATGTTACAGCACTACTATAAACAAATAATAAAAAAAAGTAAAGGGGGGTGCCTGTCACCACCCGAAATTTGTCGAATGAAATTACAATGAATAAATGCCTTCCAGTATGCCTCTGATAGTGGCTAGCTCAACTAAGGCTTGTGTAGCGTCCTGCTGATCAATAGCTGCTTTTAGTCTTTCCAAGCTCTGAAACATTCCCTCATATTCGCTCTCGTCTCCAAGCAATTGTAGCTTCCACACTTTCTCATGGTAAACATGATCTAATGCGTCCACTTCAGATTGCGCTGTTTTCCAATCCTCATAAGATAACGTGCTTTCTAATGAGTTGATTTTTTCGAAGAATTCTTTACCGCCAACTAAACCAGTGCACCCGGTTAAGAAAAGGAACGTGATTGTAACTAGAACCATTATTTTTTTATCCATAGGATTCCTCCATAGCTTGAATTATATTTCTAGATTATCCAATACTATAAAAAGCTTACATATTTTTACACCTTAAATGTAGTGGAGGGATAAGAATTGCCCGAATATGCAATAACAATCATTCGGTCTGTAATTGCTTTTATTTTATTATTAGTCATGGCTCGTATAATGGGGAAAAAGCAAATATCGCATCTCACATTTTTTGACTATTGTGTGGGGATTACGATTGGTTCAGTTGCTGCCAGTATGGCTGTTGATCAAAATATTAAGATTACCAATGGCTTGATGGCACTTCTAGTGTGGGGATTATTTCCGATAATTTTAGGGTATCTAGGATTAAAATCGAGAACAATTTTACAGCTGACAGATGGAAAGTCAGATATGGTGATTGAAAAAGGAAAAATATTGGAGAAAAACTTAAAGAAAAATCAGCTCGCAGTAAAAGAATTAATGCTGTTATTACGAGAGAAGGGTGTCTTTAATGTTGAGGATGTGGAGATGGCAATATTTGAAACAAATGGAGAACTAAGTATATTAAAAAAATCCGAGGAGCAGCCGGTTACTTCAAGAATTTTAGGGATTCCAATTGAACGCGATCATGGTCCGGCTATTGTAATTTCAGATGGACAAGTGATGAAAAATAGTTTGAAAAAGCTAGGCTACACCAAAGAGTGGCTATTAGCGGAAATCCAAGTGCAGGGTGCTGGTGATTTCCAAGATGTATTTTTAGCTCAAATTGATTCAAAAGGTAATGTGTATGCTGATTTATACCAAGATAATTTAAAGCGAGAAAAGGTTCAACAGCGCCCATTATTAGCTGCAAGCTTGAAAAAAATACAGGCAGACCTCGAAAGCTTTGCCTTACAAACCGAAAATCAAGAAGCAAAGCAAATGTACACCAAACAAGCACAAAACCTACAAAACATCCTAGATACCATATCACCATATTTAAGGTAGGGTGCCTGTCACCACCCGAATTTTGTCGAAAACAATCTGCCACTAGTTAAGTACTATTATTTTCCGACTTATTTTCGAGTGAAATATGGTATTATCACATATATTCCGGAATTGTTTGGACAAGAAATGAGCAGTAGCTAGAGAAGTAGGTATGAACGAAAAGAAACTATTTTTAGAAGGAACAGATGTGTTTTTGCATTTCGTTGCAACGATTTGATTATATAAATACAACTTCAATAAAGACACGAAAAACTTTGTCCTGTAAGCGGGACAAAGTTTTTTTCATTATTCGGTGTCATGCTGCCAGTAAGTATCTTGTCCACTATCAGGGCAAACTGGAAATTTATCGTCCTTGTTCATATTCGCCTTTGCACCGGATTGGCAGATATAGGAACCTGACTTAGGGACACCTTGTCCGGTACGATATTCTCGGTAATCCTTTTCCATTAAGACACCTCCATTTGCTAGTATTACCTGACCGTAAAACTTTAACCGAACTAAATGATTCGACAAAAATCGGGTGGTGCCAGGCACCCTATTGCATACTTTTGGGAGGTTTTATGGAAACTAGGGATATATTCTTTTGGAGGTGTAGTGGATTTTGGATCAGTATTTTAAGCATGAGCTTAAGCAGATTGCAACTAGTGATGCTTATGAACTTATCGTATATTTAGATGACCAAACAGAGGAATTTTCTAGTGAATTAGGAGATAACCCTAAGGGTAAGCGTGAATTTCTTACTTCGGTAAAGCATTTAGTAAAGGAAAACTACCCAAAAATACGGGTAACTACAGTAAAAGTCATAATCGGTGGTTTAGCAATCACATCGATTCCATTAATAGGGGATGTAACAGCTGTAGAGGCTGCGGAAGCAACTAGTTCGCCAACCTCACAAATGGTACAGTCTAATTCGATTTATTACCAAGTTAATTCAGGTGATACGCTTTGGGGCATCGCTAATAAATTTAATACTTCAGTTGATAATGTAAGACAAGCGAACTTTTTAACTTCTAATACGTTAACGATTAATCAAAAGCTTATAATCCCACAAGCCTTTCATACGATAGGAAAAGGGGATTATTTATCCGTTCTCGCTAGACAATATGGGATAACTGTGGATGCAATCAAAGCTGCTAATAATATGACGTCAGATGTCGTTTATGTTGGACAAATTCTAACCATTCCTAAACTAATTAGTGGTCAACCAACAGGTGATTCAACTGCCGAACAAGTACAGTCCACCTATACAGTAGCAACTGGTGACAGTCTATGGGCGATTGCAAATCGTTATCAGGTTACGGTAAGTGCACTTAAGACGATCAATAACTTAACATCTGACACATTACGTATCGGGCAAAAATTAACGATACCAGCAGGAAGCACTACACCTGATAATACAGTTACAACGATTCCCTCAACAGCTAATATTCAATATAAGGTTGTTGCTGGTGATAGTTTGTGGGCAATTGCAAAGCGATATGAAGTTAGTGTCGATGCGATTCGAAGCTCAAATAATTTAGATACGGATAATCTAAGCGTAGGACAGATACTGGTTATCCCAAAACAAGAATCTGGTGTTTTAGCACCAGTAGTAACCCCAGCAGAAGGAGGGACCGCTGCCACTAGTCATACGGTTTCTGCTGGTGATACCTTATACAGTATTGCAAATCGGTATCAGATAACAGTAGATCAATTAAAAGTAAGTAACCAGTTGACGAATAATACGATCTCAGTTGGTCAGGTGCTAAAAATTCCAAATGGGTCTGCAGCAGGGAATTCGGAATCGAATCAAAAGGTTGATACCTCACTGCAAACAGTCCAACGTAGTTTACAAACATTAGGATATTATGCTGTTCCAACGATGACTGGTAACTACGATGCTCCGACAACCACTGCAATTAAAAACTTTCAATCAGACTATGGACTTGGTGTAACCGGAAAAATAGATGCGGCCACAACAACGGCGATTGAGCACGCTGTCGTTAAACAAAGTCTTATAAAAGATACACGAAGTTATATTGGCGTCCCGTATCTATGGGGTGGAACAACACCCTCAGGCTTTGATTGCTCAGGGTTTGTGTATTATATGTTTAATAAGCATGGTGTCAATATGGCTAGAAATACTTCAGCAGGGCTCTATACACAAGGTAAAGCCATATCAACAGCAAACCTACAACCAGGTGATTTAGTATTTTATTCTCAAAATACGAATGGCTCCATTACACATGTTGGATTTTATATTGGTGATAATCAGTGGATTTCAGCCACTAGTTCCAAGGGAATTGCAATTTATACGATGGATAACAGTTACTGGGCAAAATACTATGTTGGAGCGAAGCGGATTTATTAGTAAGAATGATACGATATTGAAATGCACACAAGTTAGGGCTGTGTGCATTTTTTTGTATTTGTAATGAATATTTAGAAAATATATTGTATACTGATATTTGAAGTTCTGCTCGAGAGGAGGGACATAGTGTTTGTTTACGAAATTGAACAAAAGTTTAGCGATGAAAAAGTAGTGGACATTAAGCAAACTGTTTGGAATGAACTCGGGCAAAATAAGAAACTATACGCACTACCTCCAAATTCACGAGTAGCAATAACAGCAGGAAGTAGAGGAATAACGAATATTGTTACGATACTTCAGGAAGTAATAAATTTCCTTAAACAGAAACAACTGAGTCCTTTTATCGTCCCGTCCATGGGAAGTCATGGAGGTGCTACTGCAGCTGGGCAAGTTGAGGTGCTGAAACATCTTGGAATAACAGAAGAGGCATTACAAGTACCGATTCTTTCATCTATGGAAGTCGTGCAACTCGGTATTATACATGATCAGTTGCCTGTATATATGGATAAACATGCCTATGAAGCAGATGCCATACTTGTGATCAATCGTGTTAAGTCACACACTGCTTTTCGCGGGAAAATTGAAAGCGGTTTAAGTAAGATGGTCATGATTGGCTTGGGAAAACAAAAGGGTGCGAGCTTTGTCCATAGTCAAGGCGCTGAAAACATGGAATTCAATATTACTGAGGGTACGAAATATGCCGTAGAGCATTCACCTATTTGTATGGGACTTGCGATTGTTGAAAATAGTTACGACGAGACAGCAATTATAAAAGGAGTTTCGATTGAAAATTGGTTCGTTGAGGAAGCACTGTTATTAGAACAATCCAAGAAACGAATGCCCTCCCTTCCAGTGAAAGAAATAGATGTATTAATTGTAGAGGAGATGGGAAAAAGTTTCAGTGGAACAGGAATGGACCCAAACATTATTGGCCGGTGGCGTATTGATGGCGTTCCAGAGCCGAAAACACCTGCTATTAAACGAATTGCAGTGTTGGATTTAGTGGCAGCATCGCATGGAAATGCACAAGGTGTTGGCTTGGCTGATTTTACCACAGAAAAATTATTCAACAAGGTAGATAGGCAAGCGACCTATATGAATTGCATTACGAGTACTTTTTTAAGAAGAGCAATGTTTCCGTTTATTTATCCAACAGAACAGGACGCGATTGAACAAGCGTTTGTTAGTCTTGGGCCTGATTTTAATAGGGAAAAGGCGTGTCTTGTTCAAATTGCCAATACATTACATTTGAATCGCTTAATTGTTTCAGAAACTGCTTTAGAGAAAATAGATGAGTCCATTGACTATGAGGTGATTCAGCGATTTGAGTTTGATTACCATCAACAGGAATTAGCATATAAATTATCTACAAATACATAAAAGGAGAGAGGGAGCATGCGTTTAGCAACTATTTTTCATGATGGAAGAGAGCAAGCCGCATTAGTTCTGGAGGAAGGTTTATTACCGATAGAAAAAATAAATGCGTTGTTTGAACAAACTTGGCCGACAGAACTATTTGATATTATTACACGACAAAAATTAGATGAATTAAAGCATTTTGTTCAGGAAAAAGGCGATTATATGTTACAGGAAGCAGGAGCCGATCTATTAGCTCCAGAAGTGGTGGAATACCGTCCGCTTTATCGCCATCCAAGCAAAATCTGGGGAATTGGTTTAAACTATGTTGACCATGCCTCTGATTTAAATGAAGTTGCACCGAATACAGAACCAGCAAGCTTTATGAAACCTGATACGGCAATTATTGGGTATGGTGATACGATTGAAGTACCTCTTCAATCCCATCGAACCACTGCAGAAGCAGAGCTTGGTGTTATTATTGGGAAGGAATGTAAGAATGTGGAGATAGAAGATGTGCCCAATGTCATCGCAGGATTTACGACGATTATTGATATGACAGCAGAGGATATTTTGGAAAAAAATCCTCGCTATTTAACTCGCTCTAAAAGCTTTGATACTTTTTTTAGCTTTGGACCACAATTGGTAACGGTCGATGAAGTAGAGGATGTACAAAAGCTTAATGTATCGACCGTAATCAATGGAAGCATTCACCGGAAAAACGTCGTGGAGAATATGACATTTAAACCGTGGGAATTAGTTTCTTTCCATTCAAAGGTAATGACATTAAAACCAGGTGATATTATCTCTACCGGTACTCCAGGAGCGGTTCCAATCGCTGAAGGTGATTCAATAGAATGTCATATTGATGGCTTTGAAGGCTTAGTTAATTCCGTTAAGGATTTAAAGGTAACGAGTAGCGCAGAGGTTGAGAAGGTTAGTAAGTAAGGAAGGTAGAAAAGGTGCACACTGATTTCCGGAGATGGATTTCAGTGTGTATTTCTACTTTTATCTATCCATTAAGTGACCATACCATAAGGATTAATAATTTCAAAGAATGGCCGGGAATATAATGGTAGAATAGTAGTAACTATAGGCAAATATGGAGAGGAATGGGGGATTGTCGGTGGATAATAAAAATAATTTGTTTATCCCTGCGGGGCTATTTATTGGTCTAGGCATCGGTAAGGCGCTAGGGAATGTTGGGGCTGGACTTTTTATCGGTCTAGGAATGGGCTTTTTGATAAGCACTTTAGTTTATATGGGGATGTCTAAAAAGAAAGAGAGATAGTTTATATTTAGTAATTTAACATAAGGAAAAAGTAGAGGTATCGGATGGGTAAGAAGTTTAGAATTAATAATGTATCATTTGAATTAACAGAGAACCATGATTTTGATTGGATGAATCGTTTTGGAAATGTATTTTGTGTTTTCGATGAACAGGACTCTGGTAATATTAGCTTTGGCGTAGAAAAAAATGGTACCAAATATTTCGTAAAGTACGCAGGTGCGAAAACATTGAACGCTTCTGTTGAACCAGAGGCTGCGGTTGAAAATTTAAAACGGTCTATTCGGTTGTATGTGGGAATGAGACACCCGATTTTAGTAAATTTAGTAGATCATTTTGAGACAGATAAGGGATATGCATTAGTGTTTGATTGGTTTGAAGGGGAAGGATTACACCCGCATTGGAAATTTCCTCCGCCACTAAAATATCACCATCCAGATTCTCCGTTTTATCGCTTTCGCCAGTTACCAATAAAGAATCGTATAGAATCATTTAATCAGATTATTGAATTCCATGTATTGGTTGAAGAAAAGGATTTTATAGCGGTTGATTTTTATGATGGGAGTATCCTTTACGATTTTGTAAATAACCAATCTAGAATATGTGATATTGATTTGTATCAAAAGAAGCCATTTCAAAATACGATGGGCAGACTTTGGGGATCCTCGCGCTTTATGTCCCCAGAGGAGTTCCAATTAGGAGCAGAGATTGATGAGCGGACAAACGTCTTTCGAATGGGTGCCACTGCTTTTTGCCTTTTAGGGGGAGAATTGGATCGATCACTGGAAAAGTGGCAGGCATCGAAGGAATTATACGATGTGGCAATTAAGGCAGTACAAGAGGATAAAAGTAAACGATTTTCGACTGTAAAGGAGTTTTCTGAGCGTTGGAAGATGGCATTGGATTCAAGTGATTGAAAACACCAGATAATATAAAAGTATGGTACACAGTGTCATTTTTATAAGCTTTATTCAAGAGAAAAAAACTAGAGCTTAAGCCAGATGTAAATCGACTTAAGCTCTAGTTGCTATTTCACCTGATCATACGAATTTACTTCAAATAAATCAATCAACTCAATGTCCTTATGGTTATCCTTGAACCAATTCAACGCAAACTCATTACGGAAGAGAACTAGATAATTGTCATCCCGATCTCGAACGAGTAAATTACGATCGTCAAACATGGACTCTTTAACCTGTTCGGCTTTTAGCCAGCGTGGAATACGTTCTCCAACTGTTTCAAACATTACTTCAACATTATATTCATTTTCCATACGGTATTTAAATACTTCATATTGAAGTTCTCCAACAGCACCTAAAATGTAGGATTCCGTTCGTTTATCTTTAAATAGTTGAATCGCACCTTCTTGAACAAGCTGTTCGATTCCCTTTTTAAATTGTTTTGATTTCATAACGTTCTTCGCCATTACTTTTTTGAATACCTCTGGTGGGAATTTTGGCAGCTCATCAAATTCAAAGCTAGCTTTTCCTTCCAATAATGTATCCCCGATTTGGTAGGCGTTTGGATCATATATTCCAATTATATCGCCAGCATATGCTTCATCAATGGTATCTCGAGATGAGGCAACGATTTGTTGGGACTGTGATAATTTAAATACTTTTCCTGTACGAGAAAGTTTTACACTCATTCCACGTTCGAATTTTCCGGAGCAAATGCGGACAAAAGCAATTCTATCTCGGTGAGCAGGATTCATATTTGCTTGGATTTTAAAGATAAATCCAGAGAAATCCTGATTATCTGGTTCCACAATGCCCTCAGTTGACTTACGAGGCTGCGGTGCTGGCGCAAGGGAAATAAAGGTATCAAAGAAATCATGGACACCAAAAGGAGCCAATGCACTTCCGAAAAATACTGGTGTTTGTTCTCCTTTTAAAACTTCTTCAATTGAAAATTGATCTCCAGCTTCATCCAATAATTCCAGTTCATCACGAGCAGACTCAAACTCGACTTTTGATACCATATCGTGATAATCCGGATTATCCAATTCGCTATAAGGAATGTGTGTTTCATCTTCATTCCCGTTAAACTTAATAAATTTCTCGTTATGACGATCGAATATTCCGAGGAAACGTTTCCCCATTCCTACTGGCCAGTTCATTGGATATGTTTCGATTTCTAGCACTTCCTCAATTTCCTCAAGCAGTTCAAGTGGTTCTTTTCCTTCGCGGTCCAATTTATTGATGAACGTAAAAATAGGAATACCACGCATGCGACAAACTTTAAATAATTTTATCGTTTGTGCTTCAATCCCTTTTACAGCATCAATAATCATGACTACACTATCAACCGCAGTAAGTGTTCGATACGTGTCTTCACTGAAGTCCTCGTGTCCTGGTGTATCCAAAATGTTTACTTGAAAGTCTTTATATGGGAAATTCATCACGCTAGATGTAACGGAAATTCCGCGTTGCTTTTCAATTTCCATCCAATCAGATGTTGCGAATTTACCGGATTTCTTACCCTTTACGGTACCTGCAGAACGGATAAGATTTCCGTATAATAATAATTTTTCGGTCAATGTTGTTTTACCAGCATCCGGGTGAGAGATGATGGCAAACGTTTTTCGTTTTGCTACTTCTTCTTTTATAGTCATTTGTAAATCCCTTTCTATATGAAACCTTTAGAATGAATAAATTGTATAATGGGGATCTTACTTACATCGGCTAACGCCCCTTTATCATTTTTGGTAAATAAATATTATCCGACAAAATTCGGGTGGTGCCAGGCACCACTTAGCATCTTATTATACTATATTCTTGGGGGCTTTGTATAAGTGTGTGTATATTTATTGAGTATATAAGTAAATTGTTATATAGTTATATGGTGATGAATGGGAGGTGTGGGGATGATTAGAACGATGGAGGATATTAGTCAAGCTTCGTTGGTCTTGAAACTCCTTGGGGATAAGACCAGATTGGTGATGATGAAAATCCTAGATGAAAATGATTGCTGTGTCTGTGAGTTTGTCGAGATATTTAACATGAGTCAACCGGCAATAAGCCAGCATTTACGTAAATTAAGAGATGTTGGGCTAGTGAAGGAAGAGAGACGTGGTCAGTGGATTTTTTATTCTATTAATAAAGACAATCCAACCTATGATTTTATCCTACCAATTCTTACCCAATTACCTAGCCAAAATCATAGAATAGAAGAATTGAATAAAAACGGAAAACGCATTATGTGTTGTTAGTTGGAGGAGGAATATTTTTTGTCAACAGTGATGGTTATACTAGCGTCCATAATCTTCTTAGCTACGTTAATCCTCGTAATTTGGCAACCAAAAGGGTTATCGATTGGATGGTCAGCAGTTGGTGGAGCAATCATTGCTTTACTTGTTGGGGTAGTCTCATTAGATGATGTTGTTGAGGTTACAGGTATTGTTTGGAATGCTACATTTGCTTTTATAGCAATTATACTGATCTCCCTTATTCTAGATGAAATTGGTTTCTTTGAATGGGCTGCCCTACATATGGCAAGCGCCGCAAAAGGAAATGGAATAAAAATGTTCGTTTATGTTAGTATCTTGGGGGCAGTTGTTGCCGCATTTTTTGCGAATGATGGAGCTGCTTTAATTTTAACCCCAATTGTTCTTGCCATGGTTCGAAACTTAAATTTCCAAGAAAAAATGGTCTTTCCATTTATTATGGCGAGTGGTTTTATTGCAGATACAACCTCACTACCGCTTGTTGTCAGTAACCTAGTAAATATCGTATCTGCTGACTTTTTTAATATCGGTTTTGTGGATTATGCATTACGTATGATCATACCGAATCTATTTTCCATTGTTGCAACTATTGGAGTCTTGCTGTTTTATTTCCGGAAGAGTATTCCGAGAAAATATGAGCTCTCCCAATTGAAACTACCAAAGGATGCAATTCTTGATAAAAAAATGTTCCACATTTCTTGGTATGTATTGGGAATTCTTGTGATTGGCTATTTTGTGAGTGAGTTTATTAACGTTCCTGTGTCTATTGTTGCAGGGATTATTGCGATATTCTTTGTTATCATGGCAAGGCAGAGCAAAGCTGTTAATACAAGAGCAGTAATAAAAGGTGCACCGTGGAATATCGTATTTTTCTCGATTGGTATGTATGTAGTTGTGTTTGGGCTGCGAAATGCGGGGTTAACCGACTTGTTAGCTAGCTTCATTCAATATGCTGCTGAACAGGGATTATTTGTTGCAACTATTGTCATGGGATTTCTTGCGGCAATCCTGTCCTCGATTATGAATAATATGCCGACAGTTATGATTGATGCCATTGCCATTTCCGAGACGAATACGTCAGGTGTAGTAAAGGAAGCACTTGTATATGCTAATGTTATTGGATCAGATTTAGGGCCGAAGATTACGCCAATTGGTTCTTTAGCTACATTACTATGGCTTCATGTGTTATCACAAAAAGGTGTGAAAATCTCATGGGGTACTTATTTTAAAACTGGAATCATACTAACGATTCCAATCTTATTTGTAACATTACTTGGGTTATACCTATCATTAATACTGTTTTAGAAAAGGAGCATACACATGACTAAAAAGACAATTTATTTTTTATGTACAGGTAATTCATGCCGTAGTCAGATAGCAGAAGGTTGGGCAAAACATTATCTAGGAGACGAATGGGAAGTAAAGAGTGCTGGTATTGAAGCACACGGTTTAAATCCAAATGCAGTAAAAGCGATGAAAGAAGTAGGAATTGATATTTCTAATCAAACCTCAGATATTATTGATTCAAACGTGTTAATTAATGCTGAAATGGCAATCACACTATGTGGAGATGCAAAAGACAAATGTCCAGTAACACCTCCTCATGTGAAGCGGGAGCATTGGGGATTTGATGACCCAGCAAAAGCAGAGGGAACAGATGAAACGAAATGGCAAGTATTCCAGCGTGTTCGTGATGAGATTGGCGAGCGTATAAAACGATTTGCTGAAACTGGAGAATAGTTAAATACTAACGAAAAAACACCTATCAAATTGTATGTTAATTTGATAGGTGTTTTTTTAGTCACTCCTAACGCCATATAAAATAAATGATACTCCGAGGATAATCCAAATTAATTTACCGATGGATAGTTTGTCCGCTATGCCAATGACTCCTATTGTCGTGGTGATAATTAATATGATTGGTCCGATAAAGGCAAGTGTGGAATTAATGATTAATGCTTTTTCAATATCGTTAACTCTAACCATTAAATAGGCAGCGAATAGCTCAATACAGCCTGAGATAAGTCGGAATAATGCCATACCAAAAATTGCCTTTTCTAAGATTGAAAACATTTCTTATCTCCTCCGAAACCCATTTCCCACCTATTATATGCGTGACTTGTCCAATTAGGACGGAAAAATTAGTCCGTGTGGTTTGCCGTTTCGCATCTGTCTTGCTAACATACAATAAAATTAAAAATAGTTTGACAGATATTAGTCCCTTCGATACACTTAATTCAACAAAGTTGAATATAATGATACAAGATTGAATACACTTTAATGGAGCTTTACTTCGACCGGTTCTTATTAAATTTATTATGGATTGATCGTGCACAAGACTTTATGCTTCATGTCTCGGATTCAAGAATATATTTTCGTTCATGTTTTCTAGTAAAGAAAGTAACGTGAAGGAGGTAAGAAGATGGGAAACTGGCCAGGGTTTGTACAGTTGAAAGAAGTTGGACCACGTGACGGATTACAAAATGAGAAGGCTTTTATTTCGACCGATGACAAGGTTGCATGGATTGATATGCTCTCTAATTCTGGCGTGCAAGAAATCGAGTATTCATCCTTTGTAAATCCAAAATGGATACCAGCGCTTAAAGACGCAAAAGAAGTAGGCAAACGAATCACACGGAATCCAGCAGTGCGTTACTCGGCACTCGTTCCTAATATGAAGGGGTTAGAGAATGCACTGGAGGCAGGAATTGATGGTGCATCGGTTTTCATGTCTGCAAGTGAAACACATAATCTGAAGAATATTAATAAATCAATTTCTGGAACATATCCAGTATTAAAGGAAGTAATTGAAGCGGCAAAGCAAGAGGGCAAAAGGGTAACGGGATATGTTTCCACTGTATTTGATTGTCCTTATGAAGGTCGGATTGCACCAGATCAGGTCATGCGTGTTTTGAATCAATTAATTGCCTATGGCGTAGATGATATTTCACTTGGGGATACGATCGGATCCGCTGTACCATCTCAAGTTGAAATGCTGTTGGATGCTATTATTACCCGCTTCCCAAAAGAAAAAATCATCATGCATTTTCATGATACGAGAGGAATGGCGATTGCCAATATTATGACTTCACTAAATTATGGAATCACACGGTTTGATACGTCGATTGGTGGTTTAGGTGGTTGCCCTTATGCACCTGGAGCTGCTGGAAATGTAGCAACCAACGATGTTCTATATCTCTTACATGGCTTGGGAATAAAAACTGGTATCCAAGACAAGAAAATTCAAGATGCATCTATTTTTATTCAAAATAAGCTCGGAAAAAAACTACCAAGTAGATCATTAGCATATGTAGAAGGAACAGCATAGTAATTGTAAAGACAAACTGAGATTAGTGGGTAAAGTCATCGACAGATGGTATTACCCGCTATTTTTCTTATTAATAGCTTATTTATATATCAAGCTCATTAGTGTCTCTCCGTCATAGTATCGGTCAATTTTTAACCCATTTTCCGTATTTACAACTGACATCTGCCCCTTGATTTTCATCTCTTCTGTTTGGTTTCCATTTTCATCCGTAAATATCAAGGTGAAGGAGAGCTCAAAGTCTTGATCATCATTGCCTTTTTTGAATACGATATTTTCTACAGAAATTTTACTGTTTTGTTTGCTTGCAGCCTCTAGTGGTACTAAGAAGAATCTTTTGTTTGCTAGGTTTTCAAATTCCTTTTCTGTGAAATAAGTCGAAAATTTATCTTGGAAGACATTGAGTTGTCCAACGCTCAGTTCATTTAGGAGCAATACTTTCCTCATTAACATTGTATAGCTCATTAATAAATTTCTTTCCAAGCTGTATCTCGGATTCTTCTCTGTTTTCGCAAGCAGCGAGTAAAAATAGAATACCAACAGAACAACCAATTAAAATTAATAACTTTCGCAAAGAAACACCCTTTCATCGATGGACTGAATTGCTTGAGACTTCTGTATTATAATTACACTCGTTTTATTAGTTATAAAATGATGCGAATGAATAAAATCTATATCCAGCTAAAGAGAGGAACTTGATGTGATTTAAACATAACATGTCCACCTTCTTCAATAACTGGTGCTGGCTGGGCTACTCAGTAGACATTTAATACATTATACCAAAATATCCCAGATATTAATGCTGTTTTCGAAATATTATTTAAATAAACCAGAAAGTTAATGTCTGATGTTCAACTAAGAAGAGAATCTCTCATCTTGACGGTTTTCTACCGTCTCATCTATTATAAAAGATACAAATGACCTCAACATGAGGGGAGAGAACAACAATTAATCTGGAAAACATCGGAACAAAGATTAAAGAAATTCGCCTGCGAAAAAAGTTAACACAGCAGCAGGTCGCAGATGCTTCAGGGATTTCTAAAAGTATGCTATCGAAAATAGAAAATGGACAATCTGCTTCAGCGATTGCTACTCTTTCCAAGATTAGTGAAACGCTTGAGGTTCCGCTAGCATGGCTGTTAGAGGAACGAGTTGAGCAGGATCTCGTACTATTGCCAAAAGAAAGAAGAACAGCAAAAATAGGCGATGAAAACATGGGCTACTCCTATGAACTGCTCGCCAATCGCTCTAGCTTAACTGGTATAGAACCAACTATTGTTCATGTCACTCCAAAAAACTTAAATATGCGTGAGGAATCCTACACACATTCACAAGATGAGTTTATCTATATATTAGAAGGCTCTATCTATTTAGCTTACGATGGAAAAAAGTATTTGCTTGAAAAAGGTGATAGTGCATGCTTCCAAGGATCTAAGCCTCATTTGTTTATCCCTGTTGACAACAAGGGAGCTCAAGTCTTGACGTTTTTTATTGATAGCCCACTGTAATTCGAATACATAATGCCTAAAGCTTTGTACAATCATGTGCAGGGCTTTTAATTTTTGATACGGAGTTGTAAGTTTTATAGTTTGAAATGTAACCGATTCCATGTTACGATAAAAGACAGAATTTAGGGAAAATAAGGAATTGAATATTGATAATAAACTACTAGTCTACTTTATTGGATACATTCGTAAACTTGATATAGTAATTTGTTATTTTTAGAAGTCCATACAACTACACTACATGTCTTCTTTCTTAGAGATTTATAGTTTGTTTTTTTCTTTTATTAGTCTGACTAGTTTTTCAAATAAAACTGGAGGACTTGAATATATCTTTAAAGGAGGATTTAGTTATGGAGAAGGTAAAAAATAGGTGGTTAATAGCTGCTTCAGCAGTAGGTATTCACCTATCCATTGGTTCAGCATATGCATGGAGCGTATTTACAAATCCAATGATTGAACGATATGGATGGACACAGACACAAGTGTCGACGGCATTTAGTATTGCCATTTTCTTCTTAGGATTTTCGGCTGCATTTATGGGACGATTTGTGGAAAAGGGAGGTCCTAGAAAATCAGGAATGCTCGCTGCACTGTTTTTTGGAGTAGGGGTAGCTGGATCAGGACTCGCAACCGTGATGGAATCATTATTTTTGTTATACCTATTTTACGGAATCATTGGTGGTATCGGTTTAGGGATAGGATACATAGCGCCAGTCTCTACCTTAGTGAAATGGTTCCCAGATCGTCGTGGTTTAGCAACTGGACTTGCTATTATGGGATTTGGTTTTGCTGCGATGATTAGTGGCCCAGCAATTGAAGCATTAATTACTTCGGTAGGAATAGCTAATACATTCTTCATTCTTGGAACCATTTATTTTGTCGTGATGACGGCCTCTGCCCAATATTTGGCACCACCTCCAGAAGGCTGGGCGCCAAAAGGATTTATTGAAAAACAAGAATCCGGCAAGACGAAAATCAAACCTGACTTGTCACAGCTTACTGCAAATGAAGCGGTTAAAACAAGAAGATTCTGGATGCTATGGTTTATGTTATTTATTAATGTAACCTGTGGTATCGCGATACTAGCTGTTGCTTCCCCAATGGCACAGGAAATTACAGGAATGACAGCAGTCGCTGCAGCGGCAATGGTAGGTCTTTTAGGTTTATTCAATGGTGGAGGAAGAATCGGTTGGGCTTCGTTAAGTGATTTTATTGGTCGCCCTAATGTCTACACTGCATTCTTTGTCATCCAAGTAATCGCTTTTGGGTTACTTCCATTTACATCTAACGCGATTTTATTCCAGATATTATTGTTCGCTATCCTTACATGTTATGGCGGAGGATTTGCTTCTATCCCGGCGTATATCGGCGATTTATTTGGAACAAAACAGCTAGGAGCCATCCATGGCTATATATTAACGGCATGGGCGATGGCGGGGGTTGTCGGTCCAATTCTACTATCACTGATTTATGACAATACGAATAGCTATACCTTAACGATGACCATATTCACTGTCATGTTTGTAATTGCACTTGGAATCTCCCTTTGGATCCGAGTTGATATTAAACGCTTACGAGGGCAACAGGACAAAGTAGCAGTGCAACATGCTACTGCAGCAACACAGGAAGCTGAATAAGTAATTAGATAAATAGGGTCTACTCACTACGGTTGAGCTAGACCCTTCATAGCATATTACTTTTTAGGGAGGGATATGTGTTGGGAAACACAAAGCATACTGGTCCTATTAAAATATCGAAGAAACCAGATCCAGCATTATGGGTGAGTAAGGTTCCATTTGGATTAGGGAAAGTAAAGCCACATCATATCCGAGATACAATGAAAGTGGTGTGGGAAAACAAGGATAATCTACCATATGCCACTCGAATATTGACACAAGGAGTTTGTGATGGTTGCGCACTTGGAGTTGCCGGTCTACAAGATCAAACTTTAAAAGGTCCACATGTTTGTACAACTCGATTAAACGTATTACGGCTAAATACAATGAGTGCCATTGACGAGGAAATCCTGCATAGAGATATAGATGAGTTACGAAAAATGAATAGTACCGAGCTTAGAAAACTAGGAAGAATTCCATATCCAATGATGCGAAAACCTGGTGACCGTCGATTTACACGTATTACGTGGGACGATGCCCTTAATACAATCGCAGCAAAAATAAAATCCACAGAGCCGAAGCAAACTGCCTTTTATACAACCTCACGAGGCATTACAAATGAAACTTACTACACATTAGGAAAAGTTGCGCGGTTCCTAGGGGTAAACAATGTAGATAATGCTTCCCGTATTTGCCATTCTCCATCAAAGACCGCATTAAGCCGTTCGGTAGGTGTTGGTGCGTCTACTTGTAATTATAAGGATTGGATTGGGACAGATGTGCTCGTATTCTGGGGTTCTGTCGCAGCTAATAATCAGCCAGTCTCAACAAAGTATATGTATGCAGCAAAACGGAAAGGTACCAAGATTATTGTAATCAATCCATACCATGAGCCAGCGATGGATAGCTACTGGGTACCATCTATACCAGAGTCTGCATTATTTGGAACAAAGATTGCGGATGATTTCTATCAAGTTAATATCGGTGGCGATATTGCCTTTATGCATGGAATTATCAAGCATTGGTTTGAAATGGAAGAACAGGAGCCAGGATCTGCACTGGATCATGAATTTATCAAAGAGCATGTCAATGGCTTAGAGGCATTAAAGGAGAAGGCTACTTCATTCACCTGGGAGCAATTAGAGCAATCATCGGGTATTTCAAAAGAACGAATGCTGGAATTAGCGCTATTATTAGCAAAATCTAACTCTGCTGTATTTGTATGGTCAATGGGACTGACACAGCATCGCTTTGGAACGGATAATATATCACAAGTGGCCAATCTTGCATTATTGCAAGGGTTTCTTGGTAGAGAGCACTGTGGATTAATGCCGATTCGTGGACATTCTGGTGTTCAAGGTTCCTCTGAAATGGGTGCAGATCCATTTTCATTACCTGGTGGGGGAATGGATGAGAAGAATCGTAAACGTGTGGAAGCAATTTGGGGATTTGATATTCCGGAATGGCAAGGGGATATTGTAGGTGTGACACTGGAAAATGCCTTATTACCAGAAGAACATGAACGAAAACTAAAACTCTACTATATGTCTGGGGGTAATTTCCTAGAAACGATGCCAGATCCAGACTTTGTAAAAGGGAGCTTAGAAAATATCGATATTCGTGTTCATCAGGATATTATCCTAAATACATCCACCTTATTAGACGCGAAGGAAGCGGTCATTGTGCTGCCAGCTATGACTAGATATGAGCAGCCTGGTGGAGGTACCTCAACATCTACCGAGAGAATGGTTTATTTTTCACCAGAAATAAAGGGGCCGCGAATTGAAGAGGCACGACCAGAATGGGAAATTTATGTTGACCTTGCAAAACGTGTACACCCAGAAAAGCAAGCATTAATCGATTTTAACGATGCGTATGAGATTCGAGAAGAAATTGCAAAAACAGCCCCGAATTATAATGGTATCCAGCATTTGAAAAAGAAGGGTGAATTATTTCAATGGGGCGGGGCATGGCTTTGTGAGGATGGGGTATGCCCAACACCAGATGGAAAAGGGAATTTAATAACAGTCGAATTACCAGAGCTTCGCAAACCAGAAGGACATTTCTATGTGACAACAAGACGTGGAAAGCAGTTCAATTCGATGATTTATAACGAACAGGATCCGTTTAATGCTGCCGATCGTTATGATGTATTAATGAATGCAGAAGATGGGAAAGAACTGGGTATTCAAGAAGGCGATGCCGTCGTTGTCTTTAATCAGCATGGAAGCTTCACTGGACGTGCGAAGTTTGTACCGGTTCTAGCGGGCAATATTGAGGTCCATTGGCCAGAAGGAAATTCACTTATTCCCAAGGGTGTGTACGAAAGCTTCGCCGGAATTCCAGAGTACAATACAGCAGTAATTGTGGAAAAAGCAGAAACCTATTTTGCCCATAAAGATACAAAATATGTTGAGAAACGTATTGAAGAGCTTGAAATGGAACCACAGTAGAAGGTGACGCGCATGAATGAACAAAAAAATAATGGCTGGGAAATTATTCGTTTTACAGGAGCTAATTCATTAATAGTGGAAGAGGAAATCGCAGAAGAGTTTCCGATTACGATTATGATTAATGGCGAAGAATTTGCAACAATGGTCTGTTCACCAGTTGATCTGGAAGAGTTAATTATAGGATTTCTTGCCTCAGAGGGGATTATACGAGTATATAAAGAGATAAAAAATCTCTCGATTGATTCAAGGTTAGGGTTTGCATATGTTGAGCTTACGAAAGCAATAGACCTTACACAACAGGATCATTCCAAACGATTCATCGGATCGTGCTGTGGAAAAAGTAGACAGTTTTATTTTAAAAGCGATGTGAAAACCGCTAAAACAGTTCGGAGCAACTTAACCATTACAGTTGAACAATGCTATCACTTAATGAAGGAGCTTCAAGAGAGCTCGGATCAATTTAGAAGAACTGGTGGCGTTCACAATGCTGCACTTGCAACTACGGAAGGGTTGCTCGACGTTCGAACGGATATTGGTAGACATAATGCGCTTGATAAAGTGTTTGGCAATATTTTAAAGGAACAAATTCCGTTAGCTGATAAATTAATCGTATTTAGCGGAAGAATTTCTTCAGAAGTGTTATTGAAAATAGCTAAAATTGGTGTCGGTATTTTACTATCTAAATCTGCTCCGACTGATTTGGCTCTTAAACTAGCACATGATTTAGGTATCACGACTATCGGATTTGCGAGAGGTAATAAGATGAATGTGTATACACATCCACAACGAATACTAGAAGCAAACTTCGAGTCTAGTACAACCTAACTGGAAATGATGGGAGCTGTTGTATAGTTGTATAGCTCCCATTATCAAAATAAAAAGGAGGCATACAGGTGATTACTGATAAATTTGGTCGGCCACTTCAGGATTTGAGAATTTCAGTAACGGATCGGTGTAATTTTCGTTGTACCTATTGTATGCCAAAAGAGATTTTTGGAAAGGACTATCCATTTCTACCGAAAAGTCATTTACTCACCTTTGAAGAGATTGAAAGACTTGCAAAAGCCTTTGTTAAGCTTGGGGTGAAAAAAATCCGCCTAACCGGTGGTGAGCCTTTATTACGACGAGACTTACCGGATTTAATTCAGCGACTATCGGTAATTGACGGGTTAGAAGATATTGGACTAACCACAAATGCTACTCTTTTGGAAAAAATGGCACCAGATTTAAAGACTGCTGGTCTTAAGCGCATTAATGTCAGCCTGGATGCGTTAGATAATAGCTTGTTTCAATCGATTAATGATAGCGGAATTAGTACAGAACGCGTATTAAAGGGGATCGAAAAAGCAGTACAGGTCGGTTTACAAGTGAAAGTAAATATGGTTGTAAAAAAAGGGATGAATGAACAGGAAGTACTTCCGATGGCGACATATTTTAAGGACAAAGGAATAACACTTCGCTATATCGAATTTATGGATGTGGGCACAACAAATGGCTGGAACTTTCAAAAGGTCATAACGAAAAAGCAATTATTTGATGAAATATCCAAGCATTTTGAACTAGAAGCAGTTGAGTCCGCCTATATTGGGGAGGTCGCCAAACGCTATCGTTACAAAGGAACAAATACGGAAGTTGGCTTTATTACCTCAGTATCAGAATCGTTTTGTTCAACGTGTACAAGAGCACGAATCGCTGCAGATGGAAAACTATATACCTGTCTTTTTGCTAGTGGAGGATTTGATTTCAAGGAGCTTCTCCGTTCTGGCGTTACGGATGCGGAATTGGAAAAGCAAATTGCTTCAATCTGGAATCAACGTGTCGATCGATATTCGGATGAACGAACAGAAGAATCCGCTAAGGAAAAGGAAAAGATCGAAATGTCCTATATCGGAGGATAAAGACTTAAAGGGATAGTGAGGAAAAAACAATGAGTGATGATCGTTATTCTCGTCAAAGCCTATATCAGCCAATTGGAATAAATGGTCAAGAAAAGATTAAAAACAAACATGTTCTTTTGATAGGCTGTGGTGCGCTAGGAACAGCTAATGCGGAGAGCTTAGTTCGAGCTGGTATTGGTAAATTAACCATAGTGGACCGAGACTATGTAGAAGCGAGCAATCTACAAAGACAGCAGCTTTTCACGGAACAAGATTACTTGGAGCAACTACCAAAGGCAATTGCTGCTAAAGAGAGATTACAGCAAATTAATTCGTCTGTTTCTATAAGCGCCTATGTCATGGACGGAAATAGTAGAAATCTAGCTTCTTTAGTAAAGGAAGCTGATCTTGTCCTAGATGCAACAGATAATTTTGACATACGATTCATTACCAATGATCTAATTCATCAATATGAAGTGCCCTGGATTTTTGGATCTTGTGTCGGAAGTACGGGGATGAGTTATACAATCTTACCTGGCGAAACACCTTGCCTACAATGTATTTTGGAGGCAACACCTGTATCTGGTGCAACGTGTGACGCAGTAGGAATTATTGCCCCAGCGGTTCAAATGGTTGTTGCCCATCAGCAAGCAGAGGCGCTTAAGATTTTGGTGGAGGCTGTTGATGCGGTAAGAACGAAACTCGTTACCTTTGATCTGTGGCATAATCAGTATCAAACAATTGATATGAAGCGAGCAAAAAAGGATACTTGTCCGACTTGTGGTGCAAATCCTAGTTATCCGAATCTATCATACGAGGCTCAAACTAAATTAGAGGTGCTTTGTGGGAGAAATACCGTCCAAATTAGATCAAATAGAATGGTACATCTAGTAGAATTGGCTGAACGTCTTCGAACTATCGGAACGGTGAAACAAAATGAATTCTTACTTTCGCTAGATTACCAGCCTTATCGAGTTGTTATTTTTCGAGATGGTCGTGTACTCATTCATGGTACCGATTCTGCTGAAAAGGCAAAAGCAGTATATTATCAGCTAGTGGGATAGGAGGCAGAAGATATGGTAGAAAGAAGAAGACCAATTCAAGTAGTAGATGCATTAAAGCGTGTCATGGACTTTAAGCGAACGGGAAGTGTTCAATTGGTAGCAATTGAAGATTCCTATGGGCATTTTCTTGGGGGAAATTTAATTGCCGACCATGATGTGCCTTTTTTTGACCGTTCCCCATATGATGGATTTGCAGTTCGCTCGAAGGATACCGAAGAGGCTACAAGAAATAATCCGATAACATTTGAGGTAATTGGTGAAATTGGGGCAGGAAGTGTTTTTACTGAACCTGTTGGGGAAAAACAAGCTGTTCGGATTATGACCGGGGCACAAGTACCTGACGATTGTGATGCTGTTGTGATGCTGGAATTGGCCCATGAACTGGTGGTTGAGGGAGCGCCAATGTTTCAGCTGAAACGACGGATGAAGTCTGGCGAGAATATTTCGTTTACTGGAGAAGACACGAAGAAGGGGACCGTATTGGCGTCGAAGGGAACATTTATTAATCCAGGGATTGTTGCTTTACTTGCAACCTTTGGGTACAAAGAAGTCCCTGTAAGCAGGAAGCCGAGAATAGGAGTCATAGCAACCGGTAGTGAACTGTTAGAGGTGGGTCAAGCCCTTGAACCGGGAAAAATACGTAATAGTAATGCATATATGATTATGGCGCAAATCAAGCGTGCTGGTGGGGAGCCCGTTTATTTAGGACAGTTTAGTGATGATTTGGCTACGTGCTATAGCCAAGTTCTGGCGGCACTTGATAAGGTAGATATCTTAATCACAACTGGTGGTGTATCTGTTGGTGACTATGATTTTTTACCTGCCATTTATGAAACGTTAGGTGCAAACGTCTTGTTTAATAAAATTGCTATGCGTCCAGGAAGTGTTACGACCGTTGCAGAAATTAATGGTCAATTATTATTTGGGCTTTCTGGTAATCCATCTGCTTGTTATGTTGGTTTTGAACTGTTTACGAGGCCAATTATCCGATCGTACTTACATAGTAACTACCCGTGTGTAAAGAGAGAGATTGCCGTTTTAGGTGCAGATTTCAAAAAGGCAAATCCATTTGATCGTTTTGTCCGGGGGCATTTGTCATACGAAAAGGGTAGATTAGTAGCCAACCCAGTTGGGTTAGATAAGTCAAATGTAGTATCTTCCTTAGCAGACGCAGATATTTTAATCCGATTACTTGGTGGAACACGAGGATATGAACAAGGGATGGATGTTGAAGTACTATTACTAGAGGATCAAGAAGGTATGAGCTTTGATAACTTTATCCAGCCAACTGTTAATCCCAAAAGGAGAATTCGGCATGAATAATGATTACTTTGAGATTGTCAACGAGCCAATACAGGTAAATCAAGTCATTGAAAAAGTTATGCGCAGGGAAGCTGGAGCAGTAACTACATTTCTTGGAACCGTTCGGGAATGGACAAATGGGAAACGGACGATCTACCTAGAGTATCAAGCATATAAACCGATGGCGGTAAAAATGCTAACGAAAATCGGAAAGGAAATAAATGAGAAGTGGGAGAATACACAGGTCGCGATTACACACCGGATAGGTCGATTAGAAATATCAGATATAGCCGTAGTCATTGCTGTATCTTCGCCACATCGTAAAGCAGCTTATAAAGCAAATGAGTATGCAATTGAGCGGATTAAACAGCTGGTGCCGATTTGGAAAAAAGAACATTGGGAGAACGGTGAAACATGGATTGGTGACCAAGTAGAAAAAAATGCCTATCCAATAGGGGAGCCGTATGGACTGGTGAAAGGGGAAGAACGATGATTACAGTACTACTATTTGCCCAACTTCAAGAACAAGCAGGGAAAGAAAAAATTATTGTAGAAGCGGATGATTTAAAAGTATCGGAGTTAAAAGCACTTTTGGAATCATCCTACAAACTGAGTCAGCTTGATCATGTGATGACCGCTATAAATGAGGAATATGCTTTACCTACGGATAACATTTTTGCAGGTGATACCGTTGCATTAATCCCTCCAGTAAGTGGTGGTTAACAATGCAGATTTTACAGGTGGTTGGCTATAAAAATAGTGGGAAGACTACCATTTCTGAGTCGATTATAAGCTATTTTACAGGTAAGGGAATAAAAGTAGGCTCGTTAAAAAATCATGGTCATGGTGGTACACCTCAAGGATTTGAAGCTACGGATAGTGAACGTCACCGACAAGCTGGGGCAGTAATTGCAGGTGTTAAAGGAGATCAGGTATTTCAATTAACACAAACGAATGAATGGAAGCTAGCGGATATGCTAGTGATGTATCAGTATCTTGGTGTCGAACTGTTACTACTTGAGGGATTTAAACGGTTAGATTATCCAAAGATAGTCCTGGTAAAAACAGCAGAGGATGTCCACCTGTTAAACGATCTGACGAATATTATTGGCATTGTGAAGCAGGCCTCTGTATCGATACGAGAAGTAGAGATTCCTATTTTTGATCGTACTAATCAGAAAAAAATTTGTCGTTGGTTGTATCACCAATATGGAGAGTGGGAACAAGCATGAAGGAATCGATTGCTGGAATCATACTAGCCGGTGGACAGTCAAGGAGATTTGGTTCCCCTAAAGCATTCGTAGAAAAAGATGGAACACCATTTTTTCACTATTCGATTCATGCAATGAGCGGTAGTGTGGATTCCATTATTATAGTAGCAAGATCTGAACTCATCTCAAGATTTAAGGGAGTCGATTTGAATATCGAACTTATTTCTGATCTTCCAGAAATAGCAGGAATGGGTCCGCTAGCGGGTATTTATTCTGGGATGGATAAAGAAGTGGCAGATTGGTATTTGATTGCACCAATTGATGTTCCGTTTATTGAGTCATGGGTGTTTGAAAAATTGATACAATATACCAATCAAGACACAGATGCAATAGTTCCGATGGTAAACGGAAAGATGCAGCCATTGATTTCTGTTTTTCGTAATTCCATTAAAGAAAAAATTAAAAGACAACTAGAGGTAAAAGAGCTTTCTATGAAACAACTATTTGAGAAATGCCAAGTAACGTATGTAGAAATAGATAGTGACAGACCGTTTATTAATATTAATCAGATTGAAGATTACAAGCGGTATATTAACTAGAAACGGTACAATCAAGGAGGGGATGACATGCTTGTAGAGCATCGAAAGAATTCCGCTAGGTCTGTTTCATGTGGTGTGATAACGGTGAGTGATACGAGAACAATAGAGACTGATAAGAGTGGACAGCTCATGATGGAAATGCTTCAGGGAGCGGATCATGAAATAAGGGAATATACGATTGTGCCTGATATTCAAAGTGATATTCAGACAGCTGTAACTGCATTTACTACGAATCAAGAAATTGAAGCAGTTATCATAAATGGTGGCACCGGAATAGCGAAACGGGATATAACAATCGAAGCAATTCAGCCATTATTCACAAAAGAAATTTCAGGCTTTGGTGAGCTCTTTCGTATGCTCAGTTATCAGTTTGATATCGGACCTGCAAGTATGTTGTCGCGAGCAATTGCTGGGATCATTAACGAGCGCGTTGTTTTTGCCACTCCTGGTTCCAAAAAGGCTGTTCAGCTTGCGATGGAAAAGTTAATCCTTCCAGAGTTAGGACATGCAGTAAGCGAAGTAACGAAGGACCTCCGTAAGGGAAATGGGTGAGATACCTTGCGAAAGAGACTAGTGTTGGTATGGATAATTCTAATGCTTGCTGGTTGTAATGGTAAAACAGGTGAAGTGAATATTACCATTTCAGCAGCGTCTAGTATGATGGACAGTCTATGGGAAGTGAAAGAGAAATTTGAGAAAACCAATCCAGATATCCATATTTATTATAATTTTGGTGGTTCTGGCAGTTTAAGAAGGCAAATCGATCAGGGGGCACCGATTGATTTATTTATTTCTGCGTCGAAGAAAGAGTATACGAACTTATTAGAATCGAAGAAAGCATTAGATGGAGATGCATTTCTTGCTAATACATTAGTAGTGGTTACGCCAAAGGATAGTACGAATAGTACCATTGAAGAGCTGACGTTATCGAATGGAAAACTCGCCATAGGTACTCCGGGAGCTGTCCCAGCTGGAACCTATGCGAAAGAAGCATTGGAGAACATGGGGATATGGGAAGAATTTGCAGGTCGTACCGTTTATGCAAAGGATGCACGCCATGTGTTGACGCTTGTTGCTGAGGGGAGCGTTCAAGCAGGGATTGTCTATGCAAGTGATGTTTTGAAAACAGACGATGTCAAAATAGCAGTAGAGATTGATCCACAGTACCATCGACCAATTGAATATATTTTGATGAAAATAGAGAGACATAATCGAATCAATCAACAAGAACAACAAGCTATTAATCAATTTTATAATTTTTTATTAACGGATTCGAATCTAGATCTCTTTGAAAAATATGGATTTATCGTTGTTGCAAAAGAAAAGTTGGTGAATGACTAATGGAATTTTCCTGGTTGCCTGTAAAATTATCGATATATGTATCGGTAGTTGCTACAGTCATTACATTTTTTATTGGTGTCTTTATTTCGTATTGGATGGTTCGTAAAAAGGTAAAAGGGAAAGCACTGATAGAGACAATTTTGTTTCTTCCGCTTGTATTACCACCATCGGTAATTGGATTTATATTAATTATAGTTTTTGGTAGTAATAGTGTGATTGGACAAGCTATTCAAATGGTAACAGGAGAAAGTATTATTTTTACAGTTACAGCAGCGGTTATTGCTGCCATTGTCGTAGCTTTGCCACTTATGTACCAATCGATTAAAACAGGCTTTCAATCGGTTGATTCCAATATAATTGGTGCGGCAAAGGTTGACGGTGCAGGAGATATGAGAGTCCTATGGCGGATTATAATTCCAGTTTCGTCAAAAGCTATCATCGCCGGCGTTATTTTAAGTTTTACACGAGCATTTGGGGAATTTGGTGCCACATTGATGTTTGCGGGAAATATTCCTGGCCAGACGCAAACCATTCCTACAGCAATTTATTTAAGCATTGAATCTGGTCAAACCCAGATTGCCTGGTACTATGTTCTAATTAGTATTGCTTTTTCGTTTATGTTGCTTTTTAGTATTAATCGTAAATAAAGATTACGCATTAGGATTACGTTTGTAATCGCCACTTTTTCCGCCACTTTTTTCTACTAAAAATGTTGCACCAATCGTCATGCTTTTATCAACAGCCTTACACATATCATAAATCGTTAAGGCTGTGATAGAAGCGGCTGTTAAAGCTTCCATTTCTACCCCAGTGCTGCCAATAGTTTTTACTTCGGTCTGAATGATTAATTTTACGGTTTTATCTACTTCCGTTTCCCATTCAAACGTTATATTCACGCCACTAATGGGAATTGGGTGGCACATTGGAATAAGGGAGGATGTTTGCTTTGCTGCCATAATTCCCGCTACCTGAGCCACCGATAGTACATCACCTTTTTTAATTTTTTGCTGGCGGATTGCATTATATACTTGTTCACTCATCTCGACACTTGTACGAGCAACAGCCGTCCTTACACTAGTCTGTTTATCGGAAATATCTACCATTTTTGCGCGTCCATCTTCATTGAAATGTGTTAGCATTATCTCGCCTCCTAGTCTGTATTATACTCGGATTTTTGAGTACAAAATTTTCAAATAGTTAATAATAGTGTACCATAAAATGGTATGACTATATTCATTAGAAAATCAGTTAAATGTGTGATTACATATAGCAATCAGAATAAGAACAGGGGGGATTAAAGTTGCCATCTATACATAAAGAGGAAATTCCAAAAGAGCTACTGGATTATATTGGTCCAGTTCAACAAATTACCTATCCAAGTCAAGGGTGCACATCAAGAGTTGCCATTTTAGAAAGTAAGCATGCAAGCTATATAGTGAAGCATGCGACGGGTGAACAATTTGCTAACTGGTTAAAGAAGGAAGCAATGATATTAACGATTTTAATGAAAACTTCCATAGCTGCACCTGAGATTTTTAAATTGGTATACTCTGAGGAAAATCAAGATTGTTGGGTTTTGATGGAATATATAGAAGGAATGACATTGAGAAAAGCTTTAACTGCTAGTACAAACGAAGCAGAAAGACTAGACCTACTCTATCAGTTTGGAAAAATATTACGGAAGCTTCACAATACTCCTTGTCCAGATGAATTAATAACGGAACAGTCTTGGTTGAATGTCATGCTTGAGGATGCGGAAAATAATTTGCGTCATTATAATGTCGATGGGTCGGAAGAATTGCTTCATGAGCTTCAACGAAAACGCCCTAAGGAACAAAAGCAGACTTTAATCCATGGCGATTTTACAATTGATAATGTAATGGTTCACAATGGAAAAGTTACAACGATAATTGATTGGAGTGGGGGAGCGTTTGGTGACCCTAGATATGATGTGTCACTTGCAATACGTCCAAAACCTAATGCATTTGAAAAGGATACAGATAAAGCAGTTTTCTTTAAAGGATATGGGGAGCAGCTTGTAAGTGATGAAGAGTATTGGTACTTTGCAGAGGGATTGTATGAGTTTTTCTAGTTAAAATCTACTTTAAGAATAACGACGATTAGTGAAACTTTTATATGCTATTGACGTAATAATAGTTAGGCACTTATCTTATCTGGTATGATGAACGTAGGTAAAATTGCCTGTCATATTATATCTAGGAGGAACAGCATTGGATTCTACAGTATTTGAAAATAAACCTACCAAAAAACGGCCAGCTTTATCAAAAGGAAAATCGATTTTCCTTCTTGTTTTAGTTGCCTTATTGGTTATTGGATTCTCATCCATTAGTTTTTTTACCGATTTTATCTGGATGGATACACTTGGGTTTCGTAGTGTATTTACATCTATTCTAAGTAGTAAATTATTATTAGCAGCAATTGGATTTGTTCTATTTTTTGTCCTAACACTTATTTCATTTCTATGGATCCGTAATGCTTATGTAAGTTTTTTAAGCGAGGGACAGTTACCGACTTTCATATTGGAGAAGCGGAAAGGTAACCTTATTATCATAGCCTTATCAATTTTTATAGGGTTAGTTGGAAGTGCCCTTGTCCAAGGAATTGGTTGGGAGCCATTATTAAAGTTTTTAAACCAGGCATCTTTCGGTGTGGAAGATCCGTATTTTAATTTGGATATTTCCTTCTACATGTTTACATTACCATTATTAAAAATAGTCTTAAATCTATTATTAGGATTAGCCGTGTTTTATTTTCTTATCGAGGCAGGACTATATTCTGTATTCGGAATGTATCGTAAAAGTAGAAAAGCACAAATGCATTTGGGGATTACGTTAGGTTTCGTCGGGTTGTTACTGGCAGGCTTACATATACTTGCCCCATATGAAACCTTGCTAACAAACCAAGTTAATATGTTTCAAGAAAGTGCCGTTTATGGACTTAGCTACACTGATAATTTGATTAACATTCCAAAAGCCTATATATTAGCTGCTGTAGCAATAATCGGAGCGATTTGGATGATTATTGCGATGAATCGAGGAAAAATCGTTTCCATGGCAATTCCAGTAGTTGTGTATGTAGTCATTGTTGTTTTAGGACAGCTATCGAGTGTGGTTGTTCAAAGTTTTGTAGTGTCTCCGAATGAGTTTTCAAAAGAAGAACCGTATTTGGCGCATAATTTGGAGTTCACGAAGATTGCTTATGACATTGCTGACATAGTAGAGGAAGAGCATCCAGCGAATAACTCATTAGATGGTGCAATGGTTGAGCGAAATTCAAAGACATTAGAAAATGTGCGCATTAACGATGTTACACCGTTACAAGCCGTATACGATCAAACACAAACGATACGGACATACTATTCATTTAACGATGTGGATATAGACCGTTATATGGTTGATGGTGAATATGAACAAGTATTTACAAGTGCGAGGGAATTAACAACTAAGGATTTACCTGACCAAGCCAAAACGTGGGAAAATCAGAACCTACGCTATACGCACGGCTATGGTATCGTTATGAGTCATGTAAATCAAGTAACACCTCAGGGGCAGCCAAAGTATATGTTAAATAATTTGCCTCCACAAGGTGTTGTTGATATTACCAAACCACAAATATATTTTGGCGAAGAAGAGTATGATGAGGTTATCGTCAAAAGCAAAAAAGAAGAATTCGATTATCCGCAAGGTAGTGAAAATGTAACATCTCAGTACGAAGCGGAAGCAGGTATACCAATGAATGGGTTGAATCGCTTCTTATTTGCAATTGACACGATGAACTTCCGTATGCTAGTGTCTGATCAAATTACAGAGGATAGTTTGTTCCTTCAAACACGTAATATCGTAGAACGTGTGAATCGAATTGCACCATTTTTTACGTATGATGCAGATCCATTCATTTTTGTACGTGAGGATGGTAGCTTAGCCTGGATGATGGATGCTTACTTAACGGAAGAGCATTATCCATATTCAGAACCATATGGAAATGACGGTAAGAACTATATCCGTAACTCTGTAAAAGTAGTAATTGATGCCTATACAGGTGAAGTTAATTTTTATGTTGTTGATCCTGACGATCCGTTAATCCAAACCTACCAGAATATGTTCCCAGAATTATTGACGGAAGATATTCCAGAGGATATCCAAATGCATTTCCGTTATCCAGAGTTATTGTTTACAATTCAAACATCTATGTATGGAACCTATCATATGTCTAATCTAGAAGTATTCTATAATCGTGAAGATGTTTGGGAATTTCCTACAGAGAAATATTATAATGAAGATATTGTAATGGAACCATATTATGTAACAATGAAGTTACCGGAATACGATCAAGAAGAGTTTATTCTTATGCAACCATTTACACCTAGAAATAGACAAAACATGATTTCGTGGATGGGTGTGCGAAATGATGGTGAGCATTATGGTGAGATGCTCGTCTACCGTTTTCCAAAGCAGAAAAACGTTTATGGACCACAACAAATTGAAAACCGTATTAATCAAGATAGCGTGATATCGCAGCAATTAAATCTTTGGTCACAGGGTGGATCGGAAGTCATAAGAGGTAATCTATTGGCAATCCCAATTGAAGATACTATTCTTTATGTAGAACCAATCTATATTGAATCGTCTAATGAAACATCACTTCCAGAAGTTAAGCAGGTTGTCCTTGCATATGGTGACTATATTGTAATGGAAGAAAATTTCGAGGTGGCATTGGATAGATTACTTCAAACGATTGATCCAGATTATGAAACAAATGAAGATTCAACTGATGAAACAGATGAAACTGAGCAGGATAACACACCAATTTCTAATGCAGAAGCATTATTAACAGAAGTGTCCGAGCTATTTGACTCCTATCAAGCTGCACTTTCAGAAGGGAACTGGCAACAAGCAGCAGAGATAATGACAGAAATGGAAGCTTTACTTGAAGAAATTGAATAACTAACAAAAAGGGTGATTTCTATGTGCGCTAATAGAAATCACCCTTTTTCTTACTTATCTTTATTATTATCATCTAATTCCGAGCTAAATTCCGTTTGCATTCGTTTATTAGAAATGTTTAACGTGCTTGGGCTAGTGGAAACCCTATCATCAATTACTTGGCTTTTCATATAGCGGTGAAAGAAGTATTCTCCTACCGCTATAAAAATAGCAGAAATGAGGGCAGCATCAGCAAAAGAATCATTGGCCGCATAGAAAAATTCTGCAATAATCCATATTCCTGCAAAAGCTAATCCGAAATCGGCTATCGTTGCCCAAAAATTACTAACGTACGGTAAGATGTACACATCAGCGATATAAGAGATGACGCTTAGGATAATACTAGTTAATAATATGTTGAGGAAAGATACGTCGTAAAATAATCCTAAAATTATCCACAGAATGACAGTGGTCATAATAAATTTTAGAATAAAAGATGTGACATAGTTCATGGAAGTTGCTCCTTTCATTACGATTAACTATAATATTTCCCAATAAATGTAATTTAATTCTGTTTTATAAAATAACTATCTCCTTTTTAAAAGATAGGGAGTTTGACACAACTATTTTTATATGGTATATTTAGTTTGAATTAGAGATAATTTAATTAAAAATAAATGATTTAATTTTGTTTAAACTACAACATAGGGGGCTTTACAATGAATTCCTTAAAAGGAATGCACCACGTAACGGCAATTACAAGTAGCGCGGAAGAGAATTACAAATTCTTCACATATGTCCTTGGTATGCGATTGGTTAAGAAAACAGTTAACCAGGATGATATCCAAACGTATCACCTATTCTTTGCGGATGACAAGGGTAGTGCAGGAACAGACATGACTTTCTTTGATTTCCCTGGAATTCCAAAAGGAGTACATGGAACAGATGAAATTTATAAAACATCTTTTCGAGTACCAAGTGATGAAGCGTTAGAATACTGGGTAAAACGATTTGAACGTCTAAAAGTGGAGCATAAAGGTATACAAGAACAATTTGGTAAGAAGTCCGTTTCTTTTGTCGATTTTGATGATCAACACTATCAACTGATTTCTGATGAACATAATGAAGGGGTTGAGTCAGGGACTCCTTGGCAAAATGGTCCAATTCCGTTAGAATATGCGATTACTGGATTAGGTCCAATTTTTATACGGGTAGCAAATTTTGATTACTTCAAACAAATGCTGGAGAAAGTATTATTATTTGAAGAAATAGCATCTGACGGAGCATTTCACTTATTTGAAGTTGGGGAAGGCGGAAACGGTGCACAAGTAGTTGTCGAGTATAATCCGGTCCTTCCGCGTGCACGACAAGGATTTGGAACTGTCCACCATGCGGCTTTCCGTGTAGAAGATCGCGCCGAACTAGATCAATGGATGAAACAAGTACACAGCTTTGGCTTCCAGTCGTCAGGCTTTGTAGATCGTTTCTTCTTTGGCTCTTTATATGTTAATGTAGCACCACAAATTTTATTTGAATTTGCTACAGACGGTCCAGGATTCATGGGGGATGAGCCATATGAAACTTTAGGTGAAAAATTATCATTACCACCATTCCTCGAACCAAAACGGGAACAAATTGAAGAATTAGTGCGTCCTATTGACACTGTGCGTAGTACCATAAACTTCGAAAAAGAATATGAATAACGATATAAAAACCCACTTTCCAATTTTCGGAGTGTGGGTTATTCGTTTCTTGAGATATTTAAGTATGTTCTTGTGCAAGAAATAGGTAACAGGGTACCTTATCCAATCATATCCTTCTATTATAGGACTTTATACTAACAAAAGTTCAGATTACAGTAGCGTTGAAATTGCTGTCAAATTATAGGGGGAAAGGAAATGTTCTATTATTATCTAAATGGTTATAATCCATATCAAGGCTATCCACCGGGGTATTACCTAGCACCTCAGTATCAAAACACTGTTTTAAGTCCATATCGTCAGCAAACCGTGAGAGGTCGAGCAACTTGGACAGACGGCGGCGGAACCACAAAGTGTGGAATCCCATGGTCTGACAACCAATACATGACTGTAGCTGTAGGTGAGAATGCTCCCTACCAATGTGGCCAATCCCTAAAAATACGTAATCTAGCTAATGGCAGAGAAATCATAGCAACAGTAGTCGATACGGTTAGGGGATTCCCACAGAATAATGTGAATTTACATCGAAGAGCTTTTCAAGCATTAGGTGCTAACCTAGATCAAGGAATTATTTCGGTCGACATCATCCCGTCACCAGAGCTAGAAGAGGAAAAGTGGGGGAAATATTTACTCGAACTTGTACAGACTGCCTATCCAGGTGTAGAAATAACAGATTATAGTAGTGTGGGTAAGACAGAAATGTCACCAACACGAGTCAGAGAAACATATGATTTTATTTTAAATACTCAACAGGAACAGATTAGGGTTCGTGGTAATGTTATTTATAATCCAGAATCCGATAGAGTTATTTCATTTGATTTGGCAGAAATGTGAGAATGAGAACCGTTTAATCCATATCCGGTTAATACTTCACTTAATCTAGGTAAGTAACAGTGTCAAATAAGGATACTGGAAAATATACTATTCTATGCAACGCTGAAGCAAGAGGATACGTAAATCTTCCTTCGTAGAATAGTAAAGAAATAGAAAGTAAGGATGACTATCATGATAGATGGATGGCTTGATTTTACGTTACTTGTACTGGCCACATTTCGGTTAACAAGATTACTTGTATTCGATAAGATTACTGGATTTATCCGAAAACCTTTCCATCATGAAATTGAAGAAATTGATTCAGATGGAATGACTACAACCTATATTGAAATCAGAGGGAACGGTTTACGCTATTGGATTGGGGAGTTATTAAGTTGCTATTGGTGTTCGGGGATATGGTGTGCTGCATTTCTAATCGGATTAGCTTATGTATGGCCGATTGGAAGTGAGGTACTTATTGCGCTTCTAGCAATTGCAGGAGTTGCTGGAATATGTGAAGCCATTGTCCAACGAATTGTGGACTAACTTGAGCAATGAAGGAGGAAGGTACTGGTATGAGCAAACAAAACAATACGAATAATTATACAAACGCTTCCTTAGCACGGCCATCCCGGCCACAGGGAAAACGGGTAAAACGTTCGGGCTGCGGCTGTGGGAAGAGAAGAAAGACACTAAGCTAATACAGTTTATTTTATTACGTAGCTGGTAGTTAAGCGCTATGGGTATAAATTAAAAGGCCAAGGTACAAAAAAATGTATCTTGGCTATTTATTTTACCAGTGATTGATTTGAGAAGGGGTATCATTTGGAGTCATTCCTTGTGTAATCGTATTAGATTGATCTTGCCCCATAAACATCTCTTGTAACGGTTTTGTGAATTGTTGAACGGTTTGATTGTTCATCAAATTTGATACATTTTGTGGTAGCTTTTGAAAGGTGCCGTTTTGTACACCTTTTGAAATCCCATAAATAGCGGCACTAGCAGCACCAATTGTTAGTAAGGAAGTCATCATTTTTCGTTTAGCCATCTAGTATCATCCTATCTGTTAGTATTGTTTCAACAATGATTGCTATTAGCTTGCCAAATAGTTATCTGGTTTATCCTAGTATGAGCGTAATTGATTAAAATACAAAGGAACAAACACATTGGTTTGCTCCTTATAAATGAGATTAATTTGATATTTCTTCTTTGACTTTTGTATCAACCTTTTCCATCGATTCCTTTAATTCATAGGACAAGCCATCACGATCAGTGACTGCTAATTTGTTGGTTCCGACTAATCCTTCTAATAATTCTTTTACATCAATTCCTGAAGAGGCTTTTAAGGTTTCTTGTAATGTTGCCATGAGATCTGTTGCGTAACCAGTCACTTTATTGGCGCCACCATCACTGCCACTACTACCAGTATCGACAACAGTGATTTTATCGATATTACCAAGTGGACTAGCGATTTCTTTTGCATATTGTGGAAGCATTCTAATCACCATATCAAGGACTGCCGCCTGCCCGAATTGCTCAAATGCTTCAGCGATTTTTCGTTTTGCTTCAGCTTCAGCTAATCCTTTTAGACGAATGATATCTGCTTCGGATTCACCTTGTGCTCGTTGAGATTCTGCTTTGGCTAAACCGTCCACACGAACCTTTTCTGCATCTGCTTTTGCTTGTGACTCGATACGATATTGGTTTGCATCTGCAGCGGCAATTTGTTTTGCTTTTTCAGCGATTGCTGCTTGCTCAACCGCGTAACGGTCAGCATCAGCTTTTTTCTTAACCTCTGAATCATATTGTCTTTCACGACGAAGGATTTCTTTTTCTTCTAACTCAATTTGCTTTTGACGCTCAATAATTTTAATTTGCATTTCCTGCTCGGTAACTTCCTGCTGTGCACGTGCAGTTTCCAAATCGTATGCTTGGTCAGCACGGGCTTTTGCAATATCTTGCTCACGACGGTATTCAGCTGTTTTTAATTGATTTTCTTTTTCTGCTTCAGCAATTTCAGTCGCTCGTTCTAGTTCTGCTTTCTTAGCTTCTTTTGCTGCTTCTGCTTGTTTAATACGAGTCTCTTTATCTGCCACAGCTGTTGCGATATCTGCATCACGTTTTACTTGGGCAATACGAGGCTTTCCGAGGGAATCTAAATAACCATTTTTATCTCGAACGTCTTTGATCGTAAAGGAAACGATATTTAATCCCATTTTCGCCAAATCCTGTGAGGCAACACGTTGAACTTCTTGGGAGAATTTATCTCGGTTTTTATATATTTCTTCAACTGTCATGGATCCTAAAATAGAGCGGAGATGACCTTCAAGTACTTCTTTTGCTTCATTTTCACGATCCTCTTTTGATTTTCCTAAAAACTGCTCTGCAGCTGTGGCAATTTCATTGGTAGTTCCGCCAATTTTAATGATTGCTGTACCATCAGCCATAACCGGTACACCTTGTTCTGTATAAACCTCTGGAGTGGTAACATCTAACTTACTAGAAAGTAAGCTTAGTGGTTCTGCTTGTTGAAAGACAGGAAGAACAAAGGTACCGCCACCTCGAATGATTTTGATTTTATTACCAGACTCATCCGTATGTACGGTTTTGCCTCCTAAATAGCTACCAGTTACAATTAATGCTTCATCTGGTCCTGCTGTCCTGTATTTCTTAACAAATACCGCAATAAGAGCAATGACGAGAAAGACAGCAATTGCAATGAGAATTGTAAAACCATTTACTAGTTCACTTAACATTTCTTTTCCCCCTTAAAGTAAATTATTAAAATACATCTTCAGAGAAAATGTATTAGTTAACCGGCATTTCTGAATCAAGATCATATGGAATGACATATAAGACCCCTTGCTTGATTTCGAGGACTAGTACTTCAGTGCCTTCTGCGATTGAGTTGTTTTCATAACTCGCTGCTGGTCTTGAAATCATGCCACTTTTACTATCGATAACAATTTCTCCAAAGCCATCTTTCGGAATGGGAATAATGATTTTTCCAACTCTACCCTTTAAAGATTCTTCTGTATAAACTAAGGATTCCTCAGCAGTTGATAGTGGTATTAATACAAAGAAGTTAAGTAGCACATCCAATAAGATTGCAAACGATACGGATAGGATAAGAATAAGTAAGCTGGATAGTGGTGTAATTAATTCTAAAACATATCCAGATGAGGATAGGAAAACGATAAAGGCTAATAGGAGGGTGGGATTTAAAAAAGCGATTCCTTCACCAACCGCATCCAATATATCCCCGAAAAAGATATATAGAATGATTAAGCATCCAGAAATGATTAATACGGTTAAATAAATTGTTTGAATTTCAACCCCAAATAGCATCATTCACATCATCCTAATCTGTAGATTCAAATTTCCGATTACCTGTTATACGGTTCTATTGTATAGAAAGTTTCGAAAAATAGTAAAAAATTCGAAAAAAGGATAGAAAAAATAAAATTCGCTTGTGACAATGTAAAGAAGGTGTAAAAATAAATTTGACAAATTTGTGAACAAGATGAATAATATAAGTATAAGAAGGGGGATTTAACGTGATGAAATCTTCAAAGATCTTAAGGGCAGTAAGTTTTCTTTGTGGAACGTTAATTACGATTGGAGTTATTGCATTTCTTTATGGTTTTTTTGCAAGCGGTAACAATGCGTTAATTGGTGTTGGAATCGGAACCATAATGGGAGGCGTGTTCATTTTCATCATGGGTATTTTCTTAGTAGCAACAGAAGAAGTGGTGGAGAAGGACAAACAAAATACGATTTCTTAAGTTAATTTAAATGTAAAAGAAGCTCTGTCGTTTGACAGAGCTTCTTTATTATTACATATAACCCCAGATTAAGGTTAATAGTGTTCCAAAAATGGTAACTAGTGCGATAGCAACACCATAGTAAATGTTTGTATAGATAGCTTTTTTGTCATCTGTTTCCCCAGCATGCATGAAGAATACGAGCTGTAGAGTTGCTTGCGCAAAAGCGGTTACTAATAATACTGTCAAACCAACTTCAAATGACATATCCGTGAAGTAAACTGTAAGTGCTACTGCAGTAAGGATTAGTGAGAAAATAAATCCCATTACTTGTTTTACTGGAAATAACTCTTTCATGTTTACATCATTCCTTTCAAATAGATGAAGCTGAAGATGAAGATCCAGACTACATCTAGAAAATGCCAGTAAAGCGAGAAAATAAAGGATTTATTCGTTGTTTCAGGAGTAAATCCTCGTTTTTTGATTTGGATTAAAATGAATAATCCCCAGAATAACCCAAAGGTTACGTGAGCTCCATGTGTTCCTAGGGTTGTTAATAATATCCCTGTAAATGCACTTGTCTGAAGGGTTGCACCTTCATGATAGTAGTGCATAAACTCATATACTTCGGTACTAATAAAGGCTAGGCCTAATACTAATGTGATTGCTAAAAATGCGATGGTTGCTTTTTTATGCTTTATACGCATTGCGTGAGTAGCAAGACCAATCGTGAAACTACTTGTTAACAAAATAATGGTTTCAATTAACACTGGTGTTATTTCAAATAGTTCCTCACCAGAAGGGCCATTACCGACCCCGTTTTCTAGTGTGAAGAACGATGCAAATAATGTACCAAACAACATAATCTCTGCACCTAGGAAAATCCAGAAGCCAAGAATATTCATCTGATTTTGGTGGGTGCCATACTCAAGAGGTTGCGAGTGATCTATTTTCATTTGTTTGCACCTCCAAATTTATTTTCTGTTTCATTTATTTCATCTTCTTCTATATGGCGACCGTGGTCGATCTCAAACGTACGATATGCCATACATCCGAGAATCCCAATTAGCGCGATAACAACACCAATCCAAATACTGAAGACAAAAGAGAAACCTAATACAAAGAATAATCCTGCCATGATAATCGGTATGCCACTATTATTTGGCATATGAATTCTCTTGATTTTTCCTTTGAATAGTTGATGTCCATGTTCCTTTGAATCCCAGAATGCTTCAGAAGAATTTACTTCTGGTATAATAGCAAAATTATATTCTGGAACTGGGTTGTGTGTTGCCCATTCTAGTGAACGTGCATTCCAAGGATCTTGCCCAACATTTCTTGGTGCATGACGGAAGCTGTAATACACATTGTATACAATTAGCGCAAAAGCAACTGCCATTAATCCTGCACCGAAGAAGGAAAGCATACTTAACGGACCAAATCCAGCTTCTTCAGAGTACGTGTACATACGACGTGCTTGCCCGTCTAAGCCTGTAATATACATTGGGAAGAATGCAAAACAGAATCCAATTGATAAGAACCAGAATGCCCATTTACCAATTCGTTCGCTTAGCATAAAGCCGAACATTTTTGGCCACCAGTAAGTTAATCCCGCAAGCATTGCAAAGACAACCCCCGGAATAATAACGTTATGGAAATGCGCTACTAAGAACATCGTATTATGGTATTGGTAGTCAGCGCTTGCCATAGCAAGCATAACCCCAGTTACACCACCAATGGTAAATAATGGTATAAAGCCCATTGAATACAGCATTGGAACGGTAAAACGAATTTTTCCTTTCCACATCGTCAGTAGCCAGTTAAAAATCTTAATACCAGTTGGAACGGCAATCGCCATAGTGGTAATGGAGAATATACCATTTACTAAAGCGCCATGTCCCATTGTAAAGAAGTGGTGTACCCACACTAAGAACGATAGGAAGGAAATAATAACCATTGATCCAACCATAGATTTATAACCGTATAAATTACGTTGCGAGAATGTGGAGATAATCTCACTATAAATACCGAACGCAGGGAGAATTAAGATATATACTTCAGGATGTCCCCAAACCCAGAATAGGTTTGCCCAAAGCATATCCATTCCACCATTTGTGCTTGTAAAGAAATTTGTACCAAGCTGGCGGTCAAATGTACCCATTAATAAGGCAATGGTTAATACAGGGAAAGCAAATACAATAATAACGTTTGTTACTAATGCTGACCATGTAAACATAGGCATTTTCATTAATTTCATACCTGGTGCGCGCATTTTAAGAATGGTAACAATAAAGTTGATACCAGTCATTAATGTTCCGATACCAGAAATTTGTAGGGACCACATGTAATAGTTCACACCAACGGATTGACTATAATCCGTTCCAGCTAGTGGGAAGTAGTTGGTCCACCCAGCATCAGGAGATCCTCCGATAACAAATGAAATGTTAAATAGCATTGCTCCTGCGAAATATAACCAAAAACTAATGGCGTTTAAACGCGGGAATGCAACATCTCGTGCACCTATCTGTAGTGGTACGACAAAGTTCATTAATCCAATAACAAAGGCCATTGCCATAAAGAAAATCATGACAACACCATGTGTTGTAAATACCTCATTATAGTGTTGTGCATCTAAAAATGTGTTGTCAGGTACAGCAGTTTGTAGACGCATCATGATGGCATCTGCTCCACCACGGAAAAGCATGAGTAAAGCTGATATTAAATACATCATACCAATACGTTTGTGGTCAACTGTAGTTAACCATTCACGCCATAGATAACCCCATTTTTTAAAGTACGTAATCCCAATGATGATGGCAATAACGGTAAGTCCGATTGCAACCATCGATCCATAGATTAATGGACTAGGATGGGGGATGGCAAACCGATCAAAAAATTCCATTTTTGTTTCTCCTTTCGAGAATATAAGCTATTCTTTCTTGTTGTAAAATATCCGTTCTGTTATTCTTTAGTGATTTGAATCATGATTTTCATGTTCACTGTGATCAGTGTGTTCGTCATGATTCTCGTGTTCACTATGATCACTGTGTTCGTCGTGATTCATATGTTCATGGTTTTCGTTATCTTCTTCATCTGAAGAACCATGATGATGGCCTGCATTTTCTCCTTCAGGAGCAGGTGCGAATTCTAAGTGTGTTCCAGTAAATGTCATTTGACCAAGATGTCCAGGCTCTAGTAATGTATCGTATTTCTCTTCTGTAAGTGGTTCTGCAGTATTGTGAATCTCGTCTATCCATTTATCAAACTCATCTGGAGATAATGCTGTTGCATTGAAAGTATTTTCAGCAAATCCTTCTCCACTAAAGTTTGCATTTCGACCCATATAATCACCAGGCGTTTCTGCAACAAGATTTATCTTGGTTACCATGTCTGCCATAGCGTATTTTTGACCAGCAAGCTGTGGAATCCAGAAGCTAGTAATTGGTCCGTACGAATAAAGTCTAAATTCAACCGGACGATTTGTTGGTAAAATTACATAGTTAAGTGTTTCAATATCTTGTTCTGGATAACTAAAATGCCATTTCCAATTTGATGATGCAGCATAAATGACAAGTGGTTCTTGATTTTCATATCCTTCTGGTACCGATTCAACCTCATATGTTGATTTAACCGATACAATAGATAAGAAAATAACAATTAAAACTGGAATACCAATGATGATGGACTCAATAATTGGATTTCCCTCAATGTGCGGTGGCTTATAGTCATCCGCTTGTTTTGAAGCTCGATATTTAATAAGAATTATAATAAGTATAGTGATTACAACAATCACAATTAGTGCCATGGTGAAAATAGATAACCATATAACATTTGCTGTTGTCTCTGCTTGTGGACCTTTTGGATTTAAAACTAATAGTGGTTCACAACCAGAAAGAATTGTAGTAATCAAAATAGCAACTGTAATGAATGCCAATTTGAATTTCATGTTCGTTCTCCCTTCATTAGGATTATTCCGTATTGTTGGACAAATTGTACTTTTTTTCACAAAGTGCTGCTACCATATATTATTACGGTAAGTAGATTATTACAATAGATTGAGAAATGCTTCACAAAATGTTCAAGAAGATTTGTCTTTTTAGTGGAGACTGAGGAAAATATTGGTTATTGAGGGATTATTCGAGAAATTATGATGTGGATAATTTAAATAGGAACAACACAAAAAAGAGCATTGCTTTTTAAGCGAATGCTCTTCAACTAGTTGATTACCGTTTTTGGCCCACCTCATGGCCTATATCTTAGAAGAAATATAGGAATTTTTCTTACTTTGCTGTATCTGGTGTTCTAGCTTAACTACCTGGGACGGGGATAGACCCCGTCTTATTGTAGTTGCATTTAGGTGGAAAATGAGTAAATGCAAATTAAATTATAGCCAAGCAGCACCTACGATGATTAGAAGGATAAATAATACGACAATCAACGCAAAGCCATTGCCGTATCCTCCACCTCCGCCGTAGCCGTAACCACCGTAACCACCACAGCCGCCGTATCCGAATGACATTCTACATCCCTCCTAACTTGTAAAAATCAATTTCATAACGCTAAAGAAGAGCTATATTTATTTGGATCTAGGGTAGTGTAATGAGGACCTCTAATTGGAAACGTTGAGGCGATAGCTCTCCTTATCAAAACACCAACAACCAGTGTTTGTTATTACTATATGAATGAAGTTGGGATTTGATAGGGATAGATACCCAGTTTAATAGGAAACTGTTTAAATGCCTACGTATTTAATTGGGCAATTTTTTCAGCGGGGAGGGTTAATAAATCCAGGCTGTTAACCCCATTTTCTTGTACGTAGCGATTAACTAAGTAATACCCAACAGCGTATCCAGCCATTTTAGGATACAGGTTCTTTCCGTATAATATTGCGTTAGCTTTCGAAGAAGTCTTCGGTAGTTCTTTATTTGGTTGGATGATTTTTTCCCAAATGGATTCTAGTTCTTGCTTTGAATAGTATCCCGTGTATGGAGCTAAATAGTCAGGTCCAAAACGTTCTTGCACAGCGTTTTCTGCTAAACCTTCTAATATAACGACATCTAGTAAGTGATATTTTCGTTCGCTTTTTGGAGCATGCAGGAGTCGACAACAGTGATTATATTCATGCGTAAATAGTGCTTTTAGTTCTTGCTCGGAATTCTCCTGTGAAATAAATAAAAATAGCTTATCGATAAAAGCGAGCCCAGACTTCCCGTTGTAATGCTGGGATATTTTTCTGTCGTTGGTGTTGGATGGAAAGATAAAGATGGATACATTGCGCCCGTTCCATTTTTGTTTTAAAAGCTGCTCCTCTTTTTTTATGATTTCCCACACCTTACGTTCTCGCAACTGCCTCAGCAAATCTTCTTTTTTTAGGGAAGGCTTTTTGTACATGCCATGATAGGTAAGGAGGGAGGCAATTTCTTCTGGGGTTGAGTGGGTAAAGTAACGGGTTAATTTCTTAAACATCTGTTCAGGGGAATGATACGCTTTCTCTAGCCATTGATCGGTCGGATGTACTACCATTTTACGCCTCCTGAATTACTAGTATATATGTATGGAAAAGGATTCGACTAGATATGTTGCCGAATCCTTTTTATAAAGCGTTAGGAATCTTCAATTTCGATAAACGATCTAGTGCTATTTTGCTTAGGGATGGTAATGTATAAAGTGTTTTGACGATACGACGCCTTTGTTTCTTGCTTTGGTATCTCAAAAGGGAGGGTGATGAAACGCTCTTTTCTGTTAAAAAATTGCTTCCTGTGGCGATAATTGGTTTCAGTATTTTTTTCATCAATGATTTCATTTTCCTCTAGACCAATACGCAAACGATTTCCAATTACTTCAATTTGGACTTGATCCCTATCATATCCAGCTATGTCTGCTTCAATAATAAAATGTGTATTATTTTCCTTTACATCAACCCAGAATGGATTTAGGTGAAATTGTTCGTTCATTTGCTTAAAGGAATGATGAAAAAAGGAATCCATTTGTTTCATGAAATCATGAAGTGGGGTCATATCAATATCAAATCGATTAGGAAGCCTGTTTTTCCTTGAACTCATAAGTGCTCACTCCTATATGGCTATCGGTCATTAACAGAGTATGCAGATTTCGGAAAAAAGTAGTGGGCGATGATGGAAAGAGACTAGGGCATAAGTGATTATGGCTAGATAAAATCCGACTCATTTTACTTATGTCCCAGCCTCTTCGGTCAGGAAAGCTAGTATCTGTTGGTATAATGCCTCTGGTTTTTCCTCGGTAATTAGATGACCGGTTTTGTCATACGAAATAAGCGTTGCATGTGGTAAATCTGCTGCAAGTCGTTTTCCAATCGAAAGCGGAACAACTTTATCGGCAACTCCCCATAGTAATAAGGCAGGTGTCTTTATGGTTTGAAGCTCTTTACTTGTAAGGTCTCCCTCACGATGACGTAACAGCCTGATAAGTGATTTTGGAAAGTTTTTATCTTGCAATGGTTTTCCGTATTCCTCAATTTGATCCGCTGTGATTAGTGAATGATCATAAAAAACGTTGCGCAAATTCTTGACGACACTTTCTGCATTTATTTTTCGTTTTGCTAGCAAGTGAAAAAAGGGAAGGTATGAGCTGTAAATTAAATAAGGCTTTGCACCTGGAAGATACCCAGAGCTAGCAAAAAGAAGTAGCTTGGTCACTCTGTCTGGAGCTTTTTTTGCCGTATAAAGGGCAATTTGACCACCCATCGAATGTCCCCCGATAGCAACACGTTTAAGTTGAAAATAATCAAAGCATGCCAGCACAAGATTGGCATATTGATCAAATGAGTAGGTAAAGGTCGTTGATTTTTCACTTTTACCAAAACCGGGTAAGTCGATTGCAATAACAGAAAAGTTCTTTGCAAGCAATGGTTTTAGGCGATTGAAAGTGTACGAGGAAGCCACAAATCCGTGTAGTAAGAATAATGGTGGCTTCTCTTTTTGTAATGCGTGTTCACAGTAAATCGATGTGTTCATTATGTTTAAATAGGTCTTTGTATAATTCATGTGGATTAAAATCATCACCACCACCATATGTAAGAAATGCTTTTATCATACAGTATAGACTATTAATTCATGGTTCAAAAGTAAATTTATTCACCATACGTATAGGACATTAGGACAAGTCAAGTTAGTGAATATAGGTAATCACTCCTGCTTCTTCGATAACATATCCACTAATGTTTCCCAAGTTTTATAGGCGCTAGAGCTTATTATGAATTTACGCTTCTCGAAATATAAATTTTAAAGTAGCAAATGAGAGGAGGCGTTTTATGAGGAAAACGTGGTTAGCTGGGGTGGTTGGCGCAGTTTTCATCCTATTAATTCCAGTGGTAGGGTCTGCTGCTGAGGAGGAAGGGTTGTTAGCAAAAAGTCCTGGTGAATCGGTAGTGAGTAAGTCTGTTGAGAAAGGGAAACAGGTGGAGGGAGAAGTTATTGTTAAATTTAAAGACAATACTTCCGTTTCCGCTCAAAGTACTGTCCTGGCCCAAGTAGGTGCAAACGTTAAAAAGGATGTCGATGCTGTTAAATCATCATTTTTGGTACTAGAGGTTGAGGATGTTGAGAAGGTTATAACAGCCTTGAACAATAATCCAACCATTGACTATGCAGAACCAAATTATATTTTAAGTGCTGCTTGGTCGCCAAACGATACGTACTTTAGCCCGAGCTATCAATATGGATTATTTAATACGGATGCGGATCTTGCTTGGGATGTAGCAAAAGGGAGCGCCAGCCAAGAGATTGCAGTTCTAGATACAGGAGTAGATTATACACATCCTGATTTAGATGGAAAGGTAATTCGTGGTTATGATTTCGTCCAAAATGATAATACCCCGTTAGACCAAAACGGACACGGTACACATGTTGCTGGTATTGCAGCTGCTGAAACTAATAATGGTACCGGTATTGCGGGGATGGCACCGAATACTAAAATTCTTGCTGTTCGGGTGTTAGATGCCAGTGGTAATGGATCATTAGCGGATATTGCGGATGGAATTACCTATGCTGCTGACAGTGGAGCAGAGGTTATTAATCTATCACTTGGTTGCAACTGTGCTACTCAAACATTGGAGAATGCGGTTAACTATGCATGGAATAGAGGGGCAGTAGTAGTTGCTGCGGCTGGTAATGATGGAGTTAGTACGACTTTTGAGCCTGCTTCTTATGCAAACGTAATTGCAGTTGGTGCTGTTGGATCTAATAATCGAAAGGCAAGCTTCTCTAATTGGGGTACTTGGGTAGATGTTATGGCTCCAGGTGTTGATATTGCTTCTACCTATCCAAGCAATCGCTACGTATACATGTCTGGCACATCGATGGCTTCGCCGTTTGTGGCAGGTCAGGCAGCATTACTTAAAGGCCAAGGAAAAAGTAATGCACAAGTGCGTGCAGCAATACAAAATACCGCGGATTACATGAGTGGTGTTGGCACATATGTACGATATGGTTTGATAAATGTATATGATTCTGTTCAATATTAATACTGTAGAAATTCGAGTTGAATAAGTTCTCTGCGTAAGAGTCAAAGAGAAGAAGCCTTCCATCCTGTTTTGGAAAAAAGCGCTTCTTCTTTTCTTATTTCTTATTTCTTTTTCCTAGCCAGTACATTACTCCAGCTAATATGACGCCTAAAATAATCCATAACCAAATAGGGATTCCTTTTTCAGCTGGTTCTGGTGTGGCAATAGGTTGCGTCCGTTCCACATAATCTTGAATCGCCCCATCTCCAATCGTAAAATCTTCCTCTAATTCTAACTTGGTATCGTTGGCTTGCATGACCAAGCTAGCATGATAAGTACCGCTTTCGATTGTTTTATAATTCCAAAGAATTGGATATTGTATCCGAGATTTTGGAGCCATTTTGAAAGGGTTGATTGTTCCTTCAAATAAAACTTCTCCATTTACCGTTTTAATCTGATAATTTCCCCTTACATCTTCTTGAATATGTTGTGCATCATTCGTCATCTCTATCGTAACGCTAGGGCCATCAGGATTGAATGATACATCTCCTAGAGTGTAATTTGGTTCCGTTTTTGTAGGTAAATCGAGCTGTATGGCGATGGAGTTTACAATTTCGGTATTCAAGATAAAATTTGCTTCGTCTTCTTGTGCTTCCTCTGATTTTTCAATCGGATTTCCTGCGGTAATGATTCGTATCCCACCAAGAATAGTTCCGGTATCTGCATCAGGTACTGTAATGGAAACGGGAATCTCTCGTGTTTCATTAGGTTGTAAGGTTAAATTGGATTCAACCTCGATATGTGGGGCTAGCTTAATGGCGTCCTCTAATAGAATGGTTTGGTCTGAGTCAATGGTTTGGCCATAAAGCATTCCACCTGAAGGATTCGTAAACGCATTCGCAGGCTCAATTTCTACGTGTAGTTCAGTATCCAGTTGATTGGTTAATTCAACCGCTACTGTAATTTCTTGGCCAGGTTCTGTAAGGAGGTGGAAATATCCTTTCTCATCGCCAATCTGATTATCTGGATAGATCGGCTCTATTAGTAATGGAATAGAATTTTCTTGGGCAGCTACTCTACCTCCGAGCAGACAAATAAAGACGAGTGTGACCAGTGTAAGATTGATTATTTTTTGCATTTTATGACCACCTTTCTTGAATTAGTGTTTCCAATACGAATAAAGAGTATGAAATATACGGAAACTATCACCACTAAAATGAAAGGTGTGAAAAAACATAATGGTTCGATTTAAGGGACACGAAATCCGTGACTTGGAAAATGGCTATACAGAAATACTTCTTCATCTTGATACATCACCAAGTGCCCTAGAGGAGTTTTCGCATGAGTTAGGTAATCGAGAAGATTTAGAGCTTCAAAAAGCCTCCATGGATTATGTAAAGAAAAATTTACCGCAAGTTAAATACAAAAAAATAAAGGTTATGATGGCTGGAGTAGTCGTTGCTACCATGCTAGGAACAGCTTTAGTAGTTCCAGGTGCAAGTAATCAAGCGTATGCCGCAGAGACAACTGTTGGAATAACAGGTGGAGAATTGGTACAAGCGACAACGCTTGATGTAGGTGTTTTTGATGCAGTAGTATTAAACGGTATTACACAAGATACACATGCTAGCATATCTGATTTTAATATTTCTGACCCACGTGGATCTGGTACAGGCTGGAATGTTGTCATGAAGGCATCGCCATTTACGAATGCAGATGGTGATACACTTCCAGCAGGTTCGTTAACTGTTTCAGCACCGTCTTTAACTACTGCTGATGCTGGTTCCTCGCCTGCTGGGGATATCACAACATCTAGTGGTACCATTGATAATGGTACTGGATCGACTATTATTTCGGCCGAATCGGGGCAAGGAATGGGATCCTATACGGTATCCTTTTTAGAAGACTCGCTTTCCTTACGAGTTCCAGCGGGTGCTTATTCCGGAACATATACCTCGACAATATCAGTCGAGATAAATAGTGGTCCTTAAGTTTTAAGTGCGGGAGTTAGGGTGTGTTTTCATTGCCCAACTCTCTTTTTTATTGTATTTTTAAGGGACGATACATAGAGAAGGTGGGGAGAATATGGTCTCGAAAATAGGAATTGATGCAGGAGGTACTTTGGTTAAAGTAGCTTATGAAGAGCAGAAACAATTGCATCTTAAAACATTTCCTACCCATAAAATAGACCAAGCTATTCAATGGTTGCAGGTTCAAGCGCCTTCAACTGAGCTCATTTTAACAGGTGGGCAGGCTGGGCACATTAAACGTATTAGCCGAAATACATGTCACTTAATAGATGAATTTCAAGCAGCAACTCTAGGTGCCAGATATTTATTGCACGTAGAAAAAGGTCTGACCAATGAGGATTTTGTGTTAGTGAATATTGGTACGGGAACTTCTTTTTTCCATGTTACACCGGATTCGTATGAACGTGTCTTAGGGACTGGAATTGGGGGTGGAACATTAATGGGGCTAGGAAGAGTGATTTCTGGAAAACAGGATTTTCATGAGCTGACCCTAATGGCTGAAAAAGGTGATAATCGAAATAGTGATTTATTAGTACGTGATATATATGCACCGGATGAACCACCCATCTTTGGGGATTTCACTGCTGCTAATTTCGGAAAAGCACATTTGAACGAACATGCTACTACGGATGATTATGTCGCTAGTCTCATGCAATTGATTGCAGAAACGATTATTTTACTTGCTGGTCAACTAGCATCGGAAAAGCAAGTGTCTAAAATTGTGTTCGTTGGTAGTACGGTTACTAATAACAAAGCATTACAAGCAATTTTACGTAATTCTCGTAAGTTAATGCCGTTTGAACCTATTTTTTTAGAAAAAGGTTCCCATGCAGGGGCGATAGGTGCTTTAATGGTTTAACCGGAACAGTAGACTTGTTCCGGTTTTATTCTTGTATCAAAGATGTCTAGCTCGCGTCACTGAGCGGGGTCTTGCGCTTTTGTTACGCAAAGTGTCCACCAATTTTTTTGCTGCGGTCTAATGTAATGCCGGCATCGGTATAGCTGCTGGCACGGAGGATTGCGGTTGTGCCATATTTATCACGAATAGCATCCATCACATAACCGATGTCGGTTTTCTTGGGACGATCCTCGAATAAATTTAATTGTGTTTCGCGCTTTTCAGCTAAATTGTCTAAGGTAACATAGACATGACGAATTGTACTTTGACCATCATAAAATTCGGCAAAAAGCTGCATGCAAATACGATACATATCCATGGTAACATTGGTTGGAATCGAAATGGACCTGGAGCGAGAGAAACCGCCGCCAGTTTCTTTGGAATAGGCAATGCCAAGATGAATAGTTTTCCCAATTTTTCCGGCAGTACGGGCTCTACGACAAACTTCCTCACAAAGATCTAATATACAAACAGCTACTTCATCCTTTGTATAATCACGCAAAAGCGAAATGCCATGTCCGAATCCTTTTTGCTCATGCTTTACAAAGTCACCAATTACAGGACTCAAGTCAATTCCCCATGCATGCCAGTAGAGTTGTTCCCCCATGACACCAAAGCGTTTTTTTAGATGATCTAAATTAAATCGAGCTAGTTGTCCGAGCGTAATAATTCCCATTCGATTGAGATTACGCTTCATGCGACTGCCGATTCCCCAAATATTCTCAACGGGAAATGGCCATAGCTTTTCTTCTACATCTTCATATCGACATTCTGCGATACCGACTTTTTTGGCGTGTAAATCCATCACGACTTTGGCTAAAAATTTATTGTCGCCGATTCCAATCGAGCAAGTGATGCCAAAGCTATCGAGAATATCTAGCTTGATTCGTTTTGCGATTTCCAGGTAGTCACCGAACAGCGTGTTCATCCCATCTAATGTAACCCATACCTCATCAACGGAGTATTGATGGATGGCTTCTTTTGGAACGTATTGATTAATTAGTCTTGTAATTTCAACAGAGACCTGCAAATAATCAGCCATGTGAGCTGGAACAATATGAATAGTTGGATCACTTGGTAATTCAAAAAAACGGCTGACATTGCTGATGCCATATGTCTGCTTTAGGGCTGGGGAAGCGGCTAAAACAATACTACCAGATCTATTTGGATCCCCAACCACTGCAAGCATGGTTTCCATCGGATCAAGTTCGAGTTTTACTGCCTCCACACTGGCATAAAAGGAACGCATGTCAATACAAAGCACATCATGACGCGGATAAGCAGAATAATCCAAGCGATTTCACCACCTAAACAGAACGTTTGTTCTTATTATATGCCGTTTAAATGGGATTATCAATGGAAATTTATTCAAGAAAAAAGAAATATTCCCGAAGCGGGTATGACGCACAAATGCGGATGTTATCTTGACAAAATTACTTAGTCCAAGGCTCCTTACTATGGCTATTTATGATAATGAATTTCGCCACCGATGATAGTCATTTCGATTTCGGTATCGAGTAGTTCATCGGGATGCTGCATTGTAAATGGATTATTCGATAAAACGGTCATATCGGCGAGCTTTCCGCGAGAAATAGTTCCTTTTAGAATCTCTTCATTAGTCGCATATGCTGTTAACTCTGTAAACAAACGAAAAGCCTCGTGTATTGATAAAACTTCTTTCGGATTCCAGCCTGCGTGATGATCACCAGGTGTTTTTCTAGTCACTGCTGCATGAATACCAAGTAATGGGTCAATAGGTTCTACTGGAGAATCTGAACCACCAGTACAAATGACACCATTATTCATGAGTGTCTTCCAAGCATAAGCAAGCTCCGCTCTATCGTCGCCAAGCCTTTCGATAATCCAAGGGAAATCACTAACAACAAATCTTGGTTGAATATCAACAACTCTTGACGGAATGGCTAACCGCTTTATCAGTTCCTTTCGAAGTAATTGCGCGTGAATAATTCTGTCACGATGTGAAACAGCTGGAAATAAGTCCAGCACATCCAAAACATTTTCAAGTGCTTGATCACCAATCGTATGGACCGCAATCGGCATGGAAAGCTCTCGTGCTTTTCGAACGATGTCGGTAAGTGTTGCTTGATCTAACATTGCTTCACCAAAGTTCTCAGGATCATCACTGTATGGCTCGGATAGAAGGGCAGTTCGGCGGCCGAAAGCACCATCCGCAAAAATCTTAATCGCACCAATTGTTAGGGTATCGTTACCATAACCAGCATACATACGAGCATCCCTTAAATCATCAATAAAATCATGATTGATTAAGAGATTAGTACGAAGCCCAAGTTTTTCATGGTTTAAAAGGGTGTCATAAATACGATACGTTTGCTCGAGTCCTCCTAGAAAAAGTGGATCATTCGTATGAACACTTGTTAATCCTTTTTTCATAGCAAAGTGAACTGCCTCTCGCATGGCGTTTAGTAATTCTTCATAAGACTTTTCTGGTATATGCTGCTGGAAAATTTCCGAGGCGGATTCTAAGATAAGTCCGGTAGGTTTTTTAGTTTGCTCATGTAAGACAATGGTTCCACCTTCTGGAATAGACATTGTAGGATGATAATGACATCTTTCAAGTGCCTTCGTATTCACGATGGCAGCATGTGTACAAATTCTTGTTAAGAATAATGGATTTCCAGGGGCTACAGTATCGAGCTCTTCAATCGAAGGAATAAAACCATCTGTAAATAGGTTCTCATCCCAGCCCCCACCAAGTAACCACTCATTGGGGGTTAACTTACTTGCTCGTTCCTGAATCCTTGTTAGCATTTCTTTTTTTGAAGATACGCCAATAAGATCAAGGTTCATAAACTGATTAGCGATTAAGGATAAATGTAAGTGACTATCTACTAAACCAGGAGTAACCGTTAATCCATTAAGGTTAATAACGTTAGTAGAAGGATTTTTCCAATGAAGTAGCATTTCACTTTCATGCCCCATATCAATAAACCGTCCATGTTCAATTACAACGGCTTGAACAAGTGGTTTACTTGGGTCGAATGTATAAAAGTTTGCATTTGTATAGATTTTTCTCACGGAGCATTCTCCTTAATAATGAATTTGGTTCAATTATGTTTTATGTACGTTCAATGATGGAAGAATAAAGTGTCAAATAAAGCGAATCACAAAATTTTAATTAATCATACTAATCCAGCCTGAGTTCGTCAATAAGAGCTTGACGAAGTTTCATTTACCGGGATTCATAGGAGAAGTAAATTAGAAAGAATTCATGCCAGTAAATAGAGCAGTAAATTCCTTGAGTTTTTATAATTGTTATTTTTGCGAGATTTGTTGTAATTTGACGATTCATCGATTATTATTAATTTTAGTACAGTCTGTAAATATAAAAAATTTCCTTTTCTATAGTACATATATATCATGGCTATTCGTAAATGGAATTACTAGAGCAATTGATACTGGGGGGCTAAAGAATGGCTAGAAAGTTTCGATTCAAAAAAATTAAGTTGAAGAAAGTTAAATTACGAGATATTAAAATTGGTTGGAAATATGGGATCACATTAGCTATTGTTCTTTTATTATTTATTGTAACATCCTATAAAGTATCTACTTCAATTATGGAAATTGGAGAGGGTATTGACGAACTTGAAATCAAGAGTGACATTGCAATGAACATTTCGGAGATGGGATCCTTAACCCGTAATATGAGTGTTTTCGTTATTTCCTATTTTCAGGAACAAGATCCTAGCTTTGTAGAAGAATTTACAGCGAATCAAGTCCAATACAATGAACTTGCAAGTGATGTTCGGATTCACCTAAAAACGGAAGAACAGAAGGAAATTTTCCAACAAATTTCTTCGAATAATCAAGAAATGTACCGAATTTTTACAAATTACATAGTATCAGCAATTGAGAACAATAATTTAACTTCTGCGGAATCGTTTGTGGAACAATCGAACGAACTTCGAGAAGAATCGGTAAGTTTATTAGATGAATTAGTTGTTACCGTGAATGCTGAGAGGGAAGATGCCATTAGTAGTGCAAAAGATGCACAACAGGAAACATTTGTGTCATTAGTCGTGTCTATTTGGGTTTCGATTATCATCAGTGTTATCTTGGTGGTCCTAATTAGTCGTGTGATTTCACGCAACCTTAAAAAGGTAGTCCAAGTAAGTAATCAAATTGCAGAAGGTGACTTAACTGCTACGAAGGTCGATTATGAAGGTAATGATGAAATTGGGCAGTTAGCTGCTTCGATTAGTAAAATGAGTACGTATTTAACAACCATTATAAAACAAGTATCAACGGTATCTCATACGGTTACCGGTCAGAGTGAAGCACTAACACAATCTGCTAATGAGGTACGAGCAGGGGCAGACCAGATTGCGAGTACAATGCAGGAGCTTGCAGCAGGTTCTGAAAAACAAGCAGATAGTGCAAGTAACTTAGCACATACAATGCATAGTTTTTCTTCCAAGGTTCAAGAGGCAAATGTAAATGGGGAACGAATTCAACAATCCTCAGAATCTGTACTGGACTTAACAGGACAGGGAACACATTTGATGCAAGCATCTGGTGAACAAATGACGCGAATTGACCATATCGTACAAGAGGCTGTATCCAAAGTACAAGGTCTAGATGAAAATTCAAAAGCCATCTCGCAACTAGTTTCTGTTATTCAAGATATTGCTGATCAAACCAATTTACTAGCGTTAAACGCTGCTATTGAAGCAGCACGTGCTGGTGAGCATGGAAAAGGATTTGCGGTTGTTGCAGATGAAGTAAGAAGATTGTCAGAGCAAGTATCCGTATCGGTTACCGATATTACAGGGATTGTGAAAAAAATCCAATCCGAAACAAGCTCGGTTACTCAGTCATTAGAAGAAGGTTATCAAGAAGTACAACAAGGTACGAAGCAAATTATCACAACGAGTGAGACGTTTACCGATATTAGTAAAGCCGTTACCGATATGGTCGAAAATATTAAAGTTGTAAAAGATAATTTAATTGAAATTGCTGCCACTACCAACGAAATGGGTACTTCCGTTGAGGAAATCGCAGCTATTTCTGAGGAGTCAGCTGCTGGAATTGAGCAGACGTCTGCATCTTCTCAACAAACAAGTAGTTCGATGGAAGAGATGACTGCAAGCTCTGAGGAACTTGCTAAATTAGCTGAAGAACTAAATTCGTTAATCAGACAATTTAAGCTATAATATGGAAAAATAGATCATGCTATTTTTTAGCAGATCTATTTTTTTATATTGACATAAAAAGTGTACTGATTTATAGTGAACCTAATAAAAGTCGGAAAGGGTGTTACTTGGGCAGATGTTAAATTAATCCTATTTTTAATTGTGATTTGAATAATTGTATGTTAATGAAGGTGACTATCCTTTATTTGGCGTGCAATTAATTCGTACACACGAAGAATAGGATTAGGATCTGCACGAGTAAACACTATTTATTAAGTTTATTTGGCATAGCAATGACTTCCTATTCTTTGTGGTAGGGAGTTTTTTTGTACCAAAAAACGGGGTGATAACATGATTTTATTAGAGGCACAACAGATTGTTTTTGAAATAAATGGAAAAGAAATTATAAACACGGAACACCTACAGATTCAAAAAGGGGATGTAATTGGAGTTGTAGGAAAGAATGGCAGTGGTAAAACATCGTTAATCAATATATTAACGAATCATGAAACAGGATTTCACGGCACAATCAAAACAGAAGCAAGTGTAGAGCTGCTACCACAATTAAAAACGACAGATACAACGCAAAGTGGTGGAGAAGTAACGCAAACGTACATTAACGAGGCTATTGCCAATAAATCGGATATCTTATTTGCCGATGAGCCGACGACGAATCTCGACCAACAGCATATTGAAAAGTTAGAGAATCATTTAAAGCGCTGGAACGGTGCAGTTGTTATTGTGTCCCATGATCGTGCTTTTTTAGATGCTCTTTGTAACATTATTTGGGAGGTAAAAGACTCTAAGGTAACCGAATATAAAGGGAATTACACTAGCTATCAACAGCAAAAGAAACAAGAAATCGAAAAGCAAGAGAATGACTATAAGAAGTATGTATCTAAAAAGCGGCAGCTTGAGCAAGCATTAGAGTTGAAGAAGAAAAAAGCAGCTAGAGCAACTAAAAACCCAAATAAAAGGAATGATTCAGATGCAAATCAAATGGGCTCTAAGCCATATTTCGCAAAAAAACAAAAGAAGCTTGAAACAACTGCTAACGCAATCAAAACTAGAATTGATAAGTTAGAAAAGGTAGATAAAGTAAAAGAAGAGCCACCATTAAATATGAATGTGATAAATGAGGAGCTGCTTGGAAACAAGCCAATCATTCGAGTAGAGGATCTACAAGGAAGTATTGGAAGTCGATTACTTTGGAACAAAACCTCTTTCCAAATTCATGCTGGCGATAAAGTTGCGATTATTGGTAATAACGGTACCGGTAAAACAACGTTTATTCGAAAATTAATATCACAGGAAAAGGGAATAACCATTTCTCCAGCAGTAAAGATGGGGTATTTTAGCCAGAATTTGGATGTATTATCGATAAATAAATCAATCCTGGAAAACGTTAGTCATTCATCATCACAAGAAATTTCCTTAATTCGCACGGTTTTAGCAAGGTTGCACTTCTATAAGGATGACGTCAATAAACCAGTCCATGTTTTAAGTGGTGGAGAACGAGTGAAGGTTGCCTTTGCAAAGATTTTCTTAAGTGATATTAATACCATTGTTTTAGATGAGCCTACTAATTTTTTGGATATTATAGCGATGGAAGCATTGGAATTACTCTTAAAGGAGTACAAGGGTACTGTAATTTTTGTCTCACATGATCGGAGATTTATTGAACATATAGCAACTAAAGTTATTACTTTACAGAATCAAAAGATGGAATTATTTGATGGGGATTATCATGCTTATCGTAATTTTGAACCGCAATCCTTAGATGAGTTAAAACAGTCATTAATGGTCATTGAAACTAGATTAACTGATGTGTTAAGTAGACTAAGTATTAATCCAGATCCTGAATTGGAAAAAGAATTTCAAGAATTGTTGAAGAAAAAGAAAGAATTAATAGGAAAAGGAAAGCTATAGATATCTATAGCTTTCCTTTTCCATTGCTAATTGATATGTATGGATGCCTTGCATGCACGGGCTTCCACGAAAACTAGTTTTTTAAATGGGTTGAATTTCTTGCCCTTTATCTTGGAGTGATATCTAGAAGAAAACCTGTGGATGGTAGTGAAAGCAGGCGAATACTGCTTTGCGAGGAGTAGGCAAGAAAAAGGCGTACAGGAAAAACCTTACTTTTTAGTCCAAGGGTCTGGATGCTCCTCGTTAAAAGGAGAAATTAACCCATCTGTACTAGAAGCTAAAACAGTTGTTGAGAATCCTGTAAACATAATTACACATGAAAACAGCATACAAACAATAAATCTTTTCATAGTTCATTCACCCCCTTTCAGTATGATACTTTGTATCATTTACTAGCATTTGGTAATAGGTTGCAGCTAGTTTGTACTTTCTGTTATCGAAATAATAATCGGATAGAATTTTAATATAAGTTGCTTCTTGGTAGTATAATTGCTTCTCCCTAAAGAAAGGTATAATATGGTCAATGATTAATGATTCAAAGGAATTATTAATGCCATTGATTAAGTACTGGTAAACTTGAAATTCATATACAAAAATGGATTCTGATGGATCAAGATTTTTAGATAAATTAAAACCTAAATCTAACCACACCTTTGCATTTTCCATATCATTAAGTTTGTAGTATTCCTTCATAAGACTTGATATTGGTATTAATTTACTTTGTAAAGAACTATCGATACGTAGCTCGTAATTTTTTAAAAAATAATTGATAGCTTCCAGTGATTTTCCACTGCTTGAATATACATTCCCTAAATTTTGGTAGCATAATATTAGTTGCTCTTTATTTTCGTTTTTTTCAACAAGACGTATAGCATACTGATAACATTCTGTTGCTTTTTCTAAATCATTCAGTCTCCTGTACGAAATCCCTAAAAGAATATGACAATCGGCGCATTTTTTTAAGTTATAATTCTTTTGGTAATAATCAAGTGCACGAATAGTATAAAGTATGCATAAATGAGGTTCCATACATTTACTCGCCGCTGAACCAATCAGATAATATAGGCTATATATTTCCTCTAATTGATGAAATATATCGGACTTACTATATTTTTCAGCTTCTTGATAACATTCCAAAGCTTTTCTGTAGTTTAGCTGTGTGTAATGGTAGTTTCCAAGAAATTTTAGATAATAGTATTTTTCGGTTTCGGTAAAACGATTGGAGCTTTTTTGCAGAGATAGTGCTAATTTTTCAGCCTCGGTTTTATCGCTGATAAGATTAAAATAATGTAACTTATGTATTTCAATAAGAGAAAGGAGCTTTTTATCAATTGCAGTCGTTAAATTATGCTTTAGTTTATTATAAAGTCTAATTGACTCGTCAACGTTTGCTTGCATAATGTGATAAAACCATCGCAATACATACTGGTCATTTATCGTGTTATCTGGCTTCAGTGGATCTAGTTTTAATTTCTCCCCAAGTAGTTCAACAATTTCTTTTGGTGGTTCGGCAGTGCCGTTTTCTATTTTTGATAAATAAGATACCGAAATAATTCCGCTTGCTAGTTCGGTTTGTGTCATATTTAATCGTAATCGATTAATTCTAATTGCTTGTCCAAGATCAATCCCCATGTTTTCCCCTCCATGGTTTTCATTATAATCAAAATCAAGTTGGAAAACTAGACAATAATTATAATATTCAATAAAAGGTGTAAATCTGTAAAAAAATGCTCATTTTTGTCGTGTTTTAGGAAAGTTTTCCTAGAATCTAGGTTGATTATGAGATTTTAGTAATGACAAAAGGATTTTTACAATACATTTTAAGAAATAAAATTCGAGGAGGAGCAATTGTGGAGGACATTTGGCGGCGATTTGAGATTCTATTAAAAGAGGAACCGAAGTTAAATGGAGCACTTGCTGGTATAAGTATTCGTTCGAGAAAAACTGGTGAGTTAATCTATGAGCATTTGGGTGATATACGTTTACACCCAGCATCAAATATGAAGCTTTTGACCTGTGCAGTAGCTCTCTCTGTGCTAGGTAAGGACTACACGTTTCAAACGGAGTTATGGATGGACGGGGAAATTGTCAATCAAAAGTTGATTGGTAACTTGCTTTTGAAAGGCAAAGGGGATCCCACATTGCTACCAGATCAATTCGATCAGTTTGCTAGAAAAATAAGGGAACTAGGCATTAACGAAATTACAGGAAATATTATAGGGGATGATTCGTGGTATGATGGTATCCGCTTATCGAAGGATTTAAATTGGAGTGATGAAACCTACTATTATGGTGCACAAGTATCTGCCTTAACGGCCTCTCCTAATGAGGATTTTGATTCAGGGTCTATTATACTAGATATTTCACCAGGGGAAGCTGTTCAAGAAAAACCTATAGTGAAAATTACTCCGAGTACAAATTATGTACAAGTAATCAATCAAGCCATAACGATTCACTCGATTATGGTAGAACAACCAGAAGAATTACAGATAAATCGAATACATGGTCAAAATCTTATTCAAATTGAGGGATCAATTCCAATTAATGCTGAAGACGTAAGGGAATGGGTTGCAGTATGGGAACCAACAAATTATGCTTTGGATTTGTTTTATCAATCTTTAGTGAAGCATGGAGTGGAGCATGCTGGAATTATTACTACTGGATTAACTCCTAAAGCAGCAACTTTACTACATACTCATTATTCCATACCATTAGCAGAACTTTGCCATCCATTTATGAAGCTTAGTAACAATGGTCATGGAGAGATATTGGTAAAAGAACTAGGGAAAAAAATAAAAGGAATAGGAAGCTGGGAAGCTGGATTAGAGGTATTGGACGTACAATTAAGAGAAATGGGGATGGATACTGCGAAACTAGTTATCCGCGATGGGTCTGGTATCTCACATGTTAATTTAATACCACCAAATGAGTTATCGAACTTCCTATACTTGATTCAAGAAAATGAATGGTTTCCTATCTTCTATCAATCTCTTCCAGAAGCGGGTTCTACTGACCGCCTAGTAGGAGGTACATTACGTGATAGGTTAATAGGATATTCTGTTCAAGCAAAAACAGGTACGATAATGGGAGTAAGTACATTGTCCGGATATTTAACAACAACATTGGGTGAGGATTTAATTTTCTCAGTTATGTTAAATAATTTACTGGATGAAGAGGAGGGACCGGCTATTATTGATCGGTTATTAACCTTTATCATTGAAGAAAAAAAGTAACCTTTTCGTTTGAAGTTTTACTTTCTTTGTTTACTATGGAATAGCAAATGGGCTCTGTTACTGGTCACCGAATAATGGATGATGAATATCTATTTAGGGAGTGGTTATTTTACCTATTGATCAGAAGGAGTGAGGCTGTTGTTTTATCATGTAAAGGAACTACAATATCGCGCAAAACCAGATAGACCTGATCCTGTATTTGCGAGGAAATTACAAGAAGTTCTTGGTGGGCAATTCGGTGAAATATCTGTTGCATTACAGTATTTATTTCAAGGTTGGAATGTAAGAGGCGATGGAAAATACAAAGACTTGTTAATGGATACAGGTGCAGAAGAGTTAGCTCATATTGAAATGTTAGCTACTATGATTGCGAGATTGTTAGATGGGACACCAGATTTAGAGTTAGATGATTCTATTCATCCAGTTGTTGCTGCCATTATTGGGGGTTCCAATCCACAGCATACAATTGTATCGGGATTAGGTGCAATGCCAGCCGATAGTAACGGTAATCGCTGGACAGCAAACTACATTATTGCAAGTGGAAATTTACTTGCGGATTTCCGACATAACTTAACCGCAGAGTCTCAAGGTAGATTACAAGTTGCCCGACTCTATGAACAAACAAATGACCGTGGTGTGCAAGATATGCTATCGTGGTTGATTGCTAGAGATACGATGCATCAAAACCAATGGTATGCTGCAATTCGTGAACTAGAGGAAAAAGAAAATATAGTCGTACCGAGCACATTCCCGCGTAGCCTTGAAAAGCAAGAAGTTGCTTATACACTATTTAATTATTCAAAAGGTGATGAAAGTGCAAAGGGTCGATGGGCACATGGCACAAGCATGGACGGTCTAGGTGTGTTCAACTATGTTAATCGTCCGGTTGCTTTTGCTAAAGCACCGCAGCTAAAACCGGCGCCACCTTATATCTTCAATACTCCGCCAGAAGCACTTCGTAAGTCAGATGATTTACCGGATCCTGATACAATCTAATTAACTAGTAACTGTCTTGGCTCTGTTGCTGAGACAGTTTCTCAATTTAACCGTCTTATAGTATAATAGAGTCACTCTGTTCATTTCTCCTTTTCCCCACTTCGATCAATACAATCGATTTTTTCCTTCTGAAAACTTTTTCTTGAAAGTAGGTGTCCAATTGAAATTAATTATTGCAGAAAAACCCTCTGTGGCTAAAAACATTGCTGATGCTCTTGGCATAAAAGGGAAGAAAGATGGCTATTTAGAGGGGGGAAACTATCTCATTACATGGGCGTTTGGTCATTTATTACAGTTATTCGATGCTAAGGATTATGACAATAAAATGGCTAGATGGAATATGGATAATTTCCCGTTTATTCCGACAAAGTTTGAATATAAGGTCAAAAGTAATCCGAAGAATAGACAATGGGCTGATCAAGGTGCTAAGAAGCAGTTGGCTATTATTCATAGCCTAATGAAAAGGCAGGATGTTGAGGCTATTATTTCAGCTTGTGATTATGACCGTGAAGGACAATTAATCGGCGATAGTATTATTTACCGGGCAAAACCAAATCAACCTGTTTACCGGCTGTTATTGAACGAATGGACCAAGGATGAGGTACTTAAAGGATTGGATTCCTTGAGGCCAAATGAGGAATTACGACCTTTACAGGATGCTGGTGTTAGTAGACAGTGGGCTGATTGGGTGATTGGAATCAATTTAACCTCGGTTGCCACTTTGAAATATCAAAAGGGAAGAGGGAAAGTACTAAATATTGGACGAGTCCTGCTACCAACTCTGAAAATTATCTATGATCGGGATAAAGAAATAGCAAACTTTGTACCAGAGGATTATTTTAAATTGATTGCGACGTTTCAAACAACAAAACAGGAGACATACGAAGGTACATATGTAGAAGATTCAGAGGATAAGTTTAAAAATAAAGTGTCATTAGAAAGTTTACTAGAATTGATTCAACAAAAGGAAGCAATTGTAGCGGATAAGAAAGTGGAAAAGAAAAAGGAATTTCCACCGTTCTTGTTTAATCTATCTAATTTACAAGGACATATTACGAGTAAGTTTAAAGGGTGGACTTCTGACAAGGTTTTAAAGGTTGCACAATCACTTTATGAGAAAAAGTTTATTACCTATCCAAGAACGTCTAGTACAGCTCTTGAGGAAAGTCTAGTTGGTAAGACGGCGAAGGTTTTAACGACGCTATCTGAAGATTTGCCATACCGAGATGAAATCAAATTTATGAAAACAAAACGGATATTTAACAATGCAAAGGTAGAGAGTCACAGTGCGATTATTCCTACATATGTAAAGCCCAAACGATTAAGCCCTGACGAACAAATCGTTTATGATGCGATTAAAAACCGTTTTATTATGCAGTTTATGCCGATTGCAGAGTTCGAAGAGACAAGACTGATTACCAAAATAATGGATGAACGTATCAACGGGAAATTTGAATCTAAAGGCAAGGTGCAGCTTGTGGAAGGGTGGAAGAAGGTAGAGAAGATTTCTTCAAAAGACAAGCTATTACCGATTGTTCAGCAAAACGAACAAGTTAAAGTGACACAGGCAGAGGTTACAACACATGTCACGAAGCCGCCGAAAGCTCATACCGAAAAAACACTTCTTCGCGTCATGGAAACTTGTGGAAAAAGTGTAAAAGAGGATGATGAAGACGTAGTAGGCAGTATTTTAACCGGTTATAGTATAGGCACCCCGGCCACTAGGGCAGAAACTATTAAGAAGCTGAAGGATGTCGGTTATATAACATCCCTAGGGAAAAATTTAGCTTGTACAGAGCTTGGCATGAGACTTGTTGAAACCTTCCCGGTAAAATCTCTTTTTGACCTTGAATTTACCGGCCGATTAGAAAAATCCTTAGCTGATATTCAGAAAGGTACTGTCAATAAACAGGGATTTTTACAAACGGTGTTCCTGTTTACGAATGAATCTGTTGAACAAATAAAAGCGGATAACGCAATTACTATTCAAGAAGTACAGAGTTCATCTAGTGTTACGCAGTCTAATGAACCATTAGGAACATGTCCTGTATGTGGTGGGAATATCATAGAGGGCAGAAAGGGATTTGGCTGTAGTAATTGGAAGCAGGGCTGTAAATTTGTCATCTGGAAAAACGATAAATATCTAGGTGCCTTAAAGAAAAAACCTACAAAAACTATGGTGAAAAGCTTATTGAAAAATAAAAAAGCATATGTAAAAGGATTGACCAGTAAGCAAGGAAAGAAATTTAACGCCTATCTTAGTTATGAAAAAAATCCAGATAACGAGTATTATTCTTGGAAGATGGAATTTGAATAAAAGTAGAAAGAGCGTGCCGGAGTTTTTAATAACCAAGCACGCTCTTTCTAGTTTATTCGTTTGATAACTTTAATACATCGAATAATTTAAAAAGTACACTAAGGATGATACCAACTATTGTTGCTAGGCCCATACCTGATAGTCCTACCTCACCAATTTGAAGAGTTGCACCACTAATTCCAATTACTAAAATAACACAGGTTAGAATTAGGTTTTGTGATTTACTGTAATCCACTTTTGCTTCCACTAGCATACGAATACCACTTGCGGCAATGATACCGAATAAGAGTAATGATATTCCACCAAGCACTGCATTTGGGATGGAAGAAATTAGTGCAGACAGCTTTCCAACAAAGGAAAGAAGAATGGCGATTACTGCTGCACCACCAATAATCCATGTTGAATAAACTCTTGTGATTGCTAATACGCCAATATTCTCACCATACGTTGTATTAGGAGTGGATCCTATAAAACTTGATAAAATAGTCGAGATACCATTTCCTAAGAATGAGCGGTCAAGACCAGGGTCTTTCGCTAAATCTTTTTTGACGATGTTACTTGTCACAAACAAGTGACCAATGTGTTCTGGAATTAATACTAATGCGGCAGGAATAATGATTAGTATTGCTGACCAATCAAACTGCATTTTATAAAACTCAGGTATACTAATCCATGCTGCTTCTTTAACAGGTGTAAAGTCTACTAATCCAAAAAAGTAAGCAATAATATAACCAGCAATAAATCCAATTAAAATTGGAATGATTTTAAAGAACCCACGAAATGTTACCCAACCAATGACAGTAATTCCTAAGGTAAGTAGTGAAACAATTATCGTAGTGGAATCTATGGTTTCACCGATTAGACCAGCCTGTCCAGCTGCAACTGGCACCAGCTCTAGTCCAATAACCGCAACAATAGCACCCATAGCTGCCGGCGGAAATAATACATCAATCCACTTTGTTCCTGCTACTTTTACGAGCAATCCGACTAGCGTTAAAATAGTCCCTACTGCTAAAAATCCACCTAACGCGTAGCCATAACCGAATTGACCAATAACATATCCTGCTGGTGCCAAGAAGGCAAAGCTTGAACCTAGATATGCAGGGATTTTTCCTTTTGTGATAAAAATATACAATAATGTTCCAACCCCATTCATTAATAGAATGGTTGCTGGGTTTACCCCAAAAATGATAGGTACTAATACAGTCGATCCAAACATTGCGAATAAGTGCTGAAAGCTTAATGGTAAACTTTGAAAAAATGGTAAACGTTGATCTACTTGAATTTCATCATATTTTGCCAAATTTCTTCTCTCCTTTTATTTGGATGCTCAGGCAGTTACCAGGTGAAAACTAAGAAAAGCACCTTGCCAATAATTGGCAAGGTGCTCGTATAGAAGCAGATTTAATATGAAAAATAGACATACCATGTCTGCTTTTAAGTTAAAAGACAGCTCCACTGTCTTTTACACCTTGCCAGTCTCACAGGACTGATTTAAAGGTAACCGTATGAACTTAACTAGATATTACACAATAGACCCGGGAACTGTCAATCTATTTTTTTCTGCATGTATAATCCAACCCTGCTAACAAAAAATATACCCATGAGAATGCTACGAATACTTTTACCATTATTAGGTTTATTACTATGTTCATCCATTGTTCATGCAGAACAAATGGTTACTGTTAAGCTGTTAAACTATGTTGGGAATACGAACGAAGTAACGATAAAAATTGAAGGAGACTTTTTTACCCTAGATCAAACGCTAAATATAGAAGAAGGGGTGAAATATAGACTATTTCTGGAGAAAGGAAATCTTTATATAAAACAAAAAGGACAGAAAAAGCAAAAAATCACGGGAGGATTAATTCTAGTTCCAAAATCCTATGATACATCACATCTGATCTATATTAATGATAGACCGTATTTAGGTGCAATGGAATTTACAATAGAAGATAAACAATCGATTCGACCTGTTAATCAATTGCCACTTGAAGATTATTTAAAAGGAGTCGTTCCATTTGAAGTCTTCTCCTCTTGGGGAATGGAAACGTTGAAGGCACAAACATTAGCCGCCAGGACCTATGCAGTTTCGAAATTAGGACAAGTAATTGATGATACTGTTAGTTATCAAGCATATGGAGGATTCAAATGGGATAAACAAACAACCCAAGCAGTAAACGAAACTATTGGAGAAGTGATTACACATCAGAATCGTTTAATTGAAACATTTTATTCAGCGAGCAATGGGGGCATGACCGAAAGCAATCAAAATGTTTGGGGCGGGAAGGCGATGCAATATTTTCCGATTAAACAAGATCCATATGATCCGATAAATCCATGGGGATTTTCGCTTCACCAGATACAAATTGATTATAATCAAATTAATTTCGATGATCCCAATTGGTGGAATAGCCTTGAGGAAAAAGATTCAGAAATTATAAACAGCATGAAGAGCTGGTTAAATCGTAATGGTTATCCAGGTGAAATTAAAATTTTGAGCATTCCAAAGTTTGAGGTAGAGGGACCTGTTCTTGACTCTTTACGAAGTGTTAATGGTTCAATTTCCATTCACTTTATGAGGCAATTGCTGGAGGGATTAATTTTGTTTGAACAGGTAGAGCTTAAGCACGTTAATTTAAATCGAATTCGCCCTATGATTGGAGGTACAATTTTTAAAAGCTATTTAATCGATTCGCTTGAGCAACAAAATGGTAAGTATACAATGAAGGGGAGGGGCTATGGCCATGGTGTTGGAATGAGTCAATGGGGTGCTCATTTCATGGGTCAGCGAGGTAAGACCTATGAAGAGATTATTTCATTTTACTATCCTGGTACAACGATAAAACATATTTCTGATAGATCTATAAAGATTGCCCAGTAAAGAATGAGAAGCTGAGACTATAGTAAATTTTGTAAGCAAAATAGAGCAGAATATGTTCACATTTGTTTAGGTTACTTTACTTGAAGTCGCAGCTTCTTTGCATGTTACACCTTATTTGTATTTGCTAAAAACGCCTCAATCTGATCTTTATGGTGATTATCATGCCAAATGAATGACATAAGGTAATTGTATAACGTATGGGGATAGCCAGAATATTCATCAATTACCTCACCGTTTAACGTAAATGCTTGGAAAAACTCTTCCTCTGTTTTTTCCGATAAGGCAGCAACAAGGTTATTTCTAGCCTCTAGTTGAGCATCTAATAAATCAGATTGAGAAACACCTGATAAGGCATAGGCAGCAGCGGGCGTATTGATAACCTCAAAATCTACACTATGTATTGCTGCATCTTCTGTCATGACAGGGAGCATTTCGGCATCGATATACCGATCCCAATAGGTAATATGGCTAATAATTTCCGCTGGTGTCCATTTGCCAGCTTTGATGGGGGTGAAAAATAGCTTTTCATCCATTAGATAAAGTGATTCAATCCAGGAATTAAAAGCAACTAGCTCCTTTTTTACATTGGTAACCTCATTCATTTTCAGAACCTCACTTTCAACTTAACACTATCATAACAATCAGAAAAATTGAATAGTGAGGTTAGCTGTTTTTAACATAGAGATTAATCTTGTGTTTTTCCTTCATAATTTTTTTAATCATCACCGCTTGATCCTGTGTGTTCATATTTCTAGAGTCATTTAAATAATCAATCGCTTCTATTCTTACGGATTTGAATTTGTCTTTTTCCTTCTTCAGCTTTTTTTGATAATAGTTATGATATAACAGCATAATCGCAATTAATCCAATCATGAATAAGTACAAGGGATTAGCTAAAATGTTGGCAAACGTTGTAAGTGGATCAACCATAGTTTTGATATCATCCAACGTAAGTAAAAGGAAAAAGCCGAATAAAAGAAGTAGGCTACTTATTAGACATAGATTTCTACGCGATTCATAGTAGTCTTTTTTGTTTTTTTTCTTAATGACTTCATTCAGGATATATATCGTATCAACCGATAGATTTTCCACTGTTTCGAATGGCATTTTAATCTCCCCCCTAATCCACATTATGCTAGTCCGTCATAAATTAATCATGATTTTTAAACAAAAAGGTTTGATGGAAAATAACGGATAGTATGGATGGATTTATGCATAATACTATATAGAGTTTCAAGATTATAAAAAAATGCGTATTACTATAGAGAAGGTGGCTGAAACATATGGAATCAAAGCCTAGAATCGTGATATTAGGTGCTGGATATGCAGGCATGATGACAACCAAAAAGTTAATGAAAAAGCTTGGTAAGGAAGAGGCAGAGATAGTACTAGTTAACAAACATAATTATCACTATCAAACTACTTGGCTGCATGAGGTAGCAGCTGGAACGATTAATCAAAACCAAGCAAGAATCATGATTAGCGATGTAATAAGTCCAAATCGCGTACGCTTAATATATGATACGGTAAAAGAAATAATCCCGGATGAAAGTAGGGTCGTATTAGAAAATAGTGAATTAACCTATGATTACTTGGTCGTTTCCTTAGGGTTTGAAACCAATACCTTTGGAATTAAAGGGATGGATGAATATGCCTTTTTTATTGAGGATTTTGAGTCAAGTCGGTTGATTCGAGAACATATTGAATATCAGTTTGCCAAATTTAAGTATGATCCAAATCCTGATGTCACAAGTCTTGCTATTTTAGTAGGTGGAGGCGGATTTACTGGGATCGAGTTTGTTGGAGAGCTAGTAGAGAAAGTGCCTCAATTATGTAGGAAGTATGATATTGACCGGGGGCAGGTTAAAATTATAGCGGTAGAAGCTGCCCCAACTGTGTTACCAGGATTTGATACTGATTTAGTAAACTATGCGAGAAAATCATTGCAGGAACGTGGGGCCGAAATACGTGAAGCAACCAAAATTCAGGAATGTACGGAGGAAGGATTTATCGTTGGCGATGACAATGAACTAATCAAAGCTGGAACAATAGTCTGGACGGGTGGAGTGACCGGAAATTCCTTGCTAGCGAAGTCTGGGTTTGAATTGACAAAAGGTAAGGTAACAGTCAATCAAGATTTACGAGCACCTGGATTTGAAAATATCTTTATTCTTGGTGACTGTGCATGGGTGATGAATAAGGAGACAGGACGTCCTTATCCTCCAACTGGACAAGCAGCAATGCAGCATGCTGCTACTTGTGCCAATAACATACATGCACTTCTTCATCATGAGCCGCTGGAAGAATTCATTTTCCATGATAAAGGTACAGTCGCTAGCCTTGGTATAACGGATGGAATGGGAACAATATTATCTGGGACGAAATTATACGGAAAAACAGCTGCAGCAATGAAAAAAGTTGTCGATGATCGGTACTTATTCTTGCTTGGTGGTCCAAAGCTTTTCCTGAAAAAAGGTAAGATTCGACCGTTTTAACTAGAATATAAAAGAGGTGTCTATTGGTGAAAAAAGTACTTTATTGGTTAATTACAGGACTGGCAAGTATAGTAGGTTATATGCTTGCCAGTAGAAGTATTGAAAATAAACGGGATTTTCGATAAATACAAAGTCACTCCTTGGATATAGAATACGTGGATATTTTTTACATGAAAAAATTGGATAATCAAATACTAGGTGAAGGGAGGTTTCACATCATGATGAGATGGACAATACTATTCTTGCTGTCATCACTGGTATTTGTCGATACGGTATTTGCAAATGAACTCGTCATTACTGAAAAAGGGATGAACGAAACAATAATCCGGGATCATTTTGCCTTAACATATGTCGATTCTCTACTAATGGATCAAGAAAAACTGACAATATTACTGGATCGATTAGAGGACCAGCTTTATGAGCCTCCAGTAAATGCAACGTTAGATAATTATTGGTCCATTGTTCCTGAGAAACTAGGCTATACTCTTGACCGTGAAAAGTTCACAAACTTTTTTTATGAATTTTTTTATAGTAATGTCTCATTTGAAATGAAATTACCGAAGAAGGATGTCTATCCGAAGGTAGATAGTGAATTATTATCCGATATTCGTACCAATGAAATAGGTAATTATATTACCTATTATCGGCCCGGTAATAAAGAACGCTCTCATAACATTCAGCTTGCTGCAGAAGCTATTAATAATCAAGTCGTATTTCCAGGGGACGAATTTTCATTTAATAAGGTAGTTGGAAAGCGCACTCAGGATAGGGGATATGAACGAGCTCCGGTAATTGTGAGAGGTGAGGTTTCAGAGGATATTGGCGGGGGGATATGCCAGGTGTCTTCTACACTCTATAATGCTGTCTCGATAGAAGGGATAAAAATCGTTGAGCGATTTTCCCATAGTAAAAAAGTACCTTACGTACCACCAGGTAAAGATGCCACCGTGAGTTGGTGGGGACCGGACTTTGTGTTTAAAAATGAGTACAGTCATCCAATACTAATTCGAGCGGTTGCATTAGACGGAAGAATGATTGTCCGGATTTTCTCCTCAGATGATGTAGAAACCAAAAATAAAACAGCGGAATAATACAAAAGCGTCCAAATAGAGGACGCTTTTTACTTATTATGCTTGTTTATGTGCTTCTAGTTCGATATTGATTGTTACATCTTCTCCAACTAATACGCCACCTGTTTCTAGTGCTGCGTTCCAGACAAGACCGAAATCTTTACGGTTAAGTTTACCTTCACCAGTGAATCCAGCAACTTCATTACCCCAAGGGTCTTTATGAACACCTTCAACAGTAATTTCAAATGTTACTGGCTTTGTCACCCCACGAATCGTTAGATCGCCAGTTACATCATATAAATTGTCGGCAGTTTTATTAATTGTTGTTGCAACAAATGTCATAGTCGGATAATTTTCTACATCGAAGAAGTCTCCTGAACGTAAATGATTGTCACGATCTTCTTTACGAGTATCAATGCTGTTTAAATCTACTGTGAATTCGATTTTAGCATCTGTTAAGTCATTTACATCTGCCTCAACTGTAGCTTCAAAATCATTAAATACCCCTTTTACTTTAGACATCATCATGTGTTTTACAGAAAACTCTAATGAACTATGTCCTTTGTCAATTGCCCACACTGCTTTTGCCATCATAAATCCCCTCCGAAAAATGTTTGTTTTTTGTATTACTTACTTTCTGTCACTAAGTATACATTCATAATTCTCTTAAGTCAAGAGTCTTTAATTAAATTATTATTAATTAAGAATAAAATTAGCGATTAATTTTTTGCCACTTTTCGTTTAGTAAGTTCGATTATAGAGTTGAATCCACAATCGGTAGTACTAGACGGTTGCCGTTCCGATTAGAGGATGAAATGAAAATAATAATGTATACCTTGGAAAGGGAGGTGGAAAAAAATGGACAAAGGTACTTGGGTTCGAACATCGGTTTTATTTTTAGCGATCATAAATCAACTTCTTGTCGCATTTGGAAAATCACCACTCCCAATTGATAGTGAAACATTGGAACAAGTAGTTGCAACAATTTTTACGATAATTACTGCACTAATTAACTGGTTTAAAAATAATTATATAACAAAGAGAGGTATAGAACAGCGGGAGACATTACGAGAAAAGGGATTAATTAAGGTAAAGGAGAGGAAATCAAATGGTAAGACCGATCTTGATCATTGATCCTGGACATGGTGGTAATGACCCTGGTGGCGGCACGAATCGTTATTGGAAAGAGAAAGATTTGGCATTGAAGATTTCTTTATATCAATACAATCGCTATCGTGAATTGGGAGTACCAGTTGCAATCACAAGGACAGATGACCGAACACTATCACCAGAACAAAGAACAAGAATAGTGCGTGACAGTGGTGCGAAATATTGTCATTCCAATCACCTAAATGCAGGTGGCGGAGATGGAGCGGAGGTCATTCATTCGATTCATGATGGAAAGGAAATGGCTGAAAAAATAGCAGCAGAATTACGAAATGCAGGTCAAAATGTTCGACGAGTTTTCACGAGAACATTACCTGGGAACTCCAATCAAGATTATTATTTTATGATTCGAGATACAGGCTCTGTTGTAACGAATATTATTGAATATGGATTTGCGGATTCTCCCCGAGATGATGTCCAACAATTACGTGATCATCATCTTGTCTACGCGGAAGCCGTTGTAAAGGCGTTTTGTGAATTTGCTGGTTATTCATACCGCGGATCAGCTGGTGGTGGTCAAAATGTAACGGTGCCATCTAGTCCATCACCATCCAACCCACCAGTGACTGAGGCTACAGGGGAGTATATACACTTACCTGCATCTGAGACGTCATGGCGAGTATATCCACTCGATGTTGCTCCAACAAAGGGCAATGAAGTTGGCTTTTTAAATCCAGCTAAATTTGGTGGACTTACCTATGAAATAATAGGGAAAACAACACCAGATGTTTATATAATTGAAACACAAGATTTTGGAAGGGTTCAAATTTATGGACATCGAAGTACTGGTGCCGTGATTAATCGAAGCGGCAGCCAGGCAACTACTAATACTGGTTCAAATGGGAATACAACAACACCACCAACAACTAACGTTACCAACAAACATTTGCATCTGCCTGCTAGTGAAACGTCGTGGCGAGTATACCCTTTAGGGGTAGCCCCTACAAAAGGAAATGAAAAAGGCTTTTTAAATCCTGCGAAGTTTGGCGGGCTGACCTATGAAATACTTGGCACTACTCAGGCGAATGTTTATATAATCCAGACAACGGATTTCGGCAGAGTGCAAATATATGCACATCCAAGTACAGGTGCGACAATAAGTGATGATGATCGCCGTGCAGCCAATGCTACAAAGACAGGTAATGGAAAGCGGTATGTCAATCTACCAGCATCTGAAACATCATGGCGGGTTTATCCAGTAAATGTTTCACCAGTAAAAGGTAACGAAAAGGGATTCTTAAACCCAGCGAAATTTGGAGGACTAACGTATGAAGTACTTGGGAATCCACAGCCACACGTATATCTAATTCAGACGCAGGATTTTGGTAGAGTGCAAATATACGCACATCCAAATACAGGCGCATCAATTACAACGAATTAAACAACTTTATTCATCCTTCCTCATACTTTGAGGAAGGATTTACTTCGAAAAAGAAATATTTCGGTTTTCAAAATATTATTAGTGAAAAGTTTTGAACTTATTGTTAATATATTAATTAATTGTAAATTTTAAAATTAAGGAGAGATACGATGCAACAAACGAGAGAATATGAAAAGACTTGGGATTTAGATGTGATTTTTCCTGGTGGGAGCGAGTCAAAAGAGTTTCAGGCATATTTAAAAGTGGTGCAAGGAGATATGAAGGAGCTTTCCAATGCTGTAAAAGCATTTGATCCCACTGACAAAGAAAACAGTGTGTCAGTGCTTGCAAGTATTATTAATCAATTAGAGCCAGCTATGAAAAAGCTGCGGGAGTCATTTGCTTTTATTAGTTGCTTAAGTGCACAAAATGTAAAGGATGCAACTGCTAACTTACTTGTGGGCGAACGGTCTGCACTCGGAGCGCAAATGGGTGGAATTCGTACGGTTTTAAATCAGAAGCTTGCATCGATTCCGGAAGATGTCTGGCAAGAAATAGTACAGCATGAGTCATTACAGGAAGTCTCCTTTGTTCTAACGGAAACAAGAGAGACAGCAAAGGAATTACTATCTTCAGAGCAGGAAGTGTTGCTTAACGATTTAGCGGTGGATGGTTACCATGCTTGGGGACAAATGTATGAAACAATCGTTGGAAACATGACGGTTGAAATTGAAGAAGATGGGGAAGTGAAGTCATATTCTGTAGGACAAGCAGCGAATAAGTTAAGTAGTCCTGATGCCGACTTTCGTAAACACGTATTTGAACAAATAAGTAAATCATGGGAAGAAAACGCTGATTTATTTGGTCAAACATTAAATCATCTAGCAGGTTTCAGACTGCAAAAGTACAAGCACCGTGGATGGAATAACGTGTTGAAAGAGCCATTAGCAATCAATCGTATGAAGCAAGAAACACTAGACGCAATGTGGAATGCTATTACAAATAATAAACAACATTTTGTTCAGTATTTGAATAAAAAAGCAGAATTACTTGGAAAAGATAAACTAAGTATCTATGATATTGGTGCGCCACTTTCAAAGACTGTTAAAAAATCTTCCTATACAGAAGGAGCTCACTTCATCTTGAAGCATTTTGGTGAATTTAGTCCGAAAATGGCCCAGTTTGCCCAAGGTGCTTTTGAGAATCGATGGATAGAGGCAGAGGACCGAGCAGGCAAACGTCCAGGGGGATTCTGTACTAGTTTTCCAGATAGTGAACAAACAAGGGTGTTTATGACCTATTCTGGAACAGCCTCTAATATTTCAACACTAGCGCATGAGTTAGGGCATGCCTATCATCAGCACGTAATGAATGATATCCACGGTCTGAATCAAGGTTATGCGATGAATGTTGCCGAAACAGCATCGACCTTTGCAGAAATGATTGTTGCTGATGCTGCGGTAAAAAATGCTACGTCAAAACAAGAAAAATTAGAGTTGCTTGAAGACAAAGTACAGCGGAGTATTGCTTTCTTTATGAACATTCACGCTAGATTCCTATTTGAAACAAGGTTTTATGAGGAAAGAATGCAAGGAATGGTTTCGGTAAAGCGTTTAAATGAATTGATGGTAGAAGCACAAAAAGAAGCCTATTGTGATGCATTAGGTGAATATGATCCAAATTTCTGGGCATCTAAGTTGCACTTCCACATTACTGGAACACCTTTTTATAATTTCCCGTACACCTTTGGCTATTTGTTTAGTCTTGGTATTTATGCATATGCGCAAAAAAGTGATGCTAGTTTTGAAGATGCTTATATTGCATTACTGCGTGATACAGGAAGAATGAATGTGGAAGATTTAGCAATGAAACACTTGCAAGTCGATTTAACAAAACCTAATTTCTGGGAAGATGCCATTGCCCTTTGTGTGAAGGACGTAGAAGAATTTCTTTCCTTGTAATGGATTTGTTTGTCAGTAATAGGAAAGTAAGCTATACTTATGGTAACAAAAAAAGTGAATAAATAAGTCCACAGGGGGAGCCTAATGGCTGAGAGTGAACAGATCATGTTCAGACCCTTTGAACCTGTTAGTTAGTACTAGCGTAGGGATGGTGGCTTTTTTGATGGATTAATAAGCAATGTGAGCGGAATTCCCCATCAGGAAGCTTCCCCTTGGCATTGCTTTTTTTGTTGTTTAAAAATCGTTTACTAGTAGATTTTTAGATTACAAATAGGGGAGGAATTAATGTGAGTTCAAAACGCACATTGTTTATGGTTGAGGTAGCAATTTTTGCTGCATTAGCATTATTATTAGATTTTATTCCATCTATCCAGATGCCTAATGGCGGATCTATTTCTTTTGCGATGATTCCTATCTTTATCGTTGCGTTCCGTTGGGGATTAAAAGGTGGAGTACTAGCTGGATTATTATGGGGATTATTACAGCTAGCATTTGGTCCAGATATAAAAACACCACTTCAAGCTTTTATTGAATATGGTTTCGCATTTGCGGCTCTTGGGGTAGCAGGGATTTTTGCTAAACAAGTTCAGCAATCGATGAAAGAAGGAAAGGTTGTTAAACGATTGGTGTTTATCACCTTAGGTGTATTTTTAGGCTCTGCTCTGAGGTTTCTGGCACATTTCTATGCAGGTATTGTTTTCTGGGCAGAATTCGCACCAGAGGATCAAGCATTATGGTTATATTCATTAATCTATAATGGTTCCTACATGCTTCCATCCTTTATCTTATCAACAGTTGTCGTCTTTATCTTGTTTATAAAACAACCAAAAACGCTTTTAAGAACAGCATAATAGTTTAAACACCGCTCACAACAGGGTAATCTCAATGAAAATCGAGGTTACCCTTTTTTATACAATGAAAGAAGGTGATAACGATGGAAGAGCTTGTTGGTAAATGCAGTAGCTGTGGGAAAGAAGTCTACTGTGAAAATGGCTTTTTAGCTGGTATATATGCGGATGGAAAACTACTTTGTCCAACGTGTGCAAAGCGAAACTAATTGCTTGAATCTTCTGTTCACCGCTACCTATAGATTCGCATAGGCTATAGCACATAGGTAGAAAGGAAGATGGATGTGGAGCTTACGTTTGCGCATTGGTTATATGGAATCTTTACGCTTGTGATTATAATAACGATGATTTTTCGAAAAGGTGTTGTGCTGCCGACATTACTGGGAACATTCTTGATTGCGTGGGTATATAAGGGGAGTATTGTAGGCGGATTTACAGCGATATTTAATGCTAATCTAGTTGCCGCTCAAGAATTATTTAGCATCTTTTTAATTATTACGTTTATGTTGGCCTTATTAAATTCTCTGAAGGATTTGGGGGCTGATGTAAGAATGATACAACCGATTCAAAAGGTCATGGTGAACGGACATATTTCTTTCTTTGTAATAATCGGAGTAACGTATGTAATCTCATTATTTTTTTGGCCAACGCCTGCAGTACCGTTAATTTGTGCCCTTCTTGTGCCAGCAGCGGTTCGTGCTGGTCTTCCGGCAATTTTAGCTGCGGTTGCCATTGCTCTTGCTGGTCAGGGAATGGCGTTATCGTCAGATTATATCGTGCAGGTAGCTCCTAGTCTATCTGCTGCATCAGCTGGAATTGATACAGGATTGGTTGCCGATCGCGCATTATTGTTATCGGTAATAGCTGGCGGAGTAGCAATCCTATTAGCATATTTTCTTTATCGAAAAACTATTCGTGCTAAGGATGATCCGCAAAATGAAGTTGATTTAAACACATTGAGTACAGTGGAAAGCTCCAAAAATGAAGCAAAAACTAGCAATTTATCACGATGGAGTAAGGTGTTTGCGATTGGTGTACCACTAACCCTATTATTAGTCGTTATTTATATGATGTATAATAAATTATTCTCAGGTAGTGGTGGCTTAGTCGGTGGCGATGGGGCAGCATTTGTCGGTGGGGTTGCTGTTATCCTGCTGTTATTATCAACCATCGCATTCGGAAAGCATCATGCGCTAGATTATATAACGAATCATATTACAGATGGATTTGTATTCGCCTTTAAAGCGATGGGACCGGTCATTCCAATAGCTGGATTTTTCTTTCTAGGTAGTGGTGATTTTTCAGGGACTATTTTAGGTGTTGAGGAGGGGCCATCCTTACTGTTTGGATTAGTGGAAGCAACACAAGATTTCTTACCACAAAGCTCTTTATTAGCGGCATTTAGTGTTTTAGTTATTGGGATTATTACAGGGCTTGATGGATCGGGATTCTCAGGATTACCGTTAACAGGTGCACTGGCAGCTTCTCTTGAAACATCTGGTATGGATGCTGCCACCTTAGCTGCAATTGGGCAGATGGGAGCGATTTGGACTGGTGGGGGAACCATTGTAGCATGGTCATCCTTAATTGCTATTGCGGGTTTTTGTGGTGTATCTGTGATGGAGCTTGTCCGAAAAAACTTTTTGCCAGTCATTATTGGACTTTTCGTTATGGCATTAGCAGCTGTCTTTGTATTCTAAAAGTCAACTAACAACCGGTGTATCTCTCGGCTAGATGATGAGGGCACACCGGTGTTTTCTTTCATGTATTCTTATCGTAGCACGGTGAAAAAAGGTGTAATCACAATGGATATTGCCATTAGAAAAACAGCGATTGAGCCGAGTTTGTTCTTTTCCTTCCAAAGGGTGATAGAGAATCCCGCAGTATATAGGAACATCGTAATCATGACAGACCAAATTAGCAAATTCATACTAATCTCTCACTTCCTCTAAATTCGGTAAATCAGATTGTCTTCCGAATTTACCTAATCTCACATGAACGGAAACATTAATATCCATTTTAGGGTAGGTTTTCATCCAGTCAAACTTCTCCCAGTCAGGAATGGTCTTGAAATGCTTGCGAGCAAGGATTGACCAGCCAAATGGTTCAGAGCCATATTCCTCTTGTGTTTTCTTAATCAGCTTTTTATATTTTTCCTCTAGTGTTTGTTCAAAGGATTCTTTCAGTTTTTTTCGTTTATCATCATCCTTGGGATAGTTTGTCATACTATGATTCGTTAATACCTCAATTAAGATAGGGACAGATACATCTATTGATGGAGTAGCACTATGGAGGTTCATCTTTGTTGATACTTCTCCGTCCTTGTTAATTCGGGCAGTTATTCGATACTCATCATTAAATGGGTCTGGGAAGGTTGCAAGAATATCTTTTGACGTTAGAATAGGGTGTAGCATAATGGAAAATCTTGTTTCTTCTATTGTAAGGCTATCAATCATCTTCCCTTCTTTAAAAACGGCGGATCCAGCAAACTGGACATTGTTCGTTTCTCCTTTATAGTGGAAATCTCCTGCCTTTACTTGCTCGGAATCACGTCGAGATGGTGCATTTTCATTTACTTCAGAAGTACTATAGATGCCTAAAAACAAATCGGCATCAGCCTCGGTTATACGGAAGAACGTATGTAATTCTGAGGGTGGCGTTATCCCTACTTCTGACCCTCTATTGAAAATTAAATTAAAGTATTCATGTGGCCTCGTTTCTAGTACTGGTTGATTATTCATCAAGAAAGTTGCCGTTTCTTCTTTGCTTACTAGTAATCGTGCATCTCTTCGTATTTCTAATGATTTTGTAGCATCATAAATCCATCTAATAAATTTCTCATCCCGAGCAAAATCTTCAGATACGACTAAAATTCTTAATAAATCATAACTAATTTCTTTTGCAATTACGGTGTTTGCTAGGTTCATGGAAGAAATAAAATCCTCTGCCTCAAAGGAAATAATTTCTCGTGAAGGCTCACCAGAGTTACCACCTTGAGCAGTTGTTCCTGCTTCAGGATTTGATATTAAGTAGGTGATTTGGATGCGGTCTTCATTTTCTTCTGATTTATCGATGCCAAGTGCAATAATATAGGCTAATTCCTCTACCTCTTTTTGATCCCCACACCCACTTATTAGAATGAGGAAGAAGCACGTAAACAGAAGTTTAATGGTATTAGGAATTTGCTTTTTCATGTTTAGAAACTCCTTTAAACATCGCCACAATCCATATTAGGATGGGTAGTGTAAAGAAAATTGGTGTGCTAATAAATAGTATTCCCTCACGCAGATTAAAGATAGTGAAGGTCGGGCTTTCGGGTATCATCCCAATGAACAGACCGACAGTTGCGAATGCAGGAATAATGTGTTCAAATTGTTTGATTCCAAATAAACGCCCAAATAAGATGGCAACGATATATAAATAGATCGCAAATCTTACAAAAGATGCAATTACCCAAAATGGTAAGAAGAAGGACTCCATATTCGTAAGGAATCCTGCTGAAATGGTACGGATAACTTCATGATAGGGATAGTTTAATTCCATAACGGTTTTATAATCAAAGAAGATAACATAGCTAAGCATGAATGTCGTCATACCGATACATGTAAACAATAGTCCAAGCCATGTTCCAGTTTTAAAGTCTTTTATACTTCTAATAAACGGTATGAAAATAAATAAATAGAGAAAATCACCATAGATAGATAATCGTAGAACACTTTCTTTTACGATTTTCCATTCGCCAGGACCAAAGATTGGGAATAGGAAGGAACTACTTCCTTGGCGGAAGGTTAGGATTAAGGCGAAAAATAACGATACGATTAAATATGGAAAAACGGCCCATGCAACAGAGCCGATTTGAGCAAATCCTCTTTTCGCTCCATATGCACATACGAGCATCAACATACCGTAAATGAGTATCGTAGGTGTTTTACTAAAATATACCGTTCCTATAATGTCTGTATAGATAGCTGTATCAACCACTAGCGCACTAAACATAATTATCCAAAGTATAAGTAAAACAATGTATCCGATAAATTTTCCAAATACATGATATATCACTTCAATTAGCCCTTTGTTTTTGTATTTCGTACTTACCCGTAATAATAAGTAGACGGGAATAACGGTGAGGATGCCATTGATAATTGGCGCCATCCAACCAGCATTAAAAAGAGGTTCAAATAGTAGGGCGGGTGTATCATCGGCTAATTTAGTCGCAATCATTAAGATGACGATAGCGAAATATTCTTTGATTCCAATCTTTCCTTCTAATTGTTCCATGAAAATAGCACCCTATTTCTTCTTAATGTCTTTTGGTTTTAAATAACCAGGGCGAAAGTATTCATTTTGCAATACTCTCCTAAAAATCTTATCTCCTGATGAAACATAGGTTGGAGTCATAGGGGATAGGTAAGGAACGCCGAATGATTTTATGGAAACAAGATAAAATAACCCTAAAGTAAAAATAGCGGTGATGCCGTAGAGTCCAAATAGACTGGCAGCAAGTAGTAAGATAAACCGGCAAAGCCGAATTGCAAAGTTCATATTGACATCCCCAATAGCAAAGGAGCACAGCCCGCCCAATGCCACGACAATTACAACGATAGGACTAACGATATTTGCTTGGACGGCAGCTTGTCCTAAAATAAGTGCTCCGACAATTCCAATTGTTGGTCCGATTGGATTCGGAACACGTAGACCAGCCTCACGGATGAGTTCAAAGGCAATTTCCATAATTAAAACTTCTATTGCAGCAGGTATTGGTACTTTTTCTCTAGTTGCCGCAATGGCAAGCAGTAAATCCGGTGGTACCATTTCAGCATGAAAGGTGAGCACGGCAACATAGACTGACGAGGAGAACAAGGTGATAAACAAAGCTGCAATCCGAAGAAATCTAGTGAAATTCCCATAAGGAAACCTTAAGTAGTGATCCTCAGATGTATGATAAAAGGACCAAAATGTTGCTGGTAACACGAGCCCGTCTGGTGAATTATCCATTAATAATACAATGTAGCCATCTTCAATAAAGGAAGCGGCACGGTCTGGGCGTTCGGTATATAATATAGTTGGGAATATCGATCGTTTTCTTTCTTCAATCTGTTGCTCTAATAAGCTAAGATTTTGAATCGCATCAACGTCTAATGAATTTAATCTGTTTTTTAGATTGGATAATAGTTTTTCATTTACTAAGTCTTTTTCGTACAAGATAAAAAGGTCATTCTTGGATCGCTCTGAAACTATTAGCGACTCCACAACAAGATTTTCACTTTTTATCTTTTTTCGAATTAACGATATATTGGACGCGGCCCTCTCGTTAAATGCTTCCTTTGGTCCCTTCACGACGTTTTCGTTTTCTGCTTTTTCTACACTACGTCCATCAAATTTTGATGCGCCTAATAAATAGGCATGTTTTTCTCCCTCGACAAATAGGGCGACATTTCCTTTGTTAATTTCGATAACAGTATCACCAATCACATCCTTGGTGGATAAAGATGGTGCTGTAATGATATCGTCGATTTTGATGGAAGTATCTTGATTACGTAGAAGTGGACGGATAATATGATTTTCAATGACTAACGAATCTGTAATGGTATCAATGAACAAAATGGAGGCGTTTTTATTGATACCTGGAATATGCAGATTACGGATTTTAACATCTTGATTGTCAGGATACGAGTAGATGGTTTTAAATGTTTGCATCGTTCTATGTAAGTCTGGATAAACTCTCTCTTGCTTCCGTTTAATAGCTTCCTCTGAAGATTGTTCTTCGAGCTTGGGATTAGTTTTAAAGGACATTTGTAATAATTTCTTTAACATGAATAGCTACAACTCCAGCCTAAGGTTTTCTATTACGTTTCCACGTAGTAGGAATAAATATGTGAGGTTATGTGATAAATAGAGGCTGGGACATAAGTAAAATGAGAAAGATACTAGGACGAACAATGCATTGATTCAGCGTAGGGAATATACGTAGACTCCTTCGGGAGGAAGGGCTTAGATGAGACCCCGCAGTGAGGGTGCTACTTGAATAACCTTCTTCGTTCCCTTGCGCTGAGGAAGCATACTCCGAAGCGATACTAGCAGACACAGGCGCACTGCTTTTCAGCGCGAGGAGGCTCAGCAGCCCCCGCGGCAAGGTAGACACTGCGAGGTAGTTTCGAGCAGATGTCACCCCTGTGCTGGAAGTGAAAGCGAAGTATATTCCCGGAGCGGGTATCGTGC
>NZ_LDPV02000047.1 GCF_001038425.2 Ornithinibacillus contaminans
AAAAAATAAGTAACCAAAGAGATCATGATCTCTTTGGTTACTTAGCTTCATAAATATTTAAGTACTTTTCTTTAATTTCCTCTCTCTCTTTTTCCCCGTTAATAACAATACTTCCACCAACTGGAATAATGGTCTTTGTATTATTATCTTCACCATTTATAGTAGCGAATAAGTAAGTACTATTTTCTTTAAGAAGTTCATCACCTTCCATTAGAAATAAGTCATTTCCCTCGTATCCGCCAATTTGATTAATAACTTCAGATTCACTTAAATTCCCCTTAATGTTCACTATCTCATTTATCTCATATTTTGTTTCAGGATAGTTATTTTTAATCGTCTCTGCTGTTCTTTTTACAGTCCCGATAAATACATTATCTGCAAATTCAACAACAGCTTTAGGATCATTAATATCAATAACGTAATCAGACTCTATAGTTCTTAAATTTGGATTGCTTGGCGGATTATCGTTATTAAAATATAGCATACTTAAAAATATTAGAAAAACTGGAATCGCTATTGCAAATACAGGATAGATATTTCTTTTTTTACGAGGCATTTCTGATTTCGCAAGATTTATCCCTATTTCTCTTTTACGTTTTATGTCTTCGGGAATGGTGATTTTATCTAATTCTTGTTTAACCTTATTCATTCTTTATCCCTCCATTATATCATTTCGTAATTTCTTTAAAGCTCTATATAATGTAGTTTTGACAGTTCCTAGAGGCATTTCTAATATCTCCGATACTTGCTTTATTGTTAAGTCATTATAGAATCTTAAAATAATCACTGTTTTTTCAATAGGTTCTAACTGATGGATTAGATCGTCTAAAGTAATTTTCCGAACTATGTTGTCAGTAAAATCTTCTGTGTCCTCGCTTACCAGAGCCATATTTTCTATATCAATATCTTTATCAATTATCTGATTTTTTTTCTGAGCACGAATAAAATCTAGTGAACAATTTATCGCAATTTTTATTAACCAAGTTTTTAAATACTGATTTTCCTTTAGATTTTTAATTGACTTAAATGAACGATATGCGGTTTCTTGAAGTACATCTAAAGCAGCATCTTGATTGCCAACATACACATATGCAACTTTATATAAATCCGATTCATATTTTTCGAATATTTTAGTAAATGCTTTTTCATCACTATTCTGTGCTTTTTTAATAAGAGCCTTCAAAAATTACACCTCCTTGAATTATTACCTTCTATATATTAGACGGTAATATTAGTATTTTAGCTTTATTTTTTATGAAATAGAAAAATTTCACTATCTATTTATAATTATTAAGTACCCTTATTCAAAGGGTTTTTGATGATATTAAAAATACAACTTTTAATTCAGTATGTAACTAATGGCTTATTTTATTATTGTTTACAGCGATCCAATTGTATTTGCTGTTAAATAAGGACTAAAGGGAGTATTTTAATCAATCTTTTTTCTAAAGTACAACTCAATATTTTAGTGGAACTAACCCGTCGCTAATTCAAAGCAGATACTTATAAAATATGGTAATACCCTAACTGAATATTATTTAATCATTGTCACAAAAATGGTCGTTTTTGTGACAAGAACAATTGTGCAATATTAGAGATCAGAAAATAGCAATCTAGTTGTAACAAAAATGTGTAACAAAATCAATCTGTAACTTTATTAATCAAATTGCGTTTTTGATACAATGAAATAAAAAAGGATGTGAAATTAGATGAAGTTTGGATACATGAGAGTGTCCACTATGGATCAAAACTTAGATCGTCAGGAACAAGAATTAAAAGACTTCGGCTGCGAGCAAATATTTTATGAAAAAATCACTGGCGTTAAACGGAACCGGCCAGAACTAAACCGAATGTTAGAATTTCTTCGTACAGGAGATACCGTAGTAGTTACAGATCTTACCCGACTTTCTCGTTCAACAAAAGACTTGATTGAGATTGCAGAATTGATTTCTAACAAAGGAGCGAATTTGAAAAGTTTAAAAGAATCTTGGCTCGATACAACAACAGCGCATGGGAAAATGCTATTTACTGTCTTTGCAGGAATTGCTCAATTTGAGCGAGACCTAACCTCCGAACGGACAAAGGAAGGTATTATGGCAGCAAAAAAATTATGGCAGCAAAAAAACGTGGTAAATTTCCGGGAAGACCTCCAATAGATAAAGAAAAATTAAATTACGCATTTTATCTTGTTGAACAAGGGATAACACTTACAGAAGCTGCAGAAAAAGCTGGTGTCTCTAGAATGACACTATATCGAAAAATGAAAAAATAAAAATTTCATAGCCCATAAAGAAGGGAGCGTCGGGAAAATGTGCTTAGCGTTGTAAATCCGCATTTTCCTGACACTACCCCTATTAATAATCCAAGTAAACAAAACAGAGAATTATTAGACATAAGATTCCAAGAGTTTTATAGAAAGGCACGAATTGTAAAATATATTAGTAATCTAATTTACTTCTATTCTATTGACTATGATAAAAGGATTAGAAAGAATCATAATCGCTTTCTTTTAGTTCTGGATACTCCTAAATCTCAAATATTAGACTCAATACCTGATAAACCTTCGAGATTCTTCAAAAATATAGAACATCTACAAGACCACATTGAAAATCCAAAGCTGTATTCAGCTATAAATAAACTAAACAAAAAACAGAAATCCATCTTAGAATTAATTTATATCCAAGACCTTAACAATAAACAAGTTGCTGAATTGTTTAAAGAAACGCCACAAAACATATCAAAAATCCATCGAAGAACTTTAGAAAAACTAAAATCTGAGATTGTTTAACAAAGACAGGAGGGTAACGATGTGTTGTGATGAGAAAAAAAATACACCTGATATTAATAAATTTGAGGACCTAGAGAAGGTATTGAAGGAATTCGATAAGAAAATAAAGAAGAGTATTCACAACACGAATCCACAAGAAAGAGATGATTTAGAACAAGAAATTAAAATGAAAATAATGGAAAAGGTAAGTAATTTTATAGACGAAGCTCACACCCCTGGATTTTGGAAATTTATCAGTGAGTTTGAAAAAAATATTTAAAGGAGTAAAACAAATGTTCATACTAATAGGCGTGTATTTATCATTTTCAATCTTGGCATATGTTGTAGGGGGAATAATATTCTATAAAAATAATAGTTGGAATACTAGTTCAACTATTCCCTTTATTAGTGGAATTATGATTACCTTAGCAATAACACATTTAATTCCTGAAGCTATCCACTTAAATTCTATTAGTCCATATTTTATTTTATTTGGTTTCTTGATTACCTACTATATTGTTACTAGAAAGCATTTCAATAAATCGAAAAAAACAAATGAAAAATTAATAATGTGTGGAATATTATTTCACTCATTTATAGAAAGTCTAATTTTAATTAGTTCATTTCATATTGATTCATACACTGGTGTCGTACTTCTGATAGGGATTTTCATTCACAAAATTACTGACGGGTTTATACTTGTTTTACTTTCAAAACATTTATTTCTACCTTTTGTCTGCTTGTTCTTATCCACTTTTTTGGGTGCATCTATAGGTATAATATTCATAGGGGATATTATTTCATTACCAAGTTTCTCCTTCATATATGCTCTATTTGCCGGAGGCTTTTTTTACTTAGCTATAAATTCACTCATAATGAACAACCTAAATAATTCTTATACCTTAAAACACCTTGCATTCGGAATATCCCTGACACTACTTTTCAGCGCACCTTTTATTCATTAATCAAAAGAAATATTATATGTAAATGGTACATCAAAAATCCTTCCTAATTTAGGCTAGGTTAAACTTTTCCTTTGTGCCTAATTATAAATATATTGAGAGAAGCTGAACAAAAATGAATGATGTCGAACGATACATTACCTATCCTATGGCTATACAGGTTTTCAAGCAAGATCTTCAGGAATTAAAAAAGTTTAGTCTTGGAAACCTTTATCTTGATTTGGTTGAATCAATCATTAAGCGAATGGAACAGGATTTTTACAAGTTAAAATCAGAACTCTATTCCAAAAATCACATTGATGTTAGACGCTTAAATAGTAAGAAATATACTATAAATGGTAAGGTAATCGAATATACTTCTGATGAACTAAAAGAAATGACTAAGCAACTTATGAATGAGTATCTTACAGGAAATAAAGCCGAAACATTTATTCCTACAAATCGCCCCTGGACTAACTAAAATCCCCTACCTGTTTTAGCAGCTGGGAGGATTTCTATATATTTATACTGAGATTTTTAGAAGAAAACCTGATTTCCAATGCCTGGTAGAAAACTTTTATCATCTCACTGTCCCAAGTCCCAAAGGCTTCTGTAAGATTAAATTCGTCATTGCTGGAATTAAATAAGTTTGCCCCAAACTCTACCATAATCTTATAGCCGTGAGATAAATCATTATAACGCTCGCTGTTTACCTCTTTTCCTTCTGAATCTTTTTCAACCTCGAAGTCAACAAGATAATATTTCTCATTGGTATCATCGTCATATTCTTCGCGTGATGTATTTACATAGTTTGTAGTCCATAAAAAAGGAAATTCATGTAGCATAGGGTCATCATTACAACGTCTATAAATCTCGGGTAGTGATTGGATATAACACATAGCTTTATACTCTACATCTTTATTAGCATGAGGAAATACCATTGCTATTAAATGTTTAAAATTGGTTTCATGTTGCTTACTATGAAAATGCATAGATACACCCCCTTTTATATAAAAACATCTATTTATATTATAGACTATTAACTTTGTTAATGTACTAGATTGTTAATTAAATTTGAAACTAATTCCTATTGTGAGATTTCTAATCTATATTCCCTAAGAAAATAAGCTATCCATTCAAGGGAATCATACCTAGAATTCACAATCCTAAATACAAATGTTTTAATTAAATCAATAGCACCTTTAATAAAAAATGTAAGTAATAACGCAGCCAATAAAAATACAATACCAATATGAAGTATTGGAAGATCCTCCTCGAAAGCCTTGCTTATAAGAGTTTGCCAGATTGCCAACGACAATGTACCTGCTATTACAAGATTGGCAAAGTAATTTTTGGTTTTTTTACTTAACTCTCCATCAATCATTTCTATTATAAGGTCTATTGAATTAATATTAACGTGCTCTTTTAAAACCGGTTTGTATCTTTCGTAAATATTATCGATCTCCTTCTCATTTAGAATTAATTTCCTTCTTAATTTATCATTAATTAATAAAGCTGATAATGGGCCGAAAGCAAAAATAAGAGGGTATGGTATAGGTGAAACCTTTAAAAAATTTGTATGGAAAATATAATCAATAACGGTCAAAATCAGAATGGATATTATTGGAATGAAAGCTAATGCTATTGAACAAAACAACATCCAAAATTTATATTTCTTATAATTAGTATGTTCTTTTTCATATGTATTAATTACTTCAATGTACTTCTTCTCTAATTCTTGTAATTTCATTTCTTCCTCCAGCCATTAATTTATTATTTATTGTAAAACAGCATGCTTTTCAACATGCTGTTTATTATACCTATCTATTCATTTCTTCCTCTATTTCATTAAGTGCACTTTCAATAGCATAATTGATAAACTCAGTCTTAAATCCATGCTTACCTTTTGCTAATTTATCAAAACGTGCTAATAATTCATTTCTAACCAAAAATGTACTTCTGGTATGGGTATCTTCTATCTTTTGTTTCTTAAATGATAAAATTTGATGTTTTTTCTCTGACTTTTCGTTTTCTTCATTTGGAACTGATTTTGTTATTTCTTCTCTTTCCTCAGTTGCTGCCGACTTTCCCTCTTTTTCAACAACTTCTTTTGGTTCAGTCCCTTTTTCTTCCCTATTATTTGTACTGTCTGTTGCCATACCGAATAGTGCTTGACTTGGACTTACAGTATTCAATTTTTTAGACTTTTCTTCCATTAATTCTTTGGTTGATTTTTTCGCCATGCCTTACTCCCCTATTCTTTTTAATAATTCTTTATATACTTCCCTGTACTGTGATAAAGCGTCAGATAGTTCATCATTATCCTCAAAACCAAAGAATGGCAATCTACCAGTGGAAGCCTTTCTAGTAATTACTGTTTCAAAGACTAATTCAGGATAATCTTCAGCAATTTTCTCATTGAAGAATTTTGCGTCAGACCTTCTTTTGTCATTTAGAGTTCTTAACATACCTATTGGCTCAACTTTATTCGGACTAATTTGTTGAGATATTTCAACTGATTCCATGAAATTCGGGATTGCAGAGTAACAAAACTTTGAAGCTTCAAACAACACTACTACATAGTCACTTGCATAAAGTGAATTTGTAGTTTGTTCTGATAAAGATGGTGGTGTATCAATCAGAATGTAATCATAATCGTTACGAATTTCATCTATCATTAAATTAAGCTGTTCAAACACTTTTCCTTCATATTTAACTAATTCATTATTCGGTAGTGTTTTTGTATAGATCCACTTGGCAAATAAGGCTAAATAATTATTCGAAGGTAGAACATATAAATTTTCGTTTACCTTATATGTATATTCTTTAGGCTGTTTATAAACGATTGCCTCGAAAACTGATTTTCCTATAAAATTATTTGCTGGTTGATCCGTTAATAATTCTGTGACGTTACCTTGACTATCCATATCTATTACAAGCGTTTTGTATCCGTCCTGCGATAACAAATATGCCAATGCGCCAGCTGAAGTACTCTTTGATACCCCACCCTTTTGCAATCCAAACGTTACTACTTTTGCCACTTGGTATTCTCCTCTCAAAATAAAAAATCGTTTAGTTTAGTATTCTATTCCATTTAACCATACATTTATTGATTCATAAACTATTCTTGATAATTATATTTAATTTAATGTTTTTTTGTTTAAGCAACAGTTTACATTTCATTTTAAATTTAAACAACATTTTACGTAACAGTAAATGCATACAATTCCCATTACAAAAATTGTTAATTAACCAGTTCATTATTATTAATTTTATACATTTATGAAAAATAATAATAATCATGTTAATTTTAAATTTAATTTTGCGTTTAATGTTCCTATTAATAAAATGTATATATTTACCTTTAACAAAACACAAAAATATACGTTTAAATAAATGTAAACATTTACGTTTACATTTATTAGTGAGATTATTTTATTCTTGTTATTCTATTGAAATGATTAACGGAATTATGTTATTATCAATATGTATTAATTAGTTTTTTTCTCACTTTTCAAGTGGTTGGAGTAATCCTTCCTTAGTAGGAACTAGGATAAGTCCAACATAAAATTTTCACTTTCGCATTTGATGTAGAAAGTCGTAACGTCTGTTACACAAAATAAAAAACGTATATATTATACGTTCATATAGCGATATTTAAAAACCAATCTTATCTTTTTTTATAAAAGGAGGTTGGTTTTTTTATATATAAAAACACTTTTAGAAAGGGGAATTTTGTAATGAACATTACAGAAGGACTGAAAACAAATGAGATTGTTGGCGTAAACGACAATCAGGAAGGAACAATCGGAAATCTATTTTGGTACTCGATTGGCAATCATCTAATTACCAGAGAGGAATTAGAGCAAAAATTTAACCAGTCAAGTATTGATCACGCTTGGTTGCCGAATCCAATTCGACTATCTGACGCTTTCAGAAGGGCTACTAGAGAAATTCAGCAAAAGAAAGTACCTTCATCAGATCCTAAAAAGTTTTTAAATTTCCTAACAAGAGAAGTATACTCTGATACGGAGATGATACAGCGTAATGTTGTAATAGAAACTGTGGATCAATCAGGTAAACGATTGGAGTATAACTCAAATGCAGCTGTCATTAAGTTAGATAAAAATGATGGTTCAATTAAAGTTGAAGTACAAGAGGGTCAAGAACAGGCTGAACAATTGGCAAGAGAAGCTGAGGAAAGATTTGAGAAGTATTCAACGTACTATGCTTCGCAGAATCTTAGAATCATGATTGCTAAGATATTGGGTTCATTAGCACCAACTCAAGTAAGACCTAATGGTGGTGTGTATTTCATTCCTAGTACTTATGAAAATGAATTAGGTAAATTAAATGATCTCGTTAATTTACTAAATAATTCAGAGGCGTACTCAATTCCATTGTTCGATACGAAAGATAATAGAGGCATGGTAAATAAAAAGCTACATGATGATATGCTATCGGTGATGAAACATTGTGATTCGGTACTAAATAAAGAAGGAATTCCCCTATCACAAGTTAAAGAAGCTATTGCGGAAGCGAAGCGTATTGCTGATACATTTAAAACATATCAAAGTGTGGTTAATCTTGATGTTGAGGTTTTAAGTAAAAATCTTAATTCAATTAGAAGTAAGTCTATGTTGCTGATTCAAAAAACAGATAAATACTAGGAAAGATTGCTAATTCTATTAGCAAGATTAAAAATCAAAGGTGAAAAAAGGTTAAGGTTAAAATCAAATGAATGATGAAGTTCGTGTATCTTCATGTATGAATACAGAAAGAAACTACTTTTTAAAAGTGGTTTCTTTTTTCTGTTTCATACTGGGATAAAGTTCTTCCAGATAAATTGAGAGGGAGATTGGAAATGTTGTTAATTTTAAATAAAGTTTCAGAAGCTATCGAGAACATAAAAGAGAAGTTAATTGACAAAAAGGCATACAAAATAGCTTCAGATCCTATAAAAAGAGAAACATTTAAAACAAATTATCAAGTAGAATTTGATGATTTCATTAAAGAATGGATCGTTGTGGCTAGTTACTGTGTCAATTGTGATATTCAGATCATTGAGTTAGTTGCTGATAATGAAATAGACGCCTATTTTATAGCTATTAAGAACACAATCAATGGGCGAAAACCATCTTTAAATGAAAAATGCAGCAATTGTATTTCAGAAATAAATTCACTTAAAAAAGAACTACTTGATAAAGACAACAAGATAAAAGCTTATCAATTAGCTCTTGTTCCTTCTGAACGAGAAAAGGTTGAGAAAAATTTTGATGTCTTTTTTGATAAAGATGATAAAAGATGGAAGGTCGTTACTGGCTATTGTCAGATGGGTGGCTGCGAAAATAAATTTTACGTGGCAGAAAGCGAAATAGATGCTTATCGTGAAGCATTTGAACGCACATTAAAAAACCAAAGACCTGTTTCTGATTCAGCATGTAGCGAATGTTACAATTCGTTCTACGCTGATTATTAAAATTTCGAGATAACTTAAAACCATAATAGAAAAATATAAAAACCAAAAGGGAGAACTTATATAATGAACAAAATCCAGGAAATTAAAAATGCACTAACTAATAAATACTTTGAAAGAGAAGGCGAAATTGAAGCGTTGCTGACAGCAATAGTCGCTCGTCAACATGTGCTTCTTATCGGTTCTGCCGGAACTGGTAAGTCGGCGCTTTCAGCCGAATTACAAAACATCATTACTGGTAGTAACTATTTCCAATGGTTACTTACTCGTTTCTCTACACCAGAAGAATTATTTGGTGTACTCAACTTGAAAGACCTAGAACAAGGAGTATATAAACGTAATACTTCAGGTAAACTGCCCGAGTCACATTTCGCTTTTTTAGATGAAATCTTCAAGGCTAATTCAGCGATTTTAAACAGTTTACTTACGTTGATAAACGAAAGGCTATTCTATAACAATGGAACGCCTTCTAAATCACCATTAATGTCAATCATAGGCTCAAGTAACGAGTATCCAGAAGAAGGAGAAGGATTAGAGGCTTTATTTGACCGTTTTTTACTTCGTTTTGAAGTTAATTACATCAAAGACGAAAACAACTTTATTGATATGCTAAAAGGTAACGGTCAAGAAATCGAAACGCCTTCTATCACATTAGATGAATTAGCACAAGCTCAATTCGTTTCTGATACGATTAATATTCCAGACGAAGTATATTTTACATTGGCTGAAATTAGAAGGTATTTACAGAATGAGGGTGTTAGACCTTCAGACCGTAGATTTAAGCAAAGCCTATCCTTGTTAAGAGCAAAAGCCTATATTGAAGGTAGACAAGAAGTAGTCATTAACGACATAATGCTGCTGAAAAACGCATTGTGGGAAACTGTGGATCAAAAGGATATTACAGTTCAAATAGTGACTGAAAATGCACAAGATAAAGTGACCTTGCAACTTCAACAATGGGAAAAAGAAGTAAATGAGTTGTCAGGAATTGCAAAAGAAACTGATGACACTGATACAAAAATTGAAACTAGAAAGAAACTTATATCCATTAAAGAAGGTATAGGAAACATTCAAAATCAAACCAGCAATCCACTTGTTGGTGCTTTATTGTCAAAAATTGATGGTACAGATAAGTATATTCAAGAAACTGTGCTAGGTTTCTAAATTTATCTAATTAGTAAGTGACAGTCATCTATTCGGCTGTCACTTTTTTAAAATCCAAAGCAGAGAGGGTAATGACAATGTTTTTAAAGAAACATGAACAAATATATAAAAATAATACAATTAATGCAGATGGTTTTGATAAAAGAAGGTTCAATGAACTACTTAAAATTTCAAAAGGATTGCAAGAACTGAAAGGGAATGGTGAACAGATTTTCCCTGCATACTCCCAATTAATGGGGGATATTTGGAGTTCCTTGTATAAAACGAAACCACATCTATTATCTGAGGACGAGATTTCTAAGGAATTACTTCCAAACCACACTTACATGCAACAAGTAATGGAAGATGAAGCATTTGAAAGTAATCGTGACGTCACTAAATTAGATAATTTATCATCAGCATTATCAACTGTTTCCTTCAGCAACAAGGTATTAGAATGGATTCAGCAAGCTAGAGACCAAAACGAGGAATTCGATAATGCAGTAAATGAGGCTTTAAAAGAACTTTCTAAAAAACAAGAGAAAGAAAAGAACGGGAAACAGCCAACTAAAAAGCAGCAGGAGTTATTAGAACAAAAAATGAATGGACTGGCTGAACAATTGAACAATCAATTAAATAATGCTTCAAATCAGTTTGGAGAAATGATGAAAGAGGCAGTAAAGGAAGCTAAAAGTGATAAGGATAACATGAAGCAACTTATCGGTGGTATCTCAGCTGGTGATGGCGAATCCGAAATGGAAAAAATACCACTTCGAGATAAGTTTGCTCTTGCAGAAGCCTTACAAAAAACTAAGAAAATGAAAGGAATTTCAGATTGGGCTGGAAGGTTCAAACAAATAGCACGTACTAAACAGAAATCACTTCATAAAGAAGCGTTTGAAAGAAACGGAATTGCATTAGGTAATGAGATTGAAAGGCTATTACCTAGCGAATTAGTAAATTTGGCTATTCCACAAGCGAAAATGGACTTTATGAGAAAGTTTTCTGAAGGTCAGGCTATGCAGTATGACAAAAAAGGGAAAGAAGCATTAGGTAAAGGTCCGATTATTCTTTGTTTAGATGAATCACAATCAATGAGGGATTTGGAAGAACAAAGCAAAGGCTTTGCCCTAGCTCTTATGTCAATTGCAAAAAAACAGAAACGCGATTTTGCGTTAATTAGTTTTTCAAATAGTGCTTATGTTAAGGAATTCCCGAAAGGAAAGAGTAAAATTAACGACTTAATAGTACTTGCTGAAAATTTTTTAGGTGGTGGAACGAATTTCTACGATCCATTAAAGAAGTCGCTAAAACTAATAAATAAAAGTCGTTTTAAAAATGCTGATATTGTTTTTGTTACAGATGGAGAAGCAAATCTTGGTGATGATTTTATTGTTAAATTCAATCAAGACAAGAAACAAAATGATTTTCAATGTTTATCTGTAATAATTGGTAAAGGTGTTCGAGAGGATACGGTAAGTCGTTTTTCTGATAAAATCGTTAAAGCAAAAGATTTTACAGAAGCAAATGAAGTCTTTGAAATTTAAAAAGGATAAAGCTATGTTTTATTTTATTGAGCATAGCTTTCTTAACCTTATTAACCTTTTAGTATCAAATTCCACTTCGGTGTATATACTAGGTATATACTTTTGATGCAAAGGGTGATAAAATAATGGTAAATAGAAACGAAGGAGAGATATTTGTGACGACAAAAGTTCAAAAGTGGGGAAACAGTTTAGCTGTTAGAATTCCAAAAGTCGTAACTGATAACACAAAAATCGTTGAAGGATCTGACATAAATATTACGGTAGAAAATCAAACTATTAAAATTACTCCTGTTAAGAAAAAGCCAACATTGGAAGAACTAATGGCACAAATAACCCCCGAAAACCAGCATGATGTAGTAGATTGGGGTAAACCTGTTGGGAGAGAACTATGGTAGCGCAAGTACCCGATAAAGGGGACTTAGTATTTTTGAACTTTTCCCCCCAATCAGGTCATGAACAAGCTGGATATAGACCAGCGATTGTTCTATCACCAAAATTATTTAACAGAGGAGCATTTCTTTTTGCTTGTCCTATCACAAGCCAAGAAAAAGGTTATCCCTTTGAAGTAAAGGTACCAGATGGGTATAAAGTAAATGGTGTTATTTTAACAGACCAATTGAGAAGTTTAGATTGGAAATCGAGAAATTTAAAAATAGTTGATAAGGCTTCAGACACTACTATTCAAGAATGTTTGGAGTTAATTTCTACCTTCATAAATTTTGATTAATTATAAGGACTATGCCTATTGGTATAGTCCTTTTTATATTCCAAAAACTTGCATGGACGAAAGTGTGTGTTATAATAAAATTAACGGAATACAGTTATTTTTTTGATTGTATTAACGGAATACAGTTACAAAGGAGTGATAACTAAGCATGTATGAAGGGGAATTAAAAATCAACATTGAGTATCTAAAGGCATATAAGAAAAAGCACAGTCTGACAAACAGAGCTTTGGCAGAAAAAGTTGGTGTTCATGAAAGCAGCGTTAGTAGAGTGCTAAGAAATAAAAACGGAATTGGTTTTAAATTCATATCAGGTGTAGTGGAAAATGTAGAGGACTTAGATCTAAACAAGCTATTAAAAGTAAGGGGGTAATGTCATGTCTTTCTTCATTGTTCAAGTTCAGAGCAATCATGAAATAACCGTACAAAAGACACTTGCATATATATTCAGTAGAAAAAAAGAAATTGTTGTCCGTTCCATTTATGCCTTAGATACACATACTGCTTTAAGTAATTCTTCTCAAAGTATTAATGAAAGTAATGAAGATGTACGATTTTATCTATATCAGCAAAGGCTTAGAGAACAACTAAATACTATGAGGTACGCTTACGCAAAGATAGACAAGGAATTACAACCAGCTTTAAAACAGGAATATAGAGATAAAATAAGCAATCTTACTAAAGAAGTCAGATCCAACCAGTCCTTGCTGCCTAAAAATAAAACGGTCATATCTGGTTACATCATTATTGAATTAGATGGGAACTTTAATCAGTTACCAAACTCAATTTATTATGATATTAAATCCGTTCCAAAAGTAATAGGTGTTCCTAGTCCATACAACGTACCATTAGAAGAAATGGAAGCTTTCTTTAAATCAATTAGGGACTATTACATTGCAACTTAAATTAGAGAGGGGAGATACAATTGAATGTACAATTAGAGCAAGAAGAATTAGTCGCTGTTAAAGGAGTAATAACGAATATCATTTTTCATAAAGAAGATTATATGATCGCTACACTTCAGGCTGATGATAATGAAATTACTTTTAAAGGTACAATCTTTGGTTTGGAAAAAGACGAAGAAGTCACATTAAAGGGGAATTGGGTCGAACATCATCAATACGGTAAGCAGCTTGAGGTAAAAAAATGGGAAAGACCAATACCACAAACAAAGGAAAAGGCATTAGCTTATTTATCATCTAAATTTGTTAAAGGTTGTGGCAAGGTACAAGCCAAGAAAATTGTTGAAAAATTAGGTGATAACGCTGTTCAAACCATTATGAGAGAGCAAGAGAAATGTCTAAAGGGGATTAAAGGGATAGGGGAGAAAAAAGCTATAAGCATAGCTAAAAGCGTTAAAGAAACCTATGAACTTCAAAATATCATTTCTGAGTTAACCGTGATAGGGGTTTCGCCTGATTTAACAATTAAACTCTATCAGGAATATGGTTCAAATACCGTTTCTATTTTAAAAAATAATCCCTATAAACTAACAGAAATGAAAATGATTTCTTTTCCAAAAGTAGATGAAATTGCACAAAGAATTGGTATTTCACCACTTTCAGGTTTTAGGATCGAGGCGTGTATCAATTACGTACTAACCGAAATGTGTTTCAAATTCGGTCATTGCTTTATTCCTGAAACTGATTTAATCCAACAAACAATTACAATGCTTAACCATAATGCAACAGAAATCGCTGATACTCAATCCGTTTTGCAATCTATATATACTTTAGAAGATAATACAATCATCATTGAGGAAGGAAAAGTTTACCCTAAAAATTTTTATATCTATGAAAACAAGATTGCAGAGAGAGTAAATATTTTGCTGAAATATAAAACAAATCATGCTATTAACGAACAGAGACTTGACGAATTAATTAAAACCTACCAACTTCAAAATAATATGATCTTAGCAAAAGACCAGATTAGGGCTATTAAAGAAGCATTCAAAAGTAATGTCGTGGTTCTAACAGGGAATCCTGGAACTGGTAAAACAACCGTTGTTAAAGCAATAATATTTGTTTATCGAAAACTATTTCCGAATGATTTAATATCGTTATCAGCCCCTACCGGCAGAGCTAGTCGAAAACTTCAAGAAACAACGAACCATGAAGCTCTAACTAATCATAGATTACTAGGTTATAGTAAAGATGGATTTGAATATAATCACGAAAACCAGCTATCACACAACTTTTTTATTGTAGATGAAATGAGTATGGTGGATCTTCACATGACCTATTCTTTGCTACAAGCAATTAGTAAAGGGTCACGAGTATTGTTCATAGGAGATGTAGACCAATTACCAAGCGTCAATGCGGGGAATGTATTAAAAGATTTACTTGATTCTGGAGTTCCTAATGTTAGGTTAAAAGAGATTTTTAGACAAGCTAAGGAAAGCCAGATTATCACAAACGCACATAGAGTAAATAAAGGTAATAGCATTATTATTGATGATTCTAAAGATGACATGTACTTTATCAATCAACAAAATAACAGTAATATTGCCGATATGACAATTAAAAGCGCTTTACGCTTTATCGAATTAGGATATTCACTTTCCGATATTTTAGTTCTCTCGCCTATGAGAAAAGGAATAATAGGCACGATTGAATTAAATAAGAGATTACAAGAAGTTCTAAACCCTTTTAGCTTTAATAAATCCGAGATTAGATACGGTGAAAAGGTATTTCGGGAAGGCGATAAAGTTATGCAGTTGATTAATAGAGTAAATAAAGGGGTATTTAATGGTGACATTGGCATAATAACGTATATCGGAAAAACAACTACACTAGACGAAAACGAAGAAAAAATTGAAGTTGATATTATCCAATGTGATTATCAAGGTGTTACTGTCACCTATAAAAAAGATGAATGGAAAGAAATTGAATTGGGCTATTCGATTACCATTCATAAGTCACAAGGCGGACAAGCACCGATAGTAATTATACCAATGTCCACAGCACATTATATCATGTTAGCACGAAATTTAGTATATACGGGTATGACAAGAGCAGAAAGCGTGTTAGTATTCATAGGGCAATCAAAAGCCTTGAATATCGCTATTTCAAATAACAAAATTACTGATAGAAATACTACTCTAGCGCCAAAAATCAACAATAGAATAAAAAATATAACTGAATTCCGAATTAGTCTACCACAAACGACAAGTTCTGTGGTATAATCTTAAATAACTAATTTAGCACTTTTTAACAAACAACTTTATATATAAAAAAGGAAAAGAGCCTATCGGCTTTACCAATAGGCTCAAAATTTCAGTTCTGCATTCTTTGATAATAGTTTGGCGACTGGTTCAAAGAACACAAGAAAAATTATTAATATTAATAGTTATATGTATAATATCATAGTTTCATACCAAATGGAAACTATTTTATTAAAATTTATATAAAAATATCGTTTGTTGCATTAGCAGCACTCATATAACTAAACCTCTTTTATTTTTCTTGTGTTTGACCAGATTACTATTTTCAAAGAGTAAGAAGGTGAATTCGTGAAAAATTCTGGAGGTTTTTATTATGTCTGAAAACAAGGGTTCGCAAACGAACTTTAAAAGTGGTTCAATACCGAGAGAAGAATTAGAACTACCCACATTGCACTTCGTTGTGATGGATCAATGGATAAATGTTATAGGCGATAAGGCGTTATTAGCTTGGCTTAAAATGTATTCTTGGTGCAAACGGGACGACAAAGATTCAGAGGTTAACCAATGGGAACAAGCTAGAGTGCCTAGAAGTTTAATGAAGGTGATAAAGGACTTAGGAGTTGGAAAAGACACCTTCTATAACAAAATTTTAAAACCTTTATGGAACGTTGGATTAATTGATATTGAAGAATTCGGGGATTCTAACATAAAAGGTACTAAACCTATTAATATCATTGTTTACAAATATCCTCAAAACAATTATAGCTTATCAGTTAAACCTTTAGTACAAGTTAGAGATTATGATAAAGACTATTCATCAACCTCTAAAACATTTGCCAAAAAGGGTGGTAGACCAAAGAAAACCAACGCTGATTCCGTTCAAAATATAGGGGGTTCTGAAATAGAACCCCCTGTGGTTCCAGATGAGAACGGGGGTGGGTTCTCAAATAGAACGGGGGGGCGTTCTGAAATAGAACCCAATAATTCCTTTAATTCTATTAATAACTCTCTTAATTCTTTTAGTAATAATCTTAATCCTAATCTTAAAGAACAAGAAGTCGATACATACAACGTGTTATGGGATTTGAACATACCAAAAGAGTTAAAGGTTAAGATTAAGACAATGTTAATAAATAATGAAATTAACCTTACTTTAGAAAAAATCTTTGAAATAGAGGAAGCATACCAATATCAAATTCAAAAATCTAACGTTATACCAGATTGTGACACAATTGAGGAAACTGCATTAAATGATTTTCAATTTACACAAACGGTAATTGCTATGTTTAAAAAAGTAAAAGATATTGCTAGTGTAAGGGCATTAATAGATTCCTGGATCAAATCAGGTATTGCATATAAACAAAATATGATTAATGGGGAAACTTATTTTCCAATAGATAGTGAGAGTTATCTTATAGCAAGTGAAATGAAAGAAGTTTTAGGTTTATAGAAGGAATGGGCTGATTGCTTTTCCGTTCTTTGACATACTTTTCTATCAGACAATTAACGAAGGATTAAATTTAGAGAAAAAATGTGAAGTAAGGAGTTGAGGATTTTGGGAAAAGCAAAGGGATTTATTTTATTTATGAGTTTAATGGCTGTTGTTTTTATCTCTTTAGGCTTTTATTTTGACCATCAACAAGATACAAACAAAAAGCATTTCATTAAAGAAATGAACGAAATACAAACGGAATATGAGAAGTAGAGACAAAATGCGCAATAAGAAGGGAGAATAAAATGGTATCTGATAAAAGGGTATTAGAACTAACAAAAAACAATTTAAAGGTTTCTGCTGATAATGGTACATCACATGTTGGCTATACAGAAGAACAACAAAAAGCAATTCGTGAATTTGCAAAAACTTTACTAGAGGACATTGAATCTTATGAAAATGGTTATGAGGATTAATGCACATTTCGGAAATATTATTCAAATTTGGTCATAATCAAAAAAAGAGAAGCCATTTTAGGTTTCTCTTTTTCTAAATACCGTTAAACCAAAGACCCGTTGCTGATACGAAAGGTTCGTGGGCTTTTCCTGATTCAATGCGGAAGGACCATTTTGAAGTATCAAACTCACGAATAGCAATTTGAATTAATTCAATGTCATCTTTGGTAGGCAAGTATTGTTCAGCGTTTTCTAATTGAACACCAGATTTCGATAAAAATTCTTTAATGGAATTGATTTCTTTTTCAACAGGAACTGCAAACGACAATTCTCCATTGGTTATTTGAATAAAATCATTTTGAATATCAACATGAAAGTTCTTTTGAAATAAATTAGTGATGCATTTCATCATTCGAGGCGTGATCTCTAATGATTCTCCACAAAAGGGACAATGATAATGATTAGTGAACAGTTCCGTTAATTCATCTTCTTTAAATTCGGTGCGAGTTGAGAAGGGTAATTGCAAATCACCGTTTGTATTATATGAATATCCCTTAGTTGTTTTTAACTGTTCTTCACAATGGCGGCAGCCTAAAATTAATCTAGTAAACAAATAAATCACCACATTTCTAATTGTATATTAGGTTAAATATACCAAAAACACCTATAATATCAAGGAAATAAGGGTTTTTTATTTTTTTATAATAACTACTTGCAATTATTAACGGAATTCAGTATTATAGAATTAACAGGTTAACTGAATTAAGTTAATCTATGGCATTATCACACATACGCCACACACGTATGTTTGTCACACAAAAATTGGTATTCTTATGAAAAGAGTTCACACGCTTTTTTCATGTCTTGTTATCTGCAAGAATAAAAATCGTTTAGTAAACCCGTACAAACCCTTAATGAAAAGTCCTAAATAACTTGTTCTTAATTTGAAGAAGTTATTTTGGGGCTTTTTGTTTTTGTTTTTAAAAATACAGGGTTAAAGGGGGAAGGAAAAAGTTTTATGGAATGGACAACACACGCTTTATCAGGAGTAGCCACAGGCTATTTAATTACAAACGATTGGAAAGGTGCAGTAGCAGGTGGGGTTGCGAGTGTCATACCAGACCTTGATGAGCCTAGATCGAAATTTGGAAAACCATTTTTCTTTATATCTATTCCACTAAATAAATTAGTAGGGCATAGAACTTTAACTCACTCAATGCTATTCGCTTTATCTATTGGATTAATAGGGCTTATAGTCTTTGATTTTCAGATTGCAACAGCTTTATTTGTAGGATTACTAGCTCACATTGTTGGAGATATGATAACAGGAAAAGTCCAACTGCTATTTCCGTTACAAACAAAAGTCGGTCTTAAAGTATCAAGGATTAATTATATCTTAATCGACCGTATTGTAAGGGTAGCGTTATTGATATTCGTAGCATTAACGATTTATAAAGATGTAACCATGATGATTTAAAAGTTGAGGGGAGAGGTAAAAATGGCAAAAAAAGAATACGTTTCAATTGATATTGGATATGGGTTTGTTAAGGCAATTTCATCAAATGGAAAAAGAGCATTATTTCCTTCTATCGTTGGAACTGGTAGAGATAGAGGTTTAGCTAATTTCTTAAAGCGTGAAGAAAACAAGCTAGATCTATCTGAATTGCACATTAAAATCAACGGAAAACACTACTATGTAGGAGATATGGCAGATAAAAATTCCAGTGATGGTTCAAGGGTTTTCGAGAGAGAAAGATTTAACCATGATTATACAAAGGTGCTGCTGAATGTTGGAATTCAATTAGTAGCCTCAGAAGATACAAAGGAAGTAGTTTTATTTACTGGTCTACCCCTTGAGTATTACAAATCTCAAGTTAAGCCGTTTGAAATGTCTTTACTAGAAGAAACTCCAGAAATCGAATGGGTAAGTGGACTACCTAGCGGAAAACGTAAAGTAAAGGTTACTCAAGCAAAAGTGTTTCCACAAGGTATGTCAGCTATTTGGGCGACTTTAATAAATCATGAAGGGAAATTCCTGAAGCCAGAATTAATGAGCGAAGGAAATCAAATAGCTGTAATTGATATTGGATTCCGTACAACTGATGTTTGTGTAGTGGAAATGAAAGAAGGTGGGGGATTCTTACCTCTATTACCTTTATCGGACACCATAGATCAAGGAGTTGTAAACCTAAATGATAATATCAAACGGGCTTATCAAGACAAAACAGGTGGTTCGGATTTATCCGAAAGCAAGATAAATAAGATTATCAAAAATCAGTTCATTACGTATAAGGGAAAAAGAATTGAATTAGCAAATGAGGTTGGGGAATCCCATCAAGCAGTAGCAAACAGCGTAAGTGATAGGATCTCAAAACTCTGGAAAGATGAATCAGATACTTTTGAACAGATATTTGTTGTTGGCGGTGGTGGTTCTCTCTTTACAAAGTACCTTCAACCGAACTTCGATAATAGATTGCTAAATATTGTTGATAGCCAATATGCAAATGCTATTGGTTATTACCGAATCGGAAAAATGCTAATTGGGGACACACAGCCTGAGAAAATAGCTAACTAGGTGAAAATTGATGGAGATTAAAAATGTTTATGCTATTCGAGTAAACAAGAAAGACAAAGATTTGAGAGATTATTTATCTCAGTTTCCTCAAGACGAGCAAGCCAATGCTTTAAGAGAGCTGATTAATTATGGTATTAGCTCTCTAAATAATAACTTTCAGGCTCAACAATCTATTCAGGAGTTACAAGAAGGCATTTCGAAATTAAAACAAGAGCAAGATGCAAAACTTGATAAGATCATAAACCTATTAAATAACAATTCGTTTGTCGCGAAAAATGAAGATGAATTAGTAGAAACAGAAAACAAAGAGAATGTTCAAGTAGATGTTAATAAGGCTAAAAACAATATGCAGGAAGCATTATCTATGTTTATGAATGGATAAAAGAAAGGGGGGAATAAGATGTTTGTTAATGCGAATTATGAAGTGCAAGTAGGTAAAAATGTCTTCCCAGTAATAGGTGAGATTGGTATTGCTGAAGTCAACGGGAAGGATTGTACCGTGATTGTAAGAGAGATTAGAAGCATGGAATGGATTGGTGAGAGTGACAACCTTAGACTACAAGTAAAAGTAATTGTTGAAATTAATGATAGCAATATTATTAAGCAACAGGAAGAAAAGGGTCACGGTAAACAGCAAAGTAAATTTAGAGTTATTGAAGGCGGTAAAGGTTAATTCGTGAAATTTTTTAATAGAAAGGACTGAAGAAGATGTTTAAGAACATTCTATATGTGATTTTAATGATATTTATCATACTGATAGTAGGAAGTATTATCCTTGAAACTTTTCCGCAGTTGAATCCACTTTGGGAAGAATTTAAAGGTATCATTGTTAACTTATATGAATCTTCCAAAGTGAAATATGGAGCCTTAGCAACAGTAGCCATTATCGTAGCTGTGATACTGGCAGTTGGCACAAATAGGAGGTGATAGAGTGAAAAAGAAGAAAGGATTCTTTAGAACGATTAAGAAGGTTTATAACTATTTTTTTAGAGATTACAAATATCAGAAGGAAAAGAAGTTGCAAAGAAAAGCAGCAAAAAAAGCTTCTATAAAACCAAAAGGTTTTATTGCTAAAAAGTCTGGCGTAATAATATTCTGGGTAACTTTTGGATTCATGTTCTTAGTTGTTTTCTCAACGTTGTTCAGTGGGGACTCCAGCGAAGCTAAAACAAAAGAAGTTTCAAACGTTAAAAATTTAGCAGCTTCAGCTGAAGGAATACAATTTGCTAAGAATTTTACTAGAGACTATTTTACATGGGAAGTTTCTGATAAAGGTAAGAGTGTTAGAAAAGAAACAATGAGTAAGTATCTAGCAGATGGTCTTGATGAATACGCAGGGATTAGTTTCAACGGTTTACAATGGAATTCGAATTTTGTTGATTCAGAGGTTAAGGAAGTGGTTGAGAATGGTGAAAACCTTGCTTTAATTACCTTACTTACTAGATTTGAATTAAGAAGCGTTGATGGTAACGATACAAAAAAAATAGAAAAATACTTTGTTATTCCAGTTGCCTATGATGGGAAAACATTTGGAGTTTATGAACTACCTAAGTTTACGTTTATTCAGGAGAATACAACGTTACAAAAAGTAGTCTCTAATAAATTAAATAGAGCTGAAACAAGTATCGCTGGTGAGATAAAGGAGTTTTTACCAACTTTTTTAAAAAGCTACGCAGAGGACACCAAAGACAAACTTAATTACATTTTAACTGAAGAAAATGTTACAGACGGACTTCAAGGAATGATGAAGTTTAGTGATGTAAAAGAAGCAAATGTGTTTGTAGGAGAACAGCCAGACCATTATGTAGTTTTTGCAACGGTGATTTTCCTAGAGCCAGAGACTAACCTTGCGATAGAAACAAACTATCATATAACAGTGGTTAATCGTGATGATAGGTATATAGTTTCTGGAATTAATGATCAAGAAAACATGATTATAAAATCAGATACTGATGAAGTAGTTGACGAACAAGGTACTGAACTAGAAGAAACATCAGAAAACAATTAAGGAAAAAACTATTAAAATTTTGGAGGAATATTTATGTACTTTTTATTTGGACTTGAAGGTGTATTTCAATTTGGTAAGGAACAAGGTCAATACGCAATTATGCTTGTTGCAATAGTAGCGTTTATTTTCTTTCTTGTTAAGAGAGCTTGGATCGGTATGATAGTTTCACTTGTAGGTATAGCATTAGTTTCTGTATTCATTATAAATCCAGAACTAATCTTTGGTATCGGAGAGACAATAGCCCAAATGATTGATCTATCAGAATAACTATTTAGTTAGAAATTAATGAGAAAAGTAGGTTGCTAGAATGGATAATGAAAAAAACCGAATTAGGTCATTTGTATTAAACGAATTCTTAACGTTTGAAAAAAAAATCTATCACTTATTCGGAATGAGTCTAGGCAGACCGATAAAAGTAAAATTACTTTTGTATTTTATTGCAATCTTATTGATTGAAATAATTATCTACTTCACACCAATCTTGGGTGCGACTATAAGATGGTTACCAGTCATTTACCTGCTTTTTATTCCTGCTGGAATAGCTTATCTACTTGCAGATGTAAGAACGGAAGGGCGAATTCCTCTCGTCTTTTTCCGTTCTGTCTTACTTTATCATTTTAGAAAAATTAGGAAAACAACTTATATCAGAGGTAGAGAAGTAGCAAAACCAACAACTTATCGGTTTGCTGGATATTCAACAGTAACATTTGCTGAAGATAGGTCAGACGATATATTCAAACCACAGAAAATACGATTAAAAATAAAGACAGGTATTAGTGATTTATACGCTAAAGATGAAAAGGAAGGAGAATTATTATGAAAACAGCAGTTTTGGACTTTCCAATTAAACATATAGATGGAAATCTTGTGTTTGGTCATGACGGTTCTGTTACAGCTTATTATCAAGTATCGGGGTTTAATTATGAGTTTTTATCACATGATGATAAGTTTATTCCGTATCAGTCTCAAACGGCATATTTATTCAATAATAGCTACGATCTTCATTTTATGGTTGAACCCTTTCCTACAAGCATTGAGGAAATTATCAACAGCACCATTGAAGATATGGAGTATAAGGATTACGAACTAAAAGAAAACGGTATTAAATATATGGATATGTTGAAGAAAGCCTTGTTGGATCAACAGAATTCTAAAGAAACCTCTGATTACCACGATTATCTTGGTGTCCAGCTTAATCCAGAACTAGAAAAATTTAAAGATGGTAATGCTGGAACTAATATGATTAATAGTTTTAAAGACTTCCTAAAAGGAATAAGCTCACAAATCAACAGAGCAAACGGGCTAAATCCTGACGATATTCTAGAGTCGGAAATTGCTAATTGGAGAGAGCAGTCTGAAACTCTAATGGAAAGTATCCGAACAGCATATAATTGTGGAATAAAACCGGCAACGACTGCTGAGAGTGTATATTTAGTAGAAAAAGAGTTTTCTGTATCTCAATCTAATAACGATATTCAAGTAAGGAGAGGATTTTCTTCAGGTGACTGGGTACAAGGATTTGACGACGAGGGAAGAGCGCAAAACGCTATAAGACCTACCGAGAAGTCATTTGTAGAGATACAAAATACTGATATTGAAGAAGTTTCTCCAACAACTTTAAGATTCAGTAAGGTATTGGAAGATGACTCTATTCAAAGCCAACTTGTTAAATATTTAGTTGTTCATAAAATGGATACTGAAAATTATTTTCCTAACGCAGAATGGCTATATCATTTAAAAACTAGCATACCTTTTCCTGTTTCGGTATCTATTCGAGCCTATCACCAGTCAAATGAAAGAATTACAAAACGACTATCAAACAAGCGATTAGAATTTAAAGATCAAAGAGCTCACGCAAATCAGGCAGGGGAAAGTACAGATTTAAGTTTAGATACATCAGAACAGGGAGCAATCCAAGCCGAAAACTATTTAACAAAGACAGGTCAACCAGCTTATCAATGTTCTATTGTCTTTAAATTGACTGCTGAAGATGAAAAAACATTAAATTCGCGTACTAAAATATTGAGGGATAGATTAGTTAAGTATGGAATTAAAATAGTAGCACCGTATGGTGAGCAATTGAATTTAATGATGGAAAAAATATTAGGTTCACGTCAAATTAATCAAGATTACAAAATAGAAACCGATTCAGGTGTAATCGCAAGTATGATGTTTGGTGCAACTACGAATATCGGGGATAATCGAGGAATTTTTATCGGCTATACTCAAAAAATGCATAGACCAGTTTTTATTCAACCTGATTTAGCAGCTAAAGCTTTTGATGGGCTGGGAAATGTTGAAGATTCAATTTCTATGCTTGTTGCAGGGGCAACAGGAAAAGGAAAATCATATGCAATGAATTTAGTCACATATCTTTCAGTCCTTACAGGTTCACAAGCTCTAGTAATTGATCCAAAAGGGGATCGTGAAGGTTGGGAGTCACTACCTTTAATCCCCTCCCATTTCATTTCTAAATGGACATTGGGTTCAAGTCGAGAAGATGCTGGCTGTTTAGATCCATTTAGAACAAGCGTTGATATAGAAGAAGGAAAAAGTATTGTTCTTGATATTTTATCGTACTTAATAGACGCAAATATAAAAGATATGGAATATACGGTGATTAGTGAGGCAGTTGATGAAATAGGGAAAACTAATGATCCTTGTATTGGTGCGGTAATTAATATCTTAGAAGAACAGAAAGAAAATCGTGAGGAAGGAATGTCTGAAAAAAGATACGAGGCTTTGGAGTCTGTAATTGGCACATTAAATTCCTTAAAAAAGCAAAAATTATCTGTATTACTATTTGGTGAAGTAAATCAGAATTACAAGGTATTAAAAGTCGATAAGCCATTACAAATTTTAATGGTAGAAAATCTTAATTTGCCTGATAAAAACGTAAAAAAAATTAGACCATCTCAAAAAATATCAGAGGCAATCATGATTTCAATTACTTCTTTTACAAAGCAATATATGCTTAAGCAGGATCGCTCAAGGCATAAAATCATTCTTCAAGATGAAGCTAGTTCCGTGGACAATTCTCCTGTTGGTAGAGAGCTAATGGACTTCATAGTTCGTAAAGGTCGTTACTATAATACAACGTTATTAAAAGGTTCTCAAAATGCTACGGATCATGGGGAAGATGTAGCAAATATGGGTATGAAGTTCTCCTTTGGACTTAGGAAGAAAGAAGAAGCTGAAAAAATGCTTGAATTCTTTAATTTGCCTAACACACAGGATAGCGTTAATAAACTACGTAGCTTTTCGAAAGGATATTGCTTGTTCCAAGATATATACGGGCGTTCAGCTGTAATTAAAATAGATCCTATTTTCATTGAATTAGCAAAGGCGTTTGATTCATCTACTTCAACTGAAGAAGAAAAAGAAAGAGAAAGAAATAAAGCTAATAATTTTGTAGAAGGAGAAACCGAAAAGCCAAGAGAAGTAGTACAAGTATCCTGATTGTAGGAGGCTAATAAATGTTAAAAACATTATTTAAAAGTTGTTTTGTTTTAGTGTTAATTGCAATTCTATTAATGGGCTGTGCAACTTATGAATACAGCCCTTCTGATAGCTTAACATTTGGGATTTATTCATAGGTAGAAAGGAGGTTTATAATGTCCAGGAAATTTAAATTGGTGTTTGCTGTTATTGCAATTACATTGTTTTTTTTGCTGCCAGCAGAAAATTCTATTGTATTGGCAGATGAAGAAGAAAACAAAATAGAGCATAATACAACAAGAGATCCTATGTATGAAGCTAATAATGGAATTTATAAAAATGAAGATGTTGATTATTCCTTAGATTTTGTTAGTGCTTCGGATTTAGAAGATAAGGGATTTTTTGATGATATCCTAAGTTTCGCAAAGATTGATGATAGATTTGCTGAGGCTTTTGACTACTCTATATTTTTTGCGGTTCAGTTCATGTTTAATTTTAATATTTTTATGACAAACGCAATGCTAGGCGTATTAGGTTTTGCCTATGATACCGACTTAATTGGTGCGCTAGTTGATTCGTTGGAAAATGTTGTTGTATCTACAACAGGGATAGAAAATTTATCTTTTACTTCTGATGGATTATTTGGAGGATTTCTAGGCATTATTGGAATAGTAGTGGCAATCTACACTCTTTACCAGCTTATCATAAAAAGAGCTAGAATAAGTGCGTTTGAGGGATTACTAAAAACTATTGCTGTGTTAGTAGTTGCACTACTGTTCTTTAGTAACTATTCAACAGTAATTAAGGGGATTAATAATATTTCTATTGAAGCTTCCGCACTATTACTTTCGGGGGATGCTGATTCGATTATATCTGAAAATGGTGACGAAAGTGGTAGAACAGTTAGAGAGCGAATGGAAGATAATCTATTTAATACATTTATTCATAAGCCGTATTTAATGTTACAGTATGGAACTACTGAACAAGAAGAAATAGGTGATGATAGGGTATACAGTTTGCTATCAAAAGATAGTGGTACGGTAATGAGGAAAGCCATTGCTATCGAGGAAGTTACGGAACACGGAAATAACATAATTTCTTCTTCTGGTCTGAGAGATCGGCTAAACTTTATGGGTATTTTAAATACGGCTAACGCAGTGAACTCAATACCTGTGTACTTACTAGCTATTTGTCTAATTATATTTCAAATTTGGTTTATTGTAATTGCAATGATTGCGCCTTTTGCAATGCTTTGGGCTTCCTTGCCTAATCAAATAGGTGTGTTAAAACGCTATTTATTTGAGTTAGCTATACCCTTAGTTTTAAAAATAGGGGTTTCATTTTTGGCGTTAGTTGTATTTGCATTAAGTGAAGTTATGTATTCATTATCAGCATTAGCTAATGGTTCAATGGGATTAATCTTGAGCGCCATTGTTCAAGGGGTGTTATTGGTTACAATGTTCCTATTGAGAAAAAGAATATTTGGTATATTCTCTGAAGGTTCAAGACAGTTAAAAGTAATTAGAGAAGAAATGAACAATTCCTTTGTTAATCCATTTAAGAAAGGGACAAAGGCTGTTATTAATACTGCTGCAACTGTGGGCGGTGCTGTTGTTGCAGGACCACAAGGTGCTATGGTAGGTATGAATATAGGTAATACGGTCGGTAACGGTATTATTGGTGAAACGGATATGGGTGATACCGCAAGAAATGTAGGAATGTCTATGTATATGGCTGACAAAATAAATAAATCGAAAAATGGTAATACCAATACGGAAAGTAGGGATCTAAGGCTGAAAGATAACAGCTCAAAAGCAATGGAATTGGCTGAAGGTGATAGCAGTTATAATAGATTAAGGCAATATCTACAATCGAAAGATTTACCTACGGACACGATTAATGAGACACTACTTTCAGTTGATAAACTAAACTTAGAGGATATTGAAATTGGAGAAATTAGGGATCAGTATAATAAGTTAGAGAATACGAGCAAAGCAGGAAAAAACAATAAGTTGTTTGCTGATTCATTTGCGAAGGGATTAAAAATTAATCGAGAACAAAGAGCAATAAAAAATACGGGCTCAAGCAATAAAACGATAAAATCAACTCCTATTGAAAATCAAACTTTATTAGATAATGACTTATTGGAAAGTGCAAATGAATTTGATTCAGCTATTAACGTAAAACGATATTCATTAGAAGAAATACCTGAAACAGTAATAGACGAAGGAAGAACAGAAGAATTTAGGCTAGAAAACAGTAATTAAGGGGTGTATTGAACTTGAGTTCTAAAGTTAAAACAATCCTGGTGAATTGCATGGTAGTATTTGCTATCATGCTTTTTATTGTTGGGTTTAATGTAGGAAAAAAGATAGAAGAACAGGAAGCAATTGCAGAGAAAGAAAAAGAAAAAGATGAAGCATATACAGAGGTTTATTCTCCTTCTGACTTAAATCAAAGCGTGGAAGAATCTCAAGAGGAACATGAGCATTATGAATATTTTAATCCTGAAGTAGATAAAAAAAGTGTTCCAGAGGAAAAGTCTAGTACCCTCTCAGACTATTTTTCTAAAAAGGATATAGAACGTTCTCGAAACGTAGCTGAGGGCTTTATTAAAGCGTACTATCCGTTTGATGGTAATAACCCCCTAGAAAACATAGAAAATGCTAAGGAGTATATGTTGGGTTCGTTGTATGAAAGATTTAAAGAGTTTATTGCAAAACCTACTCAGACAATATTTAGGAAGGAATTAAAAAATATTGAAGTATATGAGCCTTACGATCCACCTAAGGATTACATTAAATGGAATGTAAAGGTTACAGGAGAAGTGTTTGATACCGAAGGCAATATAACGAAGGAAGAAACTTACACCTATTCACTTCAAATTATTAAAGACAATGATTCATTTAAGGTGCAAGACTTTTCTTTAAATCTAGCAGACTAGCAAAGGTGTGAAATAATCTATATGAATAAAAAACCAAAAAAGAAATGGCTTTTAATCCTCTTGTTGTTGTTACTCCCAATAATTCTAGTAGTGATCTTATTGATACTGTTAGTTGGGGCAGCTTTTATATCGTTTGCTGGTAGCGAAGATGATTCAGAAATGGGTGATGTCGTACTATCGGAATTTGGAGAAAATGAAATTCCGAGTGAGTATATACCCATTTATCAAAGAGCAGGGGAAGAATACAATATTAATTGGATATTATTAGCCTCAATCCATAGAGTTGAGACAAATTTTAGTACGAATCTTACAGATTCTTCAGTAGGAGCTAAAGGTCATTTCCAATTTATGATATGTACATGGCTTTCATGGAGTTATCCAGCGTGTTCAAGCTCTGTTTATGGTGACGCTGATATTCCTGAGTCAGTTTATACAAATCCTTCAATTATCGCTCAGTACGGAGGATATGGAGTTGACGCAAATGGAGATGAAAAAGCATCACCACAAGACTTAGAAGATAGTGTATTTACAGCTGCTAAGATGTTATCAGCCAACATGTCCAGTCCTAATGATTATGAAGGTGCAATCTTTGCTTATAACCATGCTGATTGGTATGTGAATGAAGTTTTAAGCTACTTCGAAACATATACTGACGGGTATGAACCAGTAGATGGGAAATTGGTAGATATTAAAGGAGATAAGGCATGGGTAGTACCGTTCACAAAAAATATTACATCTGAATTTGGGTATCGTTATGATCCGCATACAGGAGAGGCGGGAGACTTACATAACGGAATGGATATAGCAATATCTGGTGTTGCTGGTAAACCTGCTGTGGCGTTTATGGAAGGCGAGGTTATATATTCACAGTTCAATACAGGTGGATTTGGCTATCTCGTAATTATTCAGCATGACAATGGCATGAAAACTTATTATGGACACTTAAAACAGCAGGGAATTAGCGTAGGTACTAAGGTTAAAGCAGGACAAACTATTGGTTATATAGGCAGTACGGGGAATTCAACTGGTGCGCATTTACATTTTGAAATAAGAATTAATGACAAGCCAGTAAATCCTAGATTATACCTTCAAGAATGGCTAGGCGATAGTGAATAACTAAAGTGTAAACATGATTTAGGATAATAATATCAATGGTTATGGCGATTTCTTTAAGTAAAATGTAAACATAATTTTAGGGAAGTGTAAACATTGATTATTATTGATGTATCAACGTTTAATTGAGTTTTGTAAATATAAATGTAAACATTCTAGAGTAAAACTGTTCAATAAACATTATTTTGTAAACATTTTTGAGGTTATAACCTTATTGAAACCTTGATAAGCAAGAGGTTGATAATGTTTACGTTTCAAGGAGTTTTGAGGTTGATGAATAAGAAAGTAGATACATTTAGTTTTAATGGACTGGAAATACCATACTACCATTTACAGTATGATGGGGAGTTTTATCAATATTTACGCTTGAAAAATAGGTATCTAGCAGACGGAACAAGGATAAATAGCTATTTTGCAAATGAAACAATAAAACAAATAAAGAGTTTAGAACCCTTTGACAAGGCGTTTATGACTATAATTCACTATTTTCCAGACAATAGAAGTAGAGATTTGGATAACAATTACTATAAGCCAATTATTGATTCGATAAGGAAAGCACGAATTATAGAAGATGATTCTTGGCAAAATGTTTCCTTATTAACATTGGGAGATCTTGCTGATAAAGAAAAGATAGAGGTATATGTTACTCCACATGAATATGCTATTGAATTCTTATTTACGCTAGTACCTGAAAAGTTCAATGTTGCTCTGAAGGATATGGTTAAGATTATAAAAAAATAGTATTTTAGTGCCTAATGACACCCCCCTAAAAATTGGACATAAATTTTAAAAGTAATTTTTAGGGGTAATTTTAGGGTATTGGTGGGTACTGATTGAACTTGTCATTATCCCTTTTACATCAATAGTTTATAGATACGTGAATTTATAGAGGTTTAGTCCAAAAACAACCGATATTTTGAGTGGAGTTTATTGTGAGCTGTCCGAGAAAAGGAGAATAGCGAACGATAAACAGGCTAATGCACAAGCTGAAGTAGGGAGTGAGAAAAGAGTGGAAAAAGAGGTAACTGGTTTTGGTGTAACGGAGAGAGAATTCCACATATTGAGAGATTTGTATACTTATAGAGCAATGACAACTACTCAGATAAAGAAAAAATATTTTCCTGATACGAAGCAAGCTGTGAATTATGTACTGAATAAATTGAGAAAAAGGAAGATGATTAAGTCCAATATTTTCTCTGGAAGCAGAGGGAGAGGAAAGAAAGGTCTTTCATATCACCGAATTACGGAAACAGGCTTGGAGTGTCTGATAAGATACGGAATGCCTGTTGAGGGGCAAATACAAAACCTATACGTGAAGCCTTCGCATTTACATTATTTACTGTTAGCAAATGAGGTTATGGCTGAATTAACAAAAGCTGGTTGGCAAGTATGGGATAGCAGAAAAACAAAGAAAGAATTTAATATGGATCAACGAATGAATATTCACGGGCTGCTAATTAATCCAAAGGGTAAGCAGTATGGTTACTATGTGATGGAAAACAATGTTTTACCACAAACGCTAGGGAAGGTTATTGCAGAGATACGTGATAATAACGATTTCATTAAAAACTTCATCATCTTTACGAGAGGAAAGGGGTCTTACGATAGATTCATTGACTATGCCCTCAATCCCCCTGATAAAAGAGAAGGAAAACGAATTATCCAGCAGAAGCCATTATATACAGGAAGTGATTTAAAACTAATTTCATTGAAAATGGGTTTAGGGCTATACAGTAAATATCCGACTAGAGATAAATGGATTCAAGCGTTAGCAGAACATATCGGATTTCATGTTATTAGTGACATTTCAGAGAGTGGCGACAATGGAATTGGAGATACTGGAAGGAATGGAACGGTTAAGCAGCCAACACGGCAATCGTTCCCAACAATCATTCGTCACAACGGGGAAGAAAAGTACTTTGTTGATTTAACCGATACCGATTTAACACTAGTTTCTAAGATTAATAATTACAATGAACATAGTTTTAAATTAGAAAATAACCGGAAAGTGTTAGTGACAACCTTTAATGACAAGCAGAAAGAAGTTTTAAATTTATATAACCAAAATATAGAATTATTGCAGTTCAAGGCAGAGGACTATTTTAACGAACTGCTAACGTAGGGAATTCATTCATAAAATCAGTATGTGAATAAGTGAACAAGATAGGAGTAATAGAGAGATGATTAAGTCAGAGTTTCAAAAAATATTACAAGTGATAGATAGAAAAGATATTGCAGATGAAATAAAAGACAAATTTAGTATGCAGGAACAAGAACAGATGTATGAGATGTTCCGTAATATCATGTCAGATGAAATTGCTTTTGTAATGGTTATGCAGGAACGCCAGAGGCAGAAAGATCTTAGGGAAACAAAACAAAAGGAATTTCGTTTAATCGAAGGTGGGAGGGTTTAAAAAATGAGCTGGAATTTAAAGGTACAATATATCCTGTTGACAGGTGTTTTAATAACTGGAATTACTTTTATGGGTTTAGCGTATAAAGAGTGGTACATACCTAGTCCGTTTGTTTGCTTTATCTTTGGCTTGATCTCGACTGCTCTGTACGTTGTTCATATAGCACAGCAACAATATAACAGAGTGAAGGAAATTTCGATTTTGTTTTCAATTGGATTGTTTGCTAACTTATTTCTTTCAATTCTGATTTATGGAATATGGGAATGGGAAGTCATTTTTTCTAAGCAATCGCTCTTTAGGTTTTTAATGTTCCTGTTTCTACTTACAACGGTTTATTTGATAGTTGCATATATAAGGGCGAAGATTTCATACAAAAAAGTGAAAGGAAACCAAAGGGAGAACAATAAATGGAGAGTATCTAATCGTAGGAAAGAAGAATTAGAGAGTACAGATGAAGTTTATCTGACTTTAGGAACGGTGTACGAGAAGCCTGACGAATAATCTCAATAAATATTTGCGTAATAGTAATAGAACCTGTTAACTAGATAATGGGTTCTATTACTTAGTTTTTTTCCAATTGTTGCCATAATGTATATACAAGTATATTATTACTGTATAATGATAAGTGGTTTTTGAAACAACACTTTAAGGGGGAGGGAACAACATGAAAAAAGAAAAACTTATCCCAGTAAAGATTGATGAAAAGACAAAGGGCTTGTTTGATTCGCTGCTAAAAGAAAGACATATCAATCGGTCGGATTTGATACGCAGTTGGATTAATAACTACATTCATAATGAGGGGGGAATTTCAAATAAGGATAGGTATAAGACGGGGTTTGAAGAAGGACAAGAGAAACTAGCAAAAGCTCAGCTTGAATTTCTTTTGTCTTTCCAAATGGAATTGATTTCATTTGGGATAGAACCAGATCAGCTGCGACTGGTTCAAAATATAAAAGAATTAGAATCAATTTTAAAAAGAGCGAAAAAAAACAGGTGACCAGCCCTTGGTTACTTTTTTTATTGTGCTAGTAAGAGATTTAGGAGAAGAATGTATGAAAGAGAAAGTGAATATAAATTTATACGTAGCATACAGAGGATTGGTGGAAGAAGAACTAGGAAATGCTATTAACATATTAGATCCAAAAAGAGTAAAATCTTATTTTCGCGAAAATTATCAAAAGGAAATTCAAAGTGATATGTTTATGGATTTGAATATCAATGTCTTTGAAATAAATGAATATTACATGCGATTTGTTCTACGGTTAATAGATGAAAAAGAATTAAAACCGATAAAAGAGTATATGGCACAAAAAATAAGAACATGTGTTCTTGACTGTTCGGTTATTTGTTGCTACTATGAGTGTGGAAGGTTGATATATGAATGGTATTTGAACTTTAGGTATTCTGACACAAAGAGCAATAAAAAAACCAATACCAAAGAATCTAAGTTCTTTTTAGTATTAGTTTTTTTTAACCTTTATTTAGGACTAACGACGCATCTGTTTTATGTATGCAGGACAATTTTATCAGTCCTTTTCTACTTTTTTCTAGGGCTATTTGCTCTTTCATCAGGATCTATGTCGTTAAAAATGTCATCATCAAAGAATTCTGCTAGGCTCATGCCTAGTCCGTTTGCGATTTTACGGAGAGTAACAATACGAGGGTGCTTACTTCTTCCGTTCATAATTTCATTAAGAGTTGACTGACTCACATTGGATAATTCAGATAACTTTAAAATACTTATTCCCTTTCGTTTAGCTAGTTGCTCTATTCTTTTGATGATTGCCTCTGCGGTAGATACCATTTTGGATTATCCTCCTTTTTGAAACACAATTATAATGCCAAAACTTGAATTTGTATATACACATATACACGAAATCAAATTTATTTGGATTAATATTATTCTAACAGAATTCCGTTGACAAATGAAATAGCATTATATATACTTGGTTATAACGGAATACAGTTAATCGTATTTTACTGTTAACGACAAACAAGAGTTTATGTTGAAACAAAAGAGATTTTGTTTTAATAACTGAATATGTGAGGTGAATTTATTTGAAGTTTGGAGATTGGCTCAGAGAGAAAAGGTTTGAACAAGAGTGGACGCAGAATGAACTTTCAACAAGAAGTGGCGTTCCGCAAACTACGATTAGTGGTTGGGAAACCCATAAAATTATTGAGCCTTCTTTAAAACATCTGATAAGAATCTCGGATGTGTTTTCAGTCAGGTTGGCAGATTTGCCTCTTGATGAAATATTTGATTCAGAAGGTGTTGAAGAAAGTGCAACAGCTTATAAACAGTCCTAATGAAAGAGTTCCATTTTATGAATTAGCCATTATTGCAAATGGTGGCAGCGTCAGAACCTTTGGTAAGAAAATTTACCAGATAAAAGGAATCATGGCGAAAAACATAATGACGGGTGAAGTTCAAAAGCTATCATCTATCTATTATGAAATAAGAACAGTTAAGGATATTAAGGGACAGGTTGTTGCTAAACGAAAGAAACCAATAGAAGAATTAAAACGTGTGATTTAATTGTGTGAAAATGTGTGTGATGATGTCAAAACAACTTAATAATGGTGCTTTCTCTAAATAGTTGCTAAGAGAAAGTATTGAAGTCTAAACTAGTTTATGGGTACGATTGCTAAAAATCCATATTGCAACTTTTCTCGAATACTGGTTGTTCGTATTAGCCAAAAACGAACGAAAATTTTGGAGGTTTTAACTATGAGAAAAAATGTTTTTGTTATTGTTTTGACTGTTGGACTACTATTTAGTTTTTTGACTACATCATCTATTGCAAGTGCTGAAAGAGGCGGGACGGGTAAGTGTTCTATTACCATTACTACCGACAATCTCTATACCAATCAAGCTCAAGCGAGTGGACCATGTGATGGATTTATCACGGGCTATTATATTTATCAAGATGGACATAGATTCCATGTAACTGGTTCATTGGATACTGAAGTTCAAAATGGCGGGAAATATAAATTTAATCTACCCCCAACAGCTGGAGAATTCTATGATTATGAATTAACTGTTACAACAGTAGTTAAAGAAGAACCAAAGCCAGATCCAAAGCCAGATCCAAAGCCAGATCCAAAGCCAGATCCAAAACCAGATCCGAAGCCAGAAACAGAAAAGCCAGAGGAAGTTAAGCCAGATCCTGTTGAAACTCAGCCAAAAGAAGAAGAAAGTAAACCTTCTACTTCTAAGCCCTCTACATCAAATCCTAAAGAGGATTCTAGTGTGAATATCGTTGAGAAGCCTAGCGAACCAGTTAACACCGAACCAAAACAGGAAGAAAAGGTAGAGAGTCAAGATGACAAAAATTTCGAGGTAGAAGAAGGAGTCAAAAAAGAAGTAGAGGAAAAAGAAGATGCTGAGGATAAGGAAAAGGCTAAGGAAAAGGTATCTTCTAGTGAGGAAATTGAAGATGAAGTTCCAGACAAGGTAGACATTTCTTCGAGTGACTCTATTAATGACAAGCAAGATGATAACACCAATGTATTACCTTTTGCTATCGCAGTCGTTGTAATCGTCATTTTAACTTTGTGTGGGCTATATTATTTCCACCCTGTTATTCGCAAAAAGGTTAATGGGACATTTAAAAAATTTTTCAATAAAAAATAAATAAGAATAAATAGTTTTTGTATAAAAAAAGGAAAGTGTCTTGATTAAAAGCACTTTCTTTTTTTTAGCCAAAAACAAAGGGGGTGAGATTGTGGGAGAGAAATCAGGAAGTCTTTTTAACATGCTAGTAGTGGCAGCTGTTACGGTGCTAATTATAGCAGGTTTAAAACTAGCTATGCCTGCGATTCAGGGTAATGTTACTGGTGGTATGGCAGACATGGTAAAAAGTGAGTTTAGCGTGAATGAAGGAGAAACACCTGCTGAATAAACTACAAGGCACTTATTCAATAAATATGAGTAAGTGCCTTAACGTTTTATGGAGAAGGAATGAGTCATTGATGAAAAAAATAATTAGTATTTTACCGTTTGTATTCTTGTTCTTTTTCGTTTCGGGAAATTTTGTTTCAGCCCATAAAAGCATTTCAGATGGGAACGCAACGGGGAGTAATTACAGCCCTTATGATGTTTCTAGTGAATCATGGAATGAAAGATGGAATATAAAGGGTACAAAAGACGGAAACGACGCTGGCGGAAAAAATTTGATGTACGACATTTATTCAGGGCAATCTTCAAACCAGTATAAAAAGAAGTGGCAAATTCAAAATAGCAGTAAATTTGGCGGTGGAAGCCAACCTTATTTAGTCTTTTGGGGTTGGAGTGCTATTGCTGGCTATCATCATCACGATAGGAATAACCAGGCTACTTATATACTTGCTTATAACCCCAAAACAGGACAAGAGAAAATGTATAAGACTGAAATGTCCAGTTTAAGTGCAACAAAAGATCTTGAGTATAACAAACAGTCAAACGATCCAAAGGACATTTGGAATAAATGCAGTTCGACCACGTTTAAGAAAAGTAATCTTGATTGCAATATGAGTTACGAATATGTGGGATTTAAAGCATGGCTGCCGTTAACAGAATTGTTTCCGAACGGGACAATAAATGCAGATTGGTTTTTATACATTGTCAAGAATGTAGAGGGTTATGTGGTTTATGATGAATTGCGAGTTCCATTTAATTTTAACGAATTGGATTATAACTTCGGTAAAGTTAGTTTGAGTAGTGGTGTTAATGCAAACAGACTGACTATGATAGGTAATCCAGTTCTAAAGAGAACAACGCCAAGAGGATTAAATAATAGGGGTTACTTTACCTTAGGTGCTACCTATAATAGAACTTCTCAAGATGAGTCTGCAGGTACTTCAATTTGGTATGGCGTAAAAGATGGAAGTTATACCAGTTGGACAAGCTCTGCATATTGGAGATTTGGGGGAAGTCAGGCAAATTTGAGCTATCAAAAAGACACAAAAAAATGCCCTGATGGAACAACGGTTTATGCGGATCAATCTTGTACGGTCAACGTAACTATCTATCATAAAGACGCTAACAGTGGTGAAACACTTCGAACTGACAAGAAGAAGGCGACAGTTGGGAAAAAATACTCTTTCTCTGCAGAAAAAAATGGAGTTTTTAAGGATTCTAAAAATAGACCTTATGTTTCAGTCCCTGCTAACGCTACTGAAAGTGGCACAACGCCAAATGGAAACATTACCATAACGTTTAATTATAAAGTTGCACTTGAAAATCCTTCGAAAATAGTGGAATTAGATGGTGCAACAGAGGGTAAGGCTAGTGGTGAATTTAATTGGAATCTAACTAAATCTACTGCTGATTCAACTAGCAGATTAGACTTCAGGAATGACCTCACAGTTGAAGGTAATCACTATGAGATAAGAAACATTTCATACAAAACAGAAAGTCCAGGAGTGTTTTCGAAAAAAGGTAATAAACCACAAGTATTCTTTATTTCAGAACCGAACACTCTAAAAGGGAAAGATGTTGCATATACCTTTTCCTACGAATATACCAATCACTACAAAACAAACTATAAGTGTATTGATCAACAAGGAGAAAATTGCTTTGAGTGGCAGTTTGTGAAGAATACCCCCGTTTGGGATTCAAAGCATACTAAAAGTTCTACGTGGACTACTCAATTGCCAATAGACCATAAATACGGTGAAACATTCACATTTAAGAATACTTCTTCGTCAGATTTAACCTTGATTATAGGAAGAAAAGCAACGGTCAACGGTACAAAATCGACAACAATCGACAAAAAAGTAATTTATGAGAACTTTAGTGTAGATAACCTATCTACGAGTTTAATCACGCAGAGTTGGAAGCCGATTGATGAAGCAATTCAATATTCATCAGACCTTTCCAATCCATTTTATATACTGCCCCAACAGCTCTATTATTTTGTTGCTGATATTGACGACAATTTAAAAGGTAAGTATAAAAATGAAACAACTTTTAATTTTACGGACTACATGATCCCGTTAAAGATTGCTAGCCAATCAGATAAACAAATCACTTTTAAGTCAGCAGATAATTTCTATCTAACCAAAAATGCTGGGTTCTTATTTTCTCTTGCTGATTCAATTTCTAACATGAACGAAATTGAACAGCACGCAAAAGAAGAATATGAGGCGTATACCGATACGAAGTATGATGATGAAGTATTGACTACTCCAAGTGAAGGTTCAAGGTACTATCTAAATATTGATGGTAACTCGACCCAACGACCGAACACTTGGTATGCAGATGATGTATTGATTGGGAAGTTAGGACTTTCAGATGTCGTATTTCATTTAGACAAGGATTTAAAGTTCGGCCAATATTTATTGGGTAATCCTTTAGACAATCCTGTGCTGAATGAACAGCAAGAAACAGTTGAGAATGTTGAATATACGAATTCAATTGAAATTAGTTCTGAACAAATTAATGAGATTAAAGAAATAGCCAGCAATAGAACACCATTATTGCATGGGTTTAGGTCAACAGATATTCAAGAGAAATATAATCAATTAAAAGTGATTCTTCCCTCGTTTGAATAACTAAGAAAGAAGGAGGGTATATATGGCAAGTTGGATTAAATACATGCTTTTCGGTTTATTATTTGTAGGTGGCTGCATTGTAGTAGCTTTCGCAACAACTAGGCATGCTTCAAATGTAACCAGTACACAAGAAGTGCAAGTAGCCATTGAATCATCAGAAGTAGGAACGATTAGAGAGAGTGCGACTAATGTGTTGGATAAAGAGGCGTTAGTCGCCAATCTTATATTGGAAGTAGTAAATACGCACAAAGAAAAAGGGAAAGACATTAGAATTGATTATGTTTATTTAGATGAAGATGGAAATGTAACGAAAGCAGAAAAAAGAATAGAAAGCGTTCAGTTTACGGTTCATGTATTAGATGACAAGAAAAAGGTTGTATCAAGCTCTACACAACGAATAGCATTACAAAAGAAATTGAATAATTAAGGAGAGAAGTTAATGGGTGAGAAAACTGGATTTCAACTCGTACTTGTTATCTTTGCTATTTTTATTATTCCTTTATTGATTTCAACTTTTAGTGATCATGTGAAAACTGGAAAACTTTTAACGGTGTCTAACGAATTTCAGCAATTAGTATCAGCTGAGGGTGGAGTTACTACCAAAGTAAAAAATAGGGTTTCTCAGGAAGCAGAAAAAGGAATAAATATTACCTTCCAAACAGAAGATGGAAGAAATGTTAATGGCGTAGTACCAGTAGGAGAAGAAATAACGATACATTATGAATACGGTGAACTCGACACAAGTAATAGAGTGTTGATTTTGAAAAGATGAATAAAGAGGTGAAAAAATTATGATTGAGGTACTTACAGAAAGGAATAAAGGGGTTTATTTTGATTATTTCAGAATAAATGAGAAAAAATTTTTTAGTAATAGATTACTAATGGCTATCATGTTTCTAGCAATCTACTTGCTATTAATTTATTCGTTCAACAATTGGTACTTGTTAATAGGTATACCATTTTCTATGTTAATTGGATTTAAACTCCCTTATTTGAAACTAATTTCAATGAAGAACAAAGATGACATTATTAAGCAGTACGCCTTCCCTACATTTTTACGGTATTTTATAGCACTTGTTGGCGTAAAAGGGAATGTTTATCAAACATTAAAAGCTGTCATTCCCTATGTTAATGCTCCAATTCAAGCTGAATTAGAAAAGCTCGTAAATAATCTGGACAAGAATAATGTTAGTAATCGTGATGCTTATATGTTATTTGCTGATTTTATCGGTTCAAGTGAAGCTAGAATGATAGTTGAAATGATTTATCAGTTTGATGAAGAAGGAATAAACAAAGAAGAACTTAGAGAGCTTGAAAACACCATTGAACAATTGCAGGAAAATAAAACAAATGAGCTGATTGATTATAAAGTTTCAACAATGGAAATACACGCTAATCCTATCATTCTTTATACAATATTGTATGTTCTAGGGTTTACTGTTTTAGTGTTTATAGCCTATCTAAGTGAATTGCTGCTCTAAGGGGGGATAATTCACATGGAATTGATAGAAAAAGGTTGTATATCCCAATTATTAGATAGTTCCATCTTAATTACCGGAACAGCAGGAAGTGGGAAAACAAGAACCATTCAAAAATTAACAAAGGAATTATTGCAAAGAGGAAAACGAATTTGCTTACTTGATTTTACAGGCAATCATATTAATTTAGCTGAACATCATGGAAAAACGTTTATGAATCAAGTGAATTTGAACGAAATTGCAGAAACCAGCAAGAACCTATACAGAATAACATTTAATAAAGAGATTTTATTTTTTAAAGAAGAATGTAACGTCGATTTTTTAAATGAAATTAGTTCTGAAGTTGATTACGTGATTGTTGATGAGGCACAACATTTATTTGCTAGATCCAAAGAGTTCGAAATAGAACGCCTTTTAAACAATGGCATAAAGGTGATCCTGGCATTAGAAAACTTAGAGTGCTTTGAGATTGCTACGGTCATGAATTTGAAACGACTTATGAATGAGCTTTTGCTTCGTCAACATAATAATGACTTAGCTTATCTACAAGATGGAGAAGGCTTGTTAATTTGGCAAAATCAAATTATTTCACGAATTTATTTAGATGAAAGGATTCGGGTAAATGAGAAAAGAGATAGTAGAAAAAATTACGCAGTTCATAGAGGATAGCTTTTTAAGGTCTTTCCTATATAACGAGAACATTACCGATATTTCTTATAACGGTACAGAAATGTGGATTAAAGATAATATGATAGGTTCTTATAAACCAGAGTTTCAACCAACTTATGACGAGGTATATCGACTCGGCAAAAAGATTGCTGATATTCAAGGGAAGGAATTTACGAATAGTACACCTATTTTAGATACCGAATTAAATTACCTTCGCGTGAATTTCTCACATACAGCTATCAGTCCTTCTGGTTGTACGTTTGGAATTCGTGTATCAAAACCAATACTTGCTATGAAAAGCGTTAGTGATGCGTCAAATGAGGATTTTGAAAAACTAATAGATACGCTTATTATTGCAGGATCAAATGTTACGATCTCTGGTAAAACGGGTAGTGGTAAAACGGAGTTACAGAAATTATTAACAAGTTTTATTCCAGACAATAAAAAAATTATCTTGATTGAAGATACAATGGATAGCCACATTAAAGAATTATACCCTTCAAAGGATATTATGAGCTGGAGAACGCTTAATGATGATACAAGAGAAAATAAAATAGAATACAAAGATTTAATCAAAGCAGCACTCCGAAATAATCCTGATTGGATTTTTGTCACAGAAACAAGAGATTCGGAAGCCTATGCAGTGGTGGAGTCAGCACTTACTGATCATAATATCATAACAACTATACACACCAATAAGGCTTCAGCTATTATTAGTCGCTATCTTTCAATGATTAGGCAAAAATATCCAATCAATGAACTACTATTCGGTAAAGATATAGTGAATGTTCTTCCTATTGGTATTTATATGGATATGGAAGAAACTGAAAATGGTATTAAGAGATATATACGTGAGGTGGTTGAATTCACCGATTTTACCGAAAATGGTGTAGAGTACATCTCGATTTATCGTAAAAGCAGAACGTTTGATAAAACAACGGGTAATTACAAAGACGAGGTTATTACTAATCCATTATCGGAGGAATTACTGGAGAAATTAACGTATAAAAGATTATATCATTTAATTCCTGAATCATTTAAACGATAGAGAGGGGAAAAGAAAAGATGAAAAATAAATTTAATCCTATACTAGCCCTTTTTTCGGGGGTACAGATTGTATTATCTATGATTTTTATATTCGCAATGGCTGCTGTTTATAATTACTTTGTATTAGATAATGTAGTGGTAAGTGTGATTATTGGATTTATTACAATGTTAGTAGGTTTCTACAACATAGTTTATATACCACGCAAACTAAAAAAAGAACGATATTTATTGAATGAGTTACAAAAATACGCAACAAACATGACTTTTTATATGCAATCTGGTTATAACATTATAAATTCCTTGAAGGCTTCAAAAAGGGATCTCGATAAGGAAATTAAAAAAGATATTGATTTAACTATTGAGGGGTTAGAAAAAGACGCCGTGTTGCGAACCGTTCACTTTAATAAATATAATTTCCCTGCAATTGATATATTTCACCAGATATTACAGGTAAAATATGATGTTGGCGGAAATTCAAAATCTCTATTTTCAAAAGCTAACAAAAATATAAATTTTGAATTAGTGAAAAGAGATGAATTATACCGCAGAAAAAGGCAATTTAAGAATAAGATAATGGTAATGATGGGAATGTCACTTGTTATTCCTCTAATGCTGAGATTTACAGCTGGTGAACTATACGCTGCCTTTCTGAGTTTAGGTTATCTAGCAATCGGGTTAAATGTAGTGTTGTTCATAGCAAATTTAATTAGCATGAACTTTTTACAAAAGGCTTTAGCAGATCTAAATATCATAAATTAAACAAAAAAACAGCACCGCATTATTATACGGCACTGTTCAAACAATTTAAATTTAAAAATCAAAAATCAAAAAAGGTTATTAATAATATACCATGTAATCTAATTATTTGCAATAGGACTATGTAAAAATTAACTGAATTCGGTTATAATAATAACTGAATACAGTTAATTTGGAAGGGGGGATTTAATGTCAGATAGTATTGTTTGGGGTGGTGATGATCCCTTTACGCACATGCTTTGTGTTGGCCCGACTCGTTGTGGAAAAACAGCAACAATTCTAAAGCCAATTATTTATCAATCCCTATTGCAGAAGAAAAAAGGGAAAAAGTTAGGTTTGAGTATAATTGAGCCTAAAGGAGATCTAGCTAGAGATGTAAAGGAATACTGTGATGAAATGGATATTCCGTATGTTTACATTGATCCCGAGAGTGAGGATAGTCACCATTTTAACGTAATGGAAGGTAATACTGATGATGTAGCTGAAGCAACTGTTGCTGTATTGCAAAGTCTATTTGGAAAACAGGAAGCTTTTTTTCAAACCATTCAGGAATTATCTACACGAAACATTACAAAGCTACTTAAAGAGATACATGGTGATGATATGGATTTAATAGATGTACTTGTTGCATTACGAGATGAGCATGTGTTGAGGGAAAAAGTAGCTTTGTTGAAACTGCAAAAAGGAAATACTGATCTGGTAGAATTCTTTGAAAATGAGTTGCTTGGTTCACTAGGAGAAAAATACAGGCAGTTAGTTATTGGTCTGCGAGCGCAACTTGAAAACATTACTGGTAACGAAAAGCTAAGAAAAATTATTACTGGAAAAAGCGATATTAATATTGATGAACATTTCGAAAAAGGTGGCGTACTAATCGTAAATACAGCTCTCGGTACATTGAAAAAAGCTGGTGACGCCTTTGGACAGTTCGTGTCTATGCACTTACAAAGTGGCACATTCAGAAGAAAAGGGACTGAACAGACCCGTATACCTCATTTCATAGTTACAGATGAATACAGTCGCTATATTAATCCTGATATTGAAATGTTTTTATCAATCGCTGCTTCTTATCGTGTGGCAGGCATTTTTGCTACACAATCACTTGGACAATTAGAAGTAGAGGCAGGAAAAATCGGTGCTAAAGCTATGAAAAAAGCTATTTTAACATCTTGCAGAAATAAAATTGCTTTCTCTGGACTTTCTGCAGAGGACGCTAAAGAGTTTGCTGAGGAATTCGGTAAGGACAAAGTTGTCGTGCGACAATCAACCTTCAAAAACCGAATAATCCTACCAAAGTTATTTCCTGATAATTACAGAGATACAGAATCAGAGGAATTCCGATTTACTTATACCTATTTGCAAGATGGTATGAAGCGATTCCATTATATTGCCCGATTGTTACATGAAGGTACACCACAAAAGCCAATCGAGGGAGTAGGGGAATTTGTTCCTAGAGATTGGAAGGAACGCAAAGAATGGGACGTCAATCAGGATATAAGAAAGCCTAAGTTACAAATTTTAGCTTGGTTTAACAAAAAAAATCCCGATCAAGACGACTTTCAGAGGCACAATGATAATTCAGAATCTGTATTAAATGCCAGTTCTGAAGAAAACGAAAGCCCAGAGCTTCAGGTTCATTCAAATGAAATTGATTTTAAAGAAGAACCAGATAGTCAGGCTGCGATCACGAGGCCCGTTCTCGAAAACACAAAAGAGGTTTTAAATAAAAAGTACAAACCTCTAAATATAACTAGCCCTAAAATCCATGAAACTAGCACAAGTTCTAACCAAAAAAAGACGCTGGAAAACTCAACAAAAGCTGATGATGAAAGCAATTTAGTATTGCCTTCAGGTGAGTCAGCTTCAGCTCAGAAGAAACAAGATTCAGATGATTTTTGGTAAATCAAATGGACTAGCAATATAACCAGTCCATCAATTTTTGATATAAATTACACCAATAAGGAGAGATAAAAATGTCATCAGATGTATTGAATGTTTTAATTGAAGGTTTTGACGCTAAAAAGGTTGAAGAAAAAACAAATGAAAATGCCAAATGGCGTGAGATTCAATCGGCACAACAAAATGAAACAATTTTAAATGCTGAACTAATTGGGTTTGAAACCCTAAAGCTCAATGAAAAGAAAGAACTTTGCGGAATTGTAAGACTTGATACCGTTAAAGGGTTAATTCCTTTATTTGAGTCAGGTCTTGACCCAGAAGATAAGCAAGCAGTCAATAAGTTCCGTGCGTTGTCGGGTAAAAAAGTAGCTTTTAAGGTGCTTCACTACTCTAAAGACGAAAATATGTTTCTGGCTTCACGTAAACAGGCTAAAGAACAAATGACTGAAATTACACTGCGGAAAATTGATGTTGGTTACAACATTTATTGTGTAGCAAGAGAAGTACATCAAGGACATATTGTTGGTGATATAGGTGGTATTGATGTTCATATCCCTGTTTTTGAACTTACTTATGGTTGGGTAGAAGATTTAAGAGATATGTATAAATCGGGGGATCATATCAAAGTTCAAGTAATGGAAATAGATTCTGATAAGAAAGAGGTTAAGGTATCAGCAAAACCTTTATTAAAGAATCCGTTCCCTGACTGTGCTACACGTTATCAAAAGAATGGTGAATATGTTGGGAAGGTTTCGGGTGTTCAAAATTACGGTGTCTTTGTAAATTTAGAAGATGGCGTGGATAGTCTTGCTCCACATTTGAAGTTTCAGAATGTGCAAAAAGGCGATAAAGTATTAGTACGTGTAATTGGTGTAGAACTTGAAAAAGAACAAATTCGTACTAAAATAGTAAGAGTTTTATAATGCAACAGGGGGCTGGAAAAATGGAAAACCAAACATTTATCAGTCCTTTCTCTTACAATCAACACTCCTGGAAATTAGACTGGAGAAGAATAGCTTCTAATGAAAAATACGATAGACCGTATGAAACGCAATCAGAGAAAGAGCAAAGAGCATTAGAAGCGATCGCTAGTGTTGGTGTAATTGGGGGGCTGCAACTAAGAAAGTTATTTGATTTAGATAAGCAAAAGGTTAAGCGTATGGAAGCACGTAAATTGATAGTTCGGCATGAAATTAAGAAAAACGACATTGTAATTCCTATATATACAATTGGAAGGTCAGGGGCTAATAAGGTCATGCCGGAATTTGTTCAAAACTATTGGGTTGAGTACGATACAAAAGCTGTTTTAAATAGAATGTTATTCTTTCAGTTATGTATTCTATTTGGAGATATAAAAGTAAGACCTTCTCCCTCACCATTTATTGCAAGTATAAAAATGAATGGGAATGAATTTTACGTTTATGCAACTAGGGGTAATATAAATGATCTAATGATGTTTTTAAAATGGAAGCCTATTGCAGAAAGGATTATTATAATTACTGAGGATTTAAATCACTTAAGACCTTTAAAACCGTTTATATTCTCAGATAAGATGAAAGTAAGAGCAATAACAGATAATGAAATTCAAGAGTGTACTCCAAGGTTTTATAGACTTGCAGAAAATAACAAAGTCAATGAATTGGAATGGTTATTAGAATAGGGGGGAATCCCCCCCTTTATTCTTTCTATAAAAGACTGCTATATTATTGTTATTCCTCTTGTGGTTGTAATTCGACAGCTTGTTCATTAGGCTCTTGATTTTCAGAAAATCTTGAAGAATGTCTTGAAAAATAGTCACCCACAAGTTGTTCTTTAATCTGGTTTCTTTTCTCTTGTTCAAAATTCTTCAGGTAAGGTTCAATTGAACCTAACTTTAATTGCATTTCACGATTCCGTTGTTCTTCATTATATGCTAGTTGAGATTGTCTGATTGTATAACCAGAAAGCGCACCAACAGATAGTGTTATTAATCCTCTGGAAGCCAACATTGACCAACTAAAACTTTCACTTTGAATACTAGGAACTATTATAAAGATTGCAGAAGCAACTAGTCCTATCAAACATGCTACCGAAGTAAGTTGCCACCAAAACCTTCTAGTTGCTGCTTTGTTAGCATATTTAGCATATCCATCAGACATAACATCATTACCAGCTACTTCAATTAACTTATATAGCTCCTCTTTAGCTGTCTGAATTTCATTTTCAAACTCGTTAATTTGAGTAGCAAGATATTCTTTATAATTTATGGAGTCCTGGCTTAATACTTCTACTTGATGGTTAAACTTTTCCCCAAAAGAATCTATTTGTTCATTAAATCCTTTATCCATATTGCCTAATTTTTCATCAAATACTTCCTTGCATTCACTTTGAAGCGAAGCAAATTCTGTTGTTCTTTCTTGTTGCTTTTCTGAAAACATTCTTTCAATATCATGAAGTTGTGATTGTCCGTTATCAACAACAGTATCAATTCTATCTTCCGCACCATCCAGCTTATTTAGAAGAGAAGCTATTTGTTCCTCTAAATTCTGCTTTTCTACATGAAACTCCTCATATTCTTCCTTAATATACCTATTATGTTGAGATAATGAACTTCGGGCTGATACTATACTGTCCTTTAGTACTTCTATATCAGTAGCGTCAATAGGATAAAACGTTTGTGAAACGTTGACTAATACTGTTTCAAGGGATTCATTTATCTTGTTTATGTTTTGATTTAATGTATTACTAGGACTACTTGTGTGATTTTGATTAAAAGCGTGCAAATTTGTTTGAATTGTGTTTGTGTGTGTAACAAATGAATTCAGAACGTTATTTGATACTAAATAGGGATCAACAGAAAATAATCTATTTTTAACAATATTATATACTTCCTCAACACGATAAATCGTATCTTGTTCGTGTTCGGTTAAGTCATCCAGTTCTTTGGCATCTGCTATTCTAGAAAAAAGAATATCAATATGATTGTTTATATTACTTTCTTCTATGCGAGATATAAATATCGACAAAACTCCACCTACTTCCTCAATATCTATCAATATTATATCAAAATCTTTAAAAAAAGGAGATTCAAATCTTTATAAAGTTTTAAATAGCACTTGCTCAGGAAACGGAATTCAGTTATAATACTAGTATATTATTTTTCTTTACTCACTATTCTTAGTGGTTATCGTATTTCACTATTTGCACATTGCAAATAGCAAGAAAAAGGATAACTAAAACGTTTTGCTTCTAATCTTTTGTAGATAGTAGAAGTCGTAGACATTTGTTTGCAAAAATCTTTTTGTTAATTTTAGTTATTAAAAAAGTTTAATTGATGTATTAAAAAGACAATTGTTTTTCTGTGTTTCATACATAGAGGATAATTGTCTTTTTTTATATATATAAAAACTTTGAAAGGGGGTGTTCAAGTGGGGTTAGCTCTACACGAAACTGGATATGGTCATAGATTCTTTGGTTACGATTTCCCAGAATTGGTTAAATCCATTCAAGCTATCCATGAGGATAACAAGGTATTAGTCGAACTGAAGCAGACCGAAATTGAATTAAAGCGTCAAGAACTAGCTTTAAAAGAGAAAGAGCTTTTGCTTAGAGAGAAAGAGTTAAACATCTAGGTACTTAGTAATTAAAAATCAAAGGTCAGAAAGAGGTTATGAAAATGGAAAAGAAAAAGGCAATTGAATTTACACAAGAGCAAAAAAGTTTGATTTATAATCGTTTCGTTGCACCAGCTAATGGGACTTCTGAGGAAGCTTATCACTTCATAGAATACTGCGAAGAATTAGGGCTGAATCCACTATTAGGTGATGTGGTATTCCAAAAATTCGAAACGAAATATGGTCCGAAAACTAGTTTTGTAACTACTCGTGATGGGTTATTACGCATTGCGGTACGTGATGAAAATTATGTCGGACCACCAATATCAAATGTGGTACGTGAGGGAGATCATTTTGAGTTTCTTCCTGCTGAGGGAACTGTTGTTCATAAATTTGGTAATAAACGAGGCAACATTTTAGGGGCTTATGCTGTTATATATCATAAGCAGTTTAGACCTTATGCTTGTTGGGCTGACTTTGGAGAATATTTCACAGCAAATGCAAATTCGCAACAAGGTAAATCATTTATCTGGGATAAATACCCAAGTTCTATGATTGAAAAAGTCGCGGAAACATTTGCTTTAAAGAAACAATTCCCTGTTGTTGGTGGATTAACTACTGAAGAAGAAATCGGTCAGGATATTAATTTACCAGAACAAATAAAAGGCGTTCCAAACGAAGGTAACAACCAAAGCAATCAGGGTGAACCTAAGTCCGATGAACAAACACAACCAGTTCAGGAAACTAAGCCTGAACCAAAGCGAGAAGATAAACCAGCTGAAAATGAACAACCTCAAGAACCAGCTCGAACTGAACCAGTAGCGAATGAGGAACAACCTGAAACTACTGAGTCAGTTAAAGGTGAAGAAGTTCAAATTGCGTCAGTTGAAACAGGTGTCAGTCCTTCAAAAGTACCTTTCGGGAAAGTGAACATTGTGAAAAATGATGGTTCAAAACTTCTCGTGCTTGCCAAAGGCAAAGAACTAACTGAATTAGTAAAGCCATTACAGGTAGGCGAAAAGGTAGTTATGGAAATTGAAGAACAAGGTGATTTCCATTTAATAAAAGGAGTGGCAACAGGTGTCAACTAGAAAAATAGAACCAATTGCAACATTTGAATGGAAGATAGCTCAATCATTAATTGCTATGTTTCCTTCCATTCAAGGGGGTTCGGAATTAGTTTTGTGTGCAAAAGCCAAAGATGGCTCTGTACTCGTTCAGCATACTTGCATGGTATGTGAAATGTACGGTCATAAGAATTGCCCGTATGTTAAAAATGCGTTGTTTTTCTATATGTTATATAAGAAACAGCGTTTTGAACGGTACAAGATAGCACCAGAGAGGGTTGTTTTAAAGAAGGAATGGGAACAAATTCCGATTCCTTCTAAACAATCTGTAACAAATTAAAGGGGGATAGGGCATGAGTATTTTGCCTAATATCGTTGATGTTGCGTTAGAACATAATCTAACTGTTAAAACTGGAACGATAGGCAAAAAGGAAGTCTTATGTAAATGTCCTTTCTGCCTTGAAGATTCCAATAAACCCAATAAATACTACTTATCTTTAAATGAGAATAAGAACGTATTTAAATGTTGGTATTGTAAAAAGTATGGTGGCGTTCTGAAACTACTTTCTTTTCTAACTGATCAGAAGGAAAGTGACATTATTGAATCGCTGCGAAAACAAAATGGCTTTAGTTATAAGAAGCACCCTGCAGAAAAGCTAAGTAGAAATCAACTACGAATGATTGGTTTTCCTAACATTAATTGGGTTAATAATCGTGAATTTGATGTTGATCTCTATAAAGCATTTCGGGAACATGTGTATAAAGAATGGCTGGCTTTTGTTGATTATCAAAGATTAGAAGCCTATCAGACCATATATACAGGTATTCTTACCAATGATTACAAAGGGGCTATTGCTAAAGTCGAAAAGCTAGAACTTGAGCTAGGAGTAAATCTATTAGCTGATGTATTAAAAGAAATTTCAAATGATAAAAGGACTGAACGGGCGTCAGAGAGGGAAGAATTTGTACATTCAATTTTGAATAAAGAACACCCTTTCTACACATTGCAGTCCTCAATAATTTAAAAAACTTATTAACTGGAGGAATATAAAAATGATGAATAACTGTAACTTTATTGGAAGATTAGCTGGAGAAGTAGATATGCGTTATACACCAAACGGAAAGGCTGTTGCTAACTTGTCTTTGGCAGTACAAAGAGCTGTTCCAAATCAAAACGGTGACCGTGAAGTAGATTACTTCCGTCATGTTGCTTGGGGCAAACCTGCTGAGACTATGGCGAATCAGCTCTCTAAAGGTGATATGATTGCTGTAACTTCAAGAGCCCAAACTCGTTCGTATGATGATGAAAACGGGAAAAAACAATATATTACGGAATTTGTAATAGAAGGATTTCCTACCTTCTTGAAAGTTAAGAAGTGGGAAAATGGAAATAACAACGGTTCTACTCAAAACCAAAATTCTAATAATAATAATCCATTTGAAGGACAAGCAGAGCCCATTGATATAGATGATAATGATTTACCATTTTAATGGTGAATTATTATGATATTTTCATACAGTAGGCTTAAACTTTACGAAACGTGTCCTAGAAGATTTTATTACAAGTATGTTTTAGGAATTCCTGAAAATACTTCAACTAGTTTTCTAGCACTGGGTAAAGCTGTCCATAAGGCGATTGAATCTATTATTAAAGGGATTAGTTTTGAGGAAGCTATTATAGAAGGATATTCAGAATGTGATTTTCACCCTGATGTTTCCATTGAGGAAATTTCTAAGTTGGTGAAAAATGCTTCTGCAACTAAAAATATGGGGGAAACGGAAATTTATTTTCGTCTCCCTCTTTCTAATTCTCCAAATGCACCAGAAATACAAGGGTATATTGATCTTGTGAAAGGTAATAGGTTGGAAGATTGGAAAACTAATTGGAAAATGTATGATGTAAACGACAATCATCAAATTGGTTTATATGCTTGGGCGTTACATCAGTTGAAAGGGTACGACCTTATAGAAGGTTCTTTATCTTTCTTGCGCTATAAAAAAGAAAGTAAATACTTCTTTAGTGAGGTCGATATGGAAAACGCAAAACAATGGGCGTTAAATCTAGCAAATGAAATCAATTTTAAACTTCAAATGCTCGATATTTTTCCTGAGAAACTAGATGAGCTGTTTCCTGATATTCCATCTAGTTCTTGTGAGTATTGCCCGTTTGTACTGCGTTGTTATAAAGACAATGTGAGAGAGGAAGATATAAATGGTAGCAGGAACACTTCTAGCTGTTAATGAAATAAAGGACACAGTTAATAAGATTCGGAAAAACTTTGAACGTGTAAATGTTCAAAAGAGCAGCATTTCTTATTCAGATGTTGATGGAAAAGGCGTTTTAATGTATGAAGGTGGCTTGTTCACTCATATTCATACAAAACACGCCAAAGTCCACGTCCTAAATGATTTAGAAGTATATTCAATTCTCAAGAGTATAAGAGATAACGAATACAAGCTAACAAATGTACTTCAATTAATTAAAACTGATAAATAGAAGGGAAATGTGAAAATAATGAATACACAAGTTGAAAATAAAAACCTAACTCAAGAAGAAGCTGTTGCACTAGCGAACGAGATTACAAGACTGGACTCAGCTGTAAAGCAAATGAAGAATCAACTAAAGGAATATGTTGATGAACATGGATCAGTCGAGGCTGGTGGTAATATCTGGGGCTATTCCGAAAGCGTATCTTGGAAACTTGAAAGTAAAAAGATGAAGGATCTTATGGCTATGATTACTATTGAAGGCTTTAATCCTTTGGAAATGCTATCAATTTCTAAGTCGAATCTTGATAAGTTAGGCTGGAGTGATGATGTTTTGAAACAGTATGGAGAAAAGAAAGTATCAAGTCGCTTTGGTTCTAAAAAAGCCTAAATAACTTGATATGACGGATAGGTTACACTTTGTAGCCTATCCTTTCTTTATTTAAAAATCAAAGGTGAAGAAAAGGTGAAAATACTATGAAAAACACAGAGAAAGTTTCATTGAATTTATTAGTTTTAGACTTCAATTATTATATGTTCCAACATGAATTTAGTATTGTTAAAATCGAGGAAAATCGAGATACCTTAGAATTAGATGATTACTATAAAATCATTGGCTGTGAAAGGATTGATATTACAGATTACAATGACGATATTGCAATCATTGTTGATGATGAAGGGCTCTTTAAAGAAAATACCTTTTATACTGAATTCGTTGCACCAGATGGCTGCAATTTCCAACTAGCAGGAAAGCTTATCTTTGCAAGGAATGTATATACTGAAAATGGCACATCTCTTACTGGATTAACGGCTGGAGAGTGTTTTAAACTGATAGATTCAATTAAACCACGTTTAATGGGGGTACGTGCATAATGAAATCTATTATTAGTTACCCTAATCGTGGAAAATGGGGCAATTCATCTTACAGGGGAAATTGCTCTGGACATGTTATTAAGGATATACTGGAACACTTCTACCCAAACTCACAACCTAAGAGATTCATAGAGGTTTTTAGTGGGGGTGGAACTGGTGAAGCAGTAGCAAAAGAACTAGGTTATAAAAATAGCCTACACCTTGACCTAAATAACGGTTTCAATTGCCTAGCAGACGAAATTCCCTTTGGTTCGGATTTTGTGTTTTCACACCCGCCATATTGGGATATTATCGCTTATGAAAAACAACGGAATTTTTATAATCCTGACGATTTATCTAATGTTATGAGCTATGAAGAATTCATTAGCAAACTAGATAAAGTAAACGCTAAAATCTATCAGTCTTTATTAAATGGTGGAAGGCATGCTTTTCTGGTCGGTGATGTTAGGAAAAAAGGTAAATACTATTCCATTATTAAAGATATGACTTGGTTCGGAGATTTAGAGAGCCATATCATTAAATCGCAGCACAATACCTTCAGTGAAAATAAAACGTATTCTAAATACAATTTCATTCCAATAGTTCATGAACACCTACTGGTGTTTAAAAAGAACCAGGTTTGGAAAGTTGACTTGAAACGTACAGTCACTCAGTCCTTCGATTTACGCAACTTTAATAAGATTACTTGGCGTGATTTGATTCAAGGAGCTGTGGAATGGCTAGGTGGAAAGGCAACATTAGAACAAGTTTACAAGGTTATTGAAGGCAGTAATAAAGCTGTGAAAAACAATCATTGGAAGGAAAAAATTCGTCAAACGCTTCAATTGCACGATAACTTTGTGTCGTTTGAAAGAGGCGTTTGGCAATTGCAACATAATTAAAACAAAAGGGATTTCTGTTTTCTGCAGAGATCCTTTTTCAATAAGTATTGGAAAACCTTTAGGAGAGTGAACTACATGGAAAAAACGATAAAAATATTTGGAATTGAAGGACTGGTAATAATGGCGATATATACGGTGTTACCAGTTCTAGCATATAACCTTGTCGGTTTAGACGTGATGAATAGCATTATAATGTTTCTGGCGTATCTATTAATCTCGGTATGTGTATTTGCTTATATTGAAAGAAAATACATGAATGAAAGTATTGCTTTCATTTTGTGTATCACGCCTTTCGCATACGGGATAGTAAATATGATTGCGGTTGAAACCGAAGCTCTATGGATTAAAATTCTTATTCTTATTCCAGCGGTGATTCTATATATACCTTCACATACCTTTTTGAAGGCAAACTTTGCAGAATCAACTATTGAATAGGGGGATTTTAGAATATGGTATATGCAAACACTGAAATAGAACCAGAATATACGGAAGATACAAAACGCCTTTTGAAAAATGGTGATACTGCTTATTATATCGAAGGTGCTTGTGAATGGTGGGATAGTTGGTTGCGAATGATTATCGACTGTTTTAAATCAGGAATGAGTAAAGAAGATATTAGAGAAGCACTAGACCTTGAGAACGGTGGGAATATCTACTGGACTGAATACTGGTATTAAAATACCAAAAGGAAAGGGATTTTGTTTATGAAGTTAATTAGGTGTCCAAAATGTGCAACAAGAGTAGTATTTCAAACAAAAGAAGATCTAGCATTTCACATTACAAAAGAAAGTGGAGAGAAAAAAATAGCAACTTACTACTGTGTAAAGTGTGATCTAGCGTTCAATAGTTAATCCTCATTTCGCGGTAATAGAGTACGAATGTTTATCAAAACTAAGAAAAGATAAGACTACCAATCAATTTAGATGGTAGTCTTTTTTATTACTTATAAGGTTGTAGTCTGTGATTTTCAAGAATCCAATCATCTTCTGCTAGCTTGTACCAATCAGGATCAATGTATCGAGCTTCTTCCTTGTGCCATTCAAAATTCACTAAATCAAATCTTTCCTTTGGATAATGATTTCTCTCAATCCATCTAATTTTGTCATATAAAGTGGTATGTTCAGCTCGTATAGATTTTTTGTCTATATAATTATTTAATACCATTGTAGCAATATCTTCTACGAAATTAGTATTACCTACACCATCTGAATTTGCGCTAATAATGACTGTTGCAAGAAAACCATTATCTAAATCCTTTTGATTTCCTACATGGATTTCAATATCACAATTATATACTGGAACTATACCATTTTCTCTAGGTACTAAGTTATCAGTTAAATAAGGCAGCTCAAATTTATAAATTCCTGAGTGAGTCGTGATACTTTCTATCTTTTTATTACCAAACATAATTAATTTCCCCCTATAATCCTATGTTATTTGTAAACTTCGTCAAATAATCTTCCATTCCATAGCTGTTCATAAATTCTGTTGCAACTTCCTTATATTGCTTTCCGCATGATTCAATATCTATTAAAGATTCATCAGCAATTTCTTTAATTTCGGGAATGAAAGTAGAATCTTTATGCTGAAGATATTCCATACCTGAAATTGTCGCTTTTTTAAATATGGCAATTACTTTTTGATCTATGGCTGAATTTCGCTTGCTTAATATCTCTACAAAATCAAAAATTTGTTTATATTGATGGTTCGATAGCCAACCAGACATGCCATTGTTCAACACTTGATAATCATAATGAGAAATTAGTTCTAGTTCTTTGTCAGTTAACATAGTATACCCCCTTTGTATTGTGCTGGTAATTTTATGGTCCTTTTCACATGTACTGCATAGGTCTAGTTCATAATCGGTCATATTAATTTCCGTTTCTTCAAACTCATTCCCACACACAGAGCAGGTTGCTAATTCTTCAGTTTCTACGAATGAGTATATATCTTTTCTAAGCATAACATATTCCTCCTTCTGTACTAAGAGACTTTAAGTGTTAATTCAATTGAATCTGCCTATTACTACTGTTGTATTTTAAATGAGGTAAATTACCTAATGCACTGTGATAACTCAGCTTGCCTTGTTCCTTGATTTCGAAGTTGTGTAATATAGTGATTGCTGTTTCTAATTCTTCTCTCAAATTAGCTAAATTAACTTTAAGATTCGGCAATACTTTAAAATCACTTACTGAAAAATGTTTCCGTTTTTTTAATTTGAACATCATTACTACCCCTTGAAAAAAACCATTAACTGTATTACGTTAATATTAATATATAATACTTGATTATTGTTGTATAGAGTGAGTTGATTTAGAAGGTCTTTCATATAAAGCTTACATTCACTTTCTATTAATTCTTATAATAACAAAAATAGGTATATTTAATCATTTTATAAAAATTTACCTTTTTCGCTATTATCTCCCAAAAAATGTGATAAAATGGAATATATTGAAAATTTGCAAGAAACGGGGGTGTCGGAAAGTTGAATTTAATTGTATTGGAGGTGAATTTAGTAGTTTAATTACTTTAAATTCTAGCGAGGTAATCATGAAAAAGAGAAACAATAGAAAAATATTATTTTTTGTATTATCAGCTCTATCAATAATGTTATTAGCGTTTATCTTTCTATATGAAAAAGATAAGCAAGTAGCACAGAGTTTTGTAGGTACAACTCTACCAACAACTCTCGACCAGCCCTTTTTAGGTGAAAAGGATTCAGATGTTACTATCGTAGAATATGGAGATTATGCATGCCCAGCATGTCAAAATTGGAGTGCTACCACTTTCCCTAAGTTGAAGAAGGAATATATAGATACGGGAAAGGCTAATTTTTCTTATGTAAATGTTTTTTTTCACGGTGAATTGTCTAGTCTTACTTCTTTATATGCAGAAACAGTTTTAAAGAAAGACAGCGACTCTTATTGGAAGTTTCATGAAGATCTATATAACCTATTATTTGTGAATGGTAATAAGATCAGTCAAGAAGATATCCTAAAAATTGCAGAAAAAAATACAAATATTAATCTGGTTGATTTAGAAGATTCTATATCCAATAAAGCATACATGAATGAGTTGGAAAAGGATAATAACCTTGTTGAAAAATATGATATAACTCAAACTCCTACTGTCATTATTAATGGAACTATTTTACAAGACCCTTTTGATTATGAGGAAATCGAAAAAGTTATATTAGAAAGTACTGAAGGAAAATGAAAAAATGGAATAATGAAAAACTAGTTTTAATATTACTTTATTTTTCTTGGATTACTTCTATTATAGCTACGATTGGCAGTTTATATTTTAGTGAAATTAAAGGGTTTGTTCCTTGCGAGTTATGTTGGTATCAACGAATTTTCATGTATCCAGTACCCATAATTCTTGGGATTGCTACATTTTTTAAAGATTTTAGTGTAATTAAATATGTATTACCGTTGTCAATTTTAGGTAATTTCATTTCGCTTTACCATTACCTACTTCAGAAGATACCTGGTTTAATAGAAATAAAGCCGTGTCATTCTGGGGTACCTTGCAATTTAGAATATATTAATGTGTTTGGGTTTATAACTATCCCACTATTATCCTTTATTTCTTTTACTGTAATAGTAATTTTGCTGTCTACTATTTACAAGTCTTATAAATCTATTTAAGCAATACACTAAGGAACAAATATTTTTTAAAAGGGAGAGGTAATTATGAAAAAAATTAAAAAGACAATACTAGCATTATTGATCACTGGTGTCGTTACACTTGGTTTCGCAAGTCCATCGTTTGCTGCATATCAGCTTCCAAATGCTGAAGTTCTCTTAGGTACTTATAATCAGGGACCTAGTACTTGGTATTCAGAACGATGCATGGCTACTAGTTCAGAAATGACAATCAGAATTGACACAACAGACGGAAGTGTTAATGTATATGAGCAAAGGCTGGTAAATGGGGTTTGGAAAGATATGGGTACCGTTTCTCATGTTATAACAGGAAGTTCCAGATTTACAGTAGATACGTCTTATGGTGAATTATATCGATTAAAAGTAATCATTCCTTATCTTGGGGGGAATGCTTCAGGTCAAGTTTGGTGTTATTAAATAGAAATTGAATAAAATGGGATATAACAATACTTTTTTTAGACTTTATTTAGAATTTTGAGTCCAATAATAAGTGCTGTTATATCCTGTTTGTTTTTTTGTTAAAATTAAATGGTGTCTGCTTATTCAACATTGAGATAATTATGTTATTATTAATCTATCTTTCCTGAATTATTGCAATGATTGGATATTAGTGGTACTTATAAGATTATTAATTTACTATGGGGGATTATAGTTTTGGAAATATTAAACTTGGTAAAGGCAATTATTTTGGGTTTAGTAGAAGGACTAACAGAATTCGCACCAGTTTCCTCAACAGGACACTTAATTATTGTGGATGATTTATGGTTACACTCAAAAGATTTTTTGAGAGAGGAAGTAGCGAATTCCTTTTTCATTGTTGTTCAACTTGGTTCCATATTGGCGGTTGTTGTGGTATTTTTTAACAGATTTCTTGATTTATTGGGCTTGAAACCAAAAAGCTATAAAATAGATGAAAAATCAACCGGACATTTAAATTTAGCCCACATAATTGTAGGCTTGCTTCCTGCAGCAATTTTAGGATTATTGTTTAAGGATTTTATTGATAAATATTTATTTGATTCAAAATATGTAATTTATAGTTTAATAGCCGGTGCTATCTTAATGATTTTTGCAGATAAAATTGGAAGTAATCGTAATCGATTGGTTGAGACAGTGGATCAGATTACATATAGACAAGCATTTTATATAGGGTTATTCCAATGCTTATCCCTCTGGCCAGGTTTTTCTCGTTCAGGAGCAACAATATCTGGTGGAGTATTATTAGGACTAAGTCATCGAGCAGCTTCCGATTTTACTTTTATAATGGCGGTTCCTATTATGGCTGGTGCTAATTTCATATCTTTACTTGATAATTGGAAGTACTTCACTCCTGATGTTCTCCCGTTTTTTATTGTAGGATTCTTGAGTTCATTTATTTTCGCATTAGTTTGTATTCGTTTCTTCTTAAAACTTATCAATAAGATAAAGCTAAGACCATTTGCTATTTATCGAATAGTTTTAGCGATTATTTTAATAATACTATTATATTAAATATTTTTACTATAAAAGGTAATGAGGACTCCTCATTCTTTTCAGTGGAATATTTTTCAAAAAATCGATTAATTTTCGATTTTTTTTATTTGAATAAAATATTTCACCTGTTTCATAACTCAAAAGTATTGACACTATTTTTATGGTCCAGTAAAATTAATAGTTAGAGAGGTGTCATAACTTATATTCATAATTTGAGGTGTTTTTATCTTAAAAATAATGATAAGGAGTTTGAGAGGTGGAAAAATATATTATTCAAAATACAGAAAAGAGCTTTTGCCCAAAGTGTAATAAAACGGTTCAAATTATGTTTTCTGAGAAACCAAAAAGTCCAGCTTTTTATATTTGCTTCGATTGTAAATTTGTAGGACAGATAGGTGTTGGAGAAATAAGATACACTTTAGAACAATACTAAATATAAGGGGTATATAAAATGAAATATGGTTATGCTAGAGTTTCAACTTTAAATCAGGATCTTCTATCCCAAATAGAACAATTGAAAAAAGAGGGTTGTTTAGAAGAAAATATTTTTAAGGATAAATTTACTGGAACAAAAAGAGACAGGCCCGAATTTAATAAATTGTTAGATAGACTGCAAATAGGAGATACATTAGTCGTAACAAAATTAGATAGGTTTGCTCGTTCCTCGTTAGATGGTATTAATATCATAAAGGAACTTTTTGAGAGAGGTATTAAAGTCCATGTATTAAATATGGGGATTGTTGAAGATACACCAACTGGAAGATTGATATTTAATATCATGATGGCTTTTGCTGAATTTGAAAGAGATATGATTGTAGAACGAACTCAAGAAGGGAAAGCTATAGCAAAGCAGCGTGATGATTTTAGAGAAGGTAGACCGAAGAAATTTACTAAGCAACAAATAGATCATGCTATACAATTATTAGAAAACCACTCTTATAAACAAGTAGAAGCAATGACAGGAATATCAAAAAGTACATTAATACGTGCGAAGAGTCTAAGGGGAGATATACTTATGAATTTTAATAAGTTTACAGCTGAATTTGAGGAAAAATTACAATTACAACGGAAGTATGACATAAAGAAGCTTAGTTCAAGACAAATTGTTCCAATACCCGCTGGTATTAACCTAACCATTGATGATAATACCAAAGGTTATTTAATCGAAAGACCGGATAACATAAAATATGACGTTTTCCTGTTTAAAAAGAAATTTGGTAAACATATGCTGTGGGCTTTTAAGCGTACTGGAGAATTTATTGGTAATGAGAAATTTACAAGTATTGAGGAAACTATTAGTTGGTTAAATCAAACATATATTGAAGATTCTAAGGCTAGAATTGCTAAGAGAAATGAAAATTCAATTGAAATGACATAAAATATCAAAATGTATTTTGTTAAGACCTTTTATTTTGGAGAGTACTATTTAATCAGTGAAGCAAAATAAAAACCGTTCGGGTTTGTCAAATAAAGTGTGTAAGTCCTAAAAAATATACTCAAATATATTTGAGAACCCTATCCTTTAATCGGTCATCCATTAATAACTGGTTCATGGCTAAAGACCAGTTTTGAATATGACCACCTTCCCATTTGTTTTCCAACTCTTTCACACGTAAATATAGAACTTTAAGCAGAGCGTTCTCATTTGGGAATGCTCCTTTTTTCGTTACTTTTCTGAAGCTGGAGTGGATACTTTCGACTGCATTCGTTGTGTACATAATTTTACGAACTGCGCTGCCGAAGTCATATAGTTGTTCCACATGCTCAAAGTTACGTTCCCAGACATCGATAGCTCCTGGATACGCAGACCATTGTTGTTTAAAGGATTCAAACGCACTTTGACATGCCGTTAGGCTTTGAGCACCATAAACCTTTCGCAACGAGGCAGTAAAGGCTTTATAGTCCTTACTTGGAACGTACTTAATGGCATTACGAATTAAGTGCACAATGCATCGTTGGACAATGACATTAGGGAATATGGAGCGAGCTCCTTCCTCCAGTCCTGACACGCCATCCATGGAAATAAAGAAGATATCTTCGACTCCTCTTGCTTTCATTTCATCAAAGATTTGCATCCATTTGTGCTTGCTTTCTGTTTCATTTAACCACAGACCAAGAATGTCTTTATTGCCCTCTATGGTATAGCCTAAAATGGTGTAAACAGCGTACTTTTTTGTCTCGTATTGATTGCGAATGGTT
>NZ_LDPV02000048.1 GCF_001038425.2 Ornithinibacillus contaminans
AGTACGTGACCTTTATATCAAGAAAAATACTAACTTGGTTTGTTAATTTATTGTTTTAAAACTTTCTGTTTTTCTATTATTAACCTGTACCTTTAAATCCATCTCTTTAAATTAATCCTAAAATACACCAAATATATTTTTGCTTTATTAAATAAAAAAAAGGTAATCATTTTCCAATGATCACCTTGTTTATCTAACGCATATTTTAATAGAATATTAGAAGTTTTTCTTTAGCTGCACCCATTATTGGTAGAAATTAATACACTATTTAACTATATTCAATTTTTAGTGGCTTCTCATCCAGTTATAAGTCGTTTTATATATGAAAATTGGTACTATAATCAAACTATTTTTATTACTTTTTTGTTTAATCGCAGTTTTTAGAAATCTCGTCCATTAACTTTTATTTCCTTTGGCGTTCTCTTTAAGGAACCATACTTTCTCTTCATTTTCTCTATTAAGTGAAACCTTTTATCATGACAGTATATTTGGCGGTAGGATTGATAAACTTGTAAGGAGTTATAATATTTAACATTTTGAACATCTTTCATTGGAACAAAGGAATTTTCCAGCTCCAAGTAATTCTTATGATAGGTTCGTTCATACATGATTAAAATATGCTTTTGTGAAATAGGTAGTGCTATTTCAATTCCTTCAGAATTGTATCCTTCGTATGACATTATTGGATGACGTTTATGAGCAACTTTAACGACAGGATTATCAGATGTGTAAAATGGCATGGTGGTTTTGTTTACCCCTACTATCCAACAATGATTAACCAAAGACTGCGCTAACATGATTGGAAAATCTCCTAATATAAACTGAGCATGTTCAACACTAGGAAATTCATGCTCTTTTTCTACGGTCATACTCCCGTATTCATAGTCTTTATCTTGCATTTTTGCCAGTCTATCAACCATTGCTTGTAATGCCCCTTTTTGGGTTTCAAATAGACCCTCACGGAATTCTTTAGATCTAACAATTTGATAGGCAATAAATAGCGATAGAGGATGACGTTCTTCTACAGTTAGCGCTTCCGAAAATAAAGGATTAGGCTTTAATACATAGCGGCTTCTAATATTTTCTAATAAACTCTTATAAGGACCTTCAATTTCTGTAGAGAAGAATTCCTCAATTCCTTGTTCAATCGTTTTATAGCCACCTTGTTTTGTATCGAAACCCAATTTCGATAGCTCTTCTTCAAGTTTTTTCTTCTCATCTTCGGATATAACTTGAAATATTTCGTCAAAGGGAATATCATAAAAATACTTTTGCGATGCAACGTTAGTAATATTACTAGGAAAAACAGCATCCGTTTCTTTATCGTAAACCCATAACTGACCTTTTTCATTTGCAAAGTACTTCAAGTATGACCTAGGCACATAATGTTGATTTTTCACTTTTCCCATTAATATCCCCCTCGACCGTCTATCTATTAATTTTCTCATAATATAATTTTCTGTTTCATTATGTATAAATAATTCTATCATAAGTTAGGTGCAACGTTTGATGGGTATAATATGTACTTAAAAGCAGGAACACTTCCTTAATCTAGATGTGTTCTTTACGGGAGTCCTATCACCTTAAAAGTTTTTCGCTATATTATATAGGGGTGCATTATCTAACATTAAACTATTAAACCTCTTATATGGCATCAATGCTGGTCGAAATATCCGTTTAATTCCACATGGATGGGTAAATAACCCAGAGTTGTTTTCAATTTTTTATACCGGAGATCTTCCATAAAAGAGACTCTCCTCTATTCCAATTTTATTATATAGTATCCATTGATAATAAAAGCAACAGTTTGTGTTAAATTAATATAAACGCAATACTTTCGTGTCATAGATTTATAACATAAATGTATTGCGTTTTATATATAATTCCTTGAAATTTTAACTTTTTTATAGACAATAGGTTTGTCATACTAGTCAGTTTGTTCAAAGATATAATAGAAAAGCTGATTTTTATTCTTATAATTAAGCCTAAACATCATAACCTAGCTTTTCAATAACTTCATTCATGGCATCAACACTTACTTTTGATTCATCAAAAAAACATTATGTTAGGCAAAATAGGGAATTTAGAGACCAAGTTAGTCGTTTGGCTTCTGCCCAACAAATTGAATAACATGTGCTAGACCTTTATGAAGTTCTCCTTCGTGACGGGTAACTTCTCCCATAAATAGGTGAACAATGCGCCAATCACCAAATGTTTTTAAAAACTCTTCTGGTTTGTACAGAAAGTCCTGACTTTGTGGTCCGCCACTTTTATAAGGAATCTGGTAAGGCGAATACACCTCTGTTAGAAAATAACCACCTGGCTTTACAGCTGCCTTTACACCTTTAAGTGTTTTTTCTAAGCTCTGTTGGGAAATGTCCAAAGATACATACAATTTCATCCCATTTGTCTTTACTCCAGTTTGCTTCATTTAAGTCTACTAGTTCAGTCAAGACCACTACCCCTCGTTCTTTTGCTAGCTTATTTGTTTTTGCAAGCCCCGACTCAGCAAAATCCCATGTGGTAACTTTCATTCCCTGTTCTGCTAAGAAAACAGCATTTCTCCCTTCTCCTTCAGCTATGGCCAAAGCTTCACCTGAAATTGGTATTTTCTTATGAAATTTCTCCAAAAAAGCATTTGGATCCTTCCCATAAACATAACTCTCTGTTTGAAAACGAGTATTCCAATTATTCAACTTTTATCAATCCTTTCTTAATTAGTTGTATACTACATACTTTCACACATTCACCCAATGTGAATTACTAATTTTGTTCCTTCATGATGATGAGTTGATGTTTGAATCTTTAACAGCTTAGCGAGGAGTAACTGCTTACTTAGTAATCCTTCAGTTGTAGGTAGTGCATTATTTTAAATCCACTATATGATTTTGATAATTAAAAAAGGGTGTTATTTTTTCACCCTTCTTAAACTCCTTATTGCTTTAGTACTTCAACAATGCTTTCAGGGTCAAAACCGATAACCCAATTACCGCTAATTTCTGTTTGAGGAACTCCCATTTGTCCTGTTTGTTTAACAACCTTTTGCATCATCAACGGATCCTTTTCGACATTCACTTCTGTAAACGGAATGTTGTTTTGTGATAGAAAACCTTTAAGCATTGTACAATAGGGACATTGTGTTGTTGTATATACGGTTATGTTCTTTTCCATAATTGAACCTCCATTATTTTATTTGAATCAAACTTACCCCTTTGGGTATTTATAATAGTAAAGAATAAGTGTTATAACACCTTTCAAGCTATTTAGCCTTGGTATTTAACACTTCTAGTATGCGAACTGGATCAAAACCAAAAACCCATTCACCGTTAATATTTGTTTGAGGAACAGAGAATCTTCGCGTTTTCCCAATAAGTTTAATCATTTCTAATAGATTAAGATCTACATTAACTTCTTCGTATTCTATATTCATATTAGTTAAAAAATCTCTAACCATTCCACATACCGGACACATCGTGGTGGTGTACAGTATTACATCTTTTTTCATTCTAGATAAGCCTCTATTTCTAATATTTATTCTGCAATAAAGCAGTCTCATTGTTAATGGACTACTTTATTGATTATTACTTACTCTTATCAATACAAGCTATTAATCTATTCTCAATATCAGTGGCAACATCCTGTAAAGACTCATCCTCTATCATTTGAATGAGGCTACTTGGTTTTGGCATTCCAATTTTTGTTTTTCCTTGTTTATCTTCATATACTACGATTTTGCAAGGAAGAAAATATCCAATAAGTTGGTTTGCTGATAAAACATTTTGTGCTTCTTGAGGATTACATACCTCAAGTACAGTAAAAGGACTTTCTAAATTAAACCCCTTATTTTTCAATGTTTCTTGAACATTAAACTGCCACTGTACACCAAACTTTTCTTTTTTCAAATTCTCTTCCAGTGATTGTATCGCTTCATCTATTAATTTTGACGTTTCAACAGTATAATGAAACATATATTCATCTCCTTAGAGTTGTTATTCATTCGGTTTTACCACTCCAGTTATTCATTCCACCGAGCATTTCCTCTACCTTATATCCTAATGCTACAAGAATTCCACAAGCAGCTTTACTACGATTACCAGATTGACAAGTAATGATATAGGTTTTATCCTTGTCTAATTCATCCTTGCGTAATGCAAGTTGTTCTAATGGGATATGCTTAGCATCAGGGATTTTACCAGTTGCTACTTCTCTAATTTCACGAACATCAATTACGGTCACTTCTTCACCATCTTGAAGACGCCTAACTACTTCTTCAGGTGTTACTTGTCTTGCCATAATCGTCTTCCTTTCTTAAATCCAAGCACTCATGCCGCCTTTTACATTGTAAATTGTTTCAAAGCCTTGTTTTTTAAGCATCTTAGCAGCTTTTGTACTTCTCATTCCACTTTGGCAAATAACAACAATTTCTTTTTGCTTATCAAGTTTATCCATCTTACCAGAAAGATTAGAAAGTGGAATGTTTTTAAAAGGTTTGCGGTGATTTGCTTTATATTCGCCTGGTGTTCGGACATCTATAAATTGTACATTGTTTTCCTTAAATTTATCTTTTACTTCTTGAACACTTATATTCGTAATGCCCTTAATTGGCATGAAACGATTGACTAAAAATGCGATAATTAAAATTAACAAAATCCATTCCATAATACCCATCTCATTTCCTCTATTTTTTTATTTTTTTATTTGAGAAAAGGAGAAATTACTCCAATTCTCCTTCCCAAGCAAGCATACCACCTAACATATTCGTTACATTGAAACTATTTTGGGTTAGGAATTGGCATGCATTTCCGCTTCTACCACCCGAACGACATACCATGTAGTAATGCTCATTTTTGTCAAATTCTTCAAGACGATCAGAAATATGACCTAGTGGGATATGTTTTGCACCCGGAATTTTACCAGTAGCAACCTCCACATCTTCTCTAACGTCAATAATATTTAGCTTCTCACCTGATACTAATTTTTGTTCTAATTCTTTTGCTGTAATTTCTTTCATTATAATTTCCTCCAATAAAGCTTTCCGTTTTACCCATAGGGGTATATTTTTAATCAAAAAGAAAAGTTCAACAACTCTTCCTTTGCAACTGAATTGCTGAACTTATCTACTTTTCACTAATAAATCTACTGCTTCTTTTACTAATGCCTGCGTGTTTTCACCTTTTTCTATATTTTCCCTAACACATTGTTCTAAATTCATACTTACAATTAAACCAATGGTACGATCAATTGCACTTCGTGAAGCAGATAACTGAGTAATGACATCTTTACAGTCTTGGTTTTTCTCAATCATACTTAAAACGCCTTTGATTTGACCTTCAATTCGTTTTAATCGATTGACAACTGCTTTATCATATTCCATTCTTTATCACTCCTTTTCTCTGCACGGACAGTTACTTATATGATAACTAGCAACTTGATATCCCTTGCTTCTTAAATATCTTAACCCTAAATTAAGCTCTAGGCGATCATTTGCAATCACATGTAATGTTTGGTGTGGGATTTCTTGAACAAATCTTTTCAAATATGCGTATGGTATACGCATATCACTTTGATTATGATTAGTTTCAATGTTATAGTCCCTTATGTCTAAAACAACAGTGCTTGTCTTATCATGACCGGACATTTTACATGGAATACCTCGTACAGGAAAATATCTTCTATATAACATTATACATAAAAGTGAGCCAACAATTAAAATAAAATAGGTACCCATGTCCACCACCTATTATAATAGGATAAACTTATTTTATACCCTAATGGGTATTTGGTCAAGTATATATTAGGTATAAATTCCTGCTATCTAAACTGTCTCAAAATGACAGTTTAGAATACTAATAACTACATTAAAATATCTAACCATATCTTTACTGCAGTACCAGCAATCATAAGAGCTAAAATAACTTGTAAAATTCGAGTATTCATTTTCTTACCAGTTTTTGCTCCAAGTGGTGCTGCTAGTAGACTTGCTAAAATCATAATTAGTGCTGGCCAGTAATCTACTTGACCGGTAACGAGTTTACCAACACTACCACCGATAGACGATATAAAGGTTACTGCTAAACTTGTAGCAATCGTCATTCGTGTAGGGATGTGTAAAACAGTTAACATGATTGGTACAAGTAAGAAACCACCTGCTGCTCCTACTATTCCAGATGCTATTCCAACAATTAAGGCTAAGATAACTGCAAGTGGCTTATTAAAGGTCACTTCATCTAGTTCCATATCATCTACTTGCTTTTTCGGTATAAACATCATCACTGCAGCAACTGCAGCAAGAATACCATATACTACATTCACTGCTTGTTCGGATAGGTAGCTAGATCCATAACTACCAATTAAGCTACCTATTAAGATAGCTCCTCCCATATAGATGATGAGTTGCTTATTTAGGTATCCACCTTTACGATAAGCCCATACTCCGGCAATGGAAGCAAATAGTACTTGTACGGCACTTATTCCTGAAACTTCATGGGCTGTAAATGCTACTAGACCGAATAATGGTGGAATATATAATAGCATTGGATATTTAATAATCGAGCCGCCAACACCTAGCATACCAGATAAAAAAGAACCAATAAATCCAATTGCAAATATGACGATGATAAATGTTATATCCATTAACAAACCTTCTTTCTAATTTAGAAAAGCGAGTAGTGATTGCTAATCGCTATTTGGTTTTCGTTACGCTTTTTGAATATAGAAGTATAGGACATTATCTTCTGTTTTTTGTTCTAATACATTATGACCACCTGATTTTGCCCATGCAGGAATATCGCTTAGTGCACCTTTGTCTGTTGCAACTACTTCAAGCACTTCCCCAGAATTAATCGTATCAATTGCTTTTTTAGTTTTAACGATAGGCATTGGACAAGCTAGTCCTTTGGCATCTAATGTTCTTGTAATGTTCATATCAAAAACTCCTTTATCATTTTGTTTTGTTTAGGCTAATGAGTAGATGTTTAACCAAACCTTTAAATTATTGATAGATTTATAGACCATCAACCGAAAACTCAAGGTTATCAATCGTTTTTTTTGAAACATCAACCGAATTTTCTCAACTTAATCAAATATTAACGTACCGCACAGCGGTTTGGACCAATTTCCATTTCTGTTTGTTCGTCATTGTCAGGAGTGATTTTACCCATGTTTACTTGACGAATTTGTTGATATGCATTTGGTTGTGGTGGTAGGTTATCTGTAACCGTACGTCGGAATTCAGCTTCGTCTCCGATGTTTAGACCATGGTTTTCTTTAAACAAATCACCTAGTATTCTTGCCACAGTACCATCTTCATTTAATTCATCGATGATCATGAAGTGGGCAGGTAAAACAACTAAATCCTCTGCTAGTTCACGGTAACGTGTATATAATGTTTCACGTAAATCGCCTACCCAGTCTTCAGCAAGTCCTGCTAAGTCTGGACGACCGATAGAGTCAATAAATAGAATATCACCTGTTAATAGATACTGATTGTCAATAACAAATGATGTTGAACCAATCGTATGACCTGGTGAGTATAGTGCATTTACATCAATTTGAGATGCACCAATTTTCACGTTTAGTCCATCTGTTAGCGGTGCGTAATCAAACACTACTTCTCTTGCATCCTTTGGTGGTAGATAGTAAGTTGCGCCTGTTTCAGCAGCAATGTGACGTCCACCTGAAATATGGTCAGCGTGTAAGTGTGTATCAAATACATGCTTGATTACTACACCTTTTTCTTTTGCAAAGTTTGTGAATACGTCAGTGAAACGTACTGCGTCAATAATTGCAGCTTCCCCTTCAGAGATCACCATATAAGATAGGCAACCTTTACCTAGACGAACGAATTGGTATAGCTCGCCGCCATTTTCTAAATCAGCTACTTTAATTGGTTCTAGATAGCTGCTCCAGGATTTCATTCCGCCTTCAAGGTAAGCTACCTCACGACCAGCTTCTGATAGCATTTCCGCTACCATGACAGAAGATCCCTCTTTTGCACATACTACTAGCACATCTTTATCAGTTGGAAGCTTAGGTAGAATATCTCCCACCCCATCTAACAATTCAAAGTAAGGAATATTTAAATACTCAAATTTATGTCCTTCTATTTTCCAATCCTCAAACGCATCCGCGTTACGTACATCCAGAATAAATAGTTCTTCATTACCGATTACTTTTCGAGCAACTTGTGCTACTGTCCATTTGTTTACTGTCATTTTCTAAAATTACCCCCTTAGGTATAGTAAATTCGATTTTTTTGCAGTGGAGAAATTTTCCACTGCATGAATTTTTTAAAATCAATTTAGAAAGTTAGTGTTGGTGCTGCATCTTTAGCAAACTCTAGGAATGTTACTGCTCCACCAACTTCGATTCCATCAACGAAATCTTCTTTGGTAAGACCCATAACATCCATTGTCATTTGACAAGCAATAAATTTAACCCCAAGTTCTTGAGCCATTTCCACTAGTTGTGGAATAGAAGGAATGTTAGCTTTCTCAAATCCTTCAGCAAAATGTTCTTTTCCAGTAGGCATTTCTAAATTGTGCATAGTTTGCTTGTGAATTAAGTTAAGTCCTTCAAACGTAAAGAAGATTTGTACCTCTTTTTCTGAAGCTGCCGCCGCAGTTGCGATATTAAATACTTTGTATGCATCAAACACTCCACCGTTTGATGCAATAATAGCTACCTTTTCTGACATAATAAATTCCTCCTAGACCTCTTTTGTTATTTTACCGTTCCACTCATTCATACCCGGTAGAACGTTATAAACTTTTGTAAAACCATTATTAGCTAATAGCTGTGCTGCCAAGTCAGAGCGTTTCCCTGTTCGGCAAATCACATAAATTTCTTGTACTTTATCCAATTCAGCTAGGCGAGATTCTAGTTCTCCCATTGGAATGGATTTTGCACCTTCAATATGACCAAATGCATATTCTGCTGCTTCACGAACGTCTAAAATTAAACCATTTCGTGATTCAATCTCATCAAGCGAAACAGTATGTTCGAATCTTTTTTCTACTTCTGGCTCATTAGAACCTTTGCGAATATAGTGGTAAAGTACATCGCCTTCTTCCACTGTTCCTAAATATTGATGTCCTACAGAACTTGCCCAAGCTGCTAAATCTGCTTTTGATCCTTTGTCTGTTGCTTGGATTTCCAACACTTGGCCTTCTTCTATATCCGTGATTGCTTTTTTAGTTTTCACAATTGGCATTGGACATGCTAAGCCTTTTGCATCTAACCGCATATTAGCTTGAATCATTCCGTTCCCTCCTTGGTTATTAGTTTATTTTATGGCATCTATACAAATACCGGCATGGGTATTTGTATTTGTAATAAAATAGTCGTTTCTCGATAACGACTTCTCTTTGATGCCTTTTCAAATTTCCACTCATTTCGCAAGTGAAAATCAATTACACGACCTATAATATACCCCGTGGGGTAAAAAGTCAACCGATTAATTTATTTTTTATTTTTGTTGGGCGCATCTTCTTTAAAATTGGCCCCATGCACACTCTGCATCTGGACATATATCAGAAATTCACGCAATCCCACTCTCAGTAGTTCTCCTCCACAGGCAATTCAAACCAAAACGTATGAATATTCCCATCTGAACTAACATCTAGCTTACCATGATGACGTTCTATAATCTCCTTTGATATAGCCAGCCCTAATCCTGACTCACCAAACTCTCGTGACCTTGAATGATCAATTCGATAAAAACGATCAAATATCCTTTCTTGTTTTTCAATCGAAATAGGTTTTCCAGGTCCTGTTAAAGACAGATAATATGTCGATTGGTTCATCTTCCCTTTTATCGTAATTGGTCCTTCTCCTTCATAATAGCGGATAGCATTATCTAATAAATTACTAATCACTTGTGTTATAGCACCACTATTAACCATAACTATTCTAGAAGTAACATCAACAACAACTTTAATATTTACCTGTTTTAAAGTCCAACGAAACATTTCCACAGTTTGGTCCACCAATTTTTTCATATTACTAGGAGCTTTTTGTGTAAATCTTTGATTGGATATATAGTCCCATTCTTTTAATTGTTCCATTTGTTCTACCAAGTGAATGAGTCGTTTTGACTCCTCATATAAGGATTGGTACAGTTTATTATCCCCTTCTAGCACACCACTTTGCAGAGCATGTAAATACCCATTTAAATTTGATAAAGGAGTTCGAAATTCATGGGATAAATCAGAGACTAGCTTTCTTCGGTGTTGTTCATTTGCTTCTATTTGACTCACTAAATCATTAAAGTGACTAATTAATTCTCCAATTTCTCCATCAGGTTTAACTGTAATAGGTTCAGGATACTTCCCATACTTCATTTTTTTTGTGGAATCGATTAGCTCTCTTAATGGATGGATAAGTTTTTTTGTTAAATAAAAATGTGTCAGACTACCAATGATAATTGTGGAAATGCTGAATATCCACAAATATTGTAGTAAGGTAGCTTCAAATTTGGCTTGTTTTTGATTACTCATAGAGACTAATCCATCCGCGAGTACGCATGCCGTATTATAAATTGCCCAACTACTAAGACCTACAAAGGACGTAATAACTAATATATTAATAAGAGTAAGTCGGAAAAGAAATTGTTTGGGAACTAACCCATTTCCCCATTTATTCTTTAACAAATTTATACCCCATTCCTCTAACTGTAATGATTCGTTTCGGAGTAGCTGGATCTTCTTCAATTTTTTTTCGTAGTTTTTTAATATGGGCATCTATTGTTCGATCTAGCACTAGTTTATCTGCATATGGATAAAGCTGATTGATGAGATTTTCTCTAGAGATAACTAAATTTGGATTCTCCATAAAGTAATATAGAAGATTGAATTCGTGCTTCGTTAATTTGATTTCTTGATCAAAAAGTAGCACTTCTCCTTTTCGTGGTTTGATACAGAGGCCATCGTAAGCAATTTTTTGACAGAATTGGCCCGTACGACGGAGTACCGCTTCGATATGCGCTAGAAGTTCTTCTGGCTCAAATGGCTTCACCAAGTAGTCATCTGCACCAATTTTTAACCCCTTTATTTTATCTTCCGTACGAGATTTAGCGGATAGCATAATAATCGATACTTCATTACGTTCTTGTTCACGGACCCATGTACAAAATTCTTCTCCACTAAGTTTCGGAAGCATTAAATCAAGTATAATTAGGCAAGGATGTTTCGTTAAAAAAACCTCTTTAGCTTCTTCTCCATCTGCAGCCTCTACCACGTCATAGCCTGCTTTCTTTAAATAAATCTTAATTAATTCCCGAATCATTTTATTATCTTCTACAACTAATATCGTTTGTTTCATCCTCTCACCCCTTGCCCACTATACTACACACTCTATGCCATCTTCTCAAACCTTGCAAACCACAATCCCCTTATTTTTCTCTAACTTCAATCGTTTCAACAATCTCAATTGCATCTTTAACTGACTGTACCATGGCACAGTTTTTCACTGCTAAATCCAGTGATTTTTGTACTTTGGAAATATCTAGATTCTTGCCATAAACAATGTAGTGAAGGGTTATTTTCGTAACTCTATTTGCTTCTTCTTCATTTCGTTCAAGATCTGATTCAATATCTATCGAATCAAAATTAATACGTTTCTTTACTAATATTTTCTTTAACATCCCACCACTACAACCCGCAAGTGACGAAATGAGTAACTGTACTGGTCGAAAGCCAATGTCGGGTTTACTTGAAATATCTATTTTTCCATATTCGAAGTCCCCTTGAATGACACCAGATTCTCCTAAATGAAACTTCATTCTTTTCTCCTCCAAGCTCCTAAATTATGCATGGAATGATTACTCCATCTTCTCAAATTCTTGGACCATTAAATCATAATTCATTGCTCCAAATGCTCTAAAACCAATTATCCCATTGGAGTCAACCATATAAGTGGTTGGTATTGGCTGTATCATATATAGAGTCGCTACATCTAAATTTTCATCTAACAGAATAGGAAATGTTAGCTTATATTCATCTGAAAACTTCTCAATATCTTCAAGACTAGGTTCCGTATCTGTTAAATTCACTGCTAGGATCACAACATCCTTATCCTGATGGAATCTTTCCATATCTGGCATTTCTGCCCGACAAGGCGGACACCATGTAGCCCAAAAATTGATCATCACGCGATTCCCACGAAAGTCTGAAAGTTTTACCGTATCACCAGATAAAGTTTGCAGCTGAAAGTCTGGTGCCTTGTTTCCGACTTCCAATCCAATAACTGGCTCATCTGCTTCTTCATTTTCTTCGCCTAATTTCGTTTCTTCCGTTAACTGTACATCGACTTCACTCTTAACTTGATCAGCTGATTTTCTGTTGGAGTCGATAAAATCATATACTGCCCAACCTAGCATACCAATAACAATGATCATTAGAATCCACTTTCTCATTAACCAAACCTCCTAAAGGACTAAATTTTTAACCCCGTCCTTATCCTAGTCTCGATAACCGAGTATCTTGAATTAAATCAAGTAGAAAACCGGATATACGTGGCATTAATCCAAAGAATAGAACTAACCCCATCATGATCATCATAACTGCACCTATTTTCATAATGATGTTACTATGTCTTACAATCCATTTTGTTTTCCCTATGAAGAATGTGAGAATTAAAAATGGCAATGCAAATCCTATGACATACATGAACGTATAAAACATTCCTTGACCTGGATTACTAGCGGCAAGAAGTAAAATCGATCCAAAGATAGGCCCAATACACGGAGTCCAACCAGCAGCAAATCCTAATCCTACAAAAAAAGTTCCAATATAACCTGCAGGCTTTCTTGTGGAATGAAAACGTCGTTCCTTCATGAGAGCAGGTATGTTAATCCATCCAGCAATAAATAAACCCATTACGATGATTAATACCCCTGCTATCCGTTGAATGAGTAAGCCAGAATCCCCAATTAAAAGCTTTTGTGCCCATTGTCCCAAAAAGGATGCACTTGCACCTAAACTTAAAAAGACAAGTGAAACAGCCAATAAAAAGAAGATGGAATGGGCAAATAACTGCCGCACCATTCTACTATTCTTATTTCCCTGTAACTCTTTTACACTTATTCCAGTTATGTATGATATGTAAGCTGGAAATATCGGTAAAACGCAAGGCGACAAGAAAGATAATGCCCCTGCTCCTATCGCTAAAAGCATTCCAGCTAACAGCATTGTATCGGCTTCAATAATACCCATTATGCATCCCTCTCTCTTAATTTATAAGTTAAGCTACCAATACTGGTAGTAAAAAACAATCCAACAAACCATGGTGCCATGTTATAACCAAAAACAGTTACAAAAGGCTGAACAAATGACAATACCAGCATTCCAATCGACCACATCGTTATTATAACGATTAATAAAACTGGAATTGTGATACGCTCCCTAAGGAAGAAGAAGAAACCAATTAGAATAGTTAGTAGGATTAAATAACCTAAAGCATACGGATTATCTTCTATAACAAATTGAATAAATTCATAAACAAACGAACTGATAAGAAAGATGTGAACAAAGGATTCCAATAAAGGAAGTACGTCTAAGTTTTTCCGTTTCGCTTTATAAAAGAGTAATAAAGCTATTAGTACAATCGCAAAATAAAAGGCTTTCGAATCACTTGGGTAGGCTAAAATGGATAGAGGATCGGAAATAAAAATAGTAATATTTAATACAATTTTCCCTACCCAAATAAAGATAACGAAATTAATAAGTTGTGAGGTTAGCTCCTCCATATGCTTTTTCTTTTTTTCTTTCGTTAAATCACTAAATAAATATAAAGAAAGATATCCTAGTGCTAGACTAAGGGCTATTATACCAATTGCTGTCAATTTGCTTGCTATCGCCACCTGCATTTCCTCACTTTCGAAACACTGTCCAACTGTATCTTATCCGTCTAATATGAAAATTTGATGAAAGCCATAAAATGTTTTTAATAAAAAAGAGACCGTAAGTCTCTTTAATGTAAGCTATTGTAGTTGGCGGGGCAGCAAGTATGTCTACTACTGTCTAAGCAAATTTACGTAATTACTCTAGTATAGAAATGTATAATTGTTCGATACTAAAATAAATAATACTAAGGGCGGAATACTCATGAAATATATTGAAATACCTGTATATAAATCAAAAATATTTTTAACTGAAGAAGAGATCTCTAAGCTTTTAAGAAAAGATATGGAGTTATATAAACTAGGATTGAAACGAGGAAAAGCTTTTATCAGAAGTAAACAACAAAGAGAACGTGAAGAACGAAAATATAATGCTGAGTCCAAGTATTGATATTAATTCCCCTTATTACTACTGTTAGGACATTTTAGATTAGTAAATTCACTTTCTATGTAATTATTTGTTATGTTATAAAAACTAATTGAATTTGAATTCCCGTTTAATTTAAATTGAATTAAGAATTGTGGCAACTTCTTATATTGCAACGGTAATCCATTATGATGAATTGCTTTACATCCATTTATCTTAGCGTAACTTAACCAGTTATAAAAATGATTTATAATTAATATAGACATTGTTCTATTTATCATATATATTAACTCTTTTTTACTTACTTGTTGGCCATTGACACCGTTTTGGAATAAAATGATGAATTCTTCAAGAAAAGTACTGTCTTGTTTCGAAGCAAAATCAAAATACAAAACAGACTGTTTTTTTAACAGATGAGTACCGTTTTCTACCTCCCAATAGTTTTTTAATCCTTCTATATTTTTCCTCCAATGAACAAATGAAAAAGCAAATGGGCAATTGTCGTCTCCGTAAAACATTTTCTTATATTTATTGATACAATGTTTATGCTTATAAAGTATTGTTTTCTTTAAATAACGAACTATAGATTTAAATGTTTGGCGTGTTGATTTATAAATTTCTTCTCTTAAATTATCATTCAAAACCGATAGTTCTGGAACTTGTATAGTGACATTCTCTTTTGTAAAGTTTGCTGAATTAAATTCAAAACATGATCTTTTAAAGTTGAAATGATTTATCAATGAATTTAAAGATTCTATTTGAGTATTTTTATGATACAAATAGATCCTAGTATTACTTGACTTCCCTATTCTATTAATGGCAATCCATTCACTAATTTGCTTATCCTTTATCTCTAATTGACGAGTTTTTTTCCATTCTATAAAAATATTTCTTATGGAATTCTCCTTAATAAACATAAAGCCACAAATACATTGAAATGGAGAGCTAATATAATCATCTGACAAAATATATGGAATTCTTCTCTTACACCTAGGGCAATTATTCCTTAGCTTTGTTAAATGATATGGACATGTGTTAGTTAGATTAAATTGGTGTAGAATGCTATGAAAACCAATACTTAAGCATTTTTCACATATTTGCATATTATCTTTAAAATATTCAGGATACCCTTGTTTGCTTTTGAAAAATACAGAACATAGTTTCTGTTCGTAATTTTCCACAATACTTTTTAAGGAAAGCCCCATAAGATTTTGAATCAGTTCATCATCAAAATCAATTACAGTATACAAGCTATATCTACATTCCCTGGTATTGTTTTTTTGTGTTGTTTTCGGTTTACTAAATAAGGATAAAATATCTTCGCTCCGAACAGAATTAGCATATTTAAACTTTTCAAATACTCCCCATGGAGATTCAAATTCATTAATCCAATTGTTATCCCAGGTTACTTTTAAATCTTTTTTCAATTTACGTCATACCTTCTTATTTTTTCCTATTTTCCCCTTTCATATATAATTTAGTCATAAAAAAGTTGGACACTCAGAATAACTTTGAGAGTGTCCATAGAATAATTTTATGTGAGTTATTTAAAATATAATTTGTCTAATATGTCTAATATTTCAAAATTCGGTTTAATAAATTTATATTCCTTTCCCCTAAATCTACCTTTTTTAAAGAAGTTATTAGGGCACCTATATTCTTTAACTATTTCAGTTATAAGGATGGGCGACTTTATATATAGAAGATATGAATTTAACGGATTTTTTGGGGTTGCTATAATTACTTTCGATAAGAGGTTAAAACTGTCAATATACTTCCAATCAAATCCTTTTCCAGTTACGAAATCATTGGCAGCTGTTAAACACCTTTTAAAATCAGCTAGAATATATTCACCAACGATGCGATTCATTTTCCAGTGGAATAATGCTCTTCTTCCAGATTCTTCCTCGCGTTGGATAGTCGAATGAATTCTATCAATTAATTCATAACCATTTACTATTGGGTAACCGTATCTAGTATAATGCTCTCTACAAAAAGGTGTAGTACCATAGTTGTCCACATAATCCATACTTTTAAAATTCTGCAGTCTACTTCTCCATATTATGTAGGCAATAGCATATGGACAAACATCCTCAAGTACCAAGTTGTCCGAGTATCTAGTGAAATTTTTAATACACCCAATATGTTTTTTTAATATTGTATTTCTCAAGTGTCTAGCAATAGATTTAAATAATTGATTACACATCAAATAGGACTCAGATTGAAGGTCGCTAATTATATGATCTTTATTAAAAATTAATTTGTATTTTTTTAGCTTTTTCTCCCTTGTGTTAATTATTTGAGGGATAGACCTAGTTAGTGAAATCTTCTCTTTTGTATGAATAAAGCCTTTGTTATTCTCTACTACAAAAAATATATCTGAAAGATTATATTTGAAATCTTCTTCTTGATAGCTACTATCTTTTCCAAACCCTTCCATAAACTGAAGTGAGTAATTAACAGAATGAATAAATTTTTTTTCATATTTTAACCACTTCATAATATTAGAATCTTTTATTTTAATAGTAGTAAGAGTATTAATACGTCGGTCAAATTTTGCGAACTCGAATCCACACTTACAAACGAATGGTGATTTATAATAAGTATCATCTAGCTCAAAAGGTATCCTTTGATTACATTGAGGACAGTCATTGAGTAATTCTATTGAGTGAAAAGGACATTTATGTATGAAAAGGAATTGATGAAGTAACGAATGGTATTTGTTCACCAAACATGCGGGACAAAATGTTAAATGTTGCCGTAAAAAGCGCTGTTCAATATCTCCTTTAAAGTTGTATAACGGTGAGAGTAACTTATGCAGTAATAGCTTATTCTCTTGTATAAGATCAAATTGAAGGGCTTGTTTTGTTAAATTTCTATCCAACTGACCCAAACCATACAACGAAACTCTTTTATCAGTTTTAAATCCTTCAATGGCCAATACTTCATTCAGTTCCCTAGTATTTAAACTATTTACTTCCTGGAACTTTTTCAATATACTCCAAGGTGATTCAAAGAGTCCTATCCATGAAGGATTCCATGTATATGAGGATTGTTTAGAATTTCTGTTTGGAAAAGTTAATCTAATCATCATAACTGATTACCTCAGCAGCATTGACATATCCAGATTCAATGATTGCTTCAAGCCACATGTTTGTAGTTGGCCATCTTTCATTCCCCTCATTAGCACCAAATTTTTTTAATACATAATTTATAATAGCTATCATATAGTGCATTGGTATTTCTATTTTATGTTTTACTCCTGCTTTGGCCCTAATTTCTTGAATACATTGCCATATTACCTCAGTTTCATTTTCTAGACGCAACCCTTCCGAATAAGCAACTGGGAAAAAGTAACGCGTATAACTCCAACCACTATTCGTTGGATACTCCGTAACATCATCATAAGAAGATAATAAAAATGCTAACTCCTCAGGTTCTCTTAATCCATAGAATCTATTTTCATGAATCATAAATCTACCAACAATTTGTTTGTCTGATGTTAAATAAGTATTTCTCCTATTAGATAATTCTTTTTGTCCAACTAGGATTGTTGTTAGTGTTATTCCATAGCTTTCTAATTCGTTATAAACATCCATTAACCATTCGTATTCTACAGTGCCTAATCGTTGTGCGTCATCAATAAATAATACGATTTGGTTCCTAATAGAACGGTTTCCTCTTTCAAATAGGAAATTAATTAATCTGTCTCTTTTAGCATCTACTTTTCCTATATTATAGAGTTCATGTCCAATATCCTTTAATAAATGTTCAAAAAAACGATTTTCATTAGGGTTTCTCATCTTTCTCGTTCTAACTATATAAGTAAACCATTGACTTTTATATTTTAAATCGAAGACCTTCTGAATATATTTTATTGCATAGCTTTTTCCTAATCGTGGCTCACCATAAATAACCGCTCCAGGATTTCTTAAATTAATCCATTTCAGTACAGAGTCTGCTAATTCGTTTATAGAAATAGTATCAATTAAATAGTCACCTTGCTCAATTGGGTGCCCTCCACTAGGAATGGAAGGCCTTGTTGAAATCTCTGGTTTTGAGCTGTTTTTATAAGCGTTAGACATTTCTACACCTCATTTTTTATGAATTAAAAGAGAATCTTTCCCTTTTTTTATACTTGTTTATATTAGTAGAATTCTGTTTACCATTTGCTTGCCGAGATGGAAAATTTGATATTTTTGTGTCAGTTGAATTACTATTGGGAGTTGAATCTAAAGAATCACTATTTAAACTATCTGTGTTTTTTTTATCTTGACTCAAAGATTTTTCGAACGATGCAAGTTGATTCCTCACACTTTTATTATTTTTTGCCTTTTCTTTTAAATATAGATGATATACCTCTATGGGATTATCTTCTTCTAATGAAATTTTTAATTGTCCCTCCCTAACTAATTTAAGAATTGTTTTACGTAATTTAAGACTGTGTTTATGAATATACCACTTACCGGTTGCTTTCAGAATTCCTAGTTCTGCTCCATTAGGTAAATAGGCTTTTATCATTCTCAAGTCATCAATGTTTATAACTAAAGTTAATTTTTCACCTATAAGATTAAAGGCTCCAGAAAGAACTTCATTTCTATATTTCGTGCCCATATAGGTAATATGAGGTCTTCTCCCATTTTTTAAAGATCCTCTAATAACCCGCTCAATTTCAATTGTATGAAATTCATAGCCATCCCTATATTCTTCATCTAGCTTTCTATATGGCATTTTCCTGTTAATTCGCTGTTGCATTGCTTCGAGTGGGGTAAGTCCATTTAAACTTTGTAAGGGGGTTCCATTACGTTCTGTAATTAAAACTTCCAAAAGTTGTTCAATTTCATCTGAAGTTACCTCATACTTTACCGCTTTTTCTTCAGGATTTTGTCTTTTGGAGTCCTTTAGATTGCTACCCGTAGTGGTAGTTAATTTTTGAAAGCCATTTATCTCGAGTAAATGGAAAAATTTCTCTATCAATGGTCTCCTCGTCGGAGTTCCAACAGGGCCAGTATTTACTTGACATCCAACTATCTTCTTAAGTTTGCTTTTTACTATTTTGGCAATATTTGCCTTTGCATTATCAAATAACATCTCATCCCAAACAGCATATTGGGTTTCAGGAATAATATCTGATGGGAAACCACCATATTCAGGATATTTAAGACCAGGTATCATTAGTTCAATTGGAGACTTAGGAAGAATACTGGTTTTAATACATGTAAGTACATCGGATGCAGAATATTCTTTATTTAACACGAGAGTAGCACCCAATATACAACTAGTTCCACAATCAACTATAGCTAATAACCAAATACGTTCCATTACATCTGTAATTTCATCACCTTCCGGTGAAGTATATTTTATGGCAATAGATGTATCTATTTTATGCCCATCAAATTCAACACGTTGGAAGGGTCTTATGATATTGTTTGATTTATCACCCTCACCTGTTGTTCTTAGAAGAACTTCAGAGTCTTTGCCATATGCATTTATGGATTTGTGGGGATTATTTATCTTTAGTTGTCTTATATACCTATAAAATGACCTTTTTCCAAAATCTTCAGTGTTAGAAGGATAGTCTCCTTTATTAAAATCAATTAAAGGATGCATTTTGCATATGTTAACAAATTTTCTATGCAGATCTTTTCCCAAAGGAATGTTAGTTGTGGGGTTATTTTTTTTCTTTTTAAAAACCATTTCATTTATTTCATCTTCGATATCAGGGAATTTGCGAAGAAATTTCATAAAGGCTCCAGTGAGCTTCTTCTCTTCATCGTTAAAAAAACCATCGATATTTTCTTCACGGGTATATCTTTTAACTCTAAAGTTTGGAATCAAAGCCCTATATCCAAAAGGTTGTCCTGTATTATCTATTTCTAAGCAACGTTTTAATAATCTATATAAGTCCGTTTGATTAATATTTGTTATCTTACAAATTTCATTAATAGTCTTTTCATTATCAATATACATATCTATAGCTTTTTTTCTTTTTATAAATATCTCTTTCTTTTCATTATCCAATAATATATTTTCATTTACTGTTGGCCAAGTCGTTCTATTAAGATATTCATTTGGTATATTCGGTTGATCTAATAGCCTTTTATATTTACTCATACCTTCTCCACACCTTTGTTAAATAGTTGAAATGTTGCTCCTCAATATTAAAATTGATTTTTCCTTCATAATATAGGTAAAATATATTTTGGTAGAAAGTAAAAACGTCTTTTTGGCTAGTATTATCTATTAACTCTTGGAATGTTGCAGGTTTTTCATTAATATATCTTAAAAGCGAGAATATAGAAATCTCATTTAATTTATGGAAATCTTTAGTATATGGAAGTATAACTTTGAGGTTATCTAATAGTGGTTGTTTTCTAACTTGAGTTTCATCAACAATTCGGTAATTACGATTATTATTCTTAATCCACTCTCTCTGAAGGAAAATACGTCTTTTGGTATCTTTGCGATTCAGCACATCCTTATTGTAGGCAACTTCAATAAATTCTTCGTTACCGTCTTTCCATTTTATCCACATATCAAATGTTGTTTCATGGATTTTGCCATCTATAATGCCTTTTATTTTCATTGGTTTCTCACAAAAATCTACAACATTTGGATTGGTTTCAATATGAATCCAATGGTCATATTCTAAATCACTATAAAAATGAACATCTCTATTAATTTTGTTACTATAACTATCCCAGAAGTTTGCACCATAATGCTTTTTGGAAGGGTCAACGACAGGGCTATACATGTTATACCTCCTCGTATTAATTATTCTTCACTTGATTAGATAATATACAAAATATGGCAATAGTACAAGAGCGAAAATTATAATCTTCGCTCTATTGAAGTTTATGTTTCAGCATTCGCCACTTCTACTAACGCATCAAATAGTGAATGGTTAATTATCATTTAATTTAAACCTAAAAGACATATTAAAGTTAACTATAAGCAAAGTAAATCATGGTAAGAATGTAAGATATCTTATACTAACACTTGAGGCTTCCTTTACGGTTACAACACTAATCTCTTGATACATAGTATTCTTCTCCAATGGTAAAAAATTGTGTCGGTAAATAAAATATAACTCATATCGATTGCTAACACAGGAATAGCATGCCTTCTTATTCATGTGCCGTTACTCATTGTCACAGTGTAATTGGGTAGTGTGCATAAGCACCTAAAAGTATTTACTAAACTAGGAACTTCATTATAATTTAAGCCACGGTACATTGTAATAGCTACCTCCATTTTCTACATCACCATGCCATTTGTTCTTTGATAATCTGTTATTATATCTACCACTATAATTAAGTAGTCTTAATACACACATCTCCAGCATCCATATACCAATATGATATGCACAACTTAAGTTTTCATATGAAAGCATAACTTTTTTCTTTGGATGAACAATAGAATTTCTAACTTTTACAAGAAATTCAACTGGATTGTCAGTATCTAGATTTTTTCTCTTAATATAATCAAATAGTGAGTCTAAATTTATTCCCATACTTATAAATAAATGTTCTAATTTCTCAGTAGTATCTTTCCCTTTGAATTTTCTATTAGACAATTCTTTCATATCATCTACTAGATACAATTTTGAAATCAGCTCTAATGCTATTTGGATATTTGTAATCCTGTTTTCAAGTGTTACATGTGAGAAACACTCAAAATAGGTACCAAGCAGTAAATTCTTTGATCTTTTCCAAGGCTCCCTTTCCCAAAGTAAAGAAAAGTTTTGAAATAATTCCGGAAATATTTCTTTTTTGTTTTTAGGATACCACGTATTAAGAGTTGACCAGGTATCTATCAGTTTATTTTCATAACTAGAAAAAACCAACTCTAGGTTGTTATACCCTTTTATTTCGCAAGGGAAAATTCTTCTCCCACAAATAAATGACAAATATGAATATAATTTGTTCAAAATTACCTTAGCGTCTTTATAGGTGAAATTCTCATTGTTTTTATTGGTAAGTTTACCAATGTGTGTATTAGCAAATCCTTTGTGTGTTTCCAGTTCTTCGTATATTTGCTTATAATCTATTTTCTTCTCTAATTCTATTGACCAATCATCAAATAATAGAGAAGAAAACCCAAGATATGTTCTACGTTCTTCTTCTATGACTTTATCTCCTATAGGTATTAGATTTACTAAAGAAAAGGTTAGTTTGTTCATCTCTTTTAATTCATACTGTATTTCCCTAAGAATTTTGCCGAATACAATATTCCCACATATTCTATAAAGGTATCCTTCGCCAACGAAATTGCCAGCTTGTAGAGTATATTTTCCTAGTAACTGGGAGTTAAGTATATTGTTATAGATATCATCTATTATTTCACCTGTAAATTTTATTTCATATATATAACTAAAAGAATTTACTATAGTGCCTTTTATCTTAAGTGTATTTGTGCCGTTATTCAAGGTAAAAAAACCATCATAGATAATTGCAGTTGGATTAAATTCTCCAAAAAAATATCCATTCATCCTACCCCTCCCAATCTATGTGTAGTAAAACTACTTTGGCAATCCAGCCAGTTCTTCAACGAAAAAACCACACATTGGTACTTTCAATTCTTTCCTGATTCTTAGATTGCACCGTTATTCTTTAGATTTCTGATTAACTGTAGGTTGTCATTTTCTACGTTATAAAAGTAAACTTCATCCATGTAATTTTCAATATCCCATTTTTCTATACTCCACTCATTTGTGGTGATTAATATTACTTTCTTAGATCTTATTTTATCTATTTCATCTATAAATCTGCTTAATCTTTTAGGATTATCTAGAACCAGTTGTACAGGGTAAAATAAAGTAAAAGTATTCTCATTGCCTTTAGGATTAGATTGTGTATGAGTTACATAACTGTTTATGTTAACAGTCATGTTCCCCAATTTATATGTAGCTGTTGATTTTACAGCGCTAGGTAACAAATCCCTTTTAAAAGCTCGATTAATATGATCTGCTATGTCAGTCATAGCACTTGTTCTTATAATTCCTAGTTTAAACTCTTTATTTAGGCAGGAGAGAACTACCTTTAATTTTGCTTCGTTATCGTAACCTCTTACAAGTAAAGTCCTTCTCTTTTCATCGTGTAGAAATTCCAATACTGAAGTAATAGCCTTTTGTTCATCAATCATTATTTTACTCCCCCTTTTTCTCTGTGTTTATCTATTTAATTCGCTATTAAATTAACTAGTTTACTCCGTTATTCGGAGTACTTAATATTCGAACTATTATATGTATTTTAACATAAACACATAAAACTTAGCTAAACTACTTACTTATCCGGCTCTAATGTGGATTACTGCCATTATAAAAAATAATCATTATATTGAGTAACGAGTATAAAAATTTCAATTAAGAAAAATGCGAGTTTTTTAGAATAAATCGTTCAGAAGGAATAAATGGTTAATTCATTGGAGCATTTTTATAATCATTTGTGATTCTTGGTATCCAAAAATAATAATTCCTTTAAATTTATCACAAACCATTCCACGGTTAGGACTTTCACTATTAAATTTCCTAAATATATTTCTATAGAATTAAAACAGATAAATGAAATATGGATTAAAACGAGGAATAACATATATTAAGTATTTTTGTGTCATTGGAACGTATATTTAGTATAATTGTGTCATAATTTAGTGACACAATTATACTAAAACAAAAATAAAAAACCTTAATTTAACAAGGTTTATAACTTCAGTACTTTTGTGTCACTGGTCAATAGCCACTTCTTTTTGCTGTTGAGCAAAAGAAAAAAGGCGATCTTCTTTGATCCCCTCTTTCACAATTGGACTCTTTATTCACTACCGACAGTCTTACGATGCTCGATTCGTTTGAAATTACTGCGGCAGTGACAACATCCATAACTTGCAAAAAAACGATTCCAGAATTATTATGTAGAACTACTGCATTTTACTTCAATACCTTCCAATCGCTACAGGTAATCGCATCAATACCAAGTGAACCGGTTCTCAACCACTTAAATGCTTGTAAAACCAATGGAGATGAATTTTCTATCGATACATCTTCTTCCGACACCCACTGTGCACCCAACGAGTCTTGTCCTTCAAATTGTTCAGGTACACTTAACTCACCATCAAATACCTTAACAGCATAATAAACTGCAATATGGTGTAGATCTGTATACTCACGCCAAAGCCAAGGGAGTTTAAAATCGATGACTCCAATGTTTCCCTCTATATCAACTTCAAGTCCAGTTTCTTCCTGGAATTCTCGTTGTAATGCCTCAGATAAAGATTCACCATCCTCTAGACTACCACCCGGTAAGTCGTAACGATTGATATAAGGTCCACCATTTTTATTTATGACTAAGAGTTTATTATTCTTTACAAGAACCCCATAAACTCCAAATGCTCTATGGTATTTTTTATTGGTCATGATAATCCCCCGCTTTAATAAAGATAAAAAACTACTAGACTAGCATGAAAGATGTAATGGAGAAAAACAAAATCTTCCCTTCAATTTTAGATTGAAAGAAATAGATAGATAACAAAACCAGAAATAAATAAAACGTCTATAATTATTATATATAACCCAATTTTGGATTTTTTAACGCTTTCAAGACTACTATTGAATAGAACATGATATAAACTAACAACAAACATTATTATTGTTATAATACTTAGGATAATATTTCCTATAACTAATATAGCCAACAAATATATGAACCATCTACGGAATAAATTAAAAAGTATTCCAATAAACAATACTGAAATACTATTTGTATTTATGATTAATTCATCTTCAGAAATATTAGCTAAATCTTTTTTTACGCTCTTGTGTACTCTTAAGTAGTCAATGTTTAGCCATAAGATCATAAAACAATAGATGATAATGTATATTTCTTCATTATTATTTATAATCTCTCTAATGGTAAACACTTCCTTTGACCTCGAATCTTCACTTAAACATTCTTTCAAATATCTTCACGGATTCTTCACTGCAATATTTTGTGAAATGCGTTAAAAGAAATTCCTTTGCATCATCTTTATCATGATTAATTGATTCTATATCATTTCTACTTGCCCATGAATAATATGTCTCAAAAGCTGTACTACTCCAACTGTTCTTTTCACCGTCTTCATTCACTTTCTCTTGTATGCCTGAGATGAAATATCTAATGATCCTTGTAATTCTAATAGCGCATTATCAAAAATTTTTTTATCCTTATCCTTCAGTCCCGCTTTCACCCTTAGTGCTCTAGTGTCAATACCTTCTCCTTTCAATTACTTCAATTGCTTCTTGGTATGTTTTCACCTTGTAATATATTGATTTTCAGCTCCTCTATTCGAAATTTACAATGCCTTCTATAAGCTAAATTAAGTCCGAATTATCGTTGTTTCTAACCTTAATTCCAACGATTCCAGCTATAATTATCCCAAGCGTTCCTAAGGCTGTTACAAATATACCAATACCATAACTTACAAAAGAACTAATAAACGGATTAATAAAAACAACTAAGGAAGAGAAAAAGGTATAGAATACGATTAAAAATGACAAGACACCAGTTATAATCATTACTATCGAAACTAGCATTTTATTTTTAACTGTGAAAAAAACGATTAAACTAACCAAAATCAATAGTGCAATGACTCCATTTATGGGATATAGTCCACTTCCACTACGATCATGAGTATGAATCCAAGGAAGCAAAAATCCCATGAGCGTTATAAGAATACTTGATAAATAGATCCTTGCTATTTTTGATTTAACTCGCCATTTAATACTAAACAAAGCAATTCCCTCCTTTTCAATAGCAACTACTACTTAGAACGAATTAATTTTCATCCTCTTCTACAACAACATTTAAATGCTTAGATATCCCATCCAATCGTCGCTTAATCGATTCCAAGCTGTATATGACATAAAAGACAAATATAATACCAAGTAGTAAAAAACCCATATAAACCTCCATATAAATTTAATATCAATCTTATGTTTCTCTAATTACAACTCCAACACATACTTTTTTAACTCTTCCGTATCGTTAGGGAGCGTCACAAAACCATCTTGTTTCATACCAATTTTCTCCAGTAATCTTGATGAGGAATCATTGTCCTTTGTCGTGATTGCTACTATCCGATCCAAACCAATTTGTTTAGCAAATGAAACCGTTGCTTGTGCTGCTTCATAAGCATATCCCTTCGATTGATAGTCTTCTAGAAATGCAAAGCCAATATCAACATCCTCCAGCCCATCACGTTTAATTAACCCACATAATCCAATCGGCGTATGATCTTGTTTCAGCTCCGTTAAAAACAAACCAAATCCTACCTGATCATACATAGTTCGTGGCCCCGTTAGGATATACGTTACTGCATCTTCCAATGTGTTAATTCCTTTATCACCGATGTACTTTATCCAGCCAGGTTCATTTAGTAACTTAAAAATAAATTCTGCATCCGTTTCATCTAACCGACGCAAGGCAAGTCTTTCTGTTTCAACTACATACATGGCAACATCTCCATCCCTAACTTTGTTTGGTTAACCCTAATTAAAGAACACTTTATAAATTATAAAACCGACTATTAAAATAGCGAGTATAATTCCAGTACCTTTCCACCCTAGCCCTCCAACTAAATCTATCAGACTCCCATTTTGAGTACGATTAATACTATCAGCCAAGTTTGAAGTGGGATGATTCTTTAATTCCTTCTGTCTTAATCTTTCACGTATTTCTGCTGGTTCCTCTTTATAATCATTCACTAGTAAGCCACCGCCCTTACATTTCTTGAAGCTCTTTAGTTAATCGTAACAAAATATACCAAATCTGTAACCAAATTTTTCAAAAATTATAACGATTACTGTGGATTAACTCTCCATATGCTTTTCTGGTAATAGCCTAAACATCACACCATAAACAACGGCACTAAGTAATGCGCAAACTAAAATAATTCCAAAAATCAACACCGGAGATAAGACGGCTGAGAGCACGACTGTAACTGGTGCTATAAATCTTCCAAGCGAATATTGTAGATCAGAAGCTCCCATATATTGCCCTCTTGCATTTTCAGGTGCATAGGTACTAACAAAGTTTTGTACAACTGGACCATGTATAATCTCCCCTATGGTGAAAATTACTGTGATTCCTAACAAGAGCCATGCACTTGTTGATAGTCCAACTAAGAACATTCCACAACCCGATAAACACGCTGCCAGTATTAGTGTATTTCGATCACTCCAGCCTTCCAGCAATCTCGTAATTGGTATGACACAAACGACGAATAACAATCCATTTAATCCAATCATCCAACCAAATACTTCCTCACTACGAAGCGTGACCGACCATTCCCCAATCGTAAAGAGCGTTTGAGAAGGCACATAATTTTTAACATAAATAGCTAAATATAGATCTAATTGCATAATTGAAATAGTAATAAAAATACCACCTAGCATATAGAGAAAGAACACTTTATCTCGAATAATGACAAAATAGGATAAGAACTGCTGTTTCACTAGAGAAAAAAATCCATTGTTATCATGCGCCTCCCGTTCGGATACAGGCATTGTTTCGCGAATGATAAACATAATTGCAAAAGAATAAAGCAATGTAACTAGTGTACACGTCCATAATAGTTCATTACGATGTTGGAAAAACAGAATCGCTCCTATTATTGGACCAAAAACAGCTCCTAAATTATTTGCCGATACAAATGTAGCAAAGACACGACGTCTTGATTCCTCCGGTACTAAGTCAGCCACCATTGCTGAGCTTGCTGGTCTATACAATGATTTCCCTAAGCTTATTCCGATGAATGCTGCATAATCCACCCAATGTGTGATAGACAGCGCAAATATCGCAAAAAATACGGCTTGCATAAATGATCCGATAAGCATTATGTTACGTCTTCCATATTGATCGGAAATATAGCCACCAATCAGCGTGCCGAAAATACTGATAATCGAAGGGGCGGTCATCATCAGACCCGCTTCAACACCCCCCAATGCATCACTAAAATAAATCGCAAGAAACGGGAAGTACATCCAAAAAAGCATATTAAACAGTGTTTCCCCTATAAGTCTCGTTTTCAAATTAATATCCCATGACAGCCATCCCAAAATTAAATATCCCCTATCTTTATTTATATCCTGGCCAGGTACCCCTACTATAAAATTATTTTTCAGAAAAATATAGACTTATAATTTAATTCCGTTTATACTATTATTATAGAAGTTAGCCAATATGTACCTCTATTTTGACTGACCCAGAAATCGAACATTAGTTCTAATACATTGCAATAAATAACTCCTCAATTCATTTTTAAGTGGATTGAGGAGTTTTAGTATTTATTGTGTGTCGAATTATAGCGTGAGTCTATTGATACTCACCCTTATACGCTAGTTTAATCGGTTCATTTTCTTCCATTGTTGTTTTGTATAAACTGATATTTCCAACAGTAGGTTCCGTAGCATCTGAATGCACGTCAAAGTTTTCATCCAATGAAATGGTCCAAATAGGTTCATTGTTTTTCTTCAATACAACCGCAAGAGTCCCAAATTGTTCGATATTCTCCCACGGAAATAACTCCGTATTATGATGTTCTGTTACAGTAATTCCGTCTGGACCGCTAATTACCTCGACAGCCTCTCCTTGCCATTTCCCATGAATTTCTGATCCAACATAGTAATAATTTATGCCACTTCCGCGATCACCATATGTAGCAATGAATTGTTGAAGGGAATTATCAGCAGATTGATAAGTTACTGCTGCAATATCATTCGCTAACCATTCCACCTTATACTCCGCATCAGTACCGCCTTGTAGTACCGATTTGGGACGAACAAATATACCATAGTAAGAACGATAATAAACTACTTCTCCACTTGCTACATTTTCTTTTATGGATAATACTTGTTTCAAGTTAGGTGATAAGCTCGTAATGTTTTTTATTTCTTTATTACTATCAACAAGAAGTAAGATGTTCACTACGATAAACATTACTAATAAACCAGCACCAATTAATTTATATTTTTTGCCCAAATTAACGAGAAGTAAGATTGCTAGAAAAAGGCTAATCACACAAAGTATAGTAATTAGGTAAAATAATCGATTATCAACATACTCAACTTGATAACTGTCATGAATGAATAAGTATCCTAGCTGTAAACAAACAAGACCAATTGAAATGACGAAAAAGATCCAACCAAAAATTTTACGGTTATCTTTAATAAACTTCATCTACCTGGACCTCCGTTGCAAACTCCCATGATTTACCATTGTCTTCTGAGATAAACTTCCCTTTTACTTTTCCACCTTCATAATCACCATTAGGGCCTTGGTTAACCAATACTGTCAAATGATTACCCTCTATAACGGGTGTTTCTGCTTGTACGAATATCTGGTCATATTTAGCAGGGATATTAACGATAGATTTTGACCAACTCTTTCCACCGTCCTGGGTTACATAGAAGTCAGGTTGTTCGGGATTTATCGTTCCATAGGACATAAATCCCGTTGACTCATCTACGAAACCACCATCCGCAATTAATCTCGTATTCCCGGTATCAGCAGTCTGCTCCCAACTTTGTCCACCATCATGCGTTAGAAAGGCAGTGGAATACTCCTGTGACATCGTGCGGCCACCTGAAACAATAACGTAGCCGAACTGCTCATTGATAAATCCCACTTTTCTAAAGCGCATAGCTGGGAAAGAATCCGTAATGACACTATCTTGCCAAGTTTTTCCGCCATCAAGTGAATAGGCTAATTGAATAGTAGTAGATTCCCTGCTACCCTGAGCGTAAAGAAATGCCGCTCGTTCCTCCGTTAAGATGTAACTATCATCAATTAACCACTGTTTATTACCCTGATACTCTCCAGCAAACAGCATGTTGGTTTCAATCGGAACCTTTATCCAGTCAGTGCCATTGTTGTAGGTTATGTTTAGTTCGTCATTTTGTAAGGAATATGAAATGGCATCAGTATTAACAGGTCGTAATGCCTCTTTTAGTGTTTCTGCTTCGTCTGGTACTCCCGATAGATCTTGACCAGCATTAGGCTGAAGGTAATCCGGAAGTGCAATTGGCTTTTGCTTTTGATAAACCAAGGTACCAATACTTAGTGAAATTAATATCAACACCGACAGAACGATGATTATCGTTTTTTTCATACTAACGTCTCCTTATATATAAAGAATAAAGTAAGCCCTAAGACAAATGCCGTTCCATTCTCTTGTATGTATTCCATATAATAGTAACACACCTTACCAGACGTTTTATCATAAAAATCCAAAAGGAAAAATACCCCTATCTAATCCCTCTCGTACACGATAAGATTTTACAATAAGTTACGAATAGCAACCATCATTTTTCTTATAATAAAAGTATAGCTACCTATTTTGACAACTAGGAGGCTTCACGATGACGAATCTACACGTATTTGATTTCACATTTCAAAATTTAAGTAAAAAGAACATGACTTTTCATGATGTCTTTGAGCATATTGTACAATTTATGAAAAAAGATCCGAATGGATGCTACCGGCTAATATTTGGCACTGATTCCCAAATACATACAACATATACACGGTTTATTACTGGCATTGTTATACACTGTGAATCCAAAGGGGCTTGGGCATGTATTCGTAAAGTAATTGTTCCGAGAAAAATGACCAATCTACATGAACGAATATCGTATGAAACGACACTAACCGAAGAAGTTGTATCTATGTTTACCGAAGAGAAAAAGGAACTATTAATCGATATTGTCCTACCTAATATTTATAAAGGATCTTCTTTTACAATTGAAGGACATATTGATATTGGTGCCACCAATAAAAATAAAACGAGAATTTTCGTCAATGAAATGGTTGGACGCATGGAATCTTTAGGTATTGAACCAAAAATTAAGCCCGACTCATTTGTAGCAAGCTATTATGCGAATCGGTTTACGAAATAGTTATTCATTCCTCACGTTTATGACCCTCTTTACACCGCTTTCTGGGTAGAATCACGAATAGCCCATTCCCCACTAATCCATACTCACATACTCTATTGAAAACAGCTAAAAATTCCTTGTGAAATAGACTGACTATTTCGGGTTCTATGCCAAGCTAAGCTAAAAATAGGATAAAGAAGGAGGTAAAGTTTAATGAAGTCAATCGATTGGCAAATGGTGTTATTTATTGGTGCGTCAACCGTTCATGATTGGTGGATTTATTGGGGATTACCTAGAGTTTATTACTATGAAGTTAAAAAGGAGGCATACTCTAAAATAGAAAGTGACGATCAATACAACAAAAAAATAGCATAAAACATCCTGGGCAGCTATGATTATGCTGCTCAGTTTTTTTGTTAATGTAAGTATTTACTTCCTTCGCGAATACTGAGCTTTGCTAGCTCGTTATTCGAGATGAAATGACGAACTGATTCGGGGTTTGTCTTCGAATACTCTCTTAACGCCCAGCCAATTGCCTTTTGGATAAAAAACGCTTCACTGTTGGCACTTTCCTTTATGTACCGGTATAAAAGCTCTTGATCTGTCTTTTCTTTATATTTTAATTGGAATAAAATTGCTGCTCTTCGTAGCCATTTATTGGAATCCGTTGACCAAGCGTCTATCGTTTCTGTTATTATCTCGGGATGCTCCATTGCTAGCTTACCAACAGCTTTTGGAGCGAGCACATCGACGGTATCCCACCATGACTTGGTTACGATTAATTTTTCGAACAGCTCTAGATGATTTTTATTAAGTTTCGGAAGCGATTTTTCTATATAATCAAGGGCAATATTCTGATACTCCCGTTCATCTTGCTTCCAGAGTGCTAAAACAAATGCTGGCTGAAACGGACGTGTTAAGATTCCAGAATCATGAAAGTATGCTAATAAAATAATCCTCCGTTCTGGTGTTTTAATACCATAGAAGGAGAACTGGTTTTTCATGTACCTTTCCATGTTTACCGCATTTTCATCATTTCTGTTTGCCTCAAGCGCTTCTGTTAGTTTCTTAAGCACGTACATCCCCCCTCTCCTAATTCTTATTTTATCATAAAATAATGCGATCCAATTTATTATTGGACCGCATTAGACATTAGGAACCTGTAAACATTTGGACCCAAGCACCATTGTAATACCCAACACCAATCGAATCAAAATTAGCATTTAAAATATTAGCTCGGTGCCCTGAGGAATTCATCCAGGCATTCATAACCTCTTGAGGAGTTTTTTGACCTTTGGCTATGTTTTCACCAGCGGTACGGTACGTAATCCCAAATGTTTTTAACATATCAAATGGTGAGCCATAGTTTGGACTGGTATGGGAGAAGTAGTTGGAATTAATTAAATCCATCGCTTTCTTCTCGGCCACATTTTTAATATCAGCTCTGTGTAAGAGTGATCCTAGACCTTGTTTAGCTCTTTCCTGATTAACTAGTTGTGCAACTTGTTCTTCGAATGAACTAGGACTATCTGCTGTTGCTCTCAGACGAATGACAGAGCCAACCTGCATGTTCGTTGGGACAACAGAAGGATTTAGTTCCATTAGTTTACGATAATCAAGTCCATAACGTTGTGCGATAAACCAAAAAGAATCCCCTTTAGAAACTTTGTAAAAATCAAAAGGTGGTTCTTTAAACATTTTAATTTCAGCACTTGCTCCAATTGGAAACGCAAGTATTATCGCTAGAAGCAAGGGAATCAATCGTTTGATCATTACTAATTTCACCTCTGTTACATGTAATGGTTATCCCCTGCTTCTATTTTTTCTTATGGACCTGTCCTAATGCATGGTTATTCTTGGAACTTATTTTTTGATCTACATTTCATGTTTCATGTAAATGAGAGTTCGCAGATTATATTTTTCGACAACTATAGGATAAATTTGTAAAAATAACGAATTAAAATGGAAATTCGGGGAAACATACATTTTGTAAGTGGAGTAAACAACTATCACTAGATAAGGTTACTGAAAAAGTGGTAATTGTTCTATTTCACTTAATAATAAAAATAGGAGGGTCAATAAAATGGCGAACAACAAAAATCGCAACAACAACAACAACAACAACAACAACAATAACAACAATGATAACGTTGAGTTTGCGAATGAGTTTCTAAATGATAATTTAGACAACAATAATAACAACAATAACAATCGCAACAACAATCGCAAGAATAACAACAACAATAACAATAATTAGTTATCAGCAACAAGCAAAAAACCTGTATATCGCTATACAGGTTTTTTGTATTTAGGATAACAATTTATCTAGATTTTTAAATTCCAACTCCGCAAATTTCTGACTCACTTTTTCTCGATCGTAATTCCAACGTGCTTGTTCTAACGTCAATTCAATTGGCACATCACAACGAATTTCAGCAAGGTCTCTCGATAAGTGTAGCATATCCAGATTAGCCTTTATTTTAGCCTGGACTCCTTTTGGCAATTGATCCAGATTTGCTAGTAGTCCATCAATTGTTTCATGCTCTTGCAAGAGTTTTAACGCAGTTTTTTCACCAATTCCTTTTACACCCGGATAATTATCCGATGTGTCTCCCATTAATCCCTTTAGGTCAATGATTTGTCTTGGTGATAACCCTTTTTTATCGTAGAAATTATCATGCGTAAATACTTCGTAATTACCCTGACCTTTTCGCATGATTGCAACATCTAACCCTGGCTCCACCAGCTGTAAAATATCTTGATCACCAGTTAATATTAATACTTGATTCTCTTTGCTGTATTGCTTGGCAAGTGTTCCAATACAATCATCCGCTTCAAAATTTTTAAGTCCCACATTTGGCATATTAAAGGCATCAACAACCTCTTTTACTAAATCAAATTGTGGAATCAATTCAACTGGAGGTTCAGAGCGATTTCCTTTATAGTCCTCGTACATCGCAGTTCGGAAGGTTTTACTTCCCATATCCCAACAACAAATAACATGTGTAGGTTGGAAGGTATCAACAGCATCTAGTAAATAACGTAAAAATTGGTAGATACCATTTGTCGGTATCCCCTTGGAATTAACCATAAAATTCCCGCGGAATGAAGTTGCAAAAAAGCCACGAAACAATAATGCCATGCCATCCACTAGTAAAATAGTTTGTTTCATTTAATACACGTCCCTTAGTTAAATTCGATCAGAACTTCGTTTAATCGTTGGTGTTTATCTTCCAGTTGAGCTGTATTCAGATTATCTTCCATTAAGGCAATGTTTGCTTCTGTATATTGATTAATAGCATGACATATCGAACTTTTCTGCTCCACTACAAGTTTGTTCCATTCGTTACCGTAATGGGTATCCATTAACCGATTACTATCAGAAATAAACGCCTTTATCTCTGGAAGTAATGCGACATATAGAGCATCCTTCATTTTTTCTTTTTCATTTTTTTCGAAAAAGGATTTAGTACCTTTAAATAGGTCTAAGGCCTTTTGATAGGTGTTAATATCCACTGCCGTAAGTGGCAAGCTATATTCTGGCGTCTTAATTTCCATCGATACAGAAGAAGAAAACGTAAAATCCTGATTCACCTCATGTGTATGTTGCTGATAATACGTTAGGAGATCTGCCAGTTGTTCGTTTAGATAGGCTTCAATTCGTAATGAAACGGCACGTACCTCTTGAAGAAGCTCATATCCTACCCCGTCCAGTAAGTTTACCATATTCTTTTGCAACTGGTAACTAGCATTTTTTCCCGATTCTGTAACCGTAGTAGGATTAAAAGAATCTTTAAACATATCATGGAAGCGGATTCCAACTCTTTCCACTACATAATGCAATTGTTTTGTAATCTTTTGAGATATTTTCTCCTCATAGAGTGTTGTTTCTCCTGATGTAACAAACTCAATGAGCTTGCTTTGCTTATCTCGTAATGCTTGCTTATATCGTTCTTTTTCCTGCTGATTTAGGTTTGCTTTTGCTATCAAGTTTTCGAGTATGTTTCTTGTTCGCTTGAGATCAAGAATACTTGACTCGATAACCAATTGAGCTAATTCTTGTTCTAAAAAGGTATAAAAAGTTGATTCGAATCGTTGCATTTGTTTATTTACTGGATACTCTTGAAGCTTTTCCTCCAAAGATTGCTTGCTAGAAACGGGAAATATACGTGCATTTCTAACGCCTAATTTCAATAATTGCTCTTCTACATACTCGCAAACAAGGTTCAATTCAGCTTGATCCTTTGCTAAATCAGCTGCATTAAGAATAAAGAACATTTTATCCAACTGAAACGAATCCTTAACCCTTCCTAGTTGCAAAACAAAGTCACGGTCTGCCTTTGTTAAAGCATGGTTATAATACGTGACATATAGGATTGCATCGGCATTTTTGATATAGTCGAAGGCAACATTCGTATGTCTCGCATTAACGGAGTCGGCTCCAGGAGTGTCCACTAATGTAATACCTTTTCTAGTGATTGAACAATCATAATATAGGTCAATTGATTCCACATAACATGCTTTTGTCTCATCCGTTACATAGCTAGAGAAATCATTCAGCGTAATTGTTATCTCATCACCGATTATGTCCTTGTGCTCATCATATCCAATCATTACTGCAGCTAAATAAGCCTGATACATTGTACTTAATTCTTGACTATGCTGAACATCATTAGTAACCATCCAGCCAATTAATTCGCCTAAATTTTCCGTGTTAGGTGGTGATAAATGCTTTAAGATGACTGCTAAATCCTGTAAAAGTGTGTGCTCATCCTTTAACTGAATCCTAACACTACCATGTGAATATTGCTGTGTAGGTGGTACAATTCGGTTAATCACAGCAGTGGTTGGATTTGGTGATGCTGGTAGTAATCCTTCCCCGATTAATGCATTGGCAAATGATGATTTACCTGCACTAAATGCACCAAACAATGCTATAGTGAGCGTCCGGTTCTCTAATCTGTTTTTTTTCTCTGTTAAATCCTGTATAATCGCATCGAATCCCACCAGTCCCTCTATTGTTTGAATGGTTTTATGAATTGCTTCCACTACTCGATTAAAGGTTGGTGTATCATTTACTGATATCGTGGAATTAGTTTGATCGTTTCTCTCTGTTTCCTTTATGGAGGCTGGACGATCCAGCATATTAGTCGTTCCCATCCGAAATTCTTGCTGGACCAGATCACGGATGTCAGCCAAATCGTCTGAAAAAGTCGGATGAAACAACTGCTCTACTACGTGATTAATCCGTTCCTGATATGCTTCACGAATCTCATTGTACGTGTGATGTGCCTGTAATTGTTTCTCATAGTCATTTCTTATTTCATTTAGTTGATTTATCTCTGTAGTTATTGCTTCTGTCATGACTTCTTGTATACGTATCAACAAATTACGGGCAGCTTTTCGGTAGTTTGTTTTTATTGCTTGACTAACATCATTCGTATAATGAAGGACAGCATCACCGCTTACTTTAGCACCTTTTTTGATGAGTTCTAAGAGTTGCTGCTGTCCAAAGCTAATACTGATTTCTTGTGCAGCTGTATATAGTTCATTATCCTTCATGTTGTATTGTTGTAATAAGGAATGGAACTTATCACGTAATTTCCATTCGATATTTGCTTGCATACTTTCCTGGAGACTAGCCAGAAAATCTTGTAATCGGGTTTCTCTTGCCTCATCTGTTTTCCTCTTGGACGCAAATCGACCTACTTTAAATTCCTTTTGTTGTGATTCTAAAAGTAATAATGCTTTGTCTCGGATAACCGCAGGCATTAAGTAGGCGTTTTTTAATGTTTGTTCGACAGCCTCATTAAAATCTTTTTCAACGTGGTCACATTTTTTCGTTAACGCATCTATAGCAGCATCTACCGATTTTAATTGATTCACGACATCCTCATAGTTTGAATCCTCAATAGAAATAGCGGTTATCGCTTCATCCATTTGTTCATGTAAAAACTTAATATGAGCTTCCATTACATTTCTAACCGATGCATCTAAACGTGATATCCGTTCTTCTCGTAGTATCACATCTACCTTTTGTTGAATTTCTGGGAATTGGTTATGCTCCTTATCACTCGTTAGTAAGGAGGAATAATAGATCAATTCTGGTGTCAGATTCCATGAATCAAACGTTTGTTTGATACTCTTCTCGAATGCTTGAAAAGGAATTTCAGCCTCATTGTGTTTATCAATCTGATTGATAATTATATAATAAGGAATATTCATCACTTGGATTTTTTTTAGAAAATAAAGATTTACTTCGGATTGAACATGGTGATAGTCCATCACATAAAACAGTACATCGACCAGGTGTAATGAGGATTCGGTTATTAGCCGATCCGTATCATCAGCTGCGTCAATCCCAGGTGTATCCAGAATAGCACTATTTTGGGGGATGATTTGTTTGCTTGTACTAATTTCTATCTTTGTTATCGTATCCTTGTCCTTACAATATTCCTTAATCATGTCCATATCATATGGTTCATTAAATTCTATAGGATCTTCTTGATGAAAATAAACCCGCGCAACAGCTTCACCAGAAGTAAGTTTAACAATGTTCGCGCTCGTTGGTATAGGACTTTTCGGTAAAATCTCCGTCCCCATTAATGCATTAATCATGGATGATTTTCCAGCAGAAAAATGGCCAGCAAAGCTGAGAACAAATTCGTTCTTTTCCTTTTTTAAAAATAAATCCAGTATTTTTCTAGCATTTATAACATCACCATGTTCGTGCATAACATGGTACAAACCGCTTAATTGTTCATTTTCTATTACATGATTCTGTCTTACTGCCCTCACGATAAAATGTCCCCTTTATTTCCGTTTCCCCTATATTATATCGTATTCGGCATTGGCATTACTACTATCGAAGACGACATTTCTTTATAAAGCAAAATAAAAAAACCACTCATAGAAAAGTGGCTTTTAATCAGGCAGTATATACGCTGTAGTAATATGTCTTAACAAATCTCCCCTACTGATAACCCCAACAACGGTATTGGTCTTATCCACAACCGGAAGTTTTTTAAAGCGATGGCGGGAAAATATTTGTAGTGCATCTTCCAAATCATTATCTGGTCGAAGTGTTTTTATATCGCGTGACTTCATAATGACGGAAACTGGTTCATTCAATGTATAGATAAGCTTTTCTGAAAGCTTCTCTCTTTCCGTAACCATAACAATAGCGAACATATCGAAAACAGTTCTACTGCTAGGATTCAAGTAACGAATCACATCACCATCACTTATAACCCCTACTAGCTCATTTGATTCTCCAACAACAGGCACTCCGCCTATTTTATTCGCAACCAATATTTGTAATAGCTCCCGTACAGTTGTATTTCCACGTACACTAATGACATCAGTTATCATAAAATCTTGTACTTTCATCTGATCACCTTATTTTAAAAGTATTGTCTGAGCAAAGATTTACCATTGCATCCAACTTATTTCATGTGAGATTTCGGTATTTCCCACTGTAAAAAATGGCTGGTTCACCATCGGAAACCGTATAATTAAGAACCTGTGCAATAAATAGTAGATGATCCCCGGCTTGGATGCTGTCAACTATCCGACATGAAAATGTTGCAAGTGCATCCTCCAAGACAGGAACATTGTCACGTATATGAAAGGAAACAGCTTCATCAGATCTACCATGCTTGGCAAATTCCTTCGATAGCAATTCTTGTTCTTCAGCTAAGATACTAATTCCGAACTGCTTCGTTTTCTGGAGCACCGGATACATGGTCGCTTTTTGATCAATCGCTATCGCGATTAACCTTGGATCTAAGGATACGGACATGAACGCATTAACAGTCATTGCCACAATTTCCTCGTTATATTCGGTCGCAACGACAGTAATTCCTGTTGCAAATTTGCCTAAAGCGTTACGATAGTCTCGTCCATCCATTAACTTCCCCTCTTTTCCACGTTACATTACTTTAAGATTATCATGAAAAAATAAATAGTAGTACATAATCGACTTGAACCTTGTTAACATAATAATATTATGGTCAATTAGTATTGTTGTCTGTTTTTTTGTAAAATAAAAATAACTTTGGCTAAATGGCCAAAGTTATTTTTCGGAAGAGAGTATTGTCTCCTAGCTTCCGACAAAAATCTTCTATACTACACTGGATAAACACCATGTTTTCGCTCCGTAAAGGTAACATTCTTTGCCTCGTAAATTCGATAACGATTGATTAACTCTTCTCTTAATTTCGATGGTTCGATGACGGCATCAACTACCATTTCACTTGCTAAACGATAAATATCGATGTCATCACGATATTCATCCTGTTTTTCTTTAATAAATTGCTCTCGCTCTTCCTCAGGTAACGCAGCAATTTTATTTGCGTAAACTGCATTAACAGCCGCTTCAGGACCCATCACGGCAATTTGGGCGGTTGGTAAAGCAATACAGCAGTCTGGCTCAAAAGCAGGCCCAGCCATCGCATACAGTCCAGCACCATATGCTTTTCGGACGATAACCGAGATTTTTGGAACAGTAGCCTCACTCATCGCAGCAACCATTTTTGCTCCATGGCGAATAATTCCCGCTCGTTCTACTTTTGTCCCAATCATAAACCCTGGTACATCCATTAAAAATAATAACGGTATATGAAACGCATCACATAATTGAATGAATTTAGCTGCTTTGTCAGCGGAATCCGAAAAAAGTACGCCACCCTTCATTTTCGGCTGGTTAGCAATAATACCAATCGCGCTTCCATTTAATCTTGCTAATCCAGTAATAAGCTCTGGAGCAAACTTCTTTTTGATTTCACAAAAACTGTCTTCATCAATTAAACGATTAATCAACTCATACATGTTAAATGGTGCATTCTGATTTTCTGGAATTAATTCCGCAATTGTTTTCTCAAATTGCTTTACATTCTTAGGCTGTATCGGAGTTGGCTTTTCCCGGAAATTCTTCGGGAAAAACGTTAAATAATTTCGTGCATATGCAATTGCCTCTGGCTCTGTTTTAACTAAAACATCCCCGACTCCAGAAACCGTGCAGTGCATTCTAGCTCCACCCATTTCTTCTAAAGTCACTTTCTCACCGATTACCTTTTCAGCCATACGCGGCGACCCTAGGTACATGGAGGCATTTCCTTCCACCATGATTACAATATCGCAGAATGCAGGAATATACGCTCCTCCGGCTGCTGATGGCCCGAATAATAGACAAACCTGTGGAACACGGCCAGAGAGTTTAATTTGATTATGAAAAATTCTTCCTGCACCTCTTCTACCAGGAAACATTTCAATCTGATCGGTAATTCTTGCTCCTGCAGAGTCAACCAAATATAGCATCGGTAATTCTAATGAGGTGGCAGTTTCCTGGATACGGAGAATTTTTTCCACCGTTCTTTTTCCCCATGAACCAGCCTTAACGGTTGAATCATTAGCCATGACACAAACATCTTGACCATTTATTTTTCCAATACCGGTTACAACGCCATCAGAAGGAAGTGAGTCATCCATGCAATTCGCAAAAAACGCATCTTCTATATCCATATCTTCATCGAATAATAATTCTAATCGTTTGCGAACAAATAACTTTCCTTGTTCTGCGTTTTTATGATGGTATTTTTCCTGTCCACCCTTTTCAATCTGTTGAATCCACTTCTGTAATTCTTCTATATAGGACATCATGTACCTCCTAACTTATTTTCCTTGATACAGCGGTTTACGCTTTTCCTTAAATGCCTGAAGTCCTTCCAAGCGATCCTGGGTAGGTATCGTTTGTTGATAACATAAATTCTCTATTTCTAGCCCGGTTACGATATCGGTTTGTGCTCCTTGATTGATTGCTTTTTTGGCAAGTTGAATCGCAATTGGTCCGTTCTTAGCAATTGCCAATGCCATTTCAATCGCCTCGTCAAGTAATGTTTCCCTGTTAGTTACTACTTCCACTAATCCGATTGATTGCGCCTCTGTTGCTGATAGGGATTTGGCCGTAAATATTAATTGTTTTGCTCTGCCAATGCCAATTAATCGTGGTAAACGCTGTGTTCCACCTGCCCCTGGAATAATGGCTAGTGAGGTTTCTGTTAACCCCATTTTTGCTTGTTCACTAGCAATACGGATATCACATGCTAGTGCTAATTCCAGACCACCACCAAATGCAACACCATTGATTGCTGCGATTACAGGCATCTTCATTGCTTCCACTGCATTGACAGTATCACCGACTAATCGAACTGCTTCGATTACTTGCTCATTGGACATACCACGCCTTTCCTTCAAATCAGCTCCAGCACAAAATGCCTTTTCCCCATTTCCAGTAAGAATGACACAGTATATAGATTCCTGTTGATTGATAGCTTCTAATGATTGTTTTAACGCCGTTAGCAATGCTTTGCTCATTGCATTTGCCGCTTCAGGTCGATTAAGTGTAATCAATGCGATATGATCATGGATAATCTCAACATCTATTAATTGGGACATATGTACCTCCTTAATGATGATTTTTAGACCTTGTAAAGCTATTAGTCTATGATTCTAGAATTGCAATGACGTCACCCTCATTGACAAAGTCACCCTCTGCCACTTTCAATTCCTTGACTGTACCCGCTTCATCAGCCGCGATTGGTATTTCCATTTTCATTGATTCTAGGATGACAATATCCTGTTCTTCCTCAACTGTATCTCCTACTCCCACTAATACCTTCCATACATTCCCTGCCATGATTGCTTTTACTTCTACCATATTTATATCCTCCTCGTATGCTATTTTTTTACAGGTTTGATATGTTCCTCGATAAATCCTGTTCTGGTATCTCCACGTTGAAATGCCTTGTGGGTTACGATTTCACGCAAGAGTGGAACATTGGTTTTGATACCTTCAATCGTCGTTTTCGCTAGTGTTTTCTTTAAGGTGTTAATGGCTGCTGTTCTTGTTTCGCCGTGAACAATCAGCTTACTGATCATCGGATCATAAAACGGTGTTACATCATAATCACTAGTTACAGCGGTTTCTAAGCGAATATTATCTCCAACCGGAATATCATAAGTTGTTAGATGACCCGGTGACGGGAAGAAAGTAATTGGATCTTCGGCATAAATTCTCGCTTCAATGGCATGACCATTTATGGTCACTTCCTCCTGTTCTATCCCTAACAATTCACCATTTGCTATCTTAATCTGTGCCTCTACGATATCCAATCCTGTAATTTCTTCTGTCACAGGATGCTCCACTTGGATACGCGTATTCATTTCCAAAAAGTAAAAATTCTGTTCCTGATCCACTAAGAATTCCAGTGTACCTGCATTGGTATAACCGATAGCCTTTACTGCGTAGGTGGCGGCCATACCCATTTGACTTCTAGTCTCCTGTGTAATAAAGGGCGATGGTGCTTCCTCAAGAACCTTTTGATTACGACGTTGGATGGAGCATTCTCGTTCAAATAAATGGATCGCATTCCCATGTTGATCCGCTAAAACTTGAATTTCAATATGACGAGCACCTTCAATTTTCTTTTCCAAAAACATGGCGCCATCACCAAAGAAATTTTCTGCACGCTTCGCATTGCTATGGAATGCTTTTTCCAGTTCAGCGTCATTGTAAACTACCTGCATCCCAATACCGCCACCACCAGCTGATGCTTTTAACATAATAGGATAGCCGATTGTCTTAGCAATCTCTACTGCTTCCTCCACAGATTGAATTGCTTCTTCCGTTCCTGGCACAATGGGAACATTCGCCTTTTTCATCGCTTTTCTAGCTTCTATCTTACTTCCCATCATTTCTATTACACTACTAGACGGTCCGATGAATGTAATGCCAACAGCTTCACACTTTCGGGCAAAGCTTCCATTTTCACTTAAAAATCCATAGCCCGGATGGATAGCATCGGCACCGGATTCTTTGGCGATTTCTAAAATTTTATCCACATTTAAATAGCTTTCTTGCACACGTGATGGACCAAGTAAATAGCTTTCATCAGCCATTTTGACAAACGGTGCTTTCTGATCTGCCTCCGAATAGACGGCAACTGTCTGGATGTTCATTTGCTTACACGTTCGGATAATCCTTGCAGCAATTTCACCACGGTTTGCGATTAGAATTTTCGTTATCATGTTATCACTCCTCTCAAGGCTAGCATTCTATACGTTTAGTACTAGCACCCTAACTGTCTAGCAATTACCAGCCGCTGTACTTCTGAGGTACCTTCGCCAATTTCCAGTAACTTCGCATCACGCAAGTAGCGCTCTACTTCATATTCACGCATGTAGCCGTATCCACCATGTATTTGGATAGCTTGATTTGCCGCACGAAAGGCCGTTTCCGTTGCGAATAATTTTGCGTAGGCAGATTCCTTTGTGAAAGGCATATCGTTATCCTTTAACCATGCAGCTTTATACACCATATTCCTCGCCAATTCCACTTCCATTGCCATATCGGCTAGTTTAAATTGGATAGCTTGGAAATTAGAAATTGTCTTGCCAAATTGTTTTCGTTCCTTGGCATAGTGTAATGCTTTTTCCAACGATGCTTGTGCGATACCAAGACCTAATGCTGCAATGGAGATTCTGCCACCATCCAACGTATATAAGAACTGACTAAAACCTTTTTGCGGATCCCCCAATAAATTCGCCTTTGGTACGCGAACATTTTCCAGTACTATTTGGGCTGTATCTGAACCTCGCACACCCATCTTGTCATAGTTACTTGTGATCGTAACACCTTCTGTATTTGTTGGAACGATTATGGCAGATATGATATTTCTCCCTTTTTCATTTTTTCCAGTGACAGCCGTCACGATAAGGGTTTCTGCAAAGCTCGCATTTGTAATGAAGCACTTCTCGCCATTAATCACATAATCGTCACCATCTTCAGTGGCGGTTGTTTTCGTACCACCAGCATCTGAACCAGCATTTGGCTCGGTTAATCCGAATGCACCTAAAGCCTTCCCTTGTGCTAGTGGCACTAGGAATTTTTCCTTTTGTTCTTCTGTACCAAAATAATAAATAGGGCTAGCACCAAGCGATACAGCAGCGGCATAGCTTAACCCAGTACTTCCGCAAATACGACCAATTTCTTCTACGGCAATAGCATAGGACAATGTATCCCCACCGGATCCACCATAAGTTTCTGGGAAAGGGATGCCTAATAAGCCAAGCTCCCCCATTTGTTTAAATATATCGAGCGGAAACTTTGCTTCTGTATCAATTTCAATAGTTCTTGGTTTAATAACCTCTTCTGCAAAGTCACGTACCATCTTGCGAATCATCGTTTGTTCTTTCGATAGATTAAAATCCATAAATATCCTCCTTTTTAACGAAAGGTATGTAAGACCGACTGGTTGGTCTGTCTTTTCAATAAATCCATGCTTATCAAACGCTATTCAACCATATGCCATTCCGTAATAGCGCTTACATTTTGTTGGTTTAAAACAGCTCGCATTATTAACTCTACATAAATGTCACCAATTTCATCGATCGTCTTTTCACCAGACTTTTTATACCATTTATACGTCCAATTGACCATGCCAAGTATTGCCATACCAGTTATGTCGGCGATTAAATCCTGACGAAATTCTCCGGTTATTTTTCCTTCCTGGATCGTTTCAACGATGATATCTTTAAATTGGTCACGTTTTTTCTTAATTAATTCTTGATAATCTGATTTTAGATAAATGTTTTCTTGGTAAAAAACTGAAATATGCGGTTTGTATAAATCAAACACTTGTACAAAACTTTTGATAATTGCGTGTAGTCTCTTAGTTGGAGTATGATAAGTATTTTTTGCAGCAGTTGCTTTCTCAAGCACATAGGTGATAAATGTGTCATGAATAACAAATAGAAGTTCATCCTTCGATGTAAAGTGGTGGTAGAATCCTCCTTTAGAGGTTCCAATGCTGTCGACAATTTGGTTCACGGTAACACCGTGGTAACCATGTTTTTCAAATAAGTGTAGGGAAGCATGAATAATTTTATTTCGTAAATCCGTCAGTAGCCCTCCTCTCTAAATCTCCATTTTACCTTATCATATTTTTCGGAATATTAAAAGATGGAAAAAGATACGAGTCGGTTAGTTAGTTTTTTTAGTATTGCTACACATTAATGGTATGTCTATATATATGATGCAAATTCTTTATACACTCGAATGGATTGAACCTCAAATGATGGGATCTCCTATTCCGTATTTAAAAAATTGATAATCCTAGCATTAGTGTTACTTCCTATCTATCCCTGTAATAGCATCAACTATGTCTTTTATAATTTCTGGTAATGATTGTGTACCATCAATTACCACGTCAGAATTAGGTTTAATTGTTTTTAACATTTCTAGATAGCCTTTTCTTCCATGTATTGCAAATGCTCCATTTCTGTTAGAATTCGTTCTCTTGTACTGTTCTGGTAATCTCTTACTATACGCCTAGTTAACGCGATATCCAAAGGTGTATCAATAAATATGGCTGAATCGATTAATTCATTCATCTGTGAATGTTTATAGGCAAATGGAAAATCTATTATAAGGTAGTCTAATGGTTCTGAAAGTAATTTCTCTATCTCACTAACGAAAGGAGTCAGATCCCATTCATCGTAATTAGAACCTCTTTCCACCCAGTCGATAATATCCTCAGGACCTGCAAAATCATAATCATCGAAATACAGCTCCTTCGAATTAGTTAGTCTCTCGCCTAAGAGTTTCGTTATTGTTGTTTTTCCTCCGCCTGACACAGCAGCGATTGCTATGACGTATGGTTTTTGATTCTTCATATACAGCTAATCCCCCTTTATTAAAAAGACCCACACCTTATCTAAGAAACGCATAAACTTGTTTTACAATATAGTCTTTTATTTTCATAAGCTCTGCTTTCTCAAACTCATAAGCTTGATTTAAACCAGAATATTTAGTAACGACTTTTTGAATGGTGTTCTGCATCTCTTTTGGCAATACATGGATACCCCAACTCCCCGCCTCTAGCTTTGATGAAATGGTCCCTTCTTTCAAATACCAAAACACGCGCAATAAATTTAGGGTACAGTAAACTGGATCTTTTTCAATATTTTTCACACACGCTTGAAAGTCGTCCATAATGGAGGATAGAAAATCAGAATGTGGAACACTAGGAAAAATCGTATCTATTGCTTTTCCTTCAAGACAAATTCCCCTGTTTCGTAATACCATTATATGCGCAGCTAAATCAACATCCGTCTTTACTTCTTTCGTTAAATAGTGATCAACTCCGGATGCTAATTCATCCTCATATCGCTTTCTCCAATACTCGCTATAATGAAATTCATATGGGAAAGGATGCTTCCAAGTTTCTAACTGTTCTTTAGCCAAAATACTTACTTCAACTGGAAATGGATTAGCTGAGTATGTTAGAAATAAATGAGCTAAATTCTTTTTCGTATCGTTAGTGATTGCTTTGTTTGTGACTATTAAAATATCAATATCACTACACTTTGGGTTAAAACCTCCCATTGCTAAGGAACCGTGTAAATAGAATCCACTAAAATTTGTTTTGAGTATTCCTTTCGTCTCGTTAAGAATGTGCAATACGAATTCTTTGATGTTAATTGAACAATTTAACCAATTGGTCGTCATAAATAACCCCACCTGTAATGTGTTCCTGCTAATTGATATAATTTAATAAATCACTAGTCTAATACTACCATATTGTTGCAAATTAATTTAGAAAATTGAAACGAGAAAACAAAAAGCCTCGTATTTATGGAGGCCAATGAATTTAATGTTTAATTCTCACCCAAATGATGCTGTAATTGATTGGATAGTTCTTCTAAATAACTTTGATTAATTTCAACGTAATAGATTCCATTAATCATCTTTTCTTCTAATCCTTTTTCTATATCAATTGTTTGAATAGAAAGTTCGGTGTGATCCATCCTGTAAAATTGATTAAGTAGATCACTTGGGAAATTGGTTTCACTGTCTTCAATGATACTCATTGCCTGTGAAAAGGATATTGTATTTATAAGTTGATAAATACTATCCATTTCCTTATCATGAAATGAACCGACTTTTTCTAAGACATCTTTTTCTGGAAAAACCGCATAATAATCAATGGGAAATCCGACTAGATTCGATGCTGTAGATAATACTGATTCTGGTGACGTATAAGGAAGCACATTTCCTAATTTATCATTTCCAAGCATTTTTCCATTCTCATTAAATAGCTGAACATATGTGTTTCGAGAAAGTGGTATGATTTTAACACTTTTTTTACCACTATTATAAGTTAGTAAAATATTTATATTGCTGCGATGACTAATCGCATCTTCTCCTATTAATAAGGCAGAGAAAGATAAATCTCCTTGAAGGGAAGTTTGTTTATCATTATTATTATCTTCTGCAGATAAACTTGAAAACAGTACTCCAATTGCTAGGATGAAGACCATAATGGTACCTAATGTTGGAGGTATGTACTTTTTGCCGATAGGAATGAATTTGTTACTTTTCCTATGTTTCCTCATCTGAATTTTTCGTAAGGTTTCTTCTCTGTCTTCCCCCGTAAACTCCAAGTCTTCTTCGTCAAAATGCGAAAATATTTCTTTATCAAACTTATTATCCATATACAGTTACCTCCTCCATTAATAGTTTCAACCTTTCTTTTGCTCTTTTTAATCTTGTTTTAATGGTGTTTTCCTTGAGTTCTGTAATGTCGGCTATTTCGCTAATGGATAAAGACTTATAATAATATAGAAAAAGCACTTCACGATATTTTGGTGGTAACGAAAAGATATAATCTTTCATTTCCTTTGATTCTTCCATCTTGATAATTGTTTCTTCGGTAGAAATTAGCTTAGAGACGCCCACATTTTCAATATAGTTTTTAGCTTGGATTTTTCGGTAATTCCAGCTCTTTAGATAGTCTTTACACTGGTTAATCGTAATTCGATACAGCCATGTTTTTATCGATGACTCATATCTAAAGTTATCCAGGTTTTCATAGCATTTTATAAACGTATTCTGAACCATATCCTTTGCAGTTTCTCTATCCTTTACATAATTAACTGCTAACCGGACCAAGTCATTGCCGTGTTCTATCATAATTTCTTCTAGTATAGCTTCTTTATGTTTTTCCATAACTCCCCTCTTTTCCATACTACAAATAGTTTACCTTTTGACGATTGCCGAATAAAATAAGTTTCAAATGAATACTAAATAAAAGGTAGACTGTTATACGTAACAGCCTACCTCATGTGTCTGGGCTATTCAATTGTAGGATCAAACGGTTTTTCGTAGGTAGCTTCTTTCCATACTTCTACGACTTCCCCTTGTGTATCTGCATCAATTACAAATGAGCCGTTGCTATAACGATCACTTGTTGATAATTCTAATGGGAAGATTTGATGAGTTTCTCCCTTGGTTGTTGTGAAGCAAATCGTATCATTTTCATGTGTTGCAAAGAATCCAACAATTCGATGTGGTTTATTTTTAAGCTCTCGCAACATTATTAAACCACGTTTTGCTCGACTTGTTTTCTCAAATTCACGTAACTTCATACGTTTGCATGCACCACGTTGGGTAATCACGACTAATGATGGCTCTGATAAATCATCAAATACCTGTCCACCGACGACAAATTCACCGTCTTTTAATTGAATCGCCTTTACACCAGCTGCTCGTTGACCAACAACTGGAATATCCGATTCATGGTACCATAATCCATAGCCTTTATTGGATGCAATAAAGACATCGGAGAATCCTTTTGTCTGACACACGCTAACAACCTCATCATCCTTCTTCAAATTCAATGCGATAAGTGCTTTTGAATAACGTTGTGCCTCATAGATTTTAAGCTCACTTCGTTTTACCATACCATTCTTCGTAAAGAAGATTAAATAATCATCGTCTTTAAATTCTCGTACGGGAGCACAGTGAACAATATATTCATCCTTATCAATCTGGACGATATTTGAAATATGTTGTCCGATATCCTTCCAACGAATATCTGGTAATTCATGAACTGGGATATAGAGATATTTACCTTTATTCGTAAATAGCAATAATTTATCCGTTGTATTCGCTTCGATTAGCCCGACTAAGTGATCATCGTCCTTGATTGCCAAGTCCTCTCCATTTGAAGCGGCATAGGAACGAATGCTAGTACGCTTGATATATCCTTCCTTCGTTGCAGAAATAAGAACATCCTCACTAGCGACCATTACCTCAATATCAATTGTTAACTCTTGAATTTCTTCTTCAATAACAGTTCTTCGACGATCAGCAAATTGTTTCTTCATATCTTTCAAATCGTCTTTAATCGTTTGAAAAAGCTTCTGTTCACTCGCTAAAATAGCTTCAAGTTCCGCGATCTTCGTACGTAGCTCATCTGCTTCTTTTTGAAGTGCAGTAATATCCGTATTGGTTAAGCGATAAAGCTGTAGCATAACAATCGCTTCAGCTTGTCTTTCTGTGAACCCATACTTTTGCATAATTTGATTTTTAGCATCTTGCTTATCCTTTGATGCCCGAATTATTTCAATCAATTCATCCAAAATCGATATCGCTTTAATAAGACCTTCAACAATATGTGCACGATCTTTTGCATGCTTCAAATCATAATTAGTAGATCTAGTTACGACCTCTTTTTGGTGCTGAATATAAGCATCTAGCATTTGGGTTAATGACATTAGCTTCGGAGTCTTATCCTGTATTGCAACCATATTGAAATGGTATGTTACTTGTAAATCTGTATTCTTGTACAGGAAGTTAAGTACCCCTTCACTATTTACTTCCTTCTTCAACTCAATGACAATCCGAAGCCCTGTCCGGTCTGTTTCATCACGGACTTCTGCAATACCTTCGACTTTTCGGTCTAATCGCAACTCATCGATTTTCTTCACTAGCAAAGCTTTATTGACCTCATACGGTATTTCGTCAATTACGATTTGTTCACGGTTTCCACGAATTGTTTCGATGGTGGCTTTTCCACGTAGAACAATCTTGCCTTTACCGGTCTCATACGCTTTACGGATTCCCTCAACACCTTGAATAATACCACCTGTTGGAAAATCTGGACCTTTTAAAACCTTCATCAACTGGTCAATCGATACTTCAGGATTATCAATACGTTTAATAACTGCATCAATAACCTCTCCCAAATTATGTGGTGGTATATCTGTTGCATAACCCGCAGAAATACCAGTAGAACCATTTACTAATAGATTGGGAAACTTAGCAGGAAATACTACAGGTTCCTCATCTGTATCATCAAAGTTCGGGATAAAATCGACCGTTCCTTTGTTGATGTCACGAAGTAGTTCAGAAGCAATGCTCGATAGTCTTGCCTCTGTATAACGCATCGCTGCTGGTGGATCACCATCCACACTACCATTGTTACCATGCATTTGAACTAATACATTTCGCACTTTCCAATCCTGGCTTAAACGTACCATTGCATCATAAACAGAGGAATCACCATGTGGATGGTAGTTACCAATAACATACCCAACTGTTTTAGCTGACTTACGAAAATGCTTATCATGTGTATTTTTTTCTTTGAACATAGAATACAGAATTCTACGTTGTACTGGCTTCAAACCATCTCTGGCATCTGGCAAAGCACGATCTTGAATAATATATTTACTATATCTACCAAATCGATCTCCGATTACTTCTTCTAATGGAAGATCTAGAAATTTTTCTGACTCTGACAAGTCATTCCCCCCTTATCAATCCGTAGGTCTTGTTCGTATTATGAATGTATCTTATCATTTTCTAAAATATTCGGATCATCCTCAAGGCCAAAGGCTACATTTGATTCAATCCATTTTCTTCTTGGTTCTACTTTATCACCCATCAATGTTGTTACACGACGTTCTGCGCGCGCAATATCATCAATCGTTACACGGATTAATGTTCTAGTTTCCGGGTTCATTGTCGTTTCCCATAGCTGATCAGCGTTCATTTCACCAAGACCCTTGTAGCGCTGAATAACATATCCGTTCTTAAATTGGCTAACTGCTTTTCGCATCTCGTCATCATCCCATGCGTAAACAGTCTGTTCTTTCTTACCCGTTCCTTTAGAAACCTTATACAAAGGTGGTAATGCGATATATACTTTACCTGCCTCAATTAACGGTCTCATATAACGGTAAAAGAACGTTAACAATAATACTTGGATATGGGCACCATCGGTATCCGCATCCGTCATGATGATTACTTTATCATAATTTACGTCCTCTAATGTAAAGTCCCCACCAATTCCAGCACCAATCGTATGGATAATGGTTGAAATTTCCTCATTCTTAAATACATCTTGAATTTTAGCTTTCTCCGTATTAATTACTTTACCTCGAAGCGGCAATACTGCTTGGAATTTGCGGTCTCTGCCTTGCTTAGCAGACCCACCTGCAGAGTCTCCCTCCACTAGATACAGCTCATTCTTCTGCGGATTCTTTGATTGCGCCGGTGTAAGTTTCCCACTGAGAATCGTATCTTTACGACGCTTTTTCTTACCACTTCTAGCGTCTTCGCGTGCTTTTCGTGCTGCTTCACGTGCTTCTTTTGCTTTAATTGCTTTTTTGATTAAGGTACCAGCAATATCAGAATTCTCTTCTAGGAAGAAATTAAGCTTTTCCGATACAACTGCATCGACTGCCGATCGCGCTTCTGACGTACCTAGCTTCCCTTTAGTTTGCCCTTCAAATTGCAGCTTTTCTTCTGGAATTCGAACCGATACTATAGCGGTTAATCCTTCACGAATATCGGTACCTTCTAAATTCTTATCTTTTTCTTTTAGCAAACTCGTTCTTCTAGCATAATCATTGAAAATTCTTGTTATCGCAGAACGTGCACCTGACTCATGTGTTCCGCCATCTTTTGTCCGTACATGGTTAACGAAGGATAACATACTTTCTGCATAGCCATCATTAAATTGGAATGCAAATTCTACTTCAATCCCTTGTTGCTCTCCCTCAAAGAAAACAACTTCATGTAAGATGTCCTTATCTTCATTGACGTATTTTGCAAATGCTTTTAAGCCTTCTGGATATTCATATACTTCTTTTTCTTCAGTACGCTCATCTGTTAATTCGATTCTTAAGCCTTTTAATAAGAACGCAGCTTCACGAAGTCGTTCTGAAATTGTTTCAAAATCGAATACAGTAGTTGAAAAAATGCTAGCATCTGGCTTGAAGTGTATTAACGATCCCGTTTTTTTGGTTGTCCCTATCTTTTTAATGTTCCCAACCGGGGCACCACCGTTTTCAAAACGCTGGTAATATACTTCACCATCTCGGTGGGTAGTAACCTCTAGCCACTCGGATAAAGCATTTACAACAGAGGCTCCAACACCGTGTAAGCCTCCACTAGTCTTATAACCGCCTTGCCCAAACTTACCACCAGCATGTAGCACGGTAAAAATAACTTCTAGTGTCGATTTACCAGTACTATGCTTTCCAGTCGGCATACCTCGTCCGCTGTCCTCTACTGAAATACTATTATCTGTATGTATCGTAACATTGATAACATTTCCGTAACCATTTAACGCCTCATCGACGGCATTATCAACAATTTCAAATACAAGATGATGTAATCCGCGGTGATCTGTGCTCCCAATATACATACCAGGTCGTTTCCGAACAGCCTCAAGACCCTCTAGTACTTGAATTGAATCATCGGAGTAATGTAATGATGTCTTGTCCAATTATGATTGCTCCTTTCACTTAAACCATAAACTTTCATATCTTTAATGGTAGAACAAGCGTTTGTTAATGTAAAGATAAACTTGACGAAACCCTTTAATAATAACGTATAAAAATGCAATATCCTAATCAGTATACTACAATTTTTTCACAAATGTATAGAAGTTACCGGAAACTGGTGCATACTTTTCGGTGAGTCTTATGTTTATTTATATTGAAATTGCACTAAATTGGTTACTAAAAAAGCAAACAAAAAGGATGACAAATGTGAACTGCCCCCTGTCAAGTAGACAGGTAAAAAAACAAATTTTTTGTGCCATGTATGAATTCCATGCATGGCTTTTCTTATGCTGGAATTCTTAGCCCCATCTTCAACGTCACGCGCTTTGTATTATAAAATTCAATATAAGCCTCAATATCTTTTTCTAATTCTTCAAATGTGTTATAAGTGGTTAATCGATACATCTCTTCCTTGATGATCCCCCAAAAATTCTCCATTGGACCGTTATCAATACATCTACCAACACGTGACATGCTCTGGATAATTTTGTGTTCTTCCACAAAGTTTTTAAATCCATGGGAGGTGTATTGAAAGCCACGATCACTATGAAATAATGTCTTCATTGGAATAATCGTATCTTTAATCTGAGTGACCGTATCACGTACTAAGGCATTGTTATTATGTCGTGATAATTTATAGGCTACAATTTTATTTTCACCATAATCCAAGATGGCACTTAAATATGCTTTCGAATGAACTCCGTACTTGAATTCAGTGACATCTGTTAATAATACTTCCATCGCGTTATAGTCGGCTTGGAATTTTCTATTTAAAACATTTTCAGCTATATGTTGCGGTTTATGTGGCTTATAGGT